>JAFKKV010000017.1 GCA_017304475.1 Hyphomicrobiales bacterium | reverse complement strand
CTGCGCGGCACCAAGCGCGAGGACGTCGAGCGCGGCCAGATCCTGTGCAAGCCGGGTTCGGTCAAGCCGCACACGAAGTTCAAGGCGGAAGCCTATATCCTGACCAAGGAAGAGGGTGGCCGTCACACGCCGTTCTTCACCAACTACCGTCCGCAGTTCTACTTCCGCACGACCGACGTCACCGGCATCGTGCACCTCCCGGAAGGCACCGAGATGGTCATGCCTGGCGACAATATCGCCATGACCGTTAACCTGATCGTGCCGATCGCCATGGAAGAGAAGCTGCGCTTCGCCATCCGCGAAGGCGGCCGCACCGTCGGTGCCGGCGTCGTCGCGTCCATCATCGAGTGATCATCTTTCTTCGGGGTTGCGCGGTTCGCCGCGCACCCTGGTCGTTTTGCCTGAAGGGGCTGAACCTATGAACGGTCAGAACATCCGGATCCGCCTCAAGGCGTTCGACCACCGGGTCTTGGATACGTCGACGCGCGAAATCGTCAATACGGCGAAGCGCACCGGCGCCCAGGTCCGCGGGCCGATTCCGCTGCCGACGCGGATCGAGAAGTTCACGGTGAACCGCTCGCCGCACATCGACAAGAAGTCGCGCGAGCAGTTCGAGATCCGCACCCATAAGCGGCTTCTCGATATCGTGGACCCGACCCCGCAGACGGTCGATGCCCTGATGAAGCTCGATCTCGCTGCCGGCGTTGACGTCGAGATTAAGCTCTGAGTCGCATGACGCACCGATGACGGTGCGTCTCGTTGAACCCGGGTCCTCTCCGGTCCTCGCAAGGACTTTTCGGATGACCCCAAGGACAGAGGAATGCGCGAGATGCGTTCCGGTGTGATTGCAAAGAAGATGGGGATGACCCGTATCTTCACCGATGGCGGCGAGCACGTCCCAGTGACCGTGTTGTTGCTGGACGACTGTCAGGTCGTCGCCCATCGCACGGCGGATAAGGACGGCTACACGGCGCTTCAGCTGGGTGCCGGCCTTGCCAAGGTGAAGAACACGACGAAAGCCCAGCGCGGCCACTTCGCCATTGCGAAGGTCGAGCCGAAGCATGAGATCGTCGAGTTCCGCGTTGGGACCACGGAAGTCGTGCCGGTCGGCGCGCGCTTTTCGGCGGACCACTTCCTGGCCGGCCAGTTCGTCGACGTGACGGGCACCACGGTTGGTAAGGGTTTCGCCGGCGCCATGAAGCGCCACAATTTCGGCGGCTTGCGCGCCACCCACGGTGTGTCGGTCTCGCACCGCTCGCACGGTTCGACGGGTATGCGTCAGGATCCGGGCCGCGTGTTCAAGAACAAGCGCATGGCCGGTCATATGGGCGATGTGCGCGTCACCACGCAGAACCTGAAGGTTGTGCGCACCGACGTCGAGCGCGGCATCATCCTGGTCGAAGGTGCGGTCCCCGGTTCCAAGGGCGGCTGGATCCTCGTTCGCGACGCCGTCAAGAAGCCGCTGCCGAAGGACGTTCCGCTTCCGGGTAGCTTCACGCTGCCGGGCGCCGACGCTCCCGCCGCACAGTCGACGGAGGGTTGAGATGAAATTCGTGGTCAAAACCCTCGACGGCGCCGATGCCGGTTCGGTCGATGTGTCGGACGAGATCTTCGGTCTCGAGCCGCGCGCCGACATCCTGCATCGGGTCGTCCGCTGGCAGCTCGCCAAGCGTCGCGCCGGTACGCATGACGTCAAGAACCGCGCGGAAATCCATCGCACGGGCAAGAAGCTCTACAAGCAGAAGGGCGGCGGTTCGGCCCGTCACTCGTCTGCCCGGGCCAACCTGTTCCGTGGTGGTGGCCGTTCCTTCGGTCCGACGCCGCGCTCGCATGAGCATGCGCTGCCGAAGAAGGTCCGTGCGCTTGGCCTGCGCCATGCGCTGTCCGCCAAGGTGAAGGCCGGCTCGATCGTCGTGCTGGAAAACGCCATGGCGAGCGAGATCAAGACGAAGGCGCTGAAGGCGCAGTTCGAGAAGCTGGGCTTCGCGAGCGTGCTGATCATCGACGGCGCCCAGGTCGACAAGAACTTCGCGCTGGCCGCCCGCAACATCCCGCTCGTCGATGTCCTGCCGATCCAGGGCATCAACGTCTACGACATCATGCGCCGCAACACGCTCGTGTTGACCAAAGCGGCCGTCGATGCGCTGGAGGCGCGCTTCAAATGAGCACGGTCGATCCGCGTCATTACGACGTTATCAAGTCGCCGCTGATCACCGAGAAGGGCTCGTTGGTCGCGGAGCAGAACCAGGTGATCTTCAAGGTCGCCAGCGACGCCACCAAGCCGCAGATCAAGGCGGCGGTGGAGAAGCTGTTCGACGTGAAGGTCAAGAGCGTGAACACGCTCGTCCAAAAGGGCAAGACCAAGCGCTTCAAGGGCATGCTCGGCCGGCGCTCGGACGTGAAAAAAGCGGTCGTGACCCTCGCCGAGGGCCATTCGATCGACATCACGACCGGTCTGTGAGGCGAGGGATCTAACCATGGCACTCAAGACCTTCAAACCGATCACGCCGGGCCTGCGCCAGCTGGTCCTGGTCGACCGGTCGGCCCTCTACAAGGGCAAGCCGGTCAAGACCCTGACCGAGGGCAAGTCGTCGACCGGTGGTCGCAACAACCTCGGCCGCGTCACCTCGCGGTTCCGCGGCGGCGGCCACAAGAAGTCGTACCGTCTGGTTGACTTCAAGCGCCGCAAGACCGATGTCGCTGCCGTTGTCGAGCGGATCGAATATGATCCGAATCGCTCGGCCTTCATCGCGCTGATCAAATATGCCGACGGCGAGCTCTCCTACATCCTGGCCCCGCAGCGTCTTGCTGTCGGCGACAGCGTGGTGGCGGGTGAGAGCGTCGACGTGAAGCCCGGCAACTGCATGCCGGTCGCCAATATTCCGGTCGGCACGATCGTCCACAATGTCGAGATGAAGATCGGCAAGGGTGGCGCGGTTGCCCGTTCGGCCGGTACCTATGCCCAGATCGTCGGTCGCGACGAAGGCTATGTGATCCTGCGTCTCAACTCGGGTGAGCAGCGTCTGGTTCACGGCCGGTGCCTGGCTTCGATCGGCGCCGTGTCGAACCCGGACCACATGAACGTTTCGATCGGCAAAGCCGGCCGTAACCGTTGGAAGGGCCTGCGTCCGCACAATCGCGGCGTGGCCATGAACCCGGTTGACCATCCGCATGGCGGCGGCGAAGGCCGCACGTCTGGTGGCCGTCATCCCGTCACGCCCTGGGGTTTCCCCACCAAGGGCAAGAAGACTCGTTCGAACAAGCGGACCGACAAGTTTATCGTGTCGAGCCGTCATTCGAAGAAGAAGTAATCGAGGCCCGTCATGGCACGTTCCGTCTGGAAAGGTCCGTTCGTCGACGGATACCTCCTGAAGAAGGCCGATACCGCCCGTACGTCGGGTCGGCATGAGGTCATTAAGATCTGGAGCCGTCGCTCCACGATCCTGCCCCATTTCGTGGGGCTGACCTTTGGCGTCTACAACGGTCAGAAGCATGTCCCGGTGCAGGTCACCGAGGAGATGGTCGGCCACAAGTTTGGCGAATTCTCGCCGACCCGCACTTTTTACGGCCATGCGGCCGATAAAAAAGCAAAGCGGAAGTGAGGTGAGCCATGGGTAAGACCGCCACTCCGCGTGCACTGAAGGACAACGAGGCAAAGGCTATCGCGCGCATGCTGCGCGTCAGCCCGCGCAAGCTCAACCTGGTTGCCGCGCTGATCCGCGGCAAGCCGGTCGACACCGCGCTCGCCGACCTTGAGTTCTCACGCAAACGCATCGCCGGTGCCGTGAGGAAATGCCTCGAGAGCGCCATCGCCAATGCCGAGAACAATCATGATCTCGACGTCGACGATCTGGTCGTGGCCGAAGCCCATGTGGGCAAGGCCATGGTGCTGAAGCGCTTCCATGCCCGTGCCCGTGGGCGCGGCGCCCGGATCGAAAAGCCGTTCTCGCATCTGACGATCGTGGTTCGCCAGATCGAAGAAGCCAAGGCCTGAGGAGAAGACCATGGGTCAGAAGATCAATCCGATCGGCTTCCGCCTCGGCATCAACCGCACCTGGGACTCGCGCTGGTTCGCGAACAAGGGCGAGTACGGCAAGCTGCTGCACGAGGATCTCAAGATCCGTCGTGAGCTGATGAAGCTGCTCAAGCAGGCGGCCGTCTCGAAGATCATCATCGAGCGTCCGCACCGCAAGTGCCGCGTCACGATCCACTCGGCTCGCCCGGGCATCGTGATCGGCAAGAAGGGCGCCGACATCGAGAAGCTGAAGAAGGCCGTCGGCAAGCTGACCTCGGCCGAGGTCGTCATCAACATCGTCGAGATCCGCAAGCCGGAAACCGATGCGACGCTGGTGGCTGAATCGATCGCGCAGCAGCTCGAGCGTCGTGTCGCCTTCCGTCGCGCCATGAAGCGCGCCGTGCAGTCGGCCATGCGCCTCGGTGCCGAAGGCATCCGCATCAACTGCTCGGGCCGCCTCGGCGGCGCCGAAATCGCTCGCCTCGAGTGGTATCGCGAAGGCCGCGTGCCGCTGCATACCCTGCGCGCGGATGTCGACTACGGCGTCGCCACCGCGTTCACGACCTACGGGACGTGCGGCGTGAAGGTGTGGATCTTCAAGGGCGAGATCATGGAGCATGACCCCATGGCTCAGGACAAGCGCCTGACCGAGGGTGAGGGCTCGACCCGTCGTGGCCCTCGCGGTGGTGACCGCGATCGCGACGCGGCTTGAGAGGGAAGGTCTGAGCCATGCTTCAGCCCAAGAAAACCAAATTCCGCAAGCAGTTCAAGGGCCGGATCTCCGGCGCTTCGAAGGGTGGCACGGACCTGAACTTCGGCCAGTTCGGCCTCAAGGCGATGGCGCCGGAGCGCATCACCGCGCGTCAGATCGAAGCGGCCCGCCGCGCGATGACCCGCGAGATGAAGCGTGCCGGCCGCGTCTGGATCCGAATCTTCCCGGACGTTCCGGTGTCGAAGAAGCCCGCCGAAGTTCGTATGGGTAAGGGCAAGGGCGCTCCGGAATTCTGGGCCGCCAAGGTCGCCCCGGGACGCATCATGTTCGAGATCGACGGCGTGCCCGTCGATGTCGCCAAGAAGGCGCTCGAGCTGGCCGCCGCCAAGCTGCCGATCAAGACGCGCTTCGTTCAGCGCATCGCCGAGTGAGGACAGGGATCATGAAGGCCGAAGAAATCCGGACCAAGTCCCTCGACGAACTCGAGGGCCAGCTCGGTGACCTGAAGAAGGAGCAGTTCAACCTGCGCTTCCAGAAGGCCACCGGTCAGTTGGAAAACGTCGCGCGTGTCCGCCAGGTCCGCCGCGATATCGCCCGCGTCAAGACAATCGCCGCGCAAAAGCGCGACGCCAAGAAGTAAGGAGAGCGACATGCCGAAGCGTGTGCTCCAGGGCGTTGTCGTCAGCGACAAGCAGGAAAAGACCGTGGTGGTGAAGGTGGAGCGTCGCTTCACCCATCCGCTGCTGAAGAAGACCGTGCGCCGGTCCAAGAACTATCACGCCCACGATGAAGGCAGCGCCTTCAAGACGGGCGACTTGGTGAGCATCGAGGAAACTAAGCCCATCTCGAAGCTCAAGCGTTGGGTCGTGCTGCCGAAGGCCTGAGGCTTTCGGTTTCGTTCAGAACAGCGCGCCGCCGTCGGCATGAGCCGAGACGGGCGCGAAAGGAAGAGGTTGCGTCATGATCCAGATGCAAACCAATCTTGATGTGGCGGATAATTCAGGCGCGCGCCGCGTCATGTGCATCAAAGTGCTTGGAGGCGCGAAGCGTCGGTATGCCCATGTCGGCGACATCATCGTGGTGTCGGTGAAGGAGGCCATTCCGCGCGGCCGCGTGAAGAAGGGCGACGTCATGAAGGCGGTCGTCGTTCGCACTGCCAAGGACATTCGTCGCCTCGACGGCTCGGTGATCCGTTTCGACCGCAACGCGGCCGTGCTGATCAACAATCAGAAAGAGCCGATCGGCACCCGTATCTTCGGGCCGGTTCCGCGCGAGCTGCGCGCCAAGAACCACATGAAGATCATCTCGCTTGCCCCGGAGGTGCTGTAATGGCTGCCAAGATCCGCAAGGGTGACAAGGTTGTGGTCATCACCGGTCGCGACAAGGGTCGCGTCGGCGAGGTGATCCAGGTCATGCCGACCGAGAGCCGGGCTCTCGTGCGCGGCGTCAACATGGTGAAGCGCCACCAGCGCCAGTCGCAGACGCAGGAAGGCGGGATCATCTCCAAGGAGGCCCCGATCCACCTGTCCAATCTGGCGATTGCCGATCCCAAGGACAACAAGCCGACCCGCGTCGGCTTCAAGGTCCTGAGCGACGGCAAGAAGGTGCGCGTGGCCAAGAAATCCGGGGAGACCATCAATGGCTGAGGCCGCTGAAACCCCGCGCCTCAAGGCGCATTACGATGCCGTCGTGCGGCCGAAGCTCGTCGAGCAGTTCGGCTACAAGAACGCCATGGAGATCCCCACGATCGAGAAGATCGTGGTGAACATGGGCGTCGGCGAGTCGACGGCCGATTCCAAGAAGGCGACGGTTGCCGCCGCGGATCTCGCGCTGATCACGGGTCAGAGGCCCGTCATCACCCGCGCCCGCCAGGCCATCTCGAACTTCAAGGTTCGCGAGAACATGCCGCTCGGGTGCAAGGTCACCTTGCGCAAGCAGCGCATGTACGAGTTCCTGGACCGCCTGGTCACGATCGCGCTCCCGCGCGTTCGAGATTTCCGCGGCCTCAACCCGAAGAGCTTCGACGGCCACGGCAATTTCGCCATGGGCCTGAAGGAGCACGTCGTGTTCCCCGAGATCGCCTATGACAAGGTCGATCAGATGTGGGGCATGGACATCATCGTGTGCACCACCGCCAAGACCGACGAAGAGGCACGTGCCCTCCTTGCGGCCTTCAACTTCCCGTTCCGGCAGTGAGCCGGGTTTCTAGAACACCAGAAGCCCGTCTCAGACGCGGAAACTAGGAGATACCTTCAGATGGCGAAGACTAGCTCCATCGAGAAGAACAACCACCGCCGCGCCCTGGTTGCGCGCGATGCCAAGAAGCGCGCCGCGCTGAAGGACGTCGTGATGAACCAGTCGCTCCCGATCGAGGAGCGTTTCGCGGCTACCGTGAAGCTTGCGAGCCTGCCGCGCAATGGCGCGAAGGTTCGCATCAAGAACCGCTGCGAAGTGACCGGCCGTCCCCGGGCGTTCTATCGCAAGCTCGGCATGAGCCGCGTGGCTCTGCGTGAACTCGGCAACAAGGGGCTCGTTCCGGGCCTCGTGAAGTCGAGCTGGTGAGAGGAGGGGACAAATGGCTCTCAACGATCCGCTCGGCGATATGCTGACCCGCATCCGCAACGCGCAGATGCGCCGCAAGAACCGCGTCACGACGCCTGGTTCCAAGCTCCGTGCTCGCGTGCTCGAAGTGCTCAAGTCGGAAGGCTATATCCGTGACTATTTCACGGTGACCCATCCGAATGGCCGCTCCGAGTTCGAAATCGAGCTCAAATATTTCGACGGCGAGCCGGTGATCCGTCGGATCGCCCGCGTGTCGAAGCCGGGCCGCCGGGTCTATGCCGGCGTCGGCAACACGCCGCGCGTGTCCAACGGTCTCGGCATCACGATCATTTCGACCCCGAAGGGCGTGATGGCCGACCATGAGGCGCGCGACCAGAACGTGGGCGGGGAGGTGCTCTGCACGGTCTTCTGACCGGCGGAGCGCTCTCAGGACGAGGACGATTTCCAATGTCTCGTATCGGTAAGAAACCGGTCGCCGTGCCCGCGGGTGTCAATGCCCAGGTCTCGGGTCAGACCGTCAAGGTCAAGGGGCCCAAGGGTGAACTCGCGTTCACCTGCCCCGAGGACATCGTGGTCTCGCTGGAGGGCGACAGCCTGAAGGTGACGCCGCGCGATCAGACCAAGCGCGCCCGCTCCATGTGGGGCATGTCGCGCACGCGGGTGTCGAACCTGTTCGTCGGCGTGACCAAGGGCTTCGAGAAGAAGCTCGAGATCACCGGCGTCGGTTACAAGGCGGCCGCCCAGGGCAAGGTTCTTAACCTCTCCCTCGGATATAGCCACGACATCAACTACGCGGTGCCGAACGGCATCACGATCACCACGCCGAAGGCGACCGAGATTCTCGTCTCCGGCATGGACAAGCAGCAGGTCGGACAGGTCGCCGCCGAGATCCGCGATTTCCGCGGTCCGGAGCCCTACAAGGGCAAGGGCGTCAAGTACGCTGGTGAGTTCATCTTCCGCAAGGAAGGCAAGAAGAAGTGATGGTGACGGCCCCGTTCGCGGGGCCGATCCATCGAAGAGGAGCCGATCATGGCCAATACGAAGGATGCAACGGAGCGTCGCAAGGCGCGTGTTCGCCGTGCACTGCGCGCGGCGGCGAATGGGCGTCCGCGGCTTAGCGTGTTCCGGTCGTCGAAGCATATCTATGCTCAAGTCATCGACGACCAGAAGGGCGTGACCGTCGCGAGTGCCTCCTCGCTTGAGAAGGATTTGAAGTCTTCGCTGAAGACCGGTGCGGACGTTGCCGCGGCAAGTGCCGTCGGCAAGCTGCTGGCCGAACGGGCGGTGAAGGCGGGCGTTAGCGAGGTCGTTTTCGACCGCGGCGCCTATCTTTACCACGGGCGTGTCAAGTCTCTCGCCGAAGGCGCCCGCGAGGGCGGCCTGAGCTTCTAAGCGAACACGGGCGGTTTCCGCCGAAAGGACAAATCATGGCTCGTGAACGTGAACGGGACCGCGAGGAGCGGGACAGCGAATTCACTGACAAGCTGGTGCACATCAATCGCGTGTCGAAGACCGTGAAGGGCGGCAAGCGTTTCGGCTTTGCAGCGCTGGTCGTCGTCGGCGACCAGAAGGGCCGGGTCGGTTTCGGCCACGGCAAGGCGCGCGAAGTGCCGGAAGCGATCCGCAAGGCGACCGAAGCGGCCAAGCGCGGTTTCATCCGCGTTGCGCTGCGCGAAGGCCGGACGCTGCATCACGACGTCAACGGCCGCCACGGCGCCGGCAAGGTGATCCTGCGGGCGGCTCCGGCCGGTACCGGCATCATCGCCGGTGGCCCGATGCGCGCCGTCTTCGAGACGCTCGGCATGGCTGACGTCGTCGCGAAGTCGATGGGCTCGTCGAACCCCTACAACATGGTGCGCGCCACGTTCGACGCGCTCAAGAACCAGGATAGCCCGCGCTCCGTTGCAGCGCGCCGCGGCCTCAAGGTGTCTGCCCTCCAGGGCCGTCGCCGTGAGGAGGGCGAAGGCGACGCGTGAGGATCAGACGATGAGCAAGAAGACCATCACGTTGGAGCAGATCGGATCGTCCATCCGCCGCGAGGAATCGCAGCATGCGACGCTGATCGGGCTCAAGCTGAACAAACTGCACCGCCGTTCCACGCTGGAGGATACTCCGGCCGTACGCGGCATGATCGCGAAGGTGGCTCACCTCGTGAAAGTGGTCGAGGGCTGAGACGATGAAACTCATCGACTTGAAGGACAATGACGGGGCCGTAAAGCGCAAGATGCGCATCGGTCGCGGCATCGGTTCGGGCAAGGGCAAGACCGGCGGCCGTGGCGTCAAAGGTCAGAAGTCCCGCTCGGGCGTCGCGATCAATGGCTTCGAGGGTGGCCAGATGCCGCTGCATCGGCGTCTGCCGAAGCGTGGCTTCAACAACATCTTCCGGCTCGATTTCGTCGAGGTGACGCTTGCGCGTCTCCAGCGCGCCATCGATTCGGGCAAGCTGCAGGCCGGCGCCATCGATGCGGCGGCGCTCGTCGCCGCCGGCGTCGTCAGGCGCTCGCGTGACGGCATCCGCGTGGTCGCCACCGGTGAAATCAAGGCTGCCGTGCAGCTGACGGTTCACGGTGCCTCGGCCGGCGCGGTCGCCGCGGTCGAGAAGGCGGGCGGATCGATCACCCTCGTGAAGCCGAAGGCCGTGGCCGCGGCCTGACCGGCTGCCCCAGAGCCTGAACGACATAAGCGTAAGGGGTCGGTTCGCAAGGACCGGCCCCTTTCGTCTGCGACGACGCGGCACCCGAGAATTGCGGTACCGGTCATTTCGGGGACTGGCGCTGGCGGCTTGGGGCCGCTAAGTGAGTTCAACCTCTGACGGCGTGGCCTTGGCCCGCCTGTCGACCATTTGCATCGGAGCCACCATGGCATCGGCAGCGGAACAACTGGCAGCCAACCTCAATTTCGGCGCCCTGGCGAAAGCCGAGGACCTGAAGAAGCGGATCTGGTTCACGCTCGGCGCGCTGCTGGTCTATCGGGTCGGCACCTATATCCCGCTGCCGGGAATCGACCCCGAGGCGCTGCGCCAGATCTTCACCTCGTCGCAGGGCGGCGTGCTGGCCATGTTCAACGTGTTCGCCGGCGGCGCCGTCGGCCGCATGGCGATCTTCGCCCTGAACATCATGCCCTATATCTCGGCCTCCATCATCATTCAGCTGATGACCGCCGTCGTTCCCGAGCTCGAAAAGCTCAAGAAGGAAGGCGAAATGGGGCGCAAGCAGCTCAACCAGTACACCCGTTACCTGACGGTGATCCTGGCGCTGTTCCAGTCCTGGGGCATTTCGGCCGGCCTGCAGTCCTCGGGCAGCATCGTCGCCAATCCCGGCGTGTTCTTCATGCTGACCACGGTGATCACGCTGACCGGCGGCACCATGTTCATGATGTGGCTGGGCGAGCAGATCACCCAGCGCGGCATCGGCAACGGCATTTCGCTGATCATCTTCGCCGGTATCGTCGCCGAACTGCCGAGCGTGCTGGCCCAGGCCTTCGAGCTCGGCCGCCAGGGCGTGCTGTCGACCCCGCTGCTGCTCGGCCTGCTGTTGCTGATCGTGGTGACGGTCGCGGTGATCGTGTTCTGCGAGCGCGCCCAGCGGCGCCTGCTGATCCAATATCCCAAGCGCCAGGTCGGCAATAAGGTGTTCGAGGGCAATTCCTCGCACCTGCCGCTGAAGCTCAACACCGCCGGCGTGATTCCGCCGATCTTCGCGTCGTCGCTGCTTCTGCTGCCGACGACCGCGCTGTCGTTCCAGGCCAATCCGCCGGAATGGCTGCGCCTGACGGCCCAGCTGCTCGGCCACGGCCAGCCGCTGTTCATGGCCTTCTATCTGCTGCTGATCATCTTTTTCTGCTTCTTCTACACGGCGATCGTGTTCAATCCGCAGGAGACCGCCGACAACCTGCGCAAATATGGCGGGTTCATTCCCGGCATTCGTCCGGGCGAGAAGACCGCCAGCTATATCGATTATGTGCTGACCCGCATCACCGTGATCGGCGCCGCCTATATCGCCGCGGTCTGCCTTATTCCGGAAATGATGATCGCGCAGCTCGGCCAGAGCTTCTATCTGCTCGGCGGCACGTCGCTTCTGATCGTGGTCACGGTCACCATGGATACGGTGGCGCAGGTCCAGGGCTATCTGCTGGCTCACCAGTACGAAGGGCTGGTCAAGAAATCGCAATTGCGGGGGAAGCGTCGATGAAACTCATATTGCTCGGGCCTCCCGGAGCGGGGAAGGGGACCCAAGCACAGCGGCTGGTCGAGAAGCACGGCATCGTGCAGCTTTCGACCGGCGACATGCTGAGGGCGGCCGTGAAGGCGGGCACGCCGGTCGGGCTGAAGGCCAAGGATGTGATGGCGCGCGGCGAGCTCGTCTCCGACGATATCGTGGTCGGCATCATCGAGGATCGCATCGCGGAACCGGACTGCATCAACGGTTTCATTCTCGACGGCTTTCCGCGCACGGTGGCGCAGGCCGAGGCGCTCGACGCCATGCTGACCCGGCACGGCCTGAAGCTCGACGCGGTCATCGAGCTGGAGGTCGACGAGGCCATCCTGATCGAGCGAATCGAGACACGCGTCGCCGAGATGACGGCACGCGGCGAGGCGGTCCGGCCGGACGACAATGCCGCGGCGCTGCACAAGCGGCTCGAGGCCTATCGCGCGCAGACCGCGCCGGTGGCCAGCTATTATGCCTCGAGGGGCGCCTTGCACGCGGTTGACGGCATGGCGCCGATCGACCAGGTGACCAAGGCGATCGCCGAGATCCTGGATACCTGAATTTCAGGTTGACGAACGGGCGCTTAGCGGCTATGTCGCACGCCTCGTTCGATTTATCGGAAGATGGCTCCGTTTGCGTGAGCAAGCGGCGCCTTTTTCGTTTGTCGAGCACCATGCACAGGCCGGCCTCCACCGGACGCATGGGTTTTTGAAACCGCCGCGCTCCGGCGCGGCCGACATGGAGACGAGAGATGGCTCGTATTGCGGGTGTCAATATCCCGACGAACAAGCGCACCGTGATTGCGCTTCAGTACATTCATGGCATCGGCGCCAAGTTCGCGAGCGAGATCTGCGAGAAGGTCAAGATTCCCGCCGAGCGTCGCGTCAATCAGCTGACCGACCAGGAAGTCCTGCAGATCCGCGAAGTCATCGACCGCGACTACATGGTCGAAGGCGACCTTCGTCGCGAAGTGTCGATGAACATCAAACGCCTGATGGACCTCGGCTGCTATCGCGGCCTGCGTCACCGCAAGGGCCTGCCGGTCCGCGGCCAGCGCACGCACACCAATGCCCGCACCCGCAAGGGTCCGGCCAAGGCGATCGCCGGCAAGAAGAAGTAAGAATCGGGTCGGGACGCCCTGTCGTCCCGGCTTTGTTTTCCCGAGCGCCTGGCATCACGGGCGCGTCTGAAGGACAAGGATTGAAGCATGGCTAAAGAAGCCAATCGCGTCCGCCGTCGCGAACGCAAGAACATCGCCTCCGGCGTCTGCCACGTGAACGCGTCGTTCAACAACACGATGATCACGATCACCGATGCCCAGGGCAATACCATTGCCTGGTCCTCGGCCGGCACCATGGGTTTCAAGGGCTCGCGCAAGTCGACCCCTTATGCGGCGCAGGTCGCAGCCGAAGACGCCGCCCGCAAGGCCACCGAGCACGGCATGCGCACGGTCGAAGTCGAAGTGTCGGGTCCGGGTTCGGGCCGTGAATCGGCGCTGCGCGCGCTGCAGGCGGCCGGTTTCACCGTCACCTCGATCCGTGACGTGACGCCGATCCCGCACAATGGCTGCCGCCCGCGCAAGCGTCGCCGCGTCTGATTCCATTTCGTCTCGCAATTGCCGGCGCGCCCTGCAGCCGCCGGTAATTCCATGCCCCCGTTTCGGGGGACCCGGGCGTCAAGGTCCTGCAGGGGACGAGACAGCTGCCCGATATCAGCGAAGGTGATCCTGTGATCCAGAAGAACTGGCAAGAACTGATTAAGCCGGAGAAGCTCCACATTGTGGGCGGCGACGATGCCAAGCGCTTCGCCACCGCCACTGCGGAGCCGCTCGAGCGCGGCTTCGGCGTGACCCTGGGCAATGCGCTCCGGCGCATCCTGATGTCGTCGCTGCAGGGCGCCGCCGTTTCGGCGGTGCAGATCGACGGCGTGCTGCACGAGTTCTCGTCGATTGCCGGTGTGCGTGAAGACGTCACCGACATCATCCTGAACATCAAAGACATCGCCATCAAGATGCAGGGTGACGGACCCAAGCGCATGGTTCTGCGCAAGGACGGCCCGGGCACCGTGACCGCCGGCGACATCCAGACGGTCGGCGACGTGGTGGTGCTGAACCCCGAACTGGTGATCTGCACCCTCGACGAGGGCGCGGCGATCCGCATGGAGTTCACCGTCAACACCGGCAAGGGTTACGTCCCGGCCGAAAAGAACCGCGCCGAGGATGCGCCGATCGGTCTCATTCCGGTCGACAGCCTCTACTCGCCGGTCAAGAAGGTGTCCTACCAAGTCTCGCCGACTCGCGAAGGCCAGGTTCTGGACTACGACAAGTTGACGCTGACGGTGGAAACCAACGGCTCGGTGACCCCTGACGATGCCATCGCTTATGCGGCGCGCATCCTGCAGGACCAGCTCGAGATCTTCGTGAACTTCGAAGAGCCGCGCAAGGAAGTGATCCAGGAGCAGATCCCGGATCTCGCCTTCAACCCGGCGCTCCTGAAGAAGGTCGACGAGCTCGAACTGTCGGTCCGCTCGGCCAACTGCCTGAAGAACGACAATATCGTCTATATCGGCGACCTGATCCAGAAGACCGAGGCGGAAATGCTCCGCACTCCGAACTTCGGCCGCAAGTCGCTGAACGAAATCAAGGAAGTGCTTGCCCAGATGGGCCTCCACCTCGGTATGGAGGTTTCGGGTTGGCCGCCGGAGAATATCGAAGAGCTGGCCAAGCGCTTCGAGGACCATTACTGATCACACTCCCGCCGACCGTGAGGTCCGCGGGTCATCGGAGGACATGGGATGCGCCACGGCAAAGCCCACCGTAAATTCAATCGGACGGCCGAGCATCGCAAGGCGATGTTCGCCAATATGTGCGCCGCGCTTATCAAGCACGAGCAGATCGTCACGACCTTGCCGAAGGCGAAGGACCTGCGTCCGATCGTCGAGAAGCTGGTGACGCTCGGCAAGCGGGGCGACCTGCATGCGCGCCGCCAGGCGGTCTCGCAGCTGCGCGACGAGACCATGGTCAAGAAGCTGTTCGACGTGCTCGGACCGCGCTACCAGTCGCGCCAGGGGGGCTATACCCGCGTGCTGAAGGCCGGTTTCCGCCATGGCGACAATGCGCCGGTCGCGGTCATCGAGTTCGTCGATCGCGACGTCAACGCCAAGGGCCTGGACTCCGGTCCGGTCCAGGAGCGCGCGACCGAAAGCGAGCAGGCCGCGGCCTGATCGACCGGGACCAACGGAAAGTGAGGCTCGCGCTTGCGCGGGCCGGTTCAGGGCGGCCTTCGGGTCGCCCTTTTTCTTGTTGGGTGGTCGTTGGTGCGCTCTGCAGGCCGGCGCTTTGGACAATGGCCAGCCGTCCCTCGAAGGTCGCGCCGGAATCACCTCTTCACCTCTCCGCGGCGGGGAGAGGTCGACCTTGAGCGCAGCGAAAGGTCGGGAGAGGGGGCGCGGCGTTTGTCGAAAAGACATCATGCGATGCGCGCAAAGTTTTGTTCGGAAAGATCTATTCCCCCTCTCCCGGCGCAATAGCATCGAGCGAACGCGAGATGCGTTCGCACTCGCTATGCGCGCCGACCTCTCCCCGCCGGGGAGGGGTGAGGGCCGTGAGTCCGGCGCGAGTCTCGAAGGACGGCCGAATTCACTGCAAGGCCTGCCGTACGCATGAACGCTATCGCCCAGGCGCTGCTCCCCGAGCCCCCCGACTGGCGAGCAATTCGATAGCCAGGCCTGCGGCCAGAATGCCGCTGGCGGTCGCAAAGACCAGTTCATGGCTGCCGGTGGCGGCCAGGAGGGCGGTGAAGCCATAGGCGCCGAGCGTCTGCAGGACGGCGAAGAGAATGGTCTGCACCGCCCAGGCGGGCGTGTGGGCCTCGGCGCCGACGATTTCGCGGGTGCGGCCGGCGGCGAGCGACCCGAGGCCGATCATCAGGCCGCCGCAGAGCATGCCGGAGAGCATGAGCAGCGCGAAATGCGTGGTGAAGGCCGGCAGCGCGGCCCCGACGGCCATCAGGGCGACGACAATCCGCAGCGCCGCCGCATAACCGAAGCGGTCGGCGGCGACGCCGGCCACCAGCGGGGCGGCGACCGCGGTCGCGCCGGAGACGATCCAGATCCAGCCGCCCGCGGCAAGCCCATAACCGAGATCGCGCGCGACATGGTCGACGAAGAACAGGGTGTGCGGGACATAACCGATCGAGGCGCCGCCATAGGCCGCGGCAAGGCCGAGAAAGGCGGCCGAGCGGCGCCATGCGGCGGCGGCGGCCGGGCCTGAAGCACCCGGCGCCTGGGGCGCCGGCGAGCGCGGCAAGAGCGCCATCATCACGACGCTGGCCAGAGCGAGAACCGCTGTCAGCCCGAGCCAGGCGCCGGCCGGCCCGGAGCCGGCGAGCAGCGGCACGGCCGTGCCGGACAGGACGAAGCCGGCGCCGACGCCAGCGAAGGTGATGCCACCGGCCCGGCCGCGCGTGTTCGGCGCCACAACGCTGGCGATGACCGGCGGCACGACGATCATGAAAATGCCGCCGGTCATGCCGGAGACGGCACGCAGTGCGATGAAGGCCCATTCGGGCAGGGGCACCGCGGAGATGGCGAAGGCCAGCACCGACAGCACGGCCGCAAGCAGGGCGGCACGGCGCAGGCCGAGCCATCTGGCGACGGCGATGGCACCGACCGCGCCGACGACATAGCCGGCGAGGTTGAAGGCGCCGGCGAGCCGAAGCGCGGTCGGGCTCGCCCAGCCGGCCTCGACCATGACCGGGATCAGCGGCGGATAACCGAAGCGGCCGAGGCCGATGCCGATCAGCATGCCGCAGAAGCCGGCGAGCGCGGGGCCGAGGAAGCGGCGGGACGGCTCGCTGGTCATGGGTTCTGGTCCTGGCGGCTGCTGGGGCGCGGCGGCGATCGAAAGGCTAGACCACCCGTTCGACCGGCACGCTGCGGCAGTCCATCTCATAGTCGAGGCCGATCACGGGGGGCCGATTGAAATGCCAGGTGAGGCCGGCCCGTGCCGCGCCGCGCGCGACGATCTCGTCGGCCAGGAACGGGTGGACGTCATGAACGCAATAGACCTGGGTCGCCGTGGTATCGGCCCAGCCATGGCCGAACAGCGCCATGCGCTTCGCCATTTCGTCGAGCACGAAGGCGGCCTTGTCGCGCAGCGCCGCGGCGCCGGTCTCCTGGTAGCGGACGATCCGCTCGGCATAGGGGGCCCTGCCGGCGCGCGCTTCCGCGCCGCCCGAAATGACGAAGGAGGGCGCTCCGGCATCCCCCTCGGCGATATAGGAAAAAGCGTGGAACGACGGCTCGTCCGGCGGCGCCAGCTCGGGACAGACATTGGAGCGGGCGACCGGGTTGGTCTGGCCGTCAAAGAGGCCCCATTGCCGCAATGTCTCGACATAGGTCTCGTTGAACGAGCGGAAACCCGAATCGGAGAAGGGCGCCGGCGAGCGCAGTTCGCAGGCGCAGAAGGCCGTCAGCGGCCGGCCGGCCGTGTGGATCATCGCCGCGATGAGCTCGAAGCCCTGTTTCAACGGCACCGGTGAACGGAACATGACCCGCTCGACGTGATAGCCGGGATGGGCGGCGGCACCGGCGGAATACTGGAACACGCTCGGGATGAAGCGGTAGTTTCCGGCGGCGAAATCGGTCGATGTCATGGCGCGTCTGGGCTCCCGTTCGCTGGCTTCTTGAATGGTCCGCGATGGGGCGGAGCGTCGCGGCTCGGCACCGGCCGGTCAACCGGCGCGGACGCATTCGACCACTGCTCGGGGCCGCCATCTCAGGCCCCGGCTTCTTCACCGCTTCTCTTCCGGGCGGCGGGCGAGGGCGCTATATCAGGGGCATGAACAAGCTTGCCCCCCTTGCCGTCGTTCCCGCTCTCGTCGCCATCCTCGGCCTGGCCGCGCCGCCGGCCGCCGCCCAGCCGGCACCACAACGGCAGGCGCCGGTCACCCGCGCCGAAGTCCAGCTGTCTTTCGGCCCGGTGGTCCGCCGGGTCGCGCCGGCGGTGGTCAATGTCTATGGCGCGCGCGTCGAACAGGTGCGCAACCCGTTCTTCGAGGATCCGATCTTCCGGCGCTTTTTCGGCGATCGTGGCGGCGGCTCCGGCCCGCGCCGCGAAGAGGTCGCCCGCTCGCTCGGTTCGGGTGTCATCGCCGATGCCTCCGGCCTGGTGATCACCAACAATCACGTCGTCGACGGCATGACCGAGGTGAAGATCGCCTTCGCCGACCGGCGCGAATTCGAAGTCGAGATCCTGTTGCGCGATCCGCGCACGGATCTCGCCGTCCTGAAGATCAAGGAGCCGCCGCGCGATCTCGCCGTGCTCGAAGTCGGCGATTCGGATGCGCTCGAGGTCGGCGACCTCGTGCTGGCGATCGGCAATCCCTTCGGCGTCGGCCAGACGGTGACCCATGGCATCGTGTCGGCGCTGGCGCGCACCCAGGTCGGCGTCTCCGACTACCAGTCCTTCGTGCAGACCGACGCGGCCATCAATCCCGGCAATTCCGGCGGTGCCCTGGTCGACATGAGCGGCCGCCTGGTCGGCATCAACACGGCGATCTTTTCGCGTTCCGGCGGCAGCCATGGCATCGGCTTCGCCATCCCGACCGCCATGGTGCGGCTGGTGCTGGAATCGGGCCGCAATGGCAGCCAGGTGGTGCGCCGGCCGTGGTTCGGTGCGACGCTGCAGCCGGTCACCGCCGAACTGGTCGAAAGCCTCGGCCTGTCGCGGCCGGCGGGCGCCCTGATCGTCAGCACCGTGGCGAATTCGCCCGCCGCCCGCGCCGGTCTCAAGCCCGGCGACCTGATCACCGCCGTGGACGGCCAGGCAGTCGACGAGCCCGATAGCTTCGGCTACCGCTTCGGCATTCGCCCGCTCGGCGGTTCGGCCAACCTGACGATTACCCGCGAACGGCGCAGCATGACCGTCTCGGTGCCGCTGGAGCGTGCGCCGGAAGGCCCGCGCGATGCCGAGAAGATGACCGGGCCGTCGCCGTTCCAGGGGGCGACGGTCGCCACCCTGTCGCCGGCTCTGGCCGAGGAGATCCGCGTCTCGCACCGCTCCGAGGGCGTGGTGATCACCACGGTCGAGCCCGGCTCGCCGGCGCAGCAGATCGGCCTGCAGCCGGGCGACGTGGTGCTCGGCGTCAACGGCACCGAGATCAAGACACCGCGGTCGCTGCAGCAGACGACGGCCCAGCGCTCCAGGCTCTGGCGCTTTCAGATCGACCGGCAGGGGCAAGTGATCAATTCCATGACGGGCGGTTGAGGTGGACCTGTTCGAGGCAGCCGGGCCGGATCCGAAGACGCCGCGCCCGCTTGCCGACCGGCTGAGGCCGAAGACTCTGGCCGAGGTCGCCGGCCAGGATCACCTGACCGGTCCGGAGGGCGCGCTGACGCGGCTCCTGCGCACCCGCTCGCTCGGTTCGCTGATTTTCTGGGGACCGCCCGGCACCGGCAAGACCACGGTCGCGCGGCTCCTGGCGGGCGAGACCGATCTCGCCTTCGAGCAGATTTCCGCGATTTTCACCGGCGTCGCCGACCTGAAACGGGTGTTCGAGCAGGCCCGATCGCGGCGCATCCAGGGCCGTGCCACGCTGCTTTTCGTCGACGAGATCCACCGGTTCAACCGGTCGCAGCAGGACGCTTTCCTGCCTGTCGTCGAGGACGGCACGGTGACCCTGGTCGGCGCGACCACCGAAAACCCGTCTTTCGAGCTCAATGCCGCGCTTCTGTCGCGGGCGCGCGTGCTGACCTTCAAGGCGCTGGACGAGGAGGCGCTGGAAAAGCTCCTGAAGCGCGCCGAGGTCGAAGAGGCAAGGCCTCTGCCGCTCGATGACGACGCTCGCGCCGCGCTGGTGCGCATGGCCGATGGCGACGGCCGGGCGGTTCTGACGCTTGCCGAGGAGGTCTGGCGCGCGGCCGGCGAGGGCGAGGTCTTCGACACGGCGGGCCTGTCCGAGGTGGTGCAGCGGCGCGCGCCGATCTACGACAAGGCGCAGGAAGGCCACTACAACCTCATCTCGGCCTTGCATAAGACCGTGCGTGGTTCCGACCCCGATGCGGCGCTCTATTATCTTGCGCGCATGCTGGATGCCGGCGAGAACCCGCTGTTCATCGCCCGCCGCGTCGTCCGCATGGCGGTCGAGGATATCGGGCTGGCCGACCCGCAGGCGCTGGTCGTCGCCAATGCCGCCAAGGATGCCTATGACTTCCTCGGCAGTCCCGAGGGCGAGCTGGCGCTGGCCAATGCGGTGATCTATGTCGCCACCGCGCCGAAATCGAACGCCGCCTATACCGCGTGGAAGGCGGCCTCCAAGCTTGCCAAGGAGCGCGGCAGCGTCATGCCGCCGAAGACCATCCTGAACGCCCCGACCAAGCTGATGAAGACCGAAGGTTACGGCGACGGCTATCGCTACGACCATGACGAGCCGGATGCCTTTTCCGGCCAGGACTACTGGCCCGAGGCGATCGGCCGGCAGAACCTCTACGAACCGGTCGAACGCGGCTTCGAGCGCGAGATCAGGAAGCGCATGGAGTGGTGGGACAAGCTGCGCCGCGAGCGCGGGTGAGGCTGACGCTGCACCCGCGACGCGCATCAACCCTCGCCCGCGCCTTCGCGGGAGAGGGTGGGTCCGGAGGACCCCGGTGAGGGTGGTTGCGTCGGCGCTGTCAGCGCATTTCGGGCCGCATTGATGGGCCAGCCCTCTTCAAACCCTCACCCGCCGGCTCCGCCGGCACCCTCTCCCACGAAGACGTGGGAGAGGGTTCACGCCGTGCGGCCGGGCGAGGCTTTCCCGCGGACCATTACGTCCACATGCCGTGATCGAGATGTTGGCGCAGGAAGGCCTCGAGCGGCTGGGACCAGTGGCCGAAGACATGGGCGAGATCGGCGACGTCATGGGCCGGGGCGGGGCCATTGCCGGGTTGGCTCGCGCCCACCGGCGGTCCATTGCTGGCCGCGGGCTGGAATGGCAGCGTGAACAGGCCGGCGAAGTTGAAGGTGTCGTTCGACGCCATCACATGGACCGGCGGCGACGGCGCCGGCACCTGCGGTGCGGCGACCGGAGCCTCGGGCAGGGCCGCGCGCGCCTGCGCCACGTCGGCGGCACTTGGCAACCGCCGTTCGCCGTCGACGAGATTGATATACATCAGGTCATGGGCCGTGTTGGCCGCGGTGGTGTCGGGCAGTCCGAGCACATGGCCCATTTCATGGGCCACCGTGCTCAACAGGTCGAGATGGCCGGCGGCGGCGCTCGACGGATCGGCCAAGCGGTCGGTGCCCGCGGCATTCAGAAAATGGGTGAATTCGAAGCTGTCATAAGGCGTCGGATCGACGAACCAGCCATGGCCGGCGGCATCGATGTCTATGGTGATATGGGCGGGGGCGGTTTCCTCGCCAACGGTCGTCCCGGACAGGTCCGCCACGCTGAAGGTGGTGGCGCGCAGGGCCGCGAGCTGGCTGGCCGAAGCGCCGGCCGCCGCCCATTGTGCGATCGCCGCCGCCACGACGGAGTCGAGCTGCGCCTGGCTGAGATGGGTTTCGCCCGGCGTCGGTGACGAGGCCTGCACGCCGCCGGCCGTGGCGAACAGGAACTGAGCCCCTCCGAAAAATCCGCCCCCTGCCGGTTGGGTCGGATCGCCAAAAGCAAACACCGCCTGCGCGTTGTTGAACGAGCCGGTATTGTTGGCCGCGACGTAGTTCTGGACCGCCGTGAAATTATACGGAGTGCCGGCATAGTTCGGGCTGCCGAGCAGGCCGACGCGCGAGACACCTTCCTGCTCGACGACGATGCCGGCGACGAGCGCACTGCTCGTGTTGGCGCCGAGATCGACGTGGTTGGCAAGAGCGCCGGCGCCGCCGATGGTGAGGTTCGACCGATTGTTGTCGCCACCGGCTCCGGTGGCCGAGCCGGTCTGCGCATAGATGCCGGAGAATCCGTTGACCTGATCGAGCGTATCGACCGTGTTTCCCTGGATGACCGCGGTCATCTGGCCTGCCGCACCGTTGCGGAGAAGCGTATAGATGCCGCCGACGACGCCGGAGATGTGATTGTTGGTGATGGTCGTGTTCGATACGCCGGCACCGTCCTGAAAGACGTTGATGCCGATTCCCTGCGTCGAGCCGCTGCCGGCCACGCCTTGCGTGCCGATGGTGTTGCTGTCGATCGTTCCAATGAATGATCCGCTCGTGCCGGTGCCTTTTGTCACTGCCAGCACGGCCCCGTGCGAGCCGCTGAACGAATTGTGCGAGATGTCGTAGGTGAGCGTGACGTTGTTCGACGGTCCGCCGCCGCCGATCGTGACACCACCGCCGCCGCTGACGATATT
The DNA here is from genome assembly GCA_017304475.1 of Hyphomicrobiales bacterium. GTDB lineage: Bacteria > Pseudomonadota > Alphaproteobacteria > Rhizobiales > Phreatobacteraceae > Phreatobacter. The sequence continues at coordinate 241,191 of JAFKKV010000017.1, read as the reverse complement.
CGCATTGTTGTTGGTCAGGGTATTGCCGAGAGCCGCCGTTGCGCCGCCGAACACCAGATCCGAGCTGACCGTGCCCAGAAGATTGAACTGGAAGAGATCGCCGCGGGCGGCGGAGATCGTCGAGCCTTGCACCGTGGCGTTGAACGTGCCGCCGGTGGCCTGGAAGACCAGCGCATCGTTGCCGCCCGTATTGGTCACCGCGAATGTCGAGTTGGTGATCGTCAGCCGGTTGAGCGTCTCACCGTTGTTGAAGACATGGAACCCGTCATAGGCAGCGCCGGTGAACGTCGAATTCGAAACCGACGCCGAGCCGCTCAGTCCGGTAAAGTAGACATCGCCTTCGCCGACCCCGCCCTGGGAGGTGCCGTTCGTGCCATTGACGATCGTGTGGTCCAGCGTGAACCCGTTCACGTTGTTGCCGAGGATCGCGTAGTTCTGGAAGTCATTCATCTGCAGCCCGTTGAGCTGCACGCCGGATGTGTTGTTGAGATAGATGCCGACGCCGTTGACGGTGCTGCCGTCCGAACCGGTCTTGTTGGCGATGACGCCGCCGCCGGTCGCGCCCACATTCGCGCCGCTGCCGGTGATGTGGAGCCCGCCGCTTGATCCCGTGGTGTTGAGAATGATGCCGGTGGCCGATCCGCCGCTGGACGAAACATCATGGAACGTGACGTTGCTTGCGCCGATATTGGTGTTGGAGATGTTGAGCGCGGTGCCGCTTCCACTGTTGATGTGATTGCCGGTTCCGGTGACGCTGACGGTGCCGCCGCCGGTGGCGCTGAAGCCAGTGCCACCTGTCGTGTCGATCGTGAGATTGCCGCCGGAGAAGTTGACGGTGCCGGTGCTGATGCCGCCGAAATTGACACCGGTCCCGCTCGTCGTATCGATATTGAGCGTACCGCCGAAGCTGACCGTGCCGCCGCTCTGGTCGGTGATGTTGATGGCGGTCGCCGTGCCGGTGGTCAGGTTGTTGGTTGCCCCGGAGAAGGTGAAGCTCGCGGCGTTGTCGTCGAGGAAGATGGCGCTGCCGCCGGAGCCGGTATGGGTCAGGTTGCCTGATAGCGTGACCAGCCCGGTCGAATGATCCTGGATGTCGACGGTGCGCGCGGCGCCTGCCGCGCTGATCGTGCCGCCATAGCTGAAGGTTGCCGTGCCGCCGGTATTGGCGCCGCCCGACCCGTCGCCGATCAGGATGCCGGCGGTGGTCGCGCCAGAAATGGAGCCGGAGCCGCCGTTGAAGGTTCCCGACAGCAGCCCCGCGCCGCTCCCGGCCGTGCCGGCGAGCTGGATGCCCGCGGCACCGCCGGTGGAGCTCACGGAATCGAGCACGACGTTCAGCGCGCCGCCCTGGTCGATATCGACGGCCTGGCCCGCGCCCGAGATCGCCATGTGGCTGACGTTCAGCGTGCCGACGGCATTGCCGGCCGCGCCCTGGCCGTCGTCGAGGCCGGTGGTGCCGGCATCGGTCTGGATGTTGACGCCGGCAATGGTGTTGTTGGCGCCGAGGTCGATGGCCTGGCCTGATGTCACGTGGATCACCGGCCGCGCGCCGCTGGCCGTTTCGATGACGATCGGCGCGCCGCCGAGCGGATTGGCGAAGGACAAGGGCTGGTCGTCGCCGAGCAGGGTCTGGCCGTCCTTCAGGTCGATGCCCGGGCCGGTATAGGTGCCGGCCTTGAGGTAGATATAGTCGTTGACACCGGGACCGTTGGCGCCGGCGCTGGCGGTGTTGAATTCGGCGATATCGCCGAAGGGATTGGCCTGCGAGCCGCGCGGGGCGCTTGCATCCAGGCTGGACTGGTCGCCATTGATGAACCAGACCTGCGGCAGCACGCCGATCTGGACGACGTCGGTGTCGATGAGCGGGCCACCGATGCCGGTATGGCCGTGGTCGTTGGTGGCGATTGACAGCGTGGTCGTGGTGTTGCCGGCATTGTCGGCAGCGGTATAGGCGACGCTGCCGGCGAGCGAGGTGTTGATCTCGGCGATCGTGCCGGTCAGCGTCACCACGCCGGAACCGTTGCCGGTGATGGCGGCGCCGCCGCCGACGGCCGCGACGGTCACCGAGCCGGCCGCAGACGTCAGCGTCGTGGTGATGTCATTGGCGGAGCCGGCGTCGATATCGGCGATCGACAGGCCGGTAATGGCGTGGCTGAAACCGGACTCGACGAGGAAATTCGCCGGCACGCCGCTATTCACCGGCGCGTCGTCCACTGCCGTGACGTTGATCGTATGGGTCGACGCGACGCTGAGATGATTGACGCCCTGGCCGTCATCGGCCGTGAAGGTCACCGTGCGCACCGATGTCGACGGGTTCTCGCTGTTGTCGGCATAGGTCACCGAGCGCAGCGCGCTCTGGTAATTGGCGACCGTGTCGGTGCCGGTCAGCGTCAAGGTGCCCGTGGCGGCGTTGAACGAGCCGGTGATATTGGCGGTGTTGGTGAAGGCGAGCAGATCCTCGCCATTGACGTAATTGCCCGATATCTGCACCGAAGCCGTCGTCAGCGTCGTGCTATCGGCATCGGTCAAGGTCAGGCCGGATGCGATCGCGGCAGGCCCCTGGTTCTCGGTATAGCTCAATATGCCGGTCGCGTTGACGACCGGGGCGTCGTTGACCGGCAAGACGTGGATGGTCGAGGTGCTGGTATTGCTGTTGGCGGCGCCGTCATTGGTGGTGATGCTGACGGTCCGGTCGAGCCCGGATGGGTTGTCGCTGTTGTCGAAATAGGTCACCGAGCGCAGCGCGGTCTGATAATTCGCGAGGCTCGACGATCCGGTCAGGGTCAAGGTGCCGGTTGCGGCATTGAACGCGCCCGTGATGCCGTTCTGGTTGACGAAACCGAGAATATCCTCGCCGTTGACATAATTGCCCGTGATCTGGACGGTCGCGCTGCTCAGATTGGCATTGTCGACGTCGTTGACGGTGATCGACGTGTCGATCGCGGCCGGGGCTTGGTTCTCGGTATAGACGATCGTGCCGCCGGCGGTGGTGGTGGGGGCGTCGTTGACCGGCGTGACATTGATGGTGCCGGTCACCAGGACGCTCGGGGTGATGCCATCGGTGACGCCGATCGTCACGGTGCGGGCAAGCCCCGAGGGGTTGTCGCTGCCGTTGAAATAGGTGATCGAATCCAGCGCGGTCTGATAATTGGCGACGCTGGCCGAGCCGCTGAGCGTCAAGGTGCCGGTTGCGGCGTTGAATGAGCCCGTGATGCCGTTCTGGTTGACGAAGCCGAGCACGTCCTGGCCGTTGGCGTAATTGCCCGTGATCTGGACGGTCGCGCCGGTCAGGTTGGCGCTGTCGACATCGGTCACGGTGATCGCGGCATCGAAGACGGTGGCGGCCTGGTTCTCCGTGTAGTTCAGGCTATGGCCGGCCGTCACGACAGGCGCGTCGTTGACCGGCGTGACATTGATGGTTGCGGTCGCCGGCGCGCCGTCGAGGGTACCGTCATTGGCGATGAAGGTGATGGTGCGCGGCAAGCCAGACGGCGCCTCGCTGGTATTGACATAGGTGACCGCGGCCAGCGCTGCCTGGTAATTGGCCACCGTATCGCTGCCGACAAGCGTCAGCGTGCCGGTCGCGGCATTGAAGCTGCCCGTGATATTGGCGGTATTGGCGAAGCCGAGCAGATCCTGGCCATTGATATAATTGCCTGTGATCTGGACGGTGGCGTGGGTCAGGTTCGGCGAATCCGGATCGGTGACGGTGATCGCCGGATCGACGGCGATCGCCGCCTGGTTCTCCGTATAGGACCGGATATTGCCCGAGGTGATGGTGGGCGGCACGTCCAGGACGACATTGACGGTGAAGTTCTGCTGGCTGTGCAGCGTGCCGTCGCTGGCATCCACCGTGATGCCGTAGGTCGGATCGGCGGCATTGTAGACGATCTTGCTGGGATCGGCGACGGTGACCACGCCGGTCGCCGCGTTGATGGCGAAGCCGCCGCCCGAGGTGTCGCCGACCAGGCTGTAGGTGACGGCCGGTCCGTTGACGTCGGTGGAGGAGGCGGTGATGCCGACGGTGGCGCCGACCGCCGCGCCGGCCGCCGTCTCGTTCGCCGCGGCATTGCTGTCGACCGGCGTCGAGGGCGCGACATCGGTAACCGTGATGACGAAGGCCTGCGAACTCGCCAGCGTGCCGTCACTTGCCTGCGCGACGACCGTATAGCTGCCGCCTGATGTTTCGAAGTCGATCTTGCTGGGATCGGCGACGGTGATGACGCCGGTCGCCGTATTGATGGTGAAGCCGCCGCCCGAGGTGTCGCCGGTGAGGCTATAGGTGACGGACGGTCCGTTGACATCGGTGGAAGTGGCGGTGATGCCGACGGTTGAGCCGTTGGCCGCGCCCTCGGCGATCGTGTTGGCCGCCGCGTTGCTGTCGACCGGCGTCGACGGTGCGACGTCCAGCACGCCAATGGTGAAGGTCTGGGAACTGGTCAGCGTGCCGTCGCTCGCCTGTGCGGTCACCGTATAGGCGTGACCCGGCGCGGTCTCGTAGTCGATCTTGGTGGAATCGGCGACGGTGATGACACCGGTCGCCGCATTGATGGTGAAGGCGCCACCCGAGGTGTCGCCGGTGAGGCTATAGGTGACGGACGGTCCGTTGACATCGGTGGACGAGGCGGTGATGCCGACGGTGGAGCCGTTGGCGGCACCCTCCGCGACGGCATTGGCCGCTGCATTGGCGTCGACCGGGATCGAGGGGGCAACGTCCGACACCGCGATGGTGAAGGTCTGCGAACTCGCCAGCGTGCCGTCGCTCGCCTGGGCGGTTACGGTATAGGCGTGGCCCGCCGCGGTCTCGTAGTCGATCTTGGTGGAATCGGCGACGGTGATGACGCCGGTGGCCGCATTGATGGTGAAGCCGCCGCCGGAGGTGTCGCCGACCAGGCTGTAGGTGACAGCCGGTCCGTTGACGTCGATGGAGGAGGCGGTGATGCCGACGGTCGAGCCGTTGGCGGCGCCCTCGGTGATCGTGTTGGCCGCCGCGTTGCTGTCGACCGGGGTCGTGGGCGCGACGTCCGACACGGCGATGGTGAAGGTCTGTGAACTCGCCAGCGTGCCGTCGCTCGCCTGCGCGGTCACGGTATAGGCGTGGCCCGCCGCGGTCTCGTAATCGATCTTGGTGGAATCGGCGACGGTGATGACACCGGTGGCCGCATTGATGGTGAAGCCGCCGCCTGAGGTGTCGCCGATCAGGCTGTAGGTGACGGCCGGTCCATTGACGTCGGTGGAGGATGCGGTGATGCCGACGGTCGAGCCGTTGGCGGCACCTTCGGCGATCGTATTGGCCGCCGCGTCGCTGTCGACCGGGGTCGAGGGCGCGACATCCAGCACGCCAATGGTGAAGGTCTGGGAACTCGTCAGCGTGCCGTCACTCGCCTGTGCGGTCACGGTATAGGCGTGGCCCGGCGCGCTCTCGTAGTCGATCCTGCTGGCGTCGGCGACGGTGATGACACCGGTCGTCGCATTGATGGTGAAGCCGCCACCCGAGGTGTCGCCGGTGAGGCTGTAGGTGACGGCCGGTCCGTTGACGTCGGTGGAGGATGCGGTGATGCCGACGGTTGAGCCGTTGACGGCGCCCTCCGCTACGGCATTGGCCGCCGCGTTGCTGTCGACCGGGATTGACGGCGCGACATCGGACACGGCGATGGTGAAGGTCTGCGAATTCGCCAGCGTGCCGTCGCTCGCCTGCGCGGTCACGGTATAGGCATGGCCCGCTGCGGTCTCGTAATCGATCTTGCTGCTGTCGGCGACGGTGATGACACCGGTCACCGCATTGATGGTGAAGCCGCCGCCCGAAGTGTCGCCGATCAGGCTATAGGTGACTGCGGGGCCGTTGACGTCGGTGGCAGAGGCGGTGATGCCGACGGTGGAGCCGTTGGCTGCCCCCTCGGTGATGGTGTTCGCCGCGGCGTTGCTGTCGACCGGTGCCGATGGCGCGACGTCGGTGACGGCGATGCTGAAGCTCTGCGTGCTGGTCGACGCGCCGGCCTGTGCCTGCACGGTGACCGAATAGGCGTGGCCTGCCGCAGTCTCGTAGTCGATCTTGGTTCCATCGGCGACGGTGACGACACCGGTCGTCGCATTGATGGTAAAGCCGCCGCCGGAGGTGTCGCCGATCAACGAATAGGTGGTCGCCGGCCCATTCGGATCGGCGGCGGCCGCGGTCAGGCCGACGCTGGTGCCGTTGGCGGCACCTTCCGCGACGCTGTTGGCGGCAGCATTGCTGTCGGTGGGTGTGGAAACCGGCGCGTCCGTAACCGCGATGGTGAAGGTCTGCGAACTCGCCAGCGCGCCGTCGCTGGCCCGCGCGGTGACCGTGTAGCTGTGACCGGCGCCCGAGGTTTCGTAATCGATCTTGGTGGGATCGGCGACCGAGACGACGCCGGTGACCGGGTCGATCTTGAAGCCGCCGCCGGAGCTGTCCGACGTCAGCGACCAGGTGACCCCGGGGCCGTTGATATCCGTCGACGATGCCGTGATGCCGACCAGGGTGCCGGCCGCCGCGCCTTCGACGACGCTGTTGGCCGCGGCATTGCCGTCGGTGGGGGTGGAGGGCGCGACATTGCCGACGCCGATCGCAAAGCTTTGCGACGCGGTGACGATGCCGTCATTGGCTGCCACTGTGATCGTATAGGCGTGTCCCGCCGCGGTCTCGAAATCGATCTTGCTGGGATCGGCGACCGACACCACGCCGGTGGTCGGATTGATCTTGAAACCGCCGCCGGAGGAATCCGCGCTCAGCGAATAGGTCACGGGGTTGCCGATGCTGCTGGTCGCCGACACCGTGATGTTGACGGCTGTGTTGACCGCCGCGCCCTCGACGACGCTGTTGGCCGCCGCGTTGGTGTCGACCGGCACCGATACGATGTCGGTCACCGGAGGGTAGGGCGTGCCGGGCGGCACGCCCATATAGAGCGCCCTGAGCCCATAGGTTGCGGCAAAGGCCGAGGCGGCACCGTCCAGGACGATATGGCCTGACGAGTCGAGGAAGAGGGCCGGCCGGGTGATGCCGTTATAGGTATAGGCGGGAATGGTGGCCATGGTTCTTCCTCAACGGTCTCGCGCACGCGCTGCGGCTGGTCGGCAGGACGCATTCGGTTCCTCTAGGGAACAGCGGCTATCAATCATCAGTTGGCGAGGCAGGTGTCCGGCAACCACGATCGCGCTCGTCAGCATCAAACGCTCCGGCCCGACCGCTTAGCCAACTCCAAGATGTCCAAAGCAAAAATCTCGAAGCGACCGAATGGAATGACGAAAGGAAACGGCGTTCGAGGCAGTAATGGATTGTTAATCAAAACCCTAATCCGCGCGTGAAAATGAGTCAATGACGCTGCGGCAGTCGCGCGCATTGCGCGTATTTGGAAGGACATCACCGTCGGCGAGCGCGGCGCAGCAATCGGTTTTGGCCACACGCAGACACCGGCATGCATTAATACGCCGCCGCAATTTCCGCCGACGAACGACCCTGACTGTTGTGCCGAGGGCACAGTATTCCCGGCGAGACTCCGATAGTTTATCGGCAACTGGGGGACGTCCGATGAAACGATTTCTGCTCGCCACGATGGCTGCCGTCGCTCTGGGAGCGGCCACGCCCGCATCGGCCGCCGATCTCGGTGGACGGCCCTACGCCCCGGCCGCGCTGATCGCCCCGGTCTATGACTGGAGCGGCCTCTATGTCGGCGCCAATGCCGGCTGGGGATCGAGCCGCTCGTGCTGGACCGCGGATTTCTTCGGCTCGGAAGGCTGCCACAGGGCAACCGGCCTCACCTTGGGTGGCCAGGTCGGCTATCGCTGGCAGGTCAGCAGCTGGGTCTTCGGGCTCGAGGCACAGGGCAACTGGGCCGATCTGAAGGGGTCCAACGACAGCCTGCTTTTCGGCGGCTTCGCCAATCGTTCGCGCGTCAACGCGTTCGGATTGCTCACGGCCCAGGTCGGATATGCCGTCAACAACGCGCTGTTCTACGTCAAGGGCGGCGCGGCGGTGACCAATAATCGCTTCGACGTCCATACCTCGTCGACAGGCGCCCCGCCGAACGTCCTCGTTGCCGACACCGGTGGTCAGACCCGCTGGGGCGCCGCCGTCGGCCTCGGCGTCGAATATGGCTTTGCGCCGAACTGGTCGGTCGCGGTGGAATATGATCACCTGTTCATGCAGGCCAGGACCAGCACCTTCAACACCGCCGGAACTCTGTTCCCGCCGGGCGTTTTCTTCGGCCGGGACCGGATCAGCCAGGACGTCGATATCGTGACCCTGCGGCTGAACTACCGCTTCGCCAGCCGGTAATTGCCGGGACCGTATGCCGCCCCGAGGCCTCGCGGTGGCATGGTGCGAATAGTGAATAGGGCATGATGCGAAACGCTTCGCGCCAACCCTCTCCCACGAAGGCGTGGGCGAGGGTTGGCGTAGCGCTGTCGACTTCCTGTCCTCATCCCGCTCGCGCGGCGTGACTATGCGGCCCCGGCGCTCTATGTGAAGGGTTTGGTGATCCCGTCGATTGCGGCTTTCGCGTCCGGGCTCGCTGCTGTGAGGAGTTTCGCATGAAGGGCAAGGGAGGACGGCCGCCGGGCTCCGGCAGTGGCAGGCCGCCGCGCAAGGGGCCGCCGCGCCCGGCCGGGGCACGGCCGGCAAATGCGCGTCCCGGTGCTTCGCGCTCCGGTGCTTCGCGCTTCGAGGAGACGCGATCCGGGCCGCCGCGCAAGCGGCCGATCGCTGCCGGTGCTGCTGCTGAGCGGCCGATGCGCCACGGTGCCGAGGAGCGCCGCCCGCCGCGTGGCCGCAGGCCCGAGGCCGAAGAGGTCGAATCGCGCTCCTTCGACGGTTCGCCGCGGCGCCGGCGCGACAGCGACTGGGATATCCGGGACGACACCGGCTGGGCGCCCGATACCGACATGGACATTGCCGGCATCGAGGAGCCGCGCCGTCCGGAGCACGGCCGGCCCGAGCGGCGCGATGAAACCCGCCGCGACGACGGCCGCCGTGACGCACCGCGCCGGCAGGACCGTGACCGTCCGGGCACCGGCGAGCCTCGCGGCAGCCGCCGCGAGGCCGGCGACCGCCCGGCCTTCCGCGACGCCGAGGAGCGGCGTCCGCCGCGGGCCCGGCGCGACGAGCGCGCGCCCGCACCGCCGCCGGCCGGCCCGACCAAGGCGGAAATGAAGGCGGCCGCCACCGAGACGCTGCAGACCGGCGTGCAGACCCTGACGATTACGGCCGACGAAGACGGGATGCGGGTCGACCGCTTCCTGGCTGCGCGGTTTCCGCAGCTGTCGTTCAGCTATATCCAGCGGATCGTCCGCAAGGGTGAATTGCGGGTCAACGGCAAGCGCGTCGAGACCAAGGACCGGCTGGAAGAGGGCCAGGCGGTGCGCGTGCCGCCGCTCAAGATCGAACAGGCCCGGCCGATGACCGCCAAGGTCGGAGAGGACATCAAGGGCTTCCTCGCGTCCATCACGCTGTACGAAGACGATGACGTCTTCGTCTTTGCCAAACCGGCGGGTCTGGCCGTGCAGGGCGGTTCGGGCACCAAGAAGCATCTCGACGGCATGCTCGCCGTGCTGACCGACGAAGAGGGGCAGCGGCCCCGCCTGGTGCACCGGCTCGACAAGGACACGTCGGGCTGCATCCTGGTCGCCAAGAGCCGCTTCGCGGCAGCCGCGCTGGCCAAGACCTTCCGCCATCGTTCGGCGCGCAAGATCTATTGGGCCGTGGTCGCCGGCGTGCCGAAACCGCGCCAGGGCCGGGTCTCGACCTTCCTGGCCAAGGAAGAGCGCGAGGATGAAAGCCGCATGCGGCTCGCCAAACACGGCGAAAAGGGCGCGAGCCACGCGGTCAGCTATTACGCGGTGATCGACACCATGGCGCAGAAGCTGTCCTGGCTGTCGATGAAGCCGGTCACCGGCCGCACCCACCAGCTGCGTGTCCATGCCGCCGAGATCGGCAATCCGATCATCGGCGATCCCAAATATTTCGACGTCGAGAACTGGGAAATCCCCGGCGGCGTGCAGCACAAGCTGCACTTGCATGCCCGGCGCCTGGTGGTGCCGCATCCGCGCGGCAAGGGCACGATCGACGTCTCGGCGCCGCTGCCGCCCCATATGGAGCAGACCTTCAACCTGCTCGGCTGGGACGTTTCGCGCTACGATCCGATCGTCGAAGCGCCGGAAGAGTGAGGCCATGTCCCTGACCGCGGTCATCTATATCACCACGGCGGTGCTGGCCGTCGTGCTGGTGCTGATCGTGATGGTGACGCGCCGGGTGATCCGCACCGTGCCGGGCGGCGGCGCCGATGCCCGTGCCGTGGCGCAGCTGGCCGGCGAGATCAAGCGGGCCAATGATCTCGCCGAACGGCGCATCGAGGCCCTGGAAAAGCGCGTGGAAGCGCTGGAGCGGCGCGGCCCGGCGGCCTGAACGGCCGGTTCAGCATCGGTTCAGCCGGCATGGCCGACCTTCGTTGTTCCAACGGAGGAGACGCTCATGAACCGCATCGCCATCATTGCAGCATTCACCCTCCTGTCGGCCGGCCCGCTGATGGCCCAGCCGATGCCCGGCGCGCCGGGGCCGAACCCCGAACGTCAGGCCGCCCGAATGGAATGCCGGCAGGACGCCCGTGGCCGCGGCCTGGCCGGACCGGAACTGCGCGACGCGGTGCGCGCGTGCATGCAGGCACGCTTTCCGGGGATGGCCCGGGGCAATCCCGAATTGCGTGGCGAGCGCATGGCCTGCCGGCAGGAGGCGCGCCAGCGCGGCGCGCGCGGGCCGGAAGTGCGGGCGGCCGTGCTCGATTGCCTGCGGGCGCGCCGGCCGGATCTCGCGCGCATCGTCGAATGCCGCCAGAATGCCCGGGCCCAGGGCCTCGTCCCGCGCACGCCGGAGTTCCGCGCCACGGTGCAGGCGTGCCGGCGCGGTGCTTGACAGGGCGGCCGCGACGCGTGAAAGCGCTCCGGGCCTGATCTCCCGGAGCGTCCGCCCTTGAAGCTTGTGATTTTCGACTGCGACGGCACGCTCGTCGACAGCCAGCATATGATCGTCGCGGCGATGAACGCAGCCTTCGCCTCGCTCGCCCGGCCCGCGCCGATGCGCGAGGCGACGCTGTCGATCGTCGGACTGTCGCTGCACGAGGCTTTCGTGCGGCTGACCCGCGCCGATGACAGCGATATTCCCCAGCTGATCGAAGCCTATAAGAATGCCTTCCACGACCTGCGCGCCGATGCCAGCCATACCGAGCCGCTTTATGATGGCGCCCGCGACGTCATCGAGGCGCTAGCCCGCGACCGCGAGGTGATGCTCGGCATCGCCACCGGCAAGTCGCAGCGCGGCGTCCGGCTGGTGCTCGGCCATCACGGCATTTTCGAGCATTTCGCCACGATCCAGACCGCCGACGATGCCCCGTCCAAGCCGCATCCGGCCATGATCGAACAAGCCATGGCCGCGGTCGGCGCGACGCCCGAGGCGACCGTCATGATCGGCGACACCACCTTCGACATCGACATGGCCCATGCCGCCGGCGTGACCGCCATCGGCGTCGCCTGGGGTTATCATCCGGTCGGCGCGCTCGAGGGTGCGGGCGCCCATGTCGTGCTCGGCCGCTTCGCCGAGCTGCCGGCGGCGCTCGGGCAAATCTGGTATCCGGGCGGGCAGGGTGGTAAGCCCAGGGCATGACCCGTTCAGTGTTCGACGACTGGTTCGCCAAGGGCATGGATCCGGCGGCCTATGATCCGACCGCGGCCGCGCGCCGCTCCATGAAGACCCAATTGCCCAAGCGCTTTTACGCCGAGGCCGGCGTCGGCGAGGCCGACGGCGCCTTCCGGCTGTTGCTCGACGGGCGTTCGGCCAAGACGCCGTCGCGCCATATGCTGGCCGTGCCGACCCTGCGGCTGGGCGAGGCGGTGGCGGCGGAATGGGCGGCGCAGAAGGAATTCATCGACCCCGCGACCATGCCGCTGACCCGCATCGTCAATGCGATCATCGAGGGCGTGGTGCCGGATCCGGCGCCGGTCGCCGAGGATATCGTGCGTTATTCGGCCTCCGACCTCCTGTGCTACCGGGCGGCCACTCCGGCGAGCCTGGTGGCCCGCCACGCGGCGAGCTGGGATCCCGTGCTCGCCTGGGCGCGCGACGCGCTGGGAGCCCGTTTCATCCTGTCCGAAGGCGTCGTGCATGTGACCCAGCCGGAGAGCGCGCTCGCCGCGGTACGCGCGGCGCTGCCCGGCGACGCCTGGCGGCTCGGCGCCATGCATGTGGTGACCACCCTGACCGGCTCGGCCCTGCTGGCCGTGGCGCTGCAAAAGGGCCGGCTGACCGCAGCCGAGGTCTGGGCCGCGGCCCATGTCGACGAGGATTTCCAGACCGAGCTCTGGGGCCATGACGAGGACGCCGCCGAGCGGCGGCAGGCGCGCGAGCGCGAGATGATGGCGGCGGCAACCCTCATCGCCGCGCTGTGACATCGGCATGAAACGCCGCGGCTGTTGAAGTCGCGGCGCGCGCGGCCCGCCGGGGCGCCGTGCCGGGGAGACCGCAAACCGTGAAAGTGACGCTCGATCTCGCCAAGCTGCTCGAGGACGGCCGGATCACCCAGGCCGAGTTCGACCGGCTGAAGGGATTTGCCGCCGAAGGCGCCGGTTCGGCCGGGATCAATATCCTGATCGGTTTCGGCGTGGTGGCCGTGGCGCTCGGCGCCATCGGCCTGGTGCCGGAACCGGCGGCGGCGATCGTCATCGGTGCCGTGCTGGCCGTGACCGGCCTGGGCTTCATCCTGGCCGGCCGCTCCGCCTGGACGATCCTCGCCAATATCTGCCTTCTGAACGGGGCACTGCTCGCCACCGGCGGCATCGTGGTGATGACCAAGGGCTCGGCCGCCACCTTGCTGGTGGTGACGGCGGTCCTCGCGGGGGCGGGCATCGCCGCGCGTTCCGGCCTGCTGATCGCCCTGGCTGTCCTGGCGCTGTCGGCCACGGTCGGCGCCCGCACGGGTTACCTGCACGCATCCTATTTCCTCGGCATCGAACGTCCGCTGATCACGGTGGTGCTGTTTTCCGGTCTCGCGATCGCCACCTACCAGGCCTCGAAGCGGCTCGCCGCCGACCATGCCCGCCTTGCCGTCATCGCGGCCCGCACCGCGCTGCTGCTGGTCAATTTCGGCTTCTGGGTCGGGTCGCTCTGGGGTGACCGGATGCGCTGGCTGCCCGGCGATCTCGGCGGCAATGGCAGCCTGGCGCTGCCCGACTGGGCCTTCACCATCGGCTGGGCCGTGGCCTTGATCGGCGCCGGAGCCTGGGCGGCGCGGGCCGGGCGGTCCTGGGTGCTGAATCTCGCCGCGGTGTTCGGCGCGATCCATTTCTACACCCAGTGGTTCGAGCGACTGGGGCCAAGCCCGCTGTCGATCCTGGTCGCCGGCGTGCTGACGCTGGGCCTGGCGGTCGGCCTGTGGCGTTACAACCGGCGAGACACAAGCCCGGCTTGACGTAGCGGCAGCCGTCTCCCGCCCGCAACACCAGCATCGGCGGGCGATTGCCGCGGTCGGTCGGCGCCCCGCGTCGCTATCGACTTTCCCCGGTGGCAATGGTTGGATACCGACTCAGGGACAACCGGGGGGATATGATGTCCGATCCGATTGATGACCGTGTCGCGCGGCTCGAACAGGCCGTCCGGCTGCTCAACGAGGCCATCGGCCGGCAGCAGACCCACCTGATCAGCATCGGCACGGGCATGAACGGTGCCCTGAACGCCAGCGAGAAGACCCTGACCGATCTGGTCATCGGCGTCGTCAGGGCCGTGGCCTTCGCGCTCGACGAACTCTGCACCGAAAAAGCCGCCGATCGCGACCGGCTGATTCTGGCGCTCGAACAGCGGCTGGCCCGAACCGGGCTCGGCACGCCGCGGCCGGCCATCGACCAGGCACTGGCGACGATCGTCGCGGCCTTGCGCGGCGGCGCCGCTCCGGTGCTGGCGCAGGAGCGGGCGCCGGCGGCGTGAGAGACCAGGGCGTCGCCGCGATGCCCGGTGAAACCTGCGATGGCCGCCCGGTTTCGCGGCGGCCGGGCTTCGCGACGACCTGACCAGACGGCGCGCATCCCCCGTCCGTCCGATTGGCCGGCTTATTGCTGGCATGCTATCGCAAGCGACTGGTCTCAATTCTCTCGGAGGGGGGCGGCTTGCCCCTTGGTGCGCATGAAGGACGTCCTGGAAAGGCTCGAAGAGCGGCGGGCCGAGGCCCGACTCGGCGGTGGCCAGAAGCGCATCGACGCGCAGCATGCCAAGGGCAAGCTGACCGCGCGCGAGCGGATCGAGCTCTTGCTGGACCGCGGATCGTTCGAGGAGTTCGACATGTTCGTGCAGCATCGCTGCGCGGATTTCGGCATGGAGAAGTCGCATATCCCGGGTGACGGCGTGGTCACCGGCTGGGGCACGGTCAATGGCCGCACGGTCTTCGTGTTCTCCAAGGACTTCACGGTGTTCGGCGGCTCGCTGTCGGGGGCGCATGCGGCCAAGATCACCAAGATCCAGGACATGGCGCTGAAGGCGCGCGCACCGGTCATCGGCCTGTTCGATGCGGGTGGCGCTCGAATCCAGGAAGGCGTCGACGCCTTAGGCGGTTACGGAGAAGTCTTCAGGCGAAATGTCATCGCGTCCGGCGTCATTCCGCAGATCTCGCTGATCATGGGGCCCTGCGCCGGCGGCGACGTCTATTCGCCTGCCATGACCGACTTCATCTTCATGGTGAAGGACACGAGCTACATGTTCGTGACCGGTCCCGACGTGGTGAAGACGGTGACCAACGAGATCGTCACCTCGGAGGAACTGGGCGGCGCTTCGGTCCATGCTGTGAAATCGTCGGTGGCCGATGGTGCCTATGAAAACGACGTCGAGCTCTTGCTGCAGATGCGCCGGCTGATCGATTTCCTGCCGGCCAACAACACGGAAGGGCCGCCGGAACTGCCGTCCTTCGACACGTCCGACCGCATCGACCTGTCGCTCGACACCCTGGTGCCGGACAATCCGAACAAGCCCTACGACATGCGGGAGCTGATCCTGAAGATGGTCGACGAGGGCGACTTCTTCGAGATCCAGGGCAAGTTTGCCCAGAATATCATCACCGGTTTCGGCCGGCTCGAGGGCCGCAGCGTCGGCATCGTGGCCAACCAGCCGATGGTGCTCGCCAGCGTGCTCGATTCGGATGCCAGCCGGAAGGCTGCCCGTTTCGTCCGCTTCTGCGACGCCTTCTCGATCCCGATCGTCACCTTCGTCGACGTTCCCGGCTTCCTGCCGGGCACGTCGCAGGAATATGGCGGCCTGATCAAGCACGGCGCCAAGCTCTTGTTCGCTTATGCCCAGGCGACCGTGCCGCTGGTCACCGTGATCACCCGCAAGGCCTTTGGCGGGGCCTATGACGTGATGGCCTCCAAACATATCGGCGGCGACGTGAACTATGCCTGGCCGAGCGCCCAGGTCGCCGTCATGGGCGCCAAGGGCGCCGTCGAGATCATCTTCCGTGCCGACATGAACGACACGGCCAAGATCGCCGCCCGCACCAAGGAATATGAGGAGCGGTTCCTGTCGCCCTTCGTCGCCGCCGAGCGCGGCTATATCGACGAGGTGATCATGCCGCACTCGACCCGTCGGCGCGTCGCCCGGGCGCTCGCTTTGCTCAGGCACAAGGCCAGCGAGATTCCGTGGAAGAAGCACGACAACATTCCGCTGTAGGGAAGGCGGACCAAAGGTCCGCTTGCGTCGGGCCGACGTACTACCGAGGATGGCTGGCGCCGCTTCGATTCAGTCGGGCGGCACCACGCAGCGGAGGTCGTGCCATGTCGATCAAGACAGTTCTGCTCGCTCTTGTCGCCGGTGACGGCGAGCGCCCCGGCGGCGCCATCAATTACGCGATTTCGCTGGCCGCCGACCACAAGGCCCATCTCTCCGTGGTGGTCGGGGCCATCAAGGTTCCCGTGGTGGTCTATTCCGGGGTCGCCGAGGTGCAGGCGATCGTCACCGACGACAACGACTTCCGCGGCCGCGATGCCGACGAACTCGCCGAATCGATCGGCCGGAGCGCCCAGATCAACGGTGTCGCCGCTTCCGTCGAAGTGGTGAGCGACGCGATCGATCCCCTGTTCACCCGCATCGGCAAGCGCGCCCGCCTGCACGATCTCGCCATTTGCGGCCGGCCGCGCGCCGCCGATATCTGGTCGACCGAGCTTGCCGAGACGCTGCTTCTGTCGAGCGGCCGGCCGGTCATCGTGGTGCCCGACGGCTTCGAGGCGGAACGCGCCGCCAATACGGTGATCGTCGCCTGGGACGGTTCGGCGGTCGCGGCGCGCGCGGTCGGCGGAGCGACGCCGTTCATCGACCGGGCAGGGCAGGTGGAGATCGTTTCGGTGCTCGGCGACCGGCATGCCGAGGACCGGGTGGCGGGCGCGGCTCTCGCGCCCATGCTCGCCCATCACGGCGTCAAGGTGTCGGTGACCGACCTTCCCTATACCCGCGGCACCGGCAAGGCGATCGCCGACCATGCCGCATCCGTCCGGGCCCAGCTGGTGGTGATGGGCGGCTACGCCCATTCCCGCCTGCGGCAGATGGTGCTGGGGGGCACGACGACCACCATGCTGCAATATTCGTCGGTGCCGGTGCTGATGGCGCATTGAGCGGCGCCGCGCGGTGATCAGGGCAGCTGAGTTCGGCGAAAGCAATTCGTGGATGCCCGGGACAAGCCCGGGCAAGACGATGCGTTGACCTCAAGGGGATGCGGAGCGGCGGTCACCTGATGCTGCCGGCGCCAATGACGGCGTGAGGCTCACACATCGTCTTGCCCGGGCTTGTCCCGGGCATCCACGAATTGTTCCCACCAGGATCAGCCGGTCACGATCACAGCGCAGCCTCTGGCGCCATCACCCCTTGGCGGGTTCGGTCTTGGCGCGCGGTCTGAGATTGATCGCCTCGGCCGCGACCTGGGCGATGCCCGGCGGTTCGGCCGCGGCGAGTTCGCCGGCCTTGCGCTCGACGGTCTTCCAGAGCCGGATCATATTGCCCGAGGCGATCCTGCCGATGGCGGCATCCGACCAGCCGCGCCGGATCAGCGCCGCGATCAGGTGCGGGAAGCGCGAGACATTGGCGAGGTCGTCGGGATTGGGGCCGCCATAGAAGTCGGAGCCGATGCCGATATGGTTCAGGCCGGTCTTGCCGACGATATATTCGATATGGTCGCAAAGCTCGGAAATCGAACCCCTGGGCCAGGGGCCTTCGGCCTTGGCCTTCTCGGTGACCGCCGCGTCGATGTCGAGCCCGGGCCTGGTCTTGCCATGGACCTGAAACGGCTTCATCCAGTCGCGGCTCTTCCGCGAGATGAAATTGGGCACGAAGGTCGCCATGACCATGCCGCCATTGGCCTTGACCCGGGCGAGCACGTCGTCGCTGACATTGCGCGGGTGGTCGCACAGCGCGAAGGCGTTGGAATGCGACCAGAGCAGCGGCGCGCGGGCGTGGTCGAGCGCGTCGTGCTGCGCTTTCGGCGAGGCATGGGCGAGATCGACCATGACGCCGAGCCGGTTGCATTCGGCGATCACGGCGCGGCCGAAATCGGTCAGCCCGTCATGGCGGGGGGCATCGGTCGCCGAATCGATCCAGTCCAGCGTCTCGTTGTGGCAAAGCGTCAGAATGCGCATGCCGGCGGCGTGCCAGACCCTGAGGGGGCTCAGCGAATTCTCCAGGCCGACGCCGCTCTCCACCGAGATGACGGAGGCGATCTTGCCGGCCTTGCGGGCCCGCGCGACGTCGTTCGGGCGCCGAGCCGGCAGGAAGACGTCCTTGTGCACGGCTTCGATGTCGAGGCAAATGGCGAGCTGTTCGAGGGTGAAGCGGGCAGGGTGCGGCACCGAGGTCGGGACGAAAGCGGCGAAGACCTGGGCCGCGACGCGACCTTCGCGCAGGCGCGGAATGTCGGTGTCGCTTTCCTGGTGGACACGGTCGAGGCCATAGGCCGCAACGTCGCCGCGCGCGGTCTGGTCCCGGCGGATGCTGAAGGGCAGGTCGTTATGGCCGTCGAAAAGCGGGTATTTGCCGAGCAGTTCGAGGGCCTTGTCCAGGGCCGGATCCGAATGGGTCATAACGGGTCTTTCATGACGTGCCGCGACGGGAACGCGGCGCGGCCGACTATGGCGCGTGATGCATCTTGCCGCGCGGCCTGCCCATGCATGGCGGCCGGGCGCGCGACGCGGATCAGTGCAGCTCGCGGTCGACCGTCACCACCCGGCCGCGCTCGATCGCCAGCGCCAGCTTGCCGTGCTTGATGGCGAGCGCATTCTCGCCGAACAGTTCGCGCCGCCAGCCCTTGAGCGCCCCGACATCGGCCTCGTCGTCCTCGGCGATGCGGTCGAGATCGTCGGAGGTCGCCACCACCTTGGCCGCGACATGGTGCTTTTCCGCGACCATTTTCAGGAGCACTTTCAGGAGCTCGACGGTCGCCGACTGCGAATGGCTCGGCGGGCGGTGCTTGTCGATCGGTGGCAGGCTCTTGGGGTCGCGCGCCAATCCGGCCTGGACGGCCTCGACGATGGCCATGCCGTCGCGCGAGCGCTCCCAGCCCTTGGGGATCGAGCGCATGGCGCCGAGCGCCTCGACCGTCTTCGGGCCGGTCATCGCCACGTCGATCAGGCTGTCGTCTTTCAGCACGCGCGAGCGCGGCACGTCGCGGGCCTGGGCCTCGCGCTCGCGCCAGGCGGCGACGTCCATCAGCACGGCCAGTTCGCGCGGCTTGCGCACGCGATTGCGGAAACGCTCCCAGGCGCGCTCGGGCTCCTGGCGGTAGGTTTCGGGCGAGGTCAGCACGCCCATTTCCTCGGCGACCCATTCGCTGCGGCCGCGCTTGTCCAGCTCGGCGGTCAGCTTGACATAGATGTCCCGCAAATGGGTGACATCGGCGATGGCGTAGGTGATCTGCGCCTCGCTCAGCGGCCGCTTCGACCAGTCGGTGAAGCGGCTGGTCTTGTCGAGCATCGTGCCGTTGGTGCGCTGGACCAGCTGGTCATAGGAAATGCTGTCGCCGTAACCGAGCACCATGGCCGCGACCTGGCTGTCGAACAGCGGCGCGGGGATGCGCTTGGACAGGTGCCAGACGATTTCGACGTCCTGGCGCGCGGCATGGAACACCTTGATCACGGCCGGGTCGGTCATCAGGTCGAAAAACGGCGTCAGGTCCATTCCCGGCGCAAGCGCGTCGATGGCGACGGCCTCGTCCGGGCTGGCCAGCTGGATGACACAGAGTTTCGGCCAGAAAGTCGTCTCACGGAGGAATTCGGTGTCCACCGTGACGAAGGGATGTTTGGCGAGGCGCGCGCAGATCGCGGCAAGGTCGGACGAGGAAGTGATCAGCATCGCGTCTTACATACAGGAGTCGGGTGACGATTGCGAAGCGGTTTCAAACGCCTGCAAGTTGTGTTTCGACAAGGGCCACGATGCGTGGATCGACCGGCCGGATGCGCGCGGGAAAGGCCCCGGCGATCAGGCCGGTGCGGCCGATGACGAATTTGTGGAAGTTCCAGGTGGGGATGTCGGCCGGCCGCTGCGCCGCGGCCCAGCGGTAGAAGGGATGGGCGCCGGCGCCGCGCACCACCTGTTTGCCGGTCATCGGGAAGGACACGCCATATTGGCCTTGGCAGACCTCGGCGATCTCCTTGGCCGTGCCGCGCTCCTGGTTGAAATCGTCGGAGGGCACACCGACCACGACGAGGCCGCGGTCGCGATAACGCTCCCACATGGTCTGCAGGTCGGCATATTGAGGCGTGAAGCCGCAGGTCGAGGCGGTATTGACCACCAGCAGGACGCGGCCGGCATGGTCGGCCAGCCTGACCGGCTCGCCTTCGAGGCCATCGAAGGTGAAGGCATAGGCCGAGTTGGAGATCCGGCTTGAGACCTGCGCCGAGCCTTGCGCCGGACTTCGCTGCGAACTTGGGCCGGCCCCTTGCGCGAAAGCCGGAGCGCCCGCCAGGGTGCAGGCGGCGGCGAGCAGGGAGCGTCGGTCGAAACTGATCTTGTCGAGAGGCATGGTCGCGGCTCCTCCAGTTTCAGGGCCTAACCGCGAACCGCCGTTTCGGATGCAGGCGTGACCGCGGCCCTCAGGCCGCGATCTCGTTCGTGGCCAGGAATTTCTCCAGCCAGTGGATGTCGTAATTGCCGGCCGCGATCTCGGGATTGCGGACCAGCGTGCGGAACAGCGGGATGGTGGTCTCGATGCCGTCGACGACGAATTCGTCGAGCGCGCGCTTCAGCCGGGCAAGGCACTCGGCGCGGGTGCGGCCATGGACGATCAGCTTGCCGACCAGCGAATCGTAATAAGGCGGGATCGTATAGCCCTGATAGGCATGGCTATCGACGCGAACGCCGAGGCCGCCGGGAACGTGGAACAGGCCGAGCTTGCCGGGCGAGGGCCGGAAGGTCGACGGGTTCTCGGCATTCACGCGGCATTCGATGGCGTGGCCCTCGATGACGATGTCGGACTGCTTCACCGACAGCTTCTGGCCGGCGGCGATCTTGATCTGCTCGTTGACCAGATCGATGCCGGTGATCATCTCGGTGACGGGATGCTCGACCTGGATGCGGGTGTTCATCTCGATGAAGAAGAACTTGCCGTCCTCGTAGAGGAATTCGATCGTGCCGGCGCCGACATAACCGAGATCGGCCATGGCGCGGGCGCAGACGCCGCCGATTTCGGCGCGCTGGGCCGGCGTGATGATCGGCGAGGGGCCTTCCTCCCAGACCTTCTGGTGCCGGCGCTGCAGCGAGCAGTCGCGCTCGCCGAGATGGACCGCGCCGCCCTGGCCGTCGCCGAGGATCTGGATCTCGATATGGCGCGGCTTGCCGAGATATTTCTCGATATAGACGGCGTCGTCGCCGAAGGCGGCCTTGGCCTCGGTCTTGGCGGTCTGCAGCGCGATTTCGAGCTCGTCGGCCGTGCGCGCGACCTTCATGCCGCGACCACCACCGCCGGCGGCGGCCTTGATGATCACGGGGAAGCCGATCTCCTTGGCAACGCGGCGGGCGTCGTCGTCATTGTCGATGCCGCCCTCCGAACCGGGGACGGTCGGAATGCCCAGGCGCTTGGCGGTGCGCTTGGCCTCGATCTTGTCGCCCATCACCCGGATATGCTCGGCCTTCGGGCCGATGAAGGTGATGCCGTGGCTTTCCAGGATCTCGGCGAAACGGGCATTTTCCGACAGGAAGCCGTAGCCGGGATGAACCGCGTCGGCGCCGGTGATCTCGCAGGCCGCCAGCAGCTGGGGAATATTCAGATAGCTGTCGCGCGCCGGCGGCGGGCCGATGCAGACGCTCTCGTCGGCCAGCTTGACATGCATGGCGTCGGAATCGGCCGTCGAATGGACGGCGACGGTGGCGATGTCGAGCTCCTTGCAGGCGCGCAGCACCCTGAGCGCGATCTCGCCGCGATTGGCGATCAGGACCTTGTGGAACATGGGCACCTGTCCGCTCATTCGACGATCATGAGCGGCTCGCCGTATTCCACCGGCCGGCCGTCGTCGAACAGGATGCGGGTGACCGTGCCGCTGCGCGGCGCCGCGATATCGTTGAAGGTCTTCATCGCCTCGATCAGGCAGAGCCGGTCGCCCTCCTTGACCACCGTGCCGATCTCGACCAGCGGCTTGGCATCCGGCGAGGGACGGCGATAGGCGGTGCCGACCATTGGCGAGGTGACCACGCCGGGATGTTTGCGCGGATCGTCGATCACCACCGGCGCGACGCTCGCCTGCACCGTGGCAGGGGCTGCCAAGGGAGCGGCCTGCGCGTGGATCGGGGCCGCCACCGTGGTGTGCACGGTGATCTGCCGCGCCACCCGGATCTTCAGGTCGTCATGGGCGACCTCGATCTCGGTCAGGTCGGTATCGGTCAGCACCTGCGCGAGTTCGCGGATGAGCGCGGGATCGATGGGGTATTTGTTCTTGAGCATGGGGCCCTCTTTGGCCGATCGCTTCGCCGCCGGCCCTCAGGCCTTCGGCGGAAGTCCGGCGAGCGCGGCAATGGCGAGCACGTAACCATTGGGGCCGAGCCCGACAATGATCCCGCGCGCGACGGGTGAGAGATAGGAGTGATGACGGAACGCCTCGCGGGCGTGCACGTTGGTGATGTGGACCTCGATCACCGGCACGCCGGTGCCCCGGATCGCGTCGGCGATCGCGAGCGAGGTATGGGTATAGGCGCCGGCATTGAACACGACGCCTTTCAAGGTGCCGGCGGCATAGGCCTTGCCGGCTTCATGAATCCAATCGACCAGCACGCCCTCATGATTGGACTGCCGGCAATCGGCGGTGAAACCGTGCTCGGCCGCCGCCGCACGGCAAAGCTCGTTGACGTCGGCAAGCGTCGTGGCGCCGTAGATCGCCGGTTCGCGCGTGCCGAGAAGGTTGAGATTGGGTCCGTTGAGGACGAGAACGGTGCTCATGCGTGAGGTCGGGTCCAGCTGGGGCCGCTCCGCGATCGATCCCGGCCGGAATCAAGGCGGCCCCGGAAAATCGCAACCCTCCGGGCCGGCCCTTATAGGCCGGGCCGCGCCGGATGGAAAGCGACCCGTCGCATGCGCCCGCCGGGCCCCGCGGGATCGTGGATAAGTCCATCTGGCGCCGGCTTTGCCGAAGATGCTATGCGCTCGCACGGCATGGTCCCGCGGGCTGGCATCCACAGCATCGCTCGCGCCCGCGAACCTCGCCCCGATCCGGGCGCGGCACGGGCCGCCCATCACCGGAGGAGCAGGGCGTGAACAGTTGGCTGGCTGAGATCCGCTACGGCATCGCCGAACTGGCGCCGTCGCGCTTGCCCTACCCGAAGTTCGCGCTGGCGCTGCTGCTGGGTTTTGCCGGCGGAATGATCTTCTCGACCTTGCGGCTGCCGCTGCCCTGGATGCTCGGCGCCATGATGTTCTGTACGGTGGCGGCGCTCACCCGGGCGCCGGTCGCCGCGCCGCCGGTGATCCGGCCGCCCATGTCGGCGGTGATCGGGGTCATGCTGGGGTCGGGCTTCAACCCGGCCGTCATCGCGCAGATCCCTCAGTGGTTGCCGACCATTCTCGGCCTGATCGCCTTCATGACCGCCTGCGGCCTGACGGTGGTCTGGTATTTCCGCCATGTCGGCGGCTATGACCGCACCACCGCCTTCTTTTCCGGCATGCCGGGCGGGCTGGTCGAGATGATCACCTATGGCGAGGAGCGGGGCGGCGACGGCCGGGTCATCGCGCTGGTCCATTCGGCGCGCATCCTGATGATCGTGATGACGCTGCCTTTCGCCATCCAATGGATCGAGGGCGTTTCGCTCAACCGCACCGCCGGCGCGGTCTCGATGTTCAATGCGCCGCTGGTCAGCGAGGCCTGGCTGGTCGGCTGTGGCCTCGCCGGCGCGCTGTTCGGCCATTTGCTCAACCTGCCCGCCAAGAACTTGCTGGGCCCCATGCTGGTCAGCGCTTCGGTTCACCTGATGGGCTGGAGCGATTTCAAGCCGCCCTTCGAGATCGTCAATGCGGCGCAGCTCATTCTCGGCGTGGTGATCGGCTGCCGGTTCGCCGGCACGGCCAGCCGCACCGTCATGCGCATCCTGGCCCTGTCGGTCGGCTCGACCGTCATCCTGCTGTTCTGGATGACCGTCTTCGCCTTCATCGTCGCGCATGTCTCCGGCTTCGGCGTGGTCACGCTGGCGCTGGCCTATTCACCCGGGGGGCTCGCCGAAATGAGCCTGATCGCGGTGGCGCTGCATGCCGAGGTGGCCTTCGTCGCGGCCCATCACATCATCCGCGTCTTCCTGATCATGATTTCCGCGCCGCTGGTGTTCCGTCTCGCCAACCGCTTTCTCGGCGTGGAGCAAAGACCGGCGCGCCAGCCGGCCGAATGAACCGGCAAGGGGGCCGGGGCGCGGCGGCGGTGTTTTCTGTCTCTTGGCCGTGATCCCCAGCAAAGCTCGCGCTTCGCCCCGCGTCGGCAGACGGTGGCCTGCTTGTCCCCGCGCCGTGCGCTCTGGATACCAGGCATTCTCCTCGAATTTGACCTATCCGCCGCATGGCGGGTTAAGAGGCGATCGCGGAAATACCGCTTCGCCGTCGATGGTGTCTCCCGTCGCATGACTCCTCATGCAGGGTCCGATCGGACGGTTTCTCGACAGGATCACGCATGCCGGCACCCAGCGACCCGTCGCGACAGATAGAGGGCCGGACGGCGGACGGCGTCGACCCGATGTTCAGCGGGCAGAGTACCCACGGCGCAACGGCGGCAGGGAGCTCGAAAATCCTTGGCCGGCCGGGTGCGGGACGATGACGATCGCCGAGGCCGACGCGACCGGCGAGGCGCGTCTCCAGGCAGCCCTCGTCGACCTGCTCTATCGCCAGTCCTATGGCGCGATGATCGCCAGCATGGTGGTGCCCTGGCCGGTCGTCTACGTGCTGTGGGGCGCGGTGCCGGCTTCCGCGCTGATCGCCTGGGCCGCCGCTATCTATGCCGTGACGGGCGCGCGCTGGTTTCTGTCACGTCGCTATTTTCTGGCGGCCGGCGATGCGGCGGGCAGGGCGGCCTGGGCGCGGCGCTTCACCTTGCTGTCGATCCTGTGGAGCCTGACCTGGGGTGCGCTCGGCTGGATCGGTTTCGTTCCCGACCAGGCCCATCTCATCGCTTTCGTCTGCATCGTGCTCACCGGCATGTCGGGCGGCGGGGTGTCGTCGGTGGCGGCCCATCCGCCGGCGCATGTCCGGGTGCTGCTCGCCATGCATGTTCCTTTCGCGCTCAGCTGCCTGACGCAGGACGACCCGGTCTTCGATCTCTATCTGGTGCTTCAGGCCTGCCTGATCGTCGTCAGTCTCTATTATTGCCGGATCAACTACCGGTCCCTGCGGGAGACCGTGGCGCTCCGCTTCGAGAATGCGGCGCTGATCGACCGGCTGGAGCATGAGCGCGACCGGGCGACCGCCGCGAACCACGCCAAGACCCGTTTCCTCGCCGCCGCGAGCCACGATCTCAGGCAGCCCATCCATGCGCTCGGCCTGTTCACGGCGGCGCTGGCGGCCCTTGCCCGCAGGGGCGATGTCCGCGCCGGCGAGGCGCAGGGCATTGCCGAGAAGCTGCAGGCGACCATCGGTTCGCTCGGAGGATTGCTGCACGGCCTCATCGACGTGTCGCGGCTCGATGCCGGGCTGGTCGCGGTGGAACGGCGGCCGATCGCTCTTGCACGGCTGATCGCTGGGCTTGGCGAAGAGTTCGGCCCCCAGGCGCGGGAGCGCGGCATCACGCTGCGCGTCGTGCCGTCCAGTGCCTGGGTCGAGAGCGACCCCGCCCTGCTGAAGCGCATCCTGGACAATTTCCTGTCCAATGCCTTGCGTTATGCGCCCGGCGGGCGGGTCCTGGTCGGCTGCCGGCGCCGCGGCGCCATGGTCGAGATCCAGGTGCACGATACCGGGCCGGGCATCCCGGCGGATCAGCACGAGGCGGTGTTCGAGGAGTTCACGCAACTGCATAATCCGCACCGCGCCCGCCAGGAGGGCCTGGGGCTGGGCCTCGCCATCGTGCGGCGCCTGGCCGGCCTGCTCGGGCATCGGGTGGTCCTTCGCTCCGTGCCGGGCAAGGGCTCGAGCTTCTCGCTCGTGGTGCCGCTCGCCGCTGCCGCCGCGACGCCGGCCGTCACGCAACGCCAGGCCCTGGCCTCGGGACTGGCCGTCATGGTGATCGACGATGATCTCCAGGTGCTCGAAGGCGTCGCCCTGCTGCTGCCGAGCTGGGGCCATCGATGCTTCATGGGCGCGACGGTGGACGAGGTCCGTCGCCGGCACGCGGAGGCCGGCGCACCGCCCGTCGACATCATCATCGCCGATTATCGCCTTGCCGACGGCATGGCCGGCACGGCCGCCGTCGAGCGCCTGACCGGCCATCTCGGCTATCGCGTCCCGGCGTTGATCGTCACCGGCGATACCTCGCCGGAGCGGCTGCGCGAGCTCGCCGCGAGCGGCCATGTCCTGCTGCACAAGCCGTTGGCGCCCGATGCCTTGCAACAGGCGATCCGCCGGGCGGCCAGCGAACCCATCGCGGCCGGCGTGGACCGGCCGTTGCCCGGGTGAGGCCTGGTCAGGCCGCCCGGACCTCGCTCAGGAAGCTCTCGATGGAGCGGCCGAGCGTGCCGGCCTGATCCGACAGGCTGCGGGCGGCGACCAGCACCTGCTCGGCGGACTGGTTGGTCTCGGCGGAGACCGCGGTGACGCCGGTGATATTGTCGACCACGCGTGCCGTGCCGGTCGCGGCGGCCTGGACGTTCTGCGAGATTTCGCCGGTGGCGGCGCGCTGCTGCTCGATGGCGGCTGCGACCGCCGAGGCATAATTCGCGACCTCGTCCATGGTGCCGGCGATCGCCTCGATGGTCGCGACCGCCGTGCCGGTTTCCTGCTGCACCGAACTGATCTGGGCGGCGATCTCCTCGGTCGCCTTGGCGGTCTGGCCGGCGAGTGACTTCACTTCGCTCGCCACCACGGCGAAGCCGCGGCCGGCCTCGCCCGCGCGTGCCGCCTCGATGGTGGCGTTCAGCGCGAGCAGATTGGTCTGTTCGGCGATGTCGCGGATCAGGCCGAGCACCGCGCCGATGCGGCCGGCGGCATCGGCCAACGCCTTGACCCGTTCATTGGCACCACCGGCCTCGCGGCTCGCCCGCACCACCACCTCGTTGGTCTGGGCCACCTGGGCGGCGATCTCGTTGATCGAGGCGGAGAGCTCTTCCGACGCAGCGGCGACCGACTGGACGTTGCTGGAGGCCTGTTTGGAGGCGCCGGCGGCTTCGTCGGCCTGGCCGGAGGCGGAGGCCGCGATGCCGGTGAGCGTGCGGGCGGTCTCTTCCATCTGGCGGGCATTGTCGCCGACGCCCTGCAGCACCGGCCCGATCGAATCGCTGAAGTTGCGGACGAGCGCATCGATCTTCGTCTGGCGGTCGCGGCGGGCGGCGGCCTCGCTCAGCGTGTCCGCCTCCAGGCGTTCGCGCTCGATGGCGTTGGTCCGGAACACTTCGACCGAACGGGCCATGGCGCCGATCTCGTCGCTGCGCCCGGTCGAGGGCACGGCGCGGCCGTGGTCGCCGCCGGCGAGCGCCAGCATGGTCTGGTTCAGCACGCCGACCGGCTGGCCGAGATGGCGGGTCAGCATCAGGGCGACCGCGAGGCCGGCCAGCGCCACCGCCGCGAGCACGCCGAGCAGCACCAGCATGGCCTGGTCGCGTGCCGTCACGAAGGCGCTGGTGTCGAGGGCGACCTCCACCGTGCCGATCGGCGCGCCGGAA
Source organism: Hyphomicrobiales bacterium (assembly GCA_017304475.1). Lineage (GTDB taxonomy): Bacteria > Pseudomonadota > Alphaproteobacteria > Rhizobiales > Phreatobacteraceae > Phreatobacter. The sequence goes on along the minus strand of JAFKKV010000017.1, from coordinate 213,899 downwards.
TAGTTCCTCAAGGGGCCGGCGAGGATCGCGGTCGGACGTCCGGCAAGGCTCGCCGCGCGCCATGCCGTGGGCTGCGCGAGCGCGGCCTGGTGGGTCGCGCCGTCGAGCAGGGTCTTGTCGGGGAAGGTCGCGCCGAGCGTCGCCACCTTGCCGTCCTGGACGAGGTGCATGGCGACGTCGACGTTGAAGCGGCGCTTCAGGTCGGCCAGGAAGTCCGCGCCGAGCACGGCGCCGATATCGGTGATGCCGACGACCGCACCCTCGTGCAGCGTCGGGACGCTGGCGAAGATGCTGATATTGTCGCGGCCCGGCTCGATGCCGACCAGCGTGCGGCCCGAGCGAATCGCATCGCGGATCATGTGCCGGCGGCCGAGCACGTTGTCGCCATGGGCGTCGGGTGCATGGACGCGCGCCAGATTCGTGCCGTCGGTTTTCTGGAAACTGATCAGCGCGAGGCCGAGATCGCCGCGCAGCGATGTCGACAGGGTCTTGAACCGGTTGAGCAGAGCAGGGCGGTCGTCGCTGTTGAACGCCGCGCCGACGCGCGGATCGTTGGCGATCGACAGGGCTGTTCCAAGCGCCCGCTGGCCCTGTTCGGCCATGGCCGCGACAATCGCTTCATAGCGCTGGATGAGCGCCTGTTCGATCGCCAGGTCGCTCAAGGACTGCTGCTGTCTGTAGCCGGCGAATCCGACCGCGGCCGCCGCGGCCAGGGCGGTTGCCGTCATCGACAGCATCAGCTTGGCTCCAATCGTGCGGAGCTTGAACATCTTACCCAGAACCATCGACCCGGCCCCCCAATGCGCCGTCTGGCGTCGTCGGGCGGCGCCAGTCTTTTTTCCCGCGGTCATGACGCCGCTTCACGGTTAACAATCGTCTAATCGGGGCGAAATATTCCTAGCCGTGCTGGTTTCGAGCCGGGGATCTCCTGTCTCGTCCCGCAAGGGAGCGGCGGGATCGGGCGGCAAATCATGAAAATCATCGGTCGAACCGATGCGACGACGTCCGGCCTTCCGGTTCGGCCGGCCGGTGATACTGGCCAAGACGTTCGCACGGCCGCGAATACGCGGCGGCGGCGCCGCGGAGAGGGAAGAGGAGGCCGCGCCAAAACGGCCCGGCGCGGCGGATTGCGAAATCTATGCACAGGAGGACGTCGATGCGCCTTGACATGGTCGGGGCGCTCCCGTATCCACCGCGACCTCGGCGGAACAAACCGCCGAGACCGCGCGGGCGTAGCTCAGTTGGTTAGAGTGCCGGCCTGTCACGCCGGAGGTCGCGGGTTCGAGTCCCGTCGCCCGCGCCACTCTTCCCCTTGAAAGTCTAAGGGGAATATCTGGACCTCCACTTCGCGACCTGCCTTCCGGCAGGGACGCGCCGGTCCGGAAGACACGAACCCTCTCGATCCCTTTTTGTTCTCTTGTCGGCGCCCGCCGCCATTTCGCTGGCGGGCGGTTGCTCAGCACCTGCGGCAAGCGCTCTTTCGCGAGAATGGCGCGCCGCCGCCATTTGGCGCAGCGGCGGGGCAGGGCAGTGCACAATCCGATACGATTCGGCGCCTAAAAAATGGGCTCAAGGTGATCGGATCAATAGTATGATACCTCCAATCTTACACGTTCTCGTTTTGATCAACTCGAGCGTGTGGGCGGTTGTAGAAGATGGGCTCTGCGCCACCGATTGACTTGTGGTAAAAAGATGCGTTCGATCTAGGATTGTGAATGCACCTTGTTGCGGGCTGGAACCATGAACAGCGATGGGGCATTCGATGTTGACCGCTATGCGTTCGACGTCACCGACCGTTTGCGCGATGAAACCGACCCTGCCGTCATTTTCGGCGAGCTCACCAAGACGATGGCCAATTTCGGCTTTTCATCGGTGATCGTCTCCGGCGTACCGATTATCGGCGAACGGCTGCAACCCCTGGTCATGATGCATCAATGGCCGGAAGGGTGGTGGGAGCGCTACAACGAATTGAATTATGGCCGGTTCGATCCGGCGCTGCACCGCGTGCTGCAGAGCCGCGATCCGTTCCGCTGGACCGACACGCGGTCGCCGAATCTCAAGCGTGACCAGCTCAAGGTGCTCGACGAGGCCGGTGATTTCGGGCTTCGCGACGGCCTGATCGTGCCGATTCACGATACCGACGGTTTCGAAGCCGCCGTCTCCTTCGGCTGCGACCGCTACGAGATCTCGACGCGCGACCAGGCCGCCCTGCATTTGATCAGCATGTATGGCTATATGGCGCTGAGGCCGCGCCAGATCATGAACGGCGACAAGTCGGTGCTGAGCCCGCGCGAGACCGAATGCGTGCGCTGGACCGCCGAAGGCAAGACGTCCTGGGAGATCGGCGAGATCATCGGCATCGCCGAGGCGACCGTCGTCAAGCACATCCATTCGGCCGAGCGGAAAATGCGCTGCGGAAACAAGCCGCAGCTGGTCGCCAGGGCGCTCCGGGCCGGCATCATCCATTGAACCGGACGACCGCGCAGGCGCTTCGCTCAGGCATCATCCCCTGCGCCGGGAGCGTGGTCAATTACCCAGTTCTCGGTAGTTGATTCCCGATAGGCCCGGCTGAACCCTCCTCTTTGCTTCTGCCGCAAAGAGGAGGTTCGCGATGGAGCTTTTCATCATCGAAGGCACCGATGTCGGTCGCTTTCCGCGGCTGATGGACCAGGCGTTCCAGCTTCGGCACCAGGTCTTCGTCGAAGAAAAGGGCTGGGAGAGCCTCCGGCACCGGGACGGGCGGGAGATCGACGAGTTCGACCACGCCCATGCCCAGCATGTCCTGCTGGTCAAGGACGGACAGGTGGCCGTCTATTCGCGCATCCTGCCGACGATCTATCCCCATCTCCTGGCCAATGTTTATCCCTATCTGGCGCCGCGCGGCATTCCCAGGGGGCCGCAGATCTGGGAGTGGACGCGGCTCTGCATCGCCGCGCCCGTGCGCGGCGATGGTCGCTGGTCGTTCGGCTCGGGCGAGATGCTGAGGGCGGTGTTCGAACATTGCCTCGACAACGACGTGGATACGCTGACCTGGCAGGGCCATCCCGACTGGCTGCTGCGCTTCGACCGGCTCGGCATCAAGGCGCGGCCGCTCGGCCTGCCGACCCGGGTGGAGAACGAAATCGCCGTTTCCGCGGCGATGGAGATCACCTCGCAGGCGCTCGACGTGCTGATCGACCGCAACATTCCCGCCGCGCACAAGCACTCGGTCCGCGTTCCCGAACTCCTGCAGTGAGGTTGCCGTCATGAGCTACGACCACAATCAACTCTCCGCCAATCGCGAAGACTATCTCGTCGGCATGCTGTGCGAATTGCGCGGCCTGGCCGACCCGCAGCGTCATGGCCTGGTGATCCATTTTCTCGACCTCGCCATGGCCGAGATGGCCGAAATCGCCGAGCGGGCCAAGGCTCCGACGATCGCCACGCCGAACTTCATGTCGGTGCGGCGCCAATTGGCGCTGGCCGGCGCCAGGCGGTCATCCGGCAGCTAGTGTTGCCGGACGGTGTCATGACGGGCTGATCTTTCGCGAACAAGTCCTGGCTGCCCGGGCCCAAGCCCGGGCAGGACGATGTGTTGAACTCACCGCAGGCCGGGCGGGGCCCGGGGCCTGCGTCGGCCGATGCGGCGCCCCTGTTGCCGGGACGGCTCTTGCCTTGGCCGGGCTTGTCCCTGACATCCACGCCGTCCACCTCGCGAAAAACCTCGCCGCGCCTGTCCGGCCCCCGCGCCATGCGCGGTCGACGGAAAACGGTGCGGTGTCTGTACCGGAGGCTTGAGCCGCGAGACGAACTCAGCCAACCTGACCGTCTTCTTCGGGCTGCGTTGGACAGGGGGCGCGGCGTCATGCCGAACAGGTCGGGCCTTCGCCAAGGCGCCGCGCTGGTGATTCTCGCCATGGCCGCGGCCGTGGCCGTGCCGGCGTCCGCGGCCGATTTCGATTTTCCCGATCCGGATATTCTCAACGGCAGGCCGCCCAATTTCGTGGTGATTCCCGGCTTCCGCGTCGCGATGCGCCGGCAGATCGACGCGGATAGCGCGGTCGAATCCTATGTCCTGACGCAAGTGGGCCTGGCGGGCCGGCCTTTCATCGTCGGTGCCTCGGGTTTTGCCGGCGGATTGACGTTGAGCCGGAATTTCGGCGACCTCTCCTGGTCCGGCACGATGGAGGCGACGCCGTCCTGGGACGGGCTGTTCAACAGCCCGTCGGCGACCGGACTGGAGTTCCAGACCCAGCTGTCGCGCAGCTACGCCTTCGCGGGCACGCCCTGGTCGGTGTCACCCAGGATCATGCTGGCCTACCGGTTCTCGACCGATTCCCAGAAGGAGCGCTCGAAGATCCAGATCGCGCTGCCCTTCTTCTATAGGATCAACGAACAGCTCGACCTGGTCTTCGTGCCCAAGATCGACCAGCGGCACGTGCCGCACTGGACCTCGACGCGCAACGACGTGGTCGCCAATGTCGCGGCCGGAGCCCGCTACGAGATCCGCAAGGGGGTGCAGGTTTCGGCATTCCTGGCTTACGAGAATCGCTGGTCGAGCGCGCCGGAGGTGCGCTATTCGCGCTGGCTGATCGTTCCCCAGCTCAGTTTGCGTGCCGATTTCTGAGCCCTGCATTTTCCTCATAACGTTTCTAAGGAATGTGATCCTTCCGCGGCCCCCGCTGCTTGCACCGCAACAGGCGAGGGAGTAAGGCACGGGGCAAATGTCGCACGCAGGCCGGAAAACCTGCGATCGAGGCGTGGAGAGCAGCCAGTGAACGAGCTTCTGAGCGACTATCTACCGCTCGTTATTTTCATCGCCCTTGCCGCCGTCATCGGGCTGGCGCTGCTGGTCGCGCCCTTCCTGATCGCCTATGCGAATCCGGATCCCGAGAAGCTGTCGGCCTATGAGTGCGGTTTCAACGCCTTCGCCGATGCACGCATGAAGTTCGACGTGCGCTTCTACCTGGTCGCCATCCTGTTCATCATCTTCGACCTCGAAGTCGCCTTCCTGTTCCCTTGGGCGGTCGCCTTCAAGAGCGTCGGCTGGTTCGGCTTCTGGTCGATGATGTCCTTCCTCGGCGTGCTGACGATCGGCTTCATCTACGAGTGGAAGAAGGGCGCGTTGGAATGGGACTGATGCGCTCGAACTTGAGACGTTTGGGATTGAGGTTCTGACCCATGGCAACCGCCCTCGACCGCGGCGATCCGATCGTCGCTCCCGCACCCAAAGGCCTGCTCGGCCTCGACGGCAAGCCCATAGGCTCGGCCGACCCGTTCTTCTCGGGGATCAATAACGAGCTCGCCGACAAGGGCTTCATCGTCACCGCCACCGACGACCTGATCAACTGGGCGCGCACCGGCTCGCTCATGTGGATGACCTTCGGGCTCGCCTGCTGCGCGGTCGAGATGATGCAGCTGTCCATGCCGCGCTACGACGTCGAGCGTTTCGGCTTCGCGCCGCGCGCCTCGCCGCGCCAGTCGGACGTGATGATCGTCGCGGGCACGCTGACCAACAAGATGGCGCCGGCGCTGCGCAAGGTCTACGACCAGATGCCCGAGCCGCGCTACGTCATCTCGATGGGCTCCTGCGCCAATGGCGGCGGCTACTATCATTATTCCTACGCGGTCGTGCGCGGCTGCGACCGGGTCGTTCCGGTCGACATCTACGTGCCGGGCTGCCCGCCGACGGCGGAAGCGCTGCTCTACGGCGTGCTGCTTCTGCAGAAGAAGATCCGCCGCACCGGCACGATCGAGCGGTGAGGGGATGACGAGGTTCAGCAGAGCACTTTTGCTGGTGGCAGCCTCGATGGGTGCGTGGTCCGTCCCTGCTGTGGCGGACGGTGAGGATATGATCGAAGGGCGCTGTTATTCGGCCGAATTTGACGATGCCGATTCAAAACGCAGGCTCCGATCTGCAACTGTGTGTTTTTGCAGGGGCGGGGTGTTTCACGGGGGCGTCGCCAGTGATGGTGACGGGTGGGATTTCGGCGGCCGATGGTCGAGGTTGTCGCGCAATAGATTGCGCGTCGTGCACCAGGGAATTGTGCGCAATGTACGGAAGACATGTCATTTGACGTTTTTTTCAACCGAAGCGCGCTTACGGATCGAACGCTGCAATCTGGATGGATTTTGGGTCAGACTGCCGTCATTCGAGACCACTTGTGAGTCAGCCGGCTAGCTTGGGTTTTGAAGTGCTTGGGAATGTGGGAACGCGGAATATGGCGATCGGTGGCGAGGGGCTGCTCTTGAACGATCTCGGCGACTATATCGTGCAGGCGTTGCCCGGTGCCGTGACCGGTGCCGTGGTCGCCTTTGGCGAACTGACCCTGACCGCGGAAGCAGCCGAGATCACCAAAGTGGTGACTTTCCTGCGTGACGACGCGCGCTGCCAGTTCTGGAACATCATCGACGTCTGCGGCGTCGATTATCCGGGCCGGGCCAAGCGTTTCGACGTGGTCTACCACTTCCTGTCACCGAAGCAGAATTCGCGGATCCGCGTGAAGGTGCAGGCCGACGAGACGACGCCGGTCGCCTCGATCACGCCGGTCTTCCCGGGCGCCGTCTGGTTCGAGCGTGAGACCTATGATCTCTATGGCGTGCTGTTCACCGGCCATCCGGATTTGCGGCGGCTCTTGACCGATTACGGTTTCGACGGCCATCCGCTGCGCAAGGACTTTCCGACCTCCGGTTTCGTCGAGGTCCGCTACGACGACCAGCAGAAGCGGGTCGTCTACGAGCCGGTCCGGCTTGCCCAGGAATTCCGCCAGTTCGATTTCCTGTCACCATGGGAGGGTACGGATTACGTGCTGCCCGGTGACGAGAAGGCGAAGGCGAGCTGAGCGGGGACCGAGATGGGCGAACACGACATTCGTAACTTCACCTTCAACTGGGGCCCGCAGCATCCGGCCGCGCACGGCGTGCTGCGCCTGGTGATGGAGCTCGACGGCGAGGTGGTCGAGCGTGTCGATCCGCATATCGGCCTGCTGCATCGCGGCACCGAGAAGCTGATCGAGACCAAGACCTATCTGCAGGCGATCCCCTATTTCGACCGGCTCGACTATGTCGCGCCGATGAACCAGGAACATGCCTTCTGCCTGGCGGTCGAGCGCATGCTCGGCATCGAGGTGCCGCGCCGGGCCCAGCTGATCCGCGTGCTCTACAGCGAAATCGGCCGCATCCTCTCGCATCTGCTCAACGTGACCACCCAGGCCATGGATGTCGGCGCGCTGACGCCGCCGCTCTGGGGCTTCGAGGAGCGCGAGAAGCTGATGATCTTCTACGAGCGCGCCTCCGGCTCGCGCATGCACGCGGCCTATTTCCGCGTCGGCGGCGTGCACCAGGACCTGCCGGTGAAGCTGGTCGACGATATCGAAGCCTGGTGCGACCCGTTCCTGAAAGTGGTCGACGATCTCGACGCGCTGCTGACGCCCAACCGCATCTTCAAGCAGCGCAATGTCGATATCGGCGTCGTGTCGATCGAGGAATGCTGGGCCTGGGGCTTTTCCGGCGTGATGATCCGCGGGTCCGGCACGCCCTGGGACCTGCGCAAGTCGCAGCCCTATGAATGTTATGCCGAGCTCGATTTCGACATCCCGATCGGCAAGAACGGCGACTGCTACGACCGTTATCTCATCCGCATGGAAGAGATGCGCCAGTCGGTCCGGATCATGAAGCAGGTGACCAAGCTGCTGCGCGAGACGCCGGGGCCGGTCTCGGCCAAGGACCAGAAGGTGGTGCCGCCGAAGCGCGGCGAGATGAAGCGCTCGATGGAAGCGCTGATCCACCACTTCAAGCTCTATACCGAGGGCTTCCACGTGCCGGCCGGCGAGGTCTATGCCGCGGTCGAGGCGCCCAAGGGCGAGTTCGGCGTCTATCTGGTCGCCGATGGCTCCAACAAGCCCTATCGCTGCAAGATCCGCGCGCCGGGCTTCGCCCACCTGCAGGCGATGGACTTCCTGTGCAAGGGCCACATGCTGGCCGACGTCTCGGCGATCCTCGGCTCGATCGACATCGTCTTCGGGGAGGTCGATCGATGACCGTCATGCGCCTGTCGGCGATGTCGCTTCTGGCGATGGTCTCGGTCGGCTCCGAGGCCCGGGCGCAGGCGCTCGACATGTCGGCCGGTAAGCCGCTGGGCGAATTGATCAATTCGGGTTTCGCGATCTCGTCCTCGACCAATAACGGGCGGCCGGGCGAGGTGGTGCTGACCGTCCAGCAGGGCGCCAGGGCCTTCATCTGCGTCGTCACCGGCGCACGGGGAACCAATCAGGCGGATCCGCCGGCGCGGCTGACCGCGCTTCCCTGCATTCCGCTGAACTGACGACAATCACGAGAGCATCGACCGATGAGCGTCCGCAGACTTGCCCCTGACGAGGTCCAACCGGCCTCCTTCGCCTTCACGGCGGAGAATCTTGCCTGGGCGACGGAAACCATGGGCAAGTACCCGGTCGAGCGGAAGGCTTCCGCCGTGATCCCGCTCCTGTGGCGCGCCCAGGAACAGCATGCCTATTGGCTGCCGAAGGCGGCGATCGAATATATCGCCGACATGTTGGGCATGCCCTATATCCGCGTGTTCGAGGTCGCCACCTTCTACACCATGTTCCAGCTGCAGCCGGTGGGCACCAAGGCCCATGTCCAGGTCTGCGGCACCACGCCCTGCATGCTGCGCGGCGCCGAAGACCTGATCAAGATCTGCAAGTCGCGCATCCATCACGACCAGTTCCATCTGTCGGAAGACGGCGCTTTTTCGTGGGAAGAGGTCGAATGCGCCGGCGCCTGCGTCAACGCGCCGATGATCCAGGTGTTTTCCGACACCTATGAGGATCTGACCCCTGAAAGCTTCGAGAAGGTGCTCGACGCCTTCGCGCGCGGCGAGAAGCCGGCGCCCGGCCCGCAGAACGGCCGCCACGGCGCCGAGCCCGCGGGCGGCGCGCTGACGCTGCACGACCTGCCGTTCAACGCGGCGACCCCTGATGGGGCGGCGGCGACCGACAAACCTGCGGCCAAGAAGACCCCGGCCAAGAAGGCGGCCCCCAAGACGTCGGCGGCCGATCAGCCGTCCGTGAAGGAGTGAGATGATGCTCGCCGACAAGGACCGCATCTTCACCAATATCTACGGCTTCCACGACAAGAGCCTGAAGGGCGCGATCGCGCGCGGCCATTGGGACGGCACCAAGGGTTTCATCACCCAGGGGCGCGACTGGATCATCCAGCAGGTCAAGGATTCCGGCTTGCGCGGCCGCGGCGGCGCCGGCTTCCCGACCGGCCTGAAATGGTCGTTCATGCCCAAGCAGTCGGATGGCCGGCCGAGCTATCTCGTCGTCAATGCCGACGAATCCGAGCCCGGCACCTGCAAGGACCGCGAGATCCTGCGCAACGACCCGCATACGCTGGTCGAGGGCTGCCTGATCGCCGGCTGCGCCATGGGCGCCCATGTCGGCTATATCTATGTGCGCGGCGAGTTCATCCGCGAGCGCGAGGCGCTGCAGCGCGCCATCGACGAGGCCTATGACGCCGGCCTGCTCGGCAAGGGCAACAAGAACGGCTGGGATTTCGATCTCTACGTGCATCACGGCGCCGGCGCCTATATCTGCGGCGAGGAAACCGCGCTGCTCGAAAGCCTCGAGGGCAAGAAGGGCCAGCCGCGCCTGAAGCCGCCATTCCCGGCCAATATGGGCCTCTATGGCTGCCCGACGACGGTCAACAACGTCGAATCGATCGCGGTCGTGCCGACCATCCTGCGCCGCGGCCCGGCCTGGTTCGCCGGCTTCGGGCGGCCCAACAATGTCGGCACCAAGCTGTTCTGCGTTTCCGGCCATGTGAACAAGCCGGCGACCTTCGAAGAGGCGATGTCCATTCCCTTCTCGGAACTGGTCGAGAAGCATTGCGGCGGCATTCGCGGCGGCAAGGACAACCTGCTGGCGGTCATCCCGGGCGGGTCGTCGGTGCCGCTGGTGCCGGCCCACGAGATCTGGGACGCGCCGATGGATTTCGACGCGCTGCGCGCGCTGAAATCGGGCCTCGGCACGGCGGCCGTCATCGTGCTGGACAAGTCGACCGACGTGGTGCGGGCGATCACCCGCATCTCCTATTTCTACAAGCATGAGAGCTGCGGCCAGTGCACGCCGTGCCGCGAGGGCACCGGCTGGATGTGGCGCGTGCTGACGCGCATGTCCGAAGGCCGTGCGCACAAGAAAGAAATCGACATGCTCCTCGATGTCGCGGGGCAGGTCGAAGGCCACACCATCTGCGCGCTCGGCGATGCCGCGGCGTGGCCGGTGCAGGGCCTCATCCGTCACTTCCGCGGCGAGATCGAAAAAAAGATCGACGCCTATGCCGCGAACCCGCACCCGGATCGACTGGTGGCGGCCGAGTAGAACAGGGCGAGATTCAAGAGGAAATGTCCATCAAGACCGCAGTGCAAGTGCGCAACGAGAACAGGGTGAAAGCCATGTCGCTTCCGGTCGTGGACGTGAATGCAATGTTCGGGCGTGGGCCCAGGGCCTATCGGGCTGCCGAGCAAATGGCGGGTCCGATGGTCGCCGCGGCGGTGCTGCCGATGACGGTCGCGATGACCGGCTGGGTGGCCTTTTGGGGTGTCGGTATCGGCGTGATGCGGGCCTTCGCGCCCGCGGCTCTGCCGCAGAGCGAAGACAAGCCAGCGGCGAGCGCGCCGGCCAAGGCCAAGGTCGCGGTGCCGCATCTGAGCGTGGTGCCCGACGTGGTCGTGCCGAAGCCGGCCAAGGTGGTCGTGCCGAAAGTCGTCAAGGCCAAGGTGGTCAAGCCGGAGATCGCAAAGGCCGGACAGGGGCCGGCCAAGGCAGCGCAGTCCAAGGTCGCGGCGGCTCCGGTCGCGGCGTCCGCTACGGTGGTTGCGGCGCCCGCCAAGCCGGTCGTCGAGACGCCTGTCGCCGCCGAGGTTTTGCCGGTCGCCAAGCCCGTCGCAGCCTCCCCGGTCGTCGCCGAGACGCCGGTGGCTGCTCCGGTCATGCCGGTGCCGGTCACCGAACCGGTGATCGCCGCGCAGGCTTTGCCGGTGCAAGCCGCGCCGAAGCCGGCCGCGCTGCCGTCGAAGGCCGCTTCGCCTGATGTGCCGGCCAAGCCGAAATCGACCGCCACGGTGCAACCGGCGGCCGAAGCGCCAGTGGTCGCCCCAGTGATCGCGGCGCCCGTTGCCGCGCCCGTCCTGGCCGCGCCCGTCGTGGCCGCGCCGAAGCCGGCCGGAACGCCGCCCAAGCCGAAAGCGGCCGTGGAAGCGGCTGCACCGGCCAAGGCGGTTTCGCCGGTCAAAGCCGCGATCTCGGACGACAAGCCGGTGGCGGCTGCCGCCGCGTCCGGCGACAAGAAGAAGGCTCCGCGCCAGACCAAGGCGAAGAGCCGGACGGAGATTTGAGTGCCTCCGCCGCCCGGGCCAGGGTCTTGCGACCTTGGAGCCGGGCGGCGGATGGGATAGGGACCGGGACGGTCGCTGGCCGCATGAGGCGTCCGCGAGCGTCGGATTGACATCACAAGGTCGCGCTTCGGCGCGGCCCGAACCGACCGAATGGGAAGGCCGATGGCGAAGCTGATCGTCGACGGGCAAGAGATCGAAGTACCGGCCGAGTACACGCTGATGCAGGCGTGCGAGGCGGCGGGCGCCGAGATTCCACGCTTCTGCTACCACGAGCGACTGTCGATCGCCGGCAATTGCCGGATGTGCCTGGTCGAGGTGAAGGGTTCGCCCAAGCCGATCGCCAGCTGCGCGCAGAATGTCCGCGACCTGCGCCCGGGCCCGAACGGCGAGCCGCCGGTCATCAACACCCGCACGCCGCTGGTGAAGAAGGCGCGCGAAGGGGTGATGGAGTTCCTGCTCATCAACCACCCGCTGGATTGCCCGATCTGCGACCAGGGCGGCGAGTGCGACCTGCAGGACCAGGCGATGGCCTATGGCGTCGACAAGTCGCGCTATCACGAGAACAAGCGCGCGGTCGAAGACAAATATATCGGCCCGCTGGTCAAGACGGTGATGACGCGCTGCATTCACTGCACGCGCTGCGTCCGCTTCACCACCGAGGTCGCCGGCATTTCCGAGCTCGGCCTGATCGGCCGCGGCGAGGACGCCGAGATCACCACCTATCTCGAACATGCCATGACGTCGGAGCTGCAGGGCAATGTCGTCGACCTTTGCCCGGTCGGCGCGCTGACCTCCAAGCCCTTCGCCTTCAATGCGCGCCCGTGGGAGCTGTTGAAGACCGAATCGACCGACATGATGGACGCGGTCGGCTCGGCCATTCGTGTCGACAGCCGCGGCCGCGAGGTGATGCGCGTGCTGCCCCGCCTCAACGAGGCGGTCAACGAGGAATGGATTTCGGACAAGACGCGGCATATCGCCGACGGCATCCGCACCCAGCGCCTCGACCGGCCCTATCTGCGCGAGAACGGCCGGCTGCGTCCGGCCTCCTGGGGCGAGGCCTTCGCGGCGATCGCCGCGCAGGTCAAGGCGGTCGGCGGTGCCAAGACCGGCGCGATCGCCGGCGACCTGGCGACGCTCGAGGAAATGTATGCGCTGAAGGGCCTGATCGCCGGGCTCGGCTCGGTTCATATCGACGGCCGGCAGGATGGCACCCGGCTCGACCCGTCGCTCGGCCGCGCGTCCTATCTGTTCAATCCGGGCATTGCCGGTATCGAGGAGGCGGATGCCATCCTCATCGTCGGCTCCAATCCGCGCAAGGAAGCCTCGCTCGTCAACGCGCGCATCCGCAAGCGCTGGCGCATGGGCAACCTGAAGGTCGGCGTGATCGGCGAAGTGGTCGACCTGACCTACGCTTACGACTATCTCGGCGCCGGTCCGGAGACGCTGGCGGACATCGTGTCCGGCAAGCATTCCTTCGCCGAAGTGCTGCGTGGCGCACAGAAGCCGCTGATCATTGTCGGGCAGGGCGCGTTGACCCGCGCCGACGGCGCCGCGATCCTGTCGCTGGCGGCGCATGCGGCGACCTCGGTCGGCGCGATCAAGGACGGCTGGACCGGCTTTGCCGTGCTGCACACGGCGGCCGCGCGCGTCGGCGCGCTCGATCTCGGCCTGGTGCCGGGCGAGGGCGGGCTCGATGCCCAGGCCATGGCCAAGGGCGGTGGCGTCGACGTGCTGTTCAATCTCGGCGCCGACGAGATCGACATCGCCGAGGGCTCCTTCGTCGTCTATATCGGCACCCATGGCGACCGTGGCGCGCATCGCGCCGACGTCATCCTGCCGGGCGCGACCTATACCGAGAAGTCGGGCCTGACCGTCAATACCGAGGGCCGGGTCCAGGCGATCAAGCGCGCCGGCTTCGCGCCGGGCGAGGCCAAGGAAGACTGGGCGATCCTGAGGGCGCTGTCGGAAGCGCTCGGCGTCAAGCTGCCGTTCGATTCGCTCGGCGCCCTGCGCGCGGCGATGGGCCGGGACCATCCGGGCACGCTGCGGATCGGTGCGCTCAGCGCAGCCGATGCCGGCCCGCTCGCCGCCCTGGCGGCCAAGGGCGGGGCGATCGAGCCCCAGCCCTTCAAGGTCGCGATCGACGATTTCTACCTGACCAACCCTATCGCCCGCGCCTCCGCCACCATGGCGGAATGCTCGGCGCTGGCCCGCGGTCCGGCCGCAATCGCGGCGGAGTGAGACGATGGAATTTTTCTGGACCAATCTCTGGCCGCTGCTGCTGATCGCGATCCAAAGCCTGGTGCTGATGGTCGCGCTGCTGGTCTTCGTCGCCTTCATCCTGCTCGCCGATCGCAAGATCTGGGCGGCGGTGCAGCTGCGCCGCGGCCCCAACGTGGTCGGGCCGTTCGGCCTGCTGCAGTCCTTCGCGGATCTCTTGAAATTCGTATTCAAGGAGCCGGTCATTCCCTCCGGCGCCAACAAGGGCGTGTTCCTGCTCGCGCCGCTGGTCAGCGTCATCCTGGCGCTCGCCGCCTGGGCGGTCATCCCGCTATCCGACGGCTGGGCGATCGCCGACCTGAATGTCGGCATCCTCTTCATTTTCGCGGTGTCGTCGCTCGGCGTTTACGGCGTCATCATGGGCGGTTGGGCGTCGAACTCGAAATATCCCTTCCTCGGCGCGCTGCGTTCGGCCGCGCAAATGGTGTCCTACGAGGTCTCGATCGGCTTCGTGATCATCTGCGTGCTGCTCTGCGTCGGCTCGCTCAATCTGAGCGACATCGTCAAGGCGCAGGACAAGGGCATCGGTATGTTCGGCTGGTTCTGGCTGCCGCTGTTCCCGGTCTTCGTGATCTTCTTCATTTCGGCGCTGGCCGAGACCAACCGGCCGCCCTTCGACCTGCCGGAAGCCGAATCCGAGCTGGTCGCCGGCTTCATGGTCGAATATGCCTCGACCCCCTACATGATGTTCATGCTGGCCGAATATGTGGCGATCATGACCATGTGTTCGCTGACCACGATCCTGTTCCTCGGGGGCTGGCTGCCGCCGTTCCCCTTCGCGCCCTTCACCTGGGTGCCGGGCGTGGTCTGGTTCGTGCTCAAGGTTTCCATGGTCTTCTTCATGTTCGCCATGGTGAAGGCCTTCGTGCCGCGCTACCGCTACGACCAGTTGATGCGGCTCGGCTGGAAAGTGTTCCTGCCGATCTCGCTCGCCATGGTCGTCGTGGTCGCCGCCACGCTGCAGATCACCGGCTGGGCGCCCTGAGGCGCCGGGCCTGACGGTTCAAGGTTCGGTCGGCCCGCATCGCGGCTGGCCGGTAGTGATGTTCAGGTTCGCTCGCGAGAAGCGCGCGAACCATCCGAGGAGAGGTCCCATGGCGTCGGCAATGCGGCTCGACCAGGCGGCCAAGGCGGTATTCCTGAAGGAATTCGTCTCGGCCTTCTTCCTGTCGATGCGCTATTTCTTCAAGCCGAAGGCGACCATCAACTATCCCTTCGAGAAGGGGCAGATCTCGCCGCGCTTCCGGGGCGAGCATGCGTTGCGCCGCTATCCGAACGGTGAGGAACGCTGCATCGCCTGCAAGCTGTGCGAAGCGATCTGCCCGGCCCAGGCGATCACCATCGAGGCCGGTCCGCGCCGCAATGACGGCACGCGCCGCACCACCCGTTACGACATCGACATGGTGAAGTGCATCTATTGCGGCTTCTGCCAGGAAGCCTGCCCGGTCGATGCGATCGTCGAAGGACCGAACTTCGAATTCGCCGTCGAAACGCGCGAAGAGCTCTACTACGACAAGGACCGGCTGCTCGCCAATGGCGACCGCTGGGAACGGGAGATCGCCGCCAATCAGGTGCTCGACGCACCCTATCGGTGACGGTCTCGGCCGGGCGGTTCGCCGCGCGGCTGAAGTGAATGTGAGGGATGCATCCGGGCTTTGCTGTCTGGACGCGTTCCAACTTGGACCTTAAGAACGGCGCGCGCGGACCGATTTGAGTCCCAACCGTCATCGAGAACAGGAACGGGGCAAAGGGGCAGCATGCTCGCCGGTCTCTTCTTTTACCTATTCGCAGCCGTGCTCGTGGCCTCCGCCTTCATGGTGATCGCCGCGCGCAACCCTGTGCACTCCGTGCTCTTCCTCATCCTGGCGTTCGTCAACGCGTCCGGGCTGTTCGTGCTGATGGGGGCCGAGTTCCTCGCCATGATCCTGGTCGTGGTCTATGTCGGCGCGGTGGCGGTGCTGTTCCTGTTCGTCGTCATGATGCTCGACGTCGATTTCGCCGAGCTGCGCCAGGGCTTCCTGCAATATCTGCCGGTCGGCGTGCTGCTGGGCCTGGTCGTGCTGGCCGAGCTTCTCATGGTGCTCGGCTCCTGGACGCTCGGCGGCGGCTCGCCGCGCACCGTGGTCGCGGCGATCCCGACCAATGTCACCAATGCCGAGGCGCTCGGCCAGGTGCTCTACACCAAGTACCTGTTCTACTTCCAAGCCTCGGGCCTCGTCCTGCTGGTCGCCATGATCGGCGCCATCGTGCTGACGCTTCGCCACAAGGTCGGCGTCAAGCGGCAGGACCCGGCGGTGCAGTCGGCGCGCACGCCGGCGACCGCCATCGAAGTGGTCAAGGTCAAATCGGGGCAGGGGGTCTGACCATGCTGACGATCGGTCTTTCGCATTATCTCTCGGTCGCCGCGATCCTGTTCACGCTCGGCGTGCTGGGCATCTTCCTCAACCGCAAGAACATCATCGTCATCCTGATGTCGGTCGAGCTGATCCTCCTGTCGGTGAACATCAATTTCGTCGCCTTCTCGACCCATATGGGCGACATCGTCGGCCAGGTCTTCGCGCTCCTGGTGCTGACCGTCGCCGCCGCCGAGGCGGCCATCGGGCTGGCCATCCTCGTGGTCTTCTTCCGCAATCGCGGGTCGATCGCGGTCGAAGACGTCAACATGATGAAGGGCTGACGGGGACATGTATCAAGCCATCGTCTTCCTGCCGCTCACAGGCTTCCTGATCGCCGGGCTGTTCGGCCGCGCCATCGGCGCGCGCGGCTCGGAAATCATCACCACCAGCCTGCTCGGCATTTCCGCCCTGTTGTCCTGGGTCGCCTTCTTCCAGGTCGGCTTCGGCGGCCAGACCGCCAGCATCGAACTGTTCCCGTGGATCTCGGCGGGCGCGCTCGAAGTGTCCTGGACGCTGCGTGTCGACACGCTGACCGCGGTCATGCTGGTGGTGGTCAACAGCGTCTCGTTCCTCGTCCACCTCTATTCGATCGGCTACATGAACGAGGATCCGCATCGGCCGCGGTTCTTCGCCTATCTGTCGCTGTTCACCTTCGCCATGCTGATGCTGGTGACCGCCGACGACCTCCTGCAGATGTTCTTCGGCTGGGAAGGCGTGGGTCTGGCGAGCTATCTGCTGATCGGCTTCTGGTACCAGAAGCCCTCGGCCAATGCCGCCGCCATGAAGGCCTTCATCGTCAACCGCGTCGGCGATTTCGGCTTCGCGCTGGGCATTTTCGGCCTCTACAAGCTCACCGGCTCGATCGAGTTCGACACCATTTTCGGCGCGGCCCAGGGCCTGGTCGGCAAGAAGATGGAATTCCTCGGCCACCAGTGGGATGCGCTCACCGTGGTCTGCCTGCTCCTGTTCATGGGCGCCATGGGCAAGTCGGCGCAGTTCCTGCTGCACACTTGGCTGCCGGACGCCATGGAAGGCCCGACGCCCGTCTCGGCGCTCATCCATGCCGCGACCATGGTCACCGCCGGTGTCTTCATGGTGGCGCGGCTGTCGCCGGTCTTCGAATATTCGCCGACCGCGCTGTCGGTCGTGATGTTCTTCGGCGCGACCACCGCCTTCTTCGCGGCGACCGTCGGCCTGGTCCAGAACGACATCAAGCGGGTCATCGCCTATTCGACCTGTTCGCAGCTCGGCTACATGTTCGTGGCGCTCGGCGCCGGCGCCTATTCGGTCGGCATCTTCCACCTGTTCACCCACGCCTTCTTCAAGGCGCTCTTGTTCCTCGGCGCCGGCTCGGTCATCCACGCGATGCACCATGAGCAGGACATGCGGAACATGGGTGGGCTCGCGCCGCACATCAAAGTCACCTATGCGATGATGCTGATCGGCACGCTGGCGCTGACCGGTTTCGGCATTCCCTTCCTGCATATCGGCTTCGCCGGCTATCACTCGAAGGATGCGATCATCGAGGTCGCCTATGCCTCGCACAACGTGATGGGCCCCTATGCCTTCGCGCTGACCGTGGTGGCGGCCGCCATGACCTCGTTCTATTCCTGGCGCCTGATCTTCCTGACCTTCCACGGCAAGCCGCGCTGGGCCGAGGCCCATGGTCACGACGCCCATGGTCATGACGATCACGCCCATGCCGGCCATGCTCACGCCGCTCATGGTCACGACGACCACGCGCCGGCCGCGCACGGCCATGACGATCACGGCCACGGCGCGCACCAGCCGCACGAGAGCCCGGCGGTCATGCTGATCCCGCTGATCCTGCTGGCGATCGGCGCGGTCTGCGCGGGCTTCTCCTTCGCCTACTGGTTCGCCGACCACCACGGCGTCGAGAAGTTCTTCCGCGAAGCGCTGTTCTTCCGGCCGGACAATCACATCATGGAAGAGTTCCACCACGTGCCCGGCTGGGTGCCATGGACGCCTTTCGTCATGATGGCGCTCGGTTTCGCGCTGGCCTGGTACATGTATATCCGGCACCCGCAAATGCCCGGCGAGATCGCCCGGCGCCATCCGGCCCTGTACCAGTTCCTGCTCAACAAGTGGTATTTCGACGAGCTCTACGACGTCATCTTCGTGCGCCCGGCACGCGCGCTCGGCCGCTTCTTCTGGAAGAAGGGCGATGGCTGGCTGATCGACGGCTTCGGCCCTGACGGCATCGCCGCGCGGGTCGTCGACATCACCCGCGGGGTGGTGCGGATCCAGACCGGTTATCTCTATCACTACGCCTTCGCCATGCTGATCGGCGTCGCCGCGCTCGCCACCTGGTTCATGTTCTCGGGCGGATTGCACTGATGTCGAACGCTCCGATCCTTTCGATCATTACCTTCCTGCCGCTGCTCGGCGCGCTGCTGGTCTTCTCCGTGCGCGGCGAAGACGAGGCCGCCAAGCGCAATATCCGGATGATCGCGCTGTTCACGACGCTCGTGACCTTCGGGCTATCGCTGATCCCGCTGTCCCTGTTCAACGCCTCGACCGCGGAGTTCCAGTTCGTCGAGAAGGCCAGCTGGCTCGGCGGCGTTATTTCCTACCGCATGGGCATTGACGGCATTTCCCTGCCGCTGATCATCCTGACCACCTTCCTGATGCCGTTCTGCATCCTGGCGTCCTGGGAAGCGATCGATAAGCGCGTCAAGGAATATATGATCGCCTTCCTCGTGCTCGAGACGCTGATGATCGGCGTGTTCTGCGCGCTCGACATCGTGCTGTTCTACCTGTTCTTCGAGGCCGGCCTGATCCCGATGTTCCTGATCATCGGCATCTGGGGCGGCAAGCGGCGCATCTACGCCTCGTTCAAGTTCTTCCTCTACACGCTGCTCGGCTCGGTGCTGATGCTGCTGGCCATCATGGCGATGATCTGGACCGCCGGCACCAGCGACATCGTCGAGCTCCTGAAGCTCGGGCCGACCGTGTTCGGACGGAACATGCAGTTCTGGCTGTGGGTGGCCTTCTTCGCCTCCTTCGCGGTGAAGATGCCGATGTGGCCGGTCCATACTTGGCTGCCCGACGCCCACGTGGAGGCGCCCACCGCCGGATCGGTGATCTTGGCCGGCGTGCTCCTGAAGATGGGTGGCTACGGCTTCCTGCGCTTCTCGCTGCCGATGTTCCCTGAGGCCTCGACCTTCTTCGCGCCCTTCGTGTTCACACTCTCGGTGATCGCCATCGTCTACACCTCGCTGGTGGCGATGA
Organism: Hyphomicrobiales bacterium; assembly: GCA_017304475.1. Classification (GTDB taxonomy): domain Bacteria; phylum Pseudomonadota; class Alphaproteobacteria; order Rhizobiales; family Phreatobacteraceae; genus Phreatobacter. The sequence goes on along the minus strand of JAFKKV010000017.1, from coordinate 194,597 downwards.
TGCAGGAGGACATCAAGAAGCTGATCGCCTATTCGTCGGTCGCCCATATGGGCTTCGTGACCATGGGCATCTTCTCCGGCAATGCCGAGGGCATCCAGGGCGCGGTGTTCCAGATGGTGTCGCACGGCATCGTCTCGGGCGCGCTGTTCCTTTGCGTCGGCGTCGTCTACGACCGCATGCATACCCGTGAGATCGCCGCCTATGGCGGGCTGGTCAACCGCATGCCCGTCTATGCCGTGGTGTTCATGGTGTTCACCATGGCCAATGTCGGCTTGCCCGGCACGTCCGGTTTCGTCGGCGAGTTCCTCACCCTGATCGGCACGTTCAAGACCAATACCTGGGTGGCCTTCCTGGCGACCTCGGGCGTGGTGTTCTCGGCCTGCTACGCGCTCTGGCTCTACCGCCAGGTGATCTGGGGCGTGCTCGACAAGCCGTCGCTCACGACCATCACCGATGTCGACCGGCGCGAGCTGGTGATCCTGGTGCCGCTGGTGGTGCTGACGATCGTGCTCGGCTTCTATCCGGCGCCGGTGCTGAACACCTCCGAGGTGGCGGTGAACGCGCTCGTCGAATCCTACAATCAGGCGAACGCCGCGGCCGGCAAGGCCGCCGCCGTTCTGCCGCGCTGATCGGACGGGATCCATGAACGCTCCGCTTCTCGACCTCGTCCCGGTCCTGCCCGAGCTGATCCTGGCGGTCGGCGCCATGGCGCTCCTCATGTTCGGCGTCTTCACCGGCGAGAAATCCGCCGGCTCGGTCACCATCGCGGCGATCCTGCTGCTGGTGGTGGCGGCGATCGCCACCTGCACCATCGGCGGCGCGCCGCGCCTGACCTTCGGCGGCTCCTTCATTCTCGACGGCTTCGCCAAATTCATGAAGGTGCTGGCCTTTGCCGGTGCGGCGGCCGCGCTTCTGCTGTCCTGGGATCATTTCCGCCGCGAGGGCATCGATCGCTTCGAATTCCCGGTGCTGGTGCTGCTCTCGGCCACCGGCATGGGCATCATGATCTCGGCCAATGACCTGATCGCCCTCTATATGGGCCTCGAGCTCATGTCGCTGGCGCTCTATGTCATCGCCTCGTTCCATCGCGACAACGAGCGTTCCACCGAGGCCGGCCTGAAATATTTCGTCCTCGGCGCCCTGTCGTCGGGCATGCTGCTCTATGGCTGCTCGCTGATCTACGGCTTCACCGGCACGGTGTCGCTGCCGGGCATCGCCCAGGCGATCAAGGGTGGCACGATCGGCCTCGGCCTGATCTTCGGCCTGGTCTTCCTGATGGCCGGCCTCGCCTTCAAGATCTCGGCCGTGCCGTTCCATATGTGGACGCCCGACGTCTATGAAGGTGCGCCGACGCCGGTGACCGCCTTCTTCGCCGCCGGCCCGAAGGTGGCCGCCATGGCGCTGTTCGTGCGGGCCATGGTCGACGGCTTCCCGACAGCCGCGCCGCAATGGCAGCAGATCGTGGTGTTCGTTTCGATCGCCTCCATGGTGCTCGGCTCGTTCGCCGCCATCGGCCAGTCCAACATCAAGCGGCTGATGGCCTATTCGTCGATCGGCCATATGGGCTTCGCGCTGGTGGGGCTGGCCGCCGGCACGGCGAACGGCGTGCAGGGCGTCGCCATCTATATCGCGGTCTATATGATCATGACGCTGGGCACGTTTGCCTGCATCATCGCGATGCGCCGCAAGGAAGGCGCGATCGAGACGATCGACGACCTCGCCGGCCTGTCGCGCACCAGTCCGTTCATGGCGGCGGCGCTGGCGGCGCTGCTGTTCTCGCTGGCTGGCATTCCGCCGCTCGCCGGTTTCTTCGCCAAGTTTTACGTCTTCGCCGCGGCGATCGAGGCCAAGCTCTATGTGCTGGCGGTGATCGGCGTGCTGGCGAGCGTGGTGGGCTGCTACTACTACCTCCGGATCATCAAGCTGATGTATTTCGACGAGCCGGCCGCCGCCTTCGAGCCGATGCCGGCCGAGATCAAGGCGGTGCTGGCGGTGTCCGCCTTGTTCGTCGTGCTCTTCGTGGTCTATCCGGCACCGCTGGTCGCGGCCGCGGGCGCTGCCGCACGATCGTTGTTCTGATCCGGTGGCGAAGCTCTCCCAAGCAGCCGCGGCGGCAGGCTTCCGTCTTGCCACTTTCGACGAGACCGGCTCGACCAATGCGGTCGCGCTGGAGCGCGCGGCCGGGGGAGAGGTGCATCCGACCTGGTTCGTGACCGACCGGCAGACCGCCGGCCGGGGCCGGCGCGGGCGCAGCTGGACCTCGCAGGAGGGCAATCTGTTCGCCAGCCTGCTGCTGGTCGATCCGGCGCCGGTCGTCCATGTCGCCGAGCTCTGCTTCGTCGCGGCCTTGGCGCTCGACGACGCGCTGCTGACGCTTGCGCCCGATGTCGCCGAGCGCTTCCGGCTGAAATGGCCGAATGACGGCCTGCTCGACGGCGCCAAGGTCGCCGGCATTCTGATCGAGGCGACGACCCGGGCCAGCACCACCCATGTGGCCATCGGCATCGGCGTCAACATCGCCCATCACCCCGGCGACACGCCCTATCCGACCACCTCGTTTGCCGCGAAGGGCTTTGATTTCAGCCGTGACCAGCTGTTCGAGGCGCTCAGCGCCTCCATGGTCCGGGCCCTTGCCTTGTGGAATCGCGGCGAGCGTTTCGCCCAGATCCGGGCCGGCTGGCTGGCGCGCGCGGCGGGCCTCGGCGGGCCGCTTTTCGTTCACGCCGACGGCAAACGCGCCGAAGGCATTTTCGCAGGGCTCGACGCCCATGGCCGGCTGATTCTCGACACGCCGGATGGCCGTCAGTTCATCACCGCCGGAGAGGTGCTGATGGCACCGGAAAAGACGGTGCACTGATATGGCCAGCAAGCCTCGCGCGCACGGCAACAACCCGGAACTGGTCTTCGCCCCGCTCGGCGGCGTCGGCGAGATCGGCATGAACCTGTCGCTTTACGGTTATGGCTCGCCGGCCAAGAAGGACTGGCTGGCGGTCGATTGCGGCGTCGCCTTTGCCGGTCCGGAATTGCCCGGCATCGACCTGATCATGCCGGACCCGCGCTTCATCGAAGAGGAGCGCAAGCGGCTCAAGGCGCTGATCATCACCCACGCCCACGAGGACCATATCGGCGCAGTGGCCGATCTCTGGCCGCGGCTGCAATGCCCGATCTATGCGACGCCTTTTGCGGCGGCCATGCTCGAGGCCAAGCGTTACGGCGACAGCGGCGCGCCGAAGATCCCAGTGCATGTCGTGCGGCCGGGCGAGCGCATCCGGCTCGATCCCTTCGAGGTCGAGATGATCGCGGTGGCGCATTCGATTCCCGAATCGACCTCGCTCGCCATCCGCACGCCGCTCGGCACCGTCATCCATACCGGCGACTGGAAGATCGACACCAATCCGGTGCTCGGCGACAAGACCGACGAGGCCCGCTTCACCGCGATCGGCGACGAAGGCGTGCTGGCGCTGATCGGCGATTCGACCAATGCCATTCGCGAAGGCCAGTCGCCGTCGGAAACCGAAGTGGCGGTCGAGCTCGCCAAGATCATCGGCAAGGCCAAGGGCAGGGTGGCGGTCACCACTTTCGCGTCCAATGTGGCGCGCATCCGCTCGGTGGCCGAGGCGGCGCTCGCCTGCGATCGCCAGGTCGTGCTGGTCGGCCGCGCCATGGACCGGGTGGTCAATATCGCCCGCGAGCAGGGCATGCTGGACGGCCTGCCGCCTTTTGTCGGCGCCGAATCCTATGGCTACCTGCCGCGCGACAAGGTGGTCGCCATTCTCACCGGCAGCCAGGGCGAGCCGCGCGCAGCGCTTGCCCGCGTCGCCAATGACGATCATCCCGAGGTGACGCTGACCCCCGGCGATACCGTGATCTTCTCCTCGCGTACCATTCCCGGCAACGAGAAGGCGGTCGGCGCCATCGTCAACGGGCTGGTCAAGCAGGGCATCAAGATCATCACCGACCGTGACGGCCTGGTGCATGTCTCCGGCCATCCGCGCCGCGGCGAGCTCGAGCAGATGTATCGCTGGGTCCGCCCGGCGATCGCCATTCCCGTTCACGGCGAACCGCTGCACCTGGCCGAACATGCCGCGCTCGCCAAGCGCATGGGCGTCAAGGAGGTCATGCTGGCTTCCGATGGCGACGTCATTCGCCTGGCGCCCGGCGTGCCCGACGTGGTCGATGCGCTGCCCGCGGCGCGGCTGTTCAAGGACGGCATGCTGTTGGTGGAAGAGGCGGCACGGGTGGTGCCCGAGCGCCGCAAACTCGCCTTTGCCGGCATCGTGTCGGTCGCCTTCGCCATGGACGAGCGCGGCCATCTGGTCGGCGATATCGAACTGGATATGGCCGGTATCCCGGAAGTCGACGCGCTTGGCGAGGATCTGGGCGATCTGGTCGGCGAAGCCGTACTGGATTGCATCGAGACGCTGCCCAAGGCGCGCCGGCGCGACCCGGAAGCGGTCCGCGAAAGCGTCACCAAGACCATCCGGGGTACGCTGAACGGCCGATGGGGCAAAAAGCCGATGTGCCACGTGCTGGTCATCACGGTATAAGCGCATCCGCCACGGGACTGGCCTGATGGCGCGGGCATGGGCTCACGGCGGGACGCCGTGGGCGGCCTCATGAACCGAAACTGCTTGAGCGGAGATCCGCATGATCGGGCGTTTGAACCATGTCGCCATCGCGGTGCGCGACATTGCCAAGGCGAGCGCGGTCTATCGCGACACGCTGGGCGCCAGGGTGACGGCGCCGGTCGTCGAGGCCGCGCATGGCGTCACCGTCGTCTTCATCGAGCTGCCCAACACCAAGATCGAGCTCCTGGAACCGCTCGGGCCCGAAAGCCCGATCGCCAGGTTTCTCGACAAGAACCCCGATGGCGGCATTCATCACCTCTGCTATGAGGTGGAGGACATCATCGCGGCGCGCGATCAGTTGAAAGCCAAGGGCGCGCGGGTGCTGGGCGATGGCGAGCCGAAGATCGGCGCCCATGGCAAGCCGGTGCTCTTCCTGCACCCCAAGGATTTCTGCGGCACTCTCGTGGAGCTCGAACAGGCATGAGCCTCATCAGCAGCATAGCGATCTATTTCATCATCTGGTGGACGACGCTGTTCGTCATCCTGCCGTTCGGCGTCCGCTCGCAGATCGAGGAGGGGCGGGTGGTGCCGGGCACCGAGCGCGGCGCGCCGGGGCATCCGCATATGCTGCGCAACGTCATCTGGACGACCGTGGTCGCGTCGGTGCTGTTCAGCCTGTTCTACGCCAATTATGTCGGCGGCTTTCTGACCTTGGAGAACATTCCTCTCCTGCCGCGGCCTCCCGCAGGCTGAGATACGTATTCTTCCGAGTGCATTCTGGTGCACTTTTTTTCGCCACCACCTGCACAAGTTGATGACAAACGAATTTTGGTCGTCTAGCGTCCCCTGGCTGCAAAGAAAGAGGCCCCTTCGACAAGAGGGAAGGTCTCGTGGCTCAGGTCTTGGGAGGAAGACCCCCTAAGGTGCGACGTCCACCGGGACGTCCGTCATGGGTTAATCAAGGAAAGAGACTTTCGGCGCGATCATCCGCGACGACCAAGAAACTCTCATGCATAACCTGGAACGGGCGGGATCAATGATCCCGCCTTTTCTTTTTTGTACGCCGTGATCGCGCGTTGGATGGTCGGCCCTGGATTGCCGGCTTCGCCCTTGCGAAACTGGCCAAAAGCAGGTCAAGTCCCGCTCCCGCACTGCGGTCGTCAGGCCGCGTCATGTCCTATCCGGTCGTCGGCGTCATCTTGGACGCCGTTTGTCTTGCGAGTGCTTCAGAGGTCTTCGATGCGCCTGTCCCGCTATTTCCTGCCGATCCTGCGCGAGACGCCGAAGGAAGCGGAAATCGTCTCGCACCGCCTGATGCTGCGCGCGGGCATGGTGCGCCAGGAGAGCGCCGGCATCTATGCCTGGCTGCCGCTTGGGCTGCGGGTGCTGCAGAAGGTCAGCCGGATCGTGCGCGAGGAGCAGAACCGTGCCGGCGCGATCGAATTGCTGATGCCGACCATCCAGTCGGCCGATCTGTGGCGCGAGAGCGGCCGCTACGACGCCTATGGCAAGGAAATGCTGCGGATCCGGGATCGGCAGGACCGCGAAATGCTGTTTGGTCCGACCAATGAGGAAATGGTCACCGAGATCGTCCGGGCCTATGTGAAGTCCTACAAGGACCTGCCGCTCAATCTCTACCACATCCAGTGGAAATTCCGGGACGAGGTGCGGCCGCGCTTCGGCGTGATGCGCTCGCGCGAATTCTTGATGAAGGACGCCTATTCCTTCGATCTGGATCAGGCGAGCGCGGTGCATTCCTACAACAAGATGTTCGTCGCCTATCTGCGCACCTTCGAGCGGCTCGGCCTGAAGGCGATCCCGATGCGCGCCGATACCGGCCCGATCGGCGGCGACCTCAGCCATGAATTCATCATCCTGGCCGATACCGGCGAATCGGAAGTGTTCTGCCACCGCGACTACCTGGACTTCCCGGTGCCGGGCGCCGACACCGATTTCGACGATACCGACGGCCTGAAGGCGACGGTGGCCAAATGGACCTCGCTTTACGCGGCGACCTCGGAAATGCACGACCAGGCGGCTTATGACGCCATTCCCGAGGCGAGCCGGGTGTCGGCGCGCGGCATCGAAGTCGGCCACATCTTCTATTTCGGCACCAAATATTCCGAGCCGATGAGCGCCCATGTCCAGGGCCCCGACGGCAAGCCGGTGCCGGTCCATGGCGGCTCCTACGGCATTGGTCCGTCGCGCGTGGTCGCGGCCATCATCGAGGCGAGCCATGACGAGGCCGGCATCCGCTGGCCGGCGGCGGTGGCGCCTTTCGACGTCGCGCTGTTGAACCTCAAGCAGGGTGACAGTGCCTGCGACGCGGCCTGCGCCGAGCTCTATCGCACGCTGACCGCCAAGGGCGTCGAGGTGCTTTACGACGACCGCGACGACCGGCCCGGCGCGAAATTCGCCACCGCCGACCTGATCGGCACTCCCTGCCAGGTGATGATCGGGCCGCGCAGCCTCGCCGAAGGCAAGGTGGAGATGAAGATGCGCAATACCGGCGAGCGTGAATTGCTCAGCCCGGCCGATTTCGTCGCGCGCGTCACCGGCGCGGCCTGATCGCGGCCAGGCCGGTTGAACGGGGCCGGCGGCACCCTATCTGAGCAGGGCCTGTCCAGGACAGGCCTTGCCAGGACAGCGGCGTGGACGACCTCGCCGCTCTTTCCAAAATGTGAGGTGGGGACGACCCTGCCGTTGACGGAGGTTCTGTCATGGCCTGGGTCTATCTGTTTCTCGCCGGCCTGTTCGAAATCGGCTGGGCGATCGGCCTGAAATATACCGATGGGTTCACGCGGCCCGTTCCCACGGTGCTGACCGTCGCCAGCATGGTCGTCAGCCTGGGCCTGCTCGGCTTGGCGCTGAAGACCCTGCCGCTCGGTACGGCTTATGCGATCTGGACCGGTGTCGGCACGGTCGGCACGGTCATTCTGGGCATCGCGCTGCTCGGCGAATCCGCGCAATTGACGCGCCTTGCCTGCATTGGCCTGATCGTCGTGGGCATTGCCGGGTTGAAACTGGTTTCGGCGGAGTAGGGCTCGAGGGCGGCGCGCTGTCCGCGCGCCGCCATCAGCCGATGTCATCGGGGGCGGGGACGCGCATGACGGCTGTGCCGGCCGCGTTGTCGTAGAAGGTGTCGCGTCGCCGGACGATAGCGGTGATCGGCCAGACATAGGCGAGGGTCGTCAGGATGGCCAACCCGAAGAGGGCATAGTCGGTCGTCGGATTGGAGAAGGCGTCGGTGCCGCCGCCCCAGTTGACGAGCGCCACGTACAGCCCCGAGCCAATGACGGCAGGTGCGGCGAAAATAACATAGCGCTTTGCCAGGGCCTTCGGCGCCGGGTGCTGAAGACCGTTCGCTGCTTTCGCGATCAACTGCATTCCAAAGAAGCGTCGGCCGGGACTGCCCCGCCCCTGGTCACCCCACCAGCGCAGGAGGAGGAACAGTGGCAAGACCAGCAGGTTGAGGTCGAAACCCCTGGTCGGCTTGCCCTGTGCGTCGAGGGCGAATGAGGTGGAGACGGTGGTCGTGACATTGCCACTGCGTGTCTGTCGTCCAACCGTGACCCAGCGCGCGGTGACCAGACCGAACAGGCTGGCGGTGCAATCCCTGGCGAAATTGGGCTGCAGGTTCGGTGATATCTCGATGCCGGCGGGCAGCGAGCGAAGCGGCTGGCAGCCGGTATAGGAGATGCCGAGCGCACCCCGGATGCGGCTATCGGTCAGGGGAAAGGCAATGACGGCGACGAGCTGAAGCAGCAGCGCGATCAACAGGCCATCGATCATGAACGCGCCGGCTCGGCGCCAGAAGCCGGCACGCTCAGCGGGAATTTCTATCATGCGCAGCCCAAGCAACACAAAAATGGCCCGCGATCGCAAGAGAATCGCGGGGCGATCGAATGATCATCAGCATGAGACTGATGCACGCATGAGGAAATATTGCGCTATCGTACAACTCCTCATCCCAGCGTAAAGGCCTCGTGCACCGCGCTCTTCACGCCGCCGCCCATTTGCGGGCCGCCGCCGGCGACGTGGATGGCGTCGCCCACCACCACCGCGCCGGTGCCGTGACGCGGCGTCAGCATGGGGGCGTAGGATTCCCACTTGTCGGAGGCCGGATCGAAGGCCTCGTTCTGGCCGTAGACCCGGTTCCAGCCCTCGCCGCCCATGACGAAGATGCGGTTGCGGTACCAGACCGCGCCATGGCCCGACCGGCCGGTCGGCAGCGGCGCGCGCGCGGTCCAGCGGTCGGTGGCCGGGTCGTAGCTGTGGTGCAGGTTCGAATTGGTCAGAAAGCTGTCGACCCGGCCGCCGATGACGTGAATGAGGCCGTTGACCACCAGCGTGCCGGTATGGTCACGCGCCAGGAACAAGGGTGCGCGCCTGGTCCAGCTGTCGTCCTTGGGGTCATAGACCAGGTGCCAGTCGATCGACTTGCGGTTGTCGAAACTGTTGCCGATGGCGCCGCCAATGGCGTGGACCCGGTCGCCAATGGTCACGCAGGCCATGGCGCCGCAGGCCTCCGGCAGAGGCCGGATCTTCGACCACATATCGCCATTGGCGCCATAGACGAAGCACTCGGCATGCGGCGTGCGGTTCTGCTCGATGAAGCCGCCAATGGCGTAGAGCTTGTTGCCGGCGACGGCGACGCCGACATGGTTGGCGCCGCGCGGCAGTTCGGCGGCGGTGATCCAGCGGTCGGTCGCCGCGTCATAGACGTGGTGATACTGGCGGTCGACGCGCTGCTCGGCATAACCGCCGACCAGATGCATCTTGCCCTGGCGCTCGGCGCCCCAGGCCATTTCGGTGCGCGGGATGGGCAGCGGCGCCCGCTCGACCCAGCGTCCCTGGTTCGCCGCCTTGGGCGCGGGACTGTCGGTCACCGCCTGTTCGTGATGAATGGCGGGCAGGTCGACCCGGCCCGGCTGGCCCAGCCGCTCGAACTGGCCCTGGTGGTGTTGGTGCTGGGCGAATGCCGCCCGCGCCAGGAGCGGGCCGGTGACGATGGCCATGCCACCGGAAATCATGAAGCGGCGGGACAGAAAAGCCATTGGAAATCCTCCTGGCCGGCGGCGGCTCGCCGCCAGTTGACGCTGAGGCAGGCTAGGACGGATCAGCCGTCGCGCGCCAGAGCAGAAATGCCGCATGAAATCGATTGCTCTACGCAACAGTGCCGATTTGAGCGGCGGGCGGCCGCGCCATAATGCCGGTGTCGGTCTGCCGCATGGGAGGCCTCCGCGAGGGCTTGCGCGGCGGAGCCAGCAAGGGGGAAACGAGCCATGTCCGGGGCCACCGCCATGACGCCGCGCCGCGAACGTTTCCTGCGCTATTGGGCGGCCAATATGGTGTTCGCCTGGGAGACGTCGGGCGATACGCCCTGGATCGGCTTTGGTTATGCCGATGAGGAAAAGGCGCGGATGAGGACGCTTGCCGGGACCATTCCGTCATCGGCCGCGGTCATCTTCTTTTCCGTCCTGGTGGTGGGCTTCATCGCGCTTGCGGCGGTTGCGGTGGTCGGCTTCATGTTGCCGGTGCTCACCACGCTCTATCCCGATCCCTCGCAGACCAAGCCCTTGCCCTTCGTGCTGGTGCTCGCCAGCGTCTGCTTCATTTGCCTCGGCCTTGGTTTTCCGCTGACGCTCGGGCTCGCCGCGGGCGCCGCCGATCGCTGGGGTGGCGGCGTGGCGCAGCCGGCCATGGCCGGCGATGCGGCGCTCTACGCCAAGGTCCGGTGGCAGCTGATGCGCATCACGCTGATCATGGTCGGCCTGTTCATTCCCGGCTGCATGTTGTTCATCCTGTTCGATATCGATGCCGGGCCGCTGGTGTTCTGGCTCAAGGCAGCCTGCATCCTGCTCGCCGTGGTGTCGCTTGCCGGCCTGTCGTTCGCCGGTCCCGGCCGCTCGCGCGAGCGCTGATCCGGCGCCCGCAAGCCCGCATCGGCGAACAGGGCTGGTGACAGAAGCCGGTCGGTCGTGCCAAGCGCCTTGCATTCAACGCCGGCCGCGCCAGATTCAGGTCCATGAGTCCCAAAGATCCGTCCAATATCGTCGACCCCTCGAAAGCCAAATCCGGCGGCGTGACCGGCGGCGTGCCGGCTTCCGGCGCGGCGGATATCGCCGCCTTCCTGAAGACCGCCGCTGCCGTCGGCCGGCCCAAGGTCGCGGGCGAGCGCGGGCGGCTGATTTTCGCGCTCGACGCGACCATGAGCCGCCAGCCGATGTGGGACATGGCCTGCGGCATCCAGGGCCAGATGTTCACCGAGGCCGCCAAGGTCGGCTCGCTCGACATCCAGCTGGTGTTCTTTCGTGGTGTCGGCGAGTGCCGCGCCTCCGGCTGGGTGGCGGAGGCCGAAAGGCTGGCAGCCCTGATGCAGAAGATCCACTGCGTCGGCGGCCAGACGCAGATCGGCCGTGTGCTCAGCCATGCCGCCGAGGAGGCGAGCGACAAGCGCATCCATGCCCTGGTCTATGTCGGCGACGCCATGGAAGAGAGCCTGGACGATCTCTGCGGCAAGGCCGGGCGCCTGGCGCTCGCCAATGTGCCGGTCTTCCTGTTCCAGGAGGGCGGCGATCCCGTGGCCGAACAGGCCTATCGCGAGATTGCACGGATCACCCGCGGCGCCTATGCCCGGTTCGATCCCGGCGCGGCCGCCCAGCTCGCCGAACTGCTCAGGGCCGTGGCGATTTTCGCCTCGGGCGGTCGCGCCGCCCTGACCGATGCCTCGGCGAAGGGCGCGCGAGGCGCCCAGCTCCTGCTCGGGCAAATGAAATGAGCCAGACCGCATGAGACCCGCAGCATGACCTATCTCATTGCCGGCATTATTGCGGTGATCGTCTTTTCGGGCGGTCTCAATGCTATTCTGAACGCCAATCCGAAATGGCTGTCCAAGCAGATGCGCAAGATCGGTGGCGTGGCGGCGATCGCCTTTGCCCTGTTCCTCATGGCGCGCGGACAGCTGGAACTGGCGATTGCCTCCGGCATCGCGGGAGCGACGCTTCTCGGTCTGGTGCCGGGGCAGGGCATGTTGAGCGGCTGGAACCCGGCCGGCACCAAGACACCGCGGCAGACCTCCAGTGTGCGTTCGCGCTTCATCGAGATGGAACTCGAGATCGATACCGGCCGGATGTCCGGCCGCTTCGTCGCGGGATCGCTGGCCGGCCAGACCCTGGAGCAGATTTCGATCGCCCGGCTGGTCCAAGCCTTCGCCGAGATCGATGCCGAGAGCGCTGCCCTACTCGAAGCTTATCTTAACCGCCGAGACCCCGCCTGGCGTGAAAACGCTGAGGGCAATGCGGGTGCGGGGCAAGGCGGCGCGCCGGTCTCGAGCGCGATGACCAAAGAGGAGGCCTACCAGATCCTTGGCCTTCAGCCGGGGGCGGACGAGCAGGCCATCCGTGGGGCGCACCGTGCGCTCATGAAGAAACTGCACCCCGACCAGGGGGGCTCGACGTGGCTCGCGTCCCGCGTCAACCAAGCCAAGGACGTTCTCCTGGAAAACCATCGCCGGAACTCCTGATACATTCATCCGGGCTTCGTCGGATCCGCTCAGTTGCGGACCAGCATGCAGTCGTAGTCGTTGTTCTTCAGGACACGGCAGGCGGCATCGGCGCTGGCGCGGTCGAAGCCTGCGAAACGGGCCCGGATCAGGGTCATGCCGCTGCGCTCGACCCGTTCGGTATAGGGATCGGCCGAGCCGAGCTGGCGGCCGCTGGTCTCGCGGGCTTCCTTGAGCGTCGCCTGGGCGGCGGCCTCGGTCGGGAAAGCGCCGAGCTGGATCGACCATTCGCCACGCCGGGCCGGGATAGGCTCGGGATGGGCCGGAGCGGCCGCGGCCATCTGCAAGGTGCGCGGCGACACCGAGGCGGTGGTCAGCTGCGAGGAATGGAGCGTGCCGAGCACGCCGGGGCGCGGATTGGGATTGCCGGGCAAGGTGGCCGGCTGGCTGTTCGCCGCGGCGAGCGAAGCGACGACCGGGGCAGGCGCGGTCTCTTCACGGATGACCGGGCGCTGGGCCTGGGCACTGGCGGTGACCGGGGCTGCCGCCGAGGCGCCAGTCGAGGCGCCGCCGCGGGTCTGGCCGGCGGCGACGACGGCCGCGGCCATCGGGGTGATCGGCATCGGCGCGGCGACCGGCTGGCGGCGGCCGGGGACCGGCACCTGGGCCGCGACGGCGATGCGCGTCGGGGTGCGGGCCTCGGGCTCGGTCGCGCGCGCCACCATAGGAGCGGTGCGGCGGCCGGCATAGGCCTGCGGGAAATTGGACTCCAGCAGCTGCCGCATGCGGGCGTCGCGCCAGCCGCCGGAACGGCCGCCGAGAACCACGGCGACCAGCTGGCGATCGCCGCGGCGCGCCGAGGTCAGCAGGTTGAAGCCGGAGGCGCGGGTATAGCCGGTCTTGATGCCGTCGACGCCTTCGACCCGGCCGAGCAGATTGTTGTGGTTGCGGTGGTTCACGCCCCGGTACGAGAAGGAATAGGTCTGGAAATAGCTCCAGTAGCGGGGGAAATGATCCTGGATCGCGCGGCCGAGGGTGGCCAGATCGCGCGCCGTGGTGACCTGCTCGGCGTCGGGCAGGCCCGAGGCATTGCGGAACGTGGTGCGGCTCATGCCGAGGGCACGGGCGCGGCGGGTCATCAAGGTGGCGAAGCGCTCTTCGTCGCCGGCGATGTTCTCGGCGATGACGACGGCGGCGTCATTGGCCGATTTGGTCACCAGGCCGCGGATCGCCTCCTCGACGGTGATCGTCGAGCCGGGGCGCACGCCGAGCTTGGTCGGCGGCTGGCTGGCGGCTTCGGCCGAGACGCGCAGCGGCGACTGCAGCGAGAAGCGGCCGGCCTCGATCTGCTCGAACAGCATGTAGAGCGTCATCACCTTGGTGATGGACGCGGGAAAGCGCGCGGCATCGGCGGCTTCGGCATGCAGCGTCTGGCCGCTCTTGACGTCGATGACGATGGACGAATAGGCGGGCATGTAGCCGGCGTAACGCCGAGGGCGCGCCTCGACCTGGCTCGGCAGGGCGCTCGCGATCAAACCTGCGGTGACGGCGATTGCGGCGAATTGCCGAAAAAAGCGTCCCGATCCGGTCCGGCCGGCGCCGATTGTGGTCGCCATTGCACCACCCCTGACTACAGGCGGCCGGGGGCCTTCTGGCGACCGGTCCGCGTCCCTGCCTCTCGCGTTGGGAGGCCGGGCGCAGATCGACAGGACTGCGAAACCGACGACCCTGGTCAAGGGCCGCCGGCGACGCAACACCACTATCGGCGATACGCAGCCGTACTCTTCACGCCGCCCCCGTCGAGGACGGGAACGTGAGGAGGACGGTAACCGGTCGCGGTTGCCAGTTGGTTAAGCGAATCACGCCGAGTTGCGAAAGGAAGCCGGCATGCTGATCGCACGATCAGTCTTAGTGCCTTGATATTCCTTATGTTGCATTGCAAAAGTTGGATTGACGCAGTGCAGCAAGGCGGCTACGTGAAATATGTCTCCCGGGCGTTTTGCCCTGGCGGAAATAAACCAAAGCGGCGCAGCCGCCTCAGGAGCCATGTCATGTTTCAGAATTTCGATGACGTGCAGAAGCTGGGCAAAGACGGCCTCGATCGGACCGTCAAGAGCCTCACCGCGGTGACCAAGGGCTATCAGGCCATCTCGGCGGAAGTCGTCGACTATGCCAAGAAGTCCCTCGAGGACGGCTCGGCGGCGGTCGAGAAGTTCGCGGCCGTGAAGAGCCTCGACAAGGCGATCGAATTGCAGTCGACGCTGGTCAAGTCGGCCTACGAGACCGCCATCGCGCGCGCCACCAAGATCGGCGAGCTCTATTCGGACCTCGCCAAGGAAATGTACAAGCCCTACGAGGCCGCCTTCGCCAAGGCCGCCGCCGCGAAGTAATCCCGCGCGGGCCGGTTCGACCGGTCGGTAGCAGCGGATGAGATGTGAAAGCCCGGCGCGATCTGCGCCGGGCTTTTTTTATGTTGGGCGAGTGGCGAGTGGGGCACGATGCGACGAGCGGGCGTCAACCCTCGCCCACGTCTGCGTGGGAGAGGGTGGCCGCGGCAGCGGCCGGGTGAGGGTGGTTGCGTCGATGCGATCGGTGCATTGCCGCCGGAAATGATGGGCTGGCCCTCTTCAGACCCTCACCCGGCGCCTGACGGCGCCACCCTCTCCCGCAAGCGGGCGAGGGTTTACGCGCGGCGATTGAGGCCCTTTTCCCACAGGCATGCGAGGGTTTGCGCTCGGCTCGCTGCCTCTTACTGGCTCAGGCGCAGTTGGCTGATCTCGGCGGCGATGCGCTGGAAGACCGGGCCGAGCTGATCGGCGGTGCTGGCCTCGTAATACATGGTCGACTGCGAGGCACAGCGGCGCAGCAGGGCAGCGTCACCGTCGATCACCCGGATCGTATAGAGCCGGATGCCGTTGCTCTTGACGTTGGCGCAGGCGAGGTCGGTGCGCGCGTCGATGGCCGAGCCGGTGCTGCTCCAGCGGTTCTGGGTATTGTCGCCATCGGTCAGCAAGATGATGATCCGCTCGAGATAGGGTTCCTGCGCCAGCGTGCGGGCATTGGTCAGCGGCAGGGACGGGGTGAGCATGTGCAGGCCCCAGGCCAGGCCGATCGTGATGTTGGTATTGCCCGAGGGGTTCATGGCGTCGACCTTGTTGGTCAACGCGGTCCAGTCGGTGGTCAGCGGCAGGATCGTGGCGAGCTTGCCGGTGGTGCAGTTGCGTGCCGGAAAGGCGGTCGTGCTCGAGGTCGGCGCCGTATCGTCGACATCGTAGGACTGGTTGCGGTCGGTGACGCAGCCGGTCCAGTTCGAAGCGGAAAGGCCGGAGACGCCGGCATAGCTCAGCCAGGTCTCGTCCCGGTAGGTCGTGCCGATATTGACCTGGGTGTCGAAGGGAACGATGCCGATGCGCACCGAGTCCGCCCGGGTCGCCGCCGCGCTCAGCGTCGAGATCAGGTTCTTCGCGGCCGTCTTGAGCGCGGTCATCTTGTTCGAGCTCGCCATCGAGCCGGTATTGTCGAGCACCAGGACGAGGTCGATCTTCTTGGTCTGCCAGATCGCGGAAGCGGTACCCGATATGGTCAGGCTGCCGGTGGACACGAGGCTGATCGCCATCGGGCTGATCTGGCCGCTGCCGTTGACGCGCACGGACGAGCCGTCCAGGGCCGCCGAGACGGCGACGTTCCTGAGCTCGCTCGGGTTGATATTGGCCAGCACGATGGCGCGCGCCACGGTGCTCATATCGCCGGTCAAGGTGCCGTCGGAAATCTGGCGCGCCACGCGCAGGGCCGCGACGTCGAGGGCCGCCTGAAGCCGCACCTGCTGCTGGCTGATCCGGCTGAGGTCGACCGCGGAGCTGATCATCACCATGACGGGATAGAGGGCGACTGCGAAGGCCACCGCGATTGCACCGCGACGATCATCGCGAAATTGCCGAAGACGATTCCACATCAAAGAGAGATCCTGTTTCTGCGACCCAGGACCACAATAGAGACGACAAAATAAACAATCGGAATCGGACGAGATTCAATTGTGTATAGATTTTACAGTGGATATTAATTTGGCATTTACTGTGTTTGGCCGGAAAAGACTTGAAGGCGTAACGTCATGTTGCTTTACGTTAGGTAGCGTTACGTCAGGAGCGTGCGTGTGGCTGCCGTAACGTCAGGTTGGCGCATCAAACTCTCGCCGACCAGCAGGGTGCGGATGCCGACGGCGGACAGGCGCTGGACATCGGCCGGTGTGAAAATACCGCTCTCGCCGACGGTGATCCGGTCTTCCGGCACGCGCGGGGCGAGCCGCTCCGAGGTTGCGAGCGTCACCTCGAAGGTCCTGAGATTGCGGTTGTTGATACCGATCAGCCGGGAGGGAAGGCGCAGCGCGCGGTCGAGTTCGTCGTCGTCGTGGACTTCGATCAGGGCGTCCATGCCGTAGCCATGGGCGGCGGCGACCAGGTCGCTTGCCAGGGCATCATCGACAGAGGCCATGATCACCAGGATGCAGTCGGCACCCCAGGCGCGCGCCTCGGCGACCTGATAGACGTCGTGCATGAAGTCCTTGCGCAGCGCCGGCAGACTGGTCGCCGCCCGCGCCGCGGTCAGGAATTCGGGGGCGCCCTGGAAGGACGGCGCATCGGTCAGCACCGACAGGCAGGCCGCGCCGCCCGCCTCATAGGCCCGGGCAAGCGCCGGCGGGTCGAAATCCGCACGGATCAACCCCTTGGACGGGCTGGCCTTCTTGATCTCGGCGATCAGCGCCGTGCGACCCTGGGCAATGGTGTCTTCGATCGCCCGGGCAAAGCCCCGGACGGGGGATGCCGCCCGCGCTTCGGCGTCGACCGCGGCGAAGCCCTTCAGGCGTTTCGCCGCGGCGATCTCGTCGCGCTTATAGGCCTCGATCGTCTTCAGGATATCGGCCATGGCGGCGCTCCAGGCTCATTCGGCATTCGAGACGGCGATCAGGCGGTCGAGCCGCATAGCGGCGGCGCCGCTGTCGATCGCGGCTTCGGCCATGGCGAAACCGTCGGGCAGCGTCGCCGCCTTGCCGGACACCACCAGGGCCGCCGCGGCGTTCAAGGCCGCGACGTCCCGATAGGCGTTCCTGGCGCCGGTCAGGACGGCGCGCAGGGCCGCCGCGTTGTAATCGGCATCGCCGCCCTTCAGCGCGCCGACGGCGCAGGGCTGAAGGCCGACATCGCCAGGGCCGATCTGAAAGGTCGAGACCCGGCCGTCCCTGAGCTCAGCGACGGCGGTGGGGCCACTGCCGGTGATCTCGTCGAGACCGTCGGAGCCATGCACGACCCAGGCGCGGGTCGAGCCCAGATTGTTCAGCACCTCGGCCAGCGGTTCGACCCATTGGCGCGAGAACACGCCGACCATCTGGCGCTTGACGCCGGCCGGATTGGACAGCGGTCCGAGCAGGTTGAAAATGGTACGGGTGCCGAGCTCGACCCGGGTCGGGCCGACATGTTTCATCGCGGGATGATGGGCCGGCGCGAACATGAAGCCGATGCCCGCCTCGCGCACGCAGCGAGAGATCGCCTGCGGCGGCAGGTCGATCTTGACGCCGAGCGCCATCAGGCAGTCGGCGGCGCCCGAGCGCGACGACAGCGCGCGGTTGCCATGCTTGGCGACCGGAATGCCGGCGCCGGCGACGATGAAGGCGGCGCAGGTGGATATGTTGAGCGAATGCGACGCGTCGCCGCCGGTGCCGACCACGTCGACGGCATCGTCCGGCGCCTCGACGGTCACCATCTTGGCGCGCATGGTGGCGACCGCTGCGGTGATCTCCTCGACGGTCTCGCCGCGCACCCGCAGCGCCATCAGGAAGCCGCCGACCTGCGAGGGCGTCGCTTCGCCCGACATGATCATGTTGAAGGCGCGCTCGGCCTCGGCGCGGCCGAGGCTGGCGCCGCCGGCGACCGTTGCGATCAGGGACTTGAACTGTTCCATCAGCGGCGCCCCCGGGCCTGGTTCCATTCGGCGGCGAGCGCCAGGAAATTGCCGATCATCCGGTGGCCGTGCTCGGAAGCGATGCTTTCGGGATGGAACTGCACGCCATGGACCGGCCGGTCCCTGTGCATCAGGCCCATGACCACGCCGTCGGCCGTCTCGGCGGTGACCTCCAGGGCATCGGGCCAGCTGCCGCGGTCGACGGTGAGCGAATGATAACGCGTCGCCTGGAACTTGCCGTTGATGCCGCGGAACACGCTGCGGCCGGAATGGCTGATCTCGGAGAGCTTGCCGTGCATGGGGGCAGGGGCCCGGATCACCGTGCCGCCGAAAGCCTGGCCCATGGCCTGGTGGCCGAGGCAGACGCCGAGCATCGGGATGTCGGCGGAGGCCTTTTCGACCAGCTCCAGGCAGATGCCGGCTTCGTTCGGCGTGCAGGGGCCGGGGGAGAGCACGATGGCGTCAGGATTGGCAGCGATCACCTGGTCGGCGCTGATCTTGTCGTTCCTGACGACGTCGACCTCGGCGCCCTGGCCGCCGATGTAATGGACCAGGTTCCAGGTGAAGCTGTCATAGTTGTCGATGAGGGTGATTTTCATGGGGTCATCTCGATGTTTCAATCATCGGGGTTTTCGCAAATCGCGAAATGGCGAACAGGCCGTCAGCCGGTACGCGCCACCACCATCGAAAGACCAAGGCCGCCGCGACCAGGATGGGCGCGGCGGCCGTGAAGCAGGAAAGGCCGGAGAAAATCGTTCGGGATGAACGAGAACGGATCGGGCCGGCGGCGCCCGATATCGCGGTGACGGCGCCGGCCGCGGCCGGTCGCGGGCGACCGTGCCGGGCCTGTGCGATGCGCGGCACGCCGGAGCCGCTCATTGCCCCCTCCCGGCGCGTGCCGCCGTCTTCACGGCTTCATCCGCTGCGGTCAGCAGGGCCTTGGCCTTGTTGACGCATTCGGCCTGTTCCATGGCGTTGACGCTGTCGGCGACGATGCCGGCGCCGGCCTGGACATACATGACGCCGTCCTTGACCACCGCGGTGCGCAGCACGATGCAGGTGTCCATCGCGCCGGTCGCCGAGAAATAGCCGACGCAGCCGGCATAGAGACCGCGCTTTTCCTTCTCGAGCTCGTCGATGATCTGCATGGCGCGGACTTTTGGCGCACCCGACACGGTGCCGGCCGGGAAGCCGGCCGCCATGGCGTCGATCAGGTCGTGTTTGGGATCGAGCTCGCCCTCGACATTCGAGACGATGTGCATGACGTGGGAATAGAGCTCGAGGAAGAACTGGTCGGTGACGTTCACCGTGCCGATCTTCGAGACCCGGCCGACATCGTTGCGGCCGAGATCGAGCAGCATCAGATGCTCGGACCGCTCCTTCGGATCGGCCAGCAATTCCTCGCCGAGCCGCTTGTCGTCGGCGGGCGTCGCGCCGCGCGGCCGGGTGCCGGCGATCGGGCGGATCGTCACCTGGCCGTCGCGCACCCGGACCAGGATCTCGGGCGACGAGCCGGCGACCGAAAAGCCGTCAAAGGCGAGATAATAGAGGAAGGGCGAGGGGTTCACCCGCCGGAGCGCCCGGTAGAGCGAGAAGGGCGGCAGCTGGAACGGCGTCGAAAAACGCTGCGACAGCACGACCTGGAAGATGTCGCCGGCGCCGATATAGTCCTTGGCCCGATCGACCATGGCCGAATAGTCGGCCTCGCTGGTGTTGGAGACCAGACCCGCCATGATCTCGTCGTGATCGGGCAGGGGGGTCTGCTTGTCGAGCGGCGTGTCGAGCGCATCGACCACCGCGGTCAGGCGGTCGACCGCCCGGTCATAGGCCGCCTTGGCCGACTGGCCGGCCTGGGCGCGCACCGGCGTCACCACGGTGATCTGGTCCTTGACCGCGTCGAAGACGAGCACGACGGTCGGCCGGATGAACAGGGCGTCGGGCAGGCCGAGCGGATCCGGATTGACGTCGGGCAAATGCTCCATCTGCCGGACCATGTCGTAGCCGAGATAGCCGAACACGCCGGCCGCCATGGGCGGCAGCCTGTCGGGAATGTCGATCTTGCTCTCGGCGAGCAACTTGCGCAGCTCGATCAGCGGCGCTTCGGGCAGCGGCGCGAAGGCGGTCCGGTCGGCGGCGGGGCGGCGGTTGATCTCGGCGACCGAGCCCCGGCAGCGCCAGATCAGGTCGGGTTCCAGCCCGAGGATCGAGTAGCGGCCCTTGACCGCTCCACCCTCCACGGATTCCAGCAGGAAGGCATTGGCCTTGCCGCCGGCGATCTTGAGATAGGCCGAAACCGGCGTCTCCAGATCGGATACGAGCGTCGTCCACAGCACCTGCGGCCTGGCCGCGGCGTGAACGGACGCAAAGGCCTCGAAGGCCGGTTCGATCTGCATAGTCGTAACTCCCCGGGCGAATGAAGCGGCCTCAGCCGCCTTCGCCGGCTCCGATCGCGCGGCGCAGCACCGTCTGGTTGATGCTGGCTCCGAAGTCCTTTTGCAGGCGCGCGATATACTGGCCGAGAATGTCGTCTTCGAGCGATTGCGTCAGCTGACCCTGGGTCCGCGCGTCGACCGGCGTATTGGCCGGCAGCGCGATGTCAGTGGTCACGAAAACAATCCGATCGACGCCGTCGGTGGCGGGCGCATTGGCGGCGCTGCCCTTCGGCGTGACGAACAGGGTTTGGATCGCCCCGGTGCCCCAGTCGCCTTCGGTGGTCGAACGCGTGAAGGCACGGCTGGTCTTGACCTCGAGGCCGAGCGGCTGGGCGAGCTCTGCGAGCGTCTTGCCCTGGCGGATCGCTTCGGTCATTTCGGTCGCCGCCTTGGCGATACGGCTCTTCACCTCTTCCTCACGCCATCGGGCTTCGACACGGTCCTTGACTTCGTCGAGGCTGCGGTCGCGCGCCGGGGTAATGCTGGCGATCTCGTACCAGATATAGGTACCGCTCTGGCGGATCTGGACCGGTTCGTTCTCCATGCCGACCTCGGCGCGGAAGGCCGCCGGCAGCAGTTCCGTGGCTCCCGCCAGGTTGAGCTGGGCGTCCGCGGGATCGTGACCGTTCTGGTCGACGGCGTCGACCACGGTGACCGCCAGGCCGACCTTGGTGGCGATATCGGCAAGCGGCAGGCCGGTGGCGCGCTCGCGGTCGATCTTGTCGTGCAACTCGTTCACCGCATTGCGCGCCACTTCGATGGCCAGACGCGTGCGGGCCTGGTCGCGCGCGCCCTGCTCGTTGAACGGCTCGGCCTTGGTGACGCGCAGGAGAACGGTGCCGAAGCTGCCGCGCACCGGCTCGCTGACCGTGCCTTCGGCCAGCGCGAAGGCGGCATCGCGCACCGGCGGATCGGTCATCTCGGCGCGCGACAGCGTGCCGAGCGTCAGGTCGGTGTCGGAAATATTGCGTTCCTTGGCCAAGGCTTCGAAATCGAGGCCGGCCTTGATGCGGGCGGAGGCGGCCGCTGCCTCCTCGGCATTCGGGAAGGTGATCTGCTGGATGGTCCGCTTCTCGCCGGTTTCGCGCAGCCGCGCGACCTCGGTCTCGATCTGATCGGCCGGCACCTGGGCAAAGGCCGCCTGTTCCTCGGCCGACAGGGTCAGCAGCACCAGCTTGCGATATTCGGGCGCGCGGAAGGCGGCACGCCGGGCTTCGAAAAAGGTCTGCAGGACGGCGGCGTCGGGCGCCGGCACGTCGCCGGCGGCGCGCGCACCGATCGTCACGAATTCGGCGGTGCGGGTCTCGCCCTGGTAGCGCGCCAGCGCGTCGAGCAGCACCTGCGGCGTGCCGAGCTTGTCGGAGACGGCGCCGGCGATCTGCTGGCGCACGGCGAGGCGGCGCTCGACGTCGATATAGCTCTGCTCGGTGTAGCCGTTCTGGCGCAGCAGTTCGCGGAAGGTGTTGATGTCGAACTGGCCGGTCGGCCCGCGGAACGACGGCGAGGAAATGATCCGGTTGCGAATCGTATCGTCGTCGATGCCGAGGCCGAGCTGGCGGCCGCGCTCGTCGAGCGTCGCATCGGTGACCAGCTGGTTGAGCACGCGCTGCTCGATGCCGAAGCTGCGCGCCTGGTCCGGCGTCACGCCACGGCCGAGCATGCGGCCGAGGTTCTGGACCTCACGGTTATACAGGGTCTGGAAGGTCTGCTGCGAGATATGCGTGCTGCCGACGGTGGCGAGCGTCGTCGACGTGCCGCCCCGGAAGATGTCGCCGATGCCCCAGACCGCGAAGCTGCCGACGAGCAGGCTCATCAAGGCGATGAGCACGAGACGCATGAAGCCCGTGGCGAAGGTTGTGCGAATGCCGGTCAGCATGCCCGTGCGAACTCCGTGAGAGGGCCCGCGCCGTCGGGGGGCCAAAAAAGTTGGCGGAGCATAGTGACCACCCCTGTTTCGAGCAAGCGCGCCCGGTAGCGGCGACACGCACCATCTGATAGCAAGCCGCGAAACAATCGAGGAGGTGTCGATGGCGCTGCGTCCCCTGGTCGCCGGCAATTGGAAGATGAACGGCTCGAAGAAGGCGCTCGGCGAGATCGCCGCCATGGCCGAGGGTTATGACCCGGCGCTGCGCGCCAAGGTCGATCTGATGATCTGCCCGCCGGCGACGCTGCTGCATATGGCCGCGGCCGGCGCGCTCGGCAGCCGCATCGCGATCGGCGCCCAGGACTGCCACACCGAGGTCTCCGGCGCCTTCACCGGCGATATCGCGCCCGACATGCTGGTCGAGGCCGGCGCGACCGCCGTCATCGTCGGCCATTCCGAGCGCCGCCAATATCACGGCGAGACGGATGCGCTGGTGGCGGCGAAGGCCTTCGCCGCGATCCGGGCCGGGCTGACCGCCATCGTCTGCGTCGGCGAAACCCGCGCCGAACGCGAGGCCGGCAAGGCGCTCGCCGTGGTCGGACGCCAGGTCCAGCGGTCCGTGCCCGAGGATGCGACGCCCGAAACCGTGGTCGTCGCCTATGAGCCGGTCTGGGCGATCGGCTCCGGGCTGACGCCGACCGCGGCCGATGTCGCCGAGGTTCATGCCCTGATCCGCAAGAAGCTCATCCAGCGCCATGGCAAGCAGGCCGCCGGCATCCGCATTCTCTATGGCGGCTCGGTCAAGCCGTCCAATGCCCGCGAGCTGATGGCGGTCGCCAATGTCGACGGCGCATTGGTCGGCGGCGCCAGCCTGAAGGCCGCCGACTTCCTGGGAATCGCCGAGGCCTATCGCTGAGCCCGCTGATTCCGGCGCGCTTTCGTCCGGTTTGCCGCAAGGCAGTCTTGCCCGGCTGGCAAACCGGCGCCGAGCGCCCATATCAGCCCTGTCGAAGGCGGCCTTGGCCGCCATCCCGAAGCGCTTTCCCCATGCGAATGACACCTGCCATATTCCTGGGCAATCCGGGGTAGGCAAGGCCAATTCGATCGTGTAGAGACCCGCTTTCCTTATCTCGAAGGACCGTCGAGCCTCCATGCAGACCGTCATTCTCGTCGTTCATCTGATGATCGTGATCGCACTGATCATCGTTGTTCTGTTGCAGCGTTCCGAAGGCGGCGGCCTCGGCATGGGCGGCGGCGGCAATTTCATGTCGTCGCGCGGCACGGCCAATGTGTTGACCAGGGCGACCGCCATTCTGGCGGCGGCCTTCTTCTTCACCTCGATCGTGCTGGCGCTGCTGGCGACGCAGGCACGTGGTCCGCGCTCGCTGCTCGAGCAAGGCACGGCTCCGGCCGCGCCTTCGGCTCCCGCGGTTCCCGGCGCGCCGGCGGCACCCCAGGTTCCGCCGTCGGGGCAGGGTGGCGGCACGGGCGTGCTCGAAGGGCTTCGCGGCCTGTCGCAGCCGCCGGCGGCCCCTGGTGGTTCGCAGCCGCCTTCGGCACCGGGCGGTTCGCAGCCTCCCGCCGCGCCGTCGCGCTAACGAGCGATCCCGGGCCCGAGCGGTCCGGGCATCCGCCGACAGGCGCCTTTCGAGGTGCCGGACGTGATCACAGCAAGGGCCGGGCAACCGGCCCTCGTTTTTTTGTGGGACGGCCTGCGCGATCTCGTCGCAAGGCGCTACCCGAATCGGACCGAGAGCTTTAAAGAGGAAGCCCCATGACGCGGTATATTTTCATCACCGGCGGCGTGGTTTCGTCCTTGGGCAAGGGACTTGCTTCCGCTGCCCTGGGTGCGTTGCTGCAGGCGCGTGGCTATTCGGTCCGCCTGCGCAAGCTCGACCCCTACCTGAATGTCGATCCGGGCACGATGAGCCCGACCCAGCACGGCGAGGTCTTCGTCACCGACGACGGTGCCGAGACCGATCTCGACCTCGGTCATTACGAGCGGTTCACCGGCCGGCCCTGCACGCGCCAGGACAATATCACCACCGGCCGCATCTATCTCGACATCATCACCAAGGAACGGCGCGGCGACTATCTCGGCGCAACCATCCAGGTGATTCCCCATGTCACCGACGCCATCAAGGATTTCGTCCGCACCGGCAATGAAGGTTACGACTTCGTGCTGGTCGAGATCGGCGGCACGGTCGGGGATATCGAGGGGCTGCCCTATTTCGAGGCGATCCGTCAGCTCGGCAACGAATTGCCCGAGGGCGACAGCATCTATGTGCATCTGACCCTTCTGCCGTTCATCGCCTCGGCCGGCGAGCTGAAGACCAAGCCGACCCAGCATTCGGTGCAGGAGCTCAGGTCGATCGGCATCGCGCCCGACATCCTGCTCTGCCGTTGCGACCGGCCGATCCCGCAGGGCGAGCGCAAGAAGCTGGCGCTGTTCTGCAATGTCCGTCCCTCCGCGGTCATCGAGGCGCAGGACGCCGCCTCGATCTATGACGTGCCGCTCGCCTATCACCGCGCCGGCCTCGACGACGAGGTGCTGCGCGCCTTCGGTGTCGAGCCGAAGGGCGGACCCGACATGCGCCGCTGGGCCGATGTCTCCGACCGGGTGCACAACCCGGAAGGCGAGGTGAACATTGCCATTATCGGCAAATATACCGGGCTGAAGGACGCCTATAAGTCGCTGATCGAGGCGTTGGCCCATGGCGGCATGGCCAACCGGGTCAAGGTCAATCTCGACTGGATCGAGAGCGAGGTCTTCGAGAAGGAAGACCCGTCGCCCTATCTCGAACATGTCCATGGCATCCTGGTGCCCGGCGGCTTCGGCCAGCGCGGCGCCGAAGGCAAGATCCGCGCGGCGCAATTCGCCCGGGAGCGCAAGGTGCCCTATTTCGGCATCTGTTTCGGCATGCAGATGGCCGTCATCGAGGCGGCGCGTAATCTCGCCGGCATCGGCGCCGCCAATTCGACCGAATTCGGCCCGACGCCGGAACCGGTGGTCGGCCTTCTGACCGAGTGGCTGCAGGGCAACGAGCTGGTCAAGCGCAACCAGGGCAGCGATCTCGGCGGCACCATGCGGCTCGGCGCCTATACCGCGCATCTGAAGCCCAACAGCAAGATCGCCGCGATCTATCGCTCCGATGTGATCTCCGAGCGCCACCGCCACCGCTACGAGGTCAATCTCGACTATAAGGCGCGGCTCGAGGACAAGGGCCTGGTGTTCACCGGCCTGTCGCCCGACGGCGTGCTGCCCGAGACGATCGAATATCCCGACCATCCGTGGTTCGTCGGCGTGCAATATCACCCCGAACTGAAGAGCCGGCCGTTCGAGCCGCACCCGCTGTTCCGCTCGTTCATCGAGGCGGCCAAGGTGCAGTCGAGGCTGGTCTGATGCGCCCCGTCGCGGTCGTCGTGGCACTTGTTGTCGCGGCGGTCGCGGGCGTCATGGTCTTTGCCTGGCAAAGCGGCGGCGATTGTCCCGGCGGGACCGAATTCCGATCCGAACAGGCCTGCACGGCCTCCGGCCGCACGGCTGAGCGCTGCCGGGCCATGCTGGCCGAGGCCCACGCCATGCTCGCCCGCTCGGGCCCGGTCTACGGCACGCGCGAACAGTGCCAGGATCGACACACGACCTGCCAGGAGAGCCGCTCGGCCGCAGGTTTCACCCCACGCGCTTCCGGCTTCTGCCTCATGCAGGGCCCGCCGGAGCGGATCCTGCCGCGGTTCGGCAGGTAGCGGATGGGGAATAGGGGCGGCGCATCAACCCTCGCCCACGCCTTCGTGGGAGAGGGTGGCCTCGGCAGAAGCAATTGCTTCTGCCTGACGGCAGCGGCCGGGTGAGGGTGGCTGCGTCGGCCCTATCGGTGCATTCCCGCTTCGAATTGATGGGCCGGCCCGCTTCAGACCCTCACCCGGCGCCTGACGGCGCCACCCTCTCCCGCAAGCGGGCGAGGGTTTACGCGCGCGGCGCGATCAGCTTCATCGCCATTCCCCATTCCCCATTCCCCATTCGCCGCTCGCTATTCCCCATCCCCCACGCGACGGCTTCAACCGGAAACATTCCTGTCCTAGCATCCCGTCCTCCCTCGGCTGGGGCTGGCCTCATGATCGCAGACTATCTCTCGGGTTTTCCCGCCTTCCTGGCGCACTTTGTTCTGGCGATCGGTTTCGTCGCCATTTTCATCTGGATCTATACCTGGATCACGCCGCATGACGAGATTGCCCTGATGCGTCAGGGCAATGTCGCCTGCGCCATTGCCTTCACCGGCAGCATTGTCGGGTTTTCGTTTCCGCTGGCGAGCGCCATCGAATATTCGGTGTCGATCCTCGACAATACGATCTGGGCCGCCGTGTCGCTGCTGGTGCAACTCGGGGTCTATCTGATCGTGAAACTCGTGTTCAAGGATCTGTCGAAGCGGATCGAAAACGGCGAACTTCCGGCCGCGATCTGGCTGGCCGGCGTGTCCATTGCCGGCGGCCAGCTGGCCGCGGCATCCATGACCACCTGAGGCGCGCCATGACCATGGGCTCTCCGCATCCCAATCCCGATCAGAAGCGCTCGCGCCTGCTGTCGCCGGCGGGCATCGGCGCCGTCGCGGTCGTTGGTGTCGGCGCCCTGGCCGTGACCAATGGCTTCGGCCTTGGCGGCCAGCGCAATTGCAACACGACGAACCGCATCGCCACGACGGCCCAGCAATGCGAGGCATCGGTCCCGGGGCCGAGCTGCGCGGCGGCCTTCGCCGGCGGGGTGGCGGCCGTCGGGCTGACCCAGACCACCACTGGCGGCTGGCAGCATCAGCCCCTGCGGGTGGCCTCGGGCGGCGGTTATGTCGACATGGCCGGGCGGACCTTCGCCGTCGGCCGGTCATGCCGGTCGGGCTCGTCCGGGTCCTATTATTTCTGGGGCAGCGGCAACAATTCCAGCTCGGGATCGACGGGCTTGTCGAGCAATCAGAGCCAGAGCGTCCAGCGCGCCGGCTTCGGCTCGACGGCGCGCGGCATGTCCGGTTCGAGCGGGGGCTGAGATGCAGCGCAGGACCATGGCGGAGCGGCCGAACTGGCGCGCGCTGGCTGACGAGTACGGCTTTGCCTATGCGATGGCCGACGGCCAGCGCTATTGGGACGAAAGCGCCGCCTATCTGTTCACGCTGCGCGAGATCGAGGACGATCTCGAACACGCCGCGGAAGAGGTGGTGGCGCTGTGCGGCGAATTTGTCGGCAAGGCGGTGCGCGACGAGGCCTATCTGAAACGCCTCAACATCCCCTCGCATTTCTGGAACTGGATCGCCGAGAGCTGGAACCGCTCGGATCCAAGCCTCTATGGCCGGTTCGACTTCGCCTATGGCGGCAACGGCCCGCCGAAATTGCTGGAGTTCAACGCCGACACGCCGACGGCGCTCTACGAGGCGGCGGTGTTCCAGTGGCTCTGGCTGGAGGACCGCATGGCGGCCGGGGCGCTGCCCGAAGGCGCCGACCAGTTCAACAGCCTGCACGACAAGCTGATCGCCCGGTTCGCCGCCTGGCCGCGTTCCGGCCCGCTGCACCTGACCGCCTATTCCGCCGAGATCGAGGATCGCAAGACGGTCGAATATCTCTCGGAATGCGCGACGGCTGCCGGCCACAAGGTGGTGCTGATCGACATCGCCGATATCGGTCGCGACGGCCAGGGCCGCTTCGTCGACGAACAGGGCAGGGCGATCCAGACCCTGTTCAAGCTCTATCCCTGGGAATGGCTGATCCACGAGCCGTTCGGCGCCTCGATTCCGCGCGCCGCGACGGTGTGGATCGAGCCGGCCTGGAAGATGCTCCTGTCGACCAAGGCGATCTTGCCCGAGCTGTGGCGGCTGGCGCCCGGCCATCCGAACCTGCTCGAGGCCTATTTCGAGGAGGACCCGGCGGCGAAGGCGCTCGGCACGACCTATGTGGCCAAGCCGATCCTGTCGCGCGAGGGCGCCAATATCGAAATCCGCAAGGGCGGCGTCACGGCGGTGGCGCCCGAAGGGCCCTATCGCGACCAGCCGCGCATCCTGCAGGCCCTGGCTCCCGACGCGGTGTTCGACGGCATGCGCCCGGTGATCGGCTCCTGGATCGTCGACGACCAGCCGGCCGGCATCGGCATCCGCGAGGACAGGGGGCTGGTCACCGGCAACATGTCGCGTTTCGTGCCCCACGCGATCGTCGGTTGATCCCGCGGCTGCGGTCTGCCAGAACCCTCTCCGATCCGGAGAGGCCCATGACCGCACAAACGACCGTTCCCGTCGGTTCCGTCCGCTTTGGCAATCAGCTGCCTTTGGCGCTGATCGCCGGTCCCTGTGCCATGGAAAGCCGGGCGCATGCGCTCGAAGTGGCCGCCGCGCTCAAGGAGATCACCGCGCGGGTCGGCATCGGGCTCGTCTACAAGTCGTCCTTCGACAAAGCGAACCGGACGTCTGGAAAGTCGTCCCGGGGCATAGGGCTGAAGGCCGCCATGCCGATCTTCGCCGAAATCAAGGAGACGCTCGGCCTGCCGGTGGTCACCGATATCCACGAGATCGACCAATGCGCGCCGGTCGGTGAGGTCGTCGACATCCTGCAGATCCCGGCCTTCCTGTGCCGCCAGACCGATCTGCTGGTCGCCGCTGCCCGGACCGGCCGGGTGGTCAATGTCAAGAAGGGCCAGTTCCTGGCGCCCTGGGACATGGCCAATGTCGCGGCCAAGGTGACCGAGGCGGGCAATCCCAATGTGATGGTGACCGAGCGCGGCGCCTCCTTCGGCTACAACACCCTGGTCACCGACATGCGCGGCCTGCCGATCATGGCCGAGACCGGCGCGCCTGTGATCTTCGATGCCACTCATTCGGTGCAGCAGCCCGGCGGCAAGGGCGCGTCCTCGGGCGGCCAGCGCGAATTCGTGCCGGTGCTGGCACGCGCGGCGGTCGCCGTGGGCGTGGCCGGCGTGTTCATCGAAACCCATCCGGATCCCGACAAGGCGCCCTCCGACGGTCCCAACATGGTGCCCCTGCACGAAATGGAAGGCCTGCTGAAGACCCTGGTCGCTTTTGACCGCCTCGCCAAAGGGCTGAACTGATCGCAAGATCACCGCCTGCTCGAATCGGATGCCTTCGATGACCGACCGCACCTGCCTGTCCGTCGTGCTCGCCGCTGGCGAAGGCACGCGCATGAAATCGGCCAAGCCGAAGGTGCTGCACGAGATCGCCGGGCTGTCGATGGTCGGCCATGTGCTGAACGCGGTGGCGGAAGCGGGCGGTACGGCGGCGGCCGTGGTGGTGGGGCCGGGGCGCGACGACGTCGCGGCGGAAGCGCGCCGGCTGGTGCCCTCGGCGACGATCCACGTCCAGACCGAGCGGCTGGGAACGGCGCATGCCGTGCTGCATGCCGAGACGGAACTCGCCAAGGGTTATGACGACGTGATCGTCGCCTTCGGCGACACGCCGCTGGTGGCCCCCGAGACCTTCGGCCGCCTGCGCTCGGCGGTGGCCGCCGGCGCCGCGGTGGTGGCGCTCGGTTTCGAGGCGGCCAATCCGTTCGGTTATGGCCGGCTGGTGGTCGAGCACGGCCGCCTGACGCGCATCGTCGAGGGCAGGGACGCGACCGAGGACCAGCGGCGCATCAGGCTGTGCAATGGCGGGCTGATGGCGCTGAGCGGGGCGCATGCGCTGGCGCTGTTGAAGCGCATCGGCAATGTCAACGCCAAGGGCGAATATTACCTGACCGACATCGTCGAACTGGCGCTGGCCGAGGGGCTGTCGACGGCCATCGTCGAAGCGCCGGAAGAAGAGGTGCGCGGCGTCAATGACCGCATCCAGCTCGCCGAGGTCGAGGCGATCGCGCAAGCCCGCCTGCGCGAGGCGGCGATGCGCTCAGGCGTCAGCATGACGGCGCCCGAGACGGTGTTCATGAGCTATGACACCCATTTCGAGCAGGACGTCTTCCTGGAGCCCCATGTGGTGTTCGGTCCGGGCGTCAGCATCGACAGCGGCGTCACCATCCGCGCCTATTCGCATCTTGCCGGCTGCCATGTGGCGTCGGGCGCGGTGATCGGGCCGTTCGCGCGCATCCGGCCGAAGAGCCGCATCGGCGAAAAGGTCCATATCGGCAATTTCGTCGAGGTGAACCGCAGCGTGCTGGCGGCGAAGGTGGAAGCCAATCATCTGGCCTATCTCGGCGATACCACGGTCGGCGAGGGCACCAATATCGGCGCCGGCACCATCACCTGCAATTTCGACGGCGCCGACAAGCACCCGACCGTCATCGGCAAGGATGTCTTTGTCGGTTCGAACTCGACGCTGATCGCGCCGCTGACCATTGGCGACGAGGTGTTGATCGCGGCCGGCAGCACGATCAGCCAGAATGTGGAGGACGGGGCGCTGGCCTTCGGCCGGCCGCGCCAGTCCGCGCTACCGGACCGCGGCGCCGAGAAGATCCGCGCCAACAAGGTCAAGCGGGCCGAGCGCAAGGCCCGCGGCGGGTAGTACAAGGGGTAAGGTCGGCCTTGCGAAGGTCAGTCGTTCACCTGAACCACGACGTCACCCCCGGCGAGCGAAGCGAGGGAAGGGGGTCCAGGGGCGGCAGAGCGCGAGCCCGACGCAGCGAAATCGCGTCAAAACATGAAGCCGCTAGCGCGGTTGCCGCGACTCCTGGACCCCCTTCCCCTCGGCTTCGCCTCGGCCGGGGGTGACGTATGGTGGTTCCGGCGCGGAACAACGCCCGACCCCGCCCCGACGCGCCCAGCCCTTACTGCCGGCTCATGTTCCAGAACACCGTCACCGGTGCGGGCACGACGCCTGTGATGTTGCTGCGCGTGGCCATGCGGTCGCGCCTCTGGCCGAGCGGCACCATGGGCGTCCATTCGATCGCCCGGCGCTGCACGGCCGCCGCGATCTCCTTCTGCCTGATAGGATCGGTCTCGCGGCCGAAGCTGTCGCGCAGCCGTTCCATCTCGGGGTCGCAGGGCCAGCCGATCATGGCGCGTTCGCAGCGCGAATTGAGGAAGCCGTTCATGACGGGATCGAGAATGTCGGCGGCGCTCCAGGACGAGGCATAGGCGCTCCAGCCGCCGGCATTGGCCGGATCGCGCTTCTGCAGCCGGGAGACGAGCGTCGCCCAGTCCATCGCCTGCATGTCGACCTTGAAGCCGGCACGCTCCAGCAAAGCCTTGGCGACCGGTGCGAGATTGGCGAGCGAGGCGACATCGGTTGCGTGCAGCAGCACGATCGGCGTGCCGTCATAACCCGCCTCCTTGAGGAGTTCGCGGGCGCGCCTGGAATTGCCTTCGAGCAAACCCTCCATGCCGGCCTCCGTCATCAGGCGCGACGGGCAGACGAAGATCGAGCGGCAGACCGAATAGAATTCCGGATTGCCGACGGTCGCCTGCAGGAAATCCTCCTGGTTCAGGGCGTGCCAGAGAACCTGGCGGATGCGGGGATCGTCGAAGGGCTTCTGCAGGTGGTTGGGGCGGAAGCTGTACTGGCTGCCGAGCGGATTGGCGCTCCACATGCGGATGTTGCGGTCGGCCTCGAGCAGGGGCGCCTGATCATGGGGCACCGCCTCCAGCACGTCGATTTCGCCGGCGAGCAGGGCATTCACCGCCTGCTGCTGGTCGGCCAGCACGAGCCATTCGATCCGGTCGAAACGGGCGACCTTGCCGCCGGCGAGCGCGGAGGGCGGCTCGGCGCGGGGCCGGTAGCGGTCGAAGCGGACATAGACCGCCTTGTTGCCCGGCCGCCATTCGTCGCGCCTGAACATGAAGGGCCCGGAGCCGATGACCTCGGAGATCTGCACCGTCGGCGGCGTCTCGGCGAAGCGCTTGGGCATCATGAAGGGGACGGTCGAGGACGGCTTGCCCAGCGCGTAGATCAGCAGGCCGGTCTTTTCCTTCAAGGTGATGGTGAAGCTGTCGGCGCCGGTGGCGGTCATGTCGGCGACGAAACCGAGCACCGTCTGGCCGAGCGTGTCGCGGGCGCCCCAGCGCCGGATCGAGGCGATGCAATCCTCGGCGGTGACCGGCTGGCCGTCATGCCAGAGGAGGCCGTCGCGCAGCTTGAACGTATAGGTCAGCCCATCGGCCGAGGCCTCCCAGCGGTCGACCATCTGGGGTTTGATCTCGCCATTGGCATCCATCGCGAACAGCGTGTCGTATACCATATAGCCGTGATTGCGGGTGATGTAGGCCGTCGAGAAGATCGGGTCGATGGCGCGCACATCGGCATGCATGGCGACCCGAAGGACGCCCTGGGCGGAGGCCTCGAGCCCCCACAGGCAGGATGCGAGCGCCAGGACGGTCCAGGCGAGGGACCTCTTCAGGAATGTCATAATGGATTGTCCCCCGATGAATCTCGCCTGGCGGCGACGATCGATGTCGGCCAGCCGATTAGCACCGGCGCCGCGACCTGTCTCCCGTCGCGTGGCGAAGGTCTTGGCGTAACGCTACGTGAGGATTATTGGGCGGATCAAGTGTATTGATTCGCAATACGTTTTCGACCAGACCTTGTGACGCCACCCTGTCTCAATCCGAAACATCAATTCATTTCAGTCGGATAGGTCTTCGCCGTTAAACGGACCTTGGTAACGGACCGGCTATCGGTAGCCGGATTCGGATGGAGCTATCAGCATGTGTGGGATCATCGGCATCCTCGGCAAGGACCCTGTCGCTCCGCAACTCGTCGACAGCCTGAAGCGGCTCGAATATCGCGGTTACGATTCGGCCGGCGTCGCGACGCTGGAAAAGGGCGTGCTGGTGCGCCGGCGCGCCGAGGGCAAGCTGCGCAATCTGCAGGCCGTGCTGGCGCGGGAGCCGCTCGAAGGCCGCATCGGCATCGGCCATACCCGCTGGGCGACCCATGGCGCGCCGACCGAGGTCAATGCCCATCCGCATGCCTCCGAGGGCGTGGCGGTGGTCCATAACGGCATCATCGAGAATTTCCGCGAGCTGCGCAGCGAGCTCGAAGCCAAGGGCGTGGTGTTCTCGACCCAGACCGACACCGAGGTGGTGGCGCATCTGGTCAGCCAGGAGATGAAGGCCGGCAAGAGCCCGGTGGAGGCGGTCGGCAATGTGCTGCCGCGGCTGCGCGGCGCTTTCGCCCTGGCTTTCGTCTTCGAGGGCAACGAAGACCTGCTGATCGGCGCGCGCAAGGGCTCGCCGCTGGCGGTGGGCTACGGCGAGGGCGAGATGTATCTCGGCTCGGACGCCATCGCACTGGCGCCGTTCACCTCCGCCGTCGCCTATCTCGAGGAGGGCGACTGGGCGATCCTCGACCGCAAGTCGGTGGAGATCCGCGACGAGGCCGGCGCCACCGTGCATCGGCCGGTCATCCAGTCCTCCGCCTCGGCCTTCCTGGTCGACAAGGGCAATCACCGGCACTTCATGCTCAAGGAGATCTACGAGCAGCCGGAAGTGGTGGCGCGCACGACAGCCCATTACCTCGACATGGCCAATGGCAAGGTGCGGCTGCCGGCCGACCTGCCATTCGACTGGGCCAAGCTGCCGCGCATCTCGATCGCCGCCTGCGGTACCGCCTATCTGGCGGGTCTCACCGCCAAATATTGGTTCGAGCGCTTCGCCCGCATCCAGGTCGATATCGATATCGCATCGGAGTTCCGCTATCGCGAGACGCCGATGGTGCCGGGCGGCCTGATGATCGTGGTGTCGCAATCGGGCGAGACCGCCGACACGCTGGCGTCTCTCCGCTACGCCAAGGAAAATGGCCAGCACGTGCTCGCCGTGGTCAATGTGCCGACCTCGACGATCGCGCGCGAAAGCCACATCGTCATGCCGACGCTGGGCGGACCGGAGATCGGGGTCGCCTCGACCAAGGCTTTCACCTGCCAGCTCGCGGTGCTCGCCTCGCTCGCCATTGCCGCCGGCAAGGGCCGCGGCTTCGTCGACGAGGCCGACGAGGACCGGCTGGTCCGCGCCATGATGGAAGCGCCGCGCTACATCAACGAGGCGCTGAAGCTGGAAAACGATATCGCGCAGATCGCCAAGTCGCTGTCCAAGGCGCGCAACGTGCTCTATCTCGGCCGCGGCACCAGCTTTCCCATCGCGCTCGAAGGCGCGCTGAAGCTGAAGGAACTGTCCTATATCCATGCCGAGGGTTATGCCGCCGGCGAACTCAAGCACGGGCCGATCGCGCTGGTCGACGAGACCATGCCGGTCGTGGTCATCGCGCCTTACGACCGGATCTACGAAAAGACCGTCTCCAACATGCAGGAGGTGGCGGCGCGCGGCGGCCAGATCATCCTGGTGACCGACGAGAAGGGCGCCGAGCATGCGGCCGTCGACACGACGGCGACCATCGTGATGCCGGACCTGCCGTCGATCATCACGCCGCTGGTCTATGCCGTGCCGATCCAGCTGATCGCCTATTACACCGCGGTCGAGATGGGCACCGATGTCGACCAGCCGCGCAACCTGGCCAAAAGCGTCACGGTGGAGTGAGGCAGGGCTGATTCAGGCCTTCAATCCCGGCGGCCATTGAGAGTGTGGTCGTCGGGAATTGAAATGCATGGCATCAAGGGAAGCCGTGCGCGTCAATGGCCTATCCGCTCAGACCTTGCCGCGCGTCCTGACGATGCGCACGAAGACCACGACGACATAGGCTGCGAACAGCGTCGCGAGCGTGGCCGGCAGGCCGTTCGGCGGCCACAGGTCCATGCGGATCCCGGCCATGGGCGGCCCGATGATCAGGCCGACGGAATACATGACGACGAAGGCGGCATTGGCCTGGGCGAGATCGGCGTCGCGGAAGCGGCTGCCGAGATGGGTGAGGCCGACCGTGTAGAGCGCGGAGACGATGCCGCCCCAGACGAACAGCAGGAGCATCAGCGCTTCGCGCGGCATGGGAAGGATCGCCATCAGCGTCATGCCGGCGGCCCCGGCAAGGCCGCAGAAGAGCAGGACGAAGCGCCGGTCGACGCGGTCGGCGACGAGGCCGATCGGGATCTGGAACAGGAGATTGCCGAGCGAGACCAGCGAAATGAGCGTGGCGGCGCCGGCCGCATCGAAACCGATCGAGGTTCCGTAGAGCGGCAGGAGCGCGAAGGCGCCGGTCTCGGCGGCGCCGAAGACGAGCGCCGCCAGTGTCGCCGCCGGTGCGACCCACAGGAAGGCGGCAAAGCCCCGCGATGGCTTCTCGTCGATCGTCGGGGCCATGCCCCGGGACAGCGCCACCGGCAGGGCCGCGAGCGCGAACAGCGCCGAGCCGACCAGGAAGGGCGCCGACCCCGAAGTCCCGACCAGGGTGAGGATCTGGGGGCCTGCCGCGAAGCCGAGCGAGAGCGCGGTGGCGTAGATGCCGAGCACCAGGCCGCGCCGCGCCTCCGGGGCGACCGCGTTGATCCAATATTCCGACAGCACGAAGAGCACGGCGAGCGATGCGCCGAAGACGAAGCGCAGCACGAACCAGGACCAGAGCGGCTCGGCCACCAGGAAGCCGAGGAAGGACAGGATGCCGACGACGATGGCTGCCGCCAGCACCGGACGGACGCCGAAGCTGCGCGCCCAGCCCGAGATGAACGGCGCGAAGACGATGGTCGCGACACCACCCATCGCGGCATTGAGCCCGATCAGGGTGCGCGAGGCGCCCCTGGCATCGAGCGCGAAGGACAGGAGCGGGATCGACAGCGACAGGCCGAGGCCGACCGCGACGATGCAGGCGACCGCGGCCCCGATCGAAAGGACGAGGCGGCGGGTGTCGGGGGCGGGCGTGGCGGTGATGCTGGTCATGATCGGGGCCTGTCATGGCCAAGCAACGCGGCGATGACAAGGCGGCCGGGCGCCGGGCAGGCCGGCGCAGCTCCGCCGGTCGCGGCCGTCGCTATGTCCCTCAGGCAATGCAATTGCTCAGGCGGAGCCGAGCCGCGCTGCCGAACCAACACAACGCGTTTTCATGCGCGCTGTACGTCACCCCCGGCCGACTGAGCGAAGCGAGGGAGGGGAAGGGGGACCAGGAGTTTCAGAGCCCGCCCCCGACACAGCGATCACTCGAACATATGAAGCCGCGAGCGCGGTTGCTGCGACTCCTGGACCCCCTTCCCGTCGCTTCGCTCCGCCGGGGGTGACGTCAGTGACGACAACTACGGTCGAGCCTCTTCGCGACGCGCGCTGGTCCCTGGCCGCAGCCCTGTAGCCCGCCGGCACTCGCCTCAAAGCTCTTCGCGGCGGAATTCCTTGCGCACCATGAAATAGAAGGGCACCGGCAGGAGCGGTGAAAACCCCTTGGCGATGCGGTTACCGAGCTCTTCCAGCACCACCGTGGTGATGGTCGGGAGATCTTCCTGGAGCGCGTCCTTCAGGGTCAGCCATTTCAGCTCGACCAGCTCGGCATGCGGCCCGACGACGCCCTCGATACGGTGCGCGACATGGTCGGCATCGCAGGCGAAGAAGCGCGTGTCGAAGCGCTTCGGCCGGCGCGGCGGGGTGATGGCGCGGGCGACGAATTGCAGCGATTCGAGATCGGGAAACACGCCGTGCTCGGCGAAACCTTCCCAGCCCTTGGGCACGCCTTCGGGAGCGCCGGCATCCTTGGTGCCGAGCATCAGCCCGGTCTCCTCGAAGGTCTCGCGAATGGCGGTCAGCGCCAGCGAGCGGGCACGCGACAACGACGGGCGCTGGACGCGCTTCATCAGGCGCGCCTCGGCATGGCTGTCGAGCGTGCCGAAAACCGGCATGCTGCGGTCGTCGGGATCACGCCGGCCGCCGGGGAAAACGAATTTGCCGGGCATGAATTTCAGGTCGTGCCGGCGCTTGCCCATCAGCACTTTCGGCTCGGGGCCGTTGCGGTCGATCAGGATGAGGGTCGCTGCGTCGACCGGCTTCTGGTTGGCCCAGCGCTGCTCGCGTTCGGTCTTGGTCAGGCGTTCGGCAAGGGCCGTGCCCGGATTCGCTGGGGCCTGGTCGCTCATGGTCAGATGCTCGCTTGTTCTTTTGCTTCCGGGCTGTCGGGATCGAAGCCATGCATGCGCAGCGCCCATTGCAGCGCGACCACCAGGCCCTTGAGCGGCGGCAGCAGGCCCAGGCAGAGGACCAGGGTCAGCGGCAGCCAGAGAATGAAATGGATCCACAAAGCCGGTTCGTAATGCAGCTCCACCCACATCAGGAGCGGCACGACGATATGGCCGACCACCATGATGGTGAGATAGGGCGGGGCATCGTCGGCGCGGTGGTGGTAGAGCGCCTCGCCGCAGCTGTCGCAATGCGGGGCGACCTTCAGATAGGACGAAAACATGCGTCCCTTGCCGCAATTCGGGCAGCGGCAGAGCGCGCCGCGCTTCAGCGCCGTCCACAGATTGCGCTCGGGCCGGCTCGTTTCGGCAACCGGCGAACCATGCAGGATCTGGACGGTCATCTGCGGCCCTTGCGTTTCCAGGACGGTTTCGCCGGCTTGTCGCCCGGACGCGCGCGCCGGCCGTCGCCGAAGCCGTCATTGCGCCGTATGTGCGCCCCTGTTCCCCTAGGAGCAAGCCCGGCGCGGCCATCGCTCATCAGTTCGAAACGCAGAGCTCCGGCAACCGGGGCCGCCTCCACCAGCTTGACGGTGACGGGATCGCCGAGCCGGTAGGTTTCGCCGGTGCGGGTGCCGACGAGAGCCTGCTGGCCCTCCTCGTAG
Source organism: Hyphomicrobiales bacterium (assembly GCA_017304475.1). Taxonomy (GTDB): domain Bacteria; phylum Pseudomonadota; class Alphaproteobacteria; order Rhizobiales; family Phreatobacteraceae; genus Phreatobacter. The sequence continues at coordinate 156,660 of JAFKKV010000017.1, read as the reverse complement.
CGGAAATAGTCGCCGCCAATGGTGGAGGCCGGCACGAAGCCGTCGGCGCCGGTATCGTCGAGCTTCACGAACAGGCCGGAGCGGGTCATGCCGGAAATGCGCGCGCCGAAGATGTCGCCGACGCGTTCGGAGAGATGGGCCGCGATCAGCCGGTCGATGGTCTCGCGCTCGGCGGCCATGGCGCGCCGCTCGGCGGCCGAGATCTCGGCGCCGATCTCGGCGAGGGCCGCGGCCTGGGTATCGGGCAGGCCGTCGGCGCCAAGGCCTAGCGCGCGGACCAGGCCGCGATGGACGATCAGGTCGGCATAGCGGCGGATCGGCGAGGTGAAATGGGCGTAGCGGCGGAGATTGAGGCCGAAATGGCCGATATTCTCGGGCGAATATTCGGCCTGGGACTGCGAGCGCAGCACCACCTGGTTGATCAGCTCGGTCGAGTCCGTGCCTTTGGCGCGCGCCAGGATCTGGTTGAAATTGGACGGCCGGAGCAGCGCCGCCTTGGGCAAGGATATATCGAGCGTCTTCAGGAAGTCCTTGAGCGCCAGCAGCTTCTCATAGCTCGGCACGTCGTGGATCCGGTACATGCAGGCGATGCGATGCTTTTCCAATGTCTCGGCGGCGCAGACATTGGCGAGGATCATCATTTCCTCGATCAGCCGGTGGGCATCGAGCCTGGCCGGCACCACGACCCGGTCGACCGTGCCGTCGGGCTTCAACAGGATCTTGCGCTCGGGCAGGTCGAGATCGAGCGGTTCGCGGTCGTCGCGCGCCCGCTTCAAGGCGGCATAGGCTTCCCAGAGCGGCTTGAGGATCGGCTCGACGATGGGTTCGGTGATCTCGTCCGGATGGCCGTCGACCGCCGCCTGGGCCTGGGCATAGGCGAGCTTTGCGGCCGAGCGCATGAGGATGCGGTGGAACGAATGCGACTTGCGCCGGCCGTCGGCCCGGACGATCACCCGGCAGGCCATGGCCGGGCGGTCCTCGCGAGGTCGCAGCGAACACAGGTCGTTGGAAATGCGCTCGGGCAGCATGGGCACGACCCGGTCGGGGAAATAGACCGAATTGCCGCGCAGCGCCGCTTCGCGGTCGAGCGCCGATCCCGGCCGCACATAGGCCGCGACATCGGCGATGGCGATGGTCAGGATGAAGCCGCCGGCATTGTCGGGCGAGGGGTCCGGTTCGGCATGAACCGCGTCGTCATGGTCCTTGGCATCGGCCGGATCGATGGTGACCAGTGGCAGCTTGCGCCAGTCCTCGCGGCCATCAGGCGCCACGGCCCGCGCCCGCTCGGCCTCGGCCAGCGTATCGGCGCGGAAGACATGGGGAATGCCGTGCACCTCGATGGCGATCTGCGAGATCGCCTTTTCGCTGTTCAGGTTGCCGAGCCGCTCGCGCACCTTGGCGACCGGCGCGCCGAAGCGCGCATTCCTGATGACGTCGACGGCGACCAGGTCGCCGTCCCGGGCCTCGCCCACGGCCTCCTCGGGGATATGCAGTTCCCGCCCGAGATTCTTCTTGTCGACCGGCATGAGCCGCCCGCCATGGCCGGGGACCGCGCGGAACACGCCGATCAGGCGGGCCCGGCCGCGATCGAGGATCTTCATGACCCGAGCCACCGGCCTGACATCGTCGCTCGGCGCGCCGCCATCGGCGATGCGCACCAGCACCCGGTCGCCGAGACCGGGAGCGGGATCACCCGGGCGCGCCTTGCGCGGCACGGCGATGACGATGTCCGGGGCCGGGCCGTGCTCGGCCTCGTCCCATTCGGCGGGGCTGCCGATCAGGTCGCCCTCGGCGTCGCGGCTCGCCACGTCGACCACCAGGACATTCGGCAGCGCGCCGGGCTTGTGCAGCTTGCCGCGGCCCTTGGTGACCAGGCCTTCGCCGACAATGTCCTTGAGCAAGTGCTTCAGCGCGACCTTGTCGGCGCCGTGCAGGCCGAAATGGCGGGCGACCTCGCGCTTGCCGATATGGCCGGTCTGGGTCGCGATGAAGGCGAGCACCTCGTCGCGGCTCGGCAGGCGGGAGAGGTGTTCGGTCTTCGGCTTACGGGGCAATGATCTCGGTTCCTGGCAGCGGCGAGGAGCGACGGCCCCTCGACGCTAACCTATTGGCGGATTCGGCGAAACGACGATCCGCGCCAGAGCTGGCCGGCTGCCGGCTCATGCCTTGGCGGCCTTGGCCTTCGGGGCCGCCTTGGCTTTGGACGCGGCGGATTTGGGCTCGGCCTTGGTCTTGGCCGCGCCCGACTTCGCCTTGGCCTTGGCCGCCGGCTTGGCCTTGGCCTCGGATTTGGCCTCGCCATTGGCGGCGGCCTTGCCGCGCTTGAACGGCTTCTTCGACGAACCGCCCGCTTCCGCACGCGCCGCGATCAGCTGAACCGCTTCCTCGATGGTCAGCGCTTCCGGGCTCTTGCCCTTGGGCAAGGTGGCATTGACCGCGCCATGCTTGACATAGGGCCCATAGCGGCCGGCCATCACCGTCATCGGGCCGCCCAGCGTCGGGTGCTCGCCGAGCTCGCGGCCAGGCGCCGCGGCCGCACGGCCGAAGCGGCCCTTGCCGCCGCCGGTCTCCTTGGCGACGATCAGGTCGATCGCCCGGTTGGCGCCGATCGCCAGGAGATCGTCGTCCTTTTCCAGGTTGGCATAGGTCCGGTCGTGCTGGACATAGGGCCCATAGCGGCCGAGGCCGACCAGGATCGGCTTGCCGCTTTCCGGATGGACGGCGACTTCCTTGGGCAGAGCCAGCAAGGCGAGCGCCAGTGCGAGATCGAGGGCGGCCGGCGTCATGCCCTTGGGCAGCGACGAGCGCTTGGGCTTTTCGCCCTCACCGAGCTGGATATAGGGGCCGAACCGGCCGTCGCGGACCGTGACCTCCAGGCCGCTCGCCGGATCCTCGCCGAGGCGGCGGGTGCCGTCGGGCGAGGCATCAGCCGGGCCGTCGCCGACGGCTTCCGCCGAGGGCGCCGACAATTGCCGGGTGAAGCGGCATTCGGGATAGTTCGAGCAGCCGATGAAGGCGCCGAACTTGCCGAGCTTCAGCGACAATGTGCCGTTGCCGCAGGTCGGGCAGAGGCGCGGGTTGGAGCCGTTGCCCTTGTCCGGGAAGATATGCGGGCCCAGGCTGTCGTTGAGCGCCGACAGCACGTCGGCGACGCGCAATTCCTTGGTGCTGTCGATCGCGGCGTGGAAGTCCTTCCAGAAGTCGCGCAGCAGCGCCTTCCAGTCGAGCTCGTGGTTGGAGACGAGATCGAGCTTCTCCTCGAGCGCGGCGGTGAAGCCGTATTCGACATAGCGGTTGAAGAAGTTTTCCAGGAAGGCGGTGACCAGCCGGCCCTTGTCCTCGGGCACCAGGCGCTTCTTCTCGATCTTCACATATTCGCGGTCCTGCAGCGTCTGCAGGGTGGCGGCATAGGTCGAGGGCCGGCCGATGCCGAGCTCTTCCATGCGCTTGACCAGGCTCGCTTCCGAATAGCGCGGCGGCGGCTCGGTGAAGTGCTGGGTGGTGGCGATCGCCTGCTTGCTGACCTTCTCGCCGACCGTCATGGCCGGCAGGCGCTTGCCGTCCTCGTCGTCGCCGTCGTCGTCGCGGTCTTCGGTATAAAGCGTCAGGAAGCCGTCGAACTTGACCACCTGGCCGGTGGCGCGCAGTTCGAGCTTGCGCCCGATCGCCGAGCCCAGGCCGCCGACGGTGGCGACGATATCGACGGTGGTGCGCTCGAGCTCGGCGCTCTCCATTTGCGAGGCGACGGTGCGTTTCCAGATCAGCTCATAGAGCTTGGCCTGCTCGGCTTCGAGAAAGCGCGCCACGTCCTTCGGGTGGCGGCGGGCGTCGGTCGGCCGGATCGCCTCGTGGGCCTCCTGGGCGTTCTTCACCTTGGAGGTATATTTGCGCGGCGAGCCGGGCGCGTAGCGGGGGCCGAAATCCTTGCCGATCAGGCCGCGGATCTCGGTGATCGCCTCGGGCGCCACGTCGACGCCATCGGTTCGCATATAGGTGATGAGACCGACGGTCTCGCCGCCGATATCGACGCCTTCATAGAGGCGCTGGGCCACCTGCATGGTGCGGTTCGGGGCAAAGCCGAACTTGCGGCTCGCCTCCTGCTGCAGGGTCGAGGTGGTGAAGGGCGGGTAGGGGTTGCGCCTGGCGGGTTTCGCCTCGACACCGGCCACCGCGAAATGCGCCTCGTGCAGGGCCTTTTCGAAGGCGCGTGCCTCGGCCTCGGTGCCAACGTCGAGCCTTTGGATCTTCTTGCCGTCGGCGCCGACCAGGCGCGCCTCGAAATTCTCGGCGCGCGGGGTGGCGAGCGTCGCCACCAGCGACCAGTATTCCTTCTTCACGAAGCGTTCGATCTCGGCCTCGCGCTCACAGACGAGCCGCAGCGCCACCGATTGCACGCGGCCGGCCGAGCGGGCGCCCGGCAGCTTGCGCCAGAGCACCGGCGAGAGGTTGAAGCCGACCAGGTAGTCCAGCGCGCGGCGGGCGAGATAGGCCTCGACCAAGTCCACGTCGATGGCGCGCGGATTGGCCATGGCCTCCAGCACGGCCTGTTTGGTGATGGCGTTGAACGTCACCCGCTCGACCGGCATGTCCTTGAGCACGCGCTTTTCGCGCAGCGCTTCCAGGAGATGCCAGGAAATGGCTTCGCCTTCGCGATCAGGGTCGGTCGCCAGGATCAGCTTGCCGGCGCCCTTGACGACCTTGACGATCTCGGAGATGCGCTTGGCGCCGCGTCCGTCGGCCTCCCAGATCATCGCGAAATCGTCATCGGGGTTCACCGACCCGTCCTTGGGCGGCAGATCGCGCACGTGGCCGAACGAGGCGATGACCTCGTAGTTCGAGCCGAGATATTTATTGATCGTCTTCGCCTTGGCGGGCGATTCGACGATGACCACGTTCACGCCCAATCGATTGCGTCCTTTGCCGTGGCGGCCCCGATGATGCGGTGCCGCAAACCGGGCGGAACATGGGCACAAGGTCGCACCAAGTCAAATGGCAGAAGCGACCCGTCGTGCTTTCACCTAGCGCGGCGGCCGCCGCGGCAGTGCGTTGGCCGGGCCGTGGTGGAGCTGGCTGGGCTAAAGCCCAGGCTGCTCAGGCCAGCGAGATGCGGCCGCCGGAATCGCGGATCAGCCGGCCGGCGAGTTCCAGTTCGAGCAGGATGATACGAACGGTGGCGACGCCAAGCCCGGACAGCCGGATGATGTCGTCGAGGGAGACCGGCACCGGGCCGAGCAGGGCGACGATCCTGTCGCGCTCGGCCTCGCCCGGATCGGCTGGCGGCATCGGGCGCTCGTCTTCCTCGGCCCGCAGGATCCGCTGATGGCGGGCCGCCAGCGGGCGCAGCACGGCCTCGACATCGTCGAGCCCGGTCACCAGCACCGCGCCGTCCTTCAACAGGCGATTGGTGCCGGCGGCGCGCGGATCGAGCGGCGATCCCGGCACCGCGAAGACCTCGCGGTTCTCCTCCAGCGCCAGCCGCGCGGTGATCAGCGAGCCCGATCGTTCGGCGGCCTCGACCACGACGACGCCGAGCGACAGGCCGGCGATCAGCCGGTTGCGGCGCGGGAAGTCCTTGGCGCGGGGCTCGTGTCCCATGGGCATTTCGCTGATGGCGCAGCCGGTTTCGAGGATGCGGCCGACGAGCGGCTGGTTTTCCGGTGGATAGATCTGGTCATGGCCGCCGGCGAGCACGGCGACCGTGCCGCTGGCGAGCGAGGCCTGATGCGCCGCCGCGTCGATGCCGCGGGCAAGGCCCGAGACGGTGGTGAAACCGACCTCGCCGAGACCGCGGGCCAGCAGGGCGGCCATTTTCAGGCCGGCGGCCGAGGCATTGCGCGAGCCGACCAGCCCGACCATTGGCCGCGCCAGGCACTCGGCGCGGCCCTGGATGCCGATGATCGGCGGTGGCGCGGCGATCTCGCCGAGCAGGTCGGGATAATCGGCTTCGCCCAGCGCCACCATGCGCACGCCATGGCGCGTGGCCGCGGCCATTTCGCGCTCGGCCTCCTGCCGGCCGGCGATGCGGATGTCGCGGCCGCCGCCGCGGCGCATCAGGCCGGGCAGGGCGTCTAGGGCGGCCGAGGCACTGCCATAAAGGCCGATCAGGTCACGGAAGGTGCGCGGCCCGACATTGCCGGAGCGGGCGAGCCGGAGCCAGTCCAGTCGCTCGGCCTCGCTCGGCGTCAGGGGCCGCCTGCCATTCATGGGGCCTTCGCCGCGCTCTTCTCGCCGATCCGGCTCTCGGTTCCCGCGACGAGCTTGGCGATGTTCTCGTGATGCTTGGCCCAGATCACAGCGGTGACCACGAGGGTCGCCACGCCGATCTGCAGGGCCGAGCCGAAAGGCGAGGGCAGGACCGATTGCAGGGCCGGCCACTTGGCCAGCAGGATCATGAAGGCCGGCGCCGCGACGCTGGCGACCAGGGCGGCCAGTGACGAGTAGCGGAAGGCATAGGCCATGGCGAGCCAGACCAGGGCGAAAACCAGGAAGGCCGGCCAGTAGAGGCCGAGGAGCAGGCCGAGGAAGGTCGCGACCCCCTTGCCGCCCTTGAAGCCGAGCCAGACCGGGAAGATATGGCCGAGAAAGGCGCCGATGCCGCCGGCAAGCGCCGCCTCCGGGCCGAAGCGGCCGGCGATCAGGACCGCGGCGGTCGCTTTCAGCGCATCGAGCAGCAAGGTCGCCGCCGCGAGCTTCTTGTTGCCGGTGCGCAGCACATTGGTCGCGCCGATATTGCCCGAGCCGATGGCACGGATATCGCCCATGCCGGCGGAACGGGTCAAAAGCAGCCCGAAGGGGATCGAGCCGAGCAGGTAGCCGAAGGCGAGGGCTGCGAGGAGAGCGGCGAGCGACAGATCGAGCATGAGGGGAGGCACCTGACTGATGCCTCGAACGCTAGAGGGTTTCTCGCCCGGATTGAAGCATTCCGGGGGAGAGAATTTGCGTCGGGGGCAGAGCAGGCCGTGGATATCAGGGACAAGCGTGAACAGGACGATGGTTGGCACCGGGAGAGATCGGCCCGGTTGCGGGGCCAGTGCCGTGGCCGAGTAGGCCGCGATGTCCACACATCGTCTTGCCCGGGCTTGTCCCGGGCATCCACGACTTGCACTTCTCTGTTCCCGCCAGTCTGCGGCGCGATGGTTTCGGCGGACAACCCGGCTGAATTCGTGGATGGCCGGGACAAGCCCGGCCAAGACGAGGGTTGCCCTCTTGAGACGGGCGTGGGACCCGCCCCATGGCCCGGCACGCCGTGATGTCGCTGCCGCTAACCGTGCACGGTGCGTCCGGCCACCAGGGTTCTGATCGCCCGGCCGGTCAGGCGTGCCTCGTCGAAAGGCGAGTTCTTGCATTTCGACTTGAGGGTGTCGCGGTCGAGCACCCAGGGCTCGTCGATATCGATGACGACGAGGTCGGCCGGCGCGCCGCGGGCGAGCGTGCCGCCGGGCAGCCGGAGCAGTTTGGCGGGCGTGGTCGACAGCGCCTTCAGCAAGGTGGGCAGCGGCACCAGGCCGGAATGGACCAGGCGCAGCGCCGCGGGCAGCATGGTCTCGACCCCGACCGCGCCGGGCTCGGCCTCGGCGAAGGGCAGCCGCTTGGTTTCGACGTCATGGGGATCGTGATCGGAGACGACCACGTCGATCAGGCCGTCGGCGACCGCATCGGCGAGCGCCAGGCGGTCGTCCTCGGTGCGCAAGGGCGGCGTCAGCTTGCAGAAGGTGCGGTAGCTGCCGATGTCGTTTTCGTTCAGCGTCAGATGGTTGACGGTGACCGCGGCGGTGACCGGCAGGCCCTCGTTCTTGGCGCGCGCAATGATCGCCAAGCTGTCGCGGCAGGTGATGGAAGCGGCGTGGTAGCGCACGCCGGTCAGCTTCACCAGGCGCATGTCGCGCTCGAGCATGATGGTTTCGGCTTCGACGGGAATGCCGCCGAGGCCGAGGCGCGAGGCGAATTCGCCCTCGTTCATCACGCCTTCGCCGATCAGGTCGGGATCTTCGGTGTGGTGCACGATCAGCGCGTCGAAATCGCGCGCATAGGTCATGGCCCGGCGCATCACCAGGGCGTCGGTGACCGAGCGTGCCCCGTCGGTGAAGGCGACCGCTCCGGCCTCCTGCAGCAGGCCGAACTCGGTCATCTCGCGGCCGGCGAGCTTCTTGGTGATCGCCGCCATGGGATGGATGCGCACGATGCCGGTGTCACGGGCGCGGCGCAGCAGGAAGTCGACGATGGCCGGATCGTCGATCACCGGCTCGGTCGAGGGCTGACAGACGATGGTGGTGACGCCGCCGGCGGCGGCGGCCCGCGAGGCGGAAGCCAGCGTCTCGCGATATTCGTAACCGGGCTCGCCGACGAAACACCTGATATCGACGAGACCGGGAGCGACGACGGCGCCGCCGCAATCGACGATCTCGGTTCCCTCGGGAACGGCCGAGGCGTCGAGCGCCGGGCCGTGGTCGCGGATCACGCCGTTCTCGACGAACAGGCCGCCGGGCATGTCGGAACCGGTCGAGGGGTCGATCAGCCGGGCATTGGCGAGGAGCAGGGGGCGGGGATCGGTCTGGGCCATGGCGTCACGCGTTCGGCAGGTTGCGCGCGAGCGCTTCGAGGACGGCCATGCGGACCGCCACGCCCATTTCGACCTGTTCGCGGATCAGCGATTGCGCGCCGTCGGCGACCGAGGTGGCGATTTCGACACCGCGGTTCATCGGGCCGGGATGCATCACCAGCGCGTCCGGCTTGGCGTAGCGGAGCTTGGCTTCGTCGAGCCCGAAGAAGTGGAAATATTCCTGCACCGACGGCACGAAGGAGCCGTTCATGCGCTCGCGCTGGAGGCGCAGCATCATGACGATGTCGACGTCCTTCAGGCCTTCCTTCATGTCACGGTAGACCTCGACGCCGAGCCGCTCGGCGGAGGCCGGCAGCAAGGTGGAGGGGCCGATGGCGCGCACCCGCGCCTGCATCTGGTTGAGCAGGATGATGTTGGAGCGGGCGACGCGCGAATGCAGGATGTCGCCGCAGATCGCCACGGTGAGCCGCTCGATCCGGCCCTTGTTGCGGCGGATGGTCAAGGCGTCGAGCAACGCCTGGGTCGGGTGCTCATGGGTGCCGTCGCCGGCATTGACCACCGAGCAGTCGACCTTCTTGGACAGAAGCTCGACCGCGCCGGAGGCGGCATGGCGCATGATCAGGATGTCGGGATGCATGGCATTGAGCGTCAATGCCGTGTCGATCAGGGTCTCGCCCTTCTTGATCGAGCTCTGGGCCACCGACATGTTCATCACGTCGGCGCCGAGGCGCTTGCCGGCGAGCTCGAAGGAGGACTGGGTCCTCGTCGAATTCTCGAAGAAAAGATTGATCTGGGTCCGTCCGCGCAGAGAGGTTCGCTTCTTCTCGACCTGGCGGTTGAGAGTGACGAACTCTTCGGCCAGATCGAGCAGGCCGGTGATCTCTGAAGCGGAAAGGCCGTCGATCCCGAGCAAGTGCCGGCGGTTCAGCACGAAGGACGAGGGCGTATTTGTCATAAGCCCTGGCGCTTAAACGGAGTCGCCGGCCAGTTCAAGGCCGATTACTCGGCCGCGTCGCGTTTCCCCAGGCGCTTGTCGAGATAGGTGCCGACGATGCCCATCAGCTCGTCCACCTTGCCCTCGAAGAAGTGGTTGGCGCCGGCCACCACCTGCTGCTCGATGATGATGCCCTTCTGGGTCTTCAGCTTCTCGACCAGGCCCTGCACGGAGGTGAGCGGCGCCACCGCGTCCTTGTCGCCATGGACGATCAGGCCGGAGGACGGGCAGGGGGCGAGGAACGAGAAGTCGTAGAGATTGGCCGGCGGGGCGACCGAGAGGAAGCCCTCGACCTCGGGGCGGCGCATCAAAAGCTGCATGCCGATCCAGGCGCCGAAGGAGACGCCGGCGATCCAGCAGGTGCGGGCTTCCGGGTTGATCGCCTGGGCATAGTCGAGCGCGGAAGCCGCATCCGACAATTCGCCGACGCCGTGGTCGAAATTGCCCTGGCTGCGGCCGACGCCGCGGAAATTGAAGCGCAGAACCGAAAAGCCGCGGTTCACGAACTGATAATAGAGGTTGTAGACGATCGGGTTGTTCATCGTCCCGCCGAATTGCGGGTGCGGGTGCAGGATGATGCCGATCGGCGCGTTGCGGACCTTGGCCGGATGATAGCGGCCCTCGATCCGACCGGCCGGACCGTTGAAGATCACCTCAGGCATAAATCAACCTCGTCAGCACAGCGATGTCGCGGCATCGACCATTCCGATCATGCCTGCGATTGGGTGCCCATCCTTGACAGGGCGGGTCAACACCCTTAGTTTTTAGAATTGTTCTAAGTTTATGCCCGGACACCCAATCCATGGGTTCGGGCGGCTCAGACGCTTGAGGATCGGGCCTATAGCACGATCCGATCACAGAATGCCAAGCTTTTCGGACAGGGCGTTTCGACCGCATGACGCGCGTCTATCTCGACCATAACGCGACGTCTCCGCTGAGGCCGGAGGCTCGCGAAGCCGTGCTCGCCGCCATGGCGATCAGCGGCAATGCGTCGGCGGTTCACGGCGAGGGCCGGGCGGCGCGGCGGGCGATCGAGATCGGGCGCGAGCAGGTCGGCCGGCTGGCCGGCGCGGAAGCCAAGCTCGTCACCTTCACCTCAGGCGGCAGCGAAGCCGCGGCGACCCTGCTGTCGCCTGGCTTCACGGGGCGGCGTGGTCCTGGCGGGCCGGCGCGTTCGCTGATCGTTTCGGCGGTCGAGCATTCCTGCGTGCTGGCCGGCGGCCGGTTCGCGGCGACCGATATTCATGTCTGCCCGGTCGACGGGCAGGGCCGGATCGCGCTTGCCGCGCTGGCCGACCTTCTGGAACGGGTGCCGGGGCCGGCGCTCGTCGCCGTCATGCTGGCCAATAACGAGACCGGCGTGCTGCAGCCGCTGGCCGAGATTCGCGCGCTCGTCGAGACGCATGGCGCGCGTTTCGTCGTCGATGCCGTGCAGGCGCTCGGCAAGGTGCCGGTCGACATCCAGGCGATCGGCGCCGACGCGATCTTCGTCTCGGGCCACAAGATCGGCGCGCCACAGGGCGTCGGCGCGATCATTCGCGGCCACGACGCGGTTGCGTTCGACCGGCTGGTCCAGGGCGGCGGCCAGGAGGCGCGCCTGCGCGCCGGCACCGAGAATCTCCAGGGCATTGCCGGCTTCGGCGCGGCCGCGGCCGCCATCCTTGACGGGATCGCTCAAGAATCCGCACGAGTCGCACCGCTCAGGGACTGGATGGAGGCTCAGATCGCCACTATATCTCCTGCGAGCCGGGTTATTGGCTTGCAAGCCCGCCGCTTGGCGAATACCAGCCTGACGATCCATCCGGGTCTGGACGGCGAGACTTCGGTCATCGCGCTGGATCTCGCCGGTGTCGCGGTCTCGACCGGATCGGCCTGCGCTTCGGGCAAGGTTGCCCCGAGCCATGTGCTGTCTGCCATGGGGATCGCCGCCGACCAGGCGAAATCCGCAATTCGCGTCAGTCTGGGGTGGTCGACCACCCGGGCGGATGTGGAACGTTTCACGGCCGCCCTGGCGGCGCATGTTCAGAAGCTATCGGCCCGGGCTTCCCGAGCCGCATGACAGTGCCAACCTGTGGCCCTTGAAGCCGCAAGGACGAGGAGAGACCAATGCCCGCGGTTCAAGAAACCGTCGAACAGGTTCGCTCGATCGACGTCGACCAGTACAAATACGGGTTTTCGACTGACATCGAGATGGAGCTCGCGCCGATCGGGCTCTCCGAGGATATCGTGCGCTATATCTCGGCCCGCAAGAACGAGCCGGCCTGGATGTTGGAATGGCGGCTGGAGGCCTATCGGCGCTGGCTGACCATGCGCGAGCCGGAATGGGCGCGGGTCAACTATCCGAAGATCGATTTCCAGGACATCTATTATTACGCCGCGCCGAAATCGAACCCGGCGCCGAAGTCGCTCGACGAGATCGATCCGGCCATCCTGGAGACCTACAAGAAGCTGGGTATTCCGCTGAAGGAACAGGAAATCCTGGCGGGCGTCGAACCGGCGAACCGCATCGCGGTCGACGCAGTGTTCGACAGCGTCTCGGTGGTGACCACCTTCAAGGAAGAGCTGCGCAAGTCCGGCGTCATCTTCTGCTCGATCTCCGAGGCGCTGCAGGAGCACCCGGAGCTGGTCAAGCAATATATCGGCTCCGTGGTGCCGACGACCGACAACTTCTATGCGACGCTGAATGCCGCGGTGTTTTCCGACGGCTCCTTCGTCTATATCCCGCCGGGCGTGCGCTGCCCGATGGAACTGTCGACCTATTTCCGCATCAACGAGGAAAAGACCGGCCAGTTCGAGCGCACCCTGATCATCGCCGACAAGGGCTCCTATGTGAGCTATCTCGAAGGCTGCACGGCGCCGATGCGCGACGAGAACCAGCTGCATGCGGCGGTCGTCGAGCTGATCGCGCTCGACGATGCCGAGATCAAATATTCGACGGTGCAGAACTGGTATCCGGGCGATGCCAACGGCAAGGGCGGCATCTACAACTTCGTCACCAAGCGCGGCGATTGCCGCGGCGCCCGCTCGAAGATCTCCTGGACGCAGGTCGAGACCGGTTCCGCGATCACCTGGAAATATCCCTCCTGCATCCTGCGCGGCGACGACAGCCAGGGCGAATTCTATTCGATCGCGGTGTCGAACGGCGCGCAGCAGGTCGATTCCGGCACGAAGATGATCCATCTCGGCAAGAACACCCGGTCGCGGGTGATCTCCAAGGGCATCGCCGCCGGCAAATCGGAAAACACCTATCGCGGCCTCGTCTCGGCGCATCGGCGCGCCAAGAACGCCAAGAATTTCACCAATTGCGACTCGCTGCTGATCGGCGATCGCTGCGGCGCCCATACCGTGCCCTATATCGAGAGCAAGACGGCGACCGCGGTGTTCGAGCACGAGGCGACCACCTCGAAGGTCTCGGAAGATCAGATGTTCTATTGCCGGCAGCGCGGCCTGACGGCGGAAGAGGCCGTCGCGCTGATCGTCAACGGCTTCGTCAAGGACGTGCTGCAGCACCTGCCCATGGAATTCATGGTCGAGGCGCAGAAGCTGATCGCCATTTCGCTCGAGGGGAGCGTCGGATAATCGCCGGCCGCCGAGGCGCCGCCGTCCGGGCCGACAAGGCCGGCGAAGAGCGGCGCGACAGACGCAGGCGCGACTCCCTTCAATCCTCGCGGACGCCGGCCGGACCGGCAGGACGCTTCAAGATATTCCAGGACTAGACCCATGCTCGAGATCAAGAACCTGACCGCCAAGATCGCCGACGAGGACACCCAGATCCTCAACGGCCTGAACCTGACCGTGGAGACCGGCCAGGTCGCCGCCATCATGGGCCCGAACGGCTCGGGCAAGTCGACGCTGTCCTATGTGCTGGCCGGCCGCGAGGATTACGAGGTCACCGACGGCGAAGCCTGGCTCGACGGCGTCAATATCCTGGAGATGGAGCCGGACGACCGCGCCGCCGCCGGCCTGTTCCTGGCTTTCCAATATCCGATCGAGATCCCCGGCGTCGGCCAGATGACCTTCCTCAAGGCGGCGATCAACGCCCAGCGCAAGAAGAACGGTCTCGACGAGATCACCCCGCCGGCCTTCATCAAGCTGGTCAATGCCAAAGCCAAGGAGCTCGGCATTTCCCCGGACATGCTGAAGCGCTCGGTCAATGTCGGCTTTTCCGGCGGCGAGAAGAAGCGCAACGAGATCCTGCAGATGTCGCTCCTGGAGCCGAAGCTGGCGATCCTGGATGAAACCGATTCCGGTCTCGACATCGACGCGCTGAAGATCGTCGCCGACGGCGTCAACCGGATGCGTGCGCCGGACCGCTCCTTCGTCGTCATCACGCACTATCAGCGCCTGCTCGACTACATCAAGCCGGATGTGGTGCATGTCCTGTCCAAGGGCCGGATCATCCGGTCGGGCGGGCCGGAACTGGCGCTCGAGCTCGAGGCCAATGGCTATGCCGATGTCGTCGGCCAGGCCGCCTGAGGATCACGAGATGAACGCGGTCACCCCTATCCGTACCTCGGCCGAGCAGGCGCTGATCGGCGCCTATGGCTCGGTGCAGGGTTCCGGAGGCGAGGCCCTGGAGGCGCTGCGCGCCGCCGGCTTCGCCCGTTTCGAAATGCTCGGACTGCCGCACCGGCGGGTCGAGGAGTGGAAATATACCGATCTGCGCACGATGATGCGCGAGGCCAAGCCGCTCGCCGGCGTCGCCGACGCGGCGACCATGCTGGCCGCCAAGACCTCGCTTTATGCGCTGCCGCGCATCGGCGGCGCGCGCGTCGTGGTGCTGGACGGCTGTTTCGCGCCCGAATTGTCGGACATGGCCAAGCTGCCCGAGGGTGTTTCCGTGTCGAGCCTGGCTGATGCCCTGGTGCACCGGCCGGCGATCGCCAACCGGCTCGCCGGCGGTGCCATTGCCCAGGCCAACGCCGCCTTCGCGCTCAACGGCGCCTTCCTGACCGACGGCCTTTTGATCGAGATCGCGCCGGGCGCGGAAGTCGGCCATGCGCTCGACCTCGTCTCGATGGCGTCGAGCGGGCCGTCGCGCTTCATCACCTCGCGCAATCTGGTGCTGGTGGGCGAGGGCGCTTCCGCCGGTATCGTCGAGACCCATATCGGTCCCGACGGCCTCGATTACCAGAAGAATTCGGTGCTGCAGATCGTCGTCGGCGACGGCGCGACGCTGGAGCATGGCCGCCGCCAGATCGAGGGCGACCAGGCGCTGCATATCGCGACGCTGGAAGCCGAGATCGGCGCCAAGGCGCATTTCGACACGCTGACCCTGACCACGGGCGCCGCCATTTCGCGCAGCCAGCTGTTCGTGCGCTTCGCCGGCGAGCATTCGACCGCGACCCTGCGCGGCGTATCGATGCTGCGCGGCAGGCAGCATGCCGATACCAGCCTGGTGATGGAGCACGCGGTGCCCCATTGCGACAGCCGCGAGCTGTTCAAGCATGTGCTCGACGGCGAGGCCCATGGCGTGTTCCAGGGCAAGATCATCGTCGCGCGCGATGCCCAGAAGACCGACGGCAAGATGATGAGCCAGACCATCATGCTGAATGAAGGTCCGGCCATGGACAACAAGCCGGAGCTCGAGATCTTCGCCGACGACGTGCAGTGCGGCCATGGCTGCACCTGCGGCGAGCTCGACCCCGACCTGATGTTCTACCTGAAGGCCCGCGGCATTCCGCATGGCGAGGCGGAAGCCCTGCTGATCGAGGCTTTTGCCCGCGAAGCCATCGAGGATTTCGGCGCCGGCCCGCTGGCCGCCGTCGAAGAGCTGCGCGAGGCCATGCTCGGCACCATCGCCGAGTGGATGCGGACGAGAAAGTGACCGGGGCCATGGGCAAGCAGCATCCCGCCGTCGCCAATGGCGGCTATGACGTCGATCTGATCCGCAAGGATTTTCCGGCGCTGGCGCTGAAGCCCTATGGCCAGGATCTGGTCTATCTCGACAATGCGGCCTCGGCGCAGAAGCCGAGCGCGGTGATCGAGCGGATCAAGCGCGCCTACGAGACCGAATATTCCAATGTCCACCGCGGCCTGCATTTCCTGGCCAATGCCGCGACCGAGGCCTATGAGGCCGCGCGCGAGACCGTGCGCGCCTTCCTGAATGCGCCGTCGACCGAACAGATCATCTTCACCCGCAATGCCAGCGAGGCGATCAACCTGGCGGCGGCCTCCTTCGGCGGCATGGTGATCGGCGAGGGCGACGAGATCGTCGTCTCGATCATGGAGCATCACTCCAATATCGTGCCCTGGCATTTCCACCGCGAGCGGCGCGGCGCCAAGCTGGTCTGGGCGCCGATCGACGATGAGGGCAATTTCCTCATCGAGGAGTTCGAGAAGCTGCTCGGCCCGCGCGTCAAGATGGTGGCGCTGACCCATATGTCGAACGCGCTCGGCACCGTCGTGCCGATCAAGGAAGCGATCCGGCTGGCCCATGCCCGCGGCATTCCCGTGCTGGTCGACGGCTCGCAGGCCGCCGTCCACATGGATGTCGACGTGCAGGACCTCGACGCCGACTTCTACGTGTTCACCGGCCACAAGGTCTATGGGCCGACCGGCATCGGCGTGCTTTACGGCAAGAAAGAACACCTGGAGCGCATGCCGCCGTTCAATGGCGGCGGCGAGATGATCAATGTCGTCACCATGGATACGGTGACCTATAACGACCCGCCGCACCGCTTCGAGGCCGGCACGCCGGCCATCGTCCAGGCGATCGGGCTCGGCCAGGCGCTCGACTATATGATGTCGATCGGCCGCGACCGCATCCGGGCCCATGAGGACGCGCTGGTGCGCTATGCCCATGAGCGGCTCGGTGCGATCAATTCGCTGCGCATTTTCGGCCATGCCCGCGACAAGGGCGCCATCGTCTCCTTCGAGATGAAGGGCGCCCATGCCCATGACGTCGCGACCGTGATCGACCGATACGGCGTGGCGGTGCGCGCCGGCACCCATTGCGCCATGCCGCTGTTGCAGCGCTTCGGCGTGACCTCGACCTGCCGGGCCTCTTTCGCGCTGTACAACACCCATGACGAGGTCGATCGCCTTGCCGAGGCCCTCATCAAAGCCCAGAATATGTTCGGCTGATCGGTTCTGCCCCGGGCGGTTCCATTTGAAATGGAAGCCCGGCGGCATTATGTGACTTTCGCGGGTTCTTGTCGGTGAGGCTCGACCTGCCTCGCCTGAACCTCCGAACAGGGACCTTGACCCCTATGGACGATACCCAGACGCTCAATACGACGGTTGCCGGAGATGCCGCAGCCATTCCGCCGGAAGAGCTCGATCGCCTGACCGATGACATCGTCGCGGCGATGAAGTCGGTCTACGACCCGGAAATCCCTTCCGACATCTACGAACTCGGCCTGATCTATCGCGTCGATATCGACGACAACCGCAAGGTGGCGATCGACATGACGCTGACCTCGCCGTCCTGCCCGTCGGCGGCCGAGTTGCCCGGCATGGTCGAGAATGCGGTGGCCTCCGTGCCCGGCATCGCCGAGTGCAAGGTGACGCTGACCTTCGACCCGCCCTGGGATCAGAGCCGCATGTCGGACGAGGCGCGCGTCGCCCTCAACATGTGGTGACCCGGCCATTTTCGGCCGGCTCACCAGGATTTAACTTCGTGCCGGCCATGATTATATTGATACGGTGATGCTTTGGACGCCGGGCCTTGAACCCGGTTCGTCTCGGAGACGTGGACCATGCCGCTACCGAAAATGCAGGCCATGCGCCTGACCGATGCCGCAGCCGATCGCGTGAGAGCGCTGATGGCGAGCGCCGACAAGCCCGAGGCTGGCCTGCGCGTCGGCATCAAGAAGGGCGGCTGCGCCGGCATGGAATATACGATGGAGTTCATCGACGGTCCGGCCAAGTTCGACGAGATCGTCGAGGACAAGGGCGTGCGCGTGTTCATCGACGCCAAGGCGGTGCTCTACCTGCTCGGCACCGAAATGGACTATGTGACCGACAAGATGGCCGCCAGGTTCGTGTTCAACAATCCGAACCAGACATCGGCCTGCGGCTGCGGCGAATCCATCGCCCTGAAGCCCGCCGCCCCGGAAGCGCTCGGCGCCTCCTGATGCCGGGCAGCCTGCTCGACCCGGATTTCCTGAAAGACCTGTTCCAGCCTTTCGCGACCATTTCGGTGCGCGCCATGTTCGGCGGGCAGGGGATCATGCGCGAGGGGCTGATGTTCGCCCTGGTCGATGACGGCGTGATCTATCTGAAGTCGGATGCCGAGACGGATGGCCATTTCGCCGCCGAAGGGCTGGAGCTGTTCGTCTACGAGACCAAGGCCGGCAAGCAGATGCCGATGAACTACCGGCGCATGCCGGAGGCCTGTTTCGACGACGAGGACAGTGTCCGGCGCTGGGCCGGTTACGCTTGGAGCGCCGCCCTGCGCGCGGCGGCGAGGAAGCCGGCGGCGAAGAAGAAGCGGGCGAAGAGCGAATAGCGAGTGGCGAATAGCGAATAGCGAATGGGGATGATGCCGCGCCCGGCGGCGCATCAACCCTCGCCCACGTCTGCGTGGGAGAGGGTGGCCGCGGCAGCGGCCGGGTGAGGGTGGCCGCGTCGGCGCTATCAATGCGTTCGCGCTGGAACTGATGGGCCGGCCTGTCTCAGACCCTCACCCGGCGGCTCCGCCGCCACCCTCTCCCGCAAGCGGGCGAGGGTTTACGCGCACGGCGCGATCAGCTTCGCCGCTATTCGCTATTCGCTGTTCGCCATTCGCCGCTCACGCGACCTTCGAGCGGGCCCGGTCGGCCTCCGCATCGGTCTCGCAGACGACGCGGTTGCGGCCGTTGCGCTTGGCGGCATAGAGGCACTGGTCGGCGCGCTCGTAGAGGGTTGCCGCGGTGTCGCCGGGGTGGAACATGGCGACGCCGAGCGAGACCGTGATGCGGCCGAGATTCTCGCTGGTCGAGCGCTTGATCAGTTCCTTGGTCATGACGGCGCGGCGGATATGCTCGGCCACGGTGACCGCGGCGCGCAACGAGGTGTCCGGCAGGATGATGGCGAATTCCTCGCCGCCATAACGGCAGGCGAGGTCGTGTCCCTTGACGTTCTGCTTCACCGAGAGCGCGACCAGGCGCAGCACCTGGTCGCCGGTGAGGTGGCCGAACGTGTCGTTGAACTTCTTGAAATTGTCGATGTCGCTGATCAGCAGGGCCAGCGGCGTACCGGATTTCTGCGCCAGCGCCACCGCCTTGGTGATGGCCTGGTCATAGAATTTGCGGTTGCCGAGCGAGGTCAGCGGATCGGTCAGCGATTCTGTACGAACGGCATCAAGATTGTCCTGCAACTGCTTGATTTCGCTGTGAGAAGCCTTCAGGCGTTGCTCGAGCGCCTTGTTGTTGGCCTCGATCTCGCGGGTCGAGCGTACCAGAGTCTCGATGATCGTCCTGACGCCGTCGGTCGAGGCGTCGGCGGCAAGTTTTGCGGTGGCGCCGGCCAGATCATGGCCATAGGCGGTCGCCTGTCCGGCGGCGGAATCGATCATCCGCATGACGCCTTCGATCTCGTCCATGACGCGATTGCCGACGACGTCGATCTTGTCGGTCAGGCGATTGGGCGAGAGATAGGTGTCGTAGATGGTGTCGAGCTGGTCCTGGTCGATCGTGCCGTGCTCGGACAGCATCGTATTGACCGCATCCGACAGGTCGGTGTGATAGCCGGAAGCGTAGATGAACCAGATTTCGTAATTGCGCGGGATGGCGGCCAGTTTGCGGCCCTTGATCTGACCAAATGCGAGATCGCCGAATGCATGCGTGCGATCGATATCGTCACTGCGGTCAAACATGAACAGCCGTCCCTACTGGGAATAAGGACGTGCCTGAGCACGTCCTCGAGATTTCTGGCCGGCACGCTAACAAGGTAATGCTGAATGCCCGGTAAAAACCGGGCTTCGCAAAGGTTATCTGGACTTGAAAGTTATCGGGCGAAGCAGGAATTGAGGCAGATGCGAGACATCGGCTTCGTCCGAGAGGTCCGGGCGCTGCGGCGGGCGTCCGCCTGATGACACCGGGCGCGGGCCGCCCTGGGAACGGGCGGGGCGTTCGGCCCGCGCGGCCGGGCGGGCTTCTGCCTGGGCCGGGCGGTCGTCACGGCGCGCCGGCCGATCCTCCACCGGCCGGGCCGCGGTTTCGCGGCGCGCGGGACGGTCTTCGGCGGAAGCGGCCTTTTCGCGGCGCGCCGGGCGCTCGTCACCGCCGCGGGCTTCGCCGCGCGAGGTGCCGATGCTGCGGCGACCACGGCCGCTCTCGCCGCGGCCGCTCTCGCCACGTCCACCTTCGCCACGTCCACCTTCGCTACGGCGCTCACGCCGCGCTTCGGTGGCGTCCTCCGCTGAGACCGGGGCGCCTTCCCAGCCGATCGGCTGGCCGATCAGCTTCTCGATCGCCGACAGTGATTTCATGTCCTCCGGCGTGACGATGGTGATCGCGGTGCCGAGGCGGCCGGCGCGGCCGGTGCGGCCGATGCGATGGACATAGTCTTCCGGGTGATGCGGCGTGTCGTAGTTGAAGACGTGGCTGACATCGGGAATATCGAGCCCGCGGGCGGCCACGTCGGAGGCGACGAGCAATTGAATGGAGCCGTCGCGGAACGAGGCGAGCGCCTGCATGCGCGCCCGCTGGTCCATGTCGCCATGCAGGGCGGTGACCGAGAAGTCGTGCTTCTGCAGGGACTTGTAGAGGGTCGCGACTTCACTCTTGCGGTTGCAGAAGATGATCGCGTTCTTGAAATTGTCGGCACTGCGGATGAGGTTGCGCAGGAGGTCGCGCTTCTCGAAATCCTTGCGGCCCGACTTGATCAGCTTCTGGGTGATCGTGCCGGCGGTGGACGCCGGACGGGACACCTCGACCTTCACCGGATTGTGCAGGAACTGCTCGGTGATGCGCTGGATCTCCGGCGGCATGGTGGCCGTGAAGAACAGCGTCTGGCGGGTGAACGGCACCATCTTGCAGATGCGCTCGATGTCGGGGATGAAGCCCATGTCGAGCATGCGGTCGGCTTCGTCGATGACCAGGAGCTCGACACCGGTGAGCAGCAGGCGGCCGCGTTCGAAATGGTCGAGCAGGCGGCCGGGGGTGGCGATCAGCACGTCGACGCCGCGGGTGAGCTTGGCATCCTGGTCGCCGAACGACACGCCGCCGATGAGCAGCGCGACGCTGAGCTTGTGATTGGTGCCGTATTTGACGAAATTCTCTTCGACCTGGGCGGCGAGCTCGCGCGTCGGCTCGAGGATCAGGGTGCGCGGCATGCGCGCCCGGGCCCGGCCTTCTTCCAGCATGGTCAGCATGGGCAGCGTGAAGGCCGCTGTCTTGCCGGTGCCGGTCTGGGCGATACCCAGCACGTCGCGCCTGGCGAGAACGTGCGGGATGGCTTCGGCCTGGATCGGGGTGGGGGTGGTATAGCCGGCGCTGGCGACGGCTGCTTGAACCTTGGCGCTCAGGCCGAGTTCGGAAAACGACATGTGTCGGGGGTGTCCTTGGGGGTGACTCGATAGGGATCTGATGTACGGATGAGGCGACGTTCGGCGCGAAACGGTTTCGCGCGGATCGGCCCCTAGAACCCACGAGGCCGGACGGACGGTGCGAGAGGCGCAATGAAGCGAGCCACCTCGACGCAGTGCAACATAGACGGAGAGACCGGATTGTCAATGAAGGGCAGCCGTGCAAACCGTACAACTGTGTGTGTTTGCGTCGACTTCGATGGTTCTTGGTGAAGGAATGCATGATCATGGCCAGTGAGCCGCTCGTTCTTGTGCCGGGGCTGAACTGCACGGCCGCGCTGTTTGCGCCGCAGGTGCAGGCGCTGGGCCGGCGCAGCCAGGCGATCATCGCCGACATCACGCGCGACGCGACGATTGCCGGCATGGCCGACCGGCTGCTGGCGGATGCGCCGCCGCAATTTGCCCTCGGCGGCCTGTCCATGGGCGGCTATGTCGCGCTGGAAGTGGCGAGGCGAGCCCCGGAGCGGGTGACG
This sequence comes from Hyphomicrobiales bacterium, assembly GCA_017304475.1. Taxonomy (GTDB): domain Bacteria; phylum Pseudomonadota; class Alphaproteobacteria; order Rhizobiales; family Phreatobacteraceae; genus Phreatobacter. The sequence continues at coordinate 135,121 of JAFKKV010000017.1, read as the reverse complement.
CGGCTCGCTTTGCTCGACACCCGGGCGAGCCCGGATACCGAGCAGGACGCGGAAATCCGCGGCATGACGATCAAATTCGCCGAGCGCGGTCATTTCGACGAGGTGCACAAGCTGCTCTGGGGCCGGCTCGTGCACGACACCCGGCGCCGGGACACCACGCTCGAGGCTGTCGTCCACGCCATGCACACCGAAACCGGCCCCGAGCTCTTCATCCGCCAGCAGAAGGCCGTGCTGGCCCGGCCGGACTATCAGCCGGAGCTCGCGGCGATCGGCTGCCCGACCCTGGTCTTGGTCGGTGATGGCGACGCGGTGACGCCGCCATTCATGTCGGAGGACATGGCGGAGGCCATTCCAGGGGCACGGCTGGTGACGGTCCCGGAATGCGGCCACCTGTCGACGCTCGAGCGCCCGGAGGCGGTCAGCGCCGCGCTCGGCGAATGGCTGACGTGGTGAGCCGGGGGCGGGAATCGGGAAGGCGTCAACCCTCGCCCGCGCCTTCGCGGGAGAGGGTGGCCGCGGAGCGGCCGGGTGAGGGTGGTTGCGTCGACGCAAGACGTGCGTTCCGGGGCGATCTGATAGGCCGGCCCTCTTCAAACCCTCACCCGGCCGCTCATAGCATCGAGCGAACGCGAGATGCGTTCGCACTCGCTATGCGCGGCCACCCTCTCCCGCAAGCGGGCGAGGGTTTGCGGCGGTTCCGGTGCGAGCCTCGAAGGATGGCTGACCTTTTGTGCAGCAGGCATCTTCGTGAAGCGATGAGCCTCAGCGTGCCGCGAACATCACATCGCCGGGCGGGCCGACGGTGAGGACATAGGTCCGCCGCTGGTTGTTGGTGAGCACGATGGCGTCGAAGATCACCCGTGAACCATTGGCATCCGGCTCGATGCGGTAGTCGTCGATCTTGATTCGCCAGTCGAATATTTCGGGGATTTCCTCTGTCGCGACCAGGCTGAAGCGATTGCCGCGGGGATCGAGGGCGAGCCACTGCACGTAGAGCCGCATGGCCTCGTCGCGCGGCGACGGCTTGATCAGGACGAGGCGCGTCGGACCGCGGCGATCGTCGCTTGCCCAGCTGCCGGCGATCCGCACGAACATGACCTCGCCCGGGAGCGCGGAGAGAATCCGGGTCGGATCCGCGCCCTGGGCGGAGGCGGGCGCCGTGGCCCAGGGCGTGACGGCCGGGGCCGCCAGGCCCATGGCCAGACCGACGGCCAAGGTTCTGGCCAAGTCCCGCCATGCGGCCCGCGCCGCGCCTGCCGGAATTCCGGGCAGGGCGACACGGCGGGGCATGTCAGATATCCAGTTCCTGGGCGAATTCGGCACGCTCCTGGATGAAGGCGAAGCGCGGCTCGGCCTTGGCGCCCATCAGGCGCTCGACGCTGTCATTGGTTTCCGGGCGCTCCTCGGGAACCACGTGGACGCGCAGGAGCGTGCGCACCTTCGGGTCCATCGTGGTCTCCTTCAATTGCTGCGGCATCATTTCGCCGAGGCCTTTGAAGCGGCCGATCTCGATCTTCTGATTGCCCTTGAAGGCGCTCTTCAGCAATTCCTCCTTATGCGCGTCGTCGCGCGCATAAATGGTCTTGCCGCCCTGCGTCAGCCGGAACAGCGGCGGCACGGCCAGGTAGAGGTGGCCGTTATCGACCAGGCGCGGCATTTGCCGGTAGAAGAAGGTGATCAGGAGACTGGCGATATGGGCGCCGTCGACGTCGGCATCGGTCATGATGATGACCTTCTCATAACGCAGGTCGTCATCGCGGTAATGGGCTGCCGTGCCGCAGCCGAGCGCCTGGATCAGATCCGACAATTGCTGGTTCTGGGCGAGCTTGTCGCGGCCGGCGCTGGCGACGTTGAGGATCTTGCCGCGCAGCGGCAGGATCGCCTGGGTCTTGCGGTCGCGCGCCTGCTTGGCCGAACCGCCGGCCGAGTCGCCCTCGACGATGAACAGTTCCGAGCCCTCGGCCTGGTTGTTCGAGCAGTCGGCGAGCTTGCCGGGCAGCCTGAGCTTGCGCACGGCGGTCTTGCGGTTGACCTCTTTCTCGGCGCGGCGGCGCAGCCGCTCCTCGGACCGTTCGATCACCCAGTCGAGGAGCCGGTTGGCCTGGTTGGGATTGCCGGCCAGCCAATGGTCGAAGGGGTCGCGAATGGCGTTCTCGACGATCCGCGCGGCTTCCGCGGTCGCCAGCTTGTCCTTGGTCTGGCCCTGGAATTCCGGCTCGCGGATGAACACCGACATCATCACGGCGCAGCCGGCCAGGATGTCGTCGGTGGTGATCTGGGCTGCCCGCTTGTTGCCGGTGCGCTCGGCATGGTCCTTCAGGCCGCGCAGCAGCGCGATCCTGAGGCCCTGCTCGTGGGTGCCGCCGTCAGGGGTCGGGATGGTGTTGCAATAGGACGATATGAAGCCGTCCTGGTCGCCGACCCAGCCGATCGCCCATTCGGCCGAGCCGTGGCCCTGGCGGTCGAGCTTGCCGGAGAAAATGTCCTGGTGGACCATGGTGGCGCCGGTCAGCGTTGCCGCCAGATAGTCCTTCAGGCCGCCGGGGAAGCGCAGAACCGCCTTTTCCGGCGTGTCGGTGCCCTTGACCAGGTCATGGGCGCAGGACCAGCGGATCTCGACGCCGCCGAACAGATAGGCCTTGGAACGGGCCATCTTGAACAGGCGCGCCGGCCTGAAATGGTGGCCGTCCTTGAAGATCTGCGGGTCGGGCAGGAAGCGGATCTTGGTGCCGCGCCGGTTCTGCACCCGGCCGAGTTCCTCCAGGCCGCCTTGCGGAATGCCGCGCGAGAAGCGCTGGCGGTAGAGCATCTGGCCGCGCGCCACCTCGACATCGAGCTCGACCGAGAGCGCATTGACCACGGAAACGCCGACGCCGTGCAGGCCGCCCGAGGTCTCGTAGACCTTGCTGTCGAATTTGCCGCCGGCATGCAGCGTGCACATGATGACTTCGAGCGCCGACTTGTCGGGGAATTTCGGATGCGGGTCGACCGGGATGCCGCGGCCGTTGTCGGTGACGGTCAGCGAGCCGTCGACGTCCAGCTCGACATCGATCCAGGTGGCATGGCCGGCCACCGCCTCGTCCATCGCATTGTCTATGACCTCGGCGAACAGGTGGTGCAGGGCCTTTTCGTCTGTGCCGCCAATATACATGCCCGGCCGCCGGCGCACCGGCTCCAGGCCTTCGAGCACTTCGATGGAGGAGGCCGTGTAGCCCTGTTCACCCGGCGTTCCCGCCGCGGCTTTCGGCTGCGGCTTCACCGCCTCGGGCTTCGTCCGCGCCGGGGCCGGTGCCGCTGCGGCCGGCTTGTCCGCGCTGGCCGCGCCGCCGAACAGGTCGTTGGAATTCTCCATTGCACACCATGGTCTAAAAGGGCCAGACGACGCGCCCCGAATCACTCGACGCATCATGGCACAAGCGTGCCAGGAAGCGAACGGAACGGAAACGGAATGCCCGGGACATTGTCCCGCCGGCGCCCGATACCAGACAATTCCCCGGGCTGGAACCCGGGGCCGGCCGTTCGGCTGTCGCCGGCCGGCGGGCTTTCCGGCATATAGGCGAGGGCGGCCGCGGCTGCCATGTGCGCGCCGCATGGCGGCGGGCCGGCACCGGCCCGCCGGCGGCCGATGGAACCCGCCTCATCATCCGCGCGTCATTCCCACATGATCGCCTGCAAGCTCCGAGGAGCCGGTTCATGACCCCGCAATCCCTGCCTATGCCGCGCCGGCCGGCGCCCGTCTATGCCGGCTTCCTCGTCCTGTGCTTCGCCATCGCGGCGGCCGGGGGAATCGCCAATTCCTATGGTCTCGCCGATTGGTATCCGACGCTCGCCAAGCCGTCCTTCAATCCGCCGAACTGGCTGTTCGCGCCGGTCTGGACGGTGCTCTATGCGATGATTGCGGTCGCCGGCGCGCGTCTCGTGCTGTCGCCGAGCCAGGACAAGGCGCCGGCGATCGCGGCCTATGCGGCCCAGCTTGCGCTCAACGCGGCCTGGTCCTGGGTGTTCTTTTATGGCCAGGCCATCGGCGCGGCGCTGGCCGTCATCCTGGCGCTGTGGCTCGTCATCGCCGCGACGATCGCGCTCGCCTGGCCGAAGGATCGCATGGCGTCGGCGCTGCTGATCCCCTATCTAGCCTGGGTGAGCTACGCGACGCTGCTCAATGGCGCGATCTGGCGGCTCAACGGCTGACAACGGACAAGGCCCATGACTTTCACCATGCTCGTTCCCTTCGCCATTGGCGCGGTCGCCATCGTGCTGCTGATGGGGCTTGTCAACATGCTGCGCAATGGGTCGGCGAGCACTTCGCAGACGCTGATGCGCTGGCGCGTCGGGCTGCAGTTCCTCGCCATCATCATCATCGTCATCGCGATCTATCTGAAGGCCGGTTGACCGGCGGAGGCGGAAACCAGGCCATGGTGAAACTCAACAAGATCTATACCCGGACCGGCGATGACGGCACGACCGGGCTCGCCGCCGGCGGGCGCCGGCTGAAATTCGACCTGCGGGTCGAGGCCTATGGCATCATGGACGAGGCCAATGCCGCGATCGGCCTGGCCCGCCTCCATACCGGCGACCATGCGGTGATCGATGCCATGCTGTCGCGCATTCAAAACGACATGTTCGACCTTGGCGCCGATCTCGCCACCCCGGATACCGGAGAGGCGCTCGGCTACGAGCCCTTGCGCATCGTCGCCACCCAGGTCGAACGGCTTGAAGCCGAGATCGACCAGCTGAACGGCGAGCTGAAGCCGCTGAAGAGCTTCATCCTGCCCGGCGGGAGCGCCGCCTCGGCCCATCTGCATCTCGCCCGCACCATCAGCCGGCGCGCCGAGCGCGTGATGGTCGAATTGTCGCGCCAGATCGGCGAGGTCGTGTCCGAGGCCTCGCTGCAATATATCAACCGGCTGTCGGATTTCCTGTTCGTCGCCGGTCGCTATCTGAACGACAAGGGCGCGGCCGACGTGCTCTGGGTGCCGGGCAAGAACCGCTGAGGCGGGAGCGGATCCCGGCATGGCCGGCATGGGGGTGGCATGGTTCCGGAGCTTGAGACCGCGCGGCTGATCCTGCGGCAGCGGGACGCAAGCGAGATCGACGATTACGCCGCCATGGACGGCGACCGGGAGGTTCGGCGCTACATCACCCCGGAATTTCGCGACAATTTCGACCCCGCCGCCTATCGCGCGGCTCTTGCCGAACGCATGCCCAGGGATTTCGGGCCGGGTTTCGGCCATTGGACCATCAGGTCGCGGCATGCGCCGCACGGCTTCCTCGGCATGGCCATCCTCATGCCGGTGGAAGGGCAGGGGCCGGAGATCGAGATCGGTTGGCGCCTGCCGCAAGCGGCCTGGGGGCAGGGCTATGCGAGCGAAGCGGCGCATGCCGTGCTCCGCCATGGCCTGGACACGCTTGCGCTCGAGGAGGTCGTGGCGCTGATCGATCCGGACAATGCCAGGTCGATCGCGGTGGCCACGAAGCTCGGCTTTTCGCTCGCCGGACGGCGCGCCGCCTATGGCACGGAATTCGATCTCTACCGGCGCCAGCGCAACGCCTGATCCGGCAAAAATCCTTGACAGGGGTACGGCCCCACAGCAAATAAGCGCGCCATGAACACGATCTCGACCAGCACCCGACGCCGTAGCCTTATCCTCCGATGAGCGCGCGCGGTCGTTTGCCTCGATCGATCTGATCGCCGCGCCCCCAGCGCGGCTTTTTTTTCACCTGAAACACCCTCATCCGAACTCGCTTCAACATCTCGCCCCAGCGGAGACCTGCCATGGCTACGAAAGCCAAAATCGCGATCCTCGGCGCTTCCGGCTATACCGGTTCCGAACTCGTGCGCCTGCTGCTGCGCCATCCGCGCGTCGAGATCGTGCTGATGACCGCCGACCGGAAGGCCGGCCAGCCGATGGCCGAGGTGTTTCCGCAATTCGCGCCGTTCCAGCTGCCCGACCTCGTGTCGATCGACAGCATCGACTGGAAGACGGCGGCGGTCGACCTGGTGTTCTGTGCCCTGCCGCACGGCACGACGCAGACGGTGATCGCCTCGATCATGAAGGCCAGGGCCGATATCAAGGTCGTCGATCTCTCGGCCGATTTCCGGCTGGCCAATCCGGCCGACTATGCCCGCTGGTACGGCCACGAACATCACGCGCTGGATGTGCAGCAGGAGGCCGTCTACGGCCTGCCCGAGCTGCATCGCGCAGCGATCAAGAAGGCCAGGCTGGTGGCCAATCCCGGCTGCTACCCGACCTGCTCGATCCTGCCGCTGGCGCCGCTGCTGCGGAAAAAGGCGATCGAGACCGATGGCATCGTCGTCGACGCCAAGTCGGGCGTGTCGGGTGCCGGCCGGGCCGCCAAGGAAGGCAGTCTCTATTGCGAGGTGACCGAGGGCATTCATGCCTATGGCGTCGCCGGCCACCGGCATTCCTCCGAGCTCGACCAGGAGCTGTCGCTGATCGCGGGCAAGCCGGTGATCGCCACCTTCACGCCCCACCTCATGCCGATGAGCCGGGGCATGCTGGCGACCACCTATGTCACCGCCAAGCGCGGCCGGACCGCGGCCGACCTGCATGCGATCATTGCCCAGGCCTATGCCCGGGAGCCCTTCGTGCATGTCCTGCCGCTCGGCCAGACGCCGCAGACCCGCCATGTGCGCGGCTCGAACCTGATCATCATCGGCCTGGTCCAGGACCGCGTGCCGAACCGGGTCATCGTGGTCTCGGCCATCGACAACCTGGTCAAGGGTGCCTCCGGCCAGGCGGTCGAGAACATGAACCTGGTGCTCGGCTATCCCGAGACGCTCGGCCTGGAGCAGATCGCGCTGTTCCCATGACGGCGCGCGGCGTCCGGGGTCTAACCCGGACGCCGGTTCGTCGGCCGACCTTGCCGATGCGCCCTATCGCGGCCGCGTCATATTGGCGGCGACCGAGGTGGTGAAGGAAAACAGCGCGTCGCCCGCGATGACGCCGCCGGCGAACACCTCCATGGTCGTCTGGCCGGTCGGCGACCGGCGCCTCAGCCAGACCAGCCGCGCGACGATGCCGACCAGCACGGCCCAGCCGGCGAGCGGGCTCGACAGCAGGAGGCCGGTGGCGAGCAGGACGCCGAGTTGCCGCTTGGCGCCGCCGAGGAACTGCAGCAGCGCGCCGGGAATGGCCCAGAGCAGCAGGCTCGTGGCGGTCGAGCTGGAAACGCCGGCATTGATCGCCGCGGCATAGACCCGATCGATCGGCGGGATCAGGTCCTGGGCGAAGAAGCTGCGCCAGGACAGGCCGACGACCGCGATGGCGACCGCGAAGGCGATCAGCGAGGCATAGAGCTGCTCGCGCCGGCCATCGAGCTCGAAGCGCGCCGAATGACCGCCGCGCAGGATCGTGCCGGCCTTCAGGTCGTAGCCCATATCGGCGAAGGCCGGACCGGTGGCCGCGGTGAAACCGGCCAGAAGCGCCAGCGCGGTGATCGGAAAGCCGATCATGATGCCGATCATCAAGGTGATCAACGCCACCGCGAAGGCCGGAAACCAGCCGGTATGCATGGCGGCGAGGCCGACGATCAGCTCGTGCACCAGCGCGGCAAGGGCCGCGTAGAACACGAAGGCGACGAGCATGCCCGGTGACATCTCGGTCACCAGGCCACCCGCCGCCGCGATGAAGGCGGCGATCCCGATATAGGCGAGCGACCCGAAGCCGAGCGTCGTCCTGACATCGATGACACCACCGCCGATGCCCTTGTCCGAAGGCTTGCGCCAGATATGTGGCAGCATCTGCAAGAGCGCCATGAGACCGGCACCGACCATCATGCCGTGGGGCACGAAGGCGGCGGCGAGATCGCCCCGGGGCACGAGGCCGGCGAAAACGGGTCCGGAGAACAGCAGGCCGGAATAGCCGCGCAGCAACAGGCCGAGGCCGAACATGCTGAGCGCCCAGATATTGCCGATGAAGGCGGAGCCGAAGGCCGACATGGGAATGCCGAACCAGGATCCCGCCGCGCCGAAGCCGACGCCGAGGCCAAGAACCAATGCGTTGCGTCCGCCTTCGTCGCCGGCGCGAATGGCCTCGGCCGCGGCGACGCCCGGTGGCCAGGCGCCTTCGGCCGGGAACATGGCGCTGCCGTAGAGGCGGTAGAGCAGGTAGCCGTCCAGCACCATGGCGGCGGCGACACCGATGAAAATCGGCGCGATCAGGTCGGGCCGGCCGAGCGCATAGGGAATGCCGATCGGCAGGAGCAGGCTGTTGGCGGCGCCGAAGGTCGCGGAAGAAATCGCGCTCTGCACGAGGTTCTGGACGTGGGTCGAGCGGTAGCGCCGGAAAATCTGCAGGGGAATGCGGGCCAGCGCCATGGCGGCGAGGGCTCCGACGATCGAGGTGTTCGGCGTGATGCCCAGCGTCGTCAGGATCTGCATGCCGATGACGCCGCCGAAGACCGACATGACCAGGATGAGCAGGAATGTAGCCGGCTCAAGAGTCCTGGGATGGCGCGGCTCCGCCGCGGTGTCACGGCGGTTTCCAGCGTCATCTCCGGCTTTCGCATGCCCGGTATCGGCACCGGCCGCGCCCAAGGATATGGCGCCGGCGGTCGCGTTTTGCGTCACCATCTCTGTATTCCCTCTGGTGTTTTGGGGAACGGTAGAGAGCGCCCGGCGGCATCGATATACGTGCGCGCACTTAGCGGCGGTGGATGGTGTTGGCGGGTTTTTGGGGCACTGGCCGCTGGCGGGTGCTAGCGTGTGAGCACTTTAGATTGAAGTATTGCATCAAGGGTGGCCGTCCTTCGAGGCTCGCAAGAACTCGCACCTCAGGATGAGGTTTGTGGAGGGCCGCATCAGTGTTGCTTATGATGCTTTGAGCGTTTCGCGCATCCGGCACCGCCATTACTGCAGTTCTCTACAATCCTCATCCTGAGGTGCGAGCTCTTGCGAGCCTCGAAGGACGGCTTCCCGCGGTGCCGTGCGCTTCAGTTCGAAACGATCACCCTCTACCGCTGCGACACCATCAGGGCCCGCCTGATCAGCTCGGTCACCGAGGTCGCGCCGAGCTTGGTCATCGCCCGGGCGCGGTGGATCTCGACGGTGCGATGGCTGATGCCGAGGGCGCGGGCGATGCGCTTGTTGGCGCCGCCCTCCAGCACCAGGACCAGCACCTCGCGCTCGCGCTGGGTCAGGCTGGCGGCGGGTTCGGCCAGCCGTTTCAGGAGTTCGGCGCCCGAATAGGCTTCGCTCGACGAGCCCACGGACTGCCCGGTGATCTCGGCGAGCCGCATGCGCGCGGCGCCGGCAACGATCCGCCGGGCGGTGACGACCAGCTTGCCGCTGTCCTGGGCGACCTGCCGGGCCATGGCCTCGGTATAGCCGATCGAATGCATCAGGATCAGGTCGGACCCGGCGATGCGGCCGACCGCATCGGTCAGGCGCGCGCTATGGCCGCCCTTGATGGTCGCATGGGCGCTCTGCAGCAGGGTTCCATAGCCGAATTCGGCCAGGACCGCGCCCTGGCGGGGCAGGGGGAAAATCAGGCCGATGCGGGCGTCACCGACGACCAGGGCCGCGATCCAGGCATCAACGGCGCGCTGGCCATGGACCAGCGGGGTGCGGGTCGCCAGCGGCGTGAACAGGCCGGTCGTCGCCAGCACCATCAGGTCGTAGCCGAGCCCGTCGACATGAGTGACCAGCTCGGTGATGCGCTCGGTGGCGAAGCGCGCCTGCACGATGACATGGGTGCCGTCCTGGAGCCGGGTGAACAGACCGAACTCGTCGGCGCCGGGCGCCTGCCTGACGATGGCCTCATGCGTCAGGCCGTCGAGCGCGCCGAATTCGTCATAACTGACGTCGCCGAGAATGGCGGCGATCTCCGGCATGACGTCAGGGCGCGGGCTCTGGCCGATGGTGATGATGGCGACGCGTGGTGCCCGCTCGTCTGCCACGCCTGACCCTCCCGATACGAGCGCGCACGTATAGATGGTCCCGTGGCCGCCCCCTAGATTCGCCTGAACATGAAACGGGGACACCATGCAACGCAAGATCGATCGCGAAGAGCTTGAGCCACTGGCGACAGGAGCCTGGATCCTGGGGACCGGCGGCGGCGGATCTCCCTATTCGTCTTACCTCGGCATCCGCAAAGTCTATGACGAAGGCGGCCATGTCGATCTGATCGATCCGCAAGACCTTGCCGATGACGACCTCGTCGCCGTCGTGTCGACCATGGGCGCGCCATTGGTGTTTCAGGAGCGCATGACCGACCCGGACCTGGCGGTGAAGCCGGTACGGATGATGGAGGACTATCTCGGCCGCAAATTCCGGGCGGTGATGGCGATCGAGGTCGGCGGCAGCAACGCTTTTCAGCCCTTGCTGGTAGCCGCGGCTAGCGGCCTGCCGGTGGTCGATGCCGACGCCATGGGACGGGCCTTTCCCGAGGCCCAGATGACCAGTTTCGCCATCGCCGATCTCGCCATGTTTCCGCATGCTCTGGCCGATGTCCGGGACAATGAGGTGATGGTCGCGCGCTCCGCGACCTGGAACTGGATGGAGCGCATCCGCCGCAAGGTCTGCATGGAGTTCGGCTCGGTGTCGGCGACCTGCCAGGCGCCGCGCACCGGCGCGGAGATCAAGAACCATTCGATCCACCACACGACATCAAGGGCGATTGCATTGGGCCGGGAGGTCCGGCGGGCGCGCGCCGCGCATGAGGATCCGGTGGCGGCCACCATCCAGGCGGCCGACGGGCAGATGCTGTTCCGCGGCAAGATCACCGACGTGCAGCGCCGCACGACCGAAGGTTTCCTGCGCGGAACGGCGCATCTCGCCGGGCTGGACGGCGATGCCGGCGCCACCTTCGAAGTCGCCTTCCAGAACGAATACACGGTCGGCTGGCGCGACGGCGCCGTGGCGGTGACGACGCCGGACCTGATCTGCCTGTTGGACAGCGTGTCGGGCGAGGCCATCGGCACCGAGAGCCTGCGTTACGGCCAGCGCATCAGCATCGTCGCGCTGCCGTCACCCGACATCCACCGGACGCCCAAGGGCTTGACCCATGTCGGCCCCAGGGCGTTCGGCTACGACGTCGATTATGTCAGCGTATTCAAGGGTTCGCGCGGGGAGATCAGGGCATGAGCCGCATTGGTATAGACGTTGGCGGCACCAATACCGATGCCGTTCTCATCGCCGATGGCCGGGTGGTCGCCGCGGTCAAGACGGCCACGACAGAGGACGTGCTGAGCGGGGTGAAAAACGCGCTCGGCGATCTGCTGCGGGCGGCCGGCGAGGCGCCCGCCGCAAGGAGCATCGAAACCGTGGTGATCGGCACCACCCATTTCACCAATGCGGTGGTCGAGCGGCGTGGCCTGCAGAAGGTGGCGGCGCTGCGCGTGGGATTGCCGGCCAATGCCGGCCTGCCGCCCTTCATCGATTGGCCCCGGGATCTGGCCGAGGTCGTGCGCGGCCAGGTGTTCATGGTCGCCGGCGGTCACGAATATGACGGCCGGCCGCTGGTCCCGCTGGACCGCACCGCCATTCGCGACGCGGCCCGGCGGATCGCCGATAGCGGCATCACGTCGATCGCGGTGACCAGCGTGTTCTCGCCGCTCCGGTCGGAAAACGAAGCCGAGGCGGCGCAAATCCTCGCGGAGGAAACCCCCGGCGCGACGATCACCCTGTCGCATGAGCTCGGCCGCATCGGGCTGCTCGAACGGGAAAACGTCGCGCTGCTCAATGCCTGCCTGCAGGCGCTCGCCCGGAAAACCACGGCGGCCTTCGTCGATGCGCTCAGGCAAAGCGGCATCGATGCGCCGCTCTATCTCACCCAGAACGACGGCACGATCATGCATGGCAGCGTGGCCGAGCGTTACCCGGTCTATTGTTTCGCCTCCGGGCCGACCAACAGCATGCGTGGCGCCGCCTTCCTGTCGGGGCTTGCCGACGGCATCGTCGTCGATGTCGGCGGCACCACCAGCGATATCGGCTGTCTCAAAGGCGGGTTTCCGCGTGAGGCCAACGCAGCCGTCGAGATCGGCGGGGTACGGACCCTGTTCCGGATGCCGGATCTCCTGTCGATCGGCCTCGGCGGCGGCACCGAGATCTCCGCCGACGGCCGGCGGATCGGGCCGCGCAGCGTCGGCTTCCGGCTCACCAGCAAGGCCTTGGCCTTCGGTGGCGACACCTTGACGGCGACCGATATCGCGGTGGCGACCGGCCGCATCGCGCTTGGCGACCGCAGCCGGCTGGCGCATCTAACGAGCGCCTTCGTCGCCGAAGCGACGCTGCGGATGGGCGAGATGATCTGCGACGGGGTCGACCGCATGAAGACCGATGCAGCGGACGTTCCCCTGCTGGCGGTCGGCGGCGGCAGCTTCCTCATCCCGGATCGCGTCGCAGGCGCCTCCGAGGTCGTCAGGGTCGAGCATCATGCGGTCGCCAATGCGGTCGGTGCGGCCATCGCGCAGGTGAGCGGCGAGGTCGACCAGATCTTCACCGGCGTCACCCGGGCAGACGCGCTCGACCGCGCCGAAACGGAGGCCGCGCGGCGTGCCGTCGAGGCCGGCGCCGATCCGGCGAGCCTCGCGACCATCGAGGTCGAGGATATTCCGCTGTCCTACCTGCCGGGCGACGCGCGGCGGGTGCGGGTCCGCATGATCGGCGACATCAGGCCCCGCGAAGCGGCCGCCGCGCGGGGCCTACCCGAGGCGGTGAGCTGAACGGCGAGTGGGTGAAGAAGAATGGCCGGCGGTCTATGCCGGCCATGGTGCTTGGGGGCGCTTCAGGGCTCACTCGGCTCCCAGGACAATCTCTACGTCACCCCCGGCGAGCCAGAGCAGAAGCCCTTGCTTCTGCGGAGGCGAGGGAAGGGGGTCCAGGAGTTGCAGAGGAGTGCCCGGAGCGTTGGAAATCGCCGAAATACATGCACTGAAAGCGCAGCGCGTGGGCTCCTGGACCCCCTTCCCCTCGCTTCGCTCGGCCGGGGGTGACGTAGAGTATTTAAACTGGCCTCGGTCCGCTTCGATCCTGGTCTATCGGGGTCGCCGGCCCGGGCTCGCCTAACGCATCATCAGCGTCGCGAGCCTTTCCATCTGCATATCGTTCCAGGGCGTCGAGCGCTGCAGGGCTCTCTCGGCTCCCAGGACAATCTCTACGTCACCCCCGGCGAGCCAGAGCAGAAGCCCTTGCTTCTGCGGAGGCGAGGGAAGGGGGGCCAGGGGTTGCAGAGGAGTGCCCGGAGCGTTGGAGATCGCCGAAATACATGCACTGAAAGCGCAGCGCGTGGGCTCCTGGACCCCCTTCCCCTCGGCTTCGCCTCGGCCGGGGGTGACGTCGGAGATTTTCCGACTGCCGGTCGATCCGGGGCGGCCAAGCGCAATCCCGTCCTAACGCATCATCAGCGTCGCCAACCGCTCCCTTTGCATATCGTTCCAGGGCGTCGAGCGCTTCAGGGCCGTGTCGACCTGGGCGGTCGTCGTGGAGGCGCTGACATGGCGCTGGCCGTCGACGAAGACGGCCTGGTCGAAGGTGATCGACGCGCCGCCGACCCTGACGATGCCGGTCGCGATCTGGACGAAGCCGGGATAGAGGATCTCGCGGTGGTAGTGGATCTCGATATGGACCAGCGAGATGCCGCGGCCCTCGCTGGTCAGCCGGATGCCCTCGCGGGCGAAGAATTCGGTACGGCCGATTTCCAGATAGGTCGCGATGACGGCGTTGTTGACGTGGTTGTTCGGGTCGAGATCGCCGTAGCGGATGGGATGCACCGTCACGAACGGATAGGCGGCGAGCGCGGCGCGCTCGCTCATCGGAATTCTCTGGCTCAATCCTTCACCTTCACATAGCGGCCGGGCGCGTCCTCGATGGCCGGATAGGCTTTGGTTCCGACCGGGCGCGCGGCAACCTCCTTGCCGTCGTGACGCCTAACCCATTCGCGCCAGTGCGGCCACCAGGAACCGGGATGCTCGGTCGCGGTGGCGAGCCAGTCCTCGAACCGGCCGGTCGGCGGTCCACCCAGCCAGTGCTGATATTTGTTCTTGGCCGGCGGATTGACCACGCCGGCAATATGGCCCGAGCCCGCCACGACATATTCGACCGGACCGCCAAAGGCCGAGGAGCCGACAAAGACCGAGCGGGCAGGGGCGATATGGTCCTCGCGGCTCGCCAGATTGTAGACGGGAACCTTGACCTTCTTCAGGTCCAGGGTCTCGCCGGCGACCTGCATGCGGCCGTTGGACAGGTCGTTCTGCAGATAGCAGTGGCGCAGGTAGAAAGAATGGTTGGCCGCCGGCATGCGCGGCGAATCGGCGTTCCAATAGAGCAGGTCGAAGGGCATGGGTGCCTTGCCCTTCATGTAATTGTTGACGAAATAGTTCCAGATCAGGTCGTTGGAACGCAGCATGTTGAAGGCATTGGCCATCTGCTTGCCTTCCAGATAGCCGGTCTGGGCCATGCGCTTCTCGAGCGACTGGATCTGGTCCTCGTCGACGAAGACCTTGAGGTCGCCGGCAAAGGTGAAGTCGACCTGGGTGGTGAAGAAGGTCGCGGTTTCGACCCGGTCGATGCCCTTGGCCGCCATATAGGCGAGCGCCACAGCCAAAAGCGTGCCGCCGACGCAATAGCCGATGGTATGCGCCTTCTCCTGGCCGGTGATCTCGCAGGCGACGCGCAGCGCCTCCAGCGGCCCCTCCAGCATATAGTCGCCGAACCCCTTGTGGGCATGGCGCTGGTCGGGATTGACCCAGGAGATGACGAAGACGGTCAGCCCCTGGTCGACCGCCCATTTGATGAAGCTTTTGTCCTGGACCAGGTCGAGAATGTAGAACTTGTTGATCCAGGGCGGCACGATGACCAGCGGCACGGCGCCGACCTTCTCGGTGGTCGGGCTATATTGAATGAGCTGGATCAGATCGTTCTCGAAGACCACCTTGCCGGGCGTCATGGCGAGGTTCTTGCCGAGCGCGAAGGGCGTGTCGTCGGACTGCCGGATCCTGAGGTCGCCGCCGCCGCGCTCGATGTCCTCGGCCATCATCTGCATGCCGCGCACCAGGTTCTCGCCGCTCGAACCGATGGTCTCGCGCAGCAGTTCCGGATTGGTCGGCACGAAATTGGACGGCGACAGCGCGTTGGTGATCTGCTTGGTGTAGAACGAGGCCTTGTGCTTCAGGTGGCCGTCGATCTCGGCTTGGTCGACGAAGTTTTCGGCAAGCCCCGTGGTCACCAGGTAGAACTGCTTCAGGAAAGCGAAAAACGCATTTTCGTTCCACTGCGGGTCCTTGAAGCGGCCATCGCGCGGATCGGGCTTGGCGACCGGCTCGGCCTTCTCCCCCGCCATCGTTTTCAGCGAGGCGGTCCACAGGTCCATGTAGCGGCTGGTGATCTCCGACTGGGCCGTCATGGCGCGCTGCGGATCCTTCAGCCAGAACTCGGCGACCTGGCCGAGCGTCTTGACTACGTCGGCGACGCCGTCGGGCTGGTCGCTCGGGTGGCTGCCGGTCTCCCGGGGCTTGAGATAGGCGGCGAGCGCCTTGCCGCCGAGTTCGACCATGCGCGCCACATTGGCCGACAGCCGCTCGACATCCATGGCGCGGAAGCGGAACGGATCCTCCGGCGCGGCGTCGGCCCCGGGTGGCGGCGGCGCGCCGGGCTTGCCCGACGGCGCCGGTTTCGGTTCGGCCGACGGACGCGTCGCGACGCCACCCTCGATGGCGACCAGAACGGGCTTGGACACGGGCGGCCTTGCCGCCGGCTTCGGCGCTGCCCCCTTCACCGTTTCCACGGACGTGACCCTGGCCGGCGCGGCCTTGGCGGCGGCGATTGCGGGCGCCTTTGCCGGCGCCGCGGTCCGGCTCTTTGCGCCGGCAGCCCGTTTCGTTTTCGAAGCGGCGCCTTCGGCTACCGCGGGCTTGCCGGATGCAGGCTTGTTCGGTGAAGGCTTGTTCGGTGAAGGCTTGGCGGATGCTGTTGCCGCTGCCGCCGATCTGGGCTTGGCCGCGGCGGGCGTAATTGTCGCAGGGGCCGGCCGGGCGCGCGGTGCCTTCGCCACGGTCGCCGGTGCTGCGGCGGCAACAGGAGATTCGCTCTTGGCTTCAGCTTGGGCGGCCGGTGCGCGGGGCGCTTTGGCGGGCGATTTTCCAGCATTTGCGGAGGCGCGCGCCGCCCCCGGCGCCTTCGGCTTGCTCGAATCGCGTTTCGCCATGAGCTTCCCTCCGAAATTCGCCGCTTTCGTGCCACACGAAATCGGTCCACTTTTTCGTTGGGACATATTAGGAAGGCCGCAGGCGCGCCGCCAGCGAAAGATGGCGGCGAGGCCACCTGGAGATCGACATGCGTGAGATGACGGATCAGACCGCGACCATCCGGCGCCGGAGCAAGGCGGGTCTCGCCGCAGTGGCGCTCGCGGCCCTCGCGCTCGCCGGCTGCCAGACCGCCAATGACGGCTATCCCTCGCCTTATGGTCCGTCGCGCCGCGTGCCCCTGCCGGCGGTGGCCGGCGGCGGCCTGTGGCAGCCGATCCCGCTGCGGGCCTCGGGTTACGGCGCGTCGACGCTGATCTCGCGCCTGCCGGAGGCGCCGCGCGTGCCGGCGCCGCCGCGCTCGTCGGAGACGCCGGAATTGCTGACGTCGGCCCAGCAGGCCGCCCGCCGCGGCGAATTGGAGGCCGCGCGCAACGGCCATGTCGGCGCGATGGACCGCCGTCTGACCACCAGCGGCCGCATCCATGGTCCCGATCCGGGCTCGCGTCCGGCGCTCGATCCGGAAACCGACCGCGAGCCGGCGCCGACCCGCCAGCCGGAATGACGCCGCACTTGCGGTGCAGCCTTTAGGACGTCCTTTGGCCCGGCGCCTGTCCAAGGCGCCGACAACCCATCAGACAAGCATTCCGCCGCAGCCCAGGCCGTGATAGGTCTTGGCCGCCCCCACGGGGACTTTTCTTTCACCGCCAACCCGATCAGATCCGATGACAACGACCGACTTTCACCGTATCCGCCGCCTGCCGCCTTACGTGTTCGAGCAAGTGAACAAGGTGAAAGCCGCGGCGCGAGCTAAGGGCGTCGACATCATCGATCTCGGCATGGGCAATCCCGACCTGCCGGCTCCCGATCATGTCATCGAGAAGCTGAAGGAAACCATCGGCAAGCCGCGCACCGACCGCTATTCGGCGTCGAAGGGCATTCCGGGCCTCAGGCGCGCCCAAGCGGCCTATTACGAGCGCCGCTTCGGCGTGAAGCTCAACCCCGAGACCCAGGTCATCGCGACGCTCGGCTCGAAGGAAGGCTTCGCCAACATGGCCCAGGCGATCACCGCGCCGGGCGACATCGTGCTCTGCCCCAATCCGAGCTATCCGATCCACGCCTTCGGCTTCCTGATGGCCGGCGGCGTCATCCGCTCGGTGCCGGCGACGGCGGACGACGAATATTTCCGCGCGATGGAACGCGCGATGCAGCATTCGATCCCCAAGCCGCTCGCGGTGGTGGTCTGCTATCCCTCCAACCCGACCGCGCAGGTGGCCGATCTCGATTTCTACGGCGAGCTCGTCCGGTTCGCCCGGAAACACGACCTGATCGTGCTGTCGGATCTCGCCTATGCCGAGGTCTATTTCGACGACAAGAACCCGCCGCCCTCGATCCTGCAGGTGCCGGGCGCTTTCGATGTCGCGGTCGAATTCACCTCGATGTCGAAGACCTTCTCGATGGCCGGCTGGCGCATGGGCTTCGCCGTCGGCAACGAGCGGCTCTGCGCGGCGCTCGCCCGGGTCAAGAGCTATCTCGACTACGGTGCCTTCACGCCGGTGCAGGTGGCCGCGACCGCGGCGCTGAACGGCCCGGAGGATTGCATCCGCGAGATGCGCGAGACCTACAAGAAGCGGCGCGACGTGCTGATCGACAGCTTCGGCAAGAGCGGCTGGGCGGTTCCCGCGCCGCAGGCCTCGATGTTTGCCTGGGTGCCGATCCCGGAGCCGTTCAAGGCGCTGGGTTCGCTCGAATTCGCCAAGCTCCTGGTCGAAAAGGCCGAGGTGGCGGTGGCGCCGGGCATCGGCTTCGGCGAGCATGGCGACGATTATGTGCGCATCGCCGTGGTCGAGAACGAGCAGCGCATCAAGCAGGCGGCACGCAACGTCAAGCGGTTCTTCGACACCGCCGCGACGACGCTGCACAATGTGGTGCCGCTGGCCGCCGCCGGCCGCTGAACGCTGAACGCTTGGGGCATCGGACAGCAGCATGATCAGGGTTGTGGTCGTCGGCGCGACCGGATGGGTCGGCCGTGAGCTGGTCAAGGCGGTCGCGGCCGCCGACGACCTCGAACTCGCCGGCGCGGTCGCACGCACCGGCGCCGGCCAGGATGCCGGCACGGCCGCCGGCATCCAGGTGCTCGGCGTGGCGCTGTCGGCGAGCCTGGACGAAGCGCTGGCCCACCCGAGCGACGTGGTGATCGACTACACCAAGCCGCAGGCGGTGAAGGGCCATGCGCTGATTGCGCTGAAGGCCGGCCGCCACGTGGTGGTCGGCACGTCGGGCCTGACGGCCGAGGACTATGACGAGATCGACGGCGCGGCCAGGGCCGCGGGCAGGGGCGTCATCGCCGCCGGCAATTTCTCGATCACGGCATCGCTCTTGAAGCGCTTCGCGACGCTTGCCGCGCGCCACATCCCCGATGTCGAGATCATCGACTATGCCTCGGCCAAGAAGCCGGACACGCCGTCGGGCACCGGCCGTGAGCTCGGCGAGATCCTGTCGAAGATCCGCCTGGAGCCGACCGCCAAGCCGGTCGGCGAGCTCGGCGGCATCCGCGAGACGCGCGGCGGCGCGGTCAATGCCGGCGGCATCGCCGTGCAGGTCCATTCGGTCCGCATGCCCTCCTTCGTCCTGTCGGCCGAGGCGATTTTCGGCCTTCCCGACGAGCGGCTGACCATTCGCCACGATGCCGGCGCGTCGGCCGCGCCCTATGTCGGCGGCACGCTGCTCGCCGCGCGCAAGGTCGCCGCCCAGACCGGGCTGGTGCGTGGTATCGATCACCTGATCGACTAGGCGTTCAGCCGACAGGGCAGGGGTGCGAAGCCCAGCCTTCCACAGGCCGGTGCTTTTCTTGCTTTGACCGGCCAAATCGGGCAAAAGCCCGGCGCGGCGCAGTGCCGCGACAGGTCGCGGATCACCTCGTCATGCAGGACATTTTGAAGGTAGGCATTGCCGGCCTCGGCACCGTGGGCGCGTCGGTGGTGCGCCTGATGGCCAAGCGCGACAATCTCCTCAGCGAGGCCGCCGGCCGCCATATCAAGGTAGTGGCGGTGAGCGCGCGCTCGCGCGACAAGGACCGCGGCATCGTCACCAACGGCATGCGCTGGATCGACGATCCGATCGAGCTCGCCACCGATCCGGCCATCGACGTGTTCGTCGAGCTGATCGGCGGTTCGGAAGATCCGGCCAAGCAGGCGGTCGAAGCGGCGCTCGGCGCCGGCAAGGCGGTGGTCACCGCCAACAAGGCCTTGCTTGCGGCGCACGGCACGACGCTGGCGCGGCGCGCCGAGAAGAAGGGCGTGGCGCTGAATTTCGAAGCGGCGGTCGCCGGCGGCATTCCCGTCATCAAGACGCTGCGCGAAGGCCTGGTCGGCAATGCCATCGAGCGCGTCTACGGCATTCTCAACGGCACCTGCAATTACATCCTGACCCGCATGGCCGATGAAGGCATCTCGTTCGAGGAATGCCTCGCCGATGCGCAGCGGCTGGGTTATGCCGAGGCCGACCCGACCTTCGACGTCGACGGTTTCGATACCGCCCACAAGCTGTCGCTGCTCACCAGCCTCGCCTTCGGCACTCTGGTCGACACCAAGGGCATTTCCATCGAGGGCATCCGGTCGATCAAGCCGGTGGATCTCAAGATGGCCGACGAACTCGGCTACCGGGTGAAGCTCCTGGGCGTCGCGCAGCGCACCGCCGATGGGGTCGAGCAGCGCGTGCACCCGACCTTCGTGCCGAAGGATTCGGCGATCGCGCAGGTCAATGGCGTGCTCAACGCGGTGGCGATCGATGCCGATGCGGTCGACCTGACCCTGGTCGGCCCGGGCGCCGGCGGCGACGCCACGGCCTCGGCCGTCATCGCCGACATCGTCGATATCGCGCGCGGCCATCGCACCGCGCCGTTCATCCGGCCGGTGGCGACCCTGACCCAGCCGACCCGCGCCCCGCTGACCCGCCACGAAGGCGGTTATTATATCCGCCTCGAGGTGGTCGACCGGCCGGGCACGGCCGCCCGGATCGCCTCGCGCATGGCGCAGAACAAGATTTCGCTGGAATCGATTGTTCAAAGGCGCTCTGGTCCGGTGCGTGGCGGCACCGATCCGGCGGCGGCCGAAGCTCCGGCTCCGGTCGTGCTGATCACCTATGCCACCACCGAGGCCGCGGTTCAGCGCGCGCTGAAATCCATGGATACCGACGGCGTGCTGCTTGGGCGCCCGCAGGTCATCCGCATCGAACGCAGTTGATCAAGAACACTCTCCGAGGGGATTACCGACATGGCCGATCAAGGGCTTTCCATTCCGAAAAACCTGGTCATCGAGCGGGTTCTGTCGATGGAACTCGTGCGGGTGACCGAGCGGGCGGCGGTGGCTTCGGCCCGGCTGCGCGGACGCGGCAATGAGAAGGCGGCCGACCAGGCGGCGGTCGACGCCATGCGCCGCGAGCTGAACAAGCTGCCGATCGACGGCACCGTTGTGATCGGCGAAGGCGAGCGCGACGAGGCGCCGATGCTCTATATCGGCGAAGAGGTCGGTACCAAGCGCGGCCCCAAGGTCGACATCGCGCTCGATCCGCTCGAGGGCACGACGCTCTGCGCCAAGGACATGCCGGGTTCGATCGCCGTCATCGCCATGGCCGAGCATGGCTCGCTCCTGAACGCGCCCGACGTCTATATGGACAAGATCGCCATCGGGCCGGGCTATCCCAAAGGCACCGTCGATCTCGATGCCTCGCCGGTCGAGAACATCCATGCCATCGCCAAGGCCAAGGGCGTCAAGCCGAGCGAGATCACCGCGCTGATCATGGACCGGCCGCGCCATGCCAAGCTGATCGAGGCGGTGCGCGGCACCGGCGCTGCGATCCGCCTGATCACCGATGGTGACGTCGCCGGCGTCATTCACACGGCAAGCGTCGCCGAGACCGGCATCGACATCTATCTCGGCATCGGCGGCGCGCCCGAGGGCGTGCTGGCGGCGGCCGCGCTGCGCTGCGTCGGCGGCCAGATGCAGGGCCGCCTGATCTTCGATTCCGAGGACAAGATCGAACGCGCCCGCACCATGGGCGTGCTGGATCCGAACAAGAAATACGCCATGGAGGAGATGGCTTCGGGCGACGTGATCGTGGCCGCCACCGGCGTCACCGACGGCGCGCTGCTGAAGGGCGTGTTTTTCGGCCCCGACATGATCACCACCGAGACGATCGTCTATCGCTCGACCACCGGCACCGTCCGGCGCATTTTCGGCGAACATCGTCAGTTCGAGAAGTTCCATCTCGATTGATCATGAGCAACCCGCGGCGGCTGTTCCTCGGGGTTGAACAATCGGTCCTCGGCCGCGCCTGGCGCGACCGGCTGGACGATCCGGCCCGCGCCCAGGCGCTGGCCATGTCGCAGTCCCATGACCTGCCCGACATCCTGTCGCGGGTGCTTGCCGGCCGTGGCGTCATGGCCGAAGGCGTCGAGGCATTTCTCGAGCCGACGATCCGCTCGGCCATGCCGGACCCGTCTGTCCTGACCGACATGGACCGGGCGGTGGAACGGCTCGCCCGCGCGGTAACGACCACCGAGAAGGTTGCCATCTTCGGCGACTATGACGTCGACGGCGCAACCTCGTCGGCCGTGCTGGCGCTGTTCCTGCGGGCTTGCGGCCTCGATCCGGTCATCCGCATTCCCGACCGCATTTTCGAAGGCTATGGCCCGAACAGCGAGGTCATCAGGCAATTGCGCGCCGACGGCGCGACGCTGCTGGTGACTTTGGATTGCGGCACGACCAGCCACGACGTGCTGGCGGAAGCGGCGACGATCGGCTTCGACGTGGTGGTCTGCGACCATCACCAGGCCGACGAGCGGCTGCCCGAGGTGGCGGCCCTGGTCAATCCCAACCGCCTCGACGACCTCTCGGGCCTCGGTCATCTCTGCGCCGCCGGTGTCACCTTCATGATGGTCGTGGCGCTGAACCGGGCGCTCAGGGATCGCGGCTTCTGGACCGCCGGCCGGCCGGAACCGGACCTGATGCGGCTTCTGGACCTGGTGGCGCTCGGCACCGTTGCCGACGTGGTGGCGCTGAAAGGGCTCAACCGGGCCTTCGTGACGCGCGGCCTCACGGTCATGCGCAAGCGCGAGAATGTCGGCCTGCGCGCCTTGATGGATGTCGCCAGGCTCGATGGTCCGCCGACGCCTTATCATCTCGGCTTTCTGATCGGGCCGCGCATCAATGCCGGCGGCCGGATCGGCGATGCCGGCCTCGGTGCGCGGCTGCTGGTGACCGACGACGCCGCGGAGGCCCAGCGGATCGCCGCCGAACTCGACCGGCTGAACCGCGAGCGCCAGGTGGTCGAGCTCGGTACCGTCGCCGAAGCCGAGGCCGAGGCGCTGGCGGCCCTCGGCCCGATGGAGGAGGGCACTTCGGTGATCGTCACCGCCGGCAATGGCTGGCATGCCGGCGTGGTCGGCCTGGTCGCCTCGCGCCTGAAGGAACGGTTCAAGCGGCCGGCTTTCGCAGTCGCCTTTACCGGCGAGACCGGCACGGGGTCCGGCCGGTCGCTGCCGGGCGTCGACCTGGGCGCCGCGGTGCGCCAGGCGGTGAGCGAGGGGCTGCTGGTCAAGGGCGGCGGCCATGCCATGGCGGCCGGCATCACCGTGATGCGCGGCCGGCTGGCGGATTTCCGTGCCTTTCTCGAGGACAAGCTACAGGCCGGCGTCGAGGCGGCGCGGCGCGAGGACGCCCTGGCGATCGACGCGGCGACGACGGCTGCGGCCCTCAAGCCGGAACTCGCCGCACTGATCGACCGCGCCGGGCCATTCGGCTCGGGCAATGCCGAGCCGGTGCTGGTGCTGCCGGCCCATACCGTCGTTTATGCCGAGGAGGTCGGCGCCGCCCATGTCCGCACCCGGCTGAAGAGCGGCGACAACGCGACGATCGACGCCATCGCCTTTCGCGCCGCCGGCCAGCCGGTCGGCCGGGCGCTCGCCGAGAACCGCGGCCGCCAGTTGCATGTCGCCGGCTCGATCTCGATCGACCGCTGGCAGGGCCGGGAACGCGTGCAGTTCCGCATCCTGGATGTGGCCGTGCCCGGGCGGGGGTGAGGGGTGACGGGCATGAACCCTCTCCCGCAAGCGGACGAGGGTTCACGCAGCTAAAAATATACAATATTTCAGTGACTTGCGCGGTGGTCAGTCGCCTTCGAGGCTGCGCACGAGAACCTTCACCTTCACCTCGCCCCGGCGGGGAGAGGTCGACCTTGAGCGCAGCGAAAGGTCGGGAGAGGGGGCGACGCGCTCGACGAGAGGTCGTGATGCCAAGCGCGTAAGTCTCTGTTCTGAATGCTCAATTCCCCCTCTCCCGGCGCTGTCGCGCCGACCTCTCCCCGTCGGGGGAGGTGAGGGTGGGGGGCCCGCGCCAAATCCTGAAAGACGGCCAATTCGGGCAATGCGGGGCTGTGTGCATCCGGTAGCCCGCAAGCGGGCGAGGGGTGACGCACGTCTCGCTACGACCGGAACGCGGCGGCCTGGCGGAAGCCGCTGAACAGCCGCATCGCGGTCTTGCCCAAGGCCCGATCGTCGCGGGCGCCGAGCCGGGCGGTTCTGGCGGTGATCGCCTGATGGGCTTCGACCGCGACGATCCGGGCGCGCGGGGCGAGCGCCGGATCGGCCTGGACGACATCGCGCAGCGCCGCCAGCACCAGAGGCGGCCCGGCGGTCGGCGTGATACAGGTCTGGGCGTCGTCGAGAAGATCGCGGAACGAGGGTTTCCACGCGGGGTCGGCGAGCCGCCAGCGGATCAGCGCCAGCAGGCAGTCGTCGGGCTCGATCATCCCTCGGGCAGGGCCTTCCGCTGTCGACAACTCGTCCACGGCACACCCAATTCGCATGATCTGCACTGCCCGGCCGGCAAAAGGCCGACTTGCGAGGATTGAGCGCTCAATGCCGGATTCGGGCAACGGGATACCGTCGCTGGGCGGGATTTATCCACAGCCGGCTATGCTGCGCCGCGAAGGTAAAAGCGGCCGGATATTCTGCTTTCGGCGGGGCTGGTAAGGCGATTGACTGGTCGCTAGTCTTGCCGCGCGGGCGGGCTCGCGGCTCGGATCGCATGCAGGAGGACAGGATGGGTTTCTTCGATTTCGTCAAGAATGTCGGGAAGAAGCTGGTCGGTGCCAGTGAGGCACAGGCAGCACCGGCGCCGGCGCTCACCGAGGAAGTGGCAAGTCACGGCTTCGACACCAGCAGCCTTCAGATCCAGTCGAGCGGCAACGACGTCAAGCTCACCGGCCAGGTGAAATCCCAGGAAGAGGCCGAGCGCATCATTCTCGCGCTGGGCAATACGGTCGGCGTGTCCAATGTCGACACCAGCCAGCTGGTCGTCAACGCGGCGGCGCCCGCGGCCAAGATGTACACGGTGAAGAAGGGCGACACCCTCTGGAAGATCGCCGAAGAGCATTACGGCAAGGGCGCCGACTATCCCAAGATCGTCGCGGCCAACAATCCGCCGATCGTCAATCCCGACCTGATCCAGCCGGGCTGGGTTCTCCGCATTCCCTGACCGTGCTCTATTGCTGACCGGCGGGGGCCTCGACGCTCCCGCCGTCAACGATATCACGGGGGACTTCCATGGGCGGACCATCGCGCCGCGGCTTGACGGCCGCGGCTTTCGTTTTGCCATTCGCGCCGGCGGTGCTGAAGGCGCAGGGCTGGCCTTCGGGCACGATCCGGCTGATCGTGCCGTTCCCGGCGGGCGGCTCGGTCGACGCCATGGCGCGG
This sequence comes from Hyphomicrobiales bacterium, assembly GCA_017304475.1. GTDB lineage: Bacteria > Pseudomonadota > Alphaproteobacteria > Rhizobiales > Phreatobacteraceae > Phreatobacter. The sequence continues at coordinate 110,166 of JAFKKV010000017.1, read as the reverse complement.
CTGGCGCAGCCCGGCCTGGAGCGGCGGCTCGGCACGCCGGTCATCGTCGAGAACCGGCCCGGGGCGGGGGGCAGCGTCGGCGCCAATATGGTGGCGAAATCGGCCCCCGACGGCCTGACCTGGCTGTTCGTCTTCGACACCCATGCGGTCAACCCGACGCTTCTGCCCGCGATGGGTTTCGATTCCAGCCGTGACCTCGATCCCGTCATGCTGATCGGCACCGCGCCGATGGTGATCACCGCCCATCCGGGCCAGCCCTACCGCACGCTCGCCGACATCATCGCCGCGGCCAAGGCGTCGCCGGGCACGATCCCCTATGGCACGATCGGCAATGGCAGCCTCGGCCACCTCGCCATGACGCTGCTGGCGAAACAGGCCGGCATCCGGCTGAACCACATTCCCTATCGTGGCGGCGGGCCCCTGGTGAACGATGCGCTCGGCGGCCACGTGCCGCTCGCCATCGCCTCCTCGGCGGTGCTGGCGGCCCATCTCGCCGCCGGGACACTGCGGCCGATCGTGCAGACCGGCACGGCGCGTGCCCAGACGCTGGCCGCCGTGCCGACGGTGGCCGAAAGCGGCTTTGCCGGTTTCGACGCGGAGGCCTGGTGGGCGGTGTTCGCGCCGGCCGGCACGCCGGCGGCCATGGTGCAGCGATTCGGCGCCGAGCTGACCGCCAGCTATCGCGACGAATCGATCCTGCGCCAACTCACCGAGAACCAGCAGGTGAAGCTGATGATGGCCGGCCCGCCGGAGCTCAAGCGCTTCTTCGAGGGGCAAATGGCCATATGGGGACAGGTGGTCCGAGAAAATTCCATCAAGCCCGACTGAAAACTTTGCCGGGATGGCTTGATGGCCGGAACGAACCCCCCTATAAGCCGCCCACCGCACTGCGGTCGCGCTCCCTTCGTCTAGAGGCCTAGGACACCAGCCTTTCACGTTGGGTACAGGGGTTCGAATCCCCTAGGGAGCGCCATTTTACTGTCATCGGTGCGAACGCCTTCGTCTGGAGCCTTCATCACGGAGGCCATTTCCTGCAGTCCTTGCCGGAGTGTCGCGGGGCCACAGGTAAAGAACAAGATATCAAGCAAATATCGCATTGGGCGGTGTGGCGCTCCATGCATAAACCTCGTGATAGGGAGCGCGCGAACCCGCCGTCAGCCGCCTTCACCGTCGCATGATTCGACGATCCAGCCATTTTCCGGCATTTCATCCCGACCACCGGCGCGGCGCTGGTGAAATTCGCGCACAGCGAAGAATCCAACGTGATAACGTCCTAGGCGAGGCTGGCGAAGGGTTCGAGTGCCAGGACGCCCAGACGCACCTTGCAGCCCAGATCGCCGAACACTTGCGTCGTGCGGTCGACGGTATTGGCCCGCAGCATGTCGTTGAAGGCGGGGAAGTTGACGATCCGCGTTGTGCGGATGTCATGCCATGTGTGGGCGATGCCAGCACGCAGGCCCAAGGCGGTCAGGGAAGCAACTGCGAGCGAAGCGAAAAGCCTGAGCTTCATTTCTTTAGAATCTGACGCTGAAGTTTGCGCGAACGGACTGGTCGATGGCGTTGCCGCTATATTGCCCGCCATAAGAGATGCCGAGAGTGGTGTTCCTGGCGATGGCGACGTCCAGTCCGACATCGAGCACCAGCGCGTCCTTGGCGATCGGCACGCCCGCGACGACGAAAGGCGAGCTCCCGGCAAGGGCGAAGGTCGAGAGCGGTGTCGTATCGCCGAAGGCATGGCGCCAGCCGAGCGTGCCACGCAGCGTCGCGGTCGTTGCGCCAAGGTCGAAGGCGGTCGAGGCGCGCAGGCCGAGCGTGGTGAAGATGACCCCCGTGCTGGTGCTGGTGCTTTGCAAGGCCGCTGCGCCGCCCCTCTCGGTGAAACCGTTGGTCTGAAGATTCACATAGGCGAGATTGGCAAAAGGCTCGAAGCCGAAGCGGCCGGACCGGATACCGTAGCCCAATTCGCCGAATACCTGCGCTGTGCCGGCGCGATACTCGCCCTTCAGGCTGTCGCCGAAGCCGGGGAAGGCGACGGAGCGGCTGGTCGAGATGTCGTGCCATGTATAGGCGGCGCCGGTACGGAAGCCGAGATCGCCCCATTGCGTGCCGCCATAGAGGCCAAGATGGTAGTTGTCGCTCGAGCCCGAGGAGGCCCGGTCCCGGACGTCGAAATTGGTCCGGCTGTAGCCGGCCATCATGCCGAGCCGCCAGATGTCCAAGACAGGTGCATCGCCGCCGATCAGGAAGCCACCGGTCGAGTGCGAGAGGCGCGCCGCATTGCCGTCGCTGTTCGTTGAGCCCCAGCCGCCAAAGCCCTGCCCCCAGAGCGCAAAACGGCCGGTCGTGGGTGCGGTTGCGACCGCTCCCGAACTGAGCGAGGCGAAAGCGGCATAAGCGCCCGTCTTGCCATCGGCCGGGTCGGCATAAGCCATGACCGGCGCATGCGAGGCGCCGACAGCGCCGAAAGCTGCGCGGACACGGTTCGTCGCGGCATCGCGCACGAAATGGCTGTCCTCGATCAGCGCCGTCTTCGCCGAGGCATGAACCTCACCGGAGACCTGATCGAAGGCGTTGCGGGCGGCGGCATCGGTCGGCAGCGCCAGCACCGCGTTGTAGAGCGCATTGCCGGTGAAGGACGGATTGCCGCCCGAGATGCTCTGGATGCCAGAGGCCGCCGCCTTCTGGTTCCGGGTCACGCCGGCATCGGCGAAGTCGCGCACCCTCGATATATCGAGATAGGCGTTGTTGGCATCATAGTTGGCGGAGATTCCGACAAAGGCCGAGATCGGACCGCCGGTCAGAGTCCCGAAGGTTCCGGTGAGGCCGCCGGTGGTCGTGAGGACCGTGTAGCGTGCGAGTGCCAGGCCGGAAGCGGAGACATCCAGCGTGGCGCCACTGATGTTGGCGGCGCCGGTGACGGCGATGCGGTTGGAAGCCCCGCTGCGGTCGATCTGGACTGCGAAATGCGAACCAGCGACCATGGCCAGATTGCCCTGCACCGAGAGCGTGCCGATACCACCGTTGCCGGGCGCGATCGTGCCGCCCGCGTTGACGCTGGTGTTGCCGATCGTGCCGGTGCCGGCAACCGTTCCGTTGATCGTCAGTATCTGCGAGGAGGCGATCGAACCGTTGACCGCGAGCGTTGCGCCACCGTCCACGTTCGTCGGGCCGGTATAATTGTGCACGCCGTCGAGCGTCAGGGCGCCGCTGGCCAGCGTCAGCCCCATCCGGCCCGCGCCGCCATCGCGAATCAGGCCGGAGAAGGATGAGTGCCCGGCGGTCGAACCATCGATCGTCAGGATGCTGTCAGCAGCGCCGCCATTCTCGATGATACCCGAACCGGCCGACAGGCTCCGGACGGCGCCGACCACGGTGCTGTAACCGTTGAGCCGCAGCGTACCGCCGGGACCGCCATATTGATCGTCAAAATTGACCGTCACATTCTTTGTGAGCGCATTGTCGGCCAGCACATTGAGCGCGCTGGTCTCGTTGAAATACTGCGCCCCGCCGCCGACGGCATTGGCGGCAGAGGCGTTGAGCGCGCTGGAGCCCCAGAAATACTGCGTCCCGCCATTGACGGCATTGGCGGCAGAGGCGTTCAGCGCGCTGGTCTGGTTGAAATTCTGCACCCCGCCGCTGACGGCATTGGCAGCCGAGGCGTTCAGTGCGCTGGCGTCGATGAAAAACTGCGTCCCGCCGCTGACGGCATCAGCGGTGGAGGCGTTGAGCGCGCTGGTGCCGTAGAAATACTGCGTCCCGCCGCTGATGGCACTAGCGGCGGAGGCGTTTAGCGCGCTGGTTTCGGAGAAAAGTTGTTTCCCGCCGCTAACGGCGCTGGCGGCAGTAGCGTTCAGTGTACTGGCGCCATAGAAACCCTGGTTTCCGCCGCTAAGAGCATTGGCGGCAAGGGCGTTCAGCGCGCTGGTCCCGTCGAAATTTTGAATCCCGCCGCTGACGGCATTGGTCGCCGAGGCGTTCAGCGCGCTGGCGGCGTAGAAAGTCTGCTTTCCACCACTGACAGCATTGGCTGAGGAGGCATTCAGCTGGCTGGCTCCGCCGAAACGTTGGTTTCCGCCGCTAACGGCATCGGCAACTGAGGCATTCAGGGTGCTCGTATCGTAGAAATACTGCTCCCCGCCGCTGACGGCATTGGCGGCCGAGGCGTTGAGTGCGCTGGTGGCGTTGAAATTCTGCCTCCCACCGCTGACGGCGTTGGCGGCCGAGGCGTTGAGTGCGCTGCTCTCCCAGAAGTACTGCGTCCCGCCGCTGACGGCGTTGGCGGCAGAGGCGTTCAGCGCGCTGGTTTTGTTGAAATACTGATACCCGCCGCTGACGGCATTGGCGGCGGAGGCGTTGAGCGTGCTGCCGTCGTAGAAATATTGCGTCCCGCCGCTGACGGCATTGGCGGCCGAGGCGTTCAGCGCGCTGGTGTTGTTGAAATTCTGCGTCCCGCCGCTGACGGCATTGGCGGCCGAGGCGTTGAGCGCGCTGCTGGTGTAGAAATTCTGCGTCCCGCCGCTCACGGCATTGGCGGACGAGGCGTTCAGTGCGCTGGTGTCGAGGAAAATCTGCGACCCGCCGCTGACGGCATCGGCAGTCGAGGCGTCGAGCGTGCTGCTGGTGTAGAAATACTGATACCCGCCGCTGACGGCATTGGCGGCGGAGGCGCTGAGCACGCTGGTGTTGTAGAAATACTGCCTCCCACCGCTGACGGCATTGGCGGCAGAGGCGTTGAGTGTGCTGGCGCTGTAGAAATTCTGCTGCCCGCCGCTGACGGCATTGGCGGCCGAGGCGTTCAGCGCGCTGGTGTCGAAGAAATTCTGCGTCCCGCCGGCAAATGGGCCACTCGTCGTCTGGTTGCCGGTGAAAGTCTGCGCGGCAGCTTCCGATCCCAGGCAGATGGCCGCAACCCCAACCAGCGCCGTGCTCCCGAGCAGAAGGGAAATGCGGCTCTTGCCACGTCTGTTATTCATGATCTTCGCCCGCGCACCGTAGCCTGCTACTTTAGAAATAAAGGCAACGCGCAGCTTGCGATCGGCGCAGGGGCTCTTTTTCTTCGGCGCGGGGGCTCAGCTCATGGTGTGCCGTCATATAATGACGCGGGCAGTTGAAAGCGGCTTGGGGAAGATCTAAATCAAGACATGGAGGACAGGCTTTTATTGTCGACAAGCTCCGTCGAGCCGGATTTGCGCAGCGATTACTGGCGCGAGATGGTTGCCCCGTTTTTTGATGCTCAGCCGCTTGAAAGTGCGCGCAACACCCATCTGGAAGGATCGATCGACGTACGTTTTATTGCCGGACTGATCGTCTCCCGCACGACCTTCGGTGCCCAGCACCTTAACCGGAGCCGGCGCCTGGCCCTGAGGAGTGAGATGAGCGATTTCTATATGCTCGAACTTTTCACGGCGGCGAATGGAAAGATGGATTGCCAGGGGCACACGATGACCATCGAAGATGGCGATGTCTGCCTTCTGGATCTTGGCCGGGCTTTTACAAGTCAGTTTTCTGCTGGTTCAGGGCTGCCCCTTGTTTTGCCGCGCGCGCCGCTGGATCGGGCGCTGGCCGGCCGGCCCCTGGACGGCCTCGTCCTCAAGGCCGGCCTGCCGGTCACCCAGCTGATTTCCGATCTCATTTTGAGTCTGGACCGCTTGCCGCCCATGGGCATCGCGGTTGCGCTAGCCATCGAGGAGGCGGTCACGACGCTGCTCGTCTCCGTGATTGCCGGCCGGACGATCGACGAGCTGCCGGAGGATCCGGTGCTGAGCCGGATATTCCGCCAACGTGTCCTGCAATTCATCGACGCGAACCTGCACCGCCCGGACCTCGATCTGGCACTTCTCATGCAGCAGTTCCGGGTGTCGCGCGCCCATCTCTACCGGATGTTCGCCGGGGACGGCGGGGTGCGAGCCGCCATCCGCGACAGGCGGCTGAATGCCTCCTACCGCCAGCTCCTTTCGCACCGAGGCAAGACCGCTTCGATCACCAGCATCGCCCACAAGTTGGGTTTCTCCAGCAGCAATCAGTTCTTGCGGGCTTTCCGCGAGCAGTTTGGCGTGACGCCGAGCGAGGTTCGGGATGAGGGCATGTCGATTGCGTCTGGCGAGGCGGAACGCGGTTTCCAGGCCTATCTTCGCAAAGTGAAGCGATAGCCTGGATGTTCAGTCCCGGCATGGCCATGTCTTGCTCCGACTGCTGGCCTCTTGATGAGACCTATCTCCTAGAGCTGGGAGCATGCAGGGACGGCCGAAATGTTTGATATCTTGTACCTCGTTCGACGATGGCCCAGCTTCCTGTTCAGTCTTCGGTTTCGGCCTCATCGTTCGCAGTAGGCAGCGAACAGCCAAAGGAGAACAATCGCGATGCGCCTTTCAGAAATTACATCGCAGCTTCAATTACATAGGTGTTCACACTTTTATCCTGTACGGCGCGCCAATCACCTCCAGAAATGTCGACGCCGGAAGCCGCCGTTTGCAGGCTCGAACGGGCGGCGGCGTTCACGGCGGTTCCGCCATGCCTGGTGACGATATCCCTGAAATCTCGTCCTGGACATCAAGCCGAAAGCGTCGAACATCGATCCGCCGCGTCGTCGCGACGGATCTCATGTCGAGGGTGGTCGTTCGGTTCGACTGTCGATCAGAACCTGATGTTGAAATTCGCCCTGACCGACTGGTCTGAAAGACCGAAGCCGTACTGGGCGTTGTAGGAGACGCCGAGCGCGGCGTTCGGCGTGACCGCATAGTCGAGCCCGGCTTCGACCACCGCCGCGTCGCGGGTGATCGGCACGCCGCCAATGGTGAAGGCGGCGCCGCCACCGGCAAAGCGCATCGCCGAGAGCGGCCTCACATCGCCGAAGGCATGACGCCAGCCCAGCGTGCCCTTGGCGGTGAGGCTCGCGCCATTGACCTCGAAGGTGGTCGAGACACGCAGGCCAAGCGTAGTGAATGTCGCATCGGTGGCCGTGCCCGGGCTGGTCAGCGCCGCAGTTCCGCCCCGCTCGGCGAAGCGGTTGGTATGCAGGTGCACATAGGCGAGATTGGCGAAGGGCTCGAAGCCGAAGGCGCCGGCACGGATGCCGTAGCCGAGTTCACCGAAGACCTGCGCCGTGCCGGCGTCGTAGGTCGCCTTCAGGTGGTCGCCGAAGCCCGGGAACACGACGGTCCGCGATGTCGAGACGTCGTGCCAAGCATAGGCAGCCCCCGACCGGAAGGCGAGATCGCCCCAGGTCGTGCCAGCATAGAGGCCGACATGGTAATTGTCGCTCGAACCCGAAGAATGACGCTCCCTGACGTCGAAGGTGGTGCGGCTGTAGCCGGCGACCGCGCCCACGCGCCAGGTGTCGAACACCGGAGCATCCGCGCCGATGAAGAAGCCGCCGGTCGCGCGGTTGAGGCGCGCCGCATTGCCGTCGCCGTCGGTACGGCCCCAGGAGCCGAAACCCTGGCCCCAGACCGCCAGGCGATCGGTGTCCGCCGCGACCGTCACCGGTTTGCCATCACCATAGGTCGTGACCGTGCGCGAGGCTCCGACGCCATGGAAGGCGGCGCGGACGCGGTCGTTGACGGCGTTGCGGATGAAGCGGCTGTCCTCGATCAGCGCGGTGCGCGCCGAGGTATGGATCTCGCCGGAGAGCCGATCGAAGGCATAGCGTGCCTGGTTGGCCGACAGGTTGAGCACCGCGTTGTAGATGGGGGCGCCGAGGCCGAGGCTCTCGACGCCGCTGCCGGCCGCGATCTGGTTCGGCGTGATACCGACATTTTGGAAAGCGGTCCCGTTGCGGGTCATGGTCAGATAGACGTTGGTGGCGTCGTAGCTGAGCGAGGGATCGAGGAAGGCGAGATTCGAGGTCACGCCACCGAAACGATTGCGATTGACGTCGAAGCCGCCATTGGCGGTGAGGATCGTATAGATGGTCGCCGGCGCATAGATGCCCGCGCCCGCCAGCACCCGCACCGTGCCGCCGTCGATTGTCGCCATACCGGTCGCGACGATCCTGTCCGACTGACCGGCCGCATTCACCTGCACCTCGTAGACCGAGGCCGGATTGAAGGTGATGTTGCCGGTGACGTTCAGCGTGCCCATGCCGCCATTGCCCGGCGCGATCGTGCCGGAAACGACGGTGCCGCCCACCGTTCCGATGCCTTCGAGGCGGCCCGCTGCCTGGATGTCCAGCGCGCCGCCCAGCGTGCCATTGACCGCCAGGATGCCGTTCTCGACGGTTGTCACGCCGCCGAAACCGCCGGAATTGCCGGTCAGCTCGGTTCTGCCCGAGCCGACCTGGCGAATGGTGCCGGAACCGCCGAGGCTGCCGGCGAAGGTCAGGCCGTTGGAACGATTGAAGACGAGCGTGCCGTCATTGGCGATATTGCCGTCGATCGCGCCGGTGGCACCGCCATTTCCGAGGCGCAGCGTCGAACCGGCCACGATGTCCGTGCCGCCGGCATAGCTGTTGTTGGCGGTGAGGGTGAGGTCGCCGCTCATGAGCCGCACCGCGCCGGAGCCGGAGATCGTGCCGCCGAATGTGGTGGCGTCGGAGCGGTTGAAGGCCAGCGTGGCGTTGTTCAGCACGTCGCCCGCAATCGAGCCGGTCGTGCCGCCATTGCCGATCCGCAGCGTCCCGGCCGCGATCGTCGTGCCGCCGGCATAGCTGTTCGCGCCGGCGAGGATCAGCGTGCCGAGGTCGTTCTTCACCAGCCGGCTGTTGCCGCTCAGTTCCGCGGCGATTGTGGCGCTGTGAGCCGCGCCGGCGGGCGTGCCGTCGCCGACGCGGATGGAGGTCTCGCCACCCGCGCCGTTGAGCGTGACGGCAGCGCCGGCGACGGTCCAGCCCGCGCCGATGAACTGCATGCCGGTGGTCGTGATCGCGCCAGCGGAATTGTCGACGGTCACGGCGCCGGGATTGTTCTGGAACACGGCGAACTTGCCACTCCAGGCCGCGGCGACCGAGCCGTTCAGGTCGGTCCAGTTGGTCGGGCCGGCGACCCATGTGCCGCTGCCGCCATGGATCGTGCCGTCCGCCACCGTCGTCGTGCCGTTCCAGAACTGCGTCGCCGGGACCGGACCGGAGCCTCCATCGACGAGGAGGTTGACTTGATTGGCCACAGCGGTCTGGATCGTGCCGCTGGTACCGGCCGGCATGCTGCCGATATCGAGAACATTGTTGGTCAGCGTGCCGCCATAGTCGAAGATGCGATAGACGCCGGCGCCGAAACCGCCGATATCCGTCACGTTCAGCGTGCCGTCGAGTTTCAGGTTGCCGTTGACCATGAACAGACCAGCCCCGCCCGGCGTGCCGAGCGACACGTTGACCTTGCTGTTCTGGCTCAAATCCAGCGACCCCATCGTCAAGGTCTGGCCGGCGCGGCCTTCGAGCGCGCCGTTATTGTCCACCACCACCTGGCCAGCGATGCTGCCCTTGCCGCCCAGCGTGCCGTTGGCTTCGGCCCGGACGTCGCCCAGGATCGAGCCATTGACCAGCAGCCGTCCGCCGCGCACGTCGGTCCCGCCCGTGTAGGTGTTGGCGCCGGTCAGCGTCAGCGTGCCGGTGCCGCTCTTGACCAGACGGCTCCGCGTGCTCGGCGTTATCCCATCCGCTTCCGTGCCATAGGGGATGTCTTCCATCACGCCGGAGAAGACGTCGTTGCCGTTCAGGTAGCCCACATCGAAGCTGCCGCGCAGCGTGCCGCTGCCGGAGATTGAGCCAACAGGCGGTATGAAGCCGCGTCTGCCGGTCGCTTCGACGAAACGATTGCCCGATGTCACATAGAGGCCGCCCTCCACCAGGCCGCCATTGTTGATGATGGTCAGGTCCCTGGCATTGGTCAGGGCGCTGATCACCAGCCTGCCGGTTGCCTGGTTGGTGATGGTCGCATCCCCGGCATATCCCGTGCTCGCGGAATGGGTGGTGTCGAAGAAGAGCTCTCCGGCATTGGTGATGGCGAGATGCCCGCTTGGGCCGGCACCGAACAGCAGCGTGCCGTTGGCGCCGATGGTGACAGGTCCCGAGCCGAGCGCGGTTGCCTCGTAGTCCGCCACCAGAATGCCGGCATCCACCGTCGTGCCGCCGGAATAGGAATTGGCGCCCCGCAGCGTCAGGATGCCGTCGCCGCGTTTGCGGATGCCGCCCGCACCCTCGATCGGCGCGGCAATGACGTTGTCGGCGCGGGCGGCGCCCGCCGTCCAGCCGACATCAAAGGGGGTCGCGGCATTGGCGATGGTGAGCTTGCCGCCGGCGCCGGCATTGAAGCGATAGGCGGTATAATAAAAGCCGGGGTTCGTCGCCGGCGGGAGGAAGGTCAGCCCGGTGATGGCCTGCGCGCCCTCCACGGTGATGGTGGCGGCCGATCCGGACCGCGGCGCGAAGACCGCCGTCTGGGACGCCCATGGCGCATTGATCGAGCCGGCCTGGTTGGTCCAGTTGGTGTTGGAGCTGTTCCAGGTGCCGGTGCCGCTGCGGCCATCGGCGACGTTGCCCGGCGTCATGTTGGCGCCGTCCCAATATTGCGCGTTCGCGCCGATGGCGGGGATGATCAGGTTGACCCGCCCAGCCGTCGCCGCGTCGATGGACCAATCGCCGGGATTGAAGCCGGCCGGGACGCTGGTGACGACCAGCCCGTTATTGGTGAAAGCGCCGGCGTAATTGGCCAGCCGGTATGTGCCGGTGGAGAGACCGCCCGCGTCGGTCACGTTGAGCTTGCCGTCGAGCGTCAAGCTGCCCGCGATGTCGAAAAGAGCGGCATTGCTCGGCGCCCCCAGTGCGACGTTGACGTTGCTGTTCGCGTTGAGCACCAGCGAACCCAGCTTCAGCACCTGGCCGGCCCGGCCTTCCAGCATGCCGCCGTCGGCGACCGTCACGGCACCGGCAATGGTGCCGGTGCCTCCCAGCAGCGCGCCGGAGGACACCAGGACGGGCCCGGCGCCGTCCGTGCCGCCGCCGAGCCTGTTGTCGACATAGAGCCTGCCGCCGAGCACGTTGACCTGCCCGATAAAGCCGCCCAGCTGGCTGCTGTCGCCGGTCAGATGCGTGGTGCCGGCCCGGACGTTGACCGTGCCGTTGCCAAGAAGACTCGGTGCGAAGGCATAATTGGTCGACGTGTGATTGAAGTTCAGCGTGTCCGAAGGCGTGTTGAAGGCGACACCGGCCGCCGTCAGCGTTCCGGGCGCCGCGGCGACCGTGGCGCCGCCGATCGTGAGGGTTCCGACCGAGCCGGCGACGCTATCATCCCCGAGATAGAGCAGCCCCGCATAAGTCGCCGGATTGAATATGCCGTTGTTGATGGAAACCGTACCGCCGTCCGCGATCGTCAGCGATCCACGAGCGCCCTGACTGCCCGCCCAGATGTAGGTCGATGCGACAAGCGATGACCCAGCTCCGGTGACAAGTACATCACCTGTCGTCGGCGACATGGCATTGCCGGCTGTTGCGTTGGTACCGAGCATGACTGTGCTGCTCGTGAGCCTGCCGCCGCCGCTGATCTCCACCGTGCCCTGGCCGCCCGGGCCAACCGAGAGCGAGCCGGTCGCGACCTCGCCGCCGTTCTGCACGAACAGGCTGGCGATGCCGCGATTGCCGACGGAGAGAAACAGGGTGTTGCTCCATTTCGAGCCCGCGCCCGTCACCGTCGCCGTGCCGCTGGAGCCGGGATTGCTGGCGATGGTGCCGCTTGCGCTGGCCACCTGCGCGCCCGCCGACACGGTCATTTCGCCGCGTCCCTCATAACCGAGCGTCAATTGGCCCGTGTGGTCCCAGCGCGAGGCCGCCCCGGTCACCGTGACCTGGCCGAGCGTGCCGGCCGCGCCGCCGACATTGCCGCTCTTGCTGGACAGTTGCCCGCCGGATTCGACAATGGCCTGGCCGACGCTGCCCGCCGATCCGGCAGCCCAGCCGCCAAGGTTCAGAACGTCGAACTGCGCCCTGCCGCCGGTCGTCAGGTGGAGCGTACCCCGTCCCGTGCCGACCGAACCGAAGGTGATGATCAGATTGCTGCTATCGGCCTGGAACAGGCCGTTATCGGCAACCGTCAGCGTGCCGGTGCCGGAGCCGCCCACGGAATATTCATAGGCGGAATCGGTGAGTTGCCATTTCGAGCCGGCGCCGGTGACCAGCGCCGTGCCGACGCCGCCGGTCCCGCAGCCGATGCAGGTGCCCAGGCTGGTCACCGTGCCTCCGTTGGACACGACCAGGTGGCCCGTGCCGTTATAGCCGAGCGTCATCGACGCCAGCCAACCCTGATCGTCCAGCACCGAGCCGGCGCCATCGACCGTGATTGTGCCGGTGGAATTGGCATACATGCCTGCGGTGGCGCCAAGGGTGCTGGTAACAGTGACCTTGCCGCCGTTGCGGAGGGTGAGGTCGCCGGTGCCGTAGGAGCCGACGAAGAGCTGGCCGATGTTCCAGGTGGCGGCATCCACGACGGCCGTGCCGTGACTGCCTGCGTCGGTGCCGACATAGCCGAGCGAACTGCTGACCAAGGCGCCGTTCAGCACGTCCAGCCGTCCGGTGCCGGCGCGGCCGACGGCGATACCGGCCGCCGAAAGACCGGCGCCGGCGCCCGACACCGTGATGGTACCGTTGCCGCTGGCCTGGTCGCCGATGAGCAATGAGAAGACGCCGGAACCGGCATAGCCATTGACGACCAGCGTGCCGCCGGCGGTGAGGTCGAGCCTGCCCGTGGCCGTCCCGCCGACGATGAGCGTTCCGGCCTCGGCGCCCGCGCTGCCGATCACGGCGGGGCTGACGGCTCCGTTGTTGATGATGGCATTGTAAGGATAGAGCCCCCCGGCGGTCCAGGGACCCGGCACGCCGGAATTCCAGCTGGTGGCGTCGAACCAGTTGGAAGAACCCGCGCCGGTCCATGTGGTCGTCTGCGCCCAGGCCGCCGACGGCAGCGCGGCGGCGAGGGCGACAAGGGCGCTCGTCGCCAGCAGGAACGGCATGAGCTGGGTACCGAGGGGCCGGGGAGCCGGCATGCCCGCCATCGCGCCAGGTTTGAAGATCGACCTGTCCGTCTGGTTCCCCATGTCCGATCCGCCCCCAAGATTCATGTTCGACGACAAGCGAGGGCCTTGTCCTTTTCGACACGCGCCCCTCCAGACGTAGGGTAGGAAACGGTGGTCTCGGCGCTACAAGGTGGGAACGGACACAAGCGGACAATTGAGGACGTTTTGGATGGGAGAGACGGAAAAAGCCGAAGGCGGCGCGAATCGTCTGCTGAAGGGATGGAAGGAAATCGCCGCCTTTTTCGGCCGGGACGAACGCACCGTCCGTCGCTGGGCCGAGGCCACGGAACTGCCGGTTCACCGTGTACCGGGCCGCCGGCGCGCCGCCATCTATGCCTATTCCAGCGAGCTCAATCTGTGGCTGAGAAGCCGGAGCGGGCGTGAGGCGCTGGGGGAGCCGGGGCCGGTTGCGCCAGCGCCCCCGCCGCAGCCCGTTTCAGCGCCCCCCGTGCCGGCCCGCTCATGGCGGATGGCCGGCTGGGCCGCCGCCTTGGCCGGCTTTCTGCTGGTTGCCGGCGCCCTGGCCGGCTGGCGGCTCGATCTTGCGGCACAGCGTGTGTCCGGCGACAAGGCCGCGGCCGGCGCGGAACAGTTCTATCTCGACGGGCTCTACAATCTGGAGACCCGCACCGCCGACGGTCTCATCCGCGCGATCGGTCTGTTTACGCAGGCGCTGACGCAAGACCCCAATCATGCACTCGCCCATATCGGGCTGGCGGACGCCTATAATCTGGTGAGCCAGTACACGACCGTGCCGCCGGGAGAGGTCTATCCGAAGGCCAAGGCCGCGGCCGAACGCGCCATCGCCCTTGCGCCCGAGGCATCGGGCGGCTATGCCGCGCTCGCCTTCAACGCCTATTACTGGGAACGCAATTTTCCCGGCGCGATGAGGCTGTTCGAGCGGGCCATCGCGCTCGATCCCGCCAATGCCCGCGCCCGCCACTGGTATGCGCTGGTGGCCATGCAGGACCGGCGCTTCGACGTCGCGTTGCGCGAGATCGCGACGGCACAGCGGCTCGACCCCAAGGCGCCGTCCATCTTGGCCAACAAGGGGCTGATCCTGTTCCATGCCGGCCGGATCGACGAGGCCTTGGCGATCCTGCGCCCGCTCGCCGAGACCGAGCCGTCGATGCTGTCTCCGGCCGCCTATCTCGCCACCATCTACCTCGCGACCGGGCGAGACCGGGATTTCCTGCGGGAATTCCGCCGCGCCGCCATGCTGTCGCGCAGCGCTGAAGATCGCGCCATAGCCGACGCGGCCGAGGCCGGCCTTGGCGATGGCGGCCGGCAGGCCATGTTTTCGGCGATGCTGGCGGAGCAGCAGCGCCTGCATGATGCCGGCCGGCAGCCTGCGTTCAAGCTGGCTTTGACGGCGGCCATGGCCGGTGACGACGGATTGGCCTTCGACTATCTCGCCCGCTCGGTGCAGCGCAAGGAACAGGAACTGGCGGGTATCCGGATGGAGCCGGCGCTCGCCAGGTTTCGCAACGACCATCGCTTCAACGTGATCGTCGCCGAGGCGGGGCTTTCCCCGGCCACAAGCCGGCAAGTCGATGCCGTCAATCCGTGATCGCGCGCCGTCCGGCGACGGCGATCCCGATAGGCGTGGACGGATATCAGGGCGCGCCGCGCCAGGGCAGGGCGCGTCTAGGGAGCGGGAAACAGCGCCGCCGATCGCCCGCTGAGCCCATAGGCGAGCAGGCCCAGCCATTCGTGGGTCATGCGGTCGACCAGATCGAGGCCCCGGCTCACCGGCGTGATCGGCTGCCACAGTTCCCGGTCGGTGTTGCGCGTCTCGAAATCGACGGGATAGGCCGACACCGCGAAGCCGGCCGCGCGGAACAGGCCGATGGCGCGCGGCATGTGCCAGGCCGAGGTGACCAGGACCCAGCGCTCGCCAGGCTTGGGATCGATCATCCGCCTGGTGAAGACGGCATTCTCAAAGGTGTTGCGGCTCTCCCGTTCGATTGTGATCCGCTCGGGCGCGATGCCGAGCTGGATGAACAGCGTCCTTGCCGCCTCGGCCTCGTCGAGTTCGTCGCCCGAAAACACCGCATCCGAGCCGCCGGTGAAGACCAGGCGGGCCTGCGGGTAGCGGCGCGCCAGCGCGACCGCCTCGGTAATCCGGCTGGCCGCCGTGACGACCGCCACCTGACCGCCGCGTGCGGCGGTGGTCATCTGCTCGATCGAGCCGCCGAGGACGACGATGCCCGATGGCGCCGGCATGTCCTGGGACTGGAGCGGAAAGCGGTTCTCCAGCGGCCGCGCCAGCCAGATGCCGAGCGGCGACAGACCGGCGACCAGCAGCCCGATGGCCCCGAGCGTGACGCAGCCGCGGCCCAAGCCGGCGAGCCGGCTCGGCAGCAGGAGCGCACCGACGGCGACCAGCCCGACCAGCACGTTGGATGGGGTGACCAGCCACCAGAGGATTTTGGATGTGTAGAAGAACATGCCGGCTCCGGTTCCTGCTCGCTCGGCCGGCGTGACGGGCTTGTGGAAGCCCTGACGCGGTCCGCGCCGACATTGCGCGGCCATTCGGCATGCGGCGCGAGCGCTGCGATGTTACTTATCCCTGGCCTGGAGGCCGCCGTCCCCGGCCGAGCGCGAAGGCGAGCCCGGGAACGAGACCCAGGTGCCGGTGAATGTAGACGGCCATGGCGACGTTCCACGCCACGATCGTCAGGGTGGTGGCCATGGCCGCTCCGATCGGGCCGTAGCGCGGGATCCACAAGGCGCAGACCAGGATGTTCAGGCCGGCGCCGCCAATCATCATCGCGGCGGCCGCGCGCTCGTGGCCGGTCATGGTCAGGAGATTTTGCTGCGGGCCGAGGGCCGCGGCGAAAACCTGCCCGATCACCAGGATATAGGCAATGGCGGCGCTCGCCTCGAAATCCTGGCCGAACCAGCGCAGCAGCGGCCCCATGATCGCCAGAAGCGGCAAGGCCAGGGCGGTGGCGCCGGCCAGCGACAAGGAGCAGGCATTGGCGAAGACGTGCTGCATGGCCTGCCGGTCGTCCAGCGCGTGGAGCTCCGCGATCGTCGGCGCGAACATGGTCCCGACCGCCACCCGCGGCAGGACGATGAGCATCGCCACATTGAAGCCCACGGCGAAAATGCCGGCGTCGCGGATGTTGCCGGTCCAGCCGAGCAGCATCACGCCGGTGCGGGTCATCAGCATGTCGAGGCCGGTAATGACCATGAGCGGCAGGACCGAGGGCCACCAGTCGCGCGTGGCATAGCTCGGGCGGACACCGCGCAGTTCCGGGAGCCAGAGCCGGCGCCCGATGGCATAGACCAGGGCGACGGTCACCGCGGAACTCGCCACCAGCGCGGCGATCACCAGGCGCGCGTCGGGACGGCCCGATAGCGTCAGGGCGAGCAGGGCGACGAAAGCGAGCAGGAGGCCGTCGCGGCCGATGCGTTCGGGCAGGAGCGCCGAGACGACCCCGCCCAGGACGCGCAGAATGGCGCCGCCGACCAGATAGAGCGTGATCAGCGGGACGGCGGCCATGCCGATCAGCATGCTCTGCGCCAGTTCCGGCGGCATCTGCCCTGATGACGCGATGACCACCAGGGCGCCGGCAAGCGCGGAGGTGACGGCGGCGGCCAGCGACCAACCCAGCGCGAACCGGATATTGCCGCGCGCCAGCGACCATTGTCCCCTGGCGCCATAGGCCGGCACGAAGCGCATCAGCGCGACATGGAAACCGAGCGTCGAGCCATAACCGAGCACGCTGATCCAGGCGAGGACATAGGAATAGACGCCGAAACTCGCCGCGCCCATCAGCCGGGCGATGACCAGTTGAGACAGGAAAGCGAGCGCCGCGCCGCCGACATAGGCAAGCAGGGCCCAGACGCTGGCGCTGGCAAGGCGATGGGCCAGATCACGGCTGTTGCGCGATGGCTTCGATACGAGACCTTCGCCGGCCTGTGAGGGTGCGTTGCCCGGCTGTGGTGCGGGCGCGCAGGCAGGACCCATGCCCGCGCTCCGATCGGTCTGGTCGGTGAGATCGGCCGGCATCGGGTTGATACTCCTGGTCGTTGCCGGGCGCGCGTCGCATCGTCGGGGATGCGCATGGCCGAATGCTGCGCGCGTGAGCCGCGCGCGCATCGTTCCGGGCTCTTCGGCCGGCAACTGCTGTCCGACAGGTTATGAGGCCGTCGGGTCGCGGTCCTCGTTCATTCGAATGACATGGCCCGAAAATCGGTGGAGAGCGGCTTGCGTGGGGGGGCACGCCAAGGCTTGTCGCGCGCCTCGGCCGCCAAGGCTCGCATTCGCGCAGATGCTTCAGATGGGTCCGAATGCGTCGCGCGTCGAAATCTCGCACTGGAACCACCACTCTTCACCTCTCCCCGGCCGGGAGAGGGGGAGTTGCGGCTTCAGAGCGACGCTTTGCGCGTTTCGCATGGTGGCATCTTGTTTCGCGCCTCGCCCCCTCTCCCGGCCTTCGGCCGACCTCTCCCCGCCGGGGAGAGGTAAGGGGCGGTGGTTCCGGCGCGCGCCTCCAAGGTTAGACGGAGATCACGTAAGGCGCTGAAAAGACACAAATTTATGAGGCGTGCGACCGCCAAGCCGCCACGGATGCGAGGGCCGGGACGCGCGCCTGCGCCGGTCAGCGGAAGCGAATCGGGGCTGCGCCATAGCCGGGCTGGCCTGCCGCAGGGAACGGCCTTGTCGCCGCGCCGGCCCCTGCCTTGGCCTGGCCCGTCTCACGCATCGCGGCGGTGGCGATGCGTCCGAGGAAATCCTGTTTCAGGGCGAGCAGTTCGGCCCGCGCCGCATGCTGCCGCATGGCATGATCGGCGCCGGCAATGACCCGCTTCTCGATGCCCGCGAGCTGGGTCGCCTCGCGTCCCTCGGCGCCCATATAGAGCGAGAGCTCGTCGAGCGCGGGATCGCCTTCACTATAGACCAGCGCGATGTGGGCACCGCGCCGCGACAGGGCGCGAAAGCCGGCGGCGACCGTGTTGCCGCCGATCGGAGCGCCGCCCGGCGCCCATCGCCCTGCGAGCCTCTGAAACGCCAGGAAGGCCGGCTTGGCAAGGCGGCGGGCGAGCGACAGCAGCCGCTGCTTCCACAGCGCCAGCTGCCGTTTCGCCGCACTCAGCTCCTCGTCCGCCTCGCGCAGCTGCGAGGCGATATTGGCCGGCTGCGTCTTCATCCAGGCATCGGCCAGGAGCTTGTGGCGCGGCCCCCAGATGAAGCATTGCAGGTTGACCAGCACCAGGGCGGAGATCCGATGGTCCGCCAGGGCGGCGTGGAAAGCGTGGTGGGCGCCGCTGCAGATGCCCGACACGGCGAAGGCGGTGAAGCCGCAATGCTGCAGGCGGTCGACGGCGGCGACGATCTCGCGGCGATTGGCTGGGTCGTAATAGAACGGCGTGGGCTCGTCGCATTCGGCGCGGCTGTCGCCGATCCCGGAAAAGTCGATGCGCAGGGAGGCGATACCGCGCTCGGCGAGCGCGCGGGCCATGGTCACCGTCATGCGTACCCAGCCGGTATGCGGCAAGCCGCCGCCATTGATCAGGATGACGGCGAGGCCGGCTCTCACGGGCGGGAAAACCATGCGCGGGCGGCACAGGATGCCGGCAAGCCTTCGGTCCGGCCCGAATGTGAGGGCCTGTTCGCTGAAACCCTCCGCCGCAAGCGGCTGCGCGACGGGCGAGGCGACGGCCGGCGTGGCCGCGGCCGGCAGGTTTCGGCGGGCCCAGGCGACGATCCGGTCGAGCACCGCGAAAGGCGCCTCCGAGGCGGTGGGGTCGCAGATCATCCGCTCATAACCGGTGAAGGGCACCGTTTCGGCGGCCGGGAAGCAGTCGCGGACGGCTTTGGCGGTGTCTTTGGGCGCGACGATCAGGGTTTCCGCGACCGAGACCGCCTTCGGCCAGTCGAGCGCCTTGATCGCGGCCACCGTGTCCTTGGTGAAATGAAAACCGGCAACCGTAATGCCGCTCGTCTCCTCGTCGGTCGCGACGGCGATGATGCGCGCCAGCGCGGCCTGCTCACGCATATGGGCCTTGCCGGAACTCGGCGGCGCCAGGAGGGCGAGCATGGCCACGTCGCCCCTGACGGCCGCGACATCGGCCGCGACGAGCGCGCCGAACCGCAGGCCGATCAGCCCGACCTCGTCGACGGCTGCGTGCCGGCGCAGCCAATCGATGGCGCGGCCGATATCGCCGGTCCAGCGCGTGAGCCGGCCGGGATCCTTCTCGGAGCCGAGTGAATCCGCCGTGCCGTGGAAATCGAAGCGCAGGGTCGCGATGCCAGCCCCCGCGAGCCTCTCGGCCAGGATGCGCAAGGTGCGGCGCGAGCACAATTCCTCGAAACCGAGCGCGGGCACCAGCACCATGCCGCGCCGACCGATGGTGTGGCCGGCCGCGGGGTGAAACCAGCCCGAGCATCCCTCGATCGTCGCCGGGATCATCATTCGCCTCCCGGAGGCCATGACCGGATCAGCGGACTAGCGTGCGGATCTTGCCGGCAATCGGGAAGACCGGCATGGGGAGTACCCCCAATTCACTCCTCGGCTTTTTGCCTGCGGCGGTGCGCCCGCCCGCGGTGACGCGGGTTTTCTAGGGTGGTCTCCATCGGTGACTGCCTGGATTCGGGCCTGTCCCGGCACCTCCTGGCACCGGCCGCCCCGGCGCATGAAGGCGGCCTCGGGCGGTCCACCACCGTTCGGCGATGGCCGGATGGCGTCCGGGGTACCCCCGAAGGCCATGGCCGCCGGTCATGGCGAGGACCGCGGCAAGGTCAGCCGGGCGTCGTCTTCGAGGCTTCAGGCAGGGGTGGGGTTCTCGCGACGGGCGTTCGGAAACAGGAACAGAACGGCAAGCGCGAACGGCCCGATCACCGCGGCGATCCAGGCCCAGGTCCGGAAGCGCCGTCCGCGATGTTCGGCCAGCCGGCCGGCCAGATGGATCGAGCCGATCGAGACCGCCGTCAGCGCTGCGAAGAGAATGTAGCCGTCGAAGGTGACATGGGGGGCCATCGGCGCGCTCCGATGCTATCTCGTGCATGCCGGACATAGCATGGATCGCCGGGGCGGGCGACCGGTCGAGCAGGTCCTCTCGGTCGGATCGGCCGCGCCGATCGGCTTGCGCTCAGTCTTCGGCGAGACGCTGACCGGTCGCATAAAGCCTGCAGGCCGCGCCGCGCGTATTGGCTGCGCAGTCAGCCAGGGCATTCGCGCGCGCCTCGTCGATGGTGCGGCCGACGCCGCCACCGCAACCGCCCCGTGCCGCCATGGCAAAGGCTTTCGCATCGCTGCGATAGGCCAGGTAGTCGGCGAAGGCCTTCCGGCAGACGGGGAGAGCGCCGGGCGGGGACGGCAGGTCCGGTGGCGGCGGAAGCGTTATGACCGGATCCACCGGCAAGCCCAGTCCCGCAAGGAAAGGCGCCACGGCGGGCAGCCAGTTCTCCGGTGAAGCCTTGGTGATGAGGTCGTGGCCGTCCGAGCCGAACGGCGGAAGCACCTGCAGCTGTGCGGGCGCCCCGCCGGCGCTGTAGGCGCCGAACATGCGGCGCGCCAGATCCGGGCCGTAGGACCGGTCGTTCTCGGCGTAGATCCAAAGCGCGGGAATGCGGCCGACGCGTCCCAGCGCCGCCCATGTGTCGACCAGGCTGTCGGGGCTGCACATCTGGCCCGAACGCGAGGGGCTGTGGCGGCCGCCGTCGAAGTTCAGGACCGCCACCACGCCCGCCGGGTTCTCCGCGGCCGCGGCGGTCGCCGCAAGTCCGCCGGTCGAATGACCGAGCAGCACGATATGATCGGCGTCGACCCAGGCTTCCCGCCGCAACGAAGCGAGCGCCGCCAACACGTCCTGGCCGGATATGCGCACCGCGGGGAGATAGTCGCAGTCGTCGCGCAAATCCTCGGCATAAGCGCCGTCGGACCGGCCGAAGCCGCGGCGCATGATCGTGACGGCCGCATAGCCGCGCTGCGCGAAGGCAATGGCCGGGGTGTTGAAGTCGACGGGCGATCGCTTGACGAGCTCGCGGAAGAACGCGTCGCCTCGAAGGCTCGGGGTGCCGTGCACCATGACCACCAGCGGAAATCGGCCGGGACGATCCGGACGGATGACGAAGCCGTCAAGCGACAGCTTGCTGCCGGACAGGGTTACGGCCACCGAGAGCGGCGCGCTGGTCAATCCAGGAAGCAATCCGCCCTCGCTGGCCTGCGCGGCGGTGGTGACGAGAAGGAGCAATGCGGTCAGGAAGCGCATGAGAGGGCTCCGGCTTTTGCGCATGCGAAGAGAAGCCGGCGCGGCGCGTTTCGCAAGTCGACTTCGGCGCGCGGCAGCCCGATCGATGCGCGCCGCCTGCGGCTGATGAAACCGACGGCATTCCTGGTCAATGGCGCGCGCGGCGAGGTCGACGAGGAGGCGGCGCTCTACCAGGCGCTGGCAAATGGCGGAATCGCCGGCGCCACGCTCGAAGTCTGGTATCGCTATCCGACATCCGCCGAGCCGACGGCGCCGGCGACGCAACCGTTCCATCAGCTCGACAACGTGATCATGACCCCGCATGTCTCCGGCTGGACTGAGGGAATGCTGGATGCCCGCGCGAAGCTGATCGCGGACAATGTCGCGCGTATCGCGCGCGGCGATCGACCGCTCAACGCCATTGATTCCGGAACCTGAGACCTGCGAACCTGGACCTTCCGGCGGGCAGGGGACAGCGCCCGACTTTCGTCGCGGCGGGCGGGAACGATTGCCGGTCCCGAATGTTGTCTTCGTGCTTCCGCAGGGAGGGGCAGAGATGAATGAGACACAGATCGGCTGGATCGCGGCCATTATCGTCGGCGGCTTCGCCGGCTGGTTCGCGCAGATGTTCATGCGCGCCAATACCGGCATTATCGCCAATGTCGTCCTGGGCATGGTCGGCGCGGCGGTGGCCAGCGCTCTGCTCGGGCTGTTCGGCGTCTCCTTCGCCGGCACATTGGGCTATCTCGTCGCCGGGTTCATCGGCGCCTGCCTGCTGATCGGGGTCGGCCGGGCAGTTCGGGGGTAGCCCGGCTCGCGTCAGGCGCGGCCTCCGTCACGTCTCCACCTCCGGCGCCCGCCGCCTGCGGCGCTCGTCATCCGGTTCGAGCCGGACCGGGTCGGTCAGGGCGGTCGGGCTCAGCGACAGCAGCGCCATTTCGGCCAGATAGGTCTCCAGGCGAAAGCCGGCCTGGCTGGAGGCCTCGCGGGCGCGCTCGAACAGGCCCCACAGGGTTTGCCTGATCGCTTCCGGGTCGCGTGCTTGATTCATGGTCGAGGCCTCTGGTCCGGAAGGTGATGAACGGTCGGCGCGGGGCAGCCGACAATGTCCGACGTGGTGGTGGTGCGGACATGGTGGGAGGCGATGAAACAGGCCTGATCGTGGGCGCTGTATTCGTCTGCGGTCTCGCAGGCATGGCTCGCCGAGGCGTCGGTGACGAATGTGTAGCGATGGTTGTTGGAGGCGCCCTCGACGACGGTGGCGAGGCAAGACACCGCGCCGGTCAGGCCGGCGATGATGGTGTTGTCGCTGATGCCGGTCGCCATCATCTCGGCGAAGTTCGGCGCCGAGTAGCAGGACGGCCCGGTCTTGTTGAAGACCATCTCGCTGCCATGGGGCTCGAAGCCGTCGATCCAGCCGGAATAGGGCATGGCCTCGTTGAAATAGGGGCCGCGCTGCATCCAGCGGGCATGGGCGATGGACCATTTGCAGGCCCGGGCATGGTCGAGCAGGCGCCGGCAGTTCTCCAGCGCCGGCGCCACCGACTGGATCTGCAGCAGCCGGCCCTCGGCGACGAATTCCTGCTGCAGGTCGACGAGCAGCAGCAGCGGTTCGACCTCATGGCCGCGATAGCGGTTCAGATCGATCACGGCCCTAGGCTGTCGCACGGTGATCTCCCGCAAAGAGAGGCTGCGAGCGCGTGGCGCGGGTCAGCGATCGCTCCAGGCGGCCGGGACGCTCCCAGTCGTTTTCCGGCCGGATGGTGACATAGGGATCCGCGCCGATCGGCAGCCCGCTCGGATCCGGATCGAGGTCGCACCAGACCTCCTGGTAGGAATAGTCGGAGAAGATGAAGCTGGGCGCGCCGGGCTCGGCCGCGAAGCCGAACGCGGCCCAGAAGCTGATTCGGTCATGCCGGGAATGGGCAAGCACGCGGCGATAGCCCTTGCGGGCGCAATAACGCTGGGCCTCCTCGGCCAGATGGCGGCCGAGCCCGCGCGCCCGGAACTCCCGGCGCACCGCCAGGCGTTCGAACTTGGCCCAGCCGGCGAAGAAGCGGATACGCAGGACGCCGGCCGGCTCGCCGTCGCAGAAGGCCAGCAGATGCGCGGCGCAGAAATCGTTGCCGTCGAACTCTTCCTCGAACGGACAGGTTTCCTCGCCGATATAGACGGCCGAGCGCACGGCCAGGACCCGGGCCATGTCGTCGAAGCTGCGCGCCAGGCGCAGGGTGATGTCGGAATTGGTCGGAGACTGCATCGCTTTTCCCATCTGAATGACCGGTTCAATGCCTGCCGCGCCGATAGACCATGAGGTCGCCGATCGTGCCGGTCCGGCCGTTCAGCACCGGCGAGAAGCCGAGATTTCCGATGATCCGGGCGCCATGGGGCGTGCCGGGACGGGTGAAGATGTCGAGATCGCGGTAGCGCGGATGCTGCAGGGCCTCGACCACGCCGGGCAGCGTCATCGCCGTGCTGCGCTGGGCGACGCTGGCCCACCAGTAGAGCGCCGAGGGCGGTTCACGGCGCCGGCAGAGCATGGACAGGTCGGGGTTCTTGCCGACGAACTGGTCGCGCTCGACCGCGGCATGGCCGAGTTCGTTCAGCAGCAGGAAGGCGGTAAACCCGGTCAGGCGGTGGGAAAACAGGTCGTCCTCGGCGCGCCGATAGACCACCCAGCAGCATTCCTGGTTATGCCGGAGCACGCGCTCGAACACCTCCCGCGACGCGATGTCGGGGCCGATATTGTCGCGCGCCAGCTCGGCGACCTGGGGGATCTGGACCGGATCGAGACTGGACAGCACGATCGAAATGCTGCTGCGCGTCGTCGATATCGCGTCGAAGCTCTTCACATGGCGGGATTGAGCGTCAATCATGGCGGACCTTGCTCGAGAAGCGGCGCGACGAAGACGCCGGCAGGAGAAAGGCTACGAGGCCGTGTGGGGTGGACGATGCAGCGAAGCGAGCAACAGGATGTTGCGCAAATTCCCGCGAGTGGCGGTGATTCTCCGCAATTGCGATTGGATTGGGACGACCTGAAGCTGTTCCTGGCGGTTGCCGAGGCCGGCAGCTTCCGCAGCGCCGCCAGCGACCTGGGCCTGCAGGCTTCCAGCGTCATGCGGCGCATCGATCAGCTGGAGCACCGGCTGCGGGTCAAACTGTTCGAGCGCGCCCAGGGCGGCGTCCGGCTGACGGCCGAGGGGCTGACGATCCTGGACGACGCGCGCGAGCTGAAGGACCGCTTCCTGTCGATCGAGCGCAAGGTCGCCTGGAAGCAGCGCCACGACGAGGGCGTGGTCAGCATCGCGGTCACCGACGGCCTGGGGGCGTTCTGGATCGCGCCGAAGCTGATCGAATTCCACCAGATCGCGCCGCGCATCAAGATCTACCTGAAATGCAGCATGGATGTTCCGGAGGTGCTGCGCTCGAGCGCCGACCTGGCGCTGCAATTCACCCGCCCGACCGGCCCGGACATCGCGTTCGCGCGGATCGCCAGGCTGCATATCTGGCCCTATGCCTCGACCGCCTATCTGAAGACCTATGGCACGCCGCGCTCGATCGACGAGCTCAGGCAGCATCGCTACGTTATCCAGGCGGCCAACCAGCTCGATGAAAGCATGTTCCTGAGCGTGCTCGGCGCGCGCGAGTTCAGCGACATCAACGCGGTCAGGACCAATACCAGCACCGCCCATTATTTCATGGTCTGCGCCGGCTACGGCATCGGCTGCCTGCCGACCTATATCGGCAGCAGCAATCCCTCGCTCGTCGCGCTGGATATCGGCCCGGATTATCCGATCGACGTCTACTTGTCCTACCGCCAGGCGATCGGCGATATCGCCCGCGTCCGGCGGACCATCGACTGGTTGAAGCAGATCTTCGATCCGAAACGCCACCCGCTGTTCGGCGACCGCTTCGTGCTGCCCGAAAGTCCGTCGACGCCGGACCGGTTCCGCTCCGACTATCACTTCCTGCCCTTGCCGCCCATGGCGCCGGCCCTGCGGCACAGAGGCAGCGGCGACGGCCCGGCCGGGTGAGCCGATCCGGCCTGGTCCAGCCCGAACAGTCCGGCGCGCGGCACCGGCTTCCAGACTTGCGGCGCCCGCGATAGCCTGCGCGACCGTCTGATGTCATGACGCCGGTCACCCGACCCGCGTGCTGCCGGATCGGAGGCGGCCAGAGGCGAGGCGTCCGGATGGATTTCACCCAGTTGCGCTATTTTCACGAGGTCGCCCAGGCGGGCACCATCCGCAAGGCCTCGGACAAGCTCAACGTCGCGCCCTCGGCGCTGAGCCGGCAGATCCAGCAGCTCGAACATCAGGTCGGCATGCCCCTGTTCGAGCGCCACACCCGCGGCATGCGGCTGACCGAAGCCGGTGAGATCTACGCGCTCCATGCCAAGCTGGTGATGATGGATGCCGAGCGGGCGCGCTCGGAGCTTGCCGCCCTGCGCGGCCTGGAGCGCGGCGGCGTCAGGCTGGTGGTGGTCGAAGGACTGGTGTCGAGCTATCTGATGCAAGCGATCGGCGCCTTCAGGGCCGACCATCCCGATATCAGCTTCGAGCTGATGGTGACCGGCACGGCCGATGTCGTCGCCGGCGTTCGCAAGGGCGATGCGGATATTGGCATCGCCTTCAACGCCAAGCCGGATCCGCAGGTCGAGTTCCTGTTCCGGCTGGATGACGAGGTCCGCGCCATCTGCCGCGCCGATCACCCTTTGACGCGGCAGGCCGATGTCGCGCTGCGCGACGTGTTCGGTTACCCCGTCGCCATGCCGGTCACCAGTTTCGGCATTCGCGCGCTGGTCGACGAATGCTGCCGGGTGCAGCGGCTGCGCGCGACACCGGCGCTGGTGACCAACAGCATCGATGCCCTCAGGAGCTTCGCCCGGTCCGGCCTCGGCATCTCCCTGATCACCGCCTTGTCGTGCCAGAGCGACGTGCTGGCGGGAGAACTGGCCTCGGTCAGGCTGACCGACCCGGTCCTCGCCGCTTCGATCGACGTGCTGGTGCTCGGTGAACGCCGCCTGCCGCTGGCGGTCGAGGCTTTTCTCCGGACGCTCAGGGCGCTCGCCGCGGCGCGACGCAACTGACGGCGATGACGGCCCGGTGGCAGCTTCGCCGACGGTCCGGCGCAAAGGCGTTGCCTTGGTCCGGGAGTGTGGCAGACTGAACGCCATGTCCGCGCCGCTGCCCTTCGAACCGCATCGTTTCCGCGTCGCGGCGGCGCATTATCGGGCTGGTCGCCCGGCCTATCCGCCGGCGCTGATCCGGCGGGCCGCCGAGGCGGTGGGATTGGATGACGGTCACCGCGTGCTGGATCTGGGTTGCGGTCCTGGGCCGCTCGCCATCGGCTTCGGCTATTTCGCCGGAGAGGTCCTGGGCCTCGATCCCGAGCCGAACATGCTGGCCGCGGCACGCGAGGCCGCGCAGGGGCTGACCCCGAATGTCCGTTTCCGTCAGGCCAGTTCCTATGATCTCGGTCCGGAGCTTGGTCTTTTCCGGCTGGTCGCGATGGGGCGTTCGTTCCATTGGATGGATCGGGCCGATACGCTGAACCGGCTCGATCCGCTGGTCGAGGCGGGCGGCGCCGTGGTGCTGTTCAACGACAGCCATTGCGATCTCCCCGACAATGCCTGGTGCAAGACGTGGGATGACATCGTCGATCGCTATTCGACAGCCGATGCGACCCGGAAAAGCCGCAAGGCGGAGGGCTGGCTGCGCCACGAAGCCTTTCTGCTGGCTTCCCCGTTCTGCCGGCTGGAGCAGATCTCGATCATCGCCCGCCAGGTCAGCACGGTCGAAAGCCTGGTCGCGCGGGCCCTGTCGATGTCCAGCACGTCGCAGGGGCCGGCCGACGGTGCGGCGGATGACCTGGCGCGCGAGGTGCGCGAAGCGCTCGATCGCATCGCGCCCGACGGCAGGCTCACCGAAGTCGTGGAATGGAGCGCGCTCGTGGCGAAACGGCGCTGAGGCGTTCGATCATCCCGTATGGAGACGGTCGTGCGATCTTGCCCAAGGGTTTGCCTATCCTTGTCGCAAGGCTGCGATCCGGGGCGGTCAATTATCGAGGCGAAAGGCCCAAGCGGAAGGCCCGTCCACCGGACGGGCCCTCTCGAACGGCATCACCTCAGGCGACGTGTTCGATCGCCAGGCCGCGGCAGTCCATCTCATATTCCAGCTCCTGCACCGGCGGCCGGTTGAAGTGCCAGGTGAGGCCGCCGCGCATCGCGCCGCGGCGGGCGATCTCGTCGGCGAGGAAGGGATGGATGTCGTGCACGGTATAGAGCTGGGCGGCGGTCGCCTGGTCCCAGGTGAAGCCCAGGGCCGCCATGCGCCGCTCCATCTCGGCCAGCACGAAACGCGCCTTGGCGCGCAGGCCGGCCGGGCTGACGTCGCCACGGCTGACGATATGGTCGGCATAGGTGGCGTGGCCCTCGGGCGCTTCGCCGCTGCCGGCGACGACGAAGGAGGGCGGGGCGCCGGCGGCGACCGTGGTGAAGGAGAAGGCGTAGAAGCTCGGCTCCGAGGGCGGGTCGATATCGGGACAGACATTGCTGCGCGCGATCGGATTGAGGCCGTCCTGGAACAGGCCCCATTCCTTCAGCGTGGTGATGTAGACGGCATTGAAGGCAATGAAGCCCTGTTCGGTGAAAGGCGCCGGCGAGCGCAGCTCGCAAGAGGCGAAGGCGGTCAGCGGGCGGCCAGCGGCCTTGATGATCTCGGCGATGCGGCGGAAGCCTTCGGCGAGCGGCACCGGACGGGCGAATCGAACCCGCTCGAGCCGGTATCCGGGCAGGGCTGCGACGCCGGCCGAATATTGCGACACGCCCTTGATGAACTTGTAGCCGCCGGGGGCGAAATCGATGACCTCGGTCATGGGAACTCTCTCTTGGATGATTGCGGGTAAGGCGGAGCGGCTGCGCGCGCTTCAGGCGTAGTTGACGACCAGGTGCTTGATGTCGCTCATCTCTTCCATGGCGTAGAGCGTGCCTTCGCGGCCGAGGCCGGATTCCTTCCAGCCGCCGAAGGGCATGTTGTCGAGCCGGTAGATCGGCACGTCATTGACCATCAGGCCACCGACATCCCAGTCCTCGATGGCGCGGAAGGCGCGCTTGAGGTCGCCGGTGAAGAGGCCGCCCTGCAGCCCGTATTTGCCGGAATTGGCCTGGGCCACCGCGTCCTCGAACCGGTCGAACGGGTTGACGGTCAGCACCGGCCCGAAGATCTCCTCGTCCTCGACCTTCATGCCGGGCCGGGTGTCAGTGAGCACGCAGGGCTGGATGACCGCGCGGTCGCGCTCGCCGCCGATCAGGGCGCGGGCGCCGGCCGCCTTGGCCTCACCGATCCAGCTTTCGATGCGTTTCGCCGAGCCCTCGTCGATAACAGGGCCGACATCGATGCCCTCGTTCATGGGATTGCCGACCTTCAGGGCGCGGACCGAAGCCAGGAGCTTTTCGACGAAGGCGTCGTGGACCGAACGCTCGACCATGATGCGCTGGACGCCGATGCAATATTGGCCGCCATAGACCATGCCGCCGCGCACGCAGCGTGCGGCGGCGAGATCGAGATCGGCATCGGCGCAGACGATCACCGCGCCATTGCCGCCGAGTTCGAGCGCCACCTTCTTGCGGCCGGCGATCGCCTTGATGTGCCAGCCGACCTTGGCGGAACCGGTAAAGGTGACCATGGCGAAGCGCTCGTCGCGGACGAGCCGCTCGGCGAGCGGCACCGGGCAGTGGACGACCGAGAGCGCGCCCTCGGGCAGGCCGGCCTCGTGGAAGATGTCTGCGAGCAGCAGCGAGGTCAGTGGCGTCTGCGGCGCCGGCTTCAGCACCACGGAATTGCCCACCGCAATGGCCGGCGCGACCTTGTGCAGGACGAGGTTCAGCGGAAAGTTGAACGGCGCGATGGCGAGGATCGGGCCGATCGGGAAGCGCCTGGCGATGCCGACGCGGCGGCGCAGTGCCGCGAGGTCGTCGACCGGCGCCTTGGCGAGGTCGAGCTTGCCGCCGCTCGCCGTGGTCGTCTGGTATTCAAATACGCCGGCATCCATGTCCAAGGGCACTTCGTGGCCGCCGAAGCGGCGCGTCTCGGCGGCGGCATTGGTCAGGTTGAACAGCGAGCGGGCGACTTCGCCGCGCGCGTCATAGAGCGGCTTGCCGGCTTCCGCCGCGATGGTCCGGACCGCCTCGTCGCGGCGGCGGCGCAGGATCTCGGCGGCACGGTCGAGAATGTCGGCGCGGGTGAAACGGGGCAGGCGGCGCATGGTCTCGAAGGCGCGCCCGGCGGCCACCGTGGCGGCCTCGACCGCGGCCTCGTCGGCGACCGGCATTTCGCCGACGGCCGAGCCGTCGAATGGCGAGCGGATGACCTCGAATGGGAGTTGCGTCATGTCGGTTGTCCGGGATTGGTAAGGGATCAGGCTTCGCCGAGATAGGCGGCGCGCACGGCGGGATCGGCGGCGATCTCGGTGCTGGTGCCGGTGCGGGTGACCCGGCCGCGGTCGAGCACGACGATGGAGCTGGCGAGATCGAAGGCGACCGCCACGTCCTGTTCGACCACCAGGAGGCCGAGTCCGTCGGCGGCCACCGTCTTCAGGGCTGCGACCAGCACGTCGACGGCGACCGGGGCGAGCCCCAGCGACAATTCGTCGATCAGCATGACCTTCGGCTTGGCCATCAGGCCGCGGCCGATGGCGCACATCTGCTGCTCGCCGCCGGACATGGAGACCGCGTCCTGCTTGCGCCGTTCGCCTAGCCTTGGAAACACCGCGTAGATGGCGTCGAGGTCGCGCTGCAGCGCGGCGGCCGGCACGCGGCGCGAGAAGGCGCCCATCAGCAGGTTGTCCTCCACCGTCATGCCGGCGAACAGCCGCCGGCCCTCGGGCACATGGGCGATGCCGGCGGCGACGAAACCGTCGGGCGCCAGCCCGGCGAGGTTCTGGCCGTCGAGCGTCACGCTGCCCGAGGACGGCCGGATCAAGCCCGACATGGCGCGCAGCAAGGTGGTCTTGCCGGCGCCGTTGGAGCCGATCACGGCGGTGATGCCGGGCGCGCCGACGGTGAAGGAGACGCCGGTCAGCACCGTCACGTCGCCATAGCCGGCGGTCATGGTCTCAACCGTCAACCGGGTCATCGCGCGGCCTCCAGCATGGCGGCGCCGCGGGCGCCGAGATAGGCGTCGATGACGGCTGGGTCGCGGGCGACCGCATCGGTCGGCCCGTCGGCGAGCAGTGCGCCCTGGTGCAGCACGACGAGCCGCGTGCACAGGCCGCGGACGACCTTCATCAGGTGCTCGATCACCACGATGGTGACGCCTTCGGCGGCGATCGAGCGGATCATGTCGAGCACGCCGTCGATCTCGGCCGAGTTGAGGCCGGCATTGACCTCGTCGAGGAACAGCATTTTGGGTTTTGCCGCGAGCGACTTGGCGAGCTCCAGGCGCTTGCGTTCGGCCAGCGTCAGGTGCGGCGGCAGCTTGTCGGCGACATGGATGATGCCGAGGCGTTTGAGCGCGGCTTCCGCCGCGTCGCGGGCCGCCGCCATGTCGGGGGCGGCGCCCGAGAACAAAGCCGCCGCGGCGACATTGTCGCGCGCCGGCAATTGCGCGAAGGGCTGCACCACCTGGAAGGTGCGCAACAGGCCGAGGCGCGCCAGCCGATAGGGCGGCGAGCCCGTGATGTCGCGGCCGGCAAAGGTGACCCGGCCGGCGGAAGGCTTGAGATGGCCGGTCACCAGATTGACCAGCGTGGTCTTGCCGGCACCGTTGGAGCCGATCAGGCCGACGATCTCGCCGGCGCCGAACGACACCGTGACGTTGTTGACGGCGGTGAGGCCGCCGAAGCGCCGGGTCAACCCTTCGAGCTGAAGCAGGGGAGCGGTCATCACGAGGCCTTCCGCTTCAGCAAGGTGGGAATGATGCCACCGGGCATGACCAGGACCAGCAGCGCGATGAGAATGCCGAGCGCGCCGGTGCCGAAGGTGAGCAGGTTGCGCCACATCAGCTCTTCGAAGACCATGTAGACGATGGCGCCGACCACGGGTCCGAAGATGGTGCCGACGCCGCCGATCAGCGTGGCGATGATCGGGCGGACCGACCACATGACGTCATAGACGTCGGAGGGGTCGATATAGCCGATCCAGCGGGCATAGGCCGCGCCGGCGAGACCACAAATGGCGGCCGAGAGCGTGAAGGCAATGGTCTTCAGGCGCGGCGCGTCGATGCCGGCGCCGAGCGCGGCGGTTTCGTTCATACGGATGCAGGAGAGCCCGAAGCCGAGCCGTCCCTTGGCGACGACGATCGACAAGGCAAGTGCTGCCGCCGCCAGCATCACCATGGTCTGCAGTGCGATGCGCGCGATGACCACCGGGTCGCCGCCGGCGCCGGGCAGGTTGATGCCCATGCCGCCGCCGGTGAGCGAGGCCCAGCCGGTGGTCAGTTCCTTCAGGATGGTCACCAGCATGAGGCTGGCGATCGCGAAATAGTGGCCGCGCAGGCGCAGGATGGCGAAGCCGAAGGGGGCGGCCAGCAGCGCGCCGCAAAGGGCGGCCATGGCGAAGCCGGCAAAGGCCGGCCAGCCGGCCTGCTGGGCCACGGCGGTGGCATAGGCGCCGAGGCCGAAAAAGGCGGCGGTGGCGAAGGACGGGTAGCCGGTGAAGCCGCCGACCAGGTTCCAGGCGATCGACAGCGTCACCAGCAATGCCAGCGAGGTGGCGAGGCGCGAGACATAGGTGTGTTCGCTGAGCAGGTAGGGCGCGCCGATGGCGATGGCGGCGCCGATCGCCAGGACGGCGGCAGGCAGGATCCAGGGGGAGCGGGTCGGGGATGTCATGGGACCGCTCATTCGTAACCGGCCCGGCCGAGCAGGCCTTGCGGACGCCAGAGCAGCATGACGATGAGCAGCACGGAGGCGACGGTGACGCTGTATTCCGGGCCGACGAAGATGGCGCCGAAGCTTTCGACCACGCCGAGCACGAGGCCGCCGACGATCGCGCCGACGACGCTGCCGAGGCCGCCGAGAACGCAGGCGACGAAGGCGACGCCGAGATAGCCCGGGCTGTTCAGCGGCGAGATCGGGAAGACCGCCGCCATCAGGCAGCCGGCAATGCCGGCGAGCGCCAGGCCGATGCCGAAGGTCGCCGCGTAGATCGCCTCGACCTTGACGCCCATCAGCATGGCCGTCTCGCGGTCCATGCGCACGGCGACGATGGCCCGGCCGAGCCTGGACCTCGTCAGATAGAGATGGATCGCGAGCGTCGCGGCGATGCCGGCAAGCGCCGCCAGCAGCCGGTCGACCGGCAGGCCGACGGGGCCGAAGGTGAGGGGCGGCAGGCCGGAGACGCTGGCGATCTTGCGGTAATCGGCGGAGAAGGCGGCGATCATGGCGTTGTTGAGGATCAGGTCGAGCGCGAAGGTCAGCACGAGCGTGATCAGCACCGGCGCCGCCACGACCCGCTCGACCAGATAGCGCTGGATCGCCCAGCCGATCGCACCGATGACCGGACCGACGACCAGGGCCGCGGCGAAGGGGTTCACGCCCAGGCGCAGCCAGCCGAAATAGGCGGCATAGGAGCCGAGCACGATGGCCGAGCCGTGCAGCATGTTGACGACGTTGAGAACGCCCCAGACGAGGGAGAAGCCGGCTGCGACGGCGGCGTAGAGGCCGCCGAGCAGCAGGCCGTTGGCGAGGACTTGCGCGAGAAGGGAGGCGCTCATGGCTCAGGCGATGCCGAACTTGAGTTCGCCCTGCTTGATCTCGGTTGGCAGCAGCACGACGGTCTTGCCGTCCTGGATCTGGAAGACCGGCGGGGTCAGGCTGTCGATCTGGCCGCTCGGCCCGAAACGGACCGGCCCCCAGAAGGTCTGGACATTGAGCGCGGCCAGCGCATCGCGCACGACGGGGCCCTCCAGCGTGCCGGCCTGCTTGATCGCAAGCTGCAGGATGGCGCCGGCCGAGGAGGCCGAGGCTTCGGCATAGTCGGGCGTCTCGCCGTTATAGGCGGCGCGGAAGGTCTCGACATAGCGCGCGGTCGAGCCGAAGAGATCGGCGCCTTCGTAGCGAACGGCGGGGTGCCACCAGGACGCGCTGGTGACGTTTTCGGCGGCGCCCTTCAGGGCCTGGATATATTCCTCATAGGCCGGCCCGGCGATCATGGTGAGCACCTTCGGCTTGAGGCCGAGGTCGCGCATCTGGGCCCGGACCTGGACGAGGTCGTTGATATAGCCGCCGACAAAGATCCAGTCCGGTGCCGCGGCCCGGATCTGGGTCAGGGCGGAGGCGAAATCGAGCGTGCCGATGGCGAATTTCTCGTCATAGACCACGCTCAGATTGCGCGACTGGCAGGACTTGCGCATTTCGGCGGCGAGCGACAGCGGCAGCAGGTCGTTGCGCGAGAAGATCGCCACCTTCTTCACGTCGGGGGCCTTCTCGGTGACCAGCTTGGCCAGCGGCTCGGTCAGCGTCGAGTTGGGCGTGAAGGTGCCGAACAGATATTTGAAGCCCTGGTCATAGACCTCGACCGAGGAGGCGGTCGGCGCGATCATCGGGATCTTGTAGCGCTCGGCGATTGCGCTGCCGGCCTTGGCGGCGCCCGATCCGAAGGGCGAGAACAGGAACTGGACCTTTTCCTGGGAGACCAGCAGGTCGCAGGCCTGGACGCCGCGCGGCGTGGCCGACTGATAGTCGGA
The DNA here is from genome assembly GCA_017304475.1 of Hyphomicrobiales bacterium. Taxonomy (GTDB): domain Bacteria; phylum Pseudomonadota; class Alphaproteobacteria; order Rhizobiales; family Phreatobacteraceae; genus Phreatobacter. Next base: position 76,279 of record JAFKKV010000017.1, on the reverse strand, counting down.
ATAGATGATCCTGACCGGCAGCTTGCGGCCGCCGACATCGAGCCCGCCCTGCTTGGCGACCTCGGCCGCCCACAGATCGTAGCCGCGCTTCTGCTTGCGGCCTTCGGGGGCGAGCGGGCCGGTCAAGGGCAGCGGCGCGCCGATGCGGATTTCGCTGGTGGCCTGGCCGAATGCGAAGCGAGAGCCGAGGGTCGCGGCGGAGAGCCCGCCGAGCAGTGCGCGTCGATCCATGACGATATCCCCATCTGACCCCGCCTCCCAGGACAGGGTTTCTGGCCGGAGTGTGACAGCGCGAATTCCCGCCGGAAGCCCAATCTTGCGCATGCCGTGTTGCCGGAACGAGAACGCTTTTCGTGAGAGGCAACGTTCATGCGTACTTGGCCATGCGGAGCGCTGGCAAAAATTCAGCGCAAAGTGATTTCATCTCGAACAGCCCGATGCGCCGGAACCAATCCGGCGCCGATCTCGTTGTGCTTCCAAACACAGGAGGTCGTCATGGGTCGTGGAATTCTGCTTTGGCTTCTGGGGGTTCCCATTCCGGTCATCATTCTTCTCGCGTTGTTCACGCGATAATTCGAGGAGATCGCAATGACCCAAGCAACGGCTCAAGTTGAATCGCCCTGGTCGGCCGTATCCTGGAGTGCAGTCTTCGCCGGTGCCGTCGTCGCTGCGACGACCAGTCTTTCGCTTTTCTTCCTGTGCGCGGCGATCGGTCTTGCCGGCGTGTCGCCGTGGTCGGGGCAGGGCATGAGCGCCACCGCCTTCGGCGTGTCCGGGGGCATCGGGCTGATCCTGGTGCAATGGATCTCCTCGGGCTTCGGCGGTTTCGTCACCGGGCGGCTTCGAACCCGCTGGGCCAATCTGCACAGCGACGAGGTGTTCTTCCGGGACACCGCCAACGGCCTGCTGACATGGTGCGTCGCGACCCTGATCGTCGCGGCCACGCTGACCTCGACCATTTCGGCGGTCACGCGGACGGGTGTCGAGGCGACCGCGACGGTCGCTGCGGGCGCGGCCACGGGCGTCGCGGAAGGTCGGACCGGCTCGCCCGCCGATGCCACCGGCTATGTCGTCGATACGCTTTTTCGCGGCGCCGCGCCGACGCCGTCGGGCAATCCGGATTCGCGCGCCGAGGCGACGCGGATCCTGATCGCGGCAGCCGCCAATGGCGAGATGCCGGCGGCCGACAAGACCTATCTGGCGCAGATCGTGGCGCAGCGGGCAGGCGTCGCCCCGGATGAGGCGCAGCGCCGGGTCGACGCCATGCTGGCCAAGGCCGAGGCGGCCAAGGTCAAGGCGAAGGAAGCGGCGGACAAGGCGCGCAAGGCGGCTTCGCTCGGCTCGCTCCTGGTCTTCCTCTCGCTGCTCATCGGCGCCTTCATCGCCTGTGTCGGCGCGGCGCTCGGCGCGAGCTACAGGGACGACGTGCCGCTGTTCGAGTGACTTGTCGCGTGATTTGGCGGGCGGCCGCCGGTCAGCGGGCGAGGTTCTCCAGCGGCACCGTCAATGTGAAGGTCAGGCCCTCCGGGCTCCAGTCATAACGGGCGACCGCGCCGAGCTGCGCGGTCGCTGCTTTTTGCGACATGATCGTGCCGAAGCCCCTATGCGCCGGTGGGCCGGCGATCGTCGGGCCGCCGCGCTCCTGCCAGGTGAGCGCGAGCAGGCCGGGCTCGGCCTCGCCGTGAACCATCAGGCGTCCCGATGGCGTCGACAAGGCGCCATATTTGACGGCATTCGTCGCAAGCTCATGCACGACAAGCGCGAGCGCGGTCGCGGCCCGTTCGCCGATCGGCACGTCGTACCCCGCGATCGAGATGTGCTGGTGGTCGCCGTGCTGATAGGCGGCGAGCAGCAGTGCGACCAGGCCGAGCGCGGTCTGCGGTGCCGCGCCGGCTGCACCCTCGCGTCTCGGCCGCACATAGTCCTGGGTCTGCCCCAGGATCCGGATACGGTCACCGACGACCTGGGCGAATTCGCGCATCTCGGGACGGTCGCGTGCCGAGAGCATGACCAGGCTGTTGACCACGGCGAAGATATTCTTGATGCGATGCGACAGCTCGCGCGCGATCAGGTCGCTTTGCTCCTCGGCATGCCGACGGTCGGTGATGTCGATATGCGCGCCGATCAGGCGAATGGCCTTGCCCTCGGCGTCACGCTCGATCTCGGCCTTGGCCAGGATCCAGCGAACCTGGCCGTCGCTCGGCCTGACGATGCGGTATTCGGCCTCGTAATCGGTGGCGGAGCCGGCGACGACTTCGCGGAAATGCTGCTCGGTGCGCTGCCGGTCGTCCTGGTGGATCCGTTGCACCCAGGCTTCATGCGTTTCGGTGGCGGCCTCGGGTGGCAGGCCGTGAACCCTCAGATATTCCGGAGAGCGCTTGTTCCTGAAGGCGCCGCCACGCAGGTCGACCTGGAGGCCCCCGACCTGACCGATCAACTGGACCCGCGCGAGTTCGGCTTCGCGTTCGCGCAGGAGCGCTTCGATGTCGCTCGCCGGCCGCTCGGCGGATGGGCCGCGAGCGTTGTCGTCCGATGTCTCGTTCAAAGTGGCTGATCCCCGGAGCGAATGCTCGCCTCATTGCCTCGTTCATGCTCGTGCCATGTTTCGCGGCGGCAGGCGACGCTGCGCGAGCGCTTCCCCTCAAAAAAACTCTCGGCGGGAGGGAACCAGTCCGGCTGGCCGGCAGTTCGGTAGAGCTGAGCCTGCATGGTGGGGCTTGATGAGGCGAGGCCGGCCGTCCAGTGAAGGCGCCTGCGGCCGGTGCGGAGAAGACATGATGGAGAGTGGCGGCAAGCCCCCATGCACGATCCTGTTCGTCGACGACGACTTTCTCATCGCGATGAGCACGGTGGACATGCTGGAGGATCTCGGGCACCGGGTGATCCAGGCGAGTTCGGGCAGGGAGGCGCTGGATATCCTGGAGAGCGGCCGGGACGTCGACGCCATCATCACCGATCATGCCATGCCGGGAATGACGGGCGTCGAGCTCGCCGCACGGGCGCGCGCGCTTCGTCCGGGCATCCCGATCCTGCTCGCGACCGGCTATGCCGAACTTCCGGCGGGCGAATTTCTGGCGGGATCGAGCAGCGACCTGCCGCGCCTGGGCAAGCCCTATCTGCTGCGGGACCTGTCGGAAAAGCTCGCCGATCTGTTGCCGGCCTCGGTCCGATAACCGCAACCGGCCGCCCATAGCATCATGCGTTTCCGGCCGTCGCCGCCGGCAAAGACTGGTTCCGGAAGACGTCATGCCCGAGCTCTCCTCGCCCTCGTCGCCCGCCTTCCTGGTCAATGGCGGCTCGACCGGCGCGCTCATCCGCGACCGCGACTGGTCCGCGACGCTCGGGCCTGTGGCGGCCTGGCCGCAAAGCCTGAAGCTCGTCACCAGCCTGGTGCTGCAATCGCAATTGCCCATGGTGCTGCTGTGGGGCACCGACGGCGTCATGATCTATAACGACGCCTATTCGGTCTTCGCCGGCGGCCGGCACCCGGAAGCGCTCGGCTCGAAGGTGCTGGACGGCTGGCCGGAAGTGGCCGAATTCAACGCCAATGTGCTGAAGGTGGTCCATGGCGAGGGGCGGGCGCTCGCCTATGCCGATCAGCATCTGGTGCTGCATCGCAACGGCCTGCCCGAGGATGTCTGGCTCAATCTCGACTACAGTCCGATTCTCGACGACACCGGCAGGCCGGCCGGTGTCCTGGCCGTGGTGGTGGAGACGACCGGACGCATCCGGGCCGAGGAGCGCCTGCGCATCGCACAGGAGGCGGGCGGTGTCGGCACGTTCGAATGGTATCCGGAGACGGGCAAGCTCGATGCCTCGGACGAGTTCCGGCGCATCTGGGGCGTGCCGCGCGAGCTCGACCTGACCGACCGGCTGCTGGTGTCCATGATCGAGCCGGATGACCAGGATCGATCCGGGCCATCGCGCATGCTGCGGTCCAACCCGCTCGAATATACGGAATATCGGATCCGCCGTGCCGATACTGGGGAGGAGCGCTGGATCGCCCGGCGCGGCGAGGTCGTCGACAGCCCGGACGCGGCCGGCCGCCGCTTCGTCGGCGTGACCATGGACGTCTCCGACCGGCGCCACGCCGAGGAGGCGAAACAGGCGAGCGAAGCCCGGTTGCGCGATCTGTTCGCGCAGATGCGCGAGGGCTTCTTCCTGGCAGAGGCGGTGCGCGATGCCGCCGGCCGCATGGTCGATTTCAGGTTCATCGAGATCAACCCGGCTTTCGAGGCGCATACCGGCATCGCCCCCGGCGATGCCATCGGCCGCCGTGTCCGGGAGGTCGTTCCGGATATCCAGGACACGCTGATCGAGGCCTATGCCGGGGTGGTCGATACCGGCGAGCCGGCAACGCTCGATATCCATGTCGCGACGCTTGCCGACCGCTGGTTCGAGGCGCGGGCCCACCGCACCGGACCGGACCGTTTCGCCGTGCTGTTCCTTGAGATCACCGAGCGAAAGGCCGTCGAGGCGGCGCTGTCGGAAAGCGAGAAGCGGTTCCGGACCTTCGCCCAGGCCATGCCCAATCATGTCTGGACCGCGCCGCAGAACGGCCAGCTCGATTGGTTCAACGACCAGGTCTACGACTATTCCGGCTTCAAGCCCGGCGAGCTCGATGGCGCGAAATGGACCGCGATGGTCCATCCCGACGACTTTCCGCGGGCGGCCGACGCCTGGGCGCGATCACTCAGGGACGGCTCCCCCTATCAGGTCGAGTTTCGCCTGCGCCGGGCCGACGGCGCCTATCGCTGGCATATCGCCCGGGCCGTGACCATTGGCGGGGAGCCCGGCGCTCCGCGGCGCTGGGTCGGGACCAATACCGATATCGACGACCAGAAGACGGCGACCGAGGCCCTGGCGCGGCTCGCGGCCACGCTCGAGGAGCGCGTCTCCGAACGCACCACCGCCCTGACCGCCGCCCACGAGGCCTTGCGTCAAAGCCAGAAAATGGAGGCCGTCGGTCAGTTGACCGGCGGTATCGCGCATGATTTCAACAATCTGCTCCAGGGCATTATCGGCTCGCTCGATATCATTCAGAGGCGCGTCGCCCAGGGGCGGGTCCAGGAGGTCGGGCGTTTCGTCACCGGCGCGATGACGGCGGCCACCCGCGCCGCGGCCTTGACGCATCGGCTGCTGGCCTTCTCGCGTCGGCAGCCGCTGAGCCCCAAGCCGGTCAGGGCCAACGGCCTGGTGGCCTCCATGGAAGACATGGTGCGCCGGACCATCGGCGAGCAGATCGTGCTCGACCTGGCGATGGCGGCCGGCCTTTGGCTGACGCGCTGCGATCCCAACCAGCTCGAGAGTGCCATCCTCAATCTCGTGATCAATGCCCGCGACGCCATGCCCGATGGCGGCAGGCTGACGATCCGGACGGCCAATACCGTGCTCGACGGGGACGATGCCGCGCGCCTGCACGGCGTCAGGCCGGGCGAATATGTCTGCATCGCGGTCAGCGATACCGGAACCGGCATGACCGACGACGTCGTCGAGCGCGCCTTCGACCCGTTCTTCACCACCAAGCCGATCGGCCAGGGCACGGGCCTCGGCCTGTCGATGATCTACGGTTTCGCGCGCCAGTCGGAGGGCTATTGCCGGATCGCGACGCAGGTCGGCGCGGGCACGACGGTCCAGATCTTCCTGCCGCGCTGCGATGGCGAGGACATGCTCGCCGAGCCGCCGGCGGGGCTGCTCGCCGCGCATGCCGGCGTGACCGGCGGGACGGTTCTGGTGATCGAGGACGAGGCCGTGGTCCGGGCCCTGGTGGTCGAGGTCCTCAACGAGCTCGGCTACCGCCCGCTGGAGGCGGCGACCGGGCCGGCCGGCCTCGACATCCTGCAATCGGCCGAGGATATCGATCTGCTGGTGACCGATATCGGCCTTCCCGGCCTGAACGGACGCCAGGTCGCGGAGGCCGCGCGGCTGCGGCGGCCCGGCCTCAAGGTGCTGTTCATGACCGGCTATGCGGAGAGCGCGGCGATCGCTCAAGGGTTCCTCGAGCCCGGCATGGCGATGATCACCAAGCCCTTTTCGATGGAGGTCCTGACGGACCGCCTGCGCGGCATGATCGCCGACGAGACAGGCTAGCCGAACGCGCCGGGGCGCCGCCATGCGCGGCGCTCCCGGGCGATTATCCCCGACCGCCGGAACTTATCGGCGAAGCCAGGCTTATCCCCATAGGCTCGGGGGTTCTTCGAAAGGACCATGATCATGGACAAGCAGCACGGCAGTGGCTCTCATCAGTCCGATCAGAAGCAAGGCAAGGACAAGCAGCAAAGCCAGACCGGCGGCCATCCGCAGCAGGGCGGCCAGCACAGCGGCGCCGGCGAGCGCGAGCCCGGTCACAAGGGGCCGGCCCACGAGCGCGATCACAAGGGTGATCAGCGGCGCTGAAATGGCACCGTCGCGGGCGGGTTAGCCCGCTGATGCGAGGTCACCGGAATGGTCCGCCCCTCGGGGCGGGCCATTTTTCTTGCGTGGCGCCATTTCCCGCGCCGAACCATTGCGCGTGCTGGACCTTGGGGCGCTGTTGCCGTGGCAGGGAACGGAGGCCGTTTCCGCGGGTTGATCATGGACACTGCCAGGGAGCTCGAACATGGCCACGACCGCGATGATCGGACCGGCCGTCGCGCCCGAAAATCAGGCCGGAGCCGTGCCGTCTCGACGCATCGACGATTCCGTCGCCGATGATCTCGGGAGAATGTGGGGCCAGGAAAAGGCCGAACCGCAACCCGCCGACGAGGGGGCCAAGGACAGCGCCAACGCCACGCCGATCGATCCGCGCGAACGCCGGGAGCTCGGGGAGGCGGTCGCCGATCTCGACAACCCACCGGGCGGCGACGATGGCGACCGTCCCGCTGTCGATCCCGTGACCGGCAGCCAAGCCTGACGCGTCGCGTCCGATCCCGGCCGTTCGTGCGACCGGCGCGGACCAGTGCGGGGATTACGCTTCGCCTTGGCCATTATCCGTCGGGTCGCGTCGCGCGCCCTCAATGCCGGAGTTGGCGCCCTGGATCGGTTCAGCCCCGATCGAACCGGTTTCGCCGGGCGGCCTTTGCGGTTTCGGCAGTTTCTCGATCTGATCGGCGAGGAACCGCCTGATGGCGCGATGCGAACCCTTGGGTCCCCAGGCGCAATAAATCGCTGTCTTGCCCGAGCCGGCGAGGCGGACGCTCACCACCTCCATCTCGCGCCCGTCGGCCTTGGCGATCACGCGGTCGCCGATGGCAAATCCTGACGTCGTCGGCATGCTGGCGCGGCCCCGTAGCTGGCCGTCCTGCAGGCCTTGCGTCGCGACCGTATCGAGGCTGGTGGAGGACACAATGTCAAATGACATAGTCGGCGCGACGATCGGGCAGGCGGCTTCTCCGGGCTATCGCCGCGCAGAGAGGTCATGGCGCGCCGCCCTCAGCCCTTCGGCCTGCTGGCCATGACGCCCCGAAAGGCTAGACTGCTCCCGTTCCCCCGGAAAACCTGCCGTCTCAGGACGGTGTGGCCGGAGCGAACTGCAGCCGATATGCCCAAGACCTCCCTGGCCCGCTTCGGCAACGAGGCGGGCCCATTTTCGACCGCGCGCCGCCGGCCTCTGCTCCGGCGCTGATCCCTGAGCGATCACATCTGGTCGTTATAGGGACGCTTGGTTCCGGCGACCGATTTCGTCAATGATGCGAAAGACGGCGCGGGCTGGCCGGCCTGGGCGTTGGCGAGCCGGAGCAGCCGCAGGGGGAAGACCACCGCATCGCGGTTGGCGGGCGACAGATCTTCCGAGCGCGGATCTTCGTTGGTCAGGCTGGCTTCGGCCTTGTGCAGCACCAGGTCGATCTCGTCGGGCGAAACCAGGCCTTTCTCGACGAACAGGCGGTTCAGCGCGGCCACGGCCATGCAGAGGCCTTCGAGCTGAAGATTGGCCGTGTTCATGGCGTCCCTCCCGTCAGACCGGCTTTCGCCTTGATCAGTTCGGCGAGCAGGGCCTCCTGTTCCGCCATCCGTTCGGCGGTCGCCTCTTCGGACGCGGCCCCGGTCACCGCCGCTGCCTGTTCGACGAGTTGACGGATATTCTCGCGCGTCGCGGCGATGCGCCGGTCGAGTTCGAGGATGGTGCCTGCCGTGTCGCTCATGGTCGTCGATCCTGTCTCGCCCAAAACCTGCCCCGGCCTTCGGCAAGTGCGAACGGATCAGGACCTGCCGGCCGTCAGGCCCAGCTTAGCACCATGAGGACCAGGAGCACGACACCGGCCATGCCCCACCCGAACATCGCCCGGCCGGTCGGCTCGTTGCTCGAGATCCCGGCCATGGCGCCGCGCAGGTGGCGTCTCATCACTGCTCTCCGGCCCATTGTGCCGTCCCGACCGCCGGGTTCACGGCTAACGTTTGCCCCGTGAAGTTGTTCCAGGCTCGCCCAGTCCTGGCTTCTTCCAATGCAAGCGTGGCCAGGCTAGCTCATGGTTACGACGCGGACATGACCGCGCCGCGAGAGAACATTGGCGACGACTTCGGTGCCGGTTCGCCGCAGCGAAACGTCGATCGAGCCGCCATTGATGGCGACGCCACGCAACGTGATCTCGTTCAGAAAGTCAGCCATGACCGGCTGGTCGAAGGTGATCTGGCCTTCGCTCGTGTCGAAGCCGAGGCCGAGGCAGGACTGCACCAGCGACAATGGCGTCGCCGCCGCCCAGGCCTGCGGCGAGCAGGCCACGGGATAGAAGGTCGGCCCATGGCTGCGCTGGCGCGGGAAACCGCAGAACAATTCCGGCAGGCGGTGCAGGTCGATATAGATCGAGGCGGCGTAGAGGCCTTCGAAAATGCGCGCCGCCTCGCGGCGGAAGCCATAGCGGGCGAAACCGGCGGCGATCAGGGCGTTGTCATGCGGCCAGACCGAGCCGTTGTGATAGCTCATCGGGTTGTAGCGGGCTTCGGTCGCCGCCAGGGTGCGCACGCCCCATCCGGAAAACGAGGGCTTGGCCATCAGCGTGCCGACCACCGCCGCGGCGCGCTCGGGCAAAGCCAGCCCGGTGAACAAGGCGTGGCCGGCATTCGACGCGCGCACCCGGCAGGGGCGCTTGTCGCCGTCGAGCGCCAGTACATAGGTGCCGAGCTCGGCGTCGAAAAAGGCTTTGTCGAAACGCTTGCGCAGCCGCTCGGCCTTGGCCTCGAAATCGACGGCGAGCGCGGCATTGCCGAGCGTCGCCGCGATCTCGGCGGCGGCGACCCAGGCGCCGAAGACATAGGCCTGCACCTCGGCGAGCGCGACCGGCCCCCGCGCCAGCTGGCCATCGGCGTGGAAAATGCTGTCATGGCTGTCTTTCCAGCCCTGATTGACCAGGCCCTCGGCGGTCTGCCGCGCATATTCGACGAAGCCGTCGCCGTCGACATCGCCGTGATTGTCGATCCAGGCAAGCGCCGCCTCGATATGCGGCCAGAGCGCGCGGATCGTGTCCTGGTCGCCGGTTCGCCGGAGATAGGCGCCGGCGAGCAGAATGAAGAGCGGGGTGGAATCGATACTGCCGTAATAGCGGCGAAACGGCACTTCGCCGAGCTCGGCCATTTCACCCTGGCGCATCTCATGCAGGATCTTGCCGGGTTCGGCATCGGCGGCGGGGTCCAGGCTGGTCGCCTGGTTGGCGGCGAGGTAACCGAGCACGCCGTGGGCGATCGCCGGGTCGAGCCAGAGCATCTGCAGCGCGGTGATCAGGGCGTCGCGGCCGAAGGCGGTGGAGAACCAGGGAATGCCGGCATAGGGATAGGGGCCCTGCGGCGTGTCGGTGACCAGCATGTAGAGGTCGGAGACGCTGCGCCGCGCCGCTTCGTTGAAGATTTCGTTGGAACTCGAAATCGAAGCCGCGCGCGAGGACGAGGCGCGCAGAGCGCGGCGGGAATCGCGCAAGGCGAGGAAGAAGGCCCGCCGGGTCGGCAGCGCCACCTCGTCCGGGTCGCAGCGGACTTCGATGAACAGGGGCTTCAGCTCGCCGGGCTCGAGCGTGATATCGAACAGCGCCACCTCCGCGCTGATCTGGTTCGGTGCTGGCTCGAAACGCAGCCGGGTCTGGCGGCGGCGTTTGTCGAGCCCGGCATAGGTGAGCGTCACGCCGTCCGGATGGACCTGCGGCTTGTGATGCTCGCCGCGCCGCGAGCGTGTCGTGCCGCGCACTTCGAACAGGTCGGCGAAATCGGCTGCGAAGGCCAGCGTCAGCCTGACGCTCCGTGCCACGGTGTCGAAATTCCGGACCGCGAGCCGCTCGAAACAGGTGGCGTTCCACAGAAAGCGGGAGCGCCTGATATGAACGAGATCGTGGCCGAGGATCAGACTGCCGGCCTCGTCGAAGAGATCCGGATTGGTCAGGTCGCAGGTCAGTGCCGCGTTGTCGTCGCGCAGCGTCGAAGACAGCAGCATCGGTCGCGCCCCGCCGGTGGTCAGGTAGAGGTGCGAGAGATAGCGGGTGTCCCGATGATAGAGGCCCTCGGGACTGCCGGGCCCGGCCAGCGCGTCGCCGTTATGGTCGAACACGGCGAAAGTGTCGCCGTGTTTGAGCGTGCGCGGCTGACGCTCCTGCAGCGATGCGGCGGCGGGGATGAAGAACTGTGCCAATGGCTGGGGCATGCCGCCGGCTGGTGCCGGCGCGTGCGGGGCGGCTGCGGCGTTCGTCGTCGGCATCGGCTTCGACCTTTCTCAGGGGATGCTTGTTCCCGATGGAAACGCTGTCACGACACGCGCCGATGCACGTCACCTCATGCCGGCGAGGCTGAGGCGACCAGATGCAGGCGCGCCGCCTCGCCGTTGCGATAGCGCAAGCGAGGGGCTTTGGCGCGGACGCCGGGCAGGGCGCGATAGATCGCCAGATAATCCGCGGCCATGCGCGTGGTGGCGAAGCGTTCCTCGAAGATCGCGCGCACCCCGGCGCGGCTGAGCGACTTCGCCTGGGCCACCGCCTCGGTCGCCTCGACGATCGTGTCGACGATGAAGCCGGAGCGGCTATGATCGATCACCTCCGGCACCGAGCCGGCGCGGAAGGCGATCGCCGGCGTGCCGCAGGCCATCGCCTCGATCATCACGAGGCCGAAAGGTTCCGGCCAGTCGATCGGGAACAGCAGGGCGCGCGCATTGCCCAGGAACTCGGATTTTTCGTGTTCGGCGATCTCGCCGATAAAGTCGATGCTGGGATTCGCCCTGACCATGGGCTCGATCACCGTCTCCCAATAGACTTGGTCGACCTTGTCGATCTTGGCGGCGATCTTCAGGGGCACACCGGCGGCAAGGGCGATCTCGATCGCCCGGTCGGGCCGCTTTTCCGGCGATATTCGGCCGAGAAAGGCAAGATAGTCACCGGCCGGATGCGGCGTGAACGTCAGGAGGTCGGCCGGCAGCCCGTGATGGACATTGCCGGCCCAGTTGAGGCCTTGCGGCATGGGCGCGCGCTGGTGCTGCGAGATCGAGACCAGCGGCACCTCGGGAAAAGCGGCGTAGAACGGTATCATGTCGGGCAGGTCGAGCCGGCCGTGCAGCGTCGTCACGGCCCGGTCGGCCAGACCGCCGCGCAGCATCGGAAATTGCAGCATGTCGATGTGAAAATGGAGCACGTCGAAATCGTCGGCGCGGCGGGCGACCTCGTCCAGCATGACGACGTGATAGGGCAGGTAGTCCTTGACCGACGGGTTCAACCGCAGGGCCATGTCGGTGCAGCGCACAAGATCGGCCGCGGTGACGGAATCCCCGCTGGCGAAAAGAGTGACGTCATGTCCCTGGCGGACCAGTTCTTCGGTCAGATAGGAAACGATACGTTCCGTGCCGCCATACAGGCGTGGCGGAACCCGCTCGCAGAGCGGGGCAATCTGGGCGATCTTCATCGGCATGACCTCCTGGCGGGAGCAGGGCTTCGACAGTCAAGGTGCCGGTCGGAGCCGGCGATGCCGTTTCGAAGGTTGATAGGGCATCCCCAAAAAGCGGCGGGGCTATGGCTCAGCCTGGCCGATTGGGCAGTCTTTGATCATCGCGAGCGATTGGGGCTCCGGCGTTCATAGGAGGTTCAACCTGCAAGGCGCCGATCCGTTCCCGGCCTGCGGCGTAACGCCGGGGCTGACGGTGGCGGAACCAAGGGCTGGCCGCGCCGTTATTCGCCTTGGATCCTGCCGGCGTCCTGTCGTCGTCGCCAGAAAGCCCGCGGGTGCCGGACCATGCCATCAGGAGCGGACGACGGGGTTACGCGCATCGCGCTCGATGTGCATGACGTCGACCAATTGTTCTCAAGTTTTGATCCTTCGCCCTTTCACGAGTTCAGCCTCAATTCGACCGCCGCCCAATATATCGCCTCGGAGGCCTGGTACGCGCCGCGTCGGAACCGCTTCGTCATCGCGCTCGGCCTGCGCGGCGAGGCGGCGGACCGCCGGGCGGTCGCCAAGCTGCGCACCGTGCTGCGGGTCCACTTCAAGCGCGCCGCGACGACGGAAGCGCAGAATCTCCGAAAGCTGATCCGCACCGGGCTGATCTCGCTCGCCATCGGGCTGGTCGTGCTGGCCTGTTGCACCGCCCTGTCGCGCCTCGTCGACGAGGCGCCGATCCGTGACGGCTGGCGGGAGGGCATTCGCGACGGCATTTCGGTGTTCGGCTGGGTGGCCAATTGGCGGCCGGCGCAGATCCTATTCTACGATTGGTGGCCGGTCCGCCGCTCGCGCAATCTCTATCGAAGGCTGGCGACCGCGGAGGTCATTGCCGCCAAGCCCGTGCGGCGGCCCGGCGAGACCGATGAGGGGGCAGCGCTCGATACGATGCCGATCGAGGCGACAGAGCCGTGATCGTGACCTCGCCGGCTCGGGCCGGGCGCGCCGCGGAAGAAGGGGGCGGGCTCTCCGGCCCGCCGCGCCGATGATCGCGCCGGCCTGGTCCGAGGCCTAGAACACGAGGCGCTGGGCGGCGACGAAGATGCCGGTCAGGAAACCGAGACCGATCATGATCGCCACTGACAGGTGATCGAGCACGCCCATGGAAGCCTCCCCGTGGGGCCGGGCCAGGAATGCCGGCCTCGCCATCAACGTGCCGCCGAACGGCCGGTTCCATGGCGCTCGCGTCTTTTTTTGGCACGTCGGGCAGATAGGCGGGTGCCCTGCTGGCGCCGATCGATCGCGTGAGCGGGTCACGATGCTCACGCGGAATCGAACAGCCGCTTGCCGGTCAGGTTGAAGCTGAAGGAGTTCAGCAAGGTCATTTCACGGTGATGGCGGAAGCCATCGGCGTCGGCCACGGCAAGGCAAGCCGCGAGCACCGCCTCGATGGTCGAGCGGTGCTCGGCCGCCAGCGCCGCGACGGCTTTTGCAGTCGCCTCCGGTGTCGGCCGCATGCGGGCGATCGACCGGCGCAGGCGCGCCTGCTCGCCATCACCGAGAGCGATGCCCTCGGCGGCGCAGCTGCGCGTGGCGTGATCCAGCATCACCTGGATTTCCTCGGCCGAGACATCGCTGTCGGCCGCTGCCATGGCCGCCAGCAAAGTGAGGCCGCCGTCGCGCGTCACCTTGCGGATGACGGCCCAGCGATCGGCGTCGCGTTTCGGATCGGCCGGCTTTTGGCCCGGGACAGGCCAGACGAGCCCGAGAGCGTCGCGGAAGAAGTCGGCCAGCGGCTCCTGTACGACGCCGTCGAGATCGGCGACCGCCTTGATCCGGTCGAGCCGGAACGAGCGCAGGGCCCCGTCGTCATGCGAGGTTTTGCTGTCATGACTCCGGACGATGAGGCGCGGAACCCCGTCGGCGCCGGTCCTGACCGACCAGACGGTGACCGGGCGAAGCCGCGAGCGGCCGGCGGCATCCTCATATTCGATGATGAAGGACAGGCCGGCGACCAGCGGCGAAACCCCGGATGGCGCGGGCGGCGGTAGGATTGGGCCGGCAGGCATGTTTCCCTCCGCCTTCATTGCCGCGGCGTCCGGCTGAATCGTCGACATGTGCCGAAGCCCGCGGTTGGCCCGCCGAGGTTCATGCGCGTGGCATGACACGCCGTTTGGAACTTCCACATCCTTTCAGGAGTATGATGAGATGTCCCGGTTTTCGGGCAGGTTGTGTCGGCAGGGCATTCGCATGATGCCCGAAACGGCGCAGCCGGCCCCCTGTTCCGGTATTTCGACGACTAGGGCTGGCAGACATGGCGCAAACCCGGGCAGAACTCGACTATCAGGCACTGCTCGCCTCGATCGTCGATTCGACCGACGATGCCATCGTCAGCAAGGATCTCGACGGCATCATCACCTCGTGGAACCGGGCGGCGCAACGGATCTTCGGCTTCGCAGCCGACGAAATCATCGGCCAGCCGGTCATGCGGCTCATTCCACCCGATCGCCAGGCCGAAGAACAAGTTATTCTCGACAGCATTCGAAGCGGCCGGCGGGTGGAGACGTTCACCAGCATGCGGCTGAGGAAGAATGGCGAGCTGATACCGGTTTCGCTGACGATCTCGCCGATCATCGACCGGCGCGGCGAGATCATCGGCGCCTCTAAGATCGCGCGCGACATCAGCGAGGCGCTGCGGGCGGAGGAAATCCGCCAGGCACTCATGCGCGAGGTGGCCCATCGCTCGAAGAACATGCTGGCCATCGTCGAGGCGATCGTGCGCCAGACCGTCAGGCCGATCTCGGCGGAAGCCTTCGCCAGAAGCCTGTCGGGCCGCCTGCAATCCATGGCCGCCAGCCAGGACCTGCTGTTCGCCGGCGACTGGATCGGCGTCGACATGACCACGCTCGCCAGGACCCAGACCGATCACGCCGGCGGCCCGGCGGCGCCGCGCATCGAAATCGAAGGGCCCTCGCTGATGCTGTCGCCGGCCAGCGCCCAGGCGCTCGGCATGGCGCTGCACGAATTGTCGATCAATGCGCTGAAATTCGGCGCGTTGTCGACCGAGCACGGCAGCGTCCGCTTGCGCTGGAGCGTGCTCGACGAGACCAGCCGCTTCGTCCTCATCTGGACCGAGAGCGGCGGTCCGCCCGTCAGCGCGCCGAGCGAGCGCGGGTTCGGCCATGTCGTGCTGGTCCGCATGACGGAGGCGTCGCTTCAGGCGCGCGCTTCGATGACCTATGCGCCGGCGGGGCTCGAATGGTCGGTGGAGGCGCCGCTCGGCATGGTTCTGGCGCAATGAGTGCGACAGGCCGCCGGGAGGGCAGGGCGATCGGACAATGACCGGAGCCGGCCTCGTCCGGCCTGCAATTTGGAGACAGCGCCTTCGGAAGTCACCGGATTGCGCGGCGCGGGAGGCGCGCCGCCTTGTGGCAGATCAAGGCATCGGGCGCGGCCGACGGTGATGATGGCCGCGGCGGTCTGGGGGGACCTGAAACGGGCCTTGTCTGGGCCCGGGCAGCCGGCAGGGTCCCGCGCCGGGCCCGTTTGAGGCACCGCGCGGCGAGGAAGTCCGCCAGGGAGGTGGTCGTGGACCAAGCGCAGCCGCAGACCGGCCGATCGCGCCGGGGGCCGGGACGCAGGCCGAAAGAGGCCGTGCCCGCGCCGGAGACCAGGATCGCGCTGAGCCATCCGGACAAGCTGCTATGGCCGGATGCCGGCCTGACCAAGCGTGGCCTGCTCGCCTATTACCAGTCGGTCTGGCCGCTCATGCGGCCGCATGTCGTCGACCGGCCGCTCAGCCTGCTGCGCGCGCCGGGGGGCGTCGGCAAGCCGACATTCTTCCAGAAACACGCTTCCGCCGGCATGGATCGCGCGATCGCCACGCTCAGGGACCCCAAGGACGGCGAAGAACTGCTGTCGATTGCGGATTTCGACGGACTGGCAGCGCTGGTCCAACTGGGCGTGGTGGAAATCCATGTCTGGGGTTCGACCATCGCGAAGCTGGAAAAGCCGGATCAGGTCATTTTCGACCTCGATCCCGATCCCGGGGTGCCCCTGGACCGGGTGCGTGCCGCTGCCGTCGCGCTGCGTGACCGGCTGGCCGATCTCGGTCTGGCGAGCTTCGCCAAGACCTCGGGCGGCAAGGGCTTTCACGTCGTGGTGCCCCTCGAGCCGCAGGCCGAATGGTCCGTAATCAAGACCTTCGCGCATGATTTCGCCCGCGGCCTCGAACTGGCCGAGCCCAAGGCCTATACGGCGGCGGCGGCGAAAAGCGTCCGCAAAGGCAAGATTTTCATCGACTATTTGCGCAATGGCCGCGGCGCGACGGCGATCGCGCCCTATTCGACCCGGGCACGCCCGGGCGCGCCAATTGCCATGCCGGTGTCCTGGCAGGCGGTGGAGGAGGGCATCGGACCGGCCGATTGCCGGGTGGGGTCGCCGACGCTGCGGGCCATCCTGAAGACCGACCCCTGGCGCGATTTCCGCGCCGAGGCCAGGACGCTGCAGCCGGGCGGCACGGGCTGAGGCGGGCAGGGATGCGACCATGGCTGGCGGGCAGCGGCCGCCGGCATAAATCGGTCATTCGAATCTGATTGAACGGCGGCCGCTGGAACCTCTTGTCGGATCGGGCGTTGACCCGCCGAAGGCGACGATCGTGGATCCCGCGCGGATCCTGTGATGGCTGCCGGATGCATGAAAGGTGAGTTTCACATGTTTGCTCTGGCGGACGTCGAGCGGTTGGCGAAGAAGCTGTTCCTGCGGGAATGCCTGACCAATGTGACCTGGGCCGACCTCTCGGAAGTGGCCCGCGAGGCCTATCGGGCGGAAGCGAGGCGTATCCTCTACCGGGAGCGCTCGCTGGCGGCTTGAAGCGCCGGGCCTGTCGGCTCCGCGGTGATGATGACGTTCCATGCCGGGTTTGGGGCCTTCGCTTCGACGGCCCGCGCCTCAGGAGGCCGAAGTATCGCGCCATCTTTCCGGCCGCGTGGCGTGGCGCGAGGCAGCGAGCCCGGCCGACCGCGCCTCATAGATCTTAGCCGGCTTCTTCGGATCGAGTCGCTCTCAGGACGGTCCGCCTGTCCAGGCCGCACTGGATTCATTCAATGCGCGTGCTGCGCGGCATTGCGCTTGCGCGTGGCCGCGGCCTTCTTTGCCGAGGCCGAGCGGGCCGCTGCCGGACGGGCCGCGGCCGCCGCGCCGCCCTTGCGCCCGCCCTCATGGGCCGCGGGATGGCCGGTATCCTTGCCGCGGCCGGAGCCGCCGGGCTTCTTGCCGCCGCCGTCGTCCTTGTTGACGGTTGCCCAGGCGCGGCGCTCGGCTTCCTTCTCGGGCACGCCGCGCTGTTCGTAGCTCTCGGCGATATGGTCGGCCTTGCGCTCCTGTTTGTCGGTATATTTGGATTTGTCGCCACGGGGCATGGACGCCTCCCTCGAGATTGGTCTGTTTCCGAGAAACGGGAGGACGCCGGATCCGTTCCATGGGGACATGCGAGCGGTCATGCCGGGAGCCATTGCGGGGGTGCGGTCGCCGCCGTTCGCATGTCTCCATGGAACGGATCGCCCGCCGCGACGTTGATGGCTCGGGCCCGGGCGGCCGATCTCGACGTGCCGAATGGACGTCGGCGACCGCGCCTTGCCCCGGAGCCACGACCGCAATGAGCCACGAGCCTGTCGAACGGCGCGATGCGGAGGCTGCCTGCGCCGCCGATGGGTCCGGCAAGCCGCGGCTTCGCGACGTCCTGGGGCCGGGACTGATCACCGGCGCCTCCGACGACGACCCGAGCGGAATCGCGACCTATAGCCAGGTGGGCGCCCAGTTCGGCTACAGCCTCGGCTGGTCGCTGGTCGTCACCTATCCCCTGATGACGGCAGTGCAGATGATCAGCGCGCGCATCGGGCGGACCACCGGCAAGGGCATTGCCGGCATCATGCGCGAGCATTTCCCGCGATGGCTGCTGGTTGCGGTGGTCCTGCCGCTGCTCGTCGCCAACATCATCAATATCGGCGCCGATCTCGGCGCCATGGCGGACGCCACCCGGTTGATCGCGGGCGGCCCGCAACTCGTCTATCTCGTGGCCTTCGCCGTGCTGTCGACGGCCTTGCAGGTGTTCATGCGCTATGAGCGCTATGTCGCCTTGCTCAAATGGCTGGCCCTGGTGCTGCTCGCCTATGTCGCGACCTTGATGATGGTCCATATCGACTGGGCCGAGGCACTCTATCGCCTGGCTGTCCCTGAATTGCGCTTCGAGCAATCCTATGTCGTCGGCCTGGTCGCGGTGCTCGGCACGACCATCAGCCCCTATCTGTTCTTTTGGCAGGCCTCCCAGGAGGCCGCCGACGTCAAGGCGATGGCACGGCGGGAGACGCTCAGGAGCAGGCCCGGCCAGGGCGCCGCCGCGCTCCAGCGCATTCGCCTGGACACGATGATCGGCATGGGGATTTCCAATCTGATCGCGCTCGCCATCGTGCTGACAGCGGCCGCCACCCTGCATGGCCATGGCGTATCCGATATCGAGACCTCAGCCCAGGCGGCCGAGGCGCTCCGGCCGATCGCGGGTGCGGCCGCCGAATTCGTCTTCGCCGCGGGCATTGTCGGCACCGGCTTGCTGTCGATCCCGGTGCTCGCCGGGTCGGCGGCCTATGCGGTCGCGGAAACATTCAAATGGCGGATCGGTCTCGACCGGAAGCCGGGCGACGCCAAGAATTTCTATGCGGTCATCGCGCTGGCGACGCTGCTCGGCGCCGCTCTCAACCTGTCGCCGCTCAATCCGATCCAGGCGCTCTATTGGAGCGCGGTGCTGAACGGCGTCGTGGCCGTGCCGGTGCTGGTGGTCATGATGCTGATCGCGGCGCGGCCGGCGATCATGGGCCGGTTCACCCTGACGGGCTGGCTGCGAGGGCTCGGCTGGGCGACGACCGTCGTCATGGCGCTGGCGGTTGTCGGCATGGTCGCCACCGCTTTCCGGGGGTAGATCCGCATGCAAGCCAAGGTGGCCTGCACCATCTCTGCCAATTCTCCGCACCCGGGCCAAGGCGACGTCACTGGGCGGGAACAGTGCGTCGCGTAGAATGACGATCCGACGATCGACAGACCTGCTTCATGAAGGAGGGGCGCATCATGGCGCTGCGTGGTTGGGCAACGTTCGCCTGGCAGGCCGATTATGGCCAGTTCTATCTTATCGACGGTGACGATTCTGCTTTCATGGCGCCAACGGAGATCACGGCTGAAATGGAACGGCGCGGTCTCTTCGTTCCTGCCGCCGGGATCGTGATCTATACGGAAGGCAGCCTGCAGCAACACATCCGCATCGCCATTCACGATCGCGAACCGGATCATGCGCCGGTCGAGCCGATGGGCGGCAAGCCATGGACGCGGATCGAAACGGCGGATGTGAGCTTTCCTTCGCGAAAATTCGTAATTTCAAGTCCATCCATGCCCCATCCACTGCCGGCCGGGCCGGTCTTTTGCCTGGATGCGGCAACTGTGACGGTGCGCATCAGCTGGATGGAGTTTCAAGGCAGCCGGGATGACAGTGTCCCGGTCGAGCCGGATGTCATCGATCTCGCCTTTTGGGTGCGGTAGTCTTTCGCTCGCCTCCGACCTCGCCGGCTTATCCTCTTGGCGGCGCCCTCAGGGTTCGAGAAAGACGTTCAGGGGCGTCTTCTTTGGAGACGTCAATGAGCCGATGTGAGCTTTCGGGGCAGTTCCGGGCAGGTGCGGTATGATTGTCGCGACCTGGCCGCAGCCCGACGTCATGGGCTACGGCCTTGTGTGTCGGGTTTCTCAATCGGCTCAGTCGATGATCTGCACGATGCGCCGGGTTCGCGGATCGACCAGGACGGTGCGGTCGTTCACGATGGTGTAGCGATATTGCACCTCGCCATATTGGCGCGGCACCTCGTAATAGGTCACGCCCGCGGCCGGCAGTTCGGCGCCGACCACGACGTCGGACGAATAGTGGTAGGAAGGATGGTGCCGCTCGACCACATAGCTGCGGAACTGCGGCCGCGACGCTTCCGCTATGCCGCCGACAACCGCGCCGGCGACGCCGCCGACGGCCGCGCCGATCGGGCCGCCGACGATCGCGCCACCGACCGCGCCGGTCGCCGCACCGGCGCCCACGCCCGGCGGTACGCCGGGAGCCGGCGCCCGTTCAGGCGGCTGGGCCAAGGCGAGGCCCGGTATGAGGACGATACCGAGCATGGTCATCTTCGCGAGAGAATTGCGTGTCATTTCAACCTCCTTCTCAGGTCTCAGGCGATGTCGCCTGCCTTGCATGGACTGAGGAGGAACGCCTGCCGGCGGAGACCGGTTCGACCGGGAGGCGAATAAACCCGCCATTTCCGCTTGCAGCCGAGGCCGCGGGACAACGAGGTTGGCGCCTCGCGATGGAGGATGGCGGCCGCGCGCGTGGCTGAATTGACGGGTGTAGGCGTTCTCTACGTCACCCCAAGGCTAAGCAATTGCTTTGCCGGGGCGAACGAAGCGCGGAGAGGCAGGCAGGGGTAAGGGGCACGACGTCACCCCCAAGGCAAAGCAATTGCTTTGCCGGGGCGAGCGAAGCGAGGGAAGGGGGGCCAGGAGTTGCCGGGCCTATCCCTCGACGCCGCGAAATCCGCGTGACACATGCACTGATGGCGCGGTCCGTTGGTTCCTGGACCCCCTTCCCTCGCTTCGCTCGCCGGGGGTGACGTAGAGAGTGCCGGGGTGACGCAAAGAGTGCCGATGCGTGTCGCACGTCGGCGGCGCGCGTCACGCGACTTGAGTGAATGTCGCAGACTGGCCGGTCGTCACCGAAGGCGAGCCGCCTCATTCCTGTCGACGAAGCGCGGAGCGGCCTCCAGCTGCAGCTTGGTGCGATAGACGATGCCGAAGATCTTGCCGGTGGGATCGCGCAGCCAGTTGATATCGGTCCAGTCGACCGCCACGGCCTTCTCGCCGATGCCGAGGAAGCCACCCACCCCCAGCACGATCTGCAGGGCCCGCCCGTCATTTCCGAGCACGATATCGTCGACGTCGCCAATATTGTCGTGGTTTTCGCGCAGCGCGTTCCAATCCGCCTCCGACAGCGTCAGGATCACCGTGTTGCGGGCCGGTGCATTGGGGGTGGCCGTTGCGCCGGCAGGCGTGGGGCCACTCGGCCGCGTGGTGGCCGCATTGGCGGCGGGCGTTCCCTGCTTGGGCGCATAGATCGTCACGCCCAGCATGCTGGTGACCGTGGTTTCGCTCGGGCTGAGTGTCGTCTGCTGCGCCGGTGCACGCGCGGCGGGCACGCCGGGGGCCGGGGTCACGGTCGGGCCCGTCTGCGGCGCTGGCTGCGGGGCGGGGGCAGTGGGCTGGGCCTGACCGGCGAGGGTGAACGCGAGAACGGTGGCGGTCGCCAAAACAACCTTGCGCGACATGATCGTCTCCGGTTTGCCATGCGGGACCCGGCATCGTCGCCGCGCCTCACGCGGCGTGCGTCCGGGATCCCATGACGAAACGCCCTCGGCAGGACGAGGTTCCCCGCAATGGTCGAACAGCGCGGGTGGGCCGCCCCGATCGCGTGATCGCGATGCAGCCCATTAGCCAGCTTTCATGATCCTTGTCCGGCGTGACCGGGGCGGCGGGTCTACCCGGCCGTTCCGGGCCGACACGCCATCTCAGCGTGGCGCCCGCAGCGCCTTGCCTGTGCTGTCGGCGAAAGCCGGCCGCTTGACCGTATAGCTGCGGCAGAAGAGCTCGCCGCGTTCGGTCAGCTTGATATGGCGGTTCATCACCTCGATCAGGCCAAAACTCTTCATGCGCGCGATCATCACGGCATCGACCACCCGCACGACGCCACTGGCGACGTCGAGAAGAAAGCGCTTTTCGAGCTCGCCGAGATCTTCGGATTGGACTTCAAGGGGTTGAAAAAGAGGGCTCTCAGCCATCCGGCCTCCCATTGCGCTGCTGTGGATGATTGTCAGACCCAACCGATGGATTGACCGGCCGTTCCGCGACGGGGGCTTTTTTGTCGGCGGCCGGACTCGCGGGCTGATTGTGGCCCCGGCCGGAACCGCCCGTTCCGGCGGGACGTTTCCTCCACAGCGATGCACGCTCGAGGAGAAGCCGATGTCCCGGAAAATTCTGACCGCCTTTGTCTTGTCGATCGCCATGACGGGGGCAATGACGGCCGGCGCGCTCGCGCAGGCTGCAGCTCCCGGCAGCACCGGTTCGACGGCGCCCAGCGCGCCTCCCGCCGTGAACGCGGCGCCCCTGGAGAACGGCGCGAACAGCTTCACCGAGGCGCAGGCGCGCGCCCGCCTGGAACAGGCAGGGCTTACCGGTGTCGGCGAATTGAAGAAGGACGATCAGGGCATCTGGCGCGGCCGCGCCATGCGCAACGGCGCGACGGTCGCGGTCGGCGTCGATTTTCGCGGCAATGTCAGCGCCCAGTGACGCGATTGAACACAAGCTCATTTCTGAGGAGACGATCATGACGACGGTGGTTTCGGCGATCTATGACAGCTATGGCGACGCAGCGGCGGCGGTCGAGCGGGTGAAAGCGGCGGGCATTCCGGCCGCGGATATCAGCCTGGTGTCCAACGACACCACGGCGGATCGCTCGGGTCACGGCGATTACCGTTATCCCGCTACGACCGAGGCGGCCGACGGCGCGGGCACCGGGGCAGGCCTCGGCGCGGCGGTCGGTGCCGCCGGCGGCCTCCTGGCCGGTCTCGGCATCATCGCCATTCCCGGCGTCGGCCCCGTGGTCGCCGCAGGCTGGCTCGCTTCCACCTTGGTCGGGGCAGCGACCGTCGGCGTCGCCGGCGGCATTGTCGGCGCCCTGGTGGGAGCCGGCGTCGACGAGAGCCACGCCCATGGCTATGCCGAGGGGGTGCGGCGCGGCGGCACGCTGGTCAATGCCCGGGTGCCCGACGCCGATCGCGGCCGCATCAAGCTGATCCTCGATCAAGGGTCCTATGAGCTCGCCGCGCGTGACGAGGCCTGGCGCAGCGAGGGCTGGACCGGACGTTCGCCGCCGACCTCGCCGCCGACCTCGCCGCAGTGAGCCGGTGGTTTCGGCAAGGCTTTGCTGCGGGTCGCCGATGGGCGGCCCGTTTGCCTGTTCGGGCGACCGGCACGGGGCGCCGCAAACCGCTCCCGGTCCGATTGGTTCCCTGCCACGCGAAAAAGATCGATGCCCGCGGCGGCGTCGAAATGCGGAACCGCCGAGGGGATGCGGCGGTTCTATCGGCAGCGGCGCAGGGCCGTTCCCGATCAGAAGGATGACTGATGATGAGCAGCACCACCGACAAGATCAAAGGTCTCGCCAATGAAGCCGCCGGCAATGTGAAGCAGGCCGCCGGCAAGGCGATCGGCAACAAGGAAATGCAGATCAAGGGCGCCATGCAGGAGCGCAAGGGCGAGGCCCAGCAGGCGGTCGGCAAGGCCAAGGACGCGGTCAAGAAGGTTGTCGACGGCGCCTGACGCCGTGGATGATGCCAGGGCCTTCGAGGTCCGGTGAGATCAAGGCTGCGCCGGCGTGACCGTAAGGGCGCGCCGGCGCCGCTGTTTTCGGACGGGCGCCGTGCGGCCGGCCGTCATGTCGTGGGCCGGCCCATGGCAGGGCCGATGATCCGCCGCGTCATTTTCAGCATCGAGGTGTCGTCATGACCCAGGCGCGACGTCCTGGCCGAGCGCTTGCCTTCGGTCCGACCGGGCCGCTGACGGCCGTCGGACCAGCGGATCTGTCGATCCGCCGGATCCGTGCCGGGCGCGGTTTCGTCTACCGGGATGCCGCGGACAAGCCGGTGAGGAAAGCCAGCGTGCTGGCGCGCATTCGCGCGCTCGCCGTGCCGCCGGCCTATGCCGAGGTGCGCATTTCCGCCGATCCGGATGCCCATCTCCAGGCGGTGGGGCGGGATGAGGCCGGCCGGCTGCAATATCGCTATCATCCGGACTGGGAAGCGGTGCGCGAGGCCCGCAAGGCGAAGCGGCTCGCCCGTATCGCCGAGGCCCTGCCGCGGGTGCGCGCGGTGGTCAAACGCGACCTCGCCATGGAGGCGGGTGGGCGCCGCCAGGCGCTGGCCTTGGCGGTGGCGTTGATCGATCGTGCCTTCATCCGGGTCGGCGGCGATGCCTATGCCCGCGCCGATGGCGGCCGCGGCGCGGCGACCTTGCTGAAGCGGGACGTGCGCATCGTCGGCACCGGCGTCCGGCTCAGCTTTCGTGGCAAGGGCGGCAAGGCGATCACCTGCGATCTCGCCGATGCGGCGATCGCCAAGGCGCTGTCGAGCCTGGCGACACTGCCCGGCCGGCGGATCCTGCAATACCGGAGCGAGGACGGCGCCATTCGCAAGGTCGGCTCGGCTGAGATCAATTCCTATCTGCGCGACGCGGCGGGAACGGCGATCAGCGCCAAGGATCTCAGAATGCTCGCCGGCAGCGCGCTCGCCGCCGAGATCCTGATCAAGGCCGAGCCGGCGCCCGAGGAGCGCGCCAGGCGGCGCCAGCTGGCCGCGGTCATGCGCGCCGTGTCGGAGCAACTCGGCAACACGCCGGCCGTGGCGCGCAAGAGTTATGTTCATGCCATCCTGATCGACGCCTTCACGGCGGGAACGCTGAAGCGGCTCTATCGCGACACCGCGCCGCGCCGCAACATCAGGCGGGTCGAGCAGATGCTGCGTCGCCTGGCCGGGCGCGCCAGGAACCGCCGGTCGCGCCGGGAGGCCACCGCGGCGCAGCCGCCGGAGGTTTCGATCGGTCACCATGGCTCCTGATCAGCAGCCTGGCGAGAGCGAGACCCTGGCCCATGACGACCTGCGCGAGGGCAGGGCGCCTTGGATCCACCCGGACGTGCCGCGTTTCGTGGCGCCGCGCGAAAGCCTGACATGCGACGTCGCCGTCGTCGGCGCCGGAATCACCGGTTCACTGGTGGCCGAACATCTCTCGGCGCGCGGCCTGAACGTCGTCCTCATCGATCGCGAGCAGGCGTCCCACGGCAGCACCGCCGCCAGCACCGCCATGCTGCAATGGGAGATCGATCGCTCGCTTGTCGAACTCACTGAACTCCATGGCTTCGAGCGCGCGGTGCGCGCCTATCGGCTGAGCCTCGCCGCGGTGGCCGGGCTTCGCGGCCTGATCAATGGGCTGGGGCTCGCCTGCGCATTTCGCCCGCGATCGACACTCTATCTGGCCGCCGGCGCGGCGGGGCCGGACGATATCGCCGCCGAATTCGCCTTGCGCCGGCGCGCCGGCCTGCCGGGCCGGCATCTCGATTTCGGCGCCTTGCGCCGGTCGTTCGACATCGATCGCGCGGCGGCGATCCTGTCACCGGGATCGGCCGAGGCCGACCCGATGGCGCTGGCGGGCGGATTGACCGGCATCGCGGCCGGCCGTGGCGTCCGGCGCATCGCCGGCGATGCGCGCGATTTCGACGCGACCGATCGCATGGTCCATATCGGCCTTGCCGACGGTCATGAAATCGAAGCCCGGCATGCGGTTCTCGCCACCGGCTACGTCATGCCGGATGTCGTCTCCAGCGCGCTTCACACGGTGACCTCGACCTTTGCCATCGCGACCCGGCCTCAGTCGCCGGCACGGCTGTGGCGTGATCGCGTGCTGATCTGGGAGGCGTCGCAGGTCTATCACTATCTTCGGACGACGGCCGACGACCGGATCATCATCGGAGGCGGCGACGAGCCCTATGGCGATCAGGACCGGCGTATCGGCGAGGCCGCGGGCAAGCACGCGGCCCTGCGCGCCATGCTGTCGGCATTCTGGCCGCGGGCACATGGCGACATCGCCTTCGCCTGGTCCGGGGCCTTCGGCCAGACCGCGGACGGCCTGCCCCTGATCGGCCCGGTGCCCGGCCGGCGGCGCATTCTCGCCGCCTATGGCTATGGCGGGAACGGCATCACCTTCAGCTTCCTGGCCTCCCGCATGATCGGCGCGATGATCGCCGGCGACGCGGCGCCCTGGCACGAGGACTTCGCGCTGGATCGCGACAGGCCGCGCTGACGGCCGGCCGGCACGGCGGAACGCGATGCGTCATGGCGCGTTGACCGGCAGCACCTTCCCCATTCCGCCCAACGGCAAGAGGCACGTGACCGACATGGCCAAGAGCGAAGCGAAGACCCGCGCTCGCGACACGGAAACCGGCGAAACCAAAAGCCGCTCCGCCGAACTGACCATTGGTCATGGCGCTCTCGAATTGTCCTCGGTGACGATCGACAGCTACAATCTGGAGCTGCGCGACAAGGACGGCTTCATCGGCGACCGGGCGAGCAAGCGCGCTTTCGCCGACAAGCTCGACGATCTGCGTTCACGCCTGCAGAAGGTCGATGCCGATCCGATGGGTGATGTCGCGACCGAAGATATCAGCAAGAAGCAGCTCGACCAGCACGTGACCGGGGAAGACGCCGCCGCCGCCGCGCTCGTCCATGGCGCGATCGAGGAATTCGCCGCCGAGCTCGCCGAGGTCATCAGGCGCTTCATGCGCACCAAGGGGTGGGGCGGCGTCGAGCGGATCGCCGCCGGCGGCGGCTTCAAGGAGAGCAGGGTCGGCGAACTGGCGATCGCCAGGGCCGGAGTCATCCTGAATGCCGGCGGCAGCAAGGTCGATGTCCGGCCGATCCATCATCATCCCGACGAAGCCGGCCTGATCGGTGCCATTCACCTAGTGCCGGCCTGGATGTTCGCCGGTCACGACGCCATTCTGGCGGTCGATATCGGCGGCAGCAATATCCGGGCCGGTGTGGTCAGGCTCAACCTGAAAAAGGCCAGCGACCTGTCCGAGGCCGAGATCTGGAAGTCGGAGCTCTGGCGCCATGCCGATGACAGTCCGTCGCGGACCGATGCGGTTGGCCGGCTGATCCGGATGCTGAAAGACCTGATCGCCAAGGCCGAGAAGGCCGAGCTGAAGCTCGCGCCCTTCGTCGGCATCGGTTGCCCCGGCCTGATCGAGGCGGATGGCCGGATCGACCGGGGCGGCCAGAACCTGCCCGGCGGCAATTGGGAGAGCGAGAGCTTCAACCTGGCCAATGCGCTCGCCAAGGCGATCCCCGACATCGGCGACCACGAGACCTTCGTGGTGATCCACAATGACGCGGTGGTGCAGGGGCTCGCCGAAATCCCCTTCATGCAGGATGTCGGAAAATGGGGCGTGGTGACGATCGGCACCGGGCTCGGCAATGCGAGCTTCAGCAACAAGCCGGGCAAATGACCGGCCCGGCCCTCACGAATCGGTGCGGAGACGGGGGCTTTGGAAGCCTGTCGCGCCGGCCGACGTCATCCCAGGGCGAGCTCGCCGGCTGCCCATTTGCGACATTCTTGCCGGCATTTGCACCGGAATGATCATAATTCGCGCCGGATCCGGGGATAAGTATTGGCAGGCGCCGGGGACGAGTCGACGCGTCGGCAATCGTCGGTTAACGTCCCGGGCGCATTTTTCCAGGCGATGCACCAGTGCCCGGGCGCTGGCGCCTCTCGATCGAGGCTTGAAATGTCGGACCCAATCCACGCTCCTTCGCCCACGGACGCCGAGCCGGCGACCGAAGAGGTTGCGGTCGAGATGCCGCATCCGGCCGCCGAAGTCACTTTCGCCGAACGGAACCGCGCGCCGCAGCCGAATTACGACGTGTTCCGCCGGCTGGGCCTGACCGACGAAGAGACGAATGTGCTGGCGCGGGAACTGACGCGCGAAATCCGCCCGTTCCGCGCGGTCCGCGACTGACCGGCTGCACGGCCGGCGGCCCCGCATCTGGGGCGGCATGACGGTCGTGCCGCGCTGTCGCCTGGTTGTAGAAAAGAAATTCTGCACGCCTCTTGCCCGGCGATCGACCCTGTCACAAAGTTGACGAGGGGCGGGCGGTCATGGTTGCCAAGAACGAGAATCTGTCCTTCGACGCGACGGTCGGCCAGGTTCTCCGGAGCCTGTTTCCGCACGGAACGAATGGCCTTGGCATCGACCGCGTCGATCTGCCGGCCGGTCCCGCTACCGTTTTCGGCGCCGCCGCCTACCTTCTCGAGCGCAGCGGCGCCTATCATCATATCCTGCCGCCGATCGACGGCGCCGCGGCGGCCGGCAATCGGGTGCTCGCGGTGCGCGTGGAGGATCGCGCCTTCTGCGAGGAACTGGGGCGCGAATGGCTGGCCGCCATCCTCGACGCGCAAACCAAGACGACGCACGATGTCCGGTCGAAAGTCATCGGCGTGCGCGCGAAGATCGACGAGTTCTGGAAGGAGCTCTACCAGCACGTGGACGCGCCGCTCCATATCGAGCCGGACCAGCCACTGCCGGATTGGTGTCTGCCCGCCTACAAGCTGCTCGTCATCGCCGACGAGGCCGCGCGGGATTTCGGCTATGGCCGGGCGGACGGCCAGATCGACCCCTTCGAGGCGCTGGTCCGTGACGACTATTCGATGTTCTACCGCGACGAGACGGCCTGGCACCTCAGCGCCAGCGCGCCGACATCCTTCGCGCCGATGCTCAACCCGAAGCTTGCGCGCGTCCTGCCCAAGTCGCGGACGCCCGCGGTCGGATGCACCACCCGCACCTTGAGCCACAACCTGGCGCTGGTGCCGCCCCAGGGCATCGTCAACTTCACCTGGTACCGTGAGCGGGTGCCGTTTCCCGGCGACCGGGAGCCGCTCAACCTGCTGCTCGTGCCCTTTCCCTATCGCATTTCCGGGCGCTCGTTCCGCAGTGCCGGCGTGGCCAGACATGCCGATCCGAAAAAGAACGGCTGGGGCTGGTTCGACGTCGAGCAGACCTGGCTGCGCCCGGCCGGCCTCGGCGCAACGGCGGACGACAATTCCGCGGCCGAGGCCTTCGCCGCTTTCGTGCTCGCTTTGATCGCCGAGACAGAGAAGGATGTCGGGCGGGTTCACGGCGTCGTCTTTCCGGAACTCGCCTTGGATGCCCGCACTCATCGCGCCATCATGCGGGCCCTCAAGGAGAGCCAGGACAGCCCGTCCGACGAGGCCGGGCGGGCCCCCCGGCCGCCGATCGACTTCCTGGTCTGCGGCGTGTCCGAAAATCCGGTCGCCGACCAGGACTTGCGCGGCAATTTCGTCGCCGTCACCACCTTTTCCCTCGGCGACCAGCGCGAGCTCCGCGCCGCGACCTATTCGCGCGCCAAGCATCACCGCTGGCAGCTCAACAGCGCGCAGATCACCAGCTACGGCCTGGCGGCGTCGCTCGACCCGAATGTCACCTGGTGGGAAGCCAATGCGGTCGATACGCGCGAGATCGGCCTGACGGTGTTCCGGGCGGGCGCGATCTTCGCCACCATGATCTGCGAGGACCTCGCCCGCAGCGAGCCGTGCCACGAGCCGCTGCGCGCGGTCGGTCCCAATCTCGTCTTCGTCCTGCTCATGGATGGGCCGCAACTGCAACACCGCTGGCCGGCCCGCTATGCGACGACTCTGGCCGACGATCCGGGTTCGTCGGTGCTGACGCTGACCTCGCTCGGCCTGATCGAACGGGCCAATGCATCGGGGCGCTATCCGCCGTCACGCGACGTCGCGATCTGGAAGGACGACAGCGGGCAGACGGTGCAGATCAGCTGTCCCCGGGATGCGCAGGCGGTCGTCATCAGCCTCTCCGGCACGACCGCCGAAGAATTCACCCTTGATGGCCGGTCGAATGACGACACGCAGGCCTGGCGCTATCGGGGCCATCAGAACATCAAGGTCGCGACCGACCCATCGGCTCCCTGGTCACCTTTCCTGCGCTGAGGCCGCCCCGTGAACCACCGGCAACCCGATCCGGATTTTCCCGAAAGGCCCGATGCCGAACGACGCGTTCTCGATCATTTTCGCAATCTGCCCCGGCTGACATTCGACAGGCAGGCCACGCCATTGGCCTTTGCCTTTCCGGCCATCCATTTGCAGGAACGCAGCGACCGGCATGCGACCGCCAGCCCGTTCACCCGGTTCGTCGCCCAAGCGACACGCCGGTTTCATTTCCAGGACTTCTTTCGCAACGACGGCCCGGAAGTCCTGTGCTGGGCGGGCGAGGTCCTGGAGCGCGATGGCGGGCTTCTGTCGGTGGCCGCGCGGCAGCCTGGCAAGCATGCGCTGCCCAATGAATCGCCGGAATTCGCGTCCGATTGGTTTCGCCACGACGTCATCGACGAGATCCACCACGCGGATGACGGAACCTGCCGGTTCCTCCTGGGCAATCCCGGCACGGGAAAGTCGACATTCTTCAAATATGTCGTCAATCGCGAAAGACATTACGCGCTCGAGCGAGGCGTCGTCTTTTCCCGTTTCGAATCGAGCAAATTCTTCCGTTATGTCGACACGATGTATTCGGCGCTCGATCTCGACGCGCCGTTTGACGGCTTGGCCTATGCAAGGCGGATGATCGTCTCGTTCGACCACTATTATCGGTCGATATGCCTGCGCGACATCCTGTTCAACTATTTCTGCGTGATCAACGGCGCCGGGCGCATCATGCCGGCGAGAGACGGCCTCGCGGCTCCGAAGAGTGTCTATGACACGGTGGAGCGGGCACTCGCCGGCTCCGGTTTCGAGGCGCAGATCCAGGATGTCTTCGAGCTGGTGACCGATCTCATCGCGACGCAGCAATTCCAGTTCCACAAAATATTCAAGCTGGAGCCGGAGATCACCAATCGCCTGCTGACGGCCTTCGTTCGGCGGGTCGAGCGGCGGACCGGACAGGCGATCAAGATGTGCGTCATCTATGATGGCTTCGACCTGCTCGGGCCCGAGGATGCGCAGGTCGCCCCGAGCAAGCTCAATACGCTCAAATTCATCCTGCATACCTACGGCCTCTGGAACCCCAATTCCGGCCATGAACAGGCGTTCGACGACGTGCGATTGCCCCGCATCGCTCTGGAAGTGCCGTTCCAGCATCACGCCTTCATTCTGCTGCGGCAGAACACGTTCGACTATCTCGTCGCGGTCAAGGACCGGGAGACGATCAGGCGCGACGCCCGCCCGATCTACCTTGCGCCTTTGTCGCCGGATGTCATTCTGTTCAAGGCCTTCCTGCGCGCGCTGAAGGTGGCGCCCGACGAGGCCGCCGAGGGCCAGGACGCGGTCGAGAAGGCCAATGCGATCTTCAACATTTTGACGATCCTGCTCGGCCGCTTCCGCGAGCTCGTCGGTGAGGTCTACGATCCCGAGGAGCCCGGAGTCCGCCGTCGGCTTTTACCGATATTGGCGATTTTCGACGGCAATCTCAGGGATTGCCTGGATCTGGTGCGGCGCATGCTGGCTTTGCTGCGCGAGGAGGGCGAAATGGCCGATCTCCTGCCGCGGCGGCCGTCGATCGACGACATGATCGCCTTCGCCTCGGCGAGCGAAAGCATCAACATCGCGCGTCGAAGGGCCTATCGGGCCGTCGAGCTGATCCTGTTTCTCGGCACGCCGTATTTTCACAACGCCATGGTGCACAGGGATGCGCCGTCCGTGCCGAGCCAGGATGCCGGCTGGCGCGGCGGCGATATCAGGCGGAACCACGCCTTCACGGGACTGGTCGACAATATCTTCAACTACCACTGCGTGAACCGCACACGCGGCAACGAATTCCATCATCTCCTGATCAATATCCGCATCCTGCAGCTGCTGGAGCCGGTGGATGTCGTGCTGTCCGAGGCCGGGATCCGCGAGGCCGTCGCGGCCATGGGCTACGACACGACGCATCGCAACCTGATCGACGATGCCCTGGTCATTCTGCGCTATACCGGCGCCATCTCCATCGATCCCTTCTCGGGCAATATCTTCCGAGGCACGGCGCGCGGCCGGGTGCTGGTGCGCAATTTCATCCTGTCGCCGAATTATCTCGAACACGTCTTCCACAAGACCCTGTTTCCACGGGTCCTGCTGGCCAACGATCACGACTGGACAAGGCGGGACAATCACGAAGCCTGGAGCGTCGCCTCGATCCGCAACTATTTCATTTTTCTCTCCTATATCCGCTTCGTGGAGGAGAGCGCCGTGCCGCATGACGGCGGCTCCATCACTGCCGAGCGGCTGATCACGGCGCGGATGACCAAGGCTGTGATCGATGCGGTCGACCGCATTCTGGAGGCCAATCGCCGGGACGGCCGGCATTCGGATCCGGCGCAGACCATCGCCGCCCGCGCGGCGACCGAGATCGATGCCGTCATGCAGCGTTGGCGCGACAACGGCGTCCTCGCCAATTCGGACGCGGAGCTGCAGTCCCAGTTCAATTGATCATGAGGGCGGCGTTTGCCGCGGCGGCGGGTCCATCCAGCCGGATGGCGCTGCCGAGGCGGCCTCACATCGACATCCGGTCCGGCGGATTGGTCGGATCGGCCGGAGGAATAGGCTGGGTCGGCGGTTCCGGCTGTTCCGGTTGCGGTGGGATCGGCGGGGGAATCGGGCCCGGAAAGGGTTCCGGAGGGGGGTGCGGATCTCCCGCCCACCGGATGTCGATGTGATCGGCGCCTTCGACCTGGCTGGCCATGGTCATCTCCCTCTGCTCATCTCTCTCGGCTCCTGCAATGAACGGCTGAGCCGGCCGGTTCGTTCCGGTTTCGAGCCGGTTTCGGGCGCCGGCAGGTCTCGGCGGCCAGGGAGAAGGCGCCGGCCGGCGCATCGACCCCGCGGCCGGCGAAGGCGGATCCGATCGCCGGCATGGGCGTAAATGAACCCAAGACCGTCTTGCGAGTTGCGAGGATCTGGGAGGTCCGCGGAGCCGGCATCGCGAAGGGGCGGCGGCTTCCGGACCGGGGGCCGCGCGGGTTTGCGCCACGCGGCCTTTTGCGGGACAAAATCCGGGCCGGGCCCGGCGATGCGGGACGATTGGACGGAGCGACATGGATCTCTCGATCAGGCACGTCACGACCTATCACTACGGCTGTCCGGTCGAATTCGGTCCGCACCGGCTGATCCTCCGGCCGCGCGACAGTTTCGACCTGCGAATCCTCGACACGCGGCTCGACATCCAGCCCATCGCCCAGGTCGAGTGGATTCACGACGTCTATGGCAATCCGGTCGCCATAGCGACGTTCCAGGAGCCGGGCGACAAGCTCGAGATCGTCAGCGAGCTGACGCTCAGGCGTTACGGCTCGACCTTTCCGCGCAACCATGCCTCGGCCCGCAGCGCCCAGTTCGCGCCGCGCTATTCCGACGGCGAACGCATCGTGCTGCAGCCCTTCCTGGCGCCGGCGAGCGGTGATGACGGATCGCTGCTGGCCGACTGGATCCATCAGGTCCTGGCCGAGGATCTCGTCGGAGCCGAGCTCGGCACCGATCCGATCTCACGGCTGCTGAACGCCATTCATGCCGGCTTCGCTTATGCGGTGCGCTACGAGGAAGGGGTGCAGGCGCCGGCCTTGACGCTCTCGCTTCGCTCGGGCTCCTGCCGGGATCTCGCCTGGCTGTTCATCGAGGCGGTGCGGCGGCTCGGCTACGCCGCCCGCTTCGTCACCGGCTATCTGCATGGCGATCTGTCCAGCCCGGACACCATGCGCGCGCCGGTCAGCCTGACCCATGCCTGGGCCGAGATCTTCATTCCGGAAGACGGCTGGGTGGAGTTCGATCCGACCAATGCGCTGGTCGCCGACCCGCATCTCATCCGCGTCGCCATGGCCCGGGTTCCCTGGGAGGCTTCGCCGGTATCGGGAAGCTTTGTCGGTCCGGCGGGCGCGCTCGGCGGGCTGTTCGTCGGGGTCGACATCGTCGGACTGCCCGACGACGGCCCGGCCGAACATCCGCGCGCCGCGTGAACGGCCGTGCTGGTCCGGCCGTCCCACGCCTGCATCAGAACCGGCAGACCCGTTCGCCCCAGCGGTTGATCCAGCAGCGGCGGCGCCATGGCGGCGGCGGTCCCCAGGGACCGGGACCATAACCGTAATAGCCGCGGCGCCAGGGGCGCGGGCGGCCCCAGCCGTAACCGTAATAGGGCCGGGGACCCCATCCCCATTGCATCTCCAGCGGCTCCGCCGCGATCGGCGCGGCTTGCGCCTTGCCGGCCATGCCGGCGACCACGCCGCCGGCCAGGATGGTGAAGAACAATCTGCGGTCCATGGCAGCTCCTCCTCGAGACCGTCCATCTGTCCCGACAACGTCGACCGTCCGGCCGGGTTCCGCCGGCGGGAGAGGCGGGCGGCGGGGTGAAGCAATTCGACATGATCGCGGCGCGCGACTCGTGTCTAACGTCTCCATTCGCCCCGTGGAGATCCCGACCCTGGAAACGTCACTCTATCTGCCGGTCAAACGCTTCCTGGAAACTCTCGGCTTCGTCGTGAAGGGGGAGGTGGCCGGCTGCGACCTGGTCGCGGTCAAGGACGGCGAGCCGCCTGTGGTGGTGATCGGCGAGCTGAAGCTGACCTTCAATCTCGAACTGGTGCTGCAGGGCGTCGACCGGGCAGCGGTCTGCGATGAGGTGTGGCTCGCCGCGCGGATGTCGGTCCGCGGCAAGGGGCGGGAGAGCGACGCACGTTTCCGCAATCTCTGCCGCCGCCTCGGCTTCGGACTGCTCGGAGTGTCTGAGGCGGGCGATGTGCACGTGCTGGCCAATCCGGAGGCGCCGGGGCTGCGCAAGAACGCCAAGCGGCGCTCGCGCATCGTCGAGGAGCATCGCAAGCGCCAGGGCGACCCGGCCGCCGGGGGCAGTACGCGCCAGCCGATCATGACGGCCTATCGCCAGCAGGCGCTCTGCTGCGCCGCCGCGCTGCGCGAGGGGCCGCTCCGGCCACGCGACGTCAAGCTGCTGGTGCCGGAGGCGCCGAAGATCCTGCAGGGCAATGTCTATGGCTGGTTTTCCCGGCCTGAGCGCGGCCTCTATGGCCTGACCGATGCCGGCCGCGAGGCGCTCGTTCGCTGGCCGCAGCCCGAGGCCGGCGGCGCGATCCGTGCGCCGGCGCAGGCGGCGCAAGCGGCCTCCTGAGCGGCCGGCAACAGAGGGCATCGCCGCCGTCGGCCTGCCGGCCATGGGCCGTTCCCGCGGAACCATCGGGCGTTCGGGCCGTTGCTTCGACGAGCGATGTGCCCATCATGAGCCGGAGGTTTCCATGGCCTATTTTCCGTCCGCCCTGCGCAATCAGATGCACAATGCCCGTGGCTTGGCCGACGATGCCATGGAGCGCGCGGGCGAAGCCGCCACCCGCCTGCAGCAGGACGCCGACACGCTCAAGCGTTACCTGACGGCCAATGCCTCCGGGATGGCTTCCGCCGCCAATGACCAGCTCCGCCAGTTCGGCATCGGCCCGGAAGTGGTCGCGCAGGCCGCCGGGACACAGGCGACCAAACTGCAGCGCCTGCTGTTCAAGCATGCGGGCCGCCATCCGCTCGGCGCGCTGGGCGTGGCGGCGGTCGCCGGCGTGCTCGTCGGCCTCTATTATGCGCGGCAATCCCGCGAGGAGGCCGTGCAGGCACCGGCCGTGCATCGGCGCAGGAGCGATGCCTGAACGGCGGCGCGAT
Organism: Hyphomicrobiales bacterium; assembly: GCA_017304475.1. Lineage (GTDB taxonomy): Bacteria > Pseudomonadota > Alphaproteobacteria > Rhizobiales > Phreatobacteraceae > Phreatobacter. The sequence continues at coordinate 41,077 of JAFKKV010000017.1, read as the reverse complement.
CGCCGCGCGGCCATCCCTTCCTGCCCGCTGGAACCTCGCTATTTCGCCCGGCCCGGCATCATGCCGCCGATGAGGTCCATCGGCAGCGGGAACACCACGGTCGACGACCGTTCGCCAGCGATGTCGTGCAGCGCCGAGAAATAGCGCAGCTGCATCGCCTGCGGCTCGCCGGCGAGGATCCGGCCGGCTTCGACCAGCTTCTCCGCGGCCTGCTGCTCGCCCTCGGCATTGATGATCTTGGCGCGCCGCAGCCGCTCGGCCTCGGCCTGTTTGGCAATGGCCCGGATCATCGATTCATTGAGGTCGATATGCTTGATCTCGATATTGGCCACCTTGATGCCCCAGGCATCGGTCTGCTGATCGAGGATCTCCTGAATGTCGGCATTGAGCCGGTCGCGCTCGGCCAGCATCTCGTCGAGTTCGTGCTTGCCGAGCACGGAGCGCAGCGTCGTCTGCGCCAATTGGCTGGTGGCCGCCATGAAGTCGGCGACCTTGATGATCGCCCGTTCGGGATCGATGATGCGGAAATAGAGGACCGCGCTGACCTTGACCGAGACATTGTCGCGCGAAATCACGTCCTGCGGCGGCACGTCCTGGACGATCAGCCTGAGATCGACCTTCACCATCTGCTGGACGAAGGGCACCAGGATGAACAGGCCGGGCCCTTTGACGCCGGTGAAGCGGCCAAGCGTGAAGACGATGCCGCGCTCATATTCGCGCAGGATGCGGATCGCCGCCGCGAGAAAGATGACGACGATGACCGCGAGCAGAAGATAGGCCAGGTAGTCGAGCATCACGGCATGCCTCCTTCAGGGACGCTGCGTGCCGGCCTGCGCCGCACCAGGAGCGTCAGATCCTTGATATCGGTGACCTCGACGGTTTCGCCCGAGGTCAGCAACTCCGCGGCTTGCGCCTGCCATCTTTCGCCATGGGCGAGGACATGGCCGGTGCCGCCGGACCAGTCGAGAACCTCCGCCGCCAGGCCGCGCATGGCCTGCGCGCCGGTGCGGACCGGGCTCCGGCGGGCGCGCCACAGGGCGCCGGTGACCACCATGACGAGGCCGGCCAGCATGATGGTCGCGCCGCCGACGAGCGTCCATGACAGCCGGTAGCCGGGGGCTTCGATCTTGAACAGCAATGCCGCGCCGAGCAGGAAGGAGACGAGGCCGCCGAGGCCGACGACCACGGTCGTATTGACCGTCTCGACGATCAGCAGGGCGACGCCGAGCAGCATCAGGGCGAGGCCGGCATAGTTGATCGGCAGCATGTTGAGGCCATAGAGCCCGAGCAGCAGGCAGATCGTGCCGATCACGCCGGGTGCGATGACCCCGGGGGAGGAGAACTCGATCACCAGGCCATAGATGCCGGCCAGCATCAGGATGAAGGCGATGTTGGGATTGCTGATCACCGACAGGAGCTGGATCAGCCATCCCGTCTCGATCGTCTCGATGGCGAGCCCCTTGGTCGCCAGCCGAACCTGGCCGCGGCCGGTAACCTCGACCGTGCGGCCGTCGACGGCTTCCAGCAGTTCGGCGGGGCTGCGGGCGACGAGGTCGATGACGCCCGCCTGCAGGGCGCCCGCGGCGGACAGGCTGGCAGCCTCGCGCACGGCTCTTTCCGCCCAGTCGGCATTGCGCCCGCGCAGTTCGGCGAGGCTTCGGATCAGGGCCACGGCGTCATTGGTGACCTTGGCGGTCATGGCATCCTGGGCCGGAGCCGGCGGTGGCGGCGTGCCGTCCTTCCGGTCGTCACGGCCGGCCGGCAGGCCCGGCGGGGGAGCCCCGATCTGGACCGGCGTGGCGGCGCCGAGATTGGTGCCCGGCGCCATGGCGGCAACATGGGTGGCATAGAGGATATAGGTGCCGGCGCTGGCGGCATGGGCGCCCGACGGGGCGACATAGCCGATGACCGGGACGGTGGAGCCGACCACGTCGACGATGATCTCGCGCATGCTGGTGGCAAGGCCGCCCGGCGTGTTCAGGCGCAGGATGACAACCGTCGCGCGCCGTTCGGCGGCGGTCGCCAGGGCTTCCTTGACATAACGGGCGGTCGCCGGGCCGATCGGCCCTTCGAGATCGATGGTCACCGCCGGCCCGTGCCCGGCGGCGTCCTGCGCCGATGCCGGCGCGGCAGAGGCGGCCAGGACGAGGCCGAGCATCGCGGCAAGAAAGGTCTGCAGCGCCACTTTCATGGCAGGGACCTCCTGATGCGATTCTATATGGGGTTGTTTTTTCCAAGCTCCATAAGGGCGCGATTCATCGGGGGCCGACGGAGCGGCGGGGGCGGTTGCCGATGGGGGAGGGGCGCGGCCGGCGGCGCCGGCCTATCGCTGTCCGGGCGTCTGGACGACATCGAACGAATGCGTATCCGGACCGAGCCGGATGGTGACCCGGTAGGTCACGGTCTGGTCGGCAGGGATATCGCTCGGTGCCTGGACGTGAAGCTGACCGCCGAACCACTCGCCGGGCATGACCGTATGGTCCTTCATGACGACCTCTTCGAAGCGTGCAATGGCCTCGTCGCCACGTTCCGCGCTGCCGATCATCGTGCCGACGCCGACGCCGGCCAGAGACCCCGCCAGAACGGCGTTGCTATAAGAGGGGCTGCCCGATGCGGCCGCCGCGCCGGCGCCAATCAGCACTGCGCCGAGGATGAGACCGGCGATCTGCTCGTTGCGCGCTTCCTGGACCAGCTGCTCATAACCGATGACCTGCAGCGGCTGGACGCCTCCGGAGCGGGTCAGCTCGACGGTGGTGCTGGCCAGCATGAAATTGACCGGCTGGTTGCCGCCATTCTGGATCGCTACGACGAAGACCGGGCGCTGGTTGCGCTGCTGCTGGCGCAGTTTTGGCGCGACCACGACGCGCGTGACCGATCCGGTCGAGGCTATGGCCGCCCGGCCGTCGCGATAGATCGGCAATTGCCCCGGGCCGGTCGGGCGGAAGCTGACCCGGTCGGTCGTGACACAACCGACCATCATCGCCGCGGCAAGCGCGACGCAACAAACCCTACGCATGAATTCCCCCCTGGCGTGCGCTTTTGGCGCATCGCTACTGTGACGTTAGCAGGAGGGCGGTGGGAGTCCAGGCATGGAGCTGCAGGGCTATCCGGCATGAGAGAGGTGATCCGCCAAAGGAGCCTGGATGTCCCGCGCGTCACCCGGACTGCGCCACGCCGGCGGCTCGCGTTGACGTCAGGGCGCTTTGCCGCCATATACGAGGCATGAGCAAGCTTCTTTCAGCCGCTTCGACCACTACGGCGACCGCTTTTGGCGGGTCGCCTTCTGGTTGCGCGCGCTAGAGACAAGCGTCATTCACCCAGAAAAGGCCCCGCCGGCGACGGACGGGGCCTTTCTGGTTTTTGACGATCCCGTCCGCTCTTTTTCCCATCGTGAGGAATGAGCCATGGACGATCTCGACCACAGACATCTCGGCGTCAAACTCAAGCTCTGGCACATTCAGGAGGATGCGCCGGGCATGGTGTTCTGGCATCCGCGCGGCTACGCGATCTACCGGGTGCTGGAGGACTATGTCCGGCACAAGATGCGCCGGGCCGGCTATGCCGAGGTGCGGACGCCGCAATTGCTGCCGAGGGAGCTCTGGATCCGCAGCGGCCACTGGGACAAGTTCGGCGCGCATATGTTCCGGGTCGACGACGGCGAGCAGGCGATGGCGCTGAAGCCGATGTCGTGCCCGTGCCACGTGCAGATCTTCAACAAGGGCCTGCGCTCGTGGCGCGAGCTGCCGATCCGCTATGCCGAGTTCGGCGCCTGCCACCGCAACGAGCCTTCCGGCTCGCTGCACGGAATCATGCGGACACGCGCCTTCGAGCAGGACGATGCCCATGTGTTCTGCCGCGAGGAGGATGTGGAAGGCGAAGTCGCGAGCTTCATCGCCCTGCTGGGCGAGGTCTATCGCGACCTCGGCTTTCCCGATTGCGAGGTGGCGCTGTCGACACGGCCGGTGGTGCGCGCCGGCGACGACGCGACCTGGGACTGGTCGGAGGCCAAGCTCGGCGATGCCGCGCGGCGCTGTGGCCTCGCGCCTCAGATCAATGCGGGGGAAGGTGCCTTCTACGGACCGAAGCTGGAATTCGCGCTGCGCGACCGGCTGGGACGATCCTGGCAGTGCGGCACGGTGCAGCTCGACGGCGTGCTGCCGGAGCGGCTGGAAGCGTCCTATATCGCGCCCGACGGCGATCGCGCGCGGCCGGTGATGATCCATCACGCCATTTTCGGATCGCTCGGCCGGATGATCGCGATCCTGCTCGAACACCATGGCGGCGTGCTGCCGTTCTGGCTGTCACCGGACCAGGTCGCGGTCGCGCCGATCGGCAGGGACCAGGCCGGATACGGCGCCGAGGTCCTGGCGGCGTTCGAGGATGCCGGGATCCGGGCCGTCGCCTATGACGACGGCGAGACCCTGTCACGGCGTATCGTGGCGGCGCATGACATGGCGGTGCCGGTGATCGCCATCGTCGGCGGGCGCGAGATGCGGGAGGGGCGGGTGACCCTGCGCGAGCGCGGCGGCGCGCAGGCCGACATTCCGCTCGCCGAGGCGGTGTCCCGCCTCAAGGCGCGGGCCCGGCCGGGCGGGCTAGCGGCTGACGGGTTGGAGGCGAGGGGCGCGGGAGCTTCGGCGAAAGGGGGCTAGGAACAGGCCGGTGTTCGAACGTGTCCCGGAAGTATGCGTTTTTTCAGCGCCTTACGCGCGATCTTTCCGGGCTCGAAGGCGCGCCGGAACCACCACTCCTTACCTCTCCCCAGCGGGGAGAGGGGGGCGAGGCGCGAGACGGGATGTCACCATGCGAAGCGCACAAAGCGTTGTTCTGAAGCCGCCACTCCCCCTCTCCCGGCGCTACGCGCCGACCTCTCCCCGCCGGGGAGAGGTAAGGAGTGGTGGTTCCGGCGCGAGATCGCGAAAGGCGACGCATTCAGGCTCGCCTGAAAGACGTGTGCGAACGTTGGCTAGGGCAGGCAAGGGCGCGCATCCCGGCTCAAGGGGGCGCGCTCCCGGTGCTCCGGTCACGGCGATGCCGGCATGGCCTGTTCCATGGCCTGGTTGAACAGGCCCGAGCCCTGCAGCCCGATGCCGCCGTCGACCACGATCTGGGCGCCGGTGACATAGGCTCCGAGCGGCGAGGCGAGCACCACGGCCATGCCGCCGATATCGTCGACCGTGCCGTAGCGCCCGAGCGGCACCATGCGTTTCCAGGTGTCTTCGCCGGCCGCGCCGCCGAGCCGCTTCATCCCCTCCGTGCCCTCGATCGGGCCGGGCACGATGGAATTGGAGCGGATGCCGTGGCGGCCCCATTCGAGCGCGAGGTTGCGCATGAGATTGTCGATGCCGGCCTTGGCCGCGCCGACATGGGCCTGGAAGGCGAAGGGCAGGTAGGCCTGTCCGGCCGAGACGAAGATCAGGTTGCCGCGTGTCTCCTTCAACTGCTCGAAGGCGGCGTGCGCCCCGTGAAAGGCGCCGAGCAGGTCGATCTCGACCACCGTCCGGAAGCCCTTGGCGCTGATCGCCTCGGCGCGTGCGACGAAATTGCCGGCCGCGCCGCAGACCATCGTGTGCACCGCCCCCAGTTCCTCGCGGCTCTTGGCGAGCGCCGTCTCGACCGCGGCGTAGTCGCGGACATCGGCGACCGAGGTCGAGACACGGGCGCCCATATGGCGCAGCTCTGCGGCGGCGCTCTCGAGACGTTCGGCGGTGCGGCCGCAGATCGCGATGTCGGCGCCGACGGAAGCGAAGCTCTTGGCGATGCCGAGATTGATGCCGCTGCCGCCGCCGGTGACGAAGACCGTATGGCCCTTGAGCAGGGTGATCGGCAGATATTTGCTGGCGTTCATGGTCGCCTCCCGAGGATCGAGGTCATCAGCCGCCTCGTATGGGCGTGATGCTACTCCATCCCGGATGCCGCGACAGGCGATCGCGCGTCCGTCATTCGGCCGATCCGCCGGACCCGGGCACCGGACGGGCGGCGGGGCCGTCATAGGTCCAGGTCATCTGGCGCGGGATCGGGCCCTTGTTGCGATAGTCGGACTGGCTTTCCTCCCAGGCGTGGGCGAGCACGCCGACCGAACGCGACAGGACGAACAGGCCGCGGCAGAGCGGTGGCGGGAAGCCGAGCTCGGCGAAGATGACCGCGGTGGCGCCGTCGATATTCATCGGCACGCGCCGACCGCCGCGCCGTTCGGCCAGGACATCCTCCACGGCCCGGCCGATCGCGGCAAAGCGGCCGGAGATCGCGCCTGTCGCGGCGCAGTCGTCGACCAGCCCGAGCAGGCGCGGCGCCCTGGGATCGCGCGGATGGAACCGGTGGCCGAAGCCCGGAACATGGTGGATGCCCCGGGCTTTCAGCGCGTCGATCGCGTCGGCGGCCGCCTGCTTGATCGCTCCGGCGTCGCGTTCGCCTTCTGCGAGCCGGCCTGCAATGGCCTGATAGAGTTCGACGCATTGCTCGCCGGCGCCGCCATGGACGTCGCCGAGCGTGTTGATCGCCGAGGCCATGGCGTTGTTGATGCCGACGCCGCAGGTGATGGCCATGCGCGCCACCGCGATCGAAGGCGCCTGGGGGCCGTGGTCGACCGCGGCGACCAGGGCTGCCTCCAGAAGTGTCGCGGCGGGCCTGGAGGGCAATTCACCGCGGGTCATCAGATAGATCATGTCGACGAAGCCGACCTGGCCGATCAGCTCCTCGATGGCATAGCCGCGATAGCGGATCATGCCCGGCTGCATCTCGATGATCGATGTCCGCCACCAGTCCTCCGGCGTGGTTGCCGGCCTGGTTGCGGCGGTGGCGGGTCCGGTCATGATGCTCGGCTCCTTCAGATCGCGCCGTCGGCGCGCAACTGGTCGATGTCGGCCGGCGCATAGCCGAGCTCGGCGAAAATGGCGGCGGTGTCGGCGCCGAGCGCCGGCGGCGGCGTCAGCGGCTGCGGGTCGCCGCTGGCGAGGCGGAAGCCGGCACGGACGACGGAAACCTTGCGATCGACGCCGGGAGCGTCAGGGAAGTGCTTGATCAGGCCGCGCGCCTCGACCTGCGGGTGCTCCAGCACTTCGGGCACACTCAACACCTCGCCGGCCGGCACGCCCTGCTTGTTCATCAGCGCCGCCCATTCGGCCGCGGGCCTTGTCGCCAGCGCGGCTTCGATTTCGAGGGTCAGGGCGGCACGATGCCGCTTGCGGTCCTCGCGCTGGGCGAAGCGGGCATCCCCGGTAAGCTCCGGCCGGCCGATGAGCCGGCAAAGCGTGACGAATTGCTCCTGCTTGTTGGCGGCGATGTTGAGCAGACCGTCGCCGGTGCGGAATGTGCCGGACGGGCTGGCGGTCATGTTCTCATTGCCCATCGGCTCGGGCCGGACGCCGGCGATCAGCCAGTTGGACACGGCCCAGCCCATCGAGACGAGGGTCGCTTCCAGCATGGACACGTCGATCTTCTCGCCCGCGCCGTCGCGCTCGCGCCGGAACAGCGCGGCGGCCACCGCGAAGGCGGCCGTGATGCCGCCGAAGGTGTCGGCAACGGGATAACCGACGCGCAGCGGTGCCGACGCCTTGTCGCCGGTGACGCTCATCACCCCCGACAGGCCCTGCACGATCTGGTCATAGGCCGGATTGTCCTTCAGCGGCCCGTCCTGGCCGAAGCCCGATATGGCGCAATAGACGAGGTCCGGCTTGACGGCCTTCAGCGCCTCGTAGCCGAGCCCCAGGCGATCCATCACGCCCGGCCGGAAATTCTCGATCACAGCGTCGGCGCTCGCCACCAGGCGCAGGAAGACGGCCTTGCCGGCCGGGCTCTTCAGGTTGATCGTCACCGAGCGCTTGCCGGCGTTCTGGGCCAGGAACGAGGCGCCCATCAGCCGTTTGTTGAGTTCCGGATCGGCGCCGAGCTGGCGCGCCAGGTCGCCGGTGCCGGGCGTCTCGACCTTGATGACGTCGGCGCCGAGCTGGGCGAGCTGATAGCAGCAGAACGGGCCGGCCAGCACATTGGTCATGTCGAGAATGCGCAGATCGGCAAGCGGCAGCGTCATCGGCCGTGCTCCTGGAGGGGATAGGGGCTGCCGGCTGGCCGGCGGAAGAGATCAGGATAGGTCAATGGGTGACGAATCCGAGCATGGGCCGGTCGGTCAAGTTCTTGGTGATTGCATTCATTCTATCTAATAGAATTTCATTCTGTTTTAAGATTTATACAGAAATCCGCCGCCGCGGCAAGCGCGGAGCGTTCGCCTCCCTCGTTCCGATGGGCCTGAATGCGTTGCCCGTTGGGATCTCGCGCAGAAACCACCATTCTCGCCACTTCCGGCGGGGAGGGGGCGCACATCTCCGTCATATGAATCATGCGCGGCATCGAATGCGCAGCGAAACGATCTTCGTGCCCTCTCGACGCGTGCGGGAACCACGACGTCACCCCCGGCGAGCGAGCGTAGCGAGGGAGGGAAGGGGGTCCAGGAGTTGCAGGGCCGGGCCTTCCGTCAATATTTCGATGGCTTAATCTTTTCTGAGTCGCGCCCTGCAACTCCTGGACCCCCTTCCCTCGCTTCGCTCGCCCCGGCAAAGCAATTGCTTTGCCTTGGGGGTGACGTAGCGATCATCAGGCACGCCCGCCCGCAAGACGAGGGCTTCCGTCGAGGTGATGACAGGTCTGAACCCGGCATCAGCCGGCAGGCGAGACGGCGGCGCTGCCTATTCGGCGGCGTGCTGGCGGACCGGGCGCGGATGGCCGAGCAGGGTAGCCGGCGGCGCGAGCCCGACCGCATGACGGAAATGCAGGAGCGCCTCATTCAGCAGGGTCGCTGCGTCGTGTTCCAGGACCAACCCGGTCTCGCCGCGCCGGGCCTGGCCGGCCGCGATGAACGTGCTCTGGACGATGTGGCGCGCGCCCATGGATTGCAGCACCGGCCGCAAGGCGTAGTCGAGCGCCAGGACATGGGCGAGGCTGCCGCCGGTCGCCAGTTGCAGGATGGTCTTGCCGGCGAAGCCGAATTGCGGGAGCAGGTCGAGAAAGGCCTTCAGCAGGCCCGAATAGGCCGCCTTGTAGATCGGCGTCGCGACGATGACGCCGTCGGCCGCCGCGATGCAGGCGATCGCCTCGGCAAGGCCGGCATCGTCGGGCTTGCCGCCGAGCATGGCTTGCGCGTCGATATCCCGCAGCCGGATGTGCCTGACGGCGAATGACGCCGGCGGCAGCTGGCCGAGCGCATGCTCGGCCAGTTCGGCGGTGGCGGAGGCCGGCGAAGGGCTGCCCGATATCGCAACCACCAACTGCTTTCGCCCTGTCTGGTCGGAATGGCGCGCCGGCATGGGATGCTCCTGGTCAGGCGGGGATATCTTGCGGCCGGACGTGTTCACGCGTTCGGCGGCGGCAGGAATTCGACCTCGTGTTGGGCTGCGAGCCGCACCACTTCGGCCGGATCCGGCACGTTGTGCAGGGCGTGGAACAGGTCGAACAGCCGGCGCGTCGGCGACACCCAGAACAGGCAGGTGGTGGTCTTGCCCGACCGGTTGAAAATGCCGTGGGGAATGCCGGTGGGCAGCCGGGCGAGATCGCCGGCAACCGCCTGCATGTCCTTTCCGTCCAGCCAGAAATCCAGCGTTCCGTCGAGCACATAGACGAACTCGTCCTGGGTCGGATGGATATGCGGCGGCACGAAGGTGTCTTTCGGAAAGGTCGCGTGCCAGGACAGCGAATTCACCGAATGCTGCTTCGGCACATAGGTCTGGCCGAGAATGTTCCAGGCGATCCCGTCGAGGCCGTCTTGGCTGCGGGTCAGGCCGGCGGTCATGGTCATGGGTGGTTTCCTTGGTGGATGGTGCGGTCGGGCCGGCCTGTCTCGGGCCGCCGGCCGCCGAACGGTTGATCGTCGAAGCGGTGCCCGGTCCGCCGCTCACTCGGCCGCGACGTTGAGAGCCGGCTCCTCGGCCTGGATCTGCCTGGCCTTCAGCATCGGGATGACCTCGTTGGCGAGGCCGGTCAGCGTCCGCACGACCTTCCAGTGCGGCATGTCGCCCCGATGGATCTGGAAGATGATCCGGCTCGAACCGGCCTCCTCGGCCCATTGCTCGATCGTGTCGGCGACCGTCTTGGCGGTGCCGGCGACGACACGGAACTGCTGGCGGATCTGGTGCCAGTCGAAGGCGCCGCCATGGCTCGAGGGCAGCATGCGGCCATTGCGCTTCCTGAACTCGTCCAGGCTCAGATAGCCCGGCGCGTCGATGAACCGGCCGGCCTTGGTCAGCGTGGTAAAGAAATAGCGGACATGCGGCTCCATCTCGGCGAGCGCGCTCTCGTCGTCATCGCCGATATAGACCATGCAGACGATCGGGATCTGGTCGGGCGTGATGGTGTGGCCGTAATGGGCGGCGCGTTCCTTCAGCGTCTTCTGCGCGGCAAGCTGGGTCGCGATCGGGCTGAAGGTGGAGGAATAGCCGAAGCCGCGCTGCGCCGCGAGCTCGATGGTGCCCGGGCTGCCCGAGCCGACCAGATAGACCTTGGGATGCGGCTGCTGATAGGGCTTGGGCCAGATGTTCAGGTAGCGATAATTGTAGAAGCGCCCCTCGTGGCGGATCGGGCCATCCTCGGTCCAGGCCCGGATGATGACGTCGAGCGCTTCCTGCTGGCGCTCGCGCGAGGTCACCGGATTGACCGAGTTCGACCAATATTCCATCGGCGTGCCGAGCGGGAAGGCGACCTCCAGGCGGCCGCCCGACATGACGTCGAGCATGGCGTAGGATTCGGCCAGGCGATGCGGCTGGTCGAGGCCGGCCGGCGTGCCCATGACGCAGATCTTGGCCTTGGTGGTCTGCGGGATCAGGGCTGCCGCGATCACGGAGGCGATCGGCATCAGGCTGTAGGGCGTGTTGTGATGCTCGTTCACGCAGACGCCATCGAAGCCGAGCTTGTCGGCGAGGACGAGCTCGGAGAGGTAGCGCTGGTAGAAGGCGTGGCCGACCTTGGGGTCGAAATATTTGTTGGGAAAGTCGACCCAGAGCGAGTCGAAGTCGTCGATATTCTCGGGCAGCTCCGTATAGGGCATGAAATGCCAGGCGTAGAATTTGGTGTCCGGCAGGATCGGCATCATTTCTCTCCGTTTTGACCGAAGGGGTGTCTTTCAGCGGCGGCGTGTCTTGGGCCGAAGGCGTGTCTTGGCAGGCTCGCCCGGGAGCGTTTCAATCGCCGGCGGCGGCGCGCGCCGGCTGGATCGCCATGGCCGTGGGAGCGGTCGACGGGCGCGTGCCGGCCGGCTGGGCCTTGGCCCGGAACCTGGCAATGGTCGTGGCCGGGCGGATCAGGATCCAGGCGAGGACCGCGCAGACGGCCTGCAGCAGGCCGAGGGTGAGGAAACCCAGGGCATAACCGGCCGAAGGCGTTGCCCCGCGCTCGACCACGAGGCCCATCAGGTAGGGCGCGAACGAGCCGGCGGCCGAATTGGCGATGGTCGAGAACAGGCCGAGCATGGCGCCGCGCTGGGCGACCGGGGTGACTTCGGCAATGACCGCGGGGCTGAGCGTCCAGACCAGGGTCGGCAGGCCGAAGCCGATCGCCAGCAAGGCCAGTTGCAACGGCCCGGGCGACAGGAAGGTCATAGCCGCGGTCGCCGCTCCGCCGGCCACCAGGCACAGGCAGAGGAAGCTCGCCCGGGCGTGGCGGCTCGGCACGCCGGCGAGCAGCAGGCGCTGGGACAGGTAGCCGCCGCCGAGCACCAGTACGATGCTGGCGATCCAGGGCAAGGTGGTCAGCCAGCCGGTTTCCGTCGTGGAATAGCCGAGGCCGCGGGTCAGGTAGGGCGGCAGCCAGGCGAGCATGATGGTGATGCCGCAGGCGACCGCGAAACCGGCGAGCGTATTGCCGATGAAGGTCCGGTCGAGCAGCAGCAGGCGATAGCTGACCGGCTGCAGATTGCCGGCCTCCGCGCTCGGCCTGGTGACCTTGCCTTCGCTGCCGAAGATCAGCCAGAGCACCACCCAGGCGGCGGTGAGGGTGCCGAGCAGACCGAAACCGAAGCGCCAGCCCTGGGCGACGATGAAATAGGCGACGACCGGTGCGGCCAGCACGATGCCGAAGGCCGCCCCTTCCGAGACGATGCTGGTCGGCACGGCGCGCCGGTCATCCTCGAACCATTTGAACACGGCATGCAGCACCACCGCGAAAGCCGGCCCCTCGCCGAGGCCGAGCAGGACGCGAGCGGCCACCACCTCGTTCAGCGTCGAGGCCCAGAGCATCGGAAATTGCGTGGCGGCCCAGACGGTCGCGAGCCCGGCGAGTACCCATTTGGTCGGCCAGCGATTGACCAGGAAGCCACCGGCAATGCCGGCCACCGGATAGACCCAGTACATGGCGCTCGCCGCCAGCCCGAACTGGCTCGGCGTCAGGTTCAGGTCCCGCATCAGCGGCACCGCGGCAAATCCCAGCACCGCCCGGTCGGCGAAGGCGAGGATCATGAACAGCGTCAGCATGAAGACGATGAACCAGGGTTTCAGGCTCTCTCGTGTCGTGGGCATGGTCCCCTCCGGACTGAAATGGTCAGCTCTGGGGCGCCGGGCGGTTCTTGGACGACCGCGTCCTGGCGCCGGGCCTGTGGTCGCGCCGCGGTCAGCGGGGATCGAGGAAAGCAGTGACGCGGGCCGCCGCCGAAGGCGTGTCCTCGAAGACGAGGTGGCCGGTGCCGGGCAGGCTCTCCAGCCGGGCGTCGGGCAGCAGTTTCAGCCAATGGGCGGCATGGGCGATCGGGCGGACCCGATCCTGCTCGCCCCACAGCAGCAGGGTCGGCACCCGCACGCGATGCAGCCATTGGCCCAGCTTGGGATTGCCCGATGCGCGCTCCCAGATCAGGCGTGCGACGGCGGTCGTCTCGCGGTAGCGCAGGGTGAGGAATTCGAGGTCGTGGCCCTCGGGCAGGAAGGGCGCCAGCGCCGCCGGATTAGTGGCCAGATAGCCCGGCAGCTGGGCCGGCGGGATGGTGAACAGGTCGGTCGCCGGTGGATCCTTGACCACCAGGCCGGCCGGCGCGACCAGCACGAGCCTGTCGAGCCGATGGGCATGGGCGATGGCGAATTCCGCGGCCATCCAGCCGCCGAAGGAGAAGCCGACCAGATCGAAACGCTCGAGCCCCATGGCGTCGAACAGATCGAGATAATGCAGCACATAGTCCTGCATGGAATCGATCCGGTCGTCGTCGCCGGATTCACCGAAGCCCGGATGGTAGGGAATGATCACCCGGTGGCTGTCGGTCCAGCGGCGGGCGAAGCCGAAACCCGGGAAGGTGCCGGAGCCGTGCAGGAAAACCAGCGGCCGGCCGCTGCCGGCGGAATAGACGACGGTCTTGATGCCGCCGATCTCGATCTCCTGCCGATCGAAACCGGCGAGGGTCTCGCGGGTGCGGTCGATGACGGATCCCATGGCATTCTCCCCATTTGGCCGCCATGCGCCGGCGGCTCTGTACCTGGGGTCGAGTGTGGGGATGGGCGGCGGCGACCGTCACCTATCGAAAGATAGTGGCGGCGGAATCGTCATCCGGCTGTGCCGAAGCGCCGATGCAACCGTGCCCTGACGGCGGTTGATTCCTGGCGGAGCGCTGACAGAATGGCCACCCGGTCGGCACTGAGCCGACGGCCGCGGTGATGCCCGCGTACCGACCAGATCGCGAACCATTTCCGCGCAGATGACCGATCTTATCGCCGAAGACATTTTCGATCCCGGGTTCGGGCGCGCCGGCGTCCTCGACCGGCAGGCGGTGTCCGATCGCCGGGCGCCGGCGCCGCCGGAACCGGCGCTTCTGCCCCGGCCGCGCCTGATGGCCGACCTGCAGGCGATGCGGGGCGGCCGCCTGACCATCGTGCGGGCGCCGGCGGGTTATGGAAAATCGGCGCTGGCGCGGCAGTGGCGCGATCATCTGGCCGCCGAGCGGCGCCATGTCGTGACCATCGCCGTGACCGGGCAGGGGGCCGTGCTCACCGACAGTATCAGGCGCCCCGCCACCGTCAGGCTCGACAGCCATGCGGCGATCGCACCGGTGATCGAGGAGCGCCAGCGCCAGCGCGGCGAGAGCGTGCTGATCGTTGACGACTGGCATCTGCTGGCCGCCGATCTCGCGGACGGGCTGATCGCGCGGATCCTGGCCGGGCGCGATTCGGGGCTGCATGTGCTGATCGTCTCGCGGCATGCGCCGCGCACCGCGCTGGCGCGCGCCCGGGCGCTGGGCAAGGTTTTCGATATCGATGCGCGGGCCCTGCGCTTCAGCCGCGAGGAAGCCGCCGACCTGCTGCGCGCCGAGGCCGGCCTCAGTCCCGACGCGACCTTGCTGGCCGAGCTGATGCGGACGAGCGAGGGCTGGCCCTTCGCCGTGCGGGCCGAGGCCGCCGGCCTGCGCAACGGCGCCAGGCGAGGTGCCGCGGCGCGGATCTCCGGCGAAGCCGGGCTCATTCACGACTTCTTCCGGGAGGAGATCGTCGGCCCGCTGCCCTCTGCGGTGCGCGACTTTCTGGTCCGTACCGCGCTGCTCGACCGGCTCGATGCGGATCTTTGCGACAGCGTACTCGGTGGGTTCGGCAGCGCCGACATCCTGGAGCAGCTCGAACAGGCCGGCCTGTTCGTCGAGGCGGTCGACGACCAGCGCGGCGGTTATCGCACCCATCAGCTGTTCAGCCAGTTCCTGCGCAGCCTGTTGCGCCGGCGGCCGCCGTCCGAGGTTCGGGGCCTGGCGATCCGGGCGGCCGACTGGCTCGAGCTCAAGGGCTGGTACGGCGACGCCGCGGGCCAGGCGATCGAAGCCGGGGCCTTCGAGCGCGCCGCCGATATCCTGCAGGCCCATTGCTTCACCGCCTATTGCAACGGAACCGGCCACGGTTTCGCATCGCTGATGTTGCGGCTGCCCCGGCGGGTGCTGCGCAAACATCCGAAACTGCTGCTCTATGCCGCGCAGGCAGCCTCCGTCAGCCGCGAATTCGGCCTGGCCGAGGACCTGCTGGGCCTGGTCGCCGACCATATGCGGTCGGCCAGCGCGCAGCCGACGTCGGACGGGGCGCAGCTCGACCATCTGGTCCTGCACAAGCGCATGCTGATGGCTCAGGCAGAGGACGACCAGCCGGCCGCCGAGCGCAAATGCATCGAGCTGCTGCGCAATTGCGACAGTTTCGATCCCTATACGCGCGGCACCATCTACGGCTCGCTGCTCTATGCGCGGCGCGAGCAGTTCAAGCTGGTCGACGGCCATGACCTCGAGGGTTCGGGCATCCGCGAGTTCAACCGGTGCAACAGCCCCTACGGCCTGGTCTGGCATCTCTCGGTGGTCGGGCCGACACGTTTCATGACCGGCGACCTCGCCGGTGCGGCGCGCCGGCTCGAACAGGCCTTGACGCTGGCGACCGCCTTCGAGGACCAGAGCTGGCTTGCCGAGCTGCCGGGGCCGCTCCTGGCCGAAGTCGCTTACGAGCGCGATGACCTGGAGCGCAGCCGCGACCTGCTCGCCCGGCATTTTCCGTCGAGTGCCAGGGGCTTTGTCGACCAATATGTGGCGGGATATCTGACCGATGCGCGCCTGACCGCCTTGCGCGGCGACGTCGCCGCGGCTGACGACCTCCTGGTCAAGGGCCTGGCGGTGGCCGAGCAGCGCAACCTGGATCGCCTGCGCCAGAACCTGGTCACCGAGCGGATCAGGCTGCTGCTGCATTTCGGCCGGCGCGACGAGGCGCTCAGGATCGGCCAGGAGGAAGCGCTTCTGGCGGCTCCCGACAGCGTCAAGCCGCGTGCCGAGCTGACCTCGCGCGAGGAGGCGCGGGCGTTCGGCTGGATGCGGCTGGCGATCGCCCGCGGTGCGGCGGCCGACGCGGCGGGGCTCGCGCAACGCTGGATGCGATTCGCCGCGCAGGCCGGTGCGCTGCGATCGGTCATCCGCTGGGAGATCCTGCTGGCGCGCGCCTTCCTGGCCGGCGACGACGAGCGGCAGGCCCAGCGCGCGCTCAGATCCGCGGTCGCGCGCGCGGCGCCCGGCGGGTTCGTCCGCAGCTTCCTCGACGAGGGCGGCGAGGTCCTGGGCCTGCTGCGCGGGCAGCTCGATGCCTCGCCGATCTGCGACACGCCGGCCGACCGCTTCCTGGCGCGACTCCTGGCGACGCGCCCGGACCAGCCCGACCGTCAGGCCGCCGGCCATGCCGGCATCGTCGCGGGCGAGCACGGCGCCTTGAGCGCGCGCCAGATCGACATCCTGCAAATGGCCGGTGCCGGCATGCGCAACAGCGAGATCGCCGAACGGGTCGGCATGACCGAAGGCTCGGTCAAATGGTATCTGCAGCAGATCTACGACCGGATCGGCGTGCGCCGGCGGTCCGGCGCCATTCAGCGGGCGCGCGAGCTGGGCTTGATCGGCTGACCATGCGGTTTCGGTCCCGCCGGGCGGAGACCGCATCGGTGGAAAATCTATTGGCCGGCTGAATAGGGGCCTGCAAAATATCATAGCGCGGGTTATTGCCAGCGACCTGCGATGCGCGGAAAGTCTGGGATGTCGCCCGCATGGCAGCGGGGCGGCCATTCCTGTCGAAAAGAGCGGGCCATCTCACCTATAAGGTGGGCGGCCAAAGCCTCGGTTTTCGCGAATCCGGAGGCTGGCGGCAGGATGACGGAGAATGTGCTGAACATGCAGGTGGCTGAACAATTGGGCGAGCTTCTCGACGTGGCGGCGCCCGCCGTCTCGGTCGAACAGGCCCGGTCGCTCGCGCGCGATCATTTCGGTCTCGACGTCACGGTCCGGCCGCTCACCGGCGAGCGCGACCGGAATTTCCACCTGACCGACATCCGGCGCCGGGCCTATGTGCTGAAGGTCGTGCACCCGGCCGAGGATCGGGCGGTGACCGATTTTCAGAGCCAGGCGCTGCTGCACGTCGCCAGCGTCGATCCGGGCCTGGCGACGCCGCGCATCATCCGCCCGCGCGGCAGTCATTTCGGCGACGTCGCCTGGCGCGTGCCGGGCCAACCGGACCGGCGGGTGCGCTGCCTGACCTATCTCGAAGGGCGGCCACTGCACCTGACCGAACGCAGCACGGCGCAGCGGCGCAATCTCGGCACCTTCTTAGGCCGCCTCGACCGGGCGCTGGCCGGCTTCCGCCATCCCGCCGAGAATCACGACCTGCTCTGGGACCTGAAGCGGGCGAACCGCGTGCGTGGCCTGCTGGCCGAGATCCCGGATGCCGAACGCCGGGCCTTGCCGGAGCGCGCGCTCGACCGGTTCGCGGCCCATGTCCTGCCGGTTCTGCCCGATCTGCGCAGCCAGGTGGTGCATAACGACTTCAATCCGCACAATGTGCTGGCCGGGGCGACCGACGACGACGAGATCGCCGGCGTGATCGATTTCGGCGACATGGTGCGCTCGCCGCTGATCCAGGATCTCGCCACCGCCTGCGCGTACCAGCTGACCCCGGACGGCCATCCGCTGCAGGGCGTCGCCGACATGGCCGCGGCCTTCCACGCGATCTATCCGCTGCTGCCCGAGGAGATCGCCGTGCTGCCGGAGCTGGTCGCCACCCGCCTGGCGCTGACCATCGCCATCAGCTCATGGCGCGCCGCGCGGCATCCGGACAATGCCGATTATATCCTGCGCAACCAGGCCGCTGCCTGGACCGGGCTCGCGCGGCTCGACGAACTGGCCCGCGAGGACGCCATTGTCTGGCTCGGCGCCGAAATTTCGAAGGGGTGACGCCATGACCATGATCAACGCCTATGACGCGGCGGCGGCCACCGGCATCAGCGAGCGCGAGCGCCAGCTGATCGCCCGCCGCGAGCGCCTGCTCGGCCCGGCCTACCGGTTGTTCTACGCCAATCCCGTGCATTTCGTCCGCGGTGAGGGTGTCTGGCTCTACGATCCCGACGGCAAGGCCTATCTCGACGTCTATAACAACGTTGCCTCCGTCGGCCATTGCCATCCGCATGTGGTGGCGGCACTCGCCCGCCAGTCGGCGGTGCTGAACACCCATACCCGCTACATCACCGACGGCATTCTCGACTATGCCGAGCGGCTGCTCGCCAAATTCCCGGCCGAGCTCGGCCATGTCATGTTCACCTGCACTGGCAGCGAGGCCAATGATCTCGCCTATCGCGCCGCGCGCACCTTCACCGGCGGGACCGGCTTCATCGTCACCGAGCTCGCCTATCACGGCGTCACCGTGGCGATTTCGGAAATGTCGCCGTCGCTCGGCCAAGGCATTACGCTCGCGCCCAATATCCGGACAATTCCGGCACCCGACCTCTATCGTTCGGGTGGGAGCGATGTCGGCGAGGTCTTCGCAGGCCATGTCCGCGCGGCGATCGCCGACATGCAGGCGAGCGGCATCAAACCCGCCGCGCTGCTGGTCGATACGATCTTTTCCTCCGACGGCGTGTTTTCCGACCCGGCCGGCTTCCTGAAACCGGCGGTCGCGGCGATCCGCGAGGCCGGCGGCCTGTTCATCGCCGACGAGGTGCAGCCGGGCTTCGGCCGCACCGGCGAGGGCATGTGGGGCTTCGAGCGCCACGGCCTGGTGCCGGACATGGTCACCATGGGCAAGCCGATGGGCAATGGCCATCCGGTCGCCGGCATGGTGGCACGGCCGGACATTCTCGAAACCTTCGGCCGGCGCACCCGCTATTTCAACACGTTCGGCGGCAATCCGGTGTCATGCGCGGTCGGCATGGCGGTGCTCGACGTCATCGAGGACCAGGGCCTGGTCGCCAATGCGAAGACCGTCGGCGCCCGCCTGATGGACGGGTTGAGGCAGATCGCCAAACGCCACGAGCTGATCGGCGACGTGCGCGGCGCCGGCCTGTTCGTCGGCGCGGAACTCGTCACCGACCGTGAGACGCGCCAGCCGGCGACGCTCGAAACCGCGCGACTGGTCAATGGCCTGCGCGACAAGCGGGTGCTGATCAGCGCCGCCGGTCCTGCCGCCAACGTGCTGAAGATCCGGCCGCCGCTGGTCTTCTCGTCAGACAATGCCGACCTGTTCCTGACCGCGGTCGACGAGGTCCTGACCGACATCGCAAGGACGCGTTGACCGACGCGTTGACCCCAGTGCCGCCGAGCGTGGCCTTCTAGCGGAGTATCCGGCGTGAACCTGCTGATCACCGACACCGTCGCGATCACCTGCGACGATGCGCGACGCATTCTCGACCATCACGCCATCGCCGTGGTGGACGGCCGGATCGCCGCGATCGGACCGACGGCGACGCTGGAAGCGGACTATCCGGCGCTGGAGCGCTTCGACGGGCGGCGGCTCGCTGTGCTGCCGGGCCTGGTCAACGCCCATACCCACACCGTGCTGATGGCGCTGCGCGGCACGGTGGAGGACTGGTCGGGCGAGGCGATCTACCGCTACATGACGCCGGTTTCCTATGTGATGACGCCGGAGGAACGCTCGGTCATCGCCATGCTCGGCTGCCTGGAGGCGATCCGCAGCGGCACGACCACGCTGGTCGACCCGTTCCGCCATGTCACCACCTATGCCAAGGCCATGGCCTCCACCGGCATGCGCCTGTGGCTGTCGGAGGCCTGCGCCGATATCGACACCCGGCGCATCCGCCACGGCGACTATTCGGTCGACCAGGCCTTCGGCGAGGCCTTTATCGAGCGCGCGACCTCGCTGATCGAGACCATGCATGGCAGCCACGGCGACCGGGTGCGTTGCCAGGTGGCGGCGCATGCGCCGGACAATTGCTCGCCGGCCATGCTCGCCAGGGTGCGCGAGATGGCCGCGCGCCACGGCGTGACCCGGACCATTCACCTGTCGCAGAGCCTCGGCGAGGTCGCCGCGGTGAAACAGGCCCATGGCCTGACCTCGGCTGCCTATCTCGACCGCGAGGGTTTTCTCGGCCCCGACCTGATCGCAGCCCATTGGACCTTCTGCACCGAGGACGATATCGCGCTCCTGGCGGAGCGGGGCGTCCAGATGGCCCATACGCCGGCCAGCATTTCCCGGCGCGGCGCCCACAAGGCGCTGATCGGCAAGATCCGCGATGCCGGCGTCAGCGTCGCCTTCGGCACCGACAATATGAGCGAGGACATGTTCCAGGCCATGGCCTTCGGCTCGATCATCCATCGCACCGGCCGCGGCCGGGCGGAGGAGGGCGGCGTCTCGCCGTCGCCGCAGGAGGTGCTGGACGCGGTGACCCGTGCCGGGGCCCGCTCGGTCGGCGCGGAAGCCGAGATCGGCTCGATCGAGGTCGGCAAGAAGGCCGACCTGACCTTCATCGATCTCAATACGCCGGCGCTCAGGCCGCTGATCCGGCTCGTCTCCAACATCGTCCATTACGGCCATCCCGGCATCGTCCATTCGGTCATGGTCGACGGGGCCTTCGTGATGCGCGACCGCAAGGTCCTGACCATCGACGAGGAAGCGCTGCTGAAGGAGGCGGACATCGTCACCAAACGCGTCTGGGAACGCATGGTGGCGGAAAATCCCGATATCGCGCGTCCGCCGGGCGAGTTGCAGTGGCTCGGCGCCTGAGCGGCGCTACGCAATGCACTTGCGTCAAATCGTGCCGTTGCGTCACGGCATAGGGCGTCCTACCGTCTGAGCATGAGAGCTTCCATGCAAGGAAGCCGAACTTGAGGAATCGGGAGGAAGTCCATGAGAAAATTGATGATTGCGGCCCTGTGTGCGTTTGCCGGCCTGATCGGGCGGGCCGAA
Organism: Hyphomicrobiales bacterium; assembly: GCA_017304475.1. Classification (GTDB taxonomy): domain Bacteria; phylum Pseudomonadota; class Alphaproteobacteria; order Rhizobiales; family Phreatobacteraceae; genus Phreatobacter. Next base: position 20,429 of record JAFKKV010000017.1, on the reverse strand, counting down.
GCACAGGGCGCGAACCCGGCGGGCTGGCCGCAAAGGCAGGTCAATGTCGTGGTGCCCTTCACCGCCGGCGGCACGACCGACCTGTTCGCGCGCATCTTCGCCCAGGCCATGCAGCAGAAATTCGGCGTGCCGTTCATCGTCGAGAACCGGGCCGGCGCCGGCGGCACGGTGGGGGCGGGTTATGCGGCGCGCCAGGCCAATGACGGCTATACCCTGTTCGTCGGCACGGCGAGCACCCACGCCATCGCGCCCTATGTCTACAAGACGCTGCCCTATGATCCGGACAAGGATTTCCAGCCGGTCAGCCTGTTCGCCACCTTGCCGAACCTGCTGGTGATCAATCCGCGCATCCCGGCGCGGACGCTGCCCGAGCTGATCGCTTATGTGCGCGCCAATTCCGGCAAGCTCAATTACGGCTCCTCGGGCATCGGCGCCTCCAACCATATCCCGGCCGAGATCTTCCAGAACATGACCGGCGCCAAGATGACCCATATCCCGTTCCGGTCGTCCAACGAGATCATGAACGCGCTGGCCGGCGGCCATCTGGATCTCGCCTTCGACAATATGACGCTCGCCTGGCCGCAGGCCCAGGGTGGCACGGTGCGCGCCATCGCCGTCACCAGCAAGGAGCGCAGCCCGACCGCGCCCGACATCCCGGCGATCGCCGAGACGCTGCCGGGCTTCGACGTCGCGACCTGGCACGGGCTCTATGCGCCGGCCGGCACGCCGCGGCCGATCGTCGACCTGATCGCGGCCGAGGTGAAGCGGATCTATTCGCAGCCCGACGTGATCGCCAAGCTGAAGGAGATCGGCGCGGTCGCCGCGCCCAATACGCCCGATGTCTTCGCGGCTTTCGGCGCGTCGGAACGGGCGCGTTACCGCGACATCGTCAAGGCGGCGGGTATCGAGCCGCAGTGACGGGCGAGGGGGGCGGGGGCGAGTGGCCGGGACAAGAGTGCAGGAATATCAAGTCTCTGTACCCTTTGAGGTATCGTGCCAGAGCCACTGCCCTCACCTCTCGCCGGCGGGGAGAGGTCGGCGCGTCAGCGCCGGGAGAGGGGGATTGGAGGCCTCCGATTAAGGCCTTGCGCGCTTCGCATCGCGCCTTCCCGTCGAGCGCCTCGCCCCCTCTCCCGACCTTTCGCTGCGCTCAAGGTCGACCTCTCCCCGCCGGGGCGAGGTGAGGGCGGTGGTTCTGGTGCGAGGCCGCCGGCGACTGCAACCCGTGTGCGCTTCGATGCCATCGCTTCGCTTGAAACAATTCCTGTTCTACCCTCCCGGCATGACCCCGATTCCGCGCCGTTCCGACAGCCTGTCCCTGAAGCAAGCGCGGCGGATCGCGCTGGCGGCGCAAGGCTTTGGCCAGCCGCGCGCCGAAGTGCCGGCGCGCCGGCGCGACCTGAAGGCGATGATCGAGCGGCTGGGCGTGGTGCAGATCGACTCGGTCAATGTGATTGCCCGGGCCCATACCTTGCCGGGGTTCTCCCGGCTCGGCCGCTACGACACCGCCGATCTCGACGTGCTCGCCTATGGCGGCCGCAAGCGCAGCCTGTTCGAATATTGGGGCCATGAGGCCTCCTACCTGCCGGTCGACCTGCAGCCGATGATGCGCTGGCGCATGGCACGCGCCGCGCGCGGCGAGGGGACCTATAGCGGCCTCGCCAAATTCGGCCGCGAGCGGCAGGAACTGATCGGCGAAGTGCGGCGCGAGATCGCCGATCGCGGTCCGCTGGCGGCCTCCGAACTCTCACATGACCATCGTGGCGAAGGTGGCTGGTGGGGCTGGTCCGACGGCAAGCGCGCCATCGAATGGCTGTTCTGGGCCGGCGTGGTCACCACCAGGACGCGCCGCGGCGCCTTCGAGCGGGTCTATGACCTGACCGAGCGGGTGCTGCCGCAGGCGGTCGTCGACGCGCCGACGCCCGAGGATGCCGAGGCGCATCGGGCGCTCGTGCGCATTGCCGCTTCCGCCATGGGGGTCGCGACCGAGCGCTGCCTCAGGGACTATTTCCGGCTGGAGCTGGCCGATGCCAGGGTGGCGGTGGCGAGCCTGGTGGAAGCCGGCGAGCTGGTGCCGGTGACCGTCGAGGGCTGGTCGAAGCCCGGCTATCTCGCGGCGCAGGCCCGCATTCCCCGGCGCATCGAGGCGCGCGCTTTGCTCGCCCCGTTCGACCCCCTGGTCTGGCAGCGCGAGCGCACCGAGGCCCTGTTCGGCGCGCGCATCCGGCTGGAGATCTATGTGCCGGAGCACAAGCGCACCCACGGCTATTACGTGCTGCCCTTCCTGCTCGGCGACCGGATCGTCGGACGCACCGACCTGAAGGCCGACCGGGCGCGCTCGACCATGGTGGTGCAGGCGGCGCATGCCGAGCCGGGTGTCGAAGCGGCCGGGATCGTCGAGCCGCTGAAGGCCGAACTGGCGCTGATGGCGGCGTGGCTCGGGCTGGAGCGGGTGGAGATCAAGGGCAAAGGCGATCTGGCGGGAGCGCTGGCGCGGGGCTGACCAATCAACCCTCTCCCAAAGGGAGAGGGTGGCGCCGTCAGGCGCCGGGTGAGGGGCGTGAGCGTTCAGAACGGATGCCGGTGCTCGTCGCGCATAGAGCTCACCCGGAGAGGGACGACCCCTCACCCGGCAGCTGACGCTGCCACCCTCTCCCTATGGGAGAGGGTTGATTCAGCTGCGCTTTTGCTTTCCGACCCCGGCGCTCTTCGCCGCTCCACTTCACCGACCCTTGGCCTTGCGCCACGCGGCAAAGTCCACCTTCGACTGCTCGTCGGTCGGCGGATAGAGCCCCAGGATCGAGCGGCCCTCCATCACCTTCTCGGTGACGAAGTCCTCAAACGCGGTCATTTCCACGGCCTCGTCGGCGATCGCGTCGGCGATGTCGGCGGGAATGATCACCACGCCTTCGCCGTCACCGACCACCACGTCGCCGGGCCAGACAGCGACGTCGCCGCAGCCGATGGGCACGTTGATGTCGAGGGCCTGGTGCAGGGTCAGGTTGGTCGGCGCCGAGGGGCGGTGGTGATAGGCCGGGATCGACAGGGTGGCGATTTCGGGGCTGTCGCGGAAACCGCCATCGGTCACCACGCCGGCGACGCCGCGCTTCATCAGCCGCGACACCAGGATGCCACCGGCCGAGGCCGCGCGGGCATTCTTGCGGCTGTCGATGACCATGACAGCGCCGGGCGGGCATTCCTCCACCGCCTTGCGCTGCGGGTGGCCGCGGTCGAGGAAGACCGAAAGCGGGTTCAGGTCCTCGCGGGCCGGGATGTAGCGCAGCGTGAAGGCCTCGCCCACCATGTTGCCGAGCGTGGGGTTGAGCGGGTGCACCTCCTGGATGAACTGGTTGCGCAGGCCGCGCTTGAACAGCGCGGTGCACAGCGTCGCGGTCGAGACGCCCTTGAGCTTGTCGCGGGTCGAAGCGGTCATCGCCATGGTCAGATCCGATCTTTAATAGATGGCCGGTTCGCCCACTGGCGCGCCGAACTGGGTTTCCAGGAAGTCGAAATCGCAGCCGTCATTGGCCTGGCGGATATGCTGGGTGAACATCCAGCCGTAACCGCGCTCGTAGCGCTTGGGCGGCGGCGTCCATTCGGCGCGGCGGCGCGCGAGTTCAGCCTCGCTCACCTCCATGTCGATGCGTCGGGCCGCGACGTCGAGCGAAACCATGTCGCCGGTGCGGATCAGCGCCAGGGGCCCACCGATATAGGCTTCCGGCGAGACGTGCAGGATGCAGGCGCCGTAGCTGGTGCCGGACATGCGGGCGTCGGACATGCGCACCATGTCGCGCACGCCCTGTTTCACCAGCTTTTTCGGGATCGGCAGCATGCCCCATTCCGGCATGCCCGGGCCGCCATGGGGGCCGGCATTCCGCAGCACCAGCACCGTATCCTCGGTGACGTCGAGATCGTCGCGGTCGATATTGGCTTTCATCGACGGATAGTCGTCGAAGACCAAAGCAGGGCCGGTATGCTTGAGGAAGCGCTGGGCGCAGGCGCTCGGCTTGATGACGCAGCCGTCAGGCGCGAGATTGCCGCGCAGCACGGCGAGTGCGCCCTCGGCATAGATCGGGTTGTCGACGGTGCGGATGACGTCGTCATTGTAGACGCCGGCGCCTTCGAGCGTTTCCGACAGCGGCCGGCCGGTGACGGTCAGCGCGTCGAGATGGAGGTGGCCGGTCAGCCGGCTCATCAGGCCGGGCAGCCCGCCAGCATAAAAGAAGTCCTCCATCAGATAGGTGTCGCCGCTCGGCCGCACATTGGCGATGACGGGCACCTTGCGGCTCGCCTTGTCGAAATCATCCAGCGTGATGTCGACGCCGGCGCGGCGCGCCATGGCGATCACATGGATGATCGCATTGGTCGAGCAGCCCATGGCCATGGCGACCGTGATGCCGTTTTCGTAGGCCTCGCGGGTCTGGATCTTGGCCGGCGTCAGGTCCTCCCAGACCATGTCGACGATGCGCCGGCCGGCCTGGGTGCACATGCGGATATGGTTGGCGTCGGGGGCGGGGATGGCGGAAGCGCCGGGCAAGGTCATGCCGATCGCCTCCGCGATGGCGGTCATGGTGGAAGCGGTGCCCATGGTCATGCAGACGCCGTAGGAGCGGGCGATGCCGCCCTCGACCTCGGTCCAGTCGGCGTCGCTGATCTTGCCGGCGCGCCGCTCGTCCCAGTATTTCCAGGCGTCCGAGCCCGAACCCAGCACATGGCCCTTCCAGTTGCCGCGCAGCATCGGTCCGGCCGGCACATAGATCATCGGCAGGCCGGCGCTGGTGGCGCCCATCAGGAGCGCGGGCGTGGTCTTGTCGCAGCCGCCCATCAGCACCACGCCATCGACCGAATGGGAGCGGATCAGCTCCTCGGCATCCATCGCCAGGAGGTTGCGATAGAGCATGGTGGTGGGTTTGACATTGCTCTCGGAGAGCGAGATCGCCGGCAATTCGATGGGAAAGCCGCCAGCCTGGAAGATGCCGCGCTTCACATCCTCGACCCGCGTCTTGAAATGGGCGTGGCAGGGCTGAGCGTCCGACCAGGTGTTGAGAATGGCGATCATCGGCTTGCCGGCCCAGTCGGCCGCGTCATAGCCCATCTGCATCCAGCGCGAGCGATGGCCGAAGCTGCGCAGGTCGTCGGCGGCGAACCAGCGGGCGCTGCGCAGGTCGGAAGGCGATTTGCGGGTCATGAGGCGTTTCTCTCGGAGATTCTCTGTCCTGGCGGTCTTTGGATCCATCCAAAGGCTTGTCTTGGCCGAAGACAAGCTCAGTTCTGCAGGCCCCATTTGAGCACCGTCGCCCGCTCGATGCTGCGGAAGATGAGGTTCTCGACGATGAGGCCGATGATGATCACGGTGAGCAGACCGGCAAAGACCGCGGGAATGTCGAGGAGGTTGCGGTTCTCGAAGATGAACCAGCCGAGGCCGCCCTTGCCGGAGGAGACGCCGAAGACCAGTTCCGCGGCGATCAGGGTGCGCCAAGCGAAGGCCCAGCCGATCTTCAGGCCGGTCAGGATCGACGGGAAGGCCGCCGGCACCAGGATCAGCACGACGTAGCGCACGCCGGTCAGCCCGTAATTGCGGCCGACCATCCGGAGCGTCTGCGACACCGAGCGGAAGCCGGAATGGGTGTTGAGCGCCACCGCCCAGAGCACCGAATGAACCAGCACGAAGACCAGGCTGGTAATGCCGAGGCCGAACCAGATCAGCGCCAGCGGCAAGAGCGCGATGGCCGGCAGCGGATTGAACATGGCCGTCATCGTCTCGAGGAAATCGGTGCCGATGCGGGTATTGATCGCGAGAATGGTCAGCGTCGCGGCCAGCACGATGCCGGTGGCGTAGCCGATCAGCAGGACCTTCAGCGACGTGCCGATCCGTTCGACGAGGGATCCGTCGGCGAGCCGCTCAGCCAGCGCCGACAAGGTATCGGAGAGCGTCGGCATCAGCAGCGGCTGGTCGAGATAACGGGCATAGAGCTCCCAGAGGATGGCGAGCGCGGCGATCAGCAGGGTCTTGCGCACGAAGCCGTTGTCCCAGGCCCGTTCCAGGAGGCCGAGCTGGCGCTCGACATCCTCGGGCTTCGTGGTCATGTCGGTCTGTTCGCGCAGAACGATGGTGGCCTCGGCCATGGCGATCGGTCCTAGGGTTCTGGCTGCGTGAATTGAGGTTTCGGGCGGCTTTGCACGGCGGTTGGCCGTCCTTCGAGGCTCGCTGCGCTCGCACCTCAGGATGAGGAGGATTGGTGATCGGCATCGGCGTTGCTCATGAAGTGTCGCCGATACTGCGCATCCGGCACCGACGCTGGTGCGATACACCACATCCCTCATCCTGAGGTGCGAGCTCTTGCGAGCCTCGAAGGACGACTGAGCTCCGTGCAGAGCACCTCGGTTCGGTCCGACACCCCATCAGTGTTGCGCTTCAGTGAACAGCAGGTCGTGGATCTGCTTTTCCAGCCGCGCCGCACTGCCGTCCGAGGCGGAGACCTTGTCGACGTCGAAGACTTCCGCCTTGACCCGGCCGGGATGGGGCGAGAGCAGCAGGATGCGGTTGCCGATCTTGATCGCCTCGGCGATCGAATGGGTGACGAACAGCACGGTGAAGCGGGTTTCGTCCCAGAGCTGCAGCAATTCGTCCTGGCAGGTCCGGCGCGTCAGCGCGTCGAGCGCGGCGAAGGGTTCGTCCATCAGCAGGATGTCCGGCTCCATCGCCATGCCGCGGGCAATGGCGACGCGCTGTTTCATGCCGCCCGACAGCGTGTGCGGATAGGCGTCGAGCGCCCGCGTCAGATTGACCTTCTCGATGGCGTGGCGCGCCTTGTCGACGGCCTCGGCGCGCGACAGGCCGCGCGCGGTCATGAGTGGGAAGGTGACGTTTTCCAGCACCGTCTTCCAGGGCAGCAACTGGTCGAATTCCTGGAACACCATCATCCGGTCGGCGCCCGGTGCCGTCACCTTGCGCCCGTTGATGGTGATGCTGCCCTCGCCCGGCTGCATGTAGCCGCCGACGGCCTTCAGCAAGGTCGACTTGCCGCAGCCCGACGGGCCGAGCAGCACGAAGCGGTCGGACCGGCCGACCTGGAAGCTGACCCGCTCGGTCGCGGTGACCAGGACATCGGGGGTCTTGTAGCGCAGCGTGACGCCGTTCACGTCGAGCAGGGGCGCTGCCGCGCCTTGAATGGACGTCGACGGCTTCGGCGCGGTTTCAGTCACGGTCACGACCATCGCTGTTCAGCTTCCGGCGAGGTCGTGGGCGACCGGGAAATAATAGTCGCGCCAGGAGGCCGGCAGCGTCTTCAGCGTGCCGACCTTGTGCAGGTGCTGGGCGAATTTCATCGTGCCCTGCGGCTCGAGATTCCATTCCATCATGCCGGGCTGGGCGAGCAGCTGGAGCAGGTCCTCGACACCGGTCCGGTCGTTGGTGATCTCCTTGTAGATCTCGACCGCGGCGCGCGTGTCCTTGCGGATGAAGGCGATCGCCTCGACGGACGCCGCGCGGATCGCCTCGATCACCTTCGGATTGGCATTGGCGAAGCGGGTGGTGGCGAAGAACTGGCCCTGGGTCAGCGGGCCGCCGATGATGGCGGGCGATTCGATCACGATGCGGGCGCCGGGCACCGTCTTCAGCTCGTTGGCCTGGAACGGCGGCGCCGAGAAATGGCTCGCCACCTCGTGCTGGGGATTGGACAGCGCGGCAACCGCGTCGGGATGGCCGAGCTGCACCGTGTTGGCGTCGAGCTTGGCCCATTGGTCGGGTCCGTAGAGCTGGGCGGCGGCCATTTGCAGGAGGATCGCCTGGGTCGACACCTTGACGGTCGGCACCGCGATGCGGTCGGCCGGGCCGAAATCCTTCAGCGAGCGGATGTTCGGATTGCGGGTGATCAGCTGCAGCGGCAAGGCCGAGGAGGCGGCAATTCCCTTGACGCCGCCGCGGGTGCGATCCCACAGCAGAAGCAGGTTGCCGGTGCCGGTATTGACCACGTCGACATTGCCCGACAGCAGGGCGTCGGTCTGGGCGCCGCCGCCGCTGAACATGATCCATTTGGTGGTGATGCCGGCGAGGCCGAGCCGTTCGGCATGTTTCTCGATCAGCTTCTGCTTCTCGATCACATGGGTGGCGAGATAGAGAATGCCCGGCTGCCGGGTGATCGAGATCTCGCTCTTCTGCTGGGCGAGGGCCGGGCCCGCGACCGCGGCGAAGGGGAGGCCACCCAGCAAGGTGGCGACGTGGCGCCTGTTCAGCATGACGTTTCCTCGGCGATTGACGCATGCGGGCTTGTCGCCGCGCTTCTTGATTTAGAAAAGCACTAATGCATTAGTGTGTCAACGCGACCGCGTCTTGTGTTATTGGTCGCTGGAAGAACCGGAGCTTGCCGCCCATGGACGACCTCGCCGTCGCATCGCCGCTCATGCAGGACCGCTCGCGCCACGCGGCCTCGCGGGTGTTCGACGCTTTGCGCGATGAGATCATCGCGCTGAGCCTGCCGCCCGGCGCGCCGCTGTCCCGGCTCGATCTGCAGGAGCGCTTCCGGGTCAGCTCCACGCCGGTGCGCGACGCGCTGCTGCGCCTGCAAGAGGAGGGGCTCGTCGAGGTCTTCCCGCAACATGCGACGATCGTCAGCCTGATCGATCTCGACAGCGCGCGGCAGGCGCAGTTCCTGCGCCGCTCGATCGAGATCGAGATCGCCGGCGTGCTCGCCGAAGCGCCCGATGCGGCGCTGGCGGCACGCCTCAGGTCGATCACCGAGCACCAGGAATGGGTGGCGGGCAGGGGCGATCTCAATCAGTTCTCGGTGCTCGACCTGGAATTCCACAAGACCATGTACGAGGCCGCCAAGGTCGCGAGCCTCTGGGTCCTGGTGCGCAGGCAGAGCGGCCAGATCGACCGGTTGCGCCGGCTGCACCTGCCCGTGGAAGGCAAGGCGCAGCAGGTGATCGACGATCACTTCGCCATCGTCAGGGCGATCGAGGCCGGCAAGCCGCGCGAGGCACAGGCAATGGTGCGCGAGCACCTGTCGAAGTCGCTCGCCTTCAGCGCCGCGATCCGCAGCCGCTATCCGAGCTATTTCAGCTGAGGGCGGGGGCCGGCTGTTTTCTGTCCGCAAGCTCACTGACCTCGTCTTGCCCGGCCTTGGGCCGGGCATCCACGACTTGAACCGGCGTCAATACGTGGATGCCCGGGACAAGCCCGGGCAAGACGATGTGTGGGCGTCACGGTGTTCTCGGCCACGGAGCGGATCCTGCGCCCGGTCGATCCAGGCGCCTCGCGCCACAAGTATTCTCGTCTTGCCCGGCCTTGGGCCGGGCATCCACGACTTCCACAGGCGACATAAGCGACAAGCCCGGGCACGGCGATGTGTCGGCCTTACGGTATTCCCAGCCTCGCTCCACTGGTGGCTGCGACACCGGCAACAGGCCCGGAAGCGACGGCCGGCTTGAGCCGCGCGCCCGGTTTTGGCATGATGGCGCACGACTTCTACCGATGAGACAGGGTTGGCCGAGGCAAATGCCGGGCGAGAATAGCGACGATTCCTCAGGTCCCCGACCACGAAGTCGGCTGGCATCGCAGAGCCGATGTCAGCGTGAAATCCCTTCGCATCATCAGCATCCCAAGGATGTTTTCTGAAGTTCCGCGCGACCGCCGCGCGGAGCGGCGGTCGCTTGCTGCCATTTTCCCGACAACAGGACCGCTTCGATCATGGAATGGATTGCCGACCCCAACGCCTGGATCGGTCTCGGCACGCTCGTCGTGCTGGAGATCGTGCTCGGCATCGACAATCTCGTGTTCATCGCTATCCTCGCCGACAAGCTGCCACCGCATCAGCGCAACCGGGCGCGGATCATCGGCCTGTCGCTCGCCCTCGTCATGCGGCTCGGCCTTTTGGCCTCGATCGCCTGGATCGTCACGCTCCGGACGCCGCTGTTCTCGCTCGGCGGGTGGCCGTTTTCCGGACGCGACCTGATCCTGATCCTGGGCGGCGCCTTCTTGCTGGCGAAGGGCACGATGGAGCTGCATCATCGCCTCGAGGGCCCGCAGGAGCAGAAGCTCGGCCAGGTCGTCCACGCGGTGTTCTGGCAGGTCATCGCCCAGATCGTCGTGCTCGACGCGGTGTTCTCGCTCGACAGCGTCATCACCGCCGTTGGCATGGTCAGCGAACCCGCTGTCATGATGATCGCCGTGGTCATCGCCGTGGTCGTCATGATGGCCGCGTCCAGGCCGTTGATGGTGTTCGTCAGCCGCCATCCGACCGTGGTCATTCTCTGCCTCGGCTTCCTGATGATGATCGGCTTCAGCCTGATCGTCGAAGGCTTCGGTTTCCACATTCCGAAGGGCTATCTCTATGCGGCGATCGGCTTCTCGGTGCTGATCGAAGCGGCCAACCAGGTCGGCCGGGCCAACCGCGTGCGCGTGGCGAGCTCCAGGGACCTGCGTGACCGCACGGCCTCGGCGGTTCTGCGCCTGCTCGGCGGCGAGCGCGAGACGTCACCCCTGTCGGAGACCGTCGACGGCATTGCCGAGCGCACCGCGGCGTCCGCCGTCTTCAAGCCCGAAGAGAAGGAGATGATCCGCGGCGTCCTCGAGCTCGCGGAGCGGCCGATCCGCTCCATCATGTCGCCGCGCAACCGGGTCGAGTGGCTCGACCTCGACGATCCCGAGGAGACGTTGCGCGAGGAGATCCGCCGGCTCACCCATTCGCGCGTCGTTCTCGCCCATGGCCGGGTCGACGATTTCGTCGGCGTCGCGCTGGTCAAGGATCTCTTGAATGCGCTCGCCAATGACGGGCGGATCGATTGGGCGAGCGTGCAGCGGCAGCCGCTGGTCGTTCACGAGAGCATCAAGGTGCTGCGCGCCATGGAGCAACTGCGCCAGGCGCCGGTGCAGATGGCCGTGGTCGTCGACGAGCACGGCGCCTTCGAGGGAGTGGCGACGCCGGCCGACATTCTGGAGGCGATCGCCGGCGAGTTCCCCGACGAGGGCGAGCGGGCGGCAGCGGTCGCGCGCGCCGAGGACGGTTCCTGGATGGTCGACGGCGCCGTCGACATTCGCCGTCTGAGCAGCCTGGTCGAGGTCAATCTGGTCGACCGTCACAACCGCTATGCGACGCTTGCCGGCTATCTCCTGTCCCATCTCGGCCACCTGCCCGTGACGGGCGAACGCGTGGTCGAGCAGGGCCTGGCCTTCGAGATCGTCGAAACCGACGGCCGCAATATCGGCAAGGTCAGAATCTCAGTGCAGGCCGCCCTGGCCGAGCCGTCCTGACCCCGGGCGGGCGGTCAGTCGCTGGTCCGGATGGTCCAGGTGGCGTGCTGGACGAAGGGCTGTGCCTCCAGCATGCGGGCGACCGTGTCGAGCTCGGCCGAATCGACGGCCGTCGACATCAAGGTGGCGACGACCTCGATGAGGTCGTCGGCGCGTTCGACCGCGTCGACCTCGCGCGCCGGGTAATGGGCCTTGTCGAGCAAGTCGACGATCAGCTCGCGCGCCTGATCCTGGCGCTCGGCCGGCACGGTGACGCGGATCTCATAGGTCGCCTCGGTCTGGCTCTCGTCGATCGGCGACCGGTTGATGGCATTGACCAGGGGCCGCAGCAGCGTATTGCCGGCCAGCACCACCAGCGCCAGGAGCACGGCTTCGGCCGGCAGATCGGCTCCGGCGAAGGCGCCGACGGCGGCCGAGCACCAGAGCGTCGCCGCGGTGTTCAGGCCGCGGACATTCATGCCCTCCTTCATGATCACGCCGGCGCCGAGAAAGCCGATGCCGGAGACGACATAGGCCGTGACCTGAATGGCGCCGCGGGTTCCTTCGAGCCGCATGCCGAGATCGACGAAGGCGGCGGCGCCCACCGCCACCAGCACCGCGGTCCGCAAGCCCGCGGTGCGCTGGCGGTATTGACGCTCGGCGCCGATCGCGGTGCCCAGCACGAATGCCGTGATCAGGCTGACCAGCGTGTTGAGGAATTCGGCGAGATTGAAGGCGGTCAGGGCATTCATGGGGCACTTGCGGCGCGAGCGGATCGGACTGGCATGAGCATGACAGGCCCGGCTCAATGCTCAAGTGTTATGACAGGAGCGTGTCGGGAGCGCGCAAACCCTCTCCCACGCCTTCGTGGGAGAGGGTGGTCGCGGCAGCGGCCGGGTGAGGGTGGCTGCGTCGACGCTGTCGGTGCATTCCCGATCGATGTCTGGGGCGACGCTCGGTCCATCGCCGGTTGCCGGAATGCACGTCACGCATCGATGCGGCGACCCTCACCCGGGTCCTCCGGACCCACCCTCTCCCACGAAGGCGCGGGAGAGGGTTGCGCGCGACGGGGGCGCGACTCATCTTCCATTCGCCATTCGCCATTCGCCATTCGCCTTCCACGCACCGGGACTGCCGCACCATGCCAGACGAGCACATGCCATTCCCCAGCGTCGCGGCGACGGAGACCGAGCCGCATGTGCTGGTTGTCGACGACGATGGCGAGATCCGCACGCTGGTCGCCAAATTCCTGCGCGACAACGGCTTTCGCGTCTCGACCGCGCGCGACGGGCGGGAGATGCGCGACGTGCTTGCGGTCGCGGCGATCAATCTGGTGGTGCTCGACATCATGCTGCCGGGCACCAACGGGCTGGATCTCGCCCGTGACCTCAGGCGCACCTCGACGCTGCCGATCGTCATGCTGACCGCCAAGGGTGACGAGACCGACCGGGTGGTCGGGCTGGAGATCGGCGCCGACGACTATATCGCCAAGCCGTTCAGCCCGCGCGAATTGCTGGCGCGGATCAAGGCGGTGCTCAGGCGGGTCAATATCGCGCCGGTGGTCAGCGGCACGCCGGGCAAATTGTTCCGTTTCGAGGGCTGGACGCTGGATCCGGCGCGGCGCGAGCTGACCGATCCGGCGGGCGTGGTGGTCGACCTGTCGACCGGCGAATACGACCTGCTGCTGTCCTTCATCGAAGGGCCGCAGCGGGTCCTGTCGCGCGATCAGCTGCTCGACCGCGCGCATAATCGCGTGGCCTCGGGTTTCGATCGCTCGATCGATGTGCAGATCAGCCGGCTGCGCCGCAAGATCGAGCCGACCGAGGATGCGCCGCCAATGATCAAGACGGTGCGCGGAGCCGGCTATATGTTCGTGCCGAAGGTCGAGCGGGCATGACATGGCTCGGCGATACCATTGCCGGACGCACCATCGTGGTGCTGCTGGTGGCCATGGGCATGCTGCATCTGGCGAGCCTGTGGGCCTATCAGTCGTCGATCGAGCAGGAAGTCTCGATCACCAATGAGACATTGGTCGCCGACCGGCTGGTCGCGGTGGCGCGGGCGGTGGCGCGGGCCGCGCCGGACGAGCGCGACGCCACCGCCCATGCCCTGTCGGGCGGGCCGCTGAACGCCCATTGGAACCTCAACCGGCAGGCCATTCCGATCAACGAGCCGTCGCCCTTCCTCGCCGGCCTGCGCGCCCGCATCCTGGAGGCAGCCCCCGATATCGGCGCCGACGGCGTGGTCACCGGCGCCCATACGGTGGCCGACGACGACCCGCATCTCGCGCTCGTGTCGATGCGGCTGCCGGACCAGAGCTGGGTCAATGTCAACCTGGTGCAAGTCCGGCCTCATGCGCATTTCGGCACGGCCCATGGCACGGTGCTGTCGACCACGCTGATGGCGGTGGGCATCGTCATCGTCGGCATTCTGCTGGTGCGCTGGTTCGCCCGGCCGCTGGCGCTGTTCGCCGCGGCCTCGCGCGATCTCTACACGACAGCCGAACCGAAGCCGGTCGCCGAGACCGGCCCGCGCGAGGTGCGCGACCTCGCCCATGCCTTCAACGAGATGCAGCGCCGCATCGCCAAGCTGATCGACGACCGGACCCAGACACTGGCCGCCGTGTCGCACGACCTGAAGACGCCGATCACCCGGCTGCGCTTCCGGATCGAGGAGCTGCCGGCGAAGAGCCGCGTGCTGATCGCCGCCGACCTGACCGAGATGGAACGCATGCTGGACGGCACACTCGCCTTTCTGAAGGGCGACCGGTCCGACGAGGCGGTGCGATCGATCGACCTCGCCAGCCTGATCGAGACCATTGTCGACGACCTCGCCGACCAGGGCGCGAAGGTGAGCTATGACGGGCCGCGCTCGGTGGTGGTCAAGGGGCGGCGGCTCGCCTTGAAGCGGGCCCTGTCGAACCTCATCGACAATGCGGTGAAATATGGCGGCACCGCGCGTGTCGGCATGACCATATCGGAGCAATCGGCGATCGTGACGATCGACGATGACGGCCCGGGCATTCCCGCCGCCGCGGTCGAGGACATGTTCCGGCCCTTCGTCCGGCTCGAGGCCTCGCGCAATGTCGAGACCGGCGGCGTCGGGCTCGGATTGACGGTCGCCCGCACCATCCTGCGCGGCCATGGCGGCGACGTAACCATGGCCAATCGCGACGGCGGCGGCCTCCGGGTTTCCGTAACCTTGCCGCGCTCGGCTGCAACAATCCGTAACAAAGGCGAAATCGGCGCGTAACAGGGGCCACGCAAACGGGGCGGATAGTGTCCGCGAACCGGTTTGACGATGCCCCTCATGCGCCTGTCCATAGCCAGCCTACTCTTGTCTCTCGCCCTGATGGTCGCGCCCGCCGCGGCCCATCCGGGCCATGACGAGGCAGCGCCGCCGCCGCCGGGCGCCCTGGCGCCGCGGGTGGATGCGGTGTCGGCGGCCTTCGAGCTGGTGGTGGTCCGGCGTGGCGAGGCGCTGGAACTGACGCTCGACGATTTTCGCACCAACGAGCCGATCACCGAGGCCGAGATCGTGCTGGAAGGGCCGGGCGGCTCGGTCAATGCGGTGAAGGGCAGGGGCGCGCAGGCGGAATCCTGGCTGGTGCCGGCGCCCTGGGCGCGGCAGGCGGGCTCGCATGAGCTGCTGTTCACGGTGACCGCGCGCGGCGAGACCGAGATCATGACCGCGACGCTGGTGATCCCGGAAGCCGCCGGCGGCGAGGCGCCGCCGGCGCGGGGCTCGTGGCTGATTCCGGCGGCCTTTGCCGACGGCCTGCGCGAGCGGATCCAGGGCCGCGACGTTTCGCTCTACGCGATCGTCGGCGCCAGTTTCGCCGGCGGATTCCTGGTGGCCTTCCTGGTGCGCCGGCGGCGTGCCGCCGTGGCCGTGCTGCTCGGCCTCGGCCTGGCGCTTTCGTCCGCGACCGATCCGGCGCGGGCCGATGCCGGCGGACATGGGCAAACGGCAGCGGCTCCGGTCGAGCGCGATGTGGCGATCCGCCTGCCGGACGGCGCCGTCTTCGTGCCCAAGACCACCCAGCGCATTCTGGGCGTCAGGACCTTGCTGGTGGAGCCGGCCGAGCATGGCCGTTCCGTCGAGCTGCCGGGCCGGGTGATCCCGGACCCGAATTCGGCGGGCAATGTCCAGGCGGCCGTGGCCGGCCGGCTGACGCCGCCGCCGGGCGGCTTTCCGCGCCTCGGCACTCGCGTCCAGGCCGGCGACGTGCTGGGCTTCGTCACGCCGCCTTTGACCTCGGCGGAAGCCTCTGACCAGCGCCAGCGCGCCGCCGAGCTCGACCAGCAGATCACGCTCGCCGAGACGCGGCTTGCCCGCTCGCTGCAGATGGGATCGGCGGCGCCGCGGGTGCAGGCGGACGAGTTGCGCCTGGAGATCCAGGGCCTGAAAGAACGCCGGGCGCGGCTCGACCGATTCCGGCGCGAGCCGGAGACCCTGGTGGCGCCGGTCAGCGGCGTCGTCGCCTCGGCCAATGCGGTGGCCGGCCAGATCGCCGACCCCGCCACCCTGATCTTCCTGATCGTCGATCCCGCTCGATTGTGGGTCGAGGCCTTGTCCTTCGACACCTCGGCGGGCGTGCGGGGCGCGACCATGCGCACGGCCGAGGGCCGCAGCGAGACGCTGGCCTATCGCGGGTCGGGATTTGCCGACCGCAACCAGGCGATCCCCGTGCATTTCGCCATAGACGGCGAAACCCGGGGACTTCGGCTCGGCCAGTTCGTCACGGTGGCGGCGGAGAGCGGCGACCGGCGCCAAGGGCTCGCCGTGCCGCGCGCGGCCGTGCTGCGCGGCCAGAACGGCCAGACCATCCTCTATGTGAAGGCGACCGGCGAGCGGTTCGAGCAGCGCGAGGTCAGGGTCGAGCCGCTGGACGGCGAGCGCGTCGTCGTCGTCGCGGGGCTGGCACCGGAGCAGCGGGTGGTGACCCGCGGCGCCGAACTCCTGAACCAGGTCCGGTAAGCCGGCCATGTTCACATTTCTCGTTACCCAGTCGCTGAAGAACCGGCTCTTCGTGCTCGCCTTCGCGGCGGTGATCATCCTGTTCGGCGCGTTGAACGTCACCCGCCTGCCGGTCGACGTGTTTCCGGATCTCAACCGGCCGACCGTCACCATCATGACCGAGGCCGAGGGGCTCGCCCCGCCCGAGGTCGAGCAGCTCGTCTCGTTCCCGATCGAGACCCAGATGAACGGCCTGCCGGGGGTGACCCGGGTGCGCTCGGTCTCCGGCGTCGGCCTGTCGATCATCTATGTCGAATTCGACTGGAACACCGAGATCTTCCGCAACCGGCAACTGGTCAACGAGCGCCTGACGCTGGTGCGCGACCAGTTGCCGCCCACCGCGCGCCCGCAGATGGGGCCGATCAATTCGATCATGGGCCAGGTGCTGCTGGTCGGGCTGACGGCCGAGACCACCTCGCCGATGGAATTGCGCGAGATCGCCGACTGGGTGATGCGGCCGAGGCTCTTGACCATTCCGGGCGTCGCGCAGGTGATCCCGATGGGCGGCGAAGTGCGGCAGTTCCGCGTCGCGCCGAACCCGGCGGCGATGCGCGCCACCGGCGTCACCCAGACCCAGCTGGAAACCGCGCTCGCCCAGTTCGGCGTCAACAGCGGCGGCGGCTTCACCGATCAATATGCCCGCGAATTCCTGATCAGGAACATCGGCCGCACCGCCAGCCTCGACGACCTGCGCCAGGTGGTCATCGCTACCGTCGCGGGCCAGCCGGTCTATCTGCACCAGGTGGCGGATGTCTCCTTCGGCGCCCGCCAGAAGCGCGGCGATGTCGGCTTCATGGGCCGGCCGGCGGTCAGCCTGTCGATCGAGAAGCAGCCGGGCGCCGACACGATCAGGCTGACCCGCGAGATCGAGCAAGCGCTGAAGGAGATCGGCGCCAACCTGCCGCGCGACGTCAAGGCCGACCATATCCTGTTCCGTCAGGCCGACTTCATCGAGACCTCGATCGCCAATCTCAAGAAGGTGCTGGGCGAGGCGATCATCGTGGTGGCGATCATCCTGTTCGCCTTCCTCCTGAACGTCCGCACCACGCTGATCTCGCTGACCGCCATTCCGGTGTCGCTGCTGGCGACCGCGATCATCTTCCATTTCGCGGGACTGTCGATCAACACGATGACGCTCGGCGGGCTCGCCATCGCCATCGGCGAACTGGTCGACGACGCCGTGGTCGATGTCGAGAACATCTTCCGGCGGCTGCGCGAGAACCGCGAGCAGGGCAATCCGCGCTCGGTGTTCCAGGTGGTGGTGGCGGCCTCCAACGAGGTTCGTTCCGGCATCGTCTATGCCACCGCCATCATCGTGCTGGTCTTCGTGCCGCTATTCGCCCTGTCCGGCATCGAAGGCCGGCTGTTCGCGCCGCTCGGCATTGCCTATATCGTCTCGATCCTGGCGAGCCTCGTCGTGTCGATCACGCTGACCCCGGTCATGGCCTATTGGCTGCTGCCCGGCCTGAAGCGGCTCGACCACAAGGAAAGCGGGCTGATCCGCACCCTGAAGAGCATCAACCGCCGGGCGCTTCTCTGGTTTTTCGACCGGCCGCGCCGGTTGCTGGCGAGCGTGGTGCTGGCGGTGCTGCTCGCCGGCTTCGCCGCGACGCAATTGCCCCGGGCCTTCCTGCCGCCGTTCAACGAGGGCACCTTCACCATCACCATGCAGTTCAATCCGGGCATTTCGCTGGCCGAAAGCAACCGGGTCGGGCTGATCGCCGAACGCCTCTTGATCGACGTGCCCGAGGTCAAGACGGTGGGGCGCCGGACCGGCCGGGCGGAACTCGACGAACATGCCGAGGGCGTCCACGTTTCCGACCTCGAAGTGGCGCTGAAGCCCGGCGGCCGGCCGAAGCCCGAGATCGTCGCGGATATCCGCCAGCGGCTCGCCGTGCTGCCGGTGACCACCAATGTCGGCCAGCCGATCTCGCACCGGCTCGACCACATGCTGTCGGGCGTGCGGGCCCAGATCGCGCTGAAGATCTTCGGCGAGGATCTCGACGCGCTGCGCGCGGTCGGCGAGGAGTTCCGCGCCAAGCTCGCCCGCATCGAGGGCCTGGCCGACCTGCAGGTCGAGAAGCAGGTGCGCATCCCGCAGCTGGAAATCGTCGTCGACCATCAGCGCGCAGCCCTTTACGGCGTGCAGCCCTCGGCGGTCACCGAACAGCTCGAACGCCTGTCCAACGGCCGGGTGGTCTCGCGCATCGTCGACGGCATCAGGCGTTTCGACGTGGTGGTCAGGCTGTCCGACCAGGTGCGCACCACCCAGGGGCTCGGCGACCTCCTGATCGAGACGCCGGTCGGCTGGGTGCCGGTGCGCCAGATCGCCACCGTCACCGAGACCGACGGCCCGAACCAGATCCTGCGCGAAAACGGCAAGCGGCGGGTCGTGGTGCTGGCCAATTCCGATGGCGTCGCCGACATGGCGCGCCTGATCGCCGATATCCGCAAGGAGATCGCCGCGACCAGCTTGCCACCGGGCTTCTTCGTCAGCCTGGAGGGCGCGTTCCAGGCGCAGGAGGAGGCGAGCCGGACGATCGGGCTCTTGTCGCTTCTGTCGCTCGGCCTGATCTTCGCCATTCTCTATTCGCGCTACCGCTCGACCGTGCTGGCGCTGATCATCATGGGCTCGATCCCGCTGGCGCTGATCGGCTCGGTGGCGGCCTTGTGGGTCGCCGGCCAGCCGATGTCGGTCGCCTCCATGGTCGGTTTCATCACGCTGACCGGCATCGCCACCCGCAACGGCATCCTGAAGATCAGCCACACGGTCAATCTGGCGCTGCACGAGGGCATGAGCTTCGGCCGCGACCTGGTGGTGCGCGGCAGCCTGGAGCGGCTGACGCCGGTGCTGATGACCGCGCTGTCGGCCGGCGTCGCGCTGGTGCCACTGATGATCGACCCGCTGGCTCCGGGCAAGGAGATCCTGCACCCGGTCGCCGTGACGATTTTCGGCGGCCTGGTCACCGCGACCCTGCTCGACACCATCGTCACGCCGGTGCTGTTCCTGCTGTTCGGGCGCAAACCCCTGGAGCGGCTCATGGCGCTCCATTCCTCATCCGACGAAACCGCGGAGCCGACGGGTGCCAGAGCCGAAACCTTCTGAACCGCTGAGACCCTCTGAACCCCCGAGACGTTCTGACCTGCCGCGGTCGTTCCGGCCGCCATCCATCCATCCGTCCCCCGAAGGAGACCATCCGATGAAACGATTGCTGTTCCTGGCGCTCGCCGCGGCGCTGAGCGCCACCCCCGTGCTCGCTCATGAGCCGCATGCCGGGCCGAATGGCGGCACCGTCTACGAGATGGCCGATACCTATCATGTCGAGTTGGTGGCCAAGGGCACGACGCTCGACATCTACCTGACCGACCATGACGACAAGCTGGTCGCCGCCGCGGGCTTCCAGGGCGTCGCCATCCTGGTGGTCGACGGCAAGTCGGTCCGCGTGACGCTGGCGCCGGTGACCGCCAACCGGTTGACCGGAACGTCGAGCGTCGCCCTGCCGCAGCGGCCGCGCGGCGCCGTCCAGCTGACCCCGCCGGGGCGCCGGATGATCCAGGCCCAGGTGCGCTGAGGAGGAGATCATGACCCGATCGACGATCATCGGCGCGGTGGCGCTGGCCCTCGCCATCGGCGCCGCCGGCGCCGGTTTCGCCCAGCAGGGCGGCGGCTCCACGGGCCACGGTTCCATGGGCCACGGCTCGATGGGCGGCCATCAGGGCCACGGCCAGCCGGCCGCGGCCGCGCCGTCGACCAAGGCTTTCGAGGAGGCCAATAGCCGCATGCATCAGGGCATGGCGATCCGCTACAGCGGCAATGCCGACCGCGATTTCGTCGCCGGCATGATCCCGCATCACCAGGGCGCGATCGATATGGCCAAGGTGGTACTGCAATATGGCCGCGACCCCGAGGTGCGGAAAATCGCCGAAGAGGTGATCAAGGCCCAGGAGGCCGAAATCGCCCAGATGCGCGCCATCCTGCAGCGGCTGGGGAATTAGGGCGGCACGTCAACCCTCGCCCACGTCTTCGTGGGAGAGGGTGGCCGCGGCAGCGGCCGGGTGAGCATCTGTGTTCCGCGTCAAGCCTGTTTTGGGGCGTGGGCGGTCCAGATGCGGTCCTGAGCGATGAGGGTGTTGGCGAGCACGACGAGCTTTCGGGCGACAGCGATGAGGGCGCATT
>JAFKKV010000056.1 GCA_017304475.1 Hyphomicrobiales bacterium | reverse complement strand
CCGCACATCCGGCAGTTCCTCGAACAGATCCTGCAGCCCCTTCATCCAGCTCCTCCCGGTCAATCCCAGGAGACCTCATAGAATCCAGTTCGCTCCTCGCCGCTACTGCTGTTGTTCAAATGCGATTCCCCTGCCCAGAGGGAGAGGGTTGATTATCCGCCCCCTCACGCCCCCTTCCGCAACGCCCTGCCGCGGCCCTCCCGGAACCCGAGATCCGCCGACACCCGCGCCGCCGCTTCCACCACGCAGCCGATCTGCTCAGGGCTCGGTTCGGCCGGGATATGTTGGATCGAGTCGACGATGGCGAGCGAGCCGGCAAAGGCGCCGAGCGCGTCGAAGACCGGGGCGGCGAGCGCGTTCAACCCGATCAGCGCTTCGTTCGGCGCCACCGCCCAGCCGCGCGTCCGCGTCAGGTCGATCTCGGCTTTGAGCGCCGCCGGGTCGGTCAGGGTATCCGGCGTCGACTGGGCGAGCGTCGTGCGAAGGACCCGCTGGCAGGTGACGTCGTCGAAGGCGAGTGCCAGCTTGCCCTGGGCGCTGGAATGAAACTCCAGCATCGAGCCCGGCTTGACGCCGATTTCGATGTTGGAGCGGCCGGGGATGAGCGAGAGGATGCGCACGCCGTCCGGTTCCGGCAGGCTCAGGACCACGGGATGGCCGAGCTTGTCGCGCAGCGTCCGCATCATGCTGCGCGCCGCGCCCGCCAGCTCATAGCCCTCGCTGACGGCCTGGCCGAGCGCCATCAGCCGGGCGCTGACGCGATAACGCTCGGTCTCGGTTTCCTGGATCAGATAGCCGGCCGAGACCAGCGTCTGCAGGTGCCGGTAGATCCGGCTCTTGGTCGTGCCGAAGGCGCGCGTCAGCTCGGTGACGCCGACCGCACGCTGGGCCTGGGCGATGAATTCGAGCGTCTGGAGCGCGAGCAGCACCGCCTGGACGCCGTTCCCGCTCGATTCTCCTGAGATACGTGGCATTCAAAAACCCTAGGCGGTTGCGGGCGGCGGGGAAAGCCGCCCCGAAGGGCGGATCGTCCCGTCATGGATCCCGGCGCATGATGTCATTCAGCCGGCATGTCCGGATAGTCCGCGGCATTCAACACCCAGCCGTCCTGCAGCGAAAAGTCGATCCGCGGCGGCGAGAAGATATCGACCAGCTGGTTGGTGCCCTGGTCCAGTCCGCGGGACGTGTGGATCGCCGGCGGCGGGATGACCAGCGCGGAGGGCGAGGCGAAATGGGCATGGTCGTCGTCGCGCCAGGCATTCAGGTTGGTGGTCCAGGGCCAGCGCAGGTGATGCATGAACGCCCCTTCCAGCGCCAACGAGCATTGCTCGAAATCGTCGTGGTGGTGCGGCGACAGCTTGGTGACGTCGCGCGGGCCGACCTGCGGGTCCAGGATGTTCACCATGAAGGTGGTGCAGCGGAAGATGCGGCCGAAGCGGCCGGGTTTTGGCGGCACGTCGAGCGAATAGGCGCGAATGCGATAACCCTCCGGCGGTGCCGGCCAGGGCTGGAAGGCCGGGATATTGCCGCGATGCTCGGCATAGGAGGTGCGGTTCGGGCAGAGCGCCACCAGGTCCTCGGCCCTGGCTGTGACCAGGCGGACGACGCGGCCGGCGCCGATCGCCTTCACCTGGCTCGGGCCCGGCGGCACCACCACCAGAGCCGGGCCGGTGACGCGCTTCACCTCTGCGCCGGCGCGGATCTCGACGTCGTGGCCGCGCTCCGGCACCAGCACGACATATTCGTCCGCCTGGGTTTCGCGCGTGAAGGTGGCGCCGGCGGTCGCCTCGGTGAAGACCAGTACGAAGTTCTGGCCACGAATGAACCAGGACTTGCCGCCGGCATCGTCGACCTGCGGGGCGTCGTCATAGAAGCGGCCATATTCGCCGCCGGCGAAACTGGCCGGCAGGGCGGCGGCCGGTGCGACGGCGGCCAGCCGGGCGCGCGGATCATTGCGGTCGTACATGCGTCCTCTCCCGAGGTGTTTTGTTATACGAAACATAAAATCGGTTGTCGAAACAACGAAACATGACACTCCACTGCTTTGTCAAGGCGGTGGACGGGGGGAGGGCAGGCAGCGGGGTTGGGCGCGTGGCGAATGGGGCAGCGGTCGGGTGAGGGCGGCCTCGTCCACCCATGCCGTGCATTTGCGCCGGACGTGACGGGCCGCCGGTCTCGGGCCCTCATCCGGCGCCGGCATCGCGTCTCGCCATGCGGCGCCATCCCCTCGCGCAAGCGGGCGAGGGGTGACGCGCTTCAGGCCCAGGTCATGGAAGGCGAAGACGGCCGGTGCTCATGTTGAATCGGATCCTTCGCGGCGCGGGACAAGGGGCTGATCCGGCTCGGGATTGCCGGCGCGAGCGGCGGCGCGGCTATCTACGGGGTGGCGTGCGTGCTAACGTCCCCGCCGTGTCAGCAAAAAATCTGAAGATCGTGCCCGTCAACGCGTCGGCGAACCAGGCTGTGCGCCTGGGCGTTCGATTGCGCCCCGACATCGTCGCTGCGCTCGACCGCTTCATCGCGGAGGACAAACCTGGGGCCAGCCGGCCGGAAGCGCTGATCGCGGCTTTCGTCGATTGGGCCAATGGTCGCGGCTATCTCCTTGCCGACCCGCCGGTTCGCTCGCCGGCCCAGCGCAAGGTGTCTGAGGATCGCGCGCGCACCTACGCGGCGGCGAAGGTCGACGTCATGCTCGCCGGCTCGCCGGCCAGTGCCGACGAAAAGGCCCATCGGCGGCGGCGCCTGACCGACAAGCAGAAGCCATGACCCGCGGAACGTCTTGCCGTTCAGAAGACCGTCGACATCATCGAGCCGATGGCGATCGCCATGATGAAGCCCATCACCATCAAGGTTGAAACATAGGCGAGATCCAGACTGCGCATCTTGGCCTCCCTTCGACCTTGCTGACCGGACGTTTGGCCGCCCTTCTTGTTGATTGCTGCTTGCGCCGGACGGATCCGGCATCGTGCGGGGCCCTGCTGCCGCTTCAGGCCGCCGGTCTGTCGCGCCGGGCGGCCGAGAGACCTGCCGAAAACAGCGGTTGCACCGTGCGCGCTCCGGCGAGGCCGGTCTTGACGATGGCGGCGGCGATGCGCGTCCGCAAGGTCACGTCTGCCATGGGAATACGCAATTGATCGCAGCAGCGACGGAACACCGCGCCCATCAGCCGCAATTCCTCGGCGGAGAAATCCTCAGCCGAAGGCGGCTTCGTCGCCTCGACGGGCATGCCGGCACTCCCTTGGTATCGGGGGCGGGAGCACGAACCATCTCGCAGCCGCCGAAGCCCAGGCTGTCCTGTCCGGCGGTAGCGGGATCATAACACGATTTGGGGCCGCCTTCGGGGAAAATCGATCGGCCGGTTCCCGCCGTCGCCCTGGTGAAACCTGCCGCACCGCACCATCTGCAGGAGAGCCATCGCGACCGGTCCGGTGCGCCGGGCGCTTCATCCGCCAATCGGCATTGGCCGAACCGGCGGCGGCGAGCTACATGCGGTCGCGCCGGATCGCGGATCCGGGATCGGAGATTCGATGCACGTGCTTCGCTTCGCAGGCAATGTCCTGTGGTTTCTGCTCGGCGGCCTGATCGCCGGCGTGATGTGGTATCTCGCCGGCCTGATCGCGGCGATCACCGTCATTGGCCTGCCCTGGGCCTTTGCCTGCTTCCGGCTGGGCAATTACACCTTCTTTCCCTTCGGCCGTGAGGTCATTTCCAAGCGCGAGCTGTCGGGCGAGAGCCAGGGCGCGATGGGGCCGCTGCGCCTGATCGGCAATATCATCTGGTTCGTGCCCATCGGCTTCTCGTTGATGCTGGTGCACATCCTCGCGGCCATTGCCTGTTTCATCACGATCGTCGGCATTCCCTTCGGCTGGGCTCATCTGAAACTCGCCCAGGCCTCGGTTTTCCCGCTCGGCAAGCGCATCGTGGCGACCGACGTTGCCAATCTCGCCCGCGAGCGCAATGCGGCGAGCACGCTCGCGGCGCTGCGCTGGCGCTAAGGAATGCCCGGCGTCAGAAGTGCAGATTGAGGCCGAGCTTGACGTTTTCGGTCGAGAAATTGCGGGTCTGCAGGAATTCCAGCGGATAGGCGCCCATCACCTTACCGAGCATGAGGTAATTATACTCGGCCTTGATCGAGATCGTATCGGTGAGCGCATATTCCACGCCCGCACCGAACAGGTAGCCGGCCTGCCACCTGCTGTCGCTGAGGTCGCCGCTGATGCTTTCGCGGCGAACCAGAGCGAGACCGGCGGTGGCGAAGGGCAGCAGCCGGTCGAATGCCAGGCCGTAGCGCAGCTTCGCCGCGCCGTGCCATTGCGGCGCGATCATGCCGGCGAGCGGGGCTGGCCGCGAGGCCTGGTGCCAGAGATAGCTCGCCTCGATCTCGGCACCGAACACGGCGGTCATGGCACTGCCCCGGACCTCGAGATTGTAGCCGGCCTGCAGGCCGGCCAAGAGCCCGCCGTCGATCTTGACCCGCTCGGCATTGCCGTTGCTCGCATAACCACCGTGCAGGCCGATATAGGGGCCGGTCCAGCTGAAGGCGCGCGGCTGTTCGCGCGTCTGGGCGCGGGCGGCCGGGCCGGCGAAGAGGACGAGGGCGAGCGCGGCGATGGTCAGGGGCAGGGAGCTGGCGGTGATCCCGCCTGTTCCGCAGCGCCGGGCCATGCTATTAGCCGTGACCGGAGAGAACGCGATCTTGTCCATGGATTCGAGCCTGTAATTATTGTAAAACAATATTGAATTATCGTTTTACAATAAAATAAGGCAGCAATGTGGCGATGCGCCGAAGCGTTTGCGTGCGCCGCGTCGCCCGCCGGAATGCACGCGAACCCTCGCCCACGTCTTCGTGGGAGAGGGTGGCCGCGCATAGCGAGTGCGAACGCATCTCGCGTTCGCTCGATGCTATGAGCGGCCGGGTGAGGGTGGCCACGTCGGCCCGATCAGTGCATTCCCGCTGGAATTGAAGGCCCGGCCCCCTGCGAACCCTCACCCGGCGCCTGACGGCGCCACCCTCTCCCGCGAGCGGGCGAGGGTTTACGCGCACCACGCGTTTCGCCTCATCTCCGCTCGCCACTCGCCAAACCCTATTCTCCGCTCACCCCCATCATCGCCCCGATCCTCCGCAGCTTGTCCGGATTGCGGGTGACGTAGATCGCCGCGATCCGGTCGCCCTCGATGGCGAAGCAGGTGGTCTGCAGCACGCCGGCCTGCAGCGAGACGATGCCGGGCAGGCCGTCGATGAGGCCGCGCGCCAGGATCCGAGGCGGCTCGTAGCCGGGCTTGTGGGCGAAACCGGCGAAGAACCGCGCCACCTGTTGGTCGCCGAGGATCGGCCGGCCGGCGGCCGGGCGCTTGCCGCCGCCATCGGCCTGCGCCACGACGTCGGCTGCCAGCAGGCTGCGCAGCGCCGTCACGTCCCCTGAGCGCGATGCCGAAAAGAACGCGTCGGCGATTTCGAGGCCGCGGTCGCGCGACACCGGAAAGCGTGGCCGTGCCGCCCGCACGTGATTGCGGGCGCGCGCCGCCAATTGCCGGCAGGCGGCCGGCTCCCGGTCGATCGCCTCCGCCACCGTGTCGAAATCCTGGCCGAACACGTCGTGCAGCAGGAAAGCCGCGCGCTCGAGCGGCGACAGCCGTTCGAGCGCCAGCATCAGGGTCAGCGTCAGGTCGTCGGCGTCACCGGCTTCCGGCTCAGCCTCGAAGATCGGTTCCGGCAACCAGGGCCCGATATAGGTCTCGCGCCGGCTCCTGGCCGATTTCAACTGGTCGAGGCAGAGCCGGGTGACCGTGCGGGTGAGGAAGGCCTCCGCATTGCTCACGGCCGCCTGGTCGGTCCGGTGCCAGCGCAGATAGGCGTCCTGCACGACATCCTCCGCCTCTGCGACCGAGCCGAGCATGCGATAGGCAATGCGCACGAGCCGTGGCCGCATCCGGTCGAAGGCGGATCCGGTCTCGCCGGGCCTCGCTTCGTCCTCGCCCGTCTCGCGCCGGCCAATCCCACCCGTCATCGTCAGGCCGCCTTCACGGCCGGATGGTCGGCCTTGTCGACCGGATGAACCACGCCGAAACCTACGGCAAAGCGGTTCCAGGCATTGGTGGTGACGATCATCATGGTGAGCTCGATCTGTTCCTCGGCCGAGAATTCGGCCTGCAGCAGCTGGTAATCCTCGTCCGAGGGGCGGCCGTCGGCAATCCGCGTCAGGGCCTCGGCCCAGACCAGCGCCGCCCGCTCGCGCGCCGTATAGAGCGGCGATTCCCGGAAGGCGTCGAGCAGCAGCAACCGCACCGGCGTTTCGCCCGCCTTCAAGGCCTCCTTGGCATGCATGTTGATGCAATGGGCGCAGCCGTTAATCTGCGACGCGCGCATCTTGACCAGTTCCAGGAGGCTCTTCTCCAGGCTGCACTGGCTGATCCGGGTGCTGAAGTCGAGCAAGGTCTGCATCGGGCCGGGGGCCGCGGCAAAAAGATTGAGGCGGGCTTTCATCATGTCGTCTCCTGTGAAGGCGCTTGGCTGAGCGTCCGACGCCAAGACGAGGTGGGGCAGCACGATGTGACATGGCCCGCGAAAAAAAAGTTTGCGCCACCCCGCCGATCGTGTCGGTCCGGGGGCGACGGCCGCCGGCGGAACCGGTCTGCCGGCCCGGCGTTGTCGCCTGTGCCGGCCGGCGCATGGTTTCCTTGCGAATTCCCAGGAGGGCCCCCGACATGACCAGCCCGGACAGACGCGCCGCCACACTTGCCGAGATCCGTAACCGGAAAATGGCCCGCTCACCCCATGCCTATGTCCGGGGCAATACCAAGAGGTTTTACCAATGGCTGGACGCGAGCCCGGGCCAGGTTCCCGACGGTCCTGCCGTCTGGATCTGCGGCGACTGCCATCTGGGCAATCTTGGTCCGCTGGCCGATGCCAAGGACAAGGTCGCCGTGCAGATCCGCGACCTTGATCAGACGGTCGTCGGCAACCCGGCGCTGGATCTGATCCGGCTTGGCCTGTCGCTCGCCTGTGCGGCGCGTGGATCGGACCTGCCGGGAGTGGCGACGGCGCATATTCTCGAACACCTGGTCACCGGATATGAAGAGGCATTGGCCGGCGATTTCGACGGCGAGCTGGACAAGAGCCATCGGCCGCACCGGATCCAGGGGATTCTCGAGCAATCGGTACACCGCCGGTGGCGGCAATTGGCCAGGGAACGGTTCAAAGACACGCGACCCGGCCTGCCACGCGGCAAGCGGTTCTGGAGCCTGACGGCCGAGGAGCGGTCCGGGCTCGGCGGGCTGTTCGGCGAAGAACGGACCCGGGTCATGGTGACCAGCCTGAAGTGCCGGGATTCCGATGATCCGATCGAGGTGGTCGACGCGGCCTATTGGGTCAAGGGCTGCAGCTCGCTCGGCCGATTGCGCTATGCGGTGCTGCTGCGCGTCGGCGATCATCCGCGGCTGTGCCTGATCGACGTCAAGGAGGCGACCACGGCGGTCGCGCCGCGGCTCGCCGGGGCATCGATGCCGCGTGACAATGCGGCGCGCGTGGTGCAGGGGGCCAATCTCCTGTCGCCCAATCTCGGGGAGCGAATGATCGCGACGCGGCTGGCCGGCACCGGAGTGGTGTTGCGCGAGCTGCTGCCGCAGGATCTCAAGATCGAGGTCGAGCAATTGGCTCCGAAAGAAGCGATGCGGATCGCCAGCTATCTCGCCGGAGTGGTCGGCCGGGCCCATGGGCGCCAGATGGACGCGGCGACGCGTCGGTCCTGGCGCGCCGAGCTCGCCAAGGCGCGGGTCGGCGGGCTCGACGCGCCATCCTGGCTCTGGTCGAGCGTCGTCGCACTCGTGGGTGACCACGAGGCGGCCTATCTGGAACATTGCCGCAGATTTGCCCTGGGATCCGCTCGGCATGCCCGGCCTCATGCCGCATGACCCCGGCCGGGAACCGCGCGACGCCTCGTGCATTGCATCGGCATAGATAGCCGCGGAACCGCTCGTTTCGAACGATCGCGCCGGTTCCCAATGAAGGAGAGGCCCATGTTCGACCGTCGGATCTTTCTCGCGGGGCTGGCCGGGCTCGCGGTGCTGGCGCTGCCCGTCTCCGCCTCGGCGCAATATCCCGGCTATCGCAATGACGAGCGCTCGCCACGCCGGCGGCGTGATTGGCGCCGCGAGCGCTGGAGCCATGGCGGCTGGCGCCGGCCGGCGGTCTCGGCGCGCGATCGCATGCTGATCGACCGCCAGGAGGTGCCGAGCTCCTATGGCTCGCCTTCGCCCTGGAACTGACCGGCCGGCACCCTCGGGAGGACGCCGGCCCCTGTCGCGGCTTCCGCCGCCGCTACCGGGCCATGGCGACCCGTGCCATGCTCCAGTCCCAGATCCTGCGGACGATGCCGCCATCGGCGACCGCGCGCAGATGAGCAGCGACGCTCCGCCCGGTCATCGTGCCCTGATAATGGCAGTCGCACAGGAGGCGATGCGTCTGGCCGTAGCTGAGGCCGAAGAAGGTCATGGCGTCGCCGAGCCGGTCGCTCTTCAGTCCAGCCGCGCGCAGCACGGGGTCGGCGAAGGCGAGCGCCACCGGCGTCTCCTCGTCGCGCAGATTCCGGCATGCGCGCCGTGACATATATTCCATTCTCTCGAACGGCTTGACCCGTCCTTCATGCTGTTCCAGCACCGCGGCCCAGCGCTGCAGGCGCTCGCGGCGGGATGTCAGTTTCATGCTCTCGAGGGGGAGGACATCGGCTCTGCGACTGATCTCAACCAGGCTCTCGTGCTTCATGGCGATCTCCGCTTGGCATCTTCCCGATGAACGGGCATCGAGGCGCAAGATCGCGGCATCGGTCGGATGCCGCGAGCCGGTCGGAGACGGCGCAAACAATGTCGGGGCCGCCGGAGCTTCGATCCGGCCGCCCCCATAATAAGGCCAATCGCGCCGGGCCGAGAGCGGAAATTTGAGGCAGCGGCCGGTAGGCCCCCGATCGCCCAAGAAAAGACCCGCTCCTTTGCGGGAGCGGGCCAGGCAGGAGTGTTCTACAAGCTGCACTGCCGGACCATCCTTGGCCGCCTGCGGGCCCGGTCGCAAGCGCCGCCGGGAGGCAGTCCGGCCGGCCCGCAACCATTTCGGCTGGAATGACCTTGAAAAGCTGGGAAACGCGACCTCCGATCACGCGCCATTCACGGACATATGATGTCGGTCGACAGGTAATGCTCAGGTGCCCTCGACTAGCGTCCTCATCCGCGGGCGGCCGGATGAGTGCCGTCGTGCAGCAATGCCGGGAATTGGAGCGTGAACCCAGGGAGCGCCGGGCATGCCAGGACCAGCATTCGTGATCGGTGACCGCGTTTTGGCCAAGGCCGACGGACGCACCATGGATATCGTCAGCATTCGCGCCAGCGGTTCGAAACGAACCGTCGTTTATTGCGCCTGGGGGCCGACGGGCCACCGCGTCATCCAGCTGTTCCAGCCTGAGCAGATCCAGAAGGCGCCGCGATCAGCCAGGTCCGGCGAGCGGCGAGCGTCCGGCCCCGCTTTGGTCGGGGGCCCCGGCGCCGATCACTGAGGCCCGGCCCGGTTCGTCCTCACGCCGGTCTGAGGTCGCCGAGCATGGTCGGCACCAGTTCCGAGACGGTCGGATGGATATGCATGGCCTCAGCGAGCAGGCTCGCCGGTGCCTTGGCGATCATCATGTCGAGAACGCCGTGCACCACCTCGTCGCCGCCGGGCCCGAGAATGGCGGCGCCGAGGATCGCATTGGTCTCGGCATCGACGGCGATCTTCATGAAGCCCTGGGTCTCGCCTTTCTCGACCGCACGCGCCACCCGGGTCATCGGACGGCTGCCCACCAGCACGGACCGGCCGGCCTTTTGCGCCTGCGCCACCGTCATGCCGGCGCGGCCGAGCGGCGGGTCGATATAGAGCGCATAGGTGTCGATCCGGTCGCTCACCCCGCGCCGGCCACCGTCGAGCAGGTTGGCGGCGACGATTTCGTGGTCGTTATAGGCGGTATGGGTGAAGGCGCCTTTGCCGTTGCAGTCACCCAGCGCGAAAATGCCGGGCACATTGGTGGCGAGTTGATCGTCGACCACGACATAGCCGCGCGCATCGGTGGCCACGCCCGCCGCGTCCAGGCCGAGATCGTCGGTGTTCGGGCGCCGTCCGACCGCCAGTAGCAGATGCGACCCCTCGATATCGGGCGGGCCGTCGCTGCAATCGACTTTCACCGCGACGCCGCCGCCATGCTTTTCGACCGCGATGCAGGGGGCATTGAGGCGGATCTTGATGCCTTCGGCCTCGAGGATGACGCGGATCGCCTCCGACACGTCCTCGTCTTCGCGCTGGATCAGCCGCGGTCCGGTTTCGACAATGGTCACCGCGCTGCCGAAACGGCGATACATCTGACCGAATTCCAGTCCGATATAGCTGCCGCCGACGATCACCAGGTGACGCGGCAGGATGGCGAGGTCCATCAGCGATGAATTGGTCAGGTAGTCGATACCGGCCAGGCCTGCGATCGGCGGTGTCGCCGCGCGGCCGCCGACATTGATGAAGATGAGGTCCGCCACGAGCGTCTCGGCCCCGACGCGCACCTCCCGGGGCGACAGGAAACGGGCGTGGCCGCGCCGGAGCGTCACGTTCGGATCCGCCTCCAGCGCCGCCTTCAGCCCATGCCGGCTGTGCAGCACCACCTGGTCCTTGCGCGCCATCACGCGTTTCATGTCGACGGTGACGGGGCTGTCGATGGTTACCCCATATTCGCCGGCGCGGCGCACCATATGGGCGGCATGGGCGCTGGCGACCAGCGTCTTGGTCGGAGTGCAGCCGGTATTGACGCAGGTGCCGCCGACCAGGTCACGCTCGACGATGGCGACCTTTCGGCCGGCCTGGCCGAGGCGCAAGGCCAGGGCCGGTCCGGCTTGGCCGGCGCCGATGATGATGGCATCGAAGTCAGGCATCGAAGCCCCCGTATCGGAGCTTGCGGGCGCCCCGCATGGCGACGTGATGGAAGTCTAGATCGCCTGATGGCCGGAGGGAAGCGGGGGAGGACGAGCGGCTTCGTTCCGCCGCGTCGCGGCTGGCCTTGTGCCGGCCACCCAATATCGGCGATCCAAGACCAGCGATTCAAGACCGGCGATCCAAGACTTGACCACACGAGGATCGCGGAATGCGGAGAGGCCCGGGACAAGCCCGGGCAAGACGAGGGGAGGGTCCCCGCCGCGGCGAAGTCAACGCCGTGGCGCGTGTGGTGGCGCTCAGACGTCCAGCTGGGTGGACTGGGGCTGGCCGTGCATCACCACTGCGGTCGCGCCATAGGCGTTCGACCGCTGCAGGTCCTCCAGGTGCTCGACCGTCGATCTCAGTCGCGAAATGTCACCATGAATGTCCGAAACCGCACGCGCCAGATAATCGATCGCATCGGCCAGCGCGTCGAGCTTGCCGTCGACGGTTTTCGGGTTCTTGGCTTCCCGGGCACGGTACGAGGCATAGTGTGCGGTCATGCGAACACTCCCAATGCAACATGATTTAACGAAAACATAAGGATGAAGATCGGGCAAATGGGCAGATCAAAAACCGGCGCTGACTTGGCATTCCGTCACGATAACTTGAGGTCTTGGTTTCGAATAGTATCGGATTAATATAGGACAATTCCTGCATCAATTACGCATGGGCGAGCCGGCCGCCCAGGCGGCCGGGCGCTCGAGGCCTGCGTTGCGGCTGCCGGCATGGAAGCTTGAATTGAGCGGGCACCCTGCCTGGCCGGAGATGGGACCGTCGCGACGGACATCATGGGCCGCCATGGACCACCACGCGAAAACCCTCGTCGGCCGATGGCGCCACGAAATAACGGGTGATGGCGTCGAATTCGGCCTCGCTAGCGGCGAAATCATGGGCGCCTGCGGCGTTGCGGGCTTTCAGCCGGGCCTTGCAGACCTCGTCCGGCACGTCGAGCAAATGCAGGCGATGGTCGGCACCGGCGCCTTCGAAGAGCGCGCGCATCCATTGCCGGGTG
This sequence comes from Hyphomicrobiales bacterium, assembly GCA_017304475.1. Taxonomy (GTDB): domain Bacteria; phylum Pseudomonadota; class Alphaproteobacteria; order Rhizobiales; family Phreatobacteraceae; genus Phreatobacter. The sequence continues at coordinate 20,564 of JAFKKV010000056.1, read as the reverse complement.
GCGAGCGTGTTGGCCGGAAAGTCGAGCACCACCGACAGGCCGGCCTTCAAGAGGGTCTCGACATGCGGCCCCATGACGCCGCGCAGCCGGCCGGCTGCCCGGACATAATCCGGGATGGTTTTGATCTCGCCGGGATAGAGACGGGCGAGCCAATGGTCTTCGCTGACCAGGACAGTGGCGGGAGCGGCGGCCAGCCTCGCGGTGAGCGTGGATTTGCCAGCTGCGATCTTGCCGCAGACCATGTGCAAGACGGGTTTTGAAGGAGGCATGACGATTCCGAACAGAGCCGATGACAGGCACCACGCGGGGCGCGAATGCCTGAAAAAAGACGACGACGACCGGCCCGAGCCTTCAGGCCGGGGTGCTAATTCGCGTCGTGAGCAGGTTCGCAACCATGGCCTAGCTTAGCACGGCGATGCGGCGCGGGGCAGGGCCATGCGCGCGGGCCGGCCGGAATGCATGAGGCGGAGCGAAACAAAGCGGGTGCCCCTGCAGGGAAAGGGCCTTATAATCGAGCGGTTCATTCGCCCCGCATGAGGTTTCATGGCCGCCACGACCTCGCCCCGATCCGCCGCGACCCTGGATGCCGCCCGCGAGGGTCCCGAGAGCGGCGGGCGAGAGCCGGCTGATCTGGTGATCACGGAGGAACTGCGCCGCCGACCGTGCAAGCCGGTCAACCTCCAGGCCGAGGCCGAGGCCTTTCGCGAATTGTCGGACCTGATCGCGCGCAATCCCAACCGGGCGATCAACCGTTTCATGGAATTGGCGGTCGAGCTTTGCGAAGCCGGCTCGGCGGGGCTGAGCCTGCTCGACGAAAACGAGGCGGGTGAGGCGGAATTCCACTGGGAAGCCATAGCCGGCGTGCTGAAGGACCATGTCGGCGGCACCACGCCGCGCCATTTCAGCCCTTGCGGCCTTTGTCTCGATGCCGGGCGAACCATCCTGGTCAGCCGGCCCTTCGAGGTGTTCGACTATTTCAACGCCGCCGAGCAGCCCCTGATGGAAGGCCTCGTGGTGCCGCTCTACGACACCGGCGGCCTGCCGCTCGGCACGCTCTGGGTGGTTCATCACGACGCCGGCAAGCACTTCGATGCCGAGGATGCGCGCGTCATGGAGCAGCTTGCCGTCCAGCTGGTGCTGGCCTTGAAGCTGCGCGACCGGCTGGAGAAGAAGGTGAGCGCGCACCGCACCAATGTGGCGCTGCGCGATACCAATCTGGAGCTCGCGGAAACCTCGGCCTTCCTGCAGAGCATCCTGGATTCCAGCACGGACTGCATCAAGGTGCTGAGCCTGGACGGCACGCTGGAGCTGATGAATTCCGGCGGTCTCGGCGTCATGGAGATCGACGACCTCTCTGACGTCGCCGGCTGTTCCTGGCCCGTGCTGTGGAGCCGCGGTGGTGCCGACGGCGAGGACAACGAGGCGCGGCGCGCCATCCGCATCGCCGCTGCCGGCGGGGTCAGCCGTTTCCAGGGCTTCAGCCCCACCGCCAAGGGCACGCCGAAATGGTGGGACGTGGCGGTGACCCCGATCATCGGCGAGGATGGCAGGCCGCTGAAGCTGCTCGCCGTGTCGCGCGACGTCACCGGCATCAAGGCGGCCGAGGAGCGGCTGGCGGCGAGCGAGCGGCGCCTCCGGGTGGCGCAGAACTTCGCGGAGGTCGGCACCTTCGAATGGGCGATCGACAGCAATATCGTTTACCCCTCCGAGGAGTTTTGCCGGCTCTGGGGTATCGAGCCGCAGGTGGCGCTGCCCGGCGACGTCTTTTCGACCCACGTCCATCCCGCTGACAAGCACATGCTGCTGGCCCGTCGCGATGGTCCGATCGAGAATGCCGGCGACTATGTCGAATTCCGCATCATGCATGGCGACGACGTGCGCTGGCTGGCGCGCCGCGGCGACGTGCTGCGCGATGCCGAGGGCCGGCCGACCAGCGTGCTCGGCGCCTGTTTCGACGTCACCGACCGGCGCAGGGCCGAGGAGCAGCAGCGGCTGCTGATGCAGGAATTGACCCATCGGGTGAAGAACACCATGGCGATGGTGCAGGCGATCGGTTCGCAGACCCTGCGCAACGCCAATTCGGTGGAGGAGGCGGGCAGGGCCTTCGCCGCCCGCATGCAGGCGCTGTCGGCCGCCCATGACGTGCTGATCCATTCCAACTGGTCCAGCACCAGCCTCAGGCCGCTGATCGACCGCGCCATCCGGCTGCATGACGACACCGGCGCGCGTTTCGACATGGCCGGGCCCGACCTCGTGCTCGGCCCGCGCGCGGCGCTGACGCTCGCGCTGACCCTGCACGAACTGGGCACCAATGCGCTGAAATACGGCGCGCTCTCCAATGACGCGGGGCGGGTGACGCTTCACTGGAACATTGCCGGCGCCGGCGCCGATCGCAAGCTGACCATGACCTGGCGCGAGAGCGGCGGTCCGCCGGTCGCCCCGCCATCGTCGCGGGGCTTCGGCTCGCGGCTGATCCGGCTGGGCTTCGGCGTGCCCTCCGGAACGGTCGAGCTCGACTTCGCGGTGGCCGGCGTGGCCTGGACGGCAAGCGCGGGCCTCGCCGAAATTCAGTCCTCGTCAGGCGACTGAGCGAAGAGGGGCGGCCCGGCCTGCTTCGGCGCGGATGATGCGCCGCCGCCTCCAGCTGTTCACAGAGCTTGCGCCTGTCGATGGTCATCGTTTGGCGACCGAAGGTTTCCGCCGCCAGGCCGAGGGCGACCAGCCGCACCATCGGAGCTTGCGCGGGCGCTCGACCCGCCGGCTGCGGGGATCAAAAAAGTGGCCCGTTCCGGGCACGGAACGGGCCTTTGGAGGTCCAGGCGGGAAGGGCGGAAAACCGCTTCGAGCGACTAACGCGGCGCGGGCACCCGGGTTCCGCCGCACTTGCGGGATTTCATCACGATGGCACCGGTCGCCGCGGCGAGCCGCCGCGCGGAGCGCGCCAAAGGCTGCGACATAAGGCGCCGATCGCGCGGCGGTTGTCGGTTTGGGGGAGGAAGGCTTGGGCGAATCTATGCTAGCATCCAGCCGCCTTGGATCTCACTGGCCTGGATCGCGTCGAGCCCACATGCGTCTGTCCGTCATTTCCGCTATCAGCCTCGCAGCGCTTCTTGCCGGCTGCACCACCGCCATGGCGCCGCCCACGGTGGTCAATTCCGCCCGTTCCATGCAGGACGAGGCCGCCTGCATCACCGGCCTGTTCAGCACCCGGCTCGAACGGGTCAGGGCCGTCGACATTCCCGGTGGGCGCGAGATCGCCTCGATCGACCAGACCGGTCTGATCGTCGCGCGCGTCGAGGTGAAAACCGCGGGTCGGGGCAGCCGGGTGTCGCTCGAGGTGCGCGATTTCGCCCGCTATTTCTACGAGGACATGGTGCATCGCTGCGCCGGCTCGCGCTAGCGCGCATTTGCCTTGGCTGGCCTGGGACTGTCGCTCCGCGCTTAGCCGGCGCTGGCGACGGAGGCTCCGGGCATGCCGGTCGGGGTCCCGCGCATCAGGCCTTTCAGCTTGTTGAAGGCGCGCAGCGCGAAGCCCACCGGTTGCGGCAGGGCATGGCGGCAGAAGGCGAGCTTCCTGACATAACGCGGCACATGCCAGCGCGCCGTCGTACCGGAGCGGAACAGCGCGACATCGCCGGCCCTGAGCACGCGCGGGGCCGCCCCCTCGGCGCTCACCTCGACCTCGCCCTCCAGGATATGGACCGTCTCGTCGATGCCGAAATGCCAGTTGAACGTGCCGGCGGTGCAATCCCACACAAGGCTGACGGCCGTGCCGTCGGTCGAACGCGACAATTCGGCGGCGCGTGCCACCGGATTGCCGTCGACCACCCAGGCCGGGGTGATCGGAGCGGGTGCGAGCGTGATGCCGTCGATGGCGGTGCTGACGATCGGGTCGGTCGGATTCATGATGGCCTCCGTTGCCGGCCATGAGAGGGCCGAAAGGTTAGCCCGGGATTAGGAAATCCGGTGGCAACCGCGGCATTTCCGGGTTTGGTAAACGGATGGGCGAATGGGGAGTAGCGAATAGCGAGTGGGGCATGATGCGACGAGCGCATCGACCCGCGCCCTCGCGGGAGAGGGGGGCCTCATCCGCCCCGTCAGCCCATTCCACCTGGAATTGATAGGCCGGCCCGTCTCAAACCCTCTCCCGCCGCAGGCGGGAGAGGGTTTACGTGCACGATGCGAGTGGCTTCATCCCCATTCGCCACTCGCCCCCAATTTCCTTTGCGCTAACCCGCCTCTGTCATCATCGCCCGCCTGGAGGCGAATGATGATCGCGATGGCCATCGAGGATTGCGCGGCCTGGCTGCATTTGCCGGCTGGATCGGATCGGTCCGGCCGCGGTGTCGTGCTGGTGCCGGCGCTCGGCTTCGAGGAGCTGTGCTCACGCCGCACCCTGGCGATCATGGCCGACCGGCTCGCGCAGGCCGGCCTGCCGACGCTACGCTTCGATCTGCACGGCACGGCGGATTCGCTCGGCGACGAGACCGCGCCAGACCGGCTGGCGCGCTGGACCGCCGATACGCACCGCGCGGTCGATCGTCTGAAACGGGATGCCGGCATCGACGAGGTCGTGCTTGTCGGCCTGCGTCTTGGTGCGCTGCTCGCGGCGCGCGTTGCGGCCGAACGCAGCGATATTGCCGGCCTCGGCCTGCTGGCGCCGCCGGCTTCGGGCAAGACCTATGCCCGGGAAACGGCGGCGCTCTCGCGCATCATCGCGCCGCAACCCGCCGATCCGGCCGGCGGCATCGCGGTGGCCGGCTTTCGTCTCACCGAACCGACCGTCGCGGCTCTGAAAGGTCTCGACTGGCCGGGCGCTACGCCTTGCCCGCGCCTGCTGCTGGTGTCGCCCGGCGGTTCGGCGAAGACCCTGGCCGATCGTTTCGCCGGTCCCGGCATCGCGCTACAACAGCTTGCCTTCACCGGCTATGAGCGGATGATCTGCGACCCGACCGCGTCGGAAGCCCCCTTCGCGGTCATCGATGCCGTTGTCGCCTGGAGCGCGGAGGATGCGCCGGCCGCGTGTGAACCGCGGGGCGTGGCGCCGGTGCCGGACCTGCTCCACGCCGAGACCTTTACCGAGGAGGGCGTCACCTTCGGCCCCGGCGGTCGGCTCGCCGGCGTGCTGTGCCGGCCACGCGAGGGCAACGGCCGGGCGGTCGTGCTGACCAATTCCGGCGGCGTGCCGCATATCGGCTGGGCGCGGATGACGGTGACCTTCGCCCGCGCGCTGGCAGCCGAAGGCATCGCCTCGCTGCGCATGGATTTCGCCGGTTTGAGCGACAGCCGCGCCGAAACCGAAGTGCCGACGCCGTTCTATTACGATGCGGCGACGCCTGCCGATATCCGCGCCGCGGTCGACCTGCTGGCCGGGCGCGGCCTGGCCCATGTGACGGTCGCCGGCAATTGCAGCGGCGCCCACCACGCCTTCCACGCCGCGCTCGCCGATCCGCGCATTCAGGCGCTGGTGCTGACCAATCTGCAATGTTTCGTCTGGGGGCCGCGCTACAAGCTGCCGCTCGGCGCCTGGATGGCGGCCTTGCCCGTCAGCATCGACCTCAAGAAGCGCCAGGAGGACGAGGAGCTGAGCGAGGCGGTGCGCCGGATGGCGCGCCTGAAGGAGCGCACCGTCGCGCTGGCCAAGCGTTACGCCAAGCCGGCGGTCCATGCGCTACAGCAACTGGCCGCCCGGCTCAGCCGGCACGAGGCGACGGGCGACGCCGAGAATCCGGTGGCGGCCGGCTTCGAGGCCCTGTCACGGCGCGGCACGCGCATCCTGCTCGCCTATAGCGAGGGCGATCCGGGGCTCGAGGAACTGGCGCTCTATATGGGCTCCGACGGCATTGACGCGACCCGGCTCGCCGGCATCGACAAGCACATCATCGCCGGCGCCGACCACCCGATGACCCAGCCGCAGGCCCGCGCGGAATTGCTGGCGCTGATATCCGGCTTCATGGCCGGGCGGAGCGAAGCCAAGGCGGCGTGAGGCGAGGGCGCGGAGGCATTCTTCCGCCGCTCAAAGTGGTCTTGTCGAGCCTGGCCTACTGGTGCTGTTGCCAAGGCCAGTCATCATCTATGGACCGGCGCCTCAGATGAAGGAATCCGTCCATGGCCGGTTCGGTCGAGGCTCCCGATTGGTCCACCATTCCCGCGCCGCTCGATGATGGCGCGGCGCGCCATCTCGCCGGCAGCCCGGTGCCGCCCATTCCGCTCACCGCCACCGACGGCGCGCGCGTCGACCTCTCGGCGCTGCTGGGCCTGACCGTGGTCTATGCCTATCCGCGCACCGGCCGGCCCGGCACCGACAATCCCGAAGGCTGGGACATGATCCCCGGCGCGCGCGGCTGCACGCCGCAATCCTGCGCTTTTCGCGACCACTTCGCCGAGCTGAAGGCCTTGGGCGTCGACCATCTCTACGGCCTGTCGACGCAAGATCCTACCTATCAGCGCGAGGCGGCCGAACGGCTGCACCTGCCCTTCGCCATCCTGTCGGACGAGGATCTGGCGCTGACCACAGCCATGGCGCTGCCGACCTTCGTCACTTCGGGCCTGACGCTGATGAAGCGCTTCACCCTGGTCATCCGCGATGGTCGCGTCGAACATGTCTTCTATCCGGTGTTTCCGCCCGACCGGAATGCCGCCGAAGTCATCGCCTGGCTGAAGCGCAAGGCTTGATGCCCGGTGCACCGAAATCCGCCTCCCGAACAAGGACCTCTCCCGTGAATGCGATGTTCCGCGGCCTCTCCGCTTTCCCGATCACACCCGCTGACGCCGACGGCCGGGTCGATGTCGAAGCCCTGCAGCGGCTGGTCAGGCGGCTGACCGATGCGAAGGTCGATTCCATCGGCCTGCTGGGCAGCACCGGCAGCTATCCCTATTTGACCCGCGCCGAACGCCGCCGCGCGATCGTTGCCGCTGCCGCGGTGGCCAAGGGCAAGACGCCGGTCCTGGTCGGCTCGGGCGCGCTGCGCACCGACGAGGCGGTGGCGCTGGCGCGCGATGCCGAGGAGGCCGGCGCCGACGCGCTGCTGCTAGCTCCGGTCTCCTATACGCCGCTGACCGATCGCGAGGTCTTTGCCCATTTCGAGGCGGTGGCGGCGGCGGTGAAGCTGCCGGTCTGCATCTACAACAATCCCGGCACCACCCATTTCACCTTCTCCGCCGGCCTGATCGCGCGGCTGAGCCAGATCGGCAATATCGCGGCGGTGAAGAACCCGGCGCCCGATGCCGGTCATGTCTTCGCCCAGCTCGAGGACCTGCGCGCGCGTGTCGGCCGGGACTTTTCGCTGGGCTATTCGGGCGACTGGAAGGTGACGGAAACGCTGATCGCCGGCGGGGACGCCTGGTACAGCGTGGTCGGCGGCCTGTTCCCCGAGCCCTGCATGGCGATCGTCCGGGCGGTGCGCGGCGGCAAGCCTGCCGAGGCGCGCAGGCTGAATGCCGAGCTGCAGCCGCTCTGGGACCTGTTCATCGCCCATTCCAGCCTGCGTGTCGTCTATGCCGCCGCCAATGCGCTCGGGCTGGTCAAGGCCGCCCCGCCACGGCCGATCCTGCCGCTGGAGGCCGATGCCGAACGGCAGGTGCGCGAGGTGGTGGAACGGCTGCGGCTGCGGTAGGCGAAGACCGAGCGGCGAATAGCGATCAGGGTTTGCGCGCTCGTCGCGTCATGCCCAATTCGCTATTCGCTAATCCCCATTCGCGCCTTTCAGCGCCACCCGCTCGGGTCGACCCAGCTTCAGCCCCGTCTCGTCCGCCACCAGCGTGTGGACATAGAAACAGGTTTCGCAGGCATCGCTTGCCTCCATGACGGGCGAGGGCGCCGAGACGATGGTGAGGCCGGCGCATTCGCCGATCCAGTCGACATGCCGGTGGCCGTGCATGATCACGATCCGGTCGGCGAAGCGGCGCAACCGCCGGACGAACCAGCTGCCATTGATCAGCGCGGTGCCGATGCGCTCGGACAAGGCCCGGGCCGGCATGGGATATTCGACCAGATGGTGATGCAGACCCAGGATCCAGTGGGCGCCGGGATAGCGGGTGAGCGCGATTTCGACCGCCGCGACATCCTCGGCCGAGACCATGCCGAGCGCGTTGGTGAACGAGAAATGCGTATCGGCATTGGAGTTGAGCAGGATGATGCCCAGGCCGTCCTCGGTCGCCGGCGGCAGCACTTGGGGGAACACGTCGAGCCATAGCTCGCCGAGCGGCCGTGCGTGCCGCCAGGCGCCGGTATCGGCGAAACCTGTCAAGCTGGCGAGATGCGGTTTCAGCGCCGCGTTGAGCGTCGTGCCGAGCGCGCCCTTGTCGCGGTCGACCACCCGCATGCGGTCGCCCTGGATCGCCGCCATGGCCGACAGGGCGCGCAACAGGCGCAACCGCTTGTTCGGGCTGGTCGGCAGGTCGAGGCGCGCGGGATTGGCACGGTCGACGACATTGACGTCGTGATTGCCCGGCAGGATCAGCATCAGCTCGGCCAGCCGCGGGTGCTGCTGCAGCAGGTCGAAAAAGGCCGCCCATTCGGCCGAGCGGCCGGCATCGGTGGTGTCGCCGGTCACGACGATCCGGTCGAGCGGCTCGGCCGCGTGGACCAGCTCCAGCCGCTGCAGCAGCGCCGCGATCCGGCCATTGCCGCGCGGACCGGAGCGGCCGCTTTCGATGCGCAGACCATAGGGCTCGCCGACTGCGTGGAGATCGGAGAGATGGGCGATGCGCCAGCGCCGCCCGGCCGATGCGCCGGCGAAATCGTCGAGCGCGCGCGGCTGAGGCATGGTGGTGTCGGCGATCGACCAGACGAGGGCCGCCGCGGTGAGATAGGCGCCGATCAGCACGACCGAATTGGCCAGCGCCGTCATGGCGAGCCGATAGGGCGAGGCGAGATCGGCGATCTCGCCGATCCAGGACGAGCTCGGCCAGGCCGACAAGACGGCTGCCAGCGACAGGCCGCAGAGCACCAGGCCGGCGGCCGCCGAGGTGGTCGAACGCAGCGTCGCGCGCGCGGCCTCGCTGGCATCTACAGGCAGGAGCTTCTCGGCGAAATGCCGCAGCGTCTCGCGGCAGGCGACGTAGAAGGGCTGCACGGCGAGCGAGTTTAGCTGCCAGAAATTGCTCTCTGCCGCGCGCAGCAGCGGCCGTCCGCCGAACCAGCCGATGGCGGCGACCACCAGAAACAGCGCCAGCGCGCCGAGGCCGGCATAGGGTGAGGTGATCTTGGCCTGCAAGGTGGAGGCCCAGCCGAGCGCGACCTGGGGCGCGAGACCAAGCATGATGCCCGGGCCGATGATCAGGATGAACCAGGCGGCGATCAGCTTGGGCAGGCTGATCTCGGCGACCAGCGTGCCGGCGAGCGCGAACAGCGAGCGTCGTTTGGTCGAGAGTGCATCGTCTTCGACGTCGCCCCGGCGCGGATCGACGATCGGCCGCATCGCCTGCGGTTTCGCCCGAGATGCCCGGCCTGGTTGTCCATTCCCGCGCGCGGTCTCAGGCGTGGCAGCCGGGCCCGATCCGGACGCGGTGGTCATCGGCGGGCCGGACGGCAGGCGAGGTGGGGCGGCGGCAAAACCATGACGGCGCGATTTGACCCCATCGCCGTGCCGAAACGCAAGGACGATCTCGGCGAGCCGGACGCGGTGCCGCGGGCCGGCATCGGCCGGCGCCAGGGATCGCAAGGCCTTGACGATGTCGAGGATCGTCGTGGTCGGCGGCATGGCTTGCGCGGGGAGCTCCGGCCGGCGCGGCACATCCGCGCGGGGACCAGAGCCTCGGCGTTCAGCATTGCGGGAACATGATGGGGCGATTGGGGAATGGCGAATAGCGAATGGGCATGATGCGACGCGCCCAACCCTCGCCCACGACTTCGTGGGAGAGGGTTTGCGCGCGACGGGGTTCGCCGCATCCCTATTCGCTATTCGCTATTCGCTGCTCCCTGCCGCCCCTCCGGCAGCCATTCCTCCAGCGTCACCTCGAAGGTCATGCAGATCGGATTGGCGCCTGCGACGAAAGGTCCGCCGTGAATGGCGCCGTCGGTGCCGGCGACCACGCCGGACAGCGCCGCACGGACCGACCCGTCCGGTTTCTCGCGCACCTCGCCCGCGAGGCTGACGATCTCCACCGCCGGGCCCTTCACCGCCACGAAGCCGCCGTCGCGGGTGGCCAGGCACGCATCGACCAGGCTGCCGAGCGCGCCGCGCACGAAGGCGTGGCGGAAGCCTTCCGCGAGGCAGAGCTTTTCGACGCCCTGGACCAGGTCTTCGTTCGGCGCGATGCGGGCATAGGCGACGCGGCCCATCCGGCCGGTCTCGACAATGGCGTCAGGCATGAAGGGCGATCTCGCGCGGTTGCAGCAAGGGGATGTTGGTTTCCGCGTCATAGGCCTGCCGCAGCTCGAAATCGTCGAGCGAGGTGACCAGCACGGGGATCGGCTCCGGTCCGACAATGCAGCTCTCGGTCAGGATATGGCCGCCCATCATGGCGCCGGCCTCGGTGCGGATGGCGGCGTGGCAATGCACCAGCGGCGCCCCCGTCAGGCTCTTGCCGATGGTCGCATTGCCGAACACCATGAAGGCGCGGCCGGCGGCGATCGGGCTGGTATAGGCAATGACCGCCCGGCCAGTCGGGTCCGGCGGCGCGACGCAATAGGAGAGATCGTCGAAGAAGCCGCCGAGAATGGTGGTCGAGGCCGATGTGATGCCCTGGCCCGCGAGCGGGCCGACCAGCGCGTCGTAGAGACTGAGGCCCGGCTGAAGCGCCAGGCGCACATGCCGCGCCGAGGCCGAGGCGAGGCTCTGGATGCGCACCGGGTTGAACCGGCCAGGATGGATCAGCGTGCGCGGCCGGGGGAAGGGCGCCGTCGCGGTCACGCCAGAGCTCTTTCGCGGGAGGCGTTTTCGTAGGGTGTGCCGTGGTCGTGCCGCAGCGGTTCGGCCGGGGGCGGCGCGGCATGCCTGATATCGACGGCGCCGGGTAGCCGCTCGATCAGCGCGACAAAGGTCTCGACCGACAGGAGGCCGTTCGGGCTGAAAGAGATCGAGATCCGCGCCGGGCGGTCGTCATCCGCCGTCACGGAGGCGGCGCCGAGCCGGTAGTTCAGCTTGCGCAGGATGTCGAAGGCACGCGGCAGGTCGTCCAGCGGCGTGTCGGTGCGAAAGTCGATCCTGTGCATGGCGGTCTCCCCGGAGCGCCGGCCATGCTATGGCAAGGGCCGCAGCAAGACTTGCCGAATTTGCGGCTGGCGGGAGGCATGTCGAAATGACCGTTTGGCTAAAGTGGAGGTGGGCGGTAAAATCGACTGTATTGTTGCGCTGCAGCAGATCGGGAGCCTGCCTTGTCCAGACCGCTCGATGCCATCGACCGCCGGATCCTGAAGGAGCTACTCGCGGACGGCCGCCTGTCGATGAGCGAGCTGGCCGGCCGGGTCGGGCTCTCCACCAGCCCGTGCTGGCAGCGGGTCAAGCGGCTGGAGGAGGACGGCACGATCCAGGGTTATGCCGCCATCCTCGACCAGCAGCGCCTCGGCCTGACCGAAACCGTCATCATCGAGGTGACGCTGGAGCGCCATGACGACGAGGTGCTGGAACGTTTCGGCGCGGCCATGGCGGCGCTGCCCGAAGTGCTGGAAGCCTATCTGACAACAGGCGAATACGACTATTTCATCAAGGTCGCGGTCAGCGGCACCGCCGGCTACGAGGAGTTCCTGCGCAAGAAACTCTACAAGATCCCGGGCGTGCGCCACTCGCGCTCCTGCTTCGCGCTGAAATGCCTGAAGCGGAGTTTGTCGGTGGTGCCGGAGGGGTGAGGGGGTGGAAAGCGCTGATGAATCAACCCTCTCCCATAGGGAGAGGGTGGCAGCGTCAGCTGCCGGGTGAGGGGCGTAGGCGTCGAGACTTGATGCCGAAGCTCGCGCCGCATACCGCCCTCTCCGGAGATGGACGACCCCTCACCCGGCGCCTGACGGCGCCACCCTCTCCCTTTGGGAGAGGGTCGATCGGGTTGAGTTTCTTCCTTCGGGGCATCCGCCTCGGCGGGTCTCGTGCGACCACTCTCGGAAAGCAGCATTAGGTCGTGACCACCACGCTGCTCTTCGCGGGAAAACCTATCGCAACAGGCAAACCCGCCGCCCGCTCTGTTCAGAACGCTTCGCCCGCTTGCCGTCTCCGCGATTGCTCTCGAAACTGCCGCGGTGGAACGCCGGAAATCCGGCGGAAGGCGCGGCTGAAATGGGCTGGATCGGCGTAGCCGGCAGACAACGCCACCTCGATGATCTTGACATTGGTGTCGCGCAAAAGCCGGCTCGCGTGCTCGTACCGGACCGTCTCGAGGATGTCCGAATAGGCAAGGCCGACAAGAGAGAGCTTGCGTTGAAAGGTGCGCGCGCTGACGCCGGCCATCTCCGCGACGTCGGCGAGAGCTGGCGCTCCCTCATCCAGATAGGCCGGCAACATCAGTTTGAGGAGTTCGACAATGTCGTAGCCGGAAGGGCCTTCCTCGTGATCGTGCTGCGGAGGAGACAGTCCGGTGGAGCGGTTGGGGAGGCTCAGATGCGAGACCGGCACGCTGATCCAGGCGGCACGCTGGCCTGACAGGAACCGCACATTGGGCCAGGAGGATTGTGTCGCCGGGCTCGGCGCATAATGCGATTCAAAGGCAATCTCCGTCGGCATCCAGCCGGGCCCCGCAAATTGCCGCACGGTGTAGATCGAGAAGATGTTCTGAATCCATTGCACGTATTTCAGGTGCAGAGCACCGTGCGTTCCGGCGAGCCTGCTGCAAATCCGCGCGTGGTCGCCGTGCTGTTCGATCCACATCGTCAGAATGGTGTCTTCGCGCGACGCCCAATGGCAGGAATGCCGCAGCGCCACGAGCAATGTCGGGGAATGGGCGATCAGGGCCCGTGTCTTTTCACTGAGATGGGTGAAATGCAGCCGCTGAGCGGCGAGGAAGCCAAAATCCTCGATGCCCTGACCTCTTTGGGCGGCGTCGACGAAATGGAGCGCCGGCAGGAGCGGTACGTAGAGATCGTGCTTTTCTTCCAGGGCGGACGGAAGCCGAAATTTTTCCAGCAGCGAATTCGTCGGCGCGCCCATTTCGTCGAGAATTCCGACGAAGGGAAGAAGCAACTGGGAGCGCGTCAAAGGAATGCTGGGCATTGGATCTCGCGGCGATCACAGGGGCGATGCTGGTGCTTCCGGGGATTGGTTATTGGAAGATCGTGAATAGCCAGTAGCGATGAACGCGAAATGGCAAGGCCTGCCATCTGCCATGCACGGAAAGATCGGGGCGCAGCGTGTCCCGCCCGGCTTGCGATCGCCGCGCACCCGGCGGCTCCCGCGGGGGGCGGAGCGCGCGGCTCGATCGGCGGCGGCTTCGCCGTCTTTCCGCGGTTTCGGGCCGGGGTGGCGAGGCGCAAGGCGCGCGCGGCATGGGGGAAATGCGGGTGCCGAAGAGCCATTGGCGCGAAATGGCAAGACCGGGGACCCACCCATGCTCGAAATGATCCGAGCAACGTTCGTCTGCACATCAGACGGTGATCGGTCAGACAGCATTTGAGCGTTCTTGATCTGCTCCGCATCCCGCGAAATCGGGGTTGTGGGCGACCACGGGATGAAAACAGATGCATAATCGGGCGCTTATTTCCGCCGTGGCCGCATGGAGCCTCGCCGCCGCCTCATTCGCCCGCGCCGAGGAAACGGGAGGCGGGGATCTCGCGAGGGCCGCGCAAAATCCCCTTTCCACCGTGATCAGCCTGCCGATCCAGAACAACATGAACTTCGGCGTCGGCCCCACTTCCGGCCTCCAGAACGTCATGAATGTCCAGCCGGTCATTCCGATCTCGTTGAACGACGACTGGAATCTGATCACGCGCTGGATCGCGCCCATCATCTCGCAGCCGGCGCTCGCGATCGGAGGCGACCGCGAATTTGGCCTGGGCAATGTCAATCCGAGCTTTTTCCTCTCGCCCAAGCAGCCGACCGCCGGCATCATCTGGGGTGTCGGGCCGACATTCCAGCTTCCCACATCGACCGACAGGGCTCTCGGGAGGGCCGCTTGGGGAGCCGGCGCCGGCGCGGTTGCATTGACGATGTCTGGCCCCTGGGTGATCGGCGCATTGGTCAATCACATGTGGTCCTTCGATGACAGTCACACGGTCAACCAGACGACCATCCAGCCCTTCGTGAACTACAACCTTCACGACGGCTGGTATCTGACCTCATCTCCGGTGATCAGCGCGAATTGGCAAGCGAAGTCGAGCGAGCGCTGGACCTTGCCGGTCGGCGGCGGGTTCGGCCGCGCCTTCAAGATCGGCGAGCAGGCCGTGAACATGCAGCTTGCCGCCTACTACAACGCCGTCTCGCCGACCGGTGGTTCGTCCTGGCAGATCCGGACACAGATCCAGTTCCTGTTTCCGAAATAGGCCGTCCGAGGGGCTGAGCTGCATCCTGCGGAAGGATCGCTCGGGGGCGGCCGGTCATCGCGGGCGCCGCATGGGAGAAATCCGGCCGCCTGAGGGCGATTGGCGCGAAATGGCAAGACGGGCGACCTGCCCATGCTCGAAATGACCCGCACAAAGCGCGTCGGCCGATCGGACGGGGATCAGCTGGACAGCATTTGAGTTGGCCTTGCCGCGCCTGATGGGATGGCCACACGGCATTCCCAGGCGTGGCCTTGAAGGAAGAGGTATGTCGATGTTGCGCTTGGTCGGGATCGGTCTTGCAATGGCTTCGGTTGCGCTGGCCAGTGGGGCATTCGCCCAGGCGACCAGCAGCAGAGTGCCGGTCACCACGAACAATTTCAATCGCGCGGAGACCGACAATTATCTCGCGATGAATGCCAGGGTCATCGGCGGACTGGGCCGGTTCCAGCACTCCCGGGAGCCCGCGTCGATCGACAATCAGACGGTCATTCGCATGAACCGGGACACGCTTTATTCGTTCGCGGTGTTTGATCTCGCCGGCGGGCCGGTCACGCTGACGCTGCCCGACACGGGCAGGCGCTACATGTCGATGATGGTGGTCGACCAGGACCACTACCTGCCGGTCGTCGCCTACGGGACGCAGCCGGTCACGCTGACGCAGCAATCGGTGGGTACCCGATATGCCTTCGTCGCAGTCCGGACGCTGGTCGATCCCAATGATCGCAAGGATCTCGAAGAGGTCCACAGGCTTCAGGACGCGATCAAGGTCAGCCAGAACGCGACAGGGCGGCTCGAGCTTCCCAACTGGGACGAAGCCAGCCTCACCGATATCCGCAATGCGCTGCTGGTATTGGCAAAACATCAGCCGTCTTTTCAGGGCGCCTTCGGAGCGCGTGGCCAGGTCGATCCGATCCAGCACCTGATCGGCACGGCCTCCGGATGGGGCGGCATTCCCGACAGGGACGCCACTTATGTGAGCACCACGCCCGCCAAAAACGATGGCCGGACAGTCCACACCCTCCACGTGCCGGCGAATGTGCCGGTGAAGGAGTTCTGGTCGATCAGCGTCTACAACCCGCGGGGTTTCTTCGAGAAGAACGCCTACAACGCCTATTCGATCAACAGCATTACCGCGAAGAAGAACGCCGACGGCTCGGTGAGGATCCAGTTCGGCGGCTGCGACGGCAAGATTCCAAACTGCCTGCCGATCGTCGAAGGGTGGAACTACACCGCGCGGCTCTATCGTCCGGAGCAGTCCATTCTCGACGGGAGCTGGAAGCTCCCGGAGGCAAGTCCCGTGAACTGAGCCCCAGAGATACGTCGTCTTGCCCGGGCTAGTCCCGGGCATCCACGCATTCTGCCGCTCGCGGTCATCAATTCGTGGGTGGCCGGGACAAGCCCGATCAGGACGAGAACTGTCCTTGGAGCGGCGAGCGTTGGATCGACCGGGCCCAGGAACCGGCCAGGCATTCCATCGGTTCGCGGCAATCAACTCGCGGCGATACGTGATGCGCCGCGACCCGCGCCTCCGCCCGACCTCCGATTCATTACCCAGAGCAGAGCTGGATAGACCCATTGGCTTATGTGGCGAGCACGATGAAGCAGAAACTCCTCTCCGTGATCCTGGCATCCCTTATGATCACTGTGGCGGGGCCGGTTGGCGCGCAGACCAATAATAGTGCCAGCTCCAATGCGCCGACCGATCCGCACTTCAATCTTGTGCCAGGCTATCTGAAGCAGGCCGACTTGCCCGACAGCCTGCTGCTCCTTCCGGCCTCGCCGGCAGACGGTTCGGCGGCGCTCGCCCGCGACGAGGAGGCGCACACGGAGGCTGCGCGGCTGAGAGGATCGGCGCGCTGGCAGCAGGCGGTCCGCGACGCTGGACTGAATTTCCCGCAGCCTGCCGAGAACTTCTCCTGCGCCATGGGCATCGCCATCGAGGAAGCGAATACGCCGCGTCTCTACACCCTGATGCGGAAGCTGCTGACCGATGTCGGCCTGTCCACCTATGGCGTCAAGAACAAGGTCCGGCGGACGCGTCCTTTCGTCAGGCACGCCGAAGGCACCTGCACGCCCGGCGACGAGGCGATCCTTCGGACCGACGGATCCTATCCGTCCGGTCACTCCGCGGTCGGCTGGGGCTGGGCCCTGGCACTGGCCGAGATCAATCCGGAGCGTTCGAATGCGATCCTGGCGCGCGGACTGGCCTTCGGACAGAGCCGGGTCATTTGCAATGCGCACTGGCAGAGCGATGTCGAAGCGGGCCGGACCATGGCTGCCGCCACGTTGTCGCGCCTGCATTCCGATCCTGCCTTTCTCGCCGATCTTCAGGCCGCGCGTGAAGAACTGACGCGTGCGCGCCAGGCGAATCGTCAGCCGCGGATCAACTGCGTCGACGAAGCCGCGGCCTTGGCCGTTCGATGAGGTGATAGCGATGCATGCGCATGCCCACCGCCGCGGCGGCCGCCTGACGTACACCACGGTTCGTGGCCTTGGCGCTGTTGCCATGGTTCTGGCGCTCTGCGCCGGAGCCGCCCATGCGCAGCAGGACAAGCCGCCGGATTCGATACCGTCGGCACCGGCTCCCGATCGCTGGCGTGTCCTGGTCAGCCCCTATGTCTGGGCGGCATCGGTCCATGGCAGGTCGGACATTCTTGGCCGCTCGACCGTCCTGGATGCGTCCTTCGGGGATGTCCTGAAAACGCTCGACCTCAGTGTCATGGGCAGTGCCGGCATTACCAACGGCACGGTCGGTTTGTCGTTCGACGCCCAATATGCCCGGACGAGCCAGGCGGAGAGCGTTCTGGGCGACCAGCTCAGGCTGGTGAACACGTCGGCCCTGTTCGCCGTCGGCGCCTATTACCGGATCTATGAACGTGCGCTGGGCGGGCGGACGCTCCTCGGCGACCGGCAGGTCTTCGCCATCGAGCCGGTCGTCGGTGTCCGCTGGAGCCAGGTCGGACTTCGGACGAGCCTTGCCGGTCACGTCTCGAGCCATGGCCGCTCCTGGGCCGATATATTCGTCGGCAGCCGCGTCTATTACGACCTCGACGCGCATTGGAACCTGTTCGCTCAGCTCGATATCGGGGGATTTGGACTGGGGACGCGCGCCAGCGTCAGCGGCCAAGCCTATCTGGGCTACAACAGCATGCTGATGAACACGCCGGTCACCTACAGGGTCGGATATCGCGTCCTGTACCAGAATTATCAGGACCCGAATGCCGGGCCGGTCAAACTGGAAACGTTGCAGCACGGTCCGGTTCTGGGGCTGACATTCGTCTATTGAGACAGCCGGCGGCGAGCCGACGGGACACGCGCAGCAGGCGCGGTCGGGATCTGTGGCTGATGCCCGCCCTCATGCCAAAAAATCCGCGCAATCCGGACTCTGCCCTGCGCGATCCGGATTGCGCTTGCCGTCCATTCGCGCTCTCGTAACGTCATCAGCCGCCGCGCAAGGCGGACACATCCTGGGGAGGATCGATTGGCGGAACTCGAAAAAGGCATCACGCAGGGCGGCGCCGGTTATGCCGGCAAGACCTGGAACATTCTCGGCCAAGTCTATTTCCCGAAGGCGGTGTGCGAGTCCACCTTCGCCTTCGAGACCAATAGCGAGCCCGGCCAGTTCGTGCCGGTGCATATCCATCCGACCCAGGAGGAGTTCATCCTGGTGCAGGAGGGCGTGCTCGACCTGAAGCTCGATGGCCAGTGGGTGAAGGCCAAGGCGGGCGACCTCGTGCGTCTGCCGCGCGGCATCCCGCATGGCTATTTCAACAAGTCGGACAAGCCGGCCCGCGCGCTGTTCTGGGTGTCGCCGTCGCGCATGCTGGAGGAGCTGTTCAACAACCTCCACAATGTCGCGGACCCGGCAGAAGTGGTGAAGATCTCGGCGCGCCACGAGGTTAATTTCCTGCCGCCCGAGGCCAATGCCTGAGGGCCTGTGCCGCCATCGGCCATACTTCGAGGTTCTCGCCTGAACCACCGCGCCGTGCTGGCCCCGGCGGGGCGGCGCGAGCGCTATTGAGGTGGGCGACCGGCTGCCGGGTTTCTCTACGTCACCCCCGGCGAGCCCGCAGGGCGAGGGAAGGGGGTCCAGGAGTTGCAGCGCGCGACCTCAACGTCGGGCAACCACGTCGATGGCATGCGCGGCAAG
This sequence comes from Hyphomicrobiales bacterium, assembly GCA_017304475.1. Lineage (GTDB taxonomy): Bacteria > Pseudomonadota > Alphaproteobacteria > Rhizobiales > Phreatobacteraceae > Phreatobacter. The sequence continues at coordinate 2,007 of JAFKKV010000056.1, read as the reverse complement.
CGTCGATGAAGCGGCCCTGGACCCCCTTCCCCTCGCCTCCGCAGAAGCAAGGGCTTCCGCTCCGGCTCGGCCGGGGGTGACGTAGAGACCTTCGGCAGCCGGGGGGCCCGCTTCAACCGTGCTCGCTCGCCCTGTTCGGGCGAAGCGACGGGCCCCAATTCCCCCCATTGCAGTGCCTTTTCCCAAACCCGCTCGAGCGAGGCCCGGATCATGGTTGCGCAGAAGAATGTTTGCATCGTCGGCGCCGGCATTTCCGGCCTGGTCGCGGCCAAGGTGTTCAGGGAACGCGGCCACCGCATCACCATCCTGGAACGCGGCGGCGATATCGGCGGCGTCTGGGAGCCGAGCCGCTCCTATCCGGATGTCCAGACCCAGAGCCCGAAAGAGCTCTATCGCTATACCAGCAAGGCCATGCCGGCCTCCTATCCGGAATGGCCGAAGGGACCGCAGGTGCACCAGTACCTGGTCGACTTCGCGGCCGAGAACGACCTGACACCTTATCTCCGGCTGAACAGCAAGGTGGTCGCCATGGCGCGCCGCCCGGCCGGGCGTCCCGGCTGGACGCTGGAGATTCAGGCCGGCGATGGTCCCGCGAACCGGGAAGAGTTCGATTTCGTCGTGATCTGCACTGGCCAGTTCTCCGACAAGAACATGGTCGATCATCCCGGCGCGCCGGATTTCGTCGCGGCCGGCGGCGCCATCATGCATTCCTCCGACTATACCGATCCGGCGACCCTCAAGGGCAAGCGCGTCATCGTGCTGGGCGGCTCGAAATCGGCCACCGACATCGCGGTCAATGCGGTCAAGGCGGGTGCTGCCTCGGTCACCAATGTCATGCGCGAGCCGCTCTGGCGCATTCCCTACTTCATCGGCGGGCTGATCAACTTCAAGCGCATCGTTTATGCCCGCGCCCAGGAGGAAATGTTCGGCGGTTGGGGCCAGACCCGCCGGACGCGGCTGAACCACAGCCTTGCCAAGCCCTTCGTCTGGGCCAATTGGCGGGCACTGGAGAGCCTGCTCAAGATCCAGCTGAAGCTGAGAAAATCCGGCATGGTGCCGACCACGCCGATCGAGACGGCGATCAATTGCTCGATCCCGATCGCCACGCCCGGCTATCATCCGATGGCGGCGGACGGGCGCATTCACGCCGTTCTGGGCACGATCGAGCGTTATGACGGCCGCACCGTGGTGCTCAGCGACGGCCAGCGGCTCGATACCGACGTGGTCATCCAGGCGACCGGCTGGAAGCTCGGCGTGCCGTTCCTGCCCGAGGACTATCGGGCAAGGCTCGTCGAGCCCGATGGTCAGTACCGGCTCTACCGGCTGATCGCCAATCCCGACCTGCCCGATATGGGCTTTGTCGGTTTCAATTCGTCCTTCGCCACCGTGCTCTGCGCGGAAATGGGCGCCAACTGGCTGGTGCGTTATGCCGACGGCCAGCTTGCCCGCCAGCCGGGCGCCGCGGAGATGCGCGAGAATATCGACATGATGCTGCACTGGAAGCGCGAGGAGCGGCCCGCGGCGAGCGTCTATGGCGGGCTCTGCGTGGCACCCTTTCACTTCAAGCATTTCGATGAATTGCTCGCCGATATCGGCGCGACGACAAGCAAGCGCAGCCCGTTGGCCGAGAAATTCTCGCCGCCCGACGCGGATGCATTCGGCCGTTACCTGGCTTCCGCGCCGCAATATCGGGCGGCGAGCGGATAGCGAATGACGAATGGGGCATGATGCGATGAGCGCGCGAACCCTCGCCCGCGCCTTCGCGGGAGAGGGTGGCCGCGGCAGCGGCCGGGTGAGGGGGGTGCGTCGGCGCTATCAGTGCATTCCCGCCCGGAATTGATGGCTCGGCCCTCTTCAAACCCTTGCATGTTGATCGGGCCGACTTGGTGCAAGCTGAGAGGTGCGTCGAGGCCGGTGGCCACCGGCCTCGACGCGGATGGCCGGGACCGCAACACCCTGGGAACAGAACCGCGGGTGAGCATGGTCCGGTCGTCCTCTGGCTCTCGT
>JAFKKV010000055.1 GCA_017304475.1 Hyphomicrobiales bacterium | reverse complement strand
CGCCAGCACCCGGGCCACCACCCGCTCACGCAGATCAAGGGAATAGGGCTTCGGCATATCTGCTGGCCTCCGCCCAGCAGATAGTTTGAATCAGAACCGAAGCTCCAAGGGAATCCCCCTTCGATTCAAACTGAGCCGATCGCGCTCTAAGGATGTGGCGGCGAGATTGGCACGCAGATAGGTCTGGCCGGCCGCGAATGTGCCGATCCTGCCGGCATCCGGCGCCGCCACGGTCAGGTAGGCCGGCGTGCCGGCAAGCATGGCGCGATACATCGCCTCGCCCTTTTCGAAGGCCGGCGAGCCGACCTCGGCGAGTTGCCGGCGCGACAGCTGGCCGATGATCGACAGTCCCTCCAGCATCGGCCCGCCGAGTGAAATGCCGTCCGGGTTGGCCTCGATCTCGCGGCGGCCGATACGCATGAGATCGACGCTTTCCATGTGGGTTCGCCTGGTGCGCGCCTCGATGCCCCAGGCCTCCCAGGTGAGGTTGCGGATCCGGCCGACCAGCGCCGGATCGGCAAGCGTGGTGACCGCGGCCAGTGGCGACGACAAGGCCGCGAGATCGCCGGCCGCCGCCTCGGGCAGCGTCCGAGCGAGGTCGTAGGGTTGTTTGGACGAGCGTCGCGCCTTGATATGCGCGAAGAGCGGATCAGCCTTCACGGCGCCGTCGCCGATCAATCGCAGATGCGCCACCGGCCGCCGGTCGAGGCGCGGCTGCGGCTCACCTTCGGGAAACGGCGTCACTTCCAGGCGATAGCCGACGGCCGTCGCGGCGATTGCCGCGAGTTCCGTGAAACAGCCGAGGCCGATGAGGATTTGCCGGTCGAAGGGATCGGTCTCGGGCAGCCGCCGGCTCAGGTCGCACCATAACGTCATGGTTTCCGGAGCAGTGAACTCGACGATCCACGGCTGTCGGTTATGGGGATTGGGCGCCAGCACCGCATGTTCGATGACGAAACGGCGCGGATCAGAGCGCGATACGCCAGCGTCCCTCCAGGGCTGAAGCGCCCGGAGCGGTGTCCGGGTGAGCGCGAAGGCGGTGACACCGGTGACGGCGACGAGGCCGGCCGAGGCGGCCGACAGGAGGAAGAGGCGGCGTTTCACGGTTCGATCTCCATTAATTTGATATCTAACCATATGGTTCGATATCGAACAAAAAAATGTGAGTCAATGGCTTCGACACGCGAGATTTCAGGGGCCGCGACATGAGGCTGGGCTGGATGCCCGGGTGAGGACGACAATCCGGTAGGCCGACCGCCTGAGAAGGCGTGACCCCTGGCTCGGCCGAAGCCCGTTCCGCGCGATCGCGGAAGACGCCGGCCAGATCGGAGCAATTCATAACCTCAGCGAATGAAGTGCTCGCCCGTTTGAATTTGCAATGGCGGGTGACGCGGATGACTGTCCAGGCGCGAAGGAGCCGCGACGGATGACGGCTCCCGTGGGAACTTGGGAGAATTCGAATGAAGCGATGGGTCTCGGCCTTGGCGGTCCTGGTGATGGCGGGCGGCTTCGCCCGGGCCGACGTCATTCATGCGACCTGGGGTGGCGGCGGGGCCGCGATCCTGCGCGATCACTTCCAGGCCCCCTTCGTGCAGCGGACCGGCATCCCCGCCCGGATGGCCGAGGTTCCCAACACCGCCGGCCTGGTCAGGTCGCCGACCGCCTCGCAATACAATGTGGTCGAAGTGACCTATTTCGAGGCCATCGGTCTCGCCAAATCCAGCCTGCTCGAGACATTCGAGGATCGCGAGATCCCGGGCATCGCCAACCTTCCGCCGGAACTCGTGGTGCGCAACACGCAGGGCAAGATCGTCGGCCTGTCCACGCATTTCGCCTATTATGCCATCGCCTTCAACACGACCCTGGCCAAGGCGAGCGACTTCCAGTCGTGGAACGACCTTGCCGATCCGCGCTGGAAGGGCAAGCTGGCCGTCACCCGGCCGATCTATGCCACGTCCTATGACCTGACGATCCTGGCCCATGCCAATGGCGGCAATGCCGGCAATGTCGAGCCGGGTGTCGCTCCGCTGCGCGCCATATTCGGCAATGCGTTGACGACCTATACCTCGCTTGCCCACATGAACACGCTGCTGGCGCGGGCTGAGGTGGCGGCGGTGCCGTTCTACTCCACGCGGGTCTGGAACCTGCGCCGCGACGGCCAGACGACCATCGACATGGTCATCCCGCGCGAGGGCGCGCTGATGCTGCCCTATGTCGTCGTCGTGCCCAAGGGATCGGCCAACCGGGCCCAGACGATCACCTATCTCAACGCCCTCATCGACGCCGAGGCGCAGACGCGGATGTCCGCCCAGAACGGCTCGATCCCCTCCAATAATATGGCGGTCCTGCCGCCGGAGGTCGAGCGCAGCCTGGGCATGACGCGCGCCGAGCTGATGAAGCGCATGTACATTCCTGATTGGAATGTCATCGTCAGCAATTACGAGGATCGGCTCAATCAGGTCGAGCAGATCGCCGCCGGCGCGCGCCGCTGAACCGGCCGGCATTCTCGGGGAGACGGCCGGTCCGTCTCCCGCCTCTCCATCGTTTCCCGGTGATCAATCCATGTCTCATGCCACGTCCGGACCTCGCGCTCCGGCCCATCCCGGGCCAGCGTCCCAGGGATCCATTCACATCGCCGGTGTATCGAAAAATTACGGCAGCACGCGCGTCCTGTCCGATGTCTGCCTGGCGATCGCTTCGGGCACGTTCCTGACGCTGCTCGGGCCGTCCGGTTGCGGCAAGACCACGCTGCTGCGCCTGATCGCCGGTTTCACCGAGCCGAGCGCCGGTGGCATCGCCATTGACGGGCGCGACATGGCGGGCCTGCCGCCGCAGCGCCGGCCGATCGGCATGGTGTTCCAGAATCTCGCGCTGTTTCCGCATTTCTCCGTCGAGGAGAACATCGCTTATGGCCTGCGCCTGCGGAAGGTCGGGGCCGAGGAGATGCGCCGCAAGGTCGGGCAGTTCCTCGACCTCGTCGGCCTCGGCGGCCTTGGCGCGCGCCGCATTTCGCAGCTCTCCGGCGGCCAGAAACAGCGCGTCGCGCTGGCCCGCTCGCTGGTGCTGGAACCGTCGATCCTGCTGCTGGACGAACCGCTCTCGGCGCTCGACCTGCAATTGCGCAAGCAGCTTCAGGTCAGCCTGAAGGAGATCCAGAAGGAGCTCAAGACCACCTTCGTCTTCGTCACGCACGACCAGGAAGAGGCGACCCTGATGTCGGACAGCGTCGTCGTGATGAGCGCCGGCAGGGTGCAGCAATTCGGCTCGCCGCAGGCGATCTACGCCCGGCCGGAAAACCTGTTCGTCGCCAAATTCATCGGCGAGCTGAACGAGATAACCGGTTCGGTGGTCTCGGCGGGCGGCGGCGCGATGGATATCGACACGAGCGTCGGCCGGCTGAGCCTGCCGGCGTCGAGCGCGCGCGACCTGGTGCCCGCCGCCGGGTCGTCCTGCCTGGTCTGCCTCAGGCCCGAACGGATCGAGGTGCGCCACCCGGGGGCGATCACGCCCGGGCGCCTTGCCTTGCCCGCGACGGTGGTCGAGCGCATCGCACTCGGCCCGGTCATCCGGGTGGTGGTGCGCTGCGGCGAGCGCCGGATGACCGCGGTCAGGCTCGCCAGCGACAGTGAGGCTCTGCCCGAGGTCGGCGCCGCCTGCACCGTCGCCTTCGATCCGGCCGATGCCCAGGTCTTCACGCCGCTCGAGGGCGAGATGGCGACCGCTTTCGGAGAGCGGCAATGACCGAGACGGAACGCGCTTCGCCGGCCAAGGCGCTGCTGCTCCTGCCGGTGCTGCTGCTGCTCGCCATGTTCTTCGCATCGGCGATCCACCTGTTCAGCAGCGGCTTCACCGACGACAGCGGCTGGTCGCTCCGCTACTTCCGGCAGATCGTCAGCCGGACCGACTATCACGTCGTCTTCGCGCGCACGATCCTCTCGTCGCTGGTCGTTTCGGTACTGTCGGTCGCGCTCTCCTACCCGATCGCGCTCTTGCTCTGGCGCACCGATCGCTGGCGCAACACGCTGCTGATCGTGGTGCTGGTGCCATGGCTGGTGAGCCTGGTGGTGCGCACCTATGGCTGGCTGGTCCTGCTCGGCCCGAAAGGCGTCATCAACGCCATGCTGGCCTGGGTCGGCGTGATCGAGCAGCCGCTGGCCCTGATGTTCAACGATCTCGGCATCGTCATCGGCCTGACCCACGTGCTGATCCCCTTCGCTGTCATCTCGATCCTGGCCTCGCTGCTGGCGATCGAAAGCAATCTGGAGGAGGCATCGGGCGTGCTCGGCGCGAGCGGCTTCCAGACCTTCCGCCATATCGTGCTGCCGCTGTCGCTGCCGGGCGCCTTTACCGCGCTGATGGTCATTTTCCTGGCGAGCATCGGGGCGATCGTCACGCCGATCATCCTCGGCGGCATGTCGCATCAATTCGTCGGATCGCAGATCTATCAGGAGGTCATGTACACCTTCAACATCAACAAGGCGGCCGCCTGGTCGATCTGCCTGCTGACCATCAGCTTCCTGTCGCTGCTCCTGCTCAAACTGATCGAGCGGTGGTTGGTCAAGGGCCAGGAGTAACAGCCATGGTATCGACGCACAGACTGACCAAGGCCCTCGGCATCGTCCTGCTCGTCTCGCTGCCGGCGCCGATCGCCATCGTCGTGGCGGCCTCCTTCAGCGACAGCAGCTATATCCAGTTTCCGCCGGAGGCGCTGAGCCTGAAATGGTATCGCGAGACGATCGTCGACCCGCGCTGGCCACGCGCCTTCGCCGTCAGCATCGGCATTGCCGCGGTGACGGCGGTGCTGGTCACCGCGTTCAATTTCATGGCCGCCTATTACACCCAGCGCTATGCGCCACGGATCGCCGCCTGGCTGGAACTGGCGATCTTCTCGCCCTTGTTCTTTCCCCATGCCGCGATGGGCGTCGCCATGGTGGCGCTGATCGCCAAGCTCGACCTGATCGGCTCGGCGCCGGGCATCATTCTCGCCCATCTGGTGGTGACGCTGCCCTTTTCCTACCGGCCGATCCATGTCGCGCTGCGCAGCATCGATCCCGACCTGATCCGAGCGGCCAATGTGATGGGCGCGAGCGAGTGGCGCGCGCTCAGGGACATCGTGCTGCCGATGTGCCGGTCGGGCATCCTGACCTCGCTGCTTTTCGCCGGCATCATTTCCTTTGACGAGGTGACGGTGACGATGTTCCTCATCGGCCCCAACATCACGACGCTGCCGGTGCAGATCTTCTCCTTCATCCAGGATTCAGCGACGCCGGTCCTTGCCGCCATCTCGACGATCAGCGTGCTGGTCACCTTCATCGCGGTCCTGGTGCTCGATCGGGTCGCCGGGCTCACCTTCTTCGTCCGGCGCGACGGCGCCTGAGACATTTCCGTCCCGGCCGCGGCGCGGTGGCAGCCTGATCGACAGGCTGGCCGCCGCGCGCGGATCCTCGCCGCGGCTCAGCGCCTCGATCCGCCGCCGCAATTCCTGCAGGAAAGCCTTGGTCAGCGGCGAGACCTGCCGGCCGCGCGGCAGCACTGCGTTGAAGGTGAACTCGATCGCGGGCTCGAAACGGCGCGCGACCAGGCCCGGCCAGAAACCCTGGTGGACGCTCATTGGCTCGACGATGGCGATGCCGAAACCGCGCGAGACCAGCGCATTGGCCTCGACCGAGGAGAACACCTCGGCACGCATCTTGCGCGATACCCGCTGCTGCTCGAACACCGCATCTGTGAGGTGGCGCATCCGGCTGTTGCGGGTGAAGGAGATGAACTCCGCCCCTTCCAGGTCGGCCGCGACGATCACCTCGCGCCCGGCAAGCGGGTGGTCGCGGGTCATCACGCAGACCGCGCCGGCGTGGAACAGCGGGTAGGTCAACAGATCCGGGTGGTGGAACTGGCTGACCGAGAAGCCGATATCGACATTCTGGCCCAGCACGTCGTTGCCCACGACGCTGGAGACGTCGAGCGAGACCGAGACCGACGGGTTGGCGGTCGCGAAGTCGACCAGGGCATCGGCCACCAGGGTATGGCCGATGGAGGCCGCCGAGACGATGCGCAACTCGCCCATGCGCAGGCTGCGCAGGTCCTGGGCGAAGCGCTCGACATCGCCGAGGGCGGCGAATAGCCGGCGAACCTCCTTATAGAGCAGATGCGCCTGGCCGGTTGGCACGAGGCGCTTGCGCTCGCGCAGAAACAGGTTGAGCCCGAGGTCGATCTCGAGGCCCGCGAGGATCTTGCTCATGGCCGGCTGGGACAGCCGCATGCGCTCCGCCGCGGCGGTGACCGTGCCGGTTTCCATGAACTGGATATAGGCCTCGAGCTGGCGGTGAGTGATCCGCATGACATCCTCGACATGATGACGCATGAACATAACCACAGAGAATGAATTACGGCAAAAAAGAAATTTGCAGCTTTCGGACGCGCGCGGAATACTCCGCTCCGCAACATCCCTTCAGGCACCCGGCAGGCCGTTGAAGGCAAGATATGGCCGTAGGTTTCCGAGGCCGAGGGCCGACCGCGGATAGGCGAGGAGATCGCCTCGCGCTGCCGGCACTGTTCATAACTTCAGAGCTTGTTCGAACGCAAATCGCCTTTGGAAATCACATGACGCAAGAGCCTATCGAGACTACGCAGCCCGTCTGGGCCGATGCCTATCTGGCCCGCCTGGCGGCCCTGAGCGTGGCCGACCGGCATCGCGAGATGGAAGCCTTCAGCTTCCCGCGCAATATCGGCGCGCTGCTTCGGGAGGCCGCGGCGGAAACGCCGGATGCGCTCGCCTGGAACTTCTTCGAGACCGGCGAGACGATCACCTATGGCGCCTTGGATCGCGCGGTCGACCGGATGGCGGCGGCGCTCGCGGCATTCGGGGTCGGCCGCGGCATGCGGGTCGGCGTGATGCTGCCGAACTGTCCGCAAATGCCGACGACATGGCTCGCGCTGGCCCGGATCGGTGCCGTCATGGTGCCGGTGAACCTGCGTTATACCGGCCGTGAGCTCGCCTATGTGCTGGGCGACGCCCAGGCTGAGGTCCTGGTCATTCACGACGAATGCGGCAGCCAGTGGCAGGAGGCCGTTGCGCTGGCGGAACCCGGCCGGTTCCCGGCGCGGAACCGGGTGATCCGGATGGCCGGCGAGGCCGGAACGCCGAGCCTGCTGCCGGCCGAAGCGATCACCATCGATCAATTGCTCGCCTCGGTCGCCGCCGATGCCCGCTTTGACGGCGCCGAGCCCGGGCAGGGCGACCTGATGAACATTCAATATACCTCGGGAACCACCGGCTTTCCGAAGGGCTGCATGCTGACGCACCGCTATTGGCTGGGCGCGGCCTTCGTCAACGGCTTCAGGGATGCCCAGCGGTTCCACCGCGTGCTGGCGTCGACACCGTTCTTCTACATGGACCCGCAATGGCTGCTGCTGCTGTGCTTCTACCAGCGCGGCACCTTGATGGTCGCCAGGCGCCAGAGTGCCAGCCGCTTCGCGGCGTGGCTGCGCGAGCACCGGATCAATTTCTGCCTGTTTCCCGAGATCGTCTTCAAGCAGCCGGAAAGCCCCGACGACGGCAAGACCGAGCTCAGGCGGGCCAATATCTACGGCCACCGCAAGGAGATCAATGCGGCGCTGCGCAAGCGCTTCAACGCGCCGGCCATGGAGGCCTTCGGCATGACCGAGGTCGGGCCGGGGCTCTATATGCCGCTCGATGCGCTCCATATGGTCGGGTCCGGCTCCTGCGGTATTGCCTCGCCCTTCCGCGAGGCGCGGATCGTCGACGAAAGCGGCCAGGACGTGCCGCGCGGCGAGATCGGCGAACTGGTTCTGCGGGGACCCGGCCTCATGCTCGGCTATTACAACCGGCCGGAAGCCAACCGGGACAGCTTTTTCGGCGACTGGTTCCGCACCGGCGACCTGTTCCGCCAGGACGAGCAGGGCTATTTCTACATTGTCGGCCGGCTGAAAGAGATGGTGCGGCGCGCCGGCGAGAATATCGCCGCCCGCGAAGTCGAGACCGTGCTGCGCAACATGGACGAGCTCGAGGAGGTGGCGGTCGTCGCCGTGCCCGATGACCGGCGCGGCGAGGAGGTCAAGGCCTATGTTCTTCCCGCCGCGGGAACGACCGGGAACCAGGCCTTGATCGACCGGATCATGCGTCATTGCGAGGCCAATCTCGCGGCCTTCAAGATCCCGCGCTACATCGCCTTCGTTGACGAGATCCCGCGTACGGCTTCGCAGAAAGTCGCCAAGACCGTGCTGACCGCCGGCCAGGGCGATCTGCGGATCGGGGCATTTGACCGGGTCGAAGGAATTTGGCGATGAGCGAACCTCTCTGGAGCCGCAGCGCGGCGGACCTGCTGCCCGACCTGAAGACGGGCGCCCTGAAGGCCGAGACGCTGATGCGAGCCGTGCTCGACCAGGTCGCGGCGCGCAACGGCCCGGTCAACGCCTTCTCCCATCTTGACGCAGAGGCGGCGCTCGCCGCGGCCCGCGAGGCCGATGGCGATCTGGCCGGAGGCAAGGCGCCGGGGCCGCTCCACGGCATCCCGTTCAGCGTCAAGGACCTGCTGGCCGTCAAGGGCATGCCGCTCGAATATGCCTCGGAGGCCTTCGCCGGCCAGGTTAGCGGTGACGATGCGCTGGCCATCGACCGATTGCGACGGGCCGGAGCCATTCCCTTTGCGAAGTCCACCACCCCCGAATTCGGCCACAAGGTGCTGACCGACAGCCCCCGCCAGGGCGTCAGCCGCAATCCCTGGAATCCGGAATTCAGCTGCGGCGGGTCGAGCGGCGGCGCGGCGGTCGCGGCCGCCATGGGGTTCGGGCCCTTGCATGTCTCGACCGATGGCGCGGGATCAGGCCGGATCCCGGCCTCCTGCTGCGGCATTGTCGGCCTGAAGCCGACCTGGAGCGCGGTGCCGCATGAAACCACGACCGATCTCTTCGGCTCGCTGACCTGCATCGGACAGATGGGTCGCACCGTCGCCGACGTCGCCATGATGTTCAACGTCATGAAGGGGCCGGACCCGCGCGATCCCTGGTCGCATGGCGGCTCGCCGGCGCCGGTCGTGCTCCCGCAAGACCCGCTGGCGGCGCTGCGCGGCCTGCGTCTGCGCTATGCGCCGAGAATGCAGAACCGCTGGGTCGATCCGGACATCGAGGTGGCGGTCGGCGCGGCCGTCGACCGGCTCATCGCCGCCGGCGCAGCGCAAGTCGCGATGCCCGCCGGTTTCGCCATCGACACCGCCTCCGCGCTCGTCCTGATGCGCGCCTATCAGCATGCCCGCTTCGGTTCGCTGCTGGATGAATTCGGTGGGCGCATGGATCGTACGGCGCGCCTCGGCCTGACGCCCCAGCCGGAGACGCAGACCTATCCCCGCCTCGCCGCGGCCGCCCGCGCCCGCACCGACATTTTCCGCGAGGTCGAGCGGCTGTTCGACGGCGCCGACATCTTCATCACGCCGACGGTGGCTTCTCCAGCGCTTCCGGCGGGCCAGGCATCGGACGAGCCGCTGGTCGTCGACGGCGTCGACCATGGCCCGCTCCGGGATTCCTGGTACCCATACACCATTCCGTACAATGCCAGCGGCCATCCGGCCATTTCGATCCCCTGCGGCCTGTCGTCGGGCGGCCTGCCGATCGGCCTGCAGGTCGTCGGCCGCTGGCACGACGAGGCGCGCCTGCTGGCCGTCGCGGCGGCACTCGAAACACTGCAGCCCTGGGCCGGGCATTGGGCCCCGCTTGCCGGCAAAGGACAGCCATCATGATCATCGACTATGGCAGCCGGCCGCCGGTGCCGGGCTTCGGGCCGAAGGGCGCGCAGCATCTCGCCCGCTATCGTCAGGTCTATTCCAGCAGTGAAAGCGCTGCGGAGGCGCTGCAGGGCGATCTCGGCGGCTATCTCGCCGAATATGACAAGGCCGGGGTCAGCCATATCTGCGTCAAGGCGCGCGATCTCGAGACGACCTATGGCTGGCGCATCCGCAACGAGGACGTCGCGGAGTTCTGCGAGGCGCAGGGCCCGCGCTTCATCGGCTTTGCCGGCGTCGATCCGAACAAGGGCATGACGGCGGTGCGCGAACTCGACCACGCCGTCCGCACTCTCGGCCTGCGCGGGCTGAACCTGCAGTGCTTCGAGCACAAGATGGCGATCAATGACCGGCGCATGTATCCGCTCTATGCCAAGTGCATCGAGCTGGACATTCCCGTGAACATTCACTGCTCGATCAATTTCGCCACTTCCACGCTGATGCGTTATGGCCATCCCTCGCTGCTCGACGAGGTCATGGTCGATTTTCCGGAGCTGCGCGTCTGCGCCTCGCCGCCGGGATTTCCCTGGGTCCACGAGCTGATCGGTGTCGCCTGGCGCCATGCCAATGTCAGCATCGGCCTCGTCGCGGTGCGGCCCAAATATCTGCAGGTTGCCGGGTCGGGATATGAGCCGCTGCTGCAATATGGCCGCACCGTGCTGAAGGACCGGATCATCTTCGGAAGCGCCTATCCGCTGGGGCCGATCGGCCGGGCGATCGAGGAGATCCGGGCCTTGCCGATCGACGACGATGTCCGCCATCTCTGGCTCTACGAGAATGCCCGCCGGTTCCTGCGATTGCCGCCGGCGGCGTGACGCGGTGATCCGCGATCGTTGATCCCGACTGAGGCATTGGCGACGTTCAACCGGCTGCCCCGATGGCGGCGCGACGCGCATGAAGCAGGGCCGCCGGGGGGGCGGGCCGACGGTACCCGGGCAAGCGCCGCATCGCGGCTTTGTCCGGGCCCGGGCGCGACAGGCGCGGCCGACACATTCGGGCAATCTTGCCGCCCGGTTTCCGTCATCTTTGGTTCAAGCGTCATTCACAATAGTTCACGAAGAATTCAACACCGAAAGAGTGAGCCGGATCGGGAGGATCTGCAATGCTCAGGGGTCGAATTCTTCATTTTCTACTTGTGTTGTTTGGCCTCCTGTACGGCGTAGGCTCCGGTCAATCACAGCAGTTCGAAAGGCGGATCGCCCTTGTCATCGGCAACGGCGCCTATCAGGTCAGCCCGCTGGCGACCGCCGCCAATGACGCCGGGCTGATCGCGCAGACGCTGCAGGCGGCGGGTTTCGACGTCGTCGGCGCGCGCGATCTGGACGCGGCCACCTTGCGATCCGTCTTTCGTGAATTCGTCGACAAGGCGAGGATGTCGGGGCCGGACACCGTCGCTTTCGTCTATTTCGCCGGCCATGCGCTGCAATTCGAAGGCGAGAACTATCTCGTCCCGGTGGACGCACGGATTGCGGCCGCCAGCGACGTGCCGCTGGCGGCGATCCGCCTGGCCGACCTCACGAGACCTCTGGCCGCGCTCGCCGCGAGGGCGCGCATCGTGGTGCTCGACGCCGGGCGCGCCAGCAGCTTCGCCCGATCGGGCGAAGGGCTTGCCGCCGGACTGGCGCCGATGCGGTCCGAGGCGGCCAGCGTGATCGCCTTCAATGCCAGTCCGGGCACGGTGGGCGCCGAGAGCGGGGCTGCCTATGGCCATTATGCGACAGCCCTGGCGGAGATGATCAAGGCCGGCGGTGTGCCGCTCGACGCCCTGTTCGAGCGTGTCCGCGTGCGCGTCAGCGAATTGACCGATGGCGCGCAGCTGACCTGGAACGTCTCGCTGGTCGGACAGCCCGTCATGCTCTTCGAACGCACGGGCGCTGCGGCAGAGCCCGATCGCTTCCAGGACCTGCTGACGCGGCCGATCACATCCTTCGACGTCCATGGCGCCTATCTCGCGGCATTGGCGCGCGATGCGTGGCCCGCCTATCGGGAATTCCTGGCCGCCCATCCGGACGACCCGCAAGCCCGGCGCGTGCATGCCATCATGGCGGTCCAGCGTGAGGCGATGACGTGGTGGCAGGCCCTGCGGACCGATCATCCGGAGGGCTATTGGTCCTATCTCGTCCGCTATCCACGTGGGCCGCACGTCATCGAGGCGCGTCGTCGCCTGTCGCATCTCGCCGCCGCGCTCGAGCCGCCGCCGTCGTTCTCCGTTCCCGGCGTCGAGCAGTTGCCGGTGGAGGAGATGGGCTATCCGGAACGGCCGGTCATTTCTTTCGCGGATCCCGTCCTCGGCCTGGCGCCGCCGCCGGTTTCCGCCGGCTTCCTGTCGCCGCGACCGGCCTATTTCGCCGAACTGCCGCCGCCTCTGCCGTCCGTCGGGGCATTCGTCCTGCCGATCCCGGTTTCCTATCGGCCCGTGCCGGCCGGGGTCGACCGGCCGCGTCACCTGGCGCCGGCTCCGGTCAACGTCATCGGCGCCAATATCCATAACAGGGTGGACGCAAATCCCGCCGATGGCGCCCTGACGGTGACCGATCCGGCGGGCCGACGGATCCAGCCGATACCTGGCCATCTCGGGCCATACCAGCCGACCGCCGCAGCGCGAGCCTCGGCCAAGGGCCGGGCGGCGCGCAATCGGGCGCGACCCATCACAGCCGCGTCCCTCGCCGTGGCTCTGCCGGCTGCCGTGCCGCCGGGATGGCTGCGCCAGGCGGGGCCGAACGAACCTCGATCGCGGTCGGCTCCGACCGCGGGATATCGATCGGGTCATGCGCGTATTCCCGCCGCGTCCCTGCGGCAGGAGCGGCTGTCGCGGCAAAGAGCCGCCGAGATCGAGGCGGCACAGCGGGCGGCGGAGCAGATCGCTGACGAGAGGGCGCAGGCCGCCGAACGGTCTGCCCGGGAATGGGCGGAGGCGGCCGAGAAGGCGGCGCGCGAAAGGGCGGAGGCGGCTGAGCAAGCTGCCGACCAGGCGGCCAGGGCAGAGCGGGACTCGGCGCGCGAAAGAGCGCAGGCGGCCGAACAGGCCGCGCAGCAGAGGGCGCAGCAAGCGGTTGACCAGGCGGCTCGCGAGAGAAGTCAGGCGGCCGACCAGGCGGTGCGCGAGAGGGCCGAGGCTGCCGAGCGGGCTGCGCGGCATCGGGCACAGCACGCGGCCGAGCAGGTCGCTCGCGAAAGGGCAGAGGCGGCCGAGCAGGCTACCCGGCAAAGGGCGCAGCAAGCCGCCGAGCAAGCGGCGCGCGAGCAGGCCCAGGCAGCCGAACGGGCTGCGGCCGAGAGGGCCCAGGCCGCCGAGCAGGCGGCCCGGCAGCGGGCTCAGGCGGCCGAACAGACCGCGCGCGAGCGGACCGAGGCGGCCGAGCGGGCCGCCCGGGAGAGGGTGCAGGCGGCCGAGCAGGCGGCTCGCCAGCGAGCACAGCAGGCTGCCGAGCAAAGGGCCCGGGAAACCGCCGAGCAAAGTGCGCGCGAAACCCAGCAACGGGCGCGCGAGGCAACCGAACAAAGGGCGCGCGAAGCCGAGCAGCGGGCCCGCGAGACGGCCCAGCAAAGGGCGCGAGAGGCTGAGCAGAAAGCACGCGAGGCCGCGGAACAAAGCGCGCGGGACGCCCAGCAGCGGGCTCGCGAGGCAAGTGAGCAAAGGGCACGTGAAGCCGAGCAGCGGGCGCGCGAGGCGGCCGAGCAACGGGCCCGGGAGGCGGAGCAGAAGGCCCGCGACGCGAATGAGCAAAGGGCCCGCGAGGCCGAACAGCGGGCGCGGGAGGCTGCCCAGCAGCGAGCGCGAGAGGCGGAGCAGAAGGCTCGCGAAGCGGCCGAGCAAAGAGCGCGCGAGGCTGAGCAGAGAGCGCGTGATGCCGCCCAGCAGCGGGCGCGTGAGGCCGAACAACGGGCCCGCGAGGCGAGCGAGCAAAGGGCCCGCGAAGCCGAACAGCGGGCGCGGGAGGCGGCCCAGCAAAGAGCGCGCGAGGCGGAACAGCGGGCGCGCGAGGCAGCCGAGCAGCGAGCCCGAGAAGCCGAGCAGCGGGCACGGGAGGCTGCCGAACAACGCGCCCGCGAGGCGGAGCAAAGGGCGCGGGAAGCGGCCCAGCAGCGAGCGCGCGAAGCCGAGCAGCGAGCGCGCGAGGCGGCCGAGCGGCAGAGACGGTAAGAGCGGGGGCATTGGGGCGCGCGGTCATCTCGTTGACCGCGCGCTGTCGTTGAAAGGCCCCGGGGCGTCGAGGCCGCCGGGGGCGACCTTCAACCGATCCCCGGACGGGGGCGGGAAGGGCATGAAACGCGGCTGCCGAGGGGCAGGCCGGCGGTGCAGGGGCGATGGTCGCATCGCGGCCTTGCCCCGGCCTGAGCTCGACAGGTGCGGCCGACACCTTCGGGCGATCTTGCCGCCCGGTTTCCGTCATCTTTGGTTCAAGTGCCGTTCACAATAGATCACGAAGAATTCAACGCCGAAAGAGTGAGCCGGATCGGGAGGATCTGCAATGCTCGGGGGTCGAATTCTTCATTTTCTACTTGTATTATTTGCGCTCCTGTACGACGTCAGCCCCGGTCAATCTCAGCAGAACGAAAAACGGATCGCGCTGGTCATCGGCAACAGCGCCTATCAGACCGGCCCGCTGGCCACGGCCGCGAATGGCGCCGGCCTGGTCGCGCAGACCTTGCAGGCGGCGGGCTTCGATGTGGTTGGCGCGCGCGATCTGGATGCCGCGGCCTTGCGATTGGCCTTCCGCGAATTTCTCGACAAGGCATGGATGTCGGGGCCGGACACCGTCGCCTTCGTCTATTTCGCCGGCCATGCCGTGCAGTTCGACGGCGAGAACTATCTCGTTCCGGTGGATGCGCGCATCGATCAGGCCGGCGACGTACCGCTGGCGGCGATCCGCCTGACCGATCTCACCAAGCCCCTGGCGGCGCTACCGCTGAAGGCGCGCACCGTCGTGCTCGACGCCGCGCGCGCCAATGGCTTTGCCCGATCGGGCGAGCGGCTTGCCGCGGGCTTGGCCCTGATGCGGTCCGAGCCGGCCACCGTGTTCGCGTTCAACGCTACGCCGGGGACGATCGGCGCCGAGGGTGGGGCGCCCTACGGCCATTATGCGTCCGCCCTGGTGGAAATGATCAAGGCCGGTGGCGCGCCGCTCGACGAGCTGTTCATGCGCGTCCGGGTGCGGCTCAGCGAATTGACCCATGGCGCGCAGCTGAGCTGGGATGTCTCGCTGGTCGGACAGCCCGTCAGGCTGTTCGAGCGCAACGTCTCGGCCGGTGCCCCCGATCGTTTCCATGCGCTGCTGGCAAATCCCTTAGGGTCCTTCGACGTCCATGGTGCCTATCTCGCGGCGCTGGCCCGTGACGCATGGCCGGTCTATCGGGATTTCCTGGCCGCGTATCCCGACGACCCGCTCGCCAAGCGCGTGCGGGTCATCATGGCGGTCCAGCGCGAGGCGATCACATGGTGGCAGGCCACGCGGGCCGATACGCCCGACGGCTATTGGTCCTATCTCAGCCGTCATCCACACGGTTCACACGTGGAGGCTGCGCGCCGTCGCCTGACGCTTCTGTCCGCCCCGCTCGAACCGCCATCGACCTTTTCCGCCATCGGCGTCGATATCACGCCGGGAGATGGGATCAGTTCTCCGCGACGCCCGATCGTCTCCTTCGCGGACCCCGCTCATGGCTTGCCGCCGCCGCCGGTCGCCGTGGACTTCCTGTCGCAGCGGCCGGCCTATTTCGCCGAAATGCCTCCGCCCCTGCCGCCGGTCGACGCATTCGTCCTGCCGATCCTGGCCGTCTACCATCCGGTGCCCGCCGGGGTCGAGCGGCCGGCGCATGTGGTGCCGGCGCCGATCAATGTCATCGGTGCCAATATCCACAACACGGTGGGCGTCGACCCGGTGGCTCGAACCGTCACCGTGACCGACCCCGCCGGTCAAGCGGTCCAGCCCTATCCGGGCCGGGCGCGTGCCGTGCCATCGCTGGCGCTCGCCATTGCCTTGCCGGCGGCTCTCGCGTCGCCGGAGCCGCAGCGGCGCGGGGGTGAGACGGCTTCCGCCGCTCCTGAACCGCGCCCGTCGACAGCCGTGGCCGGGCGATCGGCGCCGGCGCGGGCACCCACCGTCTCGCCGCGGCAGGACCGATTGCAGCGGCAGAGGCTGATCGAGCTGGAAGCGGCGCAGCAGGCGGCCGAGGAGGCCGCCGACGAGCGGGCACGGGCCGCCGAGCAATCGGCGCAGGAATGGGCGGAGGCGGCCGAGCGCGATGCCCGCGAACGGGCGGAGGAAGCCGAGCGGTTTGCCGAGCAGGCAACCCAGGAGGAGCGGCAGGCCGCCCGGCAAAGGGTGCTGGCGGCGGAGCGGCAGGCACGAGAAGCGCGGCAAAGGGCGCGCGAGGCGACTGAGCAGAGAGGGCGCGAGGCGCAGCACCGTGCACGCGAGGCGGCGGAGCATCGCGCACGGGAGGCACGGCAAAGGGAGCGCGAGACGGCCGAACACAGGGTGCGTGATGCCCGGCAAAGGGCACGCGATGCGGCCGAGCAGCGGACGCGGGATGCCCAGCAGAGGGCGCGCGAGACGGCCGAGCAGCGGGCACGGGATGCGCAACAAAGGGCGTGCGACGCAACCGAGCAGCGGGCGCGGGATGCTCAGCAGAGGGCGCGCGAGACGGCCGAGCAGCGGGCACGGGATGCGCAACAAAGGGCGCGCGACGCAACCGAGCAGCGGGCACGGGATGCCCAGCAGAGGGCGCGCGACGCGGCGGAACAGCGGGCTCAGGAGGCGCAGCAAAGGGCGCGCGATGCGGCGGAGCAGCGGGCACGCGATGCTCAGCAAAGAGCGCGTGAGGCCGCCGAACAGCGGGCTCGAGAGGCCGAGCAGAAAGCGCGTGAGGCGGCTGAGCAGAGAGCCCGCGAAGCCCAGCAAAGGGCACGCGAGGCGGCTGAACGCCAGCGGCGCTAGCATCGCGGGCAGCCGGGACGCACCGCCATTCCGCCGATCGCGCTGCCGGCGCGGGCGCCTCGGTCTGTTCCGGACGCATGGCCCATGATCGGCCTCGGTGACGATGCGGGGCGAAAGGCCGTGGCCCGCTCGCGGGACATCGCGAGCGGGTCGCACCGGCTCTTCGCTGCGACCGGCGAGCCCGGCGCGGCGCTTCGCATCCCCATTGATGTCGAGCCGGTCTTTGGAGGCCCGGCTTGCGGCGGGCCGGAATCGACCGGTCGCCATGCCATCGCACGGGCCGATGGAGATGCATAACAAGGTACCTTGCAATAATCAGTACCGTGTTATATGTTGCTCTGGTCACTCACAACCGTGCGGGTCCGATGACCGAGCAAATCCAGATCCAGCTCAAGAAAGGCGCACTCGAACTGTGCGTGCTCGCCTTGCTGGCCCGCGGCGAGAGCTACGCCTATGAGATCGCCAGCACGCTCGCTGCCGGCGTCGACATGGGCGAGGGCACCATCTACCCGTTGATGCGACGGATGCAGAATGACGGGCTGGTGGATACACGCCTCGCCGAGTCGAGCAGCGGCCCACCACGCAAATATTACCGGCTGACATCGGCCGGCCGCGCGGCCTTCGCGGTGCAGACGCGCGAATGGCGGGCGTTCACGGATGCCGTCAACCAATTGCTCGGAGAGCCCGAATGAACCGCGTCGCCTTCCTGCGTCTCCTCCGCGATGGGCTGGCCGGCCTGCCGGCCCCCGAGATCGACGAGATCCTCGCCGACTACGCCGCTCATTTCGACGAAGCCCAAGCCTCCGGGCGCAGCGAGGAGGAGGTGGCCGCGGCGCTCGGCGATCCCCGGCGGCTGGCGCGGGAATTGCGCGCCGAGACCGGGCTGCGCCGCTGGGAAAACCACCGCAGCCCCGGTAATTTCGCAGCGGCATTGCTGGCGCTCGGCGGACTGGCCGCGGTCGACATTCTGCTGCTGCTGCCGCTGCTGATCGTCATGGCGCTGACCGTTTTCGTCGCCGGCCTGGTGATCTTCGTGCTCGGCATCGCCGGCACGGGAATGCTGCTCAGCCTGTTCAAGATCTGGCACTTCGCCTCGATAACCGCGATCATTCTGCGCGCCTTGGGAGGCATCGGGCTGATCGCTGGCAGCCTGGGGTGCTGCGCGCTGCTGATGCTGGCGCTCAACGGCGCGGTGAAGCTGCTCGGGCGTTACGCGCGCCTGCATTACCGCCTGCTGAAGCCGGGGCAGGAGGCCGCCCCTGGGGCCACCGGCCGCTGAGGCCGGGGAGCCGAGGCATGGCGCCGTCCGCTGGAAAAGCCGCGGACCGCCGGTCGCCGTGCGGGGGGGCGTGAACGCATCTGGCGGACCCCATCGATGTCCGCCATCGGCTCCGGCGAGATGTGGAGGCAGACCGTCCTCCGGAAAATCCGTGCATGCGCATGTGTCGCAACCAGATCGCGAGAAGACCCATGACCCTCGAACGTCGGACGTTTCTCGGCTCCATCGCCGCTCTCATGACCACATCCGGCCAATGTGCTTTCGCGGCCCCGGCCGCGGCGGATTTCGAACGTCGCCTTGCGCTCGTCACCGAGCACGAGACGCTCTCAGGCTTGCATGCCTTGCTTGTCTCGCAGCACGGCACGATGATTTTCGAGCACTATCAGCCCGGCGAGGACGAGGACCGGACCGGCAACCGGCCCGGCATCGTCGCCTTCGCGCCAGACGTGATGCATGACCTGCGCTCCGTGACGAAAGGCGTGGTGGGCCTGCTCTACGGCATCGCGCTCAGGGATGGCAAAGTGCCGCCGCCCGAGGCCGGGCTCTATGCGCAGTTCCCTGAATATGCCGACCTCGCCGCCGAGCCCGGGCGTGACAGGCTGACCATCGCCCATGTGCTGAGCATGACGCTCGGTCTGCAATGGGACGAGTTGAGCATTCCCTATGGTGACCCGCGCAACAGCGAAACCGCCATGGACGCAGCGGCCGACCGCTATCGCTACATTCTCTCGCGGCCGATCGCAGGTGAGCCCGGCAAGACCTGGCTCTATTGCGGCGGGGCGACGGCCTTGCTCGGCCGCCTCATCGCGCGTGGCACCGGCATGTCCCTGCTAGACTATGCGAAGCGCAACCTGTTCGAGCCGATGGGATTTGGCCCTGCCGTCTGGGTGCAAGGCAGAGACGGCGCGCCGATCGCCGCGTCGGGCCTGCGCCTTCTTCCGCGCGACATGCTGAAACTGGGCGAACTCGTCCTCGCCGGCGGCCATTGGCGCGGCCAGCAACTCGTGCCCGAGGCGTGGGTCGGCACGATCACCAGGCCGGTCGTCGGTATCGATCGCTACCGCAGCTATGGCTATCACTGGTATATGGGCGACGTGACGCCATCAGGCGGATCGCAGCGGCATCACTGGATCGGCGGAATCGGCTGGGGCGGCCAAAGGCTGCTCGTCTTGCCGGATCTTGCGCTGGTCGTTGGCATCAGCTGCGGAAACTACGGCAAGAGCCTGCAAGAACAGAGCCGCGTCGCCGGCACGATATTCGCCGGCGTCGTGCTGCCCCTCGTTGCCTGATCGAAATCAGCCGCACCTGCCGGCTCATGGCGCGTGCGGCGGGGACACAGCAGGACGCAAGGCCACCTGGCACATGTCCAGCCAGGCCGCCGGCTGCGACCCGTGCCGGCCGAAACAGGAACCGCGGCGGCCATTGTCCGTTATCCCTGCGAGAGGCAGGGAGACGTCACATGCCTGATCCCGAACCGAATGGGTTCACATCCGAGCCGGCGCCTGGCCGGCCGGATCATCCGCCGCCGGTGCCCGACCCTGAGCCCGATCCGGCTTCGCCCCCCATCAAGGAACCGGAGCCCGAGGGGCTGCCGGACGAAACGCCCGAGCCTAACCCGGACGAGCGCCAGCCGCCGGTCCGGACGTCCGGTCGGGGGCGCGCCGCGCCAGGTGACTGCGCCGCCTGATCGCTGGAGCAGGACGCCGGGCGGCGCCCCGGCAAGCGGCTTGTACGGCCGGCGAGACTCCCGGCCCCGTCGCCGTCTACGATAGGGCTGGCGGCGCCGGGCCGTCGATCGAGACACGACCGACAGGGGGCGCGGCATGCCGACGGTCCGGGCAAACGACATCGACATCTTCTATGACGAGGTGGGTGCCGCCACGGCGCCGGCGATCCTGCTCATCATGGGGCTCGGCACCCAGATGATCGCCTGGCCCGAGGCCTTTTGCGGCAGGCTCGCCGATCGCGGCTTCCGGGTCATTCGTTTCGACAACCGGGATGTCGGCCTGTCGACCAAGTTCGACCACGCGCCGAAGGTCGATGTCGGCGCGGCCTTCGTCCGCGCTTTCATGGGCCAGCCCATCGCGGCGCCCTACAATCTCGACGACATGGCGGGCGATGCGCTCGGCCTGTTGGACGCGCTCGGCATCGCCAAGGCCCATATCGTCGGGGCTTCCATGGGCGGCATGATCGCCCAGACGCTGGCCGCAAGGCATGGCAGCCGGGCGCGCAGCCTCGTATCGATCATGTCGTCGAGCGGCGATCCGCGCCTGCCGCAGGCGCAGCCGGCCGCCGCCGCGACATTGACGGCGACGCGCCCCTCGGGCGACGAGCGCGAGGCGTCGATCCAGTTTGGCATGAACATCCTGCGGACGATCGGCAGCCCCGGCTATCCGATCCCGGAGGCCGAGCTGCGCGCCAGG
Organism: Hyphomicrobiales bacterium; assembly: GCA_017304475.1. Taxonomy (GTDB): domain Bacteria; phylum Pseudomonadota; class Alphaproteobacteria; order Rhizobiales; family Phreatobacteraceae; genus Phreatobacter. Next base: position 12,810 of record JAFKKV010000055.1, on the reverse strand, counting down.
GTCGAACGGGCCTTCGACCGGTCGCACCACCCCAGCGGCATCGCGCGCCAGCTGCTCGCGATCCTGGCGAGCGGCAGCCGGGTCGCGCTTCTGAAGACGGTGGCCGTGCCGACCCTGGTGCTGCACGGCCAGGACGATCCGCTGGTGCCGGTTGCCGGCGGCGAAGACACGGCCAGGCATGTGCCGGGCGCGACCTTGCGGATCATACCGGGATGGGGTCACGACCTGCCGACCAGCCTGATCCCGACCCTTGTCGAGGCGATTGCCGGGCATTGTCAGGCGGCCGACAGGTCAGCGGGTTCACCATGATACCTCCTGCGCGGCATCAGAAATCCTGGGATCGCGCCTCATCCGGAATAGTCAGAAAGCCGGATTGCTCGTAATACAAGGCCGGGTGATCCTGACCAGGGGATCTTGCCCAGGGGGCTTGCCGCAATGCGGAAGCCCTTCGCGGCGTCTCTGGCCGCAGCAATGGTAACGGGGCTTCGCCGCGACGGCGGCCCATGGACGGTGACGGTGGCGATCGAGATCGAACGCAAATTCCTGGTAACGGGTGAGGGATGGCGCCAGGGCGCCGTCGTCAAGCGGATCGAACAGGGCTATCTGCCCGTCACCGGCGATGTTTCGGTCCGTGTCCGCCTGCAGGACGGGGCGGCGACGCTCTCGGTCAAGGGAGAGCGCTCCGGAATTTCCCGCGAGGAATATGAATATGCGATTCCGCTGGCGGATGCGGAGAACATGCTGCGGCTCTGCCCGCACCTGCCCATCGTCAAGCATCGCTACGAGATCGCCCATGGCGGCAAGCTGTGGCAGGTCGATGCCTTTGACCGGCGGCATGCCGGCCTGGTGATCGCCGAAATCGAGCTGGACCACGCGGCCGAGGACTTCGAGCGGCCGGACTGGCTCGGCGTGGAAGTGTCGGAAGATCCACGCTATCGCAATTCGGCGCTCGCCCGCTCGGGAATACCCGTGGAAGGTGAGGTTCTGCCGCTGCGCCGGCCCACGACCGGCCTGACCGTCACCGACCTCTCCCGGCAGCGCAAGGCGCTTTGAGCCCATCGGCATTGCCGCGAACGGGCCGGTGCCCGGGGGCCTCGCCGCGCGTCCGGAACGGCCCATGGCGGCGTCATGGCGCTCGACCGTACGGGCGGCCCGACGCCCGCTTCCCCTGCTTCACATCATCGCGAGCGCGCGCCGGATCCGGTGGCGGACGACGGATATTCCCCCGCGCGGGGAACGGCCCTATTCCCTTGCCGGCCATCCGCCTCTTTAGTGTCTCGTAACTTTTCGGACATCGAATGAAATTCGACCGAACGGCACGGACCTGGGGCTGAGAACGACTGATGGAACCGGCAGCGCCTTCCGAAATCTTCCCGCATGTCCGAATCGTTCTCGGCATGGTCATCGGCCTCGGCATCGCCCGCATCCTGACGGGGGTCGCGAGTTTCATCCAGCATCCCGGACGCAACCGCGTCTCCGTGCTCCACATGTTCTGGGCCGCCTCGATCCTGATCGAGCTGGTGCTGTTCTGGTGGTGGGAATTCGGCCTGTCCCGCATCAGCTACTGGAGCTTCAGCGTCTTTCTCTTCCTGATCAGCTATGCCGTGGTGCTCTTCCTTCTGGCCGCGCTGCTGTTTCCCGACAACATCTCGGAATATGGCGGCTACGAGGACTTTTTCATCAAGCGGCGGCGCTGGTTCTTCGCACTGCTGGCCGCCACCTTCGTCTTCGACGTCGTCGACACCCTCATCAAGGGGCCGGAACACTGGAACCGGCTCAGCGCCGAGCATCTGGTTCAGGTGCCGCTCGGCCTGGTGCTCTGTACGGTCGCCTGGGCCTTCAAGAACCGCAAGGTCCAGCTCGCCGTCGTCCTGATCCACATCACCTACCAATTCATCTGGATCGCGCGGGTGTTCAACAGGATCCATTGAGGGCCGCCGGCCGCTTGGGCCTGCGATCACGCCCCGAGGCCGCAGGATCTGTTCCGGCCGGGCAGGGCGTCCCTGCCAATGACGCACTCCTCGTCGGCGCCGGCCTGGGCGAGATTGCCACCGTTTCATTTTCCGGAGGACCAGGCCGCCATGATCACCCACGACAAAAAAGCCGCTCTCGACCGACTGATGCGCTTCCTCGCCATCGAGGGGGTGACCGGCCAGGAGGCGGCGATCGGCCAGGACGTCGCGCGGGCGCTGGTGGAGGTGGGCGCCGCGGCCGATGCCATCGGTTTCGATGACGCCAATACGCGGATTCCGGTGCCGACCGAGACCGGCAACCTGATCGTCAAGCTGCCTGGGCGCGGCGCGCTCAGCAACAATCCGCCGCTCATGTTCATGACCCATCTGGACACCGTGCCGCTCTGCGCCGGCGCAAAACCCCGGATCGATGGCGAGCGGATCGTCAGTGGCGGCGACACGGCCCTCGGCGGCGACAACCGGACGGGCTGCGCGGTGCTGGTGTCGCTCGCAGCCGAGCTCGCCCGCCAGGATCTCGACCACCCGCCGCTGGTGCTGGTGTTCTGCGTCCGGGAAGAAAGCGGGCTGTGGGGCGCGCGCTACATCAATCTGGAGCAGGTCGGCCCGGTGGCCATGGGTTTCAACTTCGATTCGAGCAAGCCGTCGGACATCGTCACCGGTGCCGTCGGCGCCGATAGCTGGGAGGTCGAGATATCAGGCCGCGCCTCCCATGCCGGTGTCGCGCCCGAGCGCGGCATCTCCTCCACCATGATCGCCGCGCTGGCGCTGGCCGAGGTGCAGGCCGGCGGGTGGTTCGGCAAGGTGGTGAAGGACGGCAAGGCCGGCACCAGCAATGTCGGAACCGTTGCCGGTCGCGGCGGCCGGGCGGCGGGCGACGCGACCAATGTCGTCACCGACTATGCCTTCGTCGAGGGCGAAAGCCGCAGCCACGACATGGCTTTCGTCGACGAGATCACCAATGCCTATGAGGCGGCTTTCCAGAAGGCGGTGAAATCCCTGCCCAACAGCGAAGGCAAGACCGGCAGCATCAAGTTCACCCGCCACCGGAAATACCATGCCTTCGCGCTCGACCCGAATTTGCCGGTCGTCGCCCATGGCACGGCCGCGGTGGCGAGCCTCGGGCTGACCCCCCAGCCGCGGCTCGCCAATGGCGGCCTGGACGCCAACTGGCTGACGCTGCACGGCATACCGACGGTCACATTCGGCGCCGGGCAGAACGAGCCGCATACGGTCGACGAGTGGATCGACATTCCCGCGTTCCAGGACGCTTGCCGCCTGGCCATCGCGCTGGCGACGCTGCGCTGATCCTGCCGGGACGATCCCGGCCGTCCCATCCGGCGACGGCCGGGGACAATCGCCGTCATGCCGGTCCGCGTCGCGGGCCGGCTTTGCCGCCGACAGCGCCCGGGCGTGCCCGGACCGGCCGCCCGGCCGGGCGTCGCGATGCTCCGCATTCCGAGCCTGCAGCAAGCCCCACTGCGCCGATGCGGCCGGGCCCGCACCGTCTCCCACAAGAATTAACGCCCGTGTGACGCCGGATTAACGGCTGCGACGACGTGGGCGGGGTCGTTGTCGAGGGCAGGGTGCCGCCTTCCCGACCGGCGGCGCCGGGCCTGTGGGGGAAGCATGAACAGTCGCCATTCGTTTCGGAGGCCACCGCGGGCACCGGACCGGTCCGCGCGCGCCGGCCCTGGCGTCGCCGCCAGGTTCGCCGGCGGCGGCCATTTCGTCACCGCAAGCGGATCGCGTGCGGATCCGCCGAGCCCTGGCCGCTGCGGGCGCGATGCTGCCGGAGGCTTGCATGGCAAGTGATCCGGGCGGCCATGCGGGAACGGCGGCGGGCGCCGAGCTCGCGCTGAAGCTGCAACTGACGTCCCTCGCCTTGGGATGCTCGACCAGCAAGGAGCTCTGCGCGCGTTTCGCCGCGGTCAATCCGGAGACCGCGTTCACGGCGCAGAACGCCTATAAGTGGGTGCGCGGCAAGGCGACGCCGCGGCTGTCGAGCGTCTATGAGGATTGGGCCCGCATTCTCGGCGGCGGCCTTGCCGCCTCGGTCGTGGCGGCCTCGTCCTTCGACGAATTCGCCCAGATGATCCGCGGCCACTGGCCGGTTCCCGATGCCGCGCTCGCCAGGCTGCGCCAGGATCATCCGGTGGCGCCACCCTTGGCGCCATCGGAGCCCGAGCCGCCTGCCGGTATGGCGACGCGGCAGGCGCCCTGGCGGCCCAATCATTGGCTTGCCGGACGCTATCTCGCCGTTTCGCCGTCGTGGTCGCAGGCGGAGATGGGCAATCTCGTTCTCGGCCGCGCGGAGATCACGCCCGCCGATGGCGACGATTTCGCCATCCGCTATACCGAGAACCTGTTCGGCCAGGACGTCACCATGGCCGGCCCGATGTTTTGCGACGGGCGCACGGCGCAGGCGTCGTTGCGCTGCAGCCTGAGCCTCAGGACCTATTTCCTCGCGCTGAGGGCGCCGTCCCCGCCGGCCAATATCGTCGGCGGCATTCTCTGCGGCGCGGCGCTCCACGATTTCGAGGCGCGGTCGATGGCGGGACGCATTGTCCTGGTGCGCGATCATCTGGCACGATCCGATGCGTGCGAATGGCCGGGCTATCTCGCGGCATCGGCCGAGCTCCTGGACGCGCAGCTCGGCGGCCTCGGTTATGTCGACGTGCCGCGGCGCATGACAGCGACCAGACGATTGCTGGACCTGATCCAGGCGGCTCCGGCCCAGGGCCTGCTCGAAATGCCGCCCGACGCGCTGGGCGCCCTCGGTCTCGACTTCGATCGCGTCGCACCCGGCGCCATGCGCGCCAGCCCCTGACGGCCGCTTGCCCGGCGCCGGCACCTGCCTCAGGCTGGGGCGGCGCCGGCCCGCTTGCCGATGGCGCGCAACGGCGCGCCGGCGAGAACGTCCTGCTCGATCGTTTCGAGCGAGCGGCCGCGTGTCTCCGGCACGAAGCGAATGCAGACGGCGAGCGCCGCCAGGCAGACGGCCAGGAACAGCCCGATCACGCCGGCCAGGCCGATCCATTCGACGAGTGAGAGAAAGGTGAGCGCGACCAGCATGTTGAACAACCAGCTCGCCGCCGAGGCCACGGCGATGCCGGTCTCGCGAATGGCGGCGGGAAAGAGCTCCGACATGAGCACATAGGGCAGCGCGCCGAGGCTCATCGCGAAGGCCATGATGTAGACGCCGAGGCCGGCAAGGCCGATCCAGGGCCAGTCGTACAGGGCAGCCGCCACCACCGCCGCCAGGCCGACGGCCATGGCGGCGGAGCCGATGATCAGCAAGGGGCGGCGGCCGGCGCGATCGACCAGCAGGAGCGCCGCCAGGGTCGCGATGAAGTTGAGCAGGCCGAGGCCGAAGGTCGCGGCGAGCGCCGCCGTTCCGGCGGAGAAGCCGAGGCCCTGAAAGATGCGCGGCGCGTAATAGAGGATGCCGTCGATGCCGCTGAGGTTCTGGAGCACGAACAGGCCGCTGCACAGCAGGAGGACGGCGCGCGTGCTGCCGAGCGGGACGACGGGCCGGTCCCCGGCGGCCGGGGCGGGCAATTCCGCGCGATCGGCTTCGAGATCCAGCCATCGCGTCGCGCGGTCGCCGACCACGCGCCCCCTGGAGCGGAGCCAGCGCGGGCTCTCGGGCAGGAGCGCGACAACCAGGAAGCCGCATGCGGCCGGCACGATCCCCAGCCCGAGGATCACGCTCCAGGGCGCCGAGGCGAGCCCGAGCGGGGTTCCATAGGCGATCAGGATGCCCGCGGTGATCGCGAGCTGGAACAGCGCGACGACGGCGCCGCGCCGGTGCGCCGGGGTGATCTCGGCGGCGTACATCGGGGTGACCATGGCCGACAGCCCGATCGCCAGGCCGACCAGAACCCTCGCTGCGATCAGCCAAGCATAGGCCGGCGCGGTCAGCGTGACGAGAAAGCCGGTACCGGCGAGGATGAAGGCGATCAGCAGCGCCGGGCGCCGCCCGCGCATGGCCGACAGCGGCCCCGCGATTACGGCGCCGACGAAACTCGCCCCGGGAATGCAGGCCACCAGGATCTGTTCCTGGAGGAGGTCGATGGCAAATTGCTGCTTGAGATGATCGAGCACCCCGGCAATCGACGCCGTGCCGTATCCGAACAGAATTCCGGAAAACGTCACCATGAGAATGACGAGGAGCGTCGCAAATCCGCGCATGTTTTCCACTTTCTTCCGACGTCTTCCGATTTCAGCAAATTATGCCGATATCGTTGCCGTCGCGATGTGTATAAGATTATTTTTGGCAGATATATACTTAAATAAACTTCGGGACCTCAAATATTTCGAGCGGTCGCCAAAGTAAATAGCGGGTGTGAAACGATGGCTACGGACGAAACCGCCACGCTCGGTTCTCAGCATCTGCGGCCGAACCGCCTTGCGATCGATGGCGGAACACCGGTCCGCGCCGAGCCGCTGCCCTGGGAACTGCCGGGGGCGCAGTGGATCGGCGAGGAGGAACGCCAGCTGGTGGAGCGCGTCGTCCTGGCGCGAAGCCCGTTCCGCTTCTACGGCCCCGACCCGCAGCACATGGTCGACACGCTGGAGCGCGAATGGTGCGCGATGTTCGGCCATCGCCACGCGCTCGGCGTGTCGTCCGGCACGGCTGCGCTCGCCATCGCGGTCTCCGCCCTGGAGATCGGCCCGGGCGACGAAGTGCTCATTCCCGGTTATCTCTGGGTGAGTTGCGTGGCGGCGGTCGTGCGTGCCGGCGCGATCCCGCGGCTGGTCGATATCGACGAGACCTTCTGCATCGATCCGGACGACCTCAGACGCAAGATCGGCCCGCGAAGCCGCGCCGTGCTCTGCGTTCACATGAGTGGCGCGCCCGGCCATATCGAGGAGATCGCGGCGATCTGCCGTGAGCATGGCCTGAAGCTGATCGAGGATTGCGCCCAGGCGGCCGGGGGCAGCCAGGACGGGCGCGCGGTCGGCCGGTTCGGCGATATCGGGATCTTCAGTTTCCAGCTCAACAAGAACATGACGTCGGGCGATGGCGGCCTGATCGTCTGCGAGGACGATGCCCTGTTCCGGCGGATCGTCGCGCTGCACGATCTCGGCTATCCGCGCACCGCCGCGGGGCGTCTCGACACCTCCGACGAGGCCTGCCAGCTCTGGGGCATGGGCGCCCGCATGTCGGAACTCGCCGGCGCGATGGCGCTCGGCCAGATGCGCAAGCTACCTGCCATCACCGCGGCGATGCGCTCAGCCAAATGGCGCATCAGGGGCGCCCTGGAGGGCGTGCCGGGACTGGAATTCCGCGATGTGCCGGATCCATCGGGCGATACCGGCCCGGTCCTGCTCATGCTGCTGCGCGACGAGGCGACCGCCGCGCGCTTCGTCGCCGCCCTGCGCGCCGAAGGCATTGTCGGTCCGCCGGGAAGCCTCGTCTGCATTTCCATGCGCGAGTGGGGACTGCACTGGTATTCGAACATCCCGAGCCTGGTGAACCGCCGCTCCAATTCCCGCGACGGCTTCCCATGGTCTCATCCCGCCAATGCCTTCGCGGCCGATTACCATTACGGCCACGGCGCCCTGCCGGCCTGCGATGCTTTCCACGCGCGCGGCGCGCTGCTCACGGTCGGCTCGACTTTAAGCGAGGCCGATGTGACCGACATCATCCTGGCCATCCGCAAGGTGGCGAGCACTCTCCAGTAATCGGCAGTCTCGGGCAAACGGAGAGGCACGCATGATCTATTTCGTGGCGGCGATCGCTGGCATTGCCGGTTTCCTGTTCGGCTTCGACGAGGGAGTCATTGCCGGCTCGCTGCACCTGCTGCGCGGCGAGTTCAGCATCACCCCCGTCAGCGAGGGGCTGATGACGGCGGCGGTTCCGCTCGGGGCGCTGTTCGGCGCGCTGGTCGCGGGGCGCGCGGTCGAGACATTCGGCCGTCGCGCGCTGCTGCTCTTCGCCGCGGTGCTCTTCGCGGTCGGCGCCCTCATGTCGGCGCTGATCGTCGCGGTATGGATGCTGAGCGTCGCGCGGCTGCTGCTCGGCCTTGCCGTCGGGATCGCGGCGCTGGTTGCCCCGCTCTATATCGCCGAGACCGCGCCGCCGGCCCGGCGCGGCATGCTGGTGTCGATCTACCAGCTGGCGATCACGCTCGGCATTCTCGGTGCCTATGTCGTCGGTTATGCCTTTTCCGACTCCTGGCGGACCATGTTCCTGTGCGGGGCTCTGCCCGGCATCGCGCTGTTCGTCGGCATGTTCCTGCTGCCGGATACGCCGCGCTGGCTGGCGATGAAGGGACGGTCCGAGGAGGCCGGAGCGGCCATCGCCCGCATCAACGCGGTTGCGCCGACGAGCCCGCTGGTCGCCGCGGAACTCGAGGAGATCGCGCGGATCGCCAGGGATGACCGGCACAAGGGAAGCTGGGCCGACCTGGTCGGCCCGGTCGTCCGGCCGGCACTGGTCGTCGGCATCGGGCTATTCCTGCTGCAGCAGCTGAGCGGCATCAACGCGGTGATCTATTACGCGCCCGTCGTCTTCAAGGAAGCCGGCTTCGGTTCGGCATCGACGCAATTGCTCGCGACCGTCGGGATCGGCATCGTCAATGTCGCGATGACCGTCGTCGGCATGATGCTGATCGACCGGATCGGGCGGCGCAACCTGCTGGTCATCGGCTTTGCCGGAACCGCGCTCAGCCTCGGCATGATCGCCATCGCCGCCGTGACGGATGCGGCCGCGCTCGACGTGCTCGCGATGATCGGCCTCGTGCTCTATATCGCCGCTTTCGCCGCCAGCATCGGCCCGTTGCCCTGGGTCATGATGTCGGAGATCTTCCCGCTGAACGTGCGCGGCATCGGCATGAGCGCCGCCTCGCTGGCCAATTGGGCGTTCAACTTCATCGTCGTCTTCTCCTTTCCCCCGCTGGTCTCCTCCATCGGGCTCGGCGGTGTCTTCGCCATCTATGCGGTGGTCTGCGCGGCCGGCATCGTCTTCACGCTGCGCCTCGTGCCAGAGACCAATGGCGTGGCTCTCGAGGATATCGAGCGCCACCTGAGATCCGGCCGGCCGTTCCGCGAGCTCGGCGCCCCTTCGCAGGAGCCCGGTCGTGGCGGTCTCGCGCCGGCCTATTCCACGCCGGGCGTGGACAAGGCGTCCGGCCGATGAACGCGCCTCCGATCGTGGAACACCTTGATGCCGAAGCGCTGCTGCGCGCGATCATCGGGTTCAGCCCCTACCGCCGTGTCCTTGCGCCGCTTCACGGCGATATCGTGCGCGTCGCATTGGCCAACCGGCAGATCAGCAGCGCGCTCGCGGCCGTGATCGGGCGCTCCGGCTTCACTGCCGGCGCGACCCTGCGCCGGCAAGAGCTCGGTGCCGAGGCACGCATCTTCGCGGCCTTCCTCGAACATATCTATTTCGCCTCGCCGCCCTTTCTCAAATCGGTCGGCGAATGGCCAGTCGGAGGCCGCCGTGGCGAATGAAGCGCAGTGTGACGTGTGCATCGTCGGCACCGGGGCCGGTGGCGGGATCCTTGCCCACACGCTGGCCAAGGCCGGGCTCAGCGTGATCTCGCTGGAACAGGGCGACATGCTGGCGGCGGACTATTTCCGCACCACGGCGCCGGCCGGCGCTGCGCGGGACTTCGGCATCGGCCCGGACACCGTCTGGCCGAGCGATCCGCATGACAGCCTGTTCGTGCATCCGCTTTTCGCCGACGGTGCCACCGGCTCGACGAGCCGCCCGGACGGCGGCTTCCGCCATTTCCAGATCCTGGCGGTCAACGGCCTGCAAAATCTCTGGAACGGCGTCAGCGTCCGCTTCTCGGAGGCCGATTTCGCCGGCTGGCCGATCGACTATGCGACGCTGGCCGGCGACTATGCGGCGGTGGAGCGCCGGATCACGGTCTGCGGCACGAGCGAGAACATTCCGGAGCTGCCCGATGGCCATTTCGTTGCGCCCAAGCCCCTGCGGCCGGCCGACCGGATGATCGTCGGGGCGGTCCGCGCGCTGAACCAGCCCTATTCCCACGCCATTCCCAATCGCAAGGCGGTCAATACCAGGCCGGGCATGGTCAATTCCTGCACGTCGACCGGCATCTGCACGTCCGGCTGCCCGACCGGCGCGATGTACAAGTTCTCCAGCCATCTCCTGCCCGAGCTGGCGCTCTTGCCGAATTACCAATTGCGGACGCATGCCAAGGTGGTCCGGCTGACGCGCGACAGCGGATCGCGCAGCATCTCGGCCGTGAACTATGTCGATACCCGCAGCGGCGAGCATCATGTGCTGCGCGCCGGGATCGTCGTGCTCGCCGCCGGCGCGCTGGAGAGCCCGCGCATCCTGTTCAATTCCGCCGACGAGGCGGCGCCTTCGGGCCTGGGCAATGGCCATGGCCGGCTCGGGCGTGGCTTGCAAGACAATCCGAAAGCGGTCCTGTCGACCTCGCTCTGGCGCCTCTGGGGCAAGCGGCGCGACTACGATATCGGCTATGGCGACCTGCTGATCCTGCTGTCGCGCGGCCAGCTGCCTGATGGCTCGTCCTTTCCATTCATCGGCCATGCCATCCACGGCATTCCCGACGTGCCGCACTATCTCACCGGCCTGGCACCTTTTCCAACCGTCCTGAAGACGCCGCTCGCGCGGGCCATGTTCCACAGCTATGTGACGCTCGGCCTGTTCTGCGCGGGCGAGCCGACGCCGGGAAATCTGGTGCGGCCGGGGACGACGGTCGACCGCTATGGCATTCGCCAGGTCGAGGTCGATTTCGCCGTGCCGGCCAAGGCCGTCCTGCAGATGCAGGCCATGATGGATTGGGGCAGGAAGGTCCTGCGCAAGGCGTCGTCGACCCTCGTCCATGCCAGCAGCGACAATAGCGGGACCGGCATCCACTATGCCGGCACCACCGCCTTGTCCGGCGATCCGTCGGCGGGCGTCGTCGATGCCGACCTGCGCTGCCACGACCTCGACAATCTCTTCATTTGCGACGGCGGCGTCATTCCACTGCTGCCCGACAAGCACCTCACCCTGACGATCATGGCGCTGTCCCATCGCCTTGGCCGCCACATCCTGCAAAAGGTCCGGGCGCGTGATTTCCAAGTGGCTTGACATGTTCCAAGTGGCTTGACGTGGGCCGGACCAGGGCGTCCGGCCGGGGAAAGTCCCGCCGGCCGAATCCGGCCCTGGCCATGGCGCGGTCAGCAGGCGCCGATGCGTCGGCGGCCGATCGTCATGGGCATGTGAGGTCGCCCGGCGGTTGCCGCCGGCAGGTGATCGCGGCGGCATTCTCCATGAGGCCGTCGAGCACGGCCGCGCCGCCGGCGCCGGCCATGGCGGGGGCCGGCGCGGTCAGGCTCGCGAGCTGGCCGATCGGAATGGAGGGGGGCAGCGCACCGATGGTGAAGCGGCCGGGCTGGTAGCTCATCAGATAATTGGCCGACAGGGCCAGCGAGCCCTGGAGAATGGCGTAGCTGCCGACCGACTCGCCAGCTTCCCGCGCCAGAGCTCCGGTGATCTGGTCGCCGTTGACGAGACCCTGGCCGCTGATCAGGTAGGCGAGGGCCGGGTCCGGCTGGCCGAAATTCCTGGACGCGTCCAGCGCGGTGACGATCACCTGGCGAGGCATCACCGTCAGATTCGCGTTCGCATAGGTGACGGCATAGTTCGAGGAAGCGGCCAGGGTGCCCTGGGTGACGGCATAGCTGCCGACATTGCTGGTGCCGGTGGCCGAGGTCGCGAGGCTGCCCGAGAGACTGTCGTTGTTGACGAGCGCGCCTGATGTCACCTGCCAGGTCAGTGCCGGATTGGCGTCGCCATAGATGCGGCTCTTGGCATCGGCGGTGATGGTGATGGCGCGCTGGGTGACCGCGAGATTGGCGCTCGCATAGGTGACGGCATAGTTCGCGGAGGCCGCCAGGGTGCCCTGGGTGACGGCATAGCTGCCGACATTGCTGGCGCCGGTGGCCGAGGTCGCGAGGCTGCCGGATAGGCTGTCATTGTTGACGAGCGCGCCTGATGTCACCTGCCAGGTGAGCGCCGGATTGGCGTCGCCATAGACCCGGCTCAGCGTGTCGGCGGTCACCGTGATGGCGCGCTGGGTGACGGCGAGATTGGCGCTCGCATAGGTGACGGCATAGTTCGAGGAAGCGGCCAGCGTACCCTGGGTGATGGCATAGCTGCCGACATTGCTGGTGCCGGTGGCCGAGGTCGCGAGGCTGCCGGATAGGCTATCATTGTTGACGAGCGAGCCTGATGTCACCTGCCAGGTGAGCGCCGGATTGGCGTCGCCGTAGATGCGGCTCAACGCGTCCGCGGTCACCGTGATGGCGCGCTGGGTGACCGAGAGATTGGCACTCGCATAGGTGACGGCATAGTTCGATGAGGCAGCCAGCGTGCCCTGCGTGATGGCGTAGCTGCCGACATTGCTGGTGCCGGCGGCCGAGGTCGTAAGGCTGCCGGTGAGGCTGTCATTGTTGACGAGCGAGCCTGATGTCACCTGCCAGGTGAGCGCCGGATTGGCGTCGCCATAGACCCGGCTTAGCGTATCGGCGGTCACCGTGATGGCACGCTGGGTGACGGCGAGATTGGCGCCGGCAAAAGTGACGGCATAGTTCGACGAGGCAGCAAGGGTGCCTTGGGTGACGGCATAGTTGCCGACATTGCTGGTGCCGGTAGCCGAAGTCGCGAGGCTGCCGGAGAGGCTGTCATTGTTGACGAGCGAGCCTGATGTCACCTGCCATGTGAGTGCCGGATTGGCATCGCCATAGGTCCGGCTCAGTGTGTCGGCGGTGATGGTGATGGCGCGCTGGGTGACGGCGAGATTGGCGCTCGCATAGGTGACGGCATAGTTCGACGAGGCGGCCA
>JAFKKV010000054.1 GCA_017304475.1 Hyphomicrobiales bacterium | reverse complement strand
CCTGAGGTGCGAGCGCAGCGAGCCTCGAAGGACGACTGAGCTTTGTGCAGAATGCTTCAAACTGAAGTGATCAAACGATAGAGCTTGAGAAACCCGTCAAGCGCCGATGCGTTGGTCAGCCGCGCACCAGCGCCGCCAGCCTGCCTTCGTCCAGCACCCTGACGGCATCCGGCACGATCAGGATGACCTTGTCACGGGCCAGCTTGGTCAGGGTCCGGCTGACCGTCTCGATGGTCAGCCCCAGATAGTCGGCGATATCGATGCGCTGCATCGGCAGCTGGATCGTCACCGAAGGCGTGGTGATGCGTGCCCAGCGGCCCCGCATGGCGACCAGGAAGGCGGCGAGGCGTTCCTCGGCCGAGCGCCGCCCGATCAGCATCATCTGCTCCTGGGCGATGACGAGTTCATGGGTGGCGAATTCATGCAGCCGGCGCAGGAAATGCGGCTTGTCGGTGATCAGCCGGTCGAACTCGATGCGATCGAAACGGCAGAGCGTGACGTCGCCCACCGCATCGGCGGAAAAGCCGTAGCGGTTGTGCAAGGCGAGGCCGAGGAAATCGCCGGGCATGGCAAAGCCGATGACCTGGCGGCGGCCGTCCGACAGGGTCTTGTAGAGCCGCACGACGCCCTTGGTGACGGAAAAGACCGCGCGAGCCTCTTCGTCCTGGTGAATGAAGGTCGATTTCGCGCCATGGGCGACGTGGCGAACGATCGCGTCGAGCTCGTGCAATTCGCTCGGCGCCATGGCCGCACATACCGCCAGCGCACGCACGTCGCAGGAGGCGCAATCCGTCACCTCGCTCCGGCGTGAGCAGACTTCGATCGGCAGCAAGTCTTCCACCATGGCGTTCCTAGAAGCTCCCATCGCGGCGGTCGGGCCAGACAAACCTAGGCCTTATCGCGTTTCCGGTCCTTGATCCATGACAAGGACAGCGCGGAATGGCAGCCCCAACATGGCCTCCGACAGACCGGACGGTGAGACACGCGCCCCCATGTTCAATGCCCGCATCATCGGCACGGAGGATTCCATGGCCGTCTTCGGCCTAGTCCGGCTGTGCTATCCCGAGATCGAGCCGAGCGCGTGGCGCGGTCACCTGGCCGGGCTTGGCCGCGGCAAGCGGCGCCGCTCCGGCTGCGTCGCGGTGAGCGACCAGCGTGGCTACGCCCACGCCGCGTGCCTGTTCCGCATCACGCCCGATCCACGCAGCGGCCGCCGGCTGGAAATTTCCTATCTGTCGAAGGCGGAGCTGCCGGCCAGCACGGCGCCGGACGTGCTGTTCGCCTTCGTCGACCAGCTCGCCCGCGACGAGGACTGCGCATCCATCGTGGTCCACGACAGCCAGGCGCGCATCGCTCAGGACCGGCTCGCGACCTGGAGCGGCATCGGGCGCGACCTGATCAGCCATCATTTCAAGCCCGGCGCCATCGGCTTCGAGAAATCGGTGACCGCCCCGGCCGCCGGCTGAGCCGGCGGGACCGGTCGGGCGCGCACCGCCGGCTCATCGTCCATGATGGCGCGCCAGGCCGCCCCGTCGAGATCGTCATACTGGCCGGCATTGAGCGACCAGAGAAAGCCGGCGAGGCCGAGCCCGCCGAGCCCCAGCGCCAACGGCACGAGAAAAACCAGGATGTCCATGACGCGGGTCTCCTTCAGGAACGCGCTGCCCGGGCGCGCAGCGCATTGGCGGTGACGATCACGGACGAGCCCGACATGGCGACCGCGGCGATCAGGGGCGTGACCAGCCCGGCAATCGCGATCGGCACGGCCACCGCGTTGTAGATCACCGCGAGCCAGAGGTTCTGGGTCATCAGCCGGCGGGCCCGGCGGGCGACGGTGAGCGCGGCGGCGACCGGAGCGAGCCGGTCACCGAGAAAGACGGCATCGGCGGCCGCCTGGGTCAGGTGGACGGCGGTGATCGGCGACAGCGAGACATGGGCGGCGGCCAGCGCGGGTGCGTCGTTCAGGCCGTCGCCGACCATCAGGACCTTGGCGCCCGCCGCCTTCAACTGCGCGAGGCGCGCGATCTTGGCCGCCGGATCGAGGCCGCCGGCATGGCGCCAGATGCCGAGTTCGCCGGCGACGCTCCAGACCGCGTCCGGCCGATCGCCCGACAGGATCTCCACGCGCAGACCGGCCGCCTGCAGCGCCGCGACCACATCGACCGCGTCGGGCCGCAGGGCCTGGCGGATGGCGAAGACCTGGCGCTGCGCGCCATGGGCGAAGGCGATGACGGAGGCGTCGGGATGACGCGCCAGCAGTGCGGCCGCCTGGCTGCCGGCATCGCAGAAGGCCGGACTGCCGAGCCGGGCCTCGGCGCCGCCGACCATGGCCGAAACCCCCTGCCCGGCGGTTTCGACGATGCCGTCGAGCGGCATGTCCGCCGCCGAGGCCTTGGCCAGCGCCTTGGCGAGGGGATGTTGGGATCCGAGCGCCAGTCTGCCGGCCAAGGCCAGGAGATCGGGGGCGATGCCCTCGGCCTCGGCCAGCGCCGGATCGGGCAAGGTCAGCGTGCCGGTCTTGTCGAAGACGACCGTGTCGACCTCGGCGAGCCGTTCCAGCGCATCGCCCGCCTGCAGCAGGACATTGGCGCGAAACAGGACGCCCGACGCCACGATCTGCACCGCGGGAATGGCCAGCCCCAGGGCGCAGGGACAGGTGATGATCAGCACGGTAATGGCGGTGATCAGCGCCGGCTGCCAGGCGGAGCCGAGCGCCAGCCAGCCTGCGAAGGTCGCGAGCGCTGTCACATGAACCACCGGCGAATAGAGCCTGGCGGCGCGATCGGCGAGCCTGAGATAGGCAGAACGCGACTGCATGGCGCCGGCGACGAGACGGGTCACCTCATCGAGCAGCGTGCCGCTGGCCGCCGCCGCGACGCGAATGCGCAAGGCGCCGCTGGTGTTCAGCGTGCCGGCATAGACCTGCATGCCGGGCCCGACCGCCAGCGGCATGGTTTCGCCGGTCACCAGGCTCTGGTCGATGTCGGAACGACCGTCGACGACCACGCCGTCGACGGAGATCCGCTCGCCCGGGCGCACCAGCACGAGGTCGCCGGCGACGATGGCGCCGATCGGCACTTCCTGGAGCCGCGTTTCCGAAACGATCCTGATCGCCGTCTCGGCCTTCAGCGCGGCGATATTGGCGGCGACCGCGTGGGTCTTGCGGCGCATCAGGGCGTCGAGATAGCGGCCGATCAGCAGGAAGAACAGCAGCATCACGGCGCTGTCGAAATAGGCGTGATGCGCGTGGTTGGCCGTCTCGACCAGCGACATGGCGACGGCGAGCAGCACACCGAGCGAGATCGGCACGTCCATGTTGAGCCGGCGGCCGCGCAGCGCCGCCAGCGCCGAACGGAAAAAGGGCTGGCCGGAATAGGCAACCGCCGGCACCGCGATCAAGGCCGACAGCCAATGGAAGAAATCGCGCTGCTCCGGCGCGATGTCGCTGACATTGCCGGACCAGACCGAGACCGACAGCAGCATGATGTTCATCATGGCGAAGCCGGCGACGCCGAGGCAGCGGAGCAGTGCCTTGGTCTCCCTGACGTCCTGGCTGTCCAGCCGCATGGGGTCGAAGGGATAGGCGCGATAGCCGAGGCCGGCGAGAGCCGCGATGATGCGGCCGGGCGCCATGGCCTCCTCCCGCCAGTCGACCGTCAGCCGCCGGTTGGTCAGGTTGACCCGGGCCGCGACGATGCCCGGCTCGCGCAGCAATCCGGCTTCGATGACCGGCATGCAGGCCGCGCAGGTGATGCCCTCGACGGCAAGGTCCAGCCGGGCCAGGCCGTCGGCCAGGGGCTGCACGAACAGCGACAGGTCGGCATCGTCGCGCACCGGCGGCGCGCCAACCATGGTCGGGCCAAACGTGGTGGAGGCGAGCGCGGTGGTGGCCAGTCCGGTCATGGCAACTGGATCCGGTTGCGTGAACGATAGACGAGCGTGCCGGCGCGCCGGGCGACGATGACGAGATCGAAGGCGCCGGGCACCACCGCCTCGGCGAGGCCGGCATAACGCCCCTCGCCTTCGGCCGTCAGGGTGAAGATCCGGTCGGCGGCCGGCTCCGTCGGCCGTACGAGCAGCGCGGACAAGTCCAGCTCTCCGACCGGCTGGCCGTCGATCGTTCGGAGCGCCAGGCGCAGCGCCGCCGCGCCGCCTGCGGCCCGTTCGACATGGGCGTCGCTCGCCCAGCCCTGCGCCGCCCGGACGCGCGCCGCTTCCAGTTCGGCGTTGAAGCGCTGGCTGGCGCGATAGCCGTTGTCGGTGACGGTGCCGGGCATGGTGCCGACGGCAAAGGTCGCCATGACGGCGTTGACCGCCACGATCACCCCGAAAAAGCCGAGCAGCATCAGGAGCACGGCGCGGCCCGTCAGCGGCCGGCCCGCGGGCTTCGCAACGTCGAGATCGCGTGTCATTGCCATGGCTTGCCTTTCATCCCGGCTAGGGACCGATGAAGTGATCCGCGGCGACGGCGACGTCGCCGGTGCCGAGTTCGGTGATGCGGAAGCTGATCGCGGTCGATGGCGCGAGCGCCGCGCCCGGCGGAGCGGTGACATGCACGACATATTCGCGCGTCGTGTCCGGGCCGACTTCCAGCAGCGGCCACGACCCCTCGGTCGGCAGGCTGCCGATCGCACTCACCCGCGTGGCGAGCGGCAGATCGTCGACCGCCAGGATGAACAGGCGCGCCTGCGCCCGCTTGTTCAGGATGCGGACCGTATAGGCGTTGCGCACCGCCCCGTCGGAGAGCCTGACGAAGAGCGGATTGCGGTCGTGCAGCACCGAGACATCGGTGAAGGAGCGATGGTTCAGGCCATGGAGCATGACCAGCCCGACGAGCGCCATGAGGGCCGCATAGAGCACCGTGCGGGGCCGGATGACGGGATAGACCTCGTCCTGGCCGGCGGCGCGCCTGGAAATGTTGACGTCATTGTCATAGGCGATCAGCCCCTGCGGCCGATGCACCTTGGTCATCACCGAATTGCAGGCGTCGATGCACAGGCCGCATTGGATGCAGCCCATTTGCGAGCCCTGGCGGATGTCGACGCCGGTCGGGCAGACCACCACGCATTGCCGGCAGTCGATGCAGTCGCCGGCCGGCTCCGCCACGGCCGCGGCCTTCGCCGCCGCCTTGAGCGACATGCGCGGCTCGCCGCGATCGTAGCGATAGTTGACGTTCAGTGCATATTCGTCGGTCAGCGCCGCCTGGATCCGCGGCCAGGGACACATGTAGAGACAGACCTGTTCGCGCATCAGGCCGGCCAGCGCATAGGTCGTGGTGGTCAGAATGGCGATCCAGACATAGGCCGCCATCGGCGCCTGGAAGGTCGCAAGTTCGCGCACAAGCGTCGGCGCATCGGCGAAATAGAGCACCCAGGCGCCGCCGGTCCACCAGGCGATGACGAGCCAGACCAGATGCTTCAGCGCCTTGCGCGCCAATCGCCCGGCCGTCATCGGCTGGGCGTCGCGCATCATGCGCTCGCGCCGGTCGCCCTCGATCCAGCGCTCGACGGTCATGAACAGATCGGTCCACACCGTCTGCGGGCAGAGATAGCCGCACCAGAGCCTGCCGGCGATGGCGTTCATCAGGAACAAAGCCAGGGCCGCCAGCACCAGCAGCCCGGTGAAATAGTAGATTTCCTGCGGCCAGATCTCGATGAAGAAGAAGTAGAACCGGTTATTGGCGAGATCGACCAGGATCGCCTGGTTCGGCAGGTTCGGCCCGCGATACCAGCGCAGGAACGGCAGAAAATAATAGATGCCCAGGCAGACGAACAGGATCACCCATTTGGTGGTGCGCAGCCGGCCCCTGACGCTCTGCTGATAGATTTCGCGGCGCGCCTCGTAGAGCTCCTCGTCATCGGCCGCGGGAACAGGGGAAGCAGGCTGGACTGAAGGCATGAGCGCATCCCGCGAGGGGAATCCGGTTGGCATGGGCCGGAAGCGGCGCCACGTCGCCACCATCGCGGATCGCCGGCAGGCGAGCCTTGATATGCATCAAGTCGGCGGCGACAGCGGAAACCGAAAAAGGCGCGCGCCCTAGCCCCCGGGAAGCCCCCCGGGCGCGCGCCAGTCGGGCACGTCCTTCAGGCCCGGTTATTGTCCCCCGCCGAAGGAATGCACGTAGACGGTGAGCGCCTTGATGGTGGTCTCGTCCAGCCGCCCTGCCCAGCCCGGCATGACGCCGCCCCGCCCCATGGTGATGGTCTCGACCAGGGTCTTTTCGTCCGAACCGTAGAGCCAGAGCGGGCTTGCGAGATTGGGCGCGCCGAGCTCGCGATTGCCGCGCGCATCCTCACCATGGCAGGCCGCGCAATTGGCCGCGAACAATTCCCGGCCCTTGGCGAGGTCGATGCCCGGACGCGTCGACAGCCCCGAGAACGAGCGCACCACATTGGCCAGCACGACGATCTCGGCCGGCTTCAGCATGCCATTGGCGCCGCCGAAGGCCGGCATGGGGCCCTGGCGCGACCGCTCGTCGCCGTTGCGGATGCCGAAGCTGATGGTCTGGTGAATGTCGGACGGGCCGCCGCCCCAGAGCCAGCCATCGTCGCGCAGATTGGGAAATCCGCGCGAACCGGTGGCCGACGACCCATGGCATGGCGCGCAATTGTCGCCGAAAGCGGCCTTGCCCTGCGCCAGGGCGAAGGTCAGCAAGGCAGGATCGCGGGTGATCTCGGTGACCGGCGTGGTGGCGAGCGCGGCTCCGCGTTCGGCGCGCAGCTTGCGCAGCGCCTCCAGCTCGACAACCACATCCTGGCGCGAGGCATAGCCGAACAGGCCCTTGGTATGGCCCGAGATCAGCGGCCAGGCGGGATAGACGACCCAATAGGCGAACGACCAGATGATGCTGATATAGAACATGTAGAGCCACCAGCGCGGCAGCGGCGAGTTCAGTTCCTTGATCCCGTCCCATTCGTGGCCGGTGGTGGTGCGGCCGCTGACGGGATCGAAATCGCCGTGTTGCGTGTCGGTCATGATCAATCCTCGCGCAGCGGGATGTGGGCGGCCGCGTCGAAGCGGGTCTTGTTGCGGGGCCAGAACGCGTAGAGAACGACGCCGAGGAACATCCCGACGAAGTACAGGAGGCCGGCGGTCTGGGCGAAAATCGCCAGGAACGAATAGGTGCTCATCATCGATCCTTCAGGGCTCAGCGGATGTTGGCGCTGGCGTCGTAGCTCTTGAAATCGACCATGGTGCCGAGCACCTGGAGATAGGCGACGAGCGCGTCCATCTCGCTCACCACTCCGCCGGTGCGGCCGCCGAAATTGCGCACCGTCGCGCCGGGATAGCGGGCCTGGAAGGCCTGCAGGTTCGGACTGTCGGGATTGACCTGGGTGCGCAGGTCCTCGAGCGCCTTGGCGATCTGCTCCGGGCTATAGGGCACGCCGCCGGCGCGGTTGGCCGCCAGATGTCCTTCGGCGGCGCGCATGTCCAGGTCGGTCGTCGCCAGGAAGGCGTAACCCGGCATGATCGATTGCGGCACGATGGAGCGCGGCTCGCGGAGATGGGCGACGTGCCACTCGTCGGAATATTTGCCGCCGACGCGGGCGAGATCCGGCCCGGTGCGTTTCGAGCCCCACTGGAAGGGCTTGTCGAACATGCTTTCGGCGGCCAGCGAATAGGGTCCGTAGCGCTCGACCTCGTCGCGCAGCGGCCGGATCATCTGGCTGTGGCAGTTGTAGCAGCCCTCGCGGACATAGATGTCGCGCCCGGCGAGCTCGAGCGGCGTATAGGGGCGCACGCCCTCGACCCGCTCGATGGTGCTGCGGAGATAGAAGAGCGGCGCGATCTCGACCAGGCCGCCAATGGCGACGACGACGAGAATGCCGACCGTCAGGATGATCGAGTTCTTCTCGAAGATCGCGTGTCTGTTCCAGAGAGACATCGTGCGTCGCCTCACGCGGCCGGGGCCAGGACGCCCACCGGCTCGGCCTCTTCGGCCTCGCCTTGGCGAACGGTCATGATCAGGTTGAAGGTCATGATCAGCGCGCCGATGAGGAACAGCGCCCCACCCATGGCCCGGATCACGTAGTAGGGATGCATCGCGTCGACCGTCTCGATGAAGGAATATTCGAGGAAGCCGAGGGCGGTGTAGGCGCGCCACATCAGGCCCTGCATGATGCCGGCGACCCACATGGAGGAGATGTAGAGCACGATGCCGATGGTCGAGATCCAGAAGTGCCAATCGACCAGGCGCAGCGAATAGAGCTGCCTGCGGTTCCACAGCCAGGGAACCAGGCAATAGATCGCGCCGAAGGAGACATAGGCGACCCAGCCGAGAGCGCCGGAATGGACGTGGCCGATGGTCCAGTCGGTGTAATGCGACAGCGAATTGACCGCCTTGATCGACATCATCGGCCCCTCGAAGGTCGACATGCCGTAAAAGGCCAGCGACACCACCATCAGGCGCAGGACCGGGTCGGTGCGCAGCTTGTCCCAGGCGCCCGACAGCGTCATCAGGCCGTTGATCATGCCGCCCCAGGAGGGCATCCACAGCATGATCGAGAAGGTCATGCCGAGCGTCTGCGCCCAGTCCGGCAAAGCCGTGTAGTGCAGGTGATGGGGGCCTGCCCAGATATAGAGGAAGATCAGCGCCCAGAAATGGACGATGGACAGCCGGTAGGAATAGATCGGCCGCTCGGCGCGCTTCGGGATGAAATAATACATGATGGCCAGGAAGCCGGCGGTGAGGAAGAAGCCCACCGCGTTGTGGCCATACCACCACTGGAACATGGCATCCTGGACGCCGGACCAGACGATGTAGCTCTTGGGCGAATAGAGCGACACCGGCACGCTGGCATTGTTGCCGAGATGCAGCACGGCGATGGTCACGATGAAGGCGAGATAGAACCAGTTGGCGACGAAGATATGCGGCTCGCGGCGCTTCCACAGCGTGGCCAGGAACACCATGAGATAGGTGACCCAGACCACCGTCAGGAACAGGTCGGCATACCATTCGGGCTCGGCATATTCCTTGCCCTGGGTGATGCCGAGCAGATAGCCGGTGCCGGCGATGACGATGAACAAGTTGTAGCCGAGCACGACGAACCAGGGCGCGAGATCGCCGGCGAGCCGGGCCCGGCAGGTCTTCTGCACCACGTAGAAGGACGTCGCGATCAGCACGTTGCCGCCGAAGGCGAAGACGACCGCCGAGGTATGCAGCGGCCGCATCCGGCCGAAATTGGTCCAGGGCAGATCCAGGTTGAGCCAGGGCCAGGCGAGTTGCGATGCGATCAGCAGCCCGACGCTGAAGCCGGCAATGCCCCAGAAGACGGAAGCCGCGGTGGCGAACTTGATCGGGCCGAAATTGTAGTTCGGCCGCCCGTCGATCTCCTGGGGCACGCAAACCGGCCGCGCCAGATAGCGGTTGCCGATCGCGATGATCGAGGCGAGACAGGCCAGAACGCCGAGCGAGGCGTGAAAGGCGTAGCCGCTGTCGACCGCCTTGGCGGCGACGACGAGGCATAGCAGCGCCGTCGCCGAATAGGCCAGGATGGCAAAGACCTCCCCACCCGACATGGTCTTCTGTGGTGTCGGTGTCGCCTGCACCATGGGTCGCCTCTCCCCGAGAATCGGAAGCGCGGACGGACCGTCCCGGCCCTCTCGCGTCGGCCGGACCATCCTCGCGTCGAGGCGGCGGGACATTGACGCAGATCAATGGCGCCGGCGTTCGCGCGGTCCGGCGGGGCCGGACTTGATTTCGATCAAGGCGGTTGTTGCCCGGGCGGCGTCCTGTGGCGGCAAGGCGGCCCGGCGCAGCGGCCGGGGCCCGCCTGCCCCGTCACCAGGCCCGACATCCATGGCACCAAAGACGCCTTCCCTGATCGAGCTCGCCGGCCGCGCGGTGCCGCGCTACACCTCCTATCCGACGGCGCCGCATTTCCATGCCGGCATCGATGGCCTGGTCTATCGCCAGTGGCTCGCGCAGCTGTCGCCCTGCACCAGCCTGTCGCTCTATCTGCATGTGCCGTTCTGCGCGGCCATGTGCAGCTATTGCGGCTGCCACACCAAGGTGGTCAGGCGGGTCGAGCCGGTGCTTCGCTATCGAAACCAGCTGACCGGCGAGATCGACCTCGTCGCCTCCGCAACCGTTGCCCGCAAGGTCCGGCATCTGCATTGGGGCGGCGGCACGCCGAGCATGCTCGGGGCCGAAGGGCTCGCCGCCGTCATCGACCGGCTGGCGCTGCGGTTCGATCTCGCCGACGACCTCGAGCACGCCATCGAACTCGACCCGCGCCACGTCTCCAAGGCGCTCGCCGCCGATCTCCGCCGGCTCGGCGTCAGCCGCGCCAGCTTGGGCGTCCAGGACTTCAACCCGCATGTCCAGGCGGCGATCGGACGCGTGCAGCCCTATGCCGTCGCCGCCGCCGCTGTCGACGCCCTGCGCGAGGCCGGCATCGCCGCGATCAGCTTCGACCTGATGTACGGCCTGCCCGGACAATCGGCCGAGGATGTCGCGCGGACGATCGAACGCGCCGTGACGCTGGCGCCCGATCGCATCGCCCTGTTCGGTTATGCCCATGTGCCTTGGTTCAAGACCCATCAGCGGCTGATCGACGAAGCGGCCCTGCCCGATGCCGCGACGCGCCTCGCCCAGGAGGCGAGAGCGCGTGGCCACCTGCTGGCGATGGGCTATGAGGCCGTCGGGCTCGACCATTTCGCGCTGCCGGGCGACGCCATGGCACGCGCGGCGCGGGACAAGGGCCTGAGGCGGAATTTCCAGGGTTACGCGACCGACAGCGCAGATGCCCTGATCGGCCTCGGCGCTTCGGCGATCGGGCAATTGCCGCAAGGTTTCGTGCAGAACGCCACCGATCTCGCAGGCTATGGCCGTGCCATCGAACAGGGTTCGCCGGCGACCACCCGCGGGCTTCGCCTGTCGCCGGAAGATCGGCTGCGCGCCAAGGTGATCGGCGATCTGATGTGCGCCATGACCGCCGACCTCCAGGAGGTGGCCGACCGCTTCCATGTCGACGCCACGCTGTTCGACGAGGACATCCGGCGGCTCGCGCCGCTCACCGACCAGGGGCTGGTGTCATGGGACGGCCGGCGGATCGGCGTGCCCGAGGCCGGCCGCCCCTATCTGCGCCTGGTCGCCTCCGCCTTCGACGCGCATCTGGCCAAGGCCGGACGGCATTCGCGGGCGGTCTGAGGGGTCGATCGCGATGTCGTGGCAATGGCCTGTCTATGCCGGCCTCCTGATGGGGCTCGCCGCGAGCCTGCATTGCGCCGGCATGTGCGGCAGCATCGCCTCGGCCCTGGTCTTCACGCTGGTGCCGGAGGATCGTGCCGCGGACCGCGCCCGCACGCTGCTGCTGACCCAGGGCGGGCGGATCATCGCCTATGCAACGGCCGGCGGCCTTCTCGGCGCGTTCGGATCTGGCCTCGCCGGACTGTTCGACCAGGCCGCGGCCTTTCGCGTGCTGCGCTGGGCGGCGGCACTGGCGCTCGGCTGGATCGGCCTTTCCACCGCCGGGCTCCTGCCCTCGCTCTCCGTGCTGGACCGCCTGGCGGCGCCGATCGGCCGCCGCATCGCCGCGCTACCGCTGGCCGGCCGTGGGCCTTCGGGCTTGGCAGCCCTGGCGACCGGCATCCTCTGGGGCTTCATGCCCTGCGCCATGGTCTATGGCGCGCTGTTCACCGCGCTCTTGACCGGATCGGGCCCCGGCGGCGCCGCCCTGATGTTCGGCTTCGGGCTCGGCACCTTGCCCGCCGTGGTCGGCAGCGCCTTTGCGCTGACCTCGCTGCGCCCGATGACCCGCTCGCGCCCGACGCGCATCGCCGTCGGCGTGCTGATCGCCGGCTATGGCACGCTGTCGCTCTGGATCGGCCCGGCCGGCACGGTGTTGTGCCTGCCGGTATGACGGGTCTCCGGGGTCTGATCGCCCTGGATTGAAGCGTTCGATCACGCTGGCACGAAGGTTAGCCGTCCTTCGAGGCTCGCAAGAGCTCGCACCTCAGGATGAGGGTGTAAAATGTGTTGCATCACCGTTGCTTATGAAGCGCTGAGCGTGCCGCGCACCTTGCACCGCCATTACTGCAACACTCTACAATCCTCATCCTGAGGTGCGAGCTCTTGCGAGCCTCGAAGGATGACTAGCCTCGATGCCGTGCGCTTCATTTCGAAATAATCACACCCTAGAACTCATACCCCAACCGCAGCCTGACCTGGTGGCGCTCGAAGCCGATCAGGTCCATGTCGCGCGGATTGCCGGCCTCATGGCCGGATATCTGCGCCTGCCAGCTGAGCGAAGCCCACCAGTTGCGGCCGAATTCGGCATAGATGGTCGGCCCGAGATAGAGCGCCTGGCCCTGGAAACGGCCGATGCCGAAACCGTCATGGCGGCGCAGGTAGCGGAACTCGGCGCCGACATGCAGCGTATTGGTCACCCGGGTCGCCAGACCGAGGCCGAAACCGAGGCGCGTGCCGCGATCCCAGCCGGGAATGCCGTCGACATGGGCCTGGTTGAGCTCGTAGGTCAGGTTCAGCGTACCGAACAGGCTGTTGGCGATGAGCTCGCGGTCGATCGCCAGGTTCACCGCCAGGCCATAGGCGATGCCGCCGCGCACCGCCTCGTCGGCGAAACGCAATTGCGGCGTGAGCTGCAAGGTGAGACCGAACGGATTGGTGCGGCGGTCGACGAGGCGCAGGCGCAGGTCGCCGCCGACACCGCCGACGACGGCACGCGCGCCATCGGGCAGGCCCGGCACGACATGCATGGCGGCCAGGGTGAATTGCGGACCGATGGTCACCTGGACATGGTCGCTGACCGCATAGGCGAGGCTGAGCTGGGTATCGGCGGAGGCGAAATTGCGGCCGCGCCGGCCGAAAATGCCGACCGAATCCAGTTCGACCGAGAGAGTGCCCGCCTTGTCCATGTCGGAATTGTTGAGGAAGCCATATTCGACGCTCGACGGCTCGGGGGCATGGAGCACCGCGCCTTGCGCCCATGCCCGGCCTGCCGGCAGCATCCAGGCCGATCCCGCGGCCCCGGCCAATCCCGCGACGGTGATCGCGATGATGCGCGCGGCAGGGCCGAATGCGTTCGACAGGCACGACATGCTGCAATCCGGACCTGAGCGAGGCCCGGCGGCGCGCCGGCTTGCCGGCCCGCGGCGGGCTTTCGAGGCGCGGATCTAACCGGCGCTCCATGCCAGCCATGTGACGGAGCGACAGCTCCTGCATCCGTGCCGCGCCGGCCGCACAATCCAATAAATTCTCAACAAATCGGTCATCCAGGCGTCACAGGCCGGGGGGAGTGTCACCGCGAAATTGTTGAGGAGTGGCAACGATGACTGATGCAACATTACACGGCTCGCTGGAGCCGGCCCTGGCCAAGGGCCCGAAACTGGACCACAAGTCCAATCCGCTCACCGCCATCATGTTTTTCGGCATCCTGGCGGCCGGCTTGCTCTACGTCGCCTATAGTCTCTATGTCGATGTCGACGCGTCCGGCGCCCGGATCACCACTTTCCTGCCCTATCTCCTGCTCTTCGTGGCGCTGCTGATCGCGCTCGGCTTCGAATTCGTCAACGGCTTCCACGACACCGCCAATGCAGTGGCGACCGTCATCTACACCCACTCGCTGCCGGCCAATGTCGCGGTGGTCTGGTCCGGCTTCTTCAACTTCCTCGGCGTGCTCGTGTCGAGCGGTGCGGTCGCCTTCGGCATCATCTCGCTGCTGCCGGTCGAGCTGATCCTGCAGGTCGGCTCGGGCGCCGGCTTCGCCATGGTCTTCGCGCTGCTGATCGCCGCAATCATCTGGAACCTCGGCACCTGGTATCTCGGCCTGCCGGCCTCCAGCTCGCACACGCTGATCGGGTCGATCATTGGCGTCGGCATCGCCAATTCCCTGATGTCGGGCGGCGACGGCACCGCCGGCGTCGACTGGACCAAGGCGACCGAGATCGGCTGGTCGCTGCTGCTCTCGCCGCTGTTCGGCTTCTGCGCCGCGGCGCTGGTGCTGATCTCGCTGAAGGTGCTGGTGCGCAACCCCGCCCTCTATGACGAGCCGAAGGGCAATCAGCCGCCGCCCCTGTGGATCCGCTCCATCCTGATCGCCACCTGCACCGGCGTCAGCTTCGCCCATGGCTCGAATGACGGGCAGAAGGGCATGGGCCTGATCATGCTGATCCTGATCGGCACCGTGCCCATGGCCTATGCGCTCAACCGCGCCATGCCGGATTCCGAGATCGCCTCGTTCCAGCAGAATTCGCAGGCCGCCAAGGCGGTGGTCGAGAGCAAGTCGCCGGCCTCGATGATCGTCGCCGACCCGCGCCAGGCCGTGACCATCTATGTGTCGCAACGCAAGATCACCGAAGCGACCTACCCGGCCTTGTCGGCGCTGATCTCCGACATTTCCGGCCAGGTAACCCGTTACGGCTCGCTGTCCAAGGTGCCGGCGGATGCGGTCGGCAATACCCGCAACGACATGTATCTCGCGTCCGAAGCCCTGCGCTTCCTGATGAAGGACAAGGCCAACGACCTCTCGGCAGCGGAAGTGACCGCGGTCAACGCCTATAAGAAGTCGCTCGACAACGCGACCAAGTTCATCCCGCTCTGGGTCAAGATCGCGGTTGCCGTGGCACTCGGTCTCGGCACCATGGTCGGCTGGAAGCGCATCGTGGTCACCGTCGGCGAGAAGATCGGCAAGACCCACCTGACCTATGCCCAGGGCGCCTCGGCCGAGCTGGTCGCCGCCGGCACGATCGCCGCCGCCGACATCTACGGCCTGCCGGTTTCGACCACCCACGTCCTGTCGTCCGGCGTCGCCGGCACCATGGCGGCCAATGGCTCGGGCCTGCAGATGTCGACGGTGCGCAACCTCCTGATGGCCTGGGTGCTGACCCTGCCGGTGGCGATCATGCTGTCGGCCAGCCTCTACGTGCTCTTCCGCCAGGTGTTCTGAACGTGACCGACGCAATCGAAGCCTCCACGCCGACGCCCCTGGCCGACGCGCGGGGGCCGTCCGGCGAACCCGGGACGGCCGTCCCGGGTCTCGTCTGGGCCTTCCGCATCCACCCCGACGGCACGGCGGAAGAGCTTGCCGTCGATGCGCCGCTGGAGGACCGTCACGACGGCTGGCTCTGGCTGCATTTCAATCTCGCCGACCAGCGCGCCGGGCTCTGGCTCGACAGCGCCTCGGGCCTGCCGGAACCGGCTCTGGCGCTGATGCGCGGCGCCGACCGGCACCAGCAGCTGCATGCCGCCGACGGCTGCATCTATGGCGTGGTCGCCGATCTCGTGCGCGACCTCAGCCGGGTCACCCACCAGATCGGCCATTTGCGTTTCGCGATGACCGAAAGGCGGATGATCACGGCGCGGCACGAGGCGCTGCACGCCACCGAGCTGGCGCGCCAGAAGCTGCGCCGGGGACACCGCCTGAAGAATGTCGCCGCGCTGCTCGATGTGGTGATCGACCATGTGGCCGATGCCATCGATACCCTGGTCGACGATATCGGCAGCCAGCTCGACGCCATAGAGGACCGGGTGCTGACCCGCCGGACCAGCGACGAGCGCGCCGAACTCGGCCGGCTCCGGCGGCTCACCGTGCGGCTGCACCGGCAGCTGCTCGGCCTGCGCAGCCTGTTCCACCGGCTCGAGCGCGACGGGGTCGCCGCCCTGCCCCAGGCCCTGCAATTGCAGCATGCCCACCTGGTCCAGCGTCTCGACGGCCTAGACCACGAGGTGGTGGCGATGCGCGAACGGGCGCGCCTGCTGCAGGACGAGGTCAGCGCCAAGCTGGTGGCCGAGACCAACCGCAATCTCGACACCCTGACCATTCTCGGCGCCCTGTTCCTGCCGCCGACCCTGATCTCGGGCATTTTCGGCATGAACACCAAGGACCTGCCGCTCGCCGAGACCAATCACGGCTCGCTCTGGGCGCTCGGCCTGATGGCGCTGTCCTCGGCCGCGGTCTACGGCCTGTTCCGCTGGATCTCGCGCCGGCGGTGAGCGGTGCGGGATGGCGGGTTCAGAGGCACAGGACGTGAGCAAGCGGTGCCGAAGCGGGCCGTCGGTTGCCAGTATTCTCTACGTCCCCCCGGCGAGCCAGAGCAGAAGCCCTTGCTTCTGCGGAGGCGAGGGAAGGGGGTCCAGGGGTCGCGTGGCCGCGCCATAAGCGCATGAGCCTGCCATCCAGGCGGCCATTTCGCAGCGTTGCGGTTCTTGCTCTGCAACCCCTGGACCCCCTTCCCTCGCTTCGCTCGCCGGGGGTGACGTAGGGAATATGGACGCCGCACGGCCCTCTTCGGCACCACCACGCTCACGTCCTGCACCTGTGGGAACCCTCCCCTCACCCCTCCTGCTCGCGATGCACGTCGTGCACCACGATGCCGGCGCCTTCGCTCGGCAGGCTCAGCCATTCCTGGCGTTTCAGCGTGCGGCGGGTGTCCTCGTAGCCGCTCTGCCAGTGTTCGCGCATCGAGGTGCCGGAGAACTCGTAGTCCTTGGCGTGGCCCTCATAGGCCTTCTGCTGGTAGATCAGCTGCAGGATGGTGATGTCGGGGAGATCGCCGAGCTCGGCCTTGAGCTTGCGTTCCTCGGCGCTGAGATCGGCCGCCGGCACCTTGTCGAGCGCCTGCAGCAGGTGCGTCTTCAGCTTGTGCATGCGCCGGAACAGGTCGGTCGTGTAGCGCGTGCGCGACGAGTACATGATGTCCTTGTGGCGGGCCAGCACGTCCTGGATGTCGCGCGGCAGCGCGCCGCGCGAACTGAACAGGTCGACCTGGAAGACCAGCGAGTTCAGGCCGTCCTCCTGGTCGAGCAGGTGCTGCAGCGGCGTGTTGGAGACGATGCCGCCGTCCCAGAAATGGTCGGTGCCGATCTTGACCATGGGCAAGGCCGGCGGCAGGGCGCCGCTCGCCATGATGTGCTCGGGCTCGATCGCCTCATGGGCATTGTCGAAATAGATGAAATTGCCGCTCAGCACGTTCACTGCGCCGACCGAGAAGCGCATGGCCTGGTCGTTGATCAGCGAGAAGTCGACGAGTTCCTTCAGCGTCTCCTTCAAGGGCGCGCTGTCGTAATAGCTGGTCGCGCCCTGCGAGCCTGAAAAGCTCATCCAGGGGCTCTGCTGGCGCGGCGCGAAAAAGCCCGGCTGGCCATAGGCCATCGTGATCATCGAGCTCATGCTGTTGCGCGCCTGGCGGAACACGTCGCCGTCGGGCGTGAAAGCCCAGATCTTGCGCTCGGTGATGGTCTCCCAGAACTGCCGGAGCCGATCGAGCCGGCGGGCCGGCGAATTGCCCGCGATGATCGCGGCATTGATGGCGCCGATCGACACGCCGGAGACCCAGTCCGGCTCGATGCCGGCCTCGTGCAGCGCCTGGTAGACGCCGGCCTGATAGGCGCCGAGCGCGCCGCCGCCCTGCAGCACCAGCGCGACCCGGTCGCAGCGCTCCGGACGCAGGCTGCGCGCCGCCGGCCGGGTGCCGCCGCGCGGCCGGTCGCCGGCCGGGGTCTTGGTCACCGGCGGCATCGCATCGGGGTTTTTCGCGTCCATGGCCATCTCCTTCACGCAATCGGCGCAAGATGCCGACCGGTTCTGACAGGCGAATGACGCAATGCGAGGCGTGATGTTGCAACGCGTCACAAAGCTGTAGCGATCGCCCGACACAAAGATCGCCGATGTGACCGCTCAGGCACCGTCTTTGGAGTTTCTGCGATGCTTTCGGGAAAGACCGCGATCGTCACCGGCTCGACCAGCGGGATCGGGCTGGGGATAGCCAAGGCCTTCGCCAAGGCCGGCGCCAATATCGTCATCAACGGCTTCGGCGACGCCGCGGCGATCGAAGCGGAGCGCGCGAGCCTCGCGAGCGAGAACGACGTCGGCGTCGTCTATAGCGGCGCCGACATGTCGAAGCCTGAGGATATCGCCGAGATGGTCGCGCTCGCGACCCGCGAATTCGGCGGCGTCGACATCCTCGTCAACAATGCCGGCATCCAGCATGTCGCGCCGATCGAGGACTTTCCTATCGAGAAGTGGAACGCGATCATCGCCATCAACCTGTCGAGCGCCTTCCTTGCGACGCGGCTGGTGGTGCCCGGAATGAAGGCGAAGGGCTGGGGCCGGATCGTCAACATCGCCTCGGCCCATGCGCTGGTGGCCTCGCCGTTCAAATCGGCCTATGTCGCGGCCAAGCACGGCATTGCCGGCCTGACCAAGACGGTGGCGCTCGAGGTCGCCGAACACGGCATCACCGCCAATGCCATTTGCCCAGGCTATGTCATGACGCCGCTGGTCGAGAAGCAGATCCCGGAACAGGCCGCCGCCCGCGGCATTTCCGAGGAGGCCGTGGTGCGCGACGTGCTGCTCGCCGCGCAATCGACCAAGCGCTTCGTCGAGGTCTCGGAACTGGCGGCGCTCGCCACCTTCCTGTGCTCGGCCGAAGCCGGCTCGATCACCGGCGCGATCATGCCGGTCGATGGCGGCTGGACCGCGCACTGACGGTCCGGCCGATGATTCAGGCCGCCGCGTCCTTGCTGCCTGCCTCGCCGGTGCGACCGGCGAGATCGGCGGCCCCGGCCAGATGCTTGGCCGCGATGTAGCCGAAGGTGAGCGCCGGGCCGAGCGTGATGCCACCGCCCGGATAATTGCCGCCCATGATGCTCGCCATGTCGTTGCCGCTGGCATAGAGGCCGGGGATCGGCTGGCCATGGTCGTCGAGCACCCGGGCATGGCCGTCGGCCTTGAGGCCGGCAAAGGTGCCGAGATCGCCGACCACCACCTCGACCGCATAGAACGGTCCCTCTGATATCGGCGCGAGACAGGGGTTGGGCTTGACGTCGATATCGCCGTTGAAGCGGTTATAGGCGGTCGAGCCCTTGCCGAAGGCATGGTCCTCGCCCGTGGCCATGTCGCGGTTCCAGGCCGCAACCGTGGCTTCCAGATGGGCCGCGTCGATGCCGGCGGCGCTGGCGAGTTCGGCCAGGGTCCGGCCGGTCTTCAGATAGCCGGAGCGAATCTGGGGGCCGACCGGCACCGGGAACGGCTTGACGAAACCGAGGCCGTAACGCTTCAGGAACGGCCGGTCGACCACCAGGAAAGCCCGGGCCGGCTGGTCCTTCTCGCCGGCCGCGAACAGCGCCTGGCAGAAATCGTGATAGGAATTGGCCTCGTTGACGAAGCGCCGGCCATTGGGCAGCACGGCGATCAGCCCGGGCTTGGCGCGGTCGATGAAATGGGGAAACACGCCCCATGTGCCGTCGCGCCGCGGCACGCGCGACACCGGCACCCAGGCCGCCGCATTGGGGTAGCCCTGCTCAACCACCGCGCCGGCTTCCTCGCCGAGCCTCAGCCCGTCGCCGGTATTGCTCGACGGCGCCGGCGAATAATGGCCGTCGTTTTTCCGGTCATGCGGGAACATGCGGCGGCGGCGCTCCATGTCCTGCGGGAAGCCGCCGGCCGCCAGCACCACGCCGCGACGCGTCTTGACCAGGATGTCGCCCCCGGGCCTGCGCACCAGGGCACCAACGACGGCGCTCCCTTCGTGCTCCAGCCGGGTTACCGGCGCATCGGTCCAGACATCGACACCGAGATCGAGCGCGCTCGCGAACAGCCGGGCCGCCAGCGCATTGCCGTTGGTCAGCAGCATGCCGCGGCCGTTCAGCGCCAGGTCGCGCGCATGCGAGGTCAGCCGGCCCGCCACGTAGGCGGCCGAGCGGACCGACCGCGTCACGTTGAAAAAATGCTTCAACTCCGGCCCGGAACCTATCATCAGGCCTACAAAAGTCAGCTCCGGCAAGGGCGGCCGCAGGCGCTTCAGCTCCTTGCCCAGTTCCTGGCCGCGGAAGTCGCGCGCCTTGATCGAGCGGCCGCCGGGCCGGCCGCCCGGTTCGGTCGGATGGTAGTCGGAAAAGGCCGAGGCCGGCTCGAACTGCACCTTGGTCTGGGTCTCGAAGAAGCCGATGGCCTCGGGGCCGCTGGCGAGAAACGCATCGACGCATTCGGCGTTGAAATGGTTGCCGGCCTCGTGGCGCAAATAGGTGCGCGCCGCTTCCACCGTGTCCTCGATGCCGTCGCGCCGCGACACCGGATTGTTCGGCACCCACATGAAGCCGCCGGACAGGGCCGTGGTGCCACCGACATGGCTGGCCTTCTCGGCAACCACCACCTTCAGGCCGCGCGCCGCCGCCGCCACCGCCGCCGCCAGCCCACCGGCGCCGGAGCCAACCACCAGCACGTCGCATTCGATCGTCTTCACGGGCATGCTATTGGCCATCGGATCAGGTCTCATATCGTTTGCGCAGCGCCGCGCGCCGCTCGTCCAGCACCGCGCCCATGTGCTGCTCGCGCTTGTCGAGCCAGGCGCCATGGCGCACCGGCCAGCCGGCATAGTCAGGCCTGAGGCCGAGCTGCTCGCGCGCCCGGCGCGGCCAATAGGGGTCGTTCAGCGCCTCGCGACCGATGGCGACCAGATCGGCGGAGCCCGCCCGCAGCAAATCCTCCGCCTGCGGCGCATCGACGATCATGCCGACGGTTTGCGTGAAGATATCGGCCTCGCGGCGGATGCGATCGGCGAAACCGACTTGGAAACCGAGGCCGCGCGGCACGGCGATGCGCCGCGTCTCCTCGGTCAGGCCGCCGGAGGAGACATCGACGACATCGACGCCCAGACGCTTCAATTCGCGGGCGAAGACCACGGAATCCGCGACGTCCCAGCCGTCCTCGGCGCCGTCGACCGCCGAGATCCGGCAGAACAGCGGCCGATCGTCCGGCCAGTTGGCGCGCACGCTCGCGGCGATCTCGAGGCCGAGGCGCATGCGCCCCGCCCGGTCGCCGCCGTAACCGTCGTCGCGCCGGTTGGAGACCGGCGAGAGGAAGCTCGCGACCAGATAGCCATGGCCGAAATGCAGTTCGATCGCGTCGAAACCGGCCGCGACCGCCCGCCGCGTCGCCGCCGCGAACTGGCCGATGGCGCCGGCCATGTCCGCCTCGTCCATTTCGCCCGGCGCGCTCCACTCCGGTCCGGCGGCGATGGCGCTGGGTCCGAACCGCCGCAGACCTCCCGGGGCCGTGGCGAGTTCGTCATCGGTGAAGGCGCTGCCGCCATCCCACAAGGCGTGGCTGCCGGCCTTGCGTCCGGCATGGGCGAGCTGCACGCCGATCAGGCCGCCCTGGGCATGGACGAAATCGACCACGCGCTTAAGCGGCGCGACCTGGGCGTCGGACCAGAGGCCGAGATCGCGAATGCCGATGCGGGCTTCCGCCGCCACCGCCGTGCTTTCGGTCAGGATCAGGCCGGCGCCGCCGAGCGCGAATTTGCCGAGATGGACGAGATGCCAGTCGGAGGCCTCGCCGTTCTCGGCCGCATGCTGGCACATGGGCGAGATGACGATGCGGTTCGGCAAGGTCCGGCCGCGCAATGTCAACGGCCGCAGCAAGAACGGTGTCTCGCCCGTCAGCTGGTCAGACGACACCGTGCACCTCGACCAGGAAGGCGGTGATCTCGGCGATGAAGCTCAGCGCATGGCGCTGCGATCGTTCGGCGGCGGGCGAGCGGAAGGCCGCGGTCAAATCGGCCTCGTTGCGAAACCACATCTCGACAATGCCGTCGGCCGGCACGGCCTCATAGGCCGAACTGGCGCCCGGGACGGCCTCCCGGCCGGTCACCAGGGTCTGGGTATAACCGGCAAGCCCCGGAAATTCGCGCACCAGCGGCGCATGCACCCTGCCCCATTCGTCGGCGAAACGCTCCGGGCTCATGCCGTCCAGGCGGCGCAGGATCGACATCCGCTTGATCAGCGGGCCGGCGCCCTCCGGGACCGGCACCACCACCTGCTGCCGCCCGACGATGACCCGGGTATCGCTGAGGAAATGGGCGGAGTCCTCGACGATCGGCCGGTAGGCGTCCGAGGCGATGGCGCCGCGCATGGTCTCGGCATCGTCGAACCAGAGCTCGGAAATACCGTCGATCGCCCAGGTCCCGCGGGCATGGTCGATGGCGAGCTGGCGGCGGTCGACGATGTGGTTCTGCTGATAGGCCCTGAGCCCCGGCAGGTCAGCGGCGAGCGGCCCATGGACCTCGCGCCAGTGCCGGCGGAACTGGTCTTCCGAGAGATCCGGACGGCGGGTGAGAAGCCCCATGCGAACGATCATGAGCGTGCCCTCACAGCGCCAGATAGCCGCCGTCGACGACCAGCGTCGTGCCGGTGACATAGCTCGACATGGCGGAAGCCAGGAACACGACGGGACCGACCAGCTCTTCCGGTTCGCCGTAGCGGCCCATGGGGATGCGGGCGAGAAACCGCTCCGACCGCTCTGGATTGAGCCGGGTCGCTTCCGTCATGGCGGTGGCGATGGTGCCCGGCGCAATCGCGTTGACGCGCACGCCGTCGCGCGCGAGCTCATGGGCCATGCTCTGGGTCAGCGCCTTCACGCCCGCCTTGGACACCGGATAGCTCACCGAGGTGGCGGTCGAGACGAAGGAGGCGATGGAGGCGATATTGACGATCGCGCCCTTGGTCGCCTTGAGCTGATCGAGGAAGGCCAGCGACACATTGAGCGTGCCACGCAGGTTGATATCCATCGCCTGGTCCCAGAGCCGCTCCAGGTCGGGGCTGTCGAGCCCGTGGCGTGGGCAGATGCCGG
Source organism: Hyphomicrobiales bacterium (assembly GCA_017304475.1). Lineage (GTDB taxonomy): Bacteria > Pseudomonadota > Alphaproteobacteria > Rhizobiales > Phreatobacteraceae > Phreatobacter. Next base: position 10,946 of record JAFKKV010000054.1, on the reverse strand, counting down.
CATTGTTGACGACGATCGACACCGGCCCGAGGCGCGCGCCGATCGCGGCCGCGAGCGTCCGGCCCGCCGCGGCATCGGCGACGTCAAGGACATGGGCTTCCGCCCGGCCGCCCGCCTCGCGGATTTCGCCGGCGGTCCGCTCGGCGGTTTCCAGGGAAATATCGGTGGCGACGACCACCGCACCCTCCCTCGCGAGCCCCTTGGCGATGGCCGCGCCATTGCCCTGGCCGGCGCCGGTGATGATCGCGATGCGCCCTGCCAACAGCATATGCGCGGCCCTCCCTGGTCGATGTTTTTGATGGGGGCGCCGGCACGGTCCCGAAGGCCCGATGTCGCCGGCTGCCCATGGCCTCGAAATTATTCATAGAGCGAGCGCGTTCGCAAGCGACGAATCTTTCACAGGTCAGATTTGTCGGTTGCGTAGCGTTTCGCCCATTGCTAACAAAGTCCGATCCGACCCATCGTCACGACAAGAAGCCGGCGGCCGGACCAGGGAGAGACGATCCGGAACGGCCGCGCCTGCGGTCACCGGCCTGACGATTTTCCTGTCCGCACCGACTGGTTCCAAGCGAGGCGCTCGGAGCGAAACAAGCCGGAAACGCGGCAGGAGGAAGCATGACCCATTCCCGGAATCCGAGCCGCCGCGATATCGGCCGCGGCGCATTGGCGGCGCTGATCGCCGCCCCCGCTTTGTCGCTGTCGGGACGCGCGGCCTTCGCCGCCGACGACATCAAGATCGGCTTCAACGGCGATCTCTCGGCCTCGCCCTCGGCGCAGTCCGGCCGCGCAGCCGTGGTCGGCATCCAGGCGGCGATGGAGGATGTGCAGAAACAGGGCGGCGTGCTCGGCCGCAATTTCGCGCTGACCATCCGGGACGACCTGTCGCAGCCGCCCAAATCGATCCAGAACATGAGCGACCTGATCGACAACGAAAAGGTCGTGGCGGTGTTCGGCCCGACCAATTCGGGCAATGCCCTGGCCTGGCGGCATATCCCGAACCAGAAGCGCATCCCGGTCATGGGCTGCATCGGCTCGGCCACCGACATCACCAAGCCGATGAGCGCCGGGGCCGACAATTACATGTTCCGCGTCGGCAGCGTCGACCGGACCCAGGTCGTCGCGCTGATGGGTTATGCCAAGAAAAGCGACAAGGCCAAGCGCATCGGCTTCCTGACCGAGACCACCGGCTATGGCCAGGGCGGCCTGAAGGACCTGCAGGAGGTGGCGCAGGCCCAGGGCATGAATGTCGTGGCGAACGAGAAGTTCAATGTCGCCGATACCGACATGACCTCGCAGCTCGCCAAGCTCAAGGCGGCTGGTGTCGATACCGCGCTGGTCTGGGCCCAGGGCACGCCGATCGGCCAGCTGATGCGCAGCATGGACAAGATCGGCTATTTCCCGGTGACGCTCACCAGCTGGGCCGCCGACAATCTGAGCTTCATCAATGCCTCCGGCCCGGCGCTCGCCGAAAAGCCGATCTTCCTGCGCACCGTCTCGGAAGACCGCTCGGCCCGCCAGCAGGCCCTGTTCGACCGGATCCGCCCGAAGCTCGACGCCGACTCCGCCTTTTCCTTCGCGGTTCACGGTTATGACTGCACCTTGCTGCTCGCCAAGGCGATCCAGCAGGCCGGCGGCACCGAGGGGCCGAAGGTGCGCGCGGCACTCGAAGACCTCAAGGGCACTATCGAGGGCTATGCCAAGACCTATACGCGCCCCTTCACCGCGACCGAGCACGATGCGCTGGGCGCCGCCGACCAGCGCTGGACCTGCTGGCGTGGCGGCAAGCTCGCCGCCTATCGCGACCCGGTCATCGACAGCCTGAAACAAGACGACTTCAAGGGCTGAGCCACGCCTCCCCGGCCTGCCGTGCTTCCAGGCGGCAGGCCGCCTCCGGTTTTCCGGCGCCGTCGGGCGCCTTTCCGACCAAGGATCTCTGGTGCTCGCGACCTTCCTCCAGGCCCTGGTCAGCGGCCTCGCCATCGGCGGCATCTATGCGCTGATCGCGCTCGGCTTCAGCATCACTTTCACCACCACCAAGACGCTGAACTTCGCCCAGGGCGAGTTCATCGGCGTCGGCGCATTCCTGGGCGTCACGGTGCTCTATGTGCTGAGCTCGGGCAGCCTGTCCGGCCACGGCCTGCCACAGGGCGCCTCCGCCGGTGTCAATTTCCCGGTCGCGGCCATCGCCGTCGGCGCGGTCATGGGCGTGCTCGGCATTCTCCTGTTCATCACCGCGGTGCAGCCCTTCGCCGGCAAGCCCGGCATGTCCTGGATCATGAGCACGATCGGCTTCGGCACCATCCTGCAGAGTTTCGGACTGGCCATATGGGGCCCCGCGCCGGTCAACGTGCCCTCGCCCTTCGGCGACGACGTCATGCGTTTCGGCGGCGTCGGTGTCCGGCCGCAGGAGATCCTGGTGCTGGTCGTCGCCATCGTGCTGATGGTCGGGCTCGACGTGCTGATGCGCCGGACCCGGCTCGGCAAGGCCATGCGGGCTGTGGCCCACAGCCCCTCGGTCGCGGCCCTGATGGGCATCAACGTCACCGCCATCATGCTCGGCGCCTTCGCCCTGTCGAGCCTGCTCGCCGGCGTCGGCGGCCTGCTGGTCGCGCCGATCTCCTCGGCCTCGCTGTTTCTCGGCCTCGGCATCGCGCTGAAGGCCTTTTCCGGCGCCATCCTGGGCGGCCTCGACAATCCCCGCGGCTGCATCTTCGGCGGCTTCATGCTCGGCATCCTGGAGGCCGGCGTCGCGCTCTGGCAGGCGCAGTGGCGCGAGATCGTCATCTTCCTGCTGATCATCCTGGTGCTGGCGATCTTCCCGAACGGCCTGTTCGGCTCGCGCTCGCTGGACAAGGTCTGACGCCCGATGCGCCACGTCCTCACCGCCTCGGGCATTGCGCTCGCCGCCTGCCTTCTGGTCTTGCTCACCGCCAATGACTTCTACCTGCGCATCCTGTTTTCGGTTTGCGTCTATTTCCTCTGCGCCACCGGCATGAACGTGCTGCTCGGCTTCGCCGGCCAGAAGTCGCTCGGCCAGGCCGGCCTGTTCGCCGCCGGCGCCTATGCCGCGGCCATGCTGACCACCAGCTTCGACATGAACCCCTGGGCGGCGCTGGCGCTCGCAACCGTCATCTCGGCCTTTTTCGGCGTGCTGATCGCCGCCCCCTCGCTGCGGGTGCGCGGCCCGAGCCTCGCCATGGTGACGCTCGCCTTCGGCATCGTGGTCGAGAAGCTGGTGACGGAAGCCTCCGACCTGTTCGGCGGCGCCATGGGCATCTATGCGATCAAGCCGCTGACCTTTGCCGGCGAGCCGTTCACCATGGCCCAATGGGTGTGGTTCGCGATCGCTCTCAGCCTCGTCGTGCATCTCCTGCTGCGCAACGTGCTGATCGGCCGGCTCGGCCGGGCGCTCCTGTCGATCCAGGCCGACGAGGTCGCCGCCAGCGCCATGGGCGTGCCGGTGCTGCGCATCAAGGTGCTCGCCTTCGTCATCGCCGCCACCACCTGCGGCCTCGCCGGCGCGCTGGTCGCCCAGCAGAACCAATATATCAATTCCGACTTCATCACCTTCAACCTGTCGATCTTCATCCTGCTGACCGTGCTGTTCGGCGGCGCCGGCTCGCTGGTCGGGCCGCTGCTCGGCGCGCTGACCCTGACCTTGCTTTCCGCCTTCCTGGCGCGCTGGTCGTGGATCGAGCATTTCGCCAATGGCGCGCTGCTGCTGTTCGCGCTCTATGTCATGCCCCAGGGCCTGGCCGGCATATTCTCCGGCCTGTCGCGGCGGCTGTTCGGCCGGCGCGCATCCTCTGAGCCGGCCATGGCTCCGGCCGACGCCGCCGGCGCGACGCTGCCGGTGCGCGCGACGGCTGGCGACCGGTCGGATGCGCCGCTCCTGGTCGCAACGGGACTGTCGAAATCCTATGGCGGCGTGAAGCCGGCGCGTGATGTCAGCGCCGTCCTGACGCCGGGCCATATCCACGCGCTGATCGGGCCGAACGGCGCGGGCAAGAGCACCTTCATCAACATGGTCTCGGGCATCATCCGCGCCGATCAGGGCCGGATCGAATTCCGCGGCAACGATATCGGCGGCCAATCGACCCACGCCATCTGCCGGCGCGGCGTCGCCCGCACCTTTCAGAACCTGCGCCTGTTCCGCGAGCTCTCGGTCACCGACAATGTCCTGATCGGGCAGCATGGCCGCATGCGCAACGGCTTCTTCACCTCGCTGTTCGGCCTGCCGTCGTCACTGCGCGAGGAAAGCCGGGCGCGCGAAAGAACCCGGCGCATCCTGGCTTTCCTGGACCTGACCGGCGTCGCCGACATGCCGGCCGGCAGTCTCGCCTATGGCCTGCAGCGGCGTGTCGAGCTGGCCCGGGCGCTCGCCACCGAACCCGAGGTGCTGCTGCTCGACGAGCCGGCCGCGGGCCTCAACCCGCAGGAGACCGAAGAGCTCGGCCGCCTGCTCATGCGCATCCGCGACCAGGGCATCACCATTCTCCTGGTCGAGCATCACATGGACCTGGTCATGGCCATTTCGGACCATGTCATCGTGCTCGACTATGGCGAGAAGATCGCCGAGGGCCCGCCCGCCGCCATGCAGCGCGACCCGCGCGTCATCGCCGCCTATCTCGGCGTCGACGAGACCGAAGAGGCCTGCGACCCGGACGGCGCGCCGGCCTTCGGGCTCGCGGGCGATGGGGCGGCCAACCGATGAGCGCCATGCTGACACTCGATGCCGTCTCGCTGTTCTACGGCCCGATCCAGGCGGTCACGGAGGCGACGATCCATGTCGGCGAAGGCCAGGTCGTCGCCATTGTCGGCGCCAATGGCGCGGGCAAGAGCACGCTGCTGAAGGCGATCGCCGGGCTTGCCTTGCCGAAATCCGGCCAGATCCGCTTTCGCGGCGAGGACATCACCCAGCTTGCCGCGCATAGGCGGGTGAAGGCCGGCATCGCCATGTCGCCGGAGGGACGACAGGTCTTCCCCGACCAGAGCGTGCGCGACAATCTCGAGCTCGGGGCCTATTCGCGAAAGCTCTCGGCAGCCGAGCTTGCCCGCGCCATCGACGCCCAGTTCGACATGTTCCCAAGGCTCGCCGAACGGCGCGACCAGCCGGCCGTGACGCTGTCGGGCGGCGAACAGCAGATGCTGGCCATCGCCCGCGCGCTGATGGGCGAGCCGAAGCTGCTGCTGATGGACGAACCCTCGCTCGGCCTGGCGCCGCTGATCATCAAGGAGATCTTCGCCACTATCCGCCGCCTGCGCGCCAGCGGCATGACCATCCTGCTGGTCGAGCAAATGGCCAATCTGGCTCTGGCCGTCGCCGACCATGCCTATGTGCTGGAGACCGGCCGGATCGTGCTGTCGGGCACGGGACGCGAGATGCTGCAGAACGCGAGGGTGCGGGCGGCTTATCTGGGTGGGGGGCATTGAAGGGGCGGCGAGAAAAGGCCTCTGGTCCGGAGGGAACTTTTGCGGCTCCCATGCGGAGGCGCGCTGGAACCACTGACGTCACCCCCGGCGAGCGAAGCGAGGGAAGGGGGTCCAGGGGTCGACAGACCTCGCTTTCAGCGCATGCCGGAGAGCGGAGTTCGCGGTGTCGCGGGCGGTGCGCTGCAACCCCTGGACCCCCTTCCCTCGCTTCGCTCGCCGGGGGTGACGTAGAGGTTCAAGCGCGAGTACCGAGAGGACTTGCCCGCCGCACGGCTCGCATCCTCACCGATCGCCCCCCAGACCTTCACTAACCCGGCCTCGACCGGCGCGGCGTTCGCGTGAACGGCACCGCCCGCTCGGCGAATTCGCGGCCGATGCGGCCGAAGCCGAAGGGCAGGACCGGCGCCGAGGGATCGTCGCCGGCCACGGCGGCGCGGAAGCCGAGATTGGCCGACAGGGTTTCGGCGAAATTACGTACGAAAAGGGCCTGCTCGCTGTCGCCCTTGACGATCAGGTCCGAGGCCGGCCCGATCAGCGTGACCGCGAATTGCACCTGGCCGCTATGGTCGAGCACCGGCGCGCTGACGGCATTGATGCCCGGCACCGGAATGCCCTCGGTGGTGGCGAAGCCGCGCTGCCGGATCTCGGCGAAATCGGCGGCCATCTTGTCCTTGGCCGGCCGCGTGGCGCCCGGCCGGCCGGCGCCGCGCTCCTTGTCGATCAGGGGCTGCGTCAGGTCCTCCGGCAGGAAGGCGGCGAACAGCCGGCCGGTGGCGGTGCCGGTGACCGTATAGACCGCGCCGACGCGCAGGTTGACGTGAACAGGCTGAACCGATTCCTCGACCTCGATGATGGTCGGGCCATGGGTGCCCCAGACCGCAACGGTCACCATCAGGCCGGTCTCGGCGGCGAGCGCGATCGCCGCCTGGCTCGCCATGCGCAGCGGCACGTGCTCGCGCATGCGGGTCAGGCCGAGCTGGAGCGCGAAGGGGCCGAGCAGGTAGCGGCCGCTGAGCGGGTCCTGCTCGACCAGGCCGGTCTTGCGGAAGCTGACGAGATAGGCATGGGCCTGGGCCGAGGTGACCTTGGCCATGGCCGCGAGATCGCGCAGCATGGCCGGCTTGCCGAGCTCGACCATGGCGGCGAGCAAACGCCCGCCGACCTCGATCGACTGGACGCCCCTGCCCTCTGGAAGCCGCTTGATCATGACGGAATCCATACGAGGAACCGCGTCGCGACACCAGTCCCATCAACGGCTTGGGCCGTTGCCGGTGGCGTTCAGGCCGCCTGCCCCGCAAGCGCCAGCCAAGCGCGCACACGCTGATCCGGATCGGCATTGGCGGTGACGTCGCTGACCACGGCGATCACGTCGGCACCACTGGCATAGACCGCCGGCGCACGCTCCAGCGTGATGCCGCCAATGGCGACCAGCGGTGTCGCGCCGATGCGCTTCTTCCAGGTGCGGATGCGATCCAGGCCCTGCGGCCCAAAACGCATGACCTTGAGCGTGGTCTCGTAGATCGGCCCGAGCGCCACATAGTCGGGCACGTGATCGAGCGCGGCATCCAGCTCGTCATCGTCATGGGTCGACAGGCCGAGCGTCAGGCCGGCCCGCCGGATCGCCGGCACATCGGCCTCGGCGAGGTCTTCCTGGCCGAGATGGACATGTTCGGCGCCGGCATCGATCGCCGCCTGCCACCAGTCATTGACCACCAGCTTGGTGGCCGTGCCGCGGGTCACCAGCAGCGCCTCGCGCACCAGGGCGGTCGCCTCCTCGCGCGTCAGGTTCTTCGCCCTGAGCTGGACGGTGCCGACGCCGAGCGCGGTCAGGCGCTTCAGCCAGGCGATGCTGTCGATGACGGGGTAGAAGCGATCAGGGTAGGTCATGCCAAAACGGTGTCCCGACAACCGGGGTGGACGGAGAAGCGAAGTCGCGCGGGGCCATCAGCCCGGCGATATGGGCCGTATAGCCGGCCTCGACACCGCTGCGAAAGGCCCTTGCCATGGCGACGGGATCGGCGGCCTTGGCGATCGCCGTGTTGAGCAGGACGGCGTCGAAGCCGATTTCCAGCGCCTCGGCCGCATGGGACGGCGCGCCGAGACCGGCATCGACCACCAGGGTCAGGTCCGGCAGCCGCTGGCGCATCAGCTCCAAAGCCTTGCGGTTGGTGATGCCGCGGGCGCTGCCGATGGGCGAGGCCCAGGGCATGATCACCCGGCAGCCGGCATCGGCCAGCCGCAGCGCCACGCTCAGGTCCTCGGTGCAATAGGGAAAGACCTCGAAGCCGTCCTTGACCAGGATGGTCGCCGCCTCGACCAGGCCGACCACGTCGGGCTGCAAGGTGTCGTCGTCGGCGATCACCTCGAGCTTGATCCACGGCGTCTCGAACAATTCGCGGGCGAGCTTCGCCGTGGTCACCGCCTCGCGCACGCTCCGGCAGCCGGCGGTGTTGGGCAGGACCGCGACGCCGAGCTCCTGGATCAGCGACCAGAAGCCCTGCCCCGTGGCGCCGCCGGCGGTCTCGCGGCGCACCGAAACCGTGACGATCTCGGAACCGGCGGCGCGCACCGCCTCCTGCATGATGGCGGGCGAGGGATAAAGCGCGGTGCCGATCAGCAGGCGCGAGGTGAAGCTGCGTCCGTAGAAATCGACCATGGCCTCAGCCGCCCTGGCGCGGCGTGATGATCTCGATGGCGTCGCCGTCATTGAGCATGGCTTTCGCCCAGGCCGCACGCGGCACCACCTCGTGATTGACCGCGATGGCGAGGTGCCGGTGCTGGTAGTCGAGCTCTTCCAGCAGAGCCGGCAGGCTGGTGGCGGCGGTTTCGGTGCGCGCGCCGTTGACGATCAGGACCATGACATCACCTCCGTGTCGATTAGGTCGCCTTGCGAGCCTTGATGCACATGCGAGAGCGTCAGCTCCGCGAGCGCCGGTGCGATGAGAAATCCGTGGCGGTAGAGCCCGTTGACCGAAATGAGCCGGCCGGCGACGGCGATCCGCGGATGATTGTCGGGAAAGGCGGGCCTGAGCGCCGAGCCGAGCTCGACGATACGCGCTTCGGCAAAGGCCGGGTGCAGCGCATAGGCCGCGGTCATCAGCTCCATGGCCGAGCGCAGGCTGACGCCCTCGCCTTCGCTCTCGATCGTGGTGGCGCCGACAAGGAAGCGGTTGCCCGAGCGCGGCACGACATAGAGCGGCCAGCGCGGATGCAGGAGCCGGATCGGCTGCGTGAATGCGATCTCCGATGTCTCGACCAGCACGGTCTCGCCCTTGACGCCGCGCAGCGCGGGCGCCCGGTCGCGGCCGGCGAGCCCGCGGCAGTCGATGACCAGGCCGGCCAGATCGTCCGGATCGCGCGCCGCGCCGAAAAGGATGCGGCCGCCGGCCTCGGCGATCAGCCGGCGCAGCGCCGGCATGACCGCGCGCGGCTCGACATGGCCCTCGCCGGGGAAATGCAGGGCCTCGCGGAAACGCCCCTCAAGCGCCGGCTCGAGGCCGGCGATCGCTGCCGCATCCAGCCGGACATGGCCCTCCGTCATCCGGGCGAAGCGCTCGAAATCCGAGCGGTCGCGGGCATGGGCGACGACCAGCGAGCCCTTGAAGGCGAGATCCGGCAACGTCTCGCGCCACAGCGCGAGGGAGCGGATGCCGAGCCTCGCCACCACGTCGTCGGCTGCTTCGCGCTCGCACCAGGGGGCCAGCATGCCGCCGGCCCAATGGCTGGTCGCATGGCTCATGGCCGCGTCGTCGCGCTCGTAGAGCGTGACGGCGTGGCCGGCCCGCGCGAAGAGCAGCGCCTGCCAAAGGCCGGCAATGCCTGCTCCGATAATGCTGATCGGCGCATCGCGCCCTGACGCGTCGTGACGCATCCCTGTCCCTCCGCCGGCATGATCCGGATCAGGTTCAAGGGTCGCCACGGTGCCGGTTGCCAAACCGGCGGTGCAGCCTCTCAGCCCCGTCGCGGGGCTCCCCTCAGAGTTTCATGGAATCTGGCCCCCTCGCCCCGCCGCGTCAACCCCCACAGGCGGTGGTGGACAATCCCGCCCCGATGGCGTGAGCTTGGCGCCGGGCGGCCGAGGACGAAGGCCGCCGCAGCAAGGAGCCGTGGCGATGCCCAGGGATTGTCGTGGACTGACCGTGACCTGCTCGTCGCAAGCAGCGGCGGAGGCTTTCGACCATGCGGTGGCGGGCTACCTGACCTATCGGCTGGACACCGCCGCCCGGCTGAAGGCCTGCCTGGAGCTCGACCCCGACTTCTGTCTGGCCCATGTCCTGCGCGGCTACCTGACACTCGCCGCCTTCAACCTCGCCTTGGTGCCGGTGGCGCGCGAGGCGCTGAGCCAGGCCAAGCGGACCGCCGCGACCACCACAACGCGCGAACAGGCCCATGTCGCGGCGCTGGAGGCCTGGGTGGATGGCCGGCTCGACGAATTGCTGGCCCGCTGGGAGGCGATCGTCGCCGACGATCCGACCGATGTCGTCGCCTTCCGGCTGCATCATTTCAACGCCTTCTGGCTCGGCCGGGCCGAGCAGATGCTGAGCACCGTCGAAACGGCCTTGCCGCAATGGGAGCTCGGACTGGCCGGGCGCGGCGCCGTGCTCGCCTGCCGGGCCTTCGCCAATGAGGAATGCGGCAACTACACGGTGGCGGAGAATTCCGGCCGCGAGGCGATCGCGCTGGATCCCGCCGATATCTGGGCGACCCATGCGGTGGCCCATGTCCTGGAAATGCAGGGGCGGCGCAGCGAAGGCATATTGATGCTGCGCGAGCTGGAGCCGCACTGGCAGGGCGGCAACAATCTCAAGCATCACCTGTGGTGGCATCGCGGCCTCTACCATCTCGAACGCGAGGAGTTCGGCGAAGTCCTGGATCTCTACGACCAGGGCTTTCGCAACCTGGCCTCGCCCATCGTGGCGGCCCAGCCGGATCTCTATATCGACGTGCAGAACGCCGCCTCCATGCTGTTCCGGCTGGAATTGCAGGGCGTCGATGTCGGCGACCGCTGGGTCGAGCTGGCCGACAAGGCCGAAGGCCGGATCGGCGACTGCCTGAACACCTTCACCTTGCCGCATTGGATGATGGCGCTGGTCCGCACCGGGCGCTTCCAGGCAGCCGACGCCTTCCTAGCGGGTCTCAAGGCCGCGGCGGCTGGCTCGGACACGGTGGCGGGCCTTGTCAGGCGCTATGCGCTGCCGATCTCGGCGGCCGTGCTCGCCCATGGCCGCGGCCGCTTCCAGGAGGCGGTCGACCTGATGCGGCCGGCGCTCGGCGGCATGTACCGGCTCGGCGGCAGCCACGCGCAGCAGGACGTGCTGGAGCAATTGTTCACCGACGCGGCGGTGAAAGCGGGCGCGATGAGCGATGTCCGGCTGATGATGGAGCGGATCGCCGGCCGCTATCCGCTGCCGCCGGAAAAGCGCATCGGCTATCGCCACGCGGCCTCGCTGACGGCGTGAGGGACCGGCGGGTTGTGATCGTTTCGAATTGAAGTGCGCGGCAGCAAGGACGGC
>JAFKKV010000078.1 GCA_017304475.1 Hyphomicrobiales bacterium | reverse complement strand
TGACGCCCTTGACCTCGCGAACCTTGCGGTAGAGCCGGATCAGGTCGTCATGCGAGGTGTTGAGGTTGGGGCAGATGTCGGGGAAGACGCAGGACGGCAGGCGGCAGGCCGCCTCGATCTTGGGGTCCTTGCAGGCCATGCGGTACATGTTGGCGGTCGGCCCGCCAATGTCCGAGATGACGCCGGTGAAGCCCGGGGTCTTGTCGCGGATCTTCTCGATCTCGCGCAGGATCGAACCCTCGGAGCGGTTCTGGATGATGCGGCCTTCATGCTCGGTGATCGAGCAGAAGGTGCAGCCGCCGAAGCAGCCGCGCATGACCGTTACCGAAAACTTGATCATGTCCCAGGCGGGGATCTTGGCATTGCCGTAGGACGGGTGCGGGGCGCGCGCGTAGGGCAGGTCGTAGACGGCGTCCATCTCTTCCGAGGTCAGCGGGATGGGCGGCGCATTGAGCCACAGGTCGCGGTCGCCATGGCGCTGGACGAGCGGGCGCGCATTGCCGGGGTTGGCCTCGCGGTGCAGCACGCGCGAGGCGCGCGCATAGGCGTCGCGGTCGCCCTCGACCTGTTCGAAGGAGGGCAGCCGGATCACGGTGTCGCCGGGCTTGCGCATCGCGCCCTCGTCGGGGGAATCGATGTCGTCGGCGGGCAGTTCCATGAAGTTCTCGGGCACGCGGCGGAACAGCGCCACGCCCCGGATGGTATCGAGCTCGCGCGGCGTGTCGCCCTCGGCAAGCCGGTTCGCCACTTCGATCACGGCGCGCTCGGCATTGCCGTAGATCAGGAGGTCGGCCTTGGCGTCAGCCAGGATCGAGCGGCGCACCTTGTCGGACCAGTAGTCGTAATGGGCGATGCGGCGCAGCGAGGCTTCGATGCCGCCGAGCACGATAGGCACGTCCTTGTAGGCCTCGCGGCAGCGCTGCGTGTAGACGATGGTGCAGCGGTCCGGCCGCTTGCCGCCTTCGCCGCCCGCCGTATAGGCGTCGTCATGGCGCAGCTTGCGGTCCGACGTGTAGCGGTTGACCATGGAATCGAGGTTGCCGCCGGTGACGCCGAAGAACAGGCGCGGCTTTCCCAGCGCCTTGAACGGCTCGGCCGACTGCCAGTCGGGCTGCGCGATGATGCCGACCCGGAACCCCTGGGATTCCAGCAGCCGGCCGATGATCGCCATGCCGAAGCTCGGATGGTCGACATAGGCGTCGCCGGTGACGAGCACGATGTCGCACGCGTCCCAGCCGAGCGCCGTCATCTCGGCGCGGCTCATCGGCAGGAAGGGCGCCGCCGATCCGGTACGGGGCTTGACCCTGGCTAGCTGGGGCAGGTTCTGTTGGGCGCTGGCTATGGTTTCCATGGCGTGGACGTATAGAACGCCACCGGCGCGAATTCAATGAAACTCGGAAATGGGCGCGGGAAGACATGCGGGAATTGAAGCCGCAATTCAGGCCGGCAAGCCCGCCGTTCGGGCATCCCGTCGGGCCCGCCGCGCGCGGCGGACTTCAGACCATTGACACAGCCGCAGCATTTGGTGCCTTATCGTAGCGGGACTTGGGGGCAAGTTCGATGTGGCGTTTCACCGGGATCGTGTATCTCGTTTCGCTGCTTCTGCTGGGGGTCATCGGGGCACATGCCGCCGACGCCTATGACGATGCGCGCCTCTTGCGTTGGAACAACGCTTTCGTCGCCCAGGACCGCCACCTCGATGCGCTGATCGCGGATGTCGAGGCCGACCTGCGCTCGGCCTATCCCTACGGCATGTTCGCGGTACCGCGGGACCAGATCAGGCGCATCCATGCCTCCTCCGGCACGACCGGCAAGCCGACTGTGGTCGGCTATACCGAGAACGACATCAGGACCTGGGCGCAGGTGATGGCCCGCTCGATCCGCGCCTCGGGCGTGCGGCCGGGCCAGCGCGTCCATGTCGCCTATGGCTACGGCCTGTTCACCGGCGGGCTCGGCGCCCACTAC
>JAFKKV010000053.1 GCA_017304475.1 Hyphomicrobiales bacterium | reverse complement strand
CGCCGTTCTCGCCGCCGTCGGCTACAACTTCCGCCTCCTGCTCAGGTGGCTGGCGCTTCTTTACGCCCTCATCCAGGCAACCTTTGCCGCAACCAACATGCGCCGCGCAGTCGCTCAGATCGCCTGATCAGCGTTCTTCACGGACGACTATCCACGCGAGGCTCGCGGTTGCGCGGACTTCTTTAGCCCGAGCACAAGGCCGACCCCAATCATGCGAACGGCATCTTCCGCAGCGTGCATGAGGAGTCTCCGGGCGTCTCGAATCGACTCGTCGAGACTGCAGGGCCGCTTGATGATTCCGGCGAAGGCGTCGATGCCATGATTGAAGTTCTCCGCGCAGCCCTTTCCGATCGTGCCGGCGAGCGCCACCACGGGGAGGCCGTGCGCCTTCGCTCGTCGAGCCACCTCGGCCGGAATTTTGCCGATGGGCGTTAGCCCATCCAGCGCGCCCTCCGCGGTAACAACGAGGTCCGCTTCGATGAGCAGCTCGTCGAACTTCAGGAAAGGCATGATGACCTGATAACGCGGATGCAGGCGTCCGCCAAGAAGCGCAAGAATGCCTGCTCCGAGCCCGCCCGACGCGCCGGCACCTGGCGCGGTCGAGATAGCGCAACCCGTCGCCGCCAGGACACGATATGCGTAGTTTCCAAGCGCGTGCTCGAGAACGAGGACCTGCTCTGGAGTAGCGCCCTTCTGCGGACCGAACAGGCGTGCCACGCCCCGCTCGCCAAGAAGCACATTTTGCCAACTCACGGCGGCGTCGATTCCAACATGATTGAGCCGGGGGTCGCGCCGCGACAAGTCGACACGGCTGATCCGGCTAAGTTCGGCACCGCCGAAGCCAATAGGGTTGTCGTCGCAGTCAAGAAGGCCAACGCCGAGCGCCTGTGCCATCCCGGCGCCGCCGTCGTTGGTACCGCTGTCGCCGCAGCCGATCAGGATCCGCTCGGCGCCGTTGTCGAGCGCCTCATGGATCAGTTCACCGACACCAAAGCTGGTCGTGCGGGTCGGGTCGCGGTGACTGACGGGTACGAGTGAAAGGCCCGCCGCTGCCGCGATCTCAATAACGGCCGTCTTCGGCCCGGATCCGCCAAGGAAGCCATAGAAGCTGTCAACGGGCAGGCCAATTGGACCGGTTACGACCGCGCGGCGGATGGTGCCACCTGTCGCTCCGACCAACGCTCTCACGAACCCCTCACCGCCATCCACCATAGGAGCTTTCAGCACCCGAGCGTCCGGCATGCCCCGCTGGATACCGGTCGCGATTGCCTCGGTCACAGCCCACACGTCGAGGCTGTTCTTGAAGCCGGACGGCGCGACAAGAACCCTCAAAGACATAGCGCGTCCTCGTTTGACAGGGGTATGCAGGATGCGCCCGCGACACGCGTCCCGCGCTCGGCATGAGCCGACCTGCGCTTCTCAGAATACGCGCCGCGCCGGAACGTCACCGCAAGTAATTTTCCAGATCGATGATTTCCAACCGAAGTGCCATCGCTGCCTTGAGGAAATTGATGCGACCGTCTCTCACATAGATTTTGTAGGCCGCCACCGCGAAGGCGTCAGGATTCATTGCATAGGTCACATCGTTGATCTGCAATGTCGTCGCAAACCCTTCCTCACGCGGATATTGTGAGACAACCTGATGCCGGAGATCATCCGGCATCAGGTCGATCTGTACGGCGTAGGCGAGCGCCTCATGCCACGAGCGCGGAAGCCTGGCATAGGTGCCACCCATGAGCTGAGCCACGATGGCGTGAACGATCTCATGCTGCAGAATTGATCGGCTCACTTGCGCGTCCCAAGCTAGGCCCCAGGGCCGTCGCTGACCGGCCCAAGGAGAGCTGGAATCCGTCATTTGAAGCTCTTTTGTGCTTTCGCGGTAGAAACCGCTGACACGAACGCGTGTCGCCTCCCGGGTGATCGGATTGACCAATTCGACGTAGACCTCGCGACGGAACCGGATCGTCAACTCGGGCTCGATGACGAGTCCGCCCTTCGCAAAGAAATTGAGTACGTCCGTGAGGGCGCTGCAGGCGTTGTCGCGATCCTCGGCAGTCGCATGCACGACGACCCGGGGATGACCGCAATCGGCGAGCGCCGGCGAGATCCCGACGATCGCCGCAAAGAGACCGAGCCACGGCCATCCGCCAAAGGAACGGCATTCCACGCCGGTCGGGTGGTCCCGCACTCGAGCAATTCGCCACCGCCTCGCGACATACACGCAGGCCGATACGAACCGAGAGAAACATGGGCGCGGAAACGAGCCCGACTCGGTCGCCAATGCGGTCGCTCGTCTGATTCCAGAGGGCTCAATCATCATTGGGGAACTTGGGAGAGCGTCGAAATGCCGCGAGAAAGAGCAGGACAGCGCCTCCCGTAATTGCGACATCGGCGATGTTGAAGGTCGGGAAATGCCATCCGACCGCATGCAGGTCGATGAAATCGGTCACTGCGCCGTCATGGAGCCTGTCCACCAGATTGCCCAAAGCGCCGCCGCCGATCAGGGCATAGGACATCCGCTCGATCGGGTTCACGGTCCGCCAGGCGAGGACGCCGATCGCGGCGATCGCCACGATCGTCAATCCGACCAAAGCCGTCCGTCCCGCCATGCCATCGGCCGCAAATAGCCCGAAACTGACGCCTCTATTGAAGCCAAGCGTCAGATTCACCACCGGCAAGACTGCCACGCCCGAAGCATCGAGCCAGGCGGCCGCCAGAGCCTTGGTCGCGAGATCGGCTATAACTATTCCAAGCGTAAGGGCTGGAAGCAGTCTGGTCTGGATCATGCCCATCCTCGGCGCCGAACGTGGAACCAACCCAATCATTGCTTTGATCACGACGGCGGCATGCTGTCGCGACCGCCAGATGCGGCGCGATGCGCTTCCCGGTCGCGCGCCGTCGATTGTTCCAGAACCACTTCCTTAGGCGGTACAACGGCCGCCTGCGGCCTGCTGACCTCCACGCGTCCAGAGGTCATGGCGCGCAGCCGCTCCGGGCCGTCACGCTGCAAAATCTCCTGGAAGCTGGCGTGCATGCCGCCGTCCGAAAATTCCACGCGTATCGCGGGCAATCCGCCCTGAACAAGCTGGTGAACTTGAGCATCGTCGGCCTGCCGCCTGGCCGCGACCGCGGCCTCCACCGATGCATCCGCCTGCAACTCCGGGCAGGCACGCACGGGATCGATCCGCGCCGACATTTCGAGCGGGCGGGCGTTAAATCGATAGCGACCGCCGCACATCGTAAGATCGGGTGGGCGATTCATGGCGAGGAAGTGATCGTTCCCTTCCCGCAGGTTCGACCAAAATCCGTGGTGCGGATTGCGCCGGTGCCGCGCCAGATTTCGCGGGGTCATGCGGAACGGGAACGACTGCACCTGAAAACTCTCGACACCGCCGGCGAACGCCTCGCGCGCCAGCGCATAGACTTCGCTGACGCCAGAATCCGTCATGGCGAAGCAGCCGGACGAGGTGCAGGCCCCATGCACCATCAGCGCCGTGCCCGTGTAACCCTGGGCGCGCTCAAGCGCGTTCGGGAAACCCAGATCGAACGAGAGATGGAAGAGCGAGTTGGGATTCAGTTGATGCCGCCGAACGGTATAGAAGCCCTCGGGCGCCTGCCGATCGCCTTCGCGGCGCTTCGGTCCGAGCTGGCCCGACCACCGACAAAGCGGATAGGTCTTCAACAGCACATAGCGTCCGGTTCGATCCCTTTTCCAGACCTCCAGCTCCGATTCCTCTTTGAAGATGCGGATCAAAATGGGGTCCGCGGGCGTCATCCCTTTCGACTGCATCTCTGTCAGCAAAGCCTGGGGGATCGGCGCCAGGTCGCGCCGTTCCGTCACTGTCGTGGATGAGCACCCAGCAAGGCTCGCTGCCCCGATAGCGAGGCTCAGCACCAAGCTCAGCCGATGTGGCGCGCGCGGGCTCGTTCGGTTGCCGCTCGTTCGATTCCGGAACGGCCGCAAGAGGGGTTGAATGATCATTTCCACGGGGAGACCGAGCCTGGAGTTTCAAGAAAGGGAGGGATTATGATGTTGATATCGCGCGGCGATACCGATGCAGGCGGCGGCGGTTTCAGCACCAGTTGCGGCACCAGGATCAAGAGCCCGACCATCACGAGTTGAATGCACAGAAACGGAACGGCGCCCCAATAGATATCGACCGTTCTGACCGTTGATGGCGTGATGCTTCGGAGGTTGTAGATCGCAATTCCAAAGGGGGGATGCATGAAGGAGGTCTGCAGGTTCACCGCGAGTAGAATGGTGAGCCAGATCATGTCGACGCCCAAATGTTGAGCGACCGGGACGATCAACGGCAGGACAATGAACGCGATCTCAAAGAAATCGAGGACAAACGCGATCAAAAAGACCGACAGGCTGACAAATATTACGAAGCCTATTTCTCCGGCCGGTATGTGGCTGAAGAGAGCCTGAATCCATCGCTGTCCATCCAGGCCTCGGAACACCAGCGTGAAGAACGAGGCCCCCATGAGGAGAAACATCAGACCCGAGACCAGGATGCCGGTCGCTACCATGGCCTGATGCAGTTTTTCCAAGGTGAGTCTGCTCCGCAGAAGACCGAGCAACAGCGTGCCGGTCACCCCGATGGCTCCCCCTTCGGTTGGCGTCGCCACCCCGAGGTAAATTGTCGCCAATACGACGATGACCAAGCCCAACGGCAGTCCGGCGGCGATCAACGCCTGCCCGACAAGCGGCCCGATGGCGCGACCGGTCGAGAGCGATCGATCAGGTGGTGCCGTATCAGGCGACATTTGGGTGAGAACGAACACATAGGCCAAATAGGCGCCTATCAGCAGCAGGCTCGGAACCAGTGCCCCGCGATAGAGGTCGGTTACCGAGACATCCATCTGTTCGGCCAGGACGATTAGGACGAGGCTGGGTGGAATAACCTGGGCAAGCGTTCCGGTGGCGGCGACCACGCCACTTGCCAGCCGATGATCGTAGCCCGATCGCAGCATCACCGGCAGGGCAATGAGGCCTATGGCAATGACGGATGCCGAAACGAACCCGGTAATGCCGGAAAGAACGGCACCGACAATGACGGTCGTATAGGCTAACCCGCCGGGGACCCTGCCGAACAGCCGGTTGAGCGAGATGAACATACCCTCGGCGATGCCGGTTCGCTCCAGCAGCAGGCCCATGAACACCAGCATGGGCAGCGCGAGGAGGTTATCGTTGTTGAAGAGCCCCTGAACGCGGAAGAAGATCGCGCTCAGAAAGCTTGCTTCAAACCGTCCCGTGACAACACCGATCAGGCCGAACACGCCCGCGATGGCCGCCAGCGAAAAGGCAACTGGAAAGCCGACGAACAACGCCGCCACCAGACAAACGAACATGGCAGGGGCCAACAACTCCATGTCATTCCTCGTCGAAGAGACGGCGCTTCGAGACGCGGGCGGCCTCGGCTCCCTGGAGGAACGCAAGACAACGCACGGCTTCGGCCACCCCTTGAAGAGCGAGGAGCGCAAATCCAAACGGGATGAAGCTCAGAATAATCCAGGCCGGGATGGCACTTGAGCTCTCGCGGGTCGCTCGTGTGTGCCCTGCGAGGAGGGCCTCCCAGAACTTCGGCACACTCAGCCACAGCATGCCCGCGCATACCGGCAGGAGCACAAGAAGGATGCCGAACAGATCGATCCAGGCCATGCCGCGTTCGCCGAACCGATTGGCCAAGAGGTCAACGCGAACATGCTCGTTTCTCTGCAAGGTATAGGCCGCCATGATAAAAACCACGGCGGCGAAGAAGTGCCATTGCATGTCAAAGGCCGACGACCAGGCGACCGAAAAGAGCTTTCTGCTGAAGGCGTTGAACGTTATCAAAATGGCATTCAGCAGCAGCGCCCAGCTCACGATGGACGCTAGTTTCCAGTTCAACCGATCGATCCATTTGACAAATTGCATCCGGCCCCATGCTCGATGCCGCCAAGCCCCCCGCGGGCGCGCCTTTGGGCGCAAGAGAGCCGCGGCCCCTTGCCGATCCGCTCGGCAAGCTACATGCTGTAGCCACTACAGGAGCAAGAGGTTTCGATGTTGGCGATCGGCATTCTGTCAAAGCGGACCGGGGTCAATATCGAGACCATCCGCTACTACGAGCGGATCGGTCTCTTGCCGATCGCACAGCGCTCCGAGAACGGCCGACGCTTCTACCGCGACGAAGACACCCGGCGCCTGAAGTTCGTTCGACATAGCCGCGAGCTTGGCTTTGATCTCGCCGCGATCCGCTCACTGCTCGCCCTTCAGGAGACCCCCGATGCCTCCTGCGCCCAGGTCACCAGCATTGCCCAAGCCCAGCTTACGACCGTCGAAGAACGGTTGCGGCGCCTCTCGGCTCTTCGGGATGAACTCGCGCGCATCACCGCGGAATGCGCGGGCGGCCGTGTTGCCGAATGCAGGATTATTGAAACGTTGGAGACCGGCGCCTAGCTAGCAACTGGCGCAAGATACGAAATCTGCTCGCGGGCAAAATCTCGCACAGCCGGAGCACGGAAAAAAGGGCAGCGGCCCTGCAGCCGGCGGGACTGGCTTTAGGTCTCAACCGCATCCTTCAGCATGCGTTCGATGGCGCGCCGGGTCGTCGGCTCCTTCTTGCGGGCACGAGCGCTGCGGAGCGGCGCTTAGACAGCAACTGGCCGCATCTCGAACAGCGCATCGATGATCGGGCACTGCGGAACCTGATCTCCCGTGCACTGCGCCGCCATCTCCGACATCACCCGTTCCAGGCGTCGCAGGTCCGCGATCTTCTGCCGAATGTCCTTGAGATGCTGGGTGGTCAGCGCATGCACCTGCGCGCAAGTGAAGCTGTGTCCGTCGACCAGATGAAGCAGGCCCCGCAGCTCATCGAGACTGAAGCCGAGCTCGCGGCCCCGGCGCACGAAATGCAGCCGTCTCACATGTTCCGGCCCGTAGATGCGGTAACCGCCCGCGCTGCGTGCGGGCGACGGCATGACGCCGATCCGCTCGTAATAGCGGATCGTCTCGATGTTGACGCCGCTGCGCTGCGACAGCGCCCCGATCGAAAGCCCCTTGGTCGGCTTCATCCTTGACCTCGCAAACCCGTGATGAAGTCACGCTTGACCCTGTAGTCACTACAGAGAGCAGGGTCACCGTAGACCAATTCCGGGAGCCTGCTCAATGACGGTTCGAGACGAGGCGAGAGCGCTGCCGGGCACGGCCACGACGCCGGCGCCAAGACTCATTGGAAGACGCCTTGACGGTGCGGCCCTGCTGTCGGTCGGCGGCATCCTGGCGGCGCTGGGCGCCTCGGCCTGTTGCGTGGTGCCGTTCGCACTGCTCGTCGCCGGCGTCAGCGGCGCCTGGATCGGCACCCTGACGGCGCTCGCACCCTATCAACCCTTGTTCGTCGGCCTCGCGGTCACCTGTCTCGGCTGCGGCTACTATGCCGTCTACCTGAGGCCGAAGACGGCTGATTGCGTCGAGGGCTCCTACTGCGCCCGGCCATCGTCCAGCCGGATTGCCAAGATCGGGCTGTGGGCCGCAATCGTTCTGACCGTCATCGCCGTCGGCTTCCCCTACGCCGCCCGCCTCTTCCTCGACACCTGACAACAAGGAAATGATCCATGAAGATTCTGCCCCTCGTCGCCCTGACCGCTGTCCTATTCTCATCCGGCGTGGCCCTTGCCGCCGAACGAACCGTGACGCTCAATGTCGCCAATGCCACGTGTGAACTCTGCGGCCCGATCGTCAAACGCTCGCTCACCCGTGTCTCCGGTGTGCTCGATGTTCAGGTATCGGAGGCAGATGGGGCCGCGATTGCCAAGGTACGCTACGAGGACAGCCGCACGAATGTCCCCGCGCTGATCACGGCGACCACTAATGCCGGCTATCCCTCGCGCGTCGTGCAGTGAGGCGGCATCGGCGTGCCCCCGGGAAAAGCTCATCGGTATCGGCTTAAGCGGCGGAGCCCTTGCTGCGCTCTGCTGCGCGACGCCCATCATCGCCGTTGCGCTGGCAGCGGTCGGGCTTTCGGCCTGGACCGCCAGGGCCGACCACGTTCTGATCCCGGTTCTTCTCGCCTCAGTCGGGCTGGTCGGGATCGGGCTCTATCGACGCAACCGGTCCGCCTCCTCCGTCGCCGCTGATTGCTGCAAGGTGGACGACAGCACAGGAAAGCTGAAGCCATGAGAAAGCTGAAACCATGAGCAATTGCTGCGCTTCGGGCGCGAATAACGGCGACGGCCGCTACGATCTGGTCGTCGTCGGCGCCGGTTCGGCGGGATTCTCGGCCGCGATCACCGCCGCCGAACAAGGGGCGCGAGTGGCCATCGTCGGCCGCGGCACCATCGGCGGCACCTGCGTCAACATCGGTTGCGTGCCCTCCAAAACGCTGATCCGGGCCGCCGAGGCGGTGCATCACGCCAATGCCGCACCCTCACGCTTCCAGGGTATCGAGAGCGGTGCGCGCGTGGTCGACTGGAGCGCGCAGGTTGCCCAGAAAGACGCCCTGGTCGCGAACCTGCGCCAGGCGAAATATGCCGATCTCCTGCCGGTCTACAACAATCTGGCTTATCGCGAAGGCCGGGCACGTCTCACCGAGGGAGGCATCGATGTCGATGGCCAGCGCCTCGCCGCGGAACGCATCATCATTGCGACGGGCGCGCGGCCTCAACTGCCCGGCATTCCAGGCCTTGCGGGGGTTCAGCCGCTCGACAGCACGACCGCCTTGGCGCTGAAGGACCTGCCGCGCTCGATGATCGTGCTCGGCGGCGGCTACACTGGGGCCGAGCTGGCGCAGACCTTTGCACGCGCCGGCGTGGCGGTGACGCTCGTCTTCCGCAGCCGCCTCCTGCCGGAGGCCGAGCCGGAGATCGGGCAGGCGCTCGCGGGCTATCTGGCCGATGAGGGGATCACGATCGTCGGCGGCGTGACTTACGATCTCGCCCGCAGGACCGAAGACGGCGGTGTGGCGCTCAGCATCACGCGGAACGGCCGTCCAGACCTGTTGACCGCCGAGCGGATTCTGGTGGCGACCGGGCGGACGCCGAACACCGAGACGCTTGGGCTTGCCGAGGCCGGCGTCGCGCAGACATCGGCCGGCGCCATCATCATCGACGACCGCATGCAGACGTCGAAGCCCGGCGTCTATGCGGCCGGCGACGTGACGGGCAAGGACCAGTTCGTCTACATGGCGGCCTATGGCGCCAAGCTTGCCGCCAAGAACGCCCTGAACGGCAACAGCCTGCGCTACGACAATGCCACCATGCCCGCGGTCGTGTTCACCGACCCGCAGGTGGCCAGTGTCGGCTTCACCGAGGCACAGGCCCGTGCTGCCGGGCACGCGGTGCGGACCTCGGTGCTCGCACTCGACAACGTGCCGCGCGCGCTCGCGGCCCGTGACACACGCGGACTGATCAAGCTCGTGGCGGATGGGGCGAACCGCAAGCTGCTCGGCGCCCATATTCTCGCGCCGGAGGGCGCCGACAGCATCCAGACGGCGGCGCTCGCCATCCGCTGCGGTCTGACGATCGACGACCTGTCGGAGACGATCTTCCCCTACCTGACGACCGTCGAGGGCCTGAAGCTCGCGGCTCAGACGTTCGACCGGGACGTCAAGAAGCTATCCTGCTGCGCCGGGTAACGGGGACGGCCTGGGGAGGTGCTGGCCATGGGATCAGAAGCGTCCATAGCGGTGGACCCCGCAGTGGAGATCAGACCGGGCGTTTTTCGTCCGGACTGGTCGGCGGTGACGAAGCCGGCGGCGCGCCAAGCGCTCAATGGGCGCATGACCGCGCGCGCGGGCCTGCTGGACCGGTGGTCACACCGGCTCGAAGCGGTTGAAGACCTCGTTTGGCGAACGATCCTGCGGCTCTACGCCCATCGCGGACATGCACCCCAACTCGGCGATATCGCGGCCGAGACTGGAATCGCGGCCGATCGCGTCGCAATAGCATTCGGCCAATTGCAATCGCGCGATCTCATCGGCCTCGATCCGAATTCCGGGCATATCCGGCTAGCCTATCCCTTTACGGAGGCTACGACCGGACATCGGGTAGACCTCAACGGACACGCGCTCCACGCCCTCTGTGCGATCGATGCGCTCGGTGTCGCGGGCATGACCGGAGCCGACGTGACGATCGCGTCACCGTGCCGTCACTGCGGCTGACGATGGCTGAAGGTCGCATGCTGCGCAGCGTCGCTCCGACCGGCACGGTCATCTGGTACGATTTCGCCTATGACGGCAGTGCGTCTACCTCCTGTTGCCCGGCAATCCTGTTCTTCTGCTCGGACGAGCATCTGCAACGCTGGCGAGGGGTTCAGACACCCCCCGTGATGGGATTCGCCTGACGGCGGACGAAGCTCTGGAGGTCGGCCGCGCGATCTTCGGCCCGGTTCTCGTCGAGCCATCGGCGCAGGCCCAAGGCCGACCCTCGCAAATGGTCGATGCAGCCTCCGGCAGCCGATCGTGTGGTCTTTCAAGGCAAGACCGACGCGGAAATCCCGATTGACGCGAGACTCTTGCAAGGGTTTGTTGCAACAGAACTCTGCATTGCTGAATGAAGGTCCAGAACGGTCGAAAGCCGACCTCCCCGGCACCGGCTGCGATTCCGCCGACCGCGCACCCTGTTGCCTCATTCCGCACCTTCCTCACGGTGCACGCCGCCGGCCGCAACGTTCACGCCTTCCGCCAGGGTCGGGGGATGTGCATGGCGCGGGCGACGTCGTGAATGGTGGCGCCGACCTGCATGGCGACGATCAACTCGTGGATCAGGTTGTCACCCTCGGGGCCGATGATGTGAGCGCCCAGGATCTTGTCGGTCTTGTCATCTGCAATGATCTTGATGAACCCGTCTGTCTCTCCGATGGCTCGAGCTTTCGCCACCGCTTTGAAGGGCTGTACCCCGATCTTGAGTGTGTAACCCAGCTTTCTCGCCTCGGCCTCCGTCAGTCCCACCGATCCGATGGCAGGATCGGTGAACACGGCGTGCGGCACGAGCCGTTGATCCACCGTCGCGCTGGGATCACCCTTAATGAGGGCGCGATAGACGATCTCGGCGTCGTCTCTCGCCGAATGCGTGAACATCGGTGGGCCGGTGATATCGTCGCCCAGTCGCCTTCAGCCGATGTCTGGAATCGGTTGTCGATCTTGATGAAGCCGGCGCGATCGGTTTCCACACCGGCCGCTCCCAGGTTCAAGCTCGCCGTATTCGGCGTCCGTCCTGCGGCGAGCATCAGGCGCGTGCATTGGAAAGTCCTTAGCTCAGCGCCCACCCGAGCGCTGACCACAACGTCGCCGCCCGACCGCCTGACGCCCACAACCTCGGCGCCGGTAACGACTTCGATCCGTTCGCGCTGAAACACCTCCATGAGGACCGCGCTGACTTCTGGCTCCTCGTTCGGCACGAGGCGTCCGGCACGCTGGAGCAGCGTGACCTTCGAGCCAAAACGTGCGTACATCTGGGCGAACTCGACTCCGACGTAGCCGCCGCCGACGATGATCAAGGACTCCGGCAGCTCCGTTAGGTCAAGCGCAGACCGATTGGTCAGATAGTCCACGTCTGCGAGTCCGTCGATGGGTGGGATCATCGCCTCCGTGCCCGTGTTGATGACGATCGTCGCGGACTCCAATAATCGCTCACCGACGGCCAACCGCCCTGGTGCTTCGAACCGCGCTTCGCCCTCGACCACGCTAAGATTCTTGATCTTCCCGGCACTCCGGTACGTTCCGTCCCGGATCGGCTTCACGACCTCGTCCTTGCGCCGGACGATCGCCTGCAGGTTCGCTTTCGGCTCCCCCACGACGATCCCAAACTCGGCCGCCCGCCGAACGTGGTGCATGATCTTTGCCGAATGGATCATGGTCTTGGTCGGAATGCAGCCGCGGTTTAGGCAGGTACCGCCAAGAAGTTCTTTTTCGACCAGTGCCGTGTTTCGGCCCTTTAGCGCGGCTTTCTGGGTCAAGGGGAGACCCGCCATGCCGCCACCGATCACGATCAGCTCGTAGTGCTCCACAGATGCCGTGGTCATGGGAACCTCCAATGCAAAGTTGCATTTGTCGGGGCGTGCGCCCGTCGGCCCTCTCGGTGCGATCGACGCCACACTACGCTTCAAATGAACGCATCGCGCTCTAAACTCGGCGTGCAGGCTTTCCGGCGCCAGATCTATGCGCGCAATGGCGCCCGCTCGAGTCACCCCTTGGCCGCCGCGGGTGTCAGGCTCGGTCCCGTGCCCCACGGGATGCTGGCCGTCGCGAGCGCGTTGACGACTCCGAACATGGCGGTCCCGGCCGCAACGGTGATGAACAGCGCCGTGAGACCACCGCCGAAATGGGCGACGACGATCCAGCCCAGACCCGCCGCAATCAGGAGGCGCGCGGTACCGGCGAAGAACGGCAAGGTTACACGCTTTGCACCCTGGCTCGCGAAGTACAGGATCATTCCGAGACCCACGCAGCCGTAGAACGGTCCGACGGTGCGAAGGTAGAGGGTGCCGGCGTCCAGGACGGCGGGATCGTGGCTGAAGAGGCCGAGCCAGGCGCGAGGGAAGAGAGCCACGACCACCCCGACCGAGGTCGTCACCGCGCCTGCCAGAAGTGCCCCGGTCCACGCCACGCGCTTGGCGCGGGCCGTGTCGCCGGCGCCAATGTTCACGCCGACCATGGTGAGCACCGCCGTGCCGAGCCCGAAGATGAGCGGGATCAGGACGTGATCGAGACGGGACGCGATGCCGTAGCCGGCCAGCGCATCGACCCCGAACAGGCCGACGGCACCGGTTACGAGCACGATGGTCAGGTTGGCTTGCAGGGTGTTCAGCGCTGACAGGGTCCCGACGGACATGATGTCCCGGAAGAGACGCGCCTCGAACGGCATGCGCTTCAGCGTCACACCCCCACGCCCGGACGCCATGTAGCGCAGCAACACCGCGCTCGCGCCGACATAGTAGAGGTTGAGCGCGAGACCCGCGCCCATGATGGCGAGTCCGGGCACCGGGCCGAAGCCGAGGATGAGGACCGGCGAGAGCACCACGACAACGCCGGCACTGATCAGCGTCACGAGCGCCGGCACCTTGACGTTGCCCACCCCGCGCAAGGCGGCCGCGAGGAGATTGACGATCCAGATCGGGATCGACCCCCCGAAGACGACGCCAGAGTAGAGAAGCGCCGCGGACAGCGCCCCGTCGGAGCCGCCAAGGGCCCGGTAGAGGGTCGGTCCGCCAAGGAGGGCAGCTGCGGTGAAGAAGAGCCCGAAGGCAACGGCCAGCACGACCGCGTGGAACACCAGCGCGTCGGCGTCGTCCCGCCGTCCGGCTCCGATGGCGCGGGCCACTGCCGACGACACGCCGCCGCCGATGCCGCCGTTCGACATCATGGTCATGAGCAGGAGGACCGGGAAGACCAGCGCCACGCCCGCGAGGGCATCGGTACCTAAGAAGCCGACGTAATAGGTCTCGGCGACGCTGACGAGCGTCTGCACAAGCAGGACCGTGACGGTCGGCACGGCGAGCCGCAGGAGCACCGGCAGAATTGGGCCGTGCAGCATGGCCGAACGCCGGTCATATGCGGCACCAGCGGATGACTGGGCCGTTCCGAGCTTGTTGTTGATCATTTCAATGCCTTTGAAAGTCGTCTGACCGAGCCGACAGGAGGGGGAAGCGCTCTTGGGCCTGAGCGCTGGGGAACCCGAGCGTGGTTCGGGCGGTGATCGTTCCGCAGATCGCAACAACCATGAAGAGCGGGCTCGTGGCAGACCTAGCGCCACGGTCCTACGGTCCGTACCGCAGCACGGAGTCAAGCCGCTGCATCGTTCGATGGCGGTGCCGTCTCGATCCGGGCGGGACGTCTCGCGGCATGGGGATGCGCGTCGATTGGACGAGCCTGCCGCCGGCGAGGATGGTGCAAATAGCTCCTTGAGCATTGGTCCCGACTCAAGTCACTCACGATGCCGCAACGACCGAGGTTGCGACGCTCGGTCCCTCCTTCGTCGCCCTGTATTTCACGATCACCTGGCTTCCGCGAAGCTGCAGGAGAAGCACCGCTTGGCCGCCCTTCTGAAGCGTCACGGCGCGAGTGATGTTCACGGTGACCCGACCGGCTGCTCCTCCGCCTTCGGGCTCGACGACGAGCGTTCCTTCGCAGGTTCCCGCCTTGTCCGGGGGCGGCGCGCAAAGGGTGAGCTTCGCGTCCGCCACCATTCCCCGGACTTCCCGCTCCTCACCCACCATGGTGAAGGCCTGCGCCGGGTCCTCCGAGTTGACGCAGCCCAGCAGCGGAATTGCCGCCAAGGCGGCGACCATGATCAGCCACAGATCCGGAATCCGTCTTCGTCGCATCGCCATCATCCTCCTCAGAACCGAACGGTCGCAGGCTAGCGTCCGGACCAAGGTACGGGGTCAATGGCATTTTTGACTCCGCGTCCGGCTTCCGGTGTTGCCGCCCGAGCACCGGAGTTGACTCCGTACTTCGGTACGGCGGTTAGGGTCTGACCTGCCCGCCGAATGAGGCTGGCGAAGCAAGTTACCGTCAGGTCCAAGCATGAGCGCCTTCATCCGCGGACTGAGAAACCCGTTCAGGAGCCGCGTCCGGACCGTGGTCGTCGTCCTGTTGCTTGCGATTGTCACCGGCCTGTTCGCCATACTGGTGCAGGGCGCGCTCGCCACCCGTGAACAGTTGGAAAGCCTGCAGGCCAACGTCCGGACTGTGGTCGAGCTACGCGAAGCGGGAGCGTTCGGAACAGGAGGTTTCGGTGGCGACAAGCCGATCGGTGCCGCGGACTTTTCCGTCGCGAGGCTGGACGAGATCAGGCGGATTCCCCACGCCCGCCACGTCATCAAGATCGAGGAATACGTCCACGCACCCCAGGTCGATCCGTCGGTGCCGAACGCCTATGCGATGATCATCGGGCTGCGGCCTGGTGCCCCGATGCGCGCCATCGGCGAGGTCGACTACGAAAACGCCCGGATCGTCGCGGGACGGGGATTGAGTGCGCCCGACGAGGGGCAGGACGTCGCCGTCGTCGGCAAGCTCTACGCGCAGGAGCGGCTGCGAATGGCGGGCGCGAATGGCGCGGAGCCCAGTCTCTCCGACAAAACCATCACCCTCGAAGGCCGCGTCCTACGGGTGGCCGGTATCTACTCGACCGGAAACGCCTTCGGCGACAATCACGTCTTCATTCCCCTCGAGACCTTCCGTCGGATTTTCAACCCCGGCGGCAAGCTCTCCAAGATCCGCGTCACGGTCGATTCCATCGACAATGTGGAAGCGGTGACCGCCGAGCTCCAACAACTCAAGGGAGTCGATGCCGTGACGGCCGCCGAACAGGTGGCAACCGCGCGGGCGACGCTGGGCAGCATCACGGCAGCGACCATCTACGGCTCGCTCCTGCTCGTCGCGATCGGCGGTGTCCTCGTCGTCCTCATCATGGTCCTCACCACGCGCGAGCGCATCCGCGAGATCGGAACCCTCAAGGCGATCGGCGCCTCGAACGGCGAGGTCGTCAAGCAATTCCTGGCCGAGATTCTCGCCCTGACGGGACTGGGGGCTGTCGGCGCGCTTGCCCTGGCTGCCGGCTTCGCGATGGTTCTTCGCACCACCTTCGGTGTCGATGTCGATGTGGGCCCCACCACGTTTCTGCTCATCGCGCTCGGCGGCCTCGCCTTCGCGGCGATCGGCTCGGTCTACCCGATCACCAAGGGAATCCGCCTGAGTCCGATCCAAGCCATGAAAGATCTCTGAGGAGTCCATCCATGGGCATGATCGTCCTCGGCCTGCGCAATCTTCTGCGGAACAAGCCCCGGCTCATCCTGATCGCGCTGCTGATTGGGGTGCCCTTCTTCCTGCTCCTCGCCATGCAGTCGATCGGCGACACCGTGCAGCGGCAGACCGGCCTGCTGAACCGGGACGTCAACACCGTCCTGCAACTCCGCGCGCGGGGTTCGATGGGCCACGTCAACATGACCAACCAGGATCGGCTCTTGCCCCCCGACGTCCTGGAGAAGGTGCGCGGGATCGAGCACGTGGTCCAGGTGGAGCCTTACCTGCTCGCCATGGCTCCGGTTACGCCACCGAACTTCGTCATGCATGTCGGGCTTTCGCCGACCGCCGTGAAGCGGCTCGAGTCGCATGGCGAGGCCGGCAATCCTCGCATCATCGCCGGGCGGGACTTCACCCCGGAAGACGCAGGCAAGGACGTCGCCATCATCGGGCAAGGCTATGCCGACTGGGCCGGGATCAAGGCCGAGGATCTCGGACGGGCCAAGCTGACGATCGACCCGACGCGGACGCATCCCGTCATTTACGGCATGCACCGCCCGACGCGGGAGCTCACCATCATCGGCATGTATGCCAGCGGCTACGTGTTCGGCGACCTGCAACTCTTCATGCCCATCGACACATTCCGTTCCATCTACGGCACGGAGCAGGGCATCTCCTGGCTGTTCGTGCGCGTCGACTCCGTCGACAACGTCGCGGCCGTCGCCCGGCAGCTCAAGGGCACCGTCGGGAACGTGGCGGACGTCCTGGCCCCGGAAAGCGCTGCCGTCTTCACCGCCACCACGAGCCGCACCGTCACCCAACTCGCCCAGGTCGGGGCGCTGCTCGCAATCGTCCTGATGATCGTTGTCGTCTTCTTCGTGCTCCTGATGCAGGTCCGCGAGCGGGCGCGCGAGATCGGCACGCTGAAGGCCATCGGCGCGAGCAACGGCGGGGTGACGGCGCAGTTCCTGACCGAGGCGATCGCGCTCACCCTGCTCGGCGGCCTCATCGGGCTTCTCCTCTTCCGGTTCGCCGGGGAGGCGGTGACGGGCCGGCTCTTTGCGCTCGGCATCGGGCCATTCCTGCCGAGCCACTACAAACCCCTGTTCGAGAGCCTCACGCTGGGTAGCCATATCTCGGCGCCGCTCGTGGGTTTCGTCGTGCTGACCGCCCTCGTCGCCGCCGTGCTCGGCAGCGCCTACGGCGTCTGGCAAGTGATCAGGCTCTCCCCGCTCGAGGCCATGAAACATGACTGAGATCACAGCAACGCCGGCCGTGCGGCTCCTCGGCCTTTCGAAATCGTATCGCAAGGGGCGCGAGGTCGTGGACGCGGTTTCCGACGTCACGCTCGAGGTCGGCGAGCGCGGCATGGTCGCCATCGTCGGCCCGAGCGGGAGCGGCAAGTCGACCTTGCTGCACGTGATAGGCGGGATGGACAAGCCGACGCGCGGCGACGTCATCGTGGCCGGGCAGACCGTGAACCGGCTGTCGCAAGCCGACCTCACCCGCTTCCGCCGGCAGACGGTCGGGTTCGTGTTCCAGACCTTCAACCTGATCCCGAACCTGACGGCGCTGGAGAACGTCGCCCTTCCAATGGAGTTCAACGACGTTCCGAAGGCGGCCAGGCTGGCGCGCGCGAAGGCTCTGTTGGAGCGCTTCCAACTCGGGCCCCGGCTGAATCATCGGCCGCGCGAGCTCTCAGGCGGGGAAATGCAGCGCGTCGCGATCGCCCGTGCCGTCGCCAACGAGCCCCGCCTGGTGCTGGCCGACGAGCCGACGGGCAATCTCGATTCGCACTCGGGCCAGATCGTCTACGAGCTGCTGCGCGAGATCTCCCGCGAGCGGACCGTCATCGTGGTCACCCACGCCGAGGACCTTGCCGGTCTGGCGGACCGCATCATTCACATCCGTGACGGCCGGCTCACCGACACGTTGCTGACGCCCCGGCTGCAGCGTTTGAGCGAGAAGCCAGGAAGGGTTTGACTCTGTACTATAGTACGGACCCTATATTGCAGCGGAGGTTCGGATCATGAAGACGTTGACCATCGGCAAAGCGGCCCGAGCCGCGGGCGTGAACGTGGAGACGATCCGCTTCTACGAGCGGCGCGGGCTCATTCCGCAGCCGCGAAAACCGCAGGATGGTTACCGTCTCTATGCGCCCGACACGGTCGAGCGCGTTCGTTTCATCCGCAAAGCCCAGGAGATCGGCTTTTCGCTGCGCGAGGTCGAAGAACTGCTGTCGCTCAGGGCTCATCCCGAGAGCGACTGCGCGGAAGTGCGCGAGCGGGCCGCGATGAAGATCGCCGAAGTGAACAGCAAGATTGCCGAACTCGAACGCGTGCGAGCGGCCTTGGAACAGGTGGTGGCCAATTGCCCAGGCCATGGCGCGCTCAGCGCCTGCTCCATTCTGGAAGCGCTCGAACCCTCGCATCGCACGGTCAAGGTTTCACAGGTGGAGACACAGATGAAGACGACGACGCTGAAGATCGAGGGCATGCGTTGCGATGGCTGCGCCGAGACGATCAAGAGGCTGATCGAGCGGCAGCAAGGCGTGAAGGCGGCCGAGGTCTCCCACAAGGAAGGCGAGGCGCGGGTTCTCTACGACCCGCTGGCCATTGATCAGGATCGTCTCGTCGCAGCGGTTCAAAAGCCCGGATACCGCGTCGTCAGCTCCCGGTGAGATGATGCCCCCGTTGACGACCCTGGTGCTCCTGCCCGTCGGACTGAGAATGGCTTTGACGTCCAATCGAGGAGGTTCGCTATGTCAAGCATCGCCGTACCGATCAAGGCCTCTTCTCGCCCCTGGACGGAAGAACCGTCCGATCGGCCTGATCGAACCAGAATTCGCGCGCGGATCGGAGGGCTTCACTGCTCGCTATGCACCGGCACGATCGAGAAGGCGCTGGGAGCGCATCCCGGCGTCGACAAGGTCGCGGTCAGCCTGACGCACGAGCAGGCGCTGGTCGAATACGATCCGCGGCTGGCGCGGCCCGAGGAGCTGTTCAAGACGCTGCGCGAGATCGGCTACACGGTCTCCGACCCGCGCAAGCTGCGGCCCTTCGAGGAAGAGGAGCGTGACCTCGTCAATGAGGGCCGGCGGTTCCTGATCGCAACCGCCTTCAGTCTGGCGTCGATTGCGCTGATCGCCCATCCGACGGGCTTGGGAGCGATCGTCCTGCATGGTGTCGTCTTCGCCAGTCTGCTGGCCCTGGTCTTTCTCGTGCTGCGAGCGCGCGGCCTGTGGCCGGCCGTCACGGGCACGGTCGTGTTGAGCGCGCTGGCGCTCGCGCTGTTCCCGCTCAAGATGCAGCCATGGTTCGCCGAGGCGACGCCGTTCGTCGTCGGGGCGATAGCCCTGATCCTCGTCTTTGGCGTGGGTCTGCACATCCTCAGGATGGCATTCGCTGCGCTGCGTCGCGGCATCCTCAACCAGCACGTCCTGCTGGAAACGGGCGCGTTCGCTGGCATCGTCGGCGGGCTCATCGGATTTCTTGCCGATGTGCGGAACTATCCGACCGCTGCTTTCTTCGCCGTCACCGTCATGGTGACGACCTATCACATCTTCTCGGAATGGCTCTCGCTGATCGTCAAGACGCGCAGTTCCCAGGCCGTCAAGCGCCTCATCGACCTGCAGCCGGAAACGGCGCGGATCGTGCGCGACGGCCAAGAGATCGACGTCCCGAACGAGATCGACGTCCCGATCGAGGAGGTTTCGGTCGGCGACCGGGTCCGGATCCGGCCCGGTGAGCGTGTCCCGGTCGACGGCACGGTGGTGAGCGGCCATTCGGGCGTCGACCAGTCCTTCGTCACCGGCGAGCCCATCCCGGTGGAGAAGCAGGAAGGCGACACCGTCGTCGGCGGCTCGATCAATGGGACCGGGACCCTTCTCGTCGAGGTCACGGCTGTCGGGGAGGAAAGCTTCCTGCGCAAGGTGATCCGTGAAGTTGAAGACGCGCGGGCCTTGAAGCCGGGCCTCCTGCACCTCGTGGACCGGGTCCTGCG
Source organism: Hyphomicrobiales bacterium (assembly GCA_017304475.1). GTDB lineage: Bacteria > Pseudomonadota > Alphaproteobacteria > Rhizobiales > Phreatobacteraceae > Phreatobacter. The sequence continues at coordinate 15,303 of JAFKKV010000053.1, read as the reverse complement.
CGTGTACACCCCGGCGGTGCTGATCGTGTCCGCGGTCGCGACGGTCGGCTGGCTCATCGGCTCCTGGTTTCTGACCGGAGCGGTCGATGTCGAACGCGCGGTGTTTGCCGGCCTGAGCGTGCTCGTGATGGGCTATCCTTGCGCAGTCGGCATCTCGGCGCCGCTCGCGATCGTTCGGGGCGCCGGAGCGGCCGCCGAGCAGGGACTCCTGATGCGAACCGGTGAGGCCTTCCAAGGCTTCCGGCTCGTCAAAACGATCATCCTGGATAAGACCGGCACGCTCACCGAAGGGCGCCCGGCCGTCCTCGAGATCGAGGTCAGCGAGGCAACCGAGGATGAACTCCTGGCGCTGGCCGCAGCGGCCGAGTCGTCGTCCGAGCACCCGCTGGCCCAGGCGATCGTCAAGGCCGCGTTCGAGCGCGGTGCCGTGCCGCCCGATGTGGAAACCTTCGAGGCCATACCCGGCAAGGGCGTCGTCGCCCGGATCAGCGGCGCTGAGGTCGTCGTCGGAAACCCCGCTTTCGTGCGGTCGCAAGGTGTCGACCTGGAACGCTTCGTCGACCGGATCGCGTCGCTCGAGGAGGCCGGACGGACGGTCATCGCGGTGGGCCGCAACCGCCAGATCATCGGGGTCGTCGCTCTGGGCGACGAACTGAAGCCGGAGGCCCGCAAGGCGCTGGCCCGGCTCAAGGAGGCCGGTATGCGGCTGGTCCTGCTCACCGGCGACAATGAGCGTGCCGCTCTGAAGATAGCCCGCGAAGCGGGCAGTATCGACGCGGTGCATGCCGGCGTCCTGCCGGACGGCAAGGCCGAGGTCGTGCGGCGCATGCAGGCGGGCGGCAATCGTGTCGCCATGGTCGGCGACGGTATCAACGACGCACCGGCGCTGATGCAGGCCGACGTCGGCATCGCGATGGGCGGCGGCACCGATATCGCGATCGAAGCGGCCGACATCATCATCCTGTCGAACCGCCTTGACGCGATCCCTGCCGCCCGCGAGATCAGTCGCTACAGCTACCGCAAGATGCTGCAGAACGTGACCCTCGCCTTCCTGTTCAACGGCATTGGCATTCCCATCGCCGCGACAGGGCTGGTCTATCCGGTGTGGGCGATGGCCGCGATGGCCGTCAGTGTTACGGCGATTTTCATCAACTCGCTGTGGGGGCGGCCGGGGCTGTTCTTTGACGCCATCCTTAGCGTGGGGCGGCCGGCGGGCGGGACGACCCCGCAGGCCGCCTGACGCGGACGTTGGACGGACCCCGCCAGCCGGATCCTGCCTAACGAAAGCTGCCGTGACCGATGATCAAAGCGTCACCCCGAACAGGTTTCGCTTGACCCCGTACCACGGTACGGCGCGTAGCATTTCTTTGACAGTTTCGACACCTCGGGAGCCGCTGGCGCCGGACGGCCTGTTGTAGCGTCGCGCACAGCAGGGGGCGGCGCTGCAGATCGAGCGCAAGTCCGGGTACCGGGCAAACGAAAGGAGATCGCGATGATGAAGTATGGTAGCGACCCGCAACGGCCGGTTCACGCGCGGCGAACCCTTCTTGTCCTTGCGGGTTTGGCCGCCGTACTCGGCATGCCGGGGCATCTGCGCGCCGCCGGAGAAGCGCCGGCAGCACAGAGCGCGGTCGCTCTCAAAGTCGTCAGCATCCCGGTCGAGGGCATGTCCTGTGTCGCGTGCGCGGCGGCCGTGAAGCGCGCCATCAGGGCCATCGACGGCGTGGCGGCCGTCGAGGTGATGCTCGCCAGGGGCAGCGTGCGCGTGACCTACATGCCGGGCCGGGTCTTGCCCGACCGCATCGCGGCGGCCATTGACGCCCTCGGCTACAAAGCCGGAACGCCGGCAGAATCCCAATGACCTTCGAACAAGTGCTGCAGCTTGGATCCGGGCAGAACTCTCTGACGGCGCTCGGCCTGACCTTCCTCGCCGGCATCGTGGCCAGCGCGGTCTGCCCCTGCACACTCCCAGTTGGGCTTGGCGTTGCCGGCGTCGCTAGTGCCTCGGAAGCCCGTTCGCGCCTCGCCGGCTTTCAGGTCGCGAGCGCGTTCTTTGTCGGCATCGTGGTGAGCCTGACCGGGCTGGGCGCGCTTGCCGGGCAGCTCGGTGCCTTGGCGACGGAATCGTTCGGCCGCAACTGGGTACTGGCGATGGCGGTCATCTCGCTTGCCGCGGCGCTTCTCGCCTTGTGGTGGCCGCGGATGCGGCCCGACAGCCTGGCCGCCTGGCGCCGGCCGGGCGTGCTCGGTACCTTCGGCTACGGCCTCGTGTTCAGCGTCGGCACGTCGGTGGCGCCGCTCATCCTCCTGCTCACCGTCGCCGCGGGCAACGGGCGGCCCGGACAGGGCGTGCTGCTGGCCCTCATCTTCGGGCTGGGGCGGGGGCTGCCGTTCCTCGTCGCCGGCCTGGCCGCCAGCGCCATCATGCGGATTGCGCGGCTCGGGCTATGGAGCCGGGCGATGCAGATCCTGAGCGGCGTCGCCTTGCTGGTGGTGAGTGGGTATTACGCCCAGGTCTACCTGGCGCTGCTGTGATGATGGGGAGCCAGAATGGTTGAAGCGAAGACAACGGCCCCCTGGCCGAGATCGAGCTTTCGGTCCCCGGCATGGTCTGCGACGGCTGCGCGGAGAAGGTCCGCATGGCTTTGACAGGCGTGCACGGAGTGAAACCGAGTGCGTGGCGCAAACGGGTTGCGGTCCGCTACATCCCGGCCGAGGTCGGCGTGAGCCAGCTCGAGGCCGCCCTCGCCGACGCTGGATTCGAAGCAGAGGAGGCGTGACGATGACGGCGATTGCCCACCACGACGACGAAGCCGAGCGGGAGCGCCTGCTTTGGGTGCTCTCTGCGGCCACCCTCGTCATCTTCTTCCAGGCGTTCATGGTGGCGCCGATCATCCCGCGCCTGTCGCAGATCTTCGCGGTTTCGCCGCAGGAGGCCGGGCTGGTCGTCCCAGCGTACCTCATCCCCTACGGGGTGGCGACACTGGTCTACGGCCTGCTGGCCGACCGGCTCGGCCTCTGGCGCCTCATGACTGGTTCGCTGGCGGCCTTTATTGCGCTTACGGCCCTGACGGCCACGGCGCGATCAATCGAGGAGCTCGCACTCTGGCGCGCGCTGACCGGATTGGGCGCGAGCGGCGTCGTGCCCCTCGCGCTGGTTCTCGTCGGCCGGCTATTCCCTTACGAGCGCCGCGGCCGTCCCCTCGGTTGGCTATTCGGAGCCATGGCCGGCGGTATGGCCTTCGGCTCGACCTTCGGCGCGTTGCTCGAACCCTACCTTGGCTGGCGCGGGATCTTCCTCGCGGTCGCCGCCGCCGGTGCCGGCGTCCTTCTCGCCCTGGTGCCCCGTCGCCGCATCGTCGCCGACGCCGTCCAGACGGTCGGGGGCGGCCTGGCTGTTCTGTTCCGCGGCTACCGGGATCTCCTCGCGACGCCCAGAGGCTTGCGCACCTATGCCTTCGTCCTGATCAACTCGATCTTCCATTCCGGCGTGTTCACGTGGCTCGGCCTCTACTTCGAGCGGCGCTACGGTCTCGGACCGGTCGGAATTGGCCTGGCGCTGCTTGGCTATGGCATACCGGGGTTCCTGTTCGGCCCGATCATCGGTCGGGCGGCCGACCGCCACGGCCGCGGCCGACTGCTCCCGCTCGGCCTCGCGCTTGGCGCCGTCGCCGCCGTAGCCCTGATCCTCGACACGCCGCTCTTGCTTGCCGCTGCGGCCGTGACGGTGCTGTCGCTTGGTTACGATATGACGCAGCCGCTGTTCGCGGGCATCGTGACCTCGCTCGGCGGCCAGCGCCCCGGGCAGGCAATGGGATTGAACGTGTTTACGCTCTTCCTTGGCTTTGGGCTCGGCAGTCTGATCTTTGGCGAGATGCTGCGCCTTGGCTTCGGTTCCGCCTTGGTCCTGTTCGCCGCGATCGAGCTGGCGCTCGCCCTGTTGTCGCTTCAGATCTTCCGCTCCGAAGTGCCGGCACCGCCGGGCCAACAGAAGGGGGCGAGCTAGCCTCACGGACGCGGAGCGGCGCGGGCGCGGAGTGGGTGAGAGGTTTTGGGGAGACTGATGGTTCATGCGCTCAAAGCCCAGGGGTGACTGGCCTGGTCGTCCTTGGAGGCGGTGTCGGAGCGGATCATTAAACTCGATGCGCTCGTAGTAGCGGATCATCTCCAGATTGACGCAGACGGTGCTCGCAAGCTTGCAAGGCCGCTCTTGTGGCCGCCGGATTCGACGCAACCGAGGTGTAACGATGACGGCAATTGCCTATCATTGTGAAGAGGCCGGCGGGAACGCCTGCTTTGGGTGCTCTTCGCGGCCACCTTCGTCATCGTCTTCCAAGCGTCATGTTAGCGCCGATCATCCCGCGCCTATCGGAGACCTTTGGGCCCTCGCCGCATGACGCCGGATTGGTCGTCCCGGCGTACCTCATCCCTACGGAGCGGCGCCACTGATCTACGGGCTGCTCTCGGACCGGTTCGGTCTCTGGCGCACCAGGGTCGGCTCGCTCGTGACCGGCGCTCCGCGGGTCGACTGAGGTCACCGGAAGAAGATGAACTTCGCCAGCGCGATGATCCCGAACAGGGCCAGGATAAGGACGAGCAGCATCCCGATCCCCATACCCCACATGCCGCCGCTCATCATTTGATCCATCATGGCGATCTCCTCAGTCTGCCAATACTTTCGAGACAGACACCGCGCTTCTGTTTTCAGCCTGTTCGGCTGGGCCCCCATTCGAAAGCCCCCACCCCTTGATCAAGCCGAAGATCGCCGGGATCACCAGCAGCGTCAGCACGGTCGACGAGACCATGCCGCCGATCATCGGCACGGCGATGCGCTGCATGACCTCGGAACCGGTGCCGGTGCTCCACATGATCGGCAGCAGCCCGCCGATGATGGCGGCGACCGTCATCATCTTGGGTCGCAAGCGCTCGACCGCGCCGAGCATGATGGCTCTGTTCAGGTCGAGCCGCGTGAAGGCTCGACCTTTGGCCAGGCACTCGGCCCTCACCTCCTCCAGCGCGTTGTTGAGATAGATCAGCATGACGACGCCGGTCTCCGCCGCGACGCCTGCGAGCGCGATGAAGCCGACGACGACGGCGACCGACAGGTTGAACCCCAGCGCCCACATCAGCCACAGCCCGCCGACCAAGGAGAACGGCAAAGACAGCATGACGATCAGCGTCTCGGTCAGGGAGCGGAAGTTCAGGAACAGCAGCAGGAAGATGATCATCAGCGTGACCGGCACCACCACTTGCAACCGGGCTGCCGCGCGTTCCATGTACTCGTATTGCCCGCTCCACACGACATAGGCGCCCGGCGGAAACTGGATGCTGGCGTTCACCGCCGCTTGCGCGTCGGCGACATAGCCGCCGAGATCGCGGTCGCGGATATCGACATAGATATAGACCGCGAGCTGGCCGTTTTCGGTCCGGATCGAGGTTGGGCCGCGCGACCGTGACACACTGGCGACCTCGCCGAGCGGCACGGCCCCGCCTGCCGGCATCGGCACCAGCACGTCACGGGCGATCGATTGGGGATCGCTCCGCAGATCCCTGGGGTAACGGACATTGACGCTGTAGCGCTGGCGGCCTTCGACAGTGGTCGTCACGGTTTGCCCGCCGAGTGCGGTCGCCACCACGTCCTGGACGTCCTGGATCATCATGCCGTAGCGGGCAAGTGCCGCCCGATCGGGTACGATGTCCAGGTAGTAGCCGCCGATGACTCGCTCGGCATAGGCCGACGACGTACCGGGCACGGCTTTTAGGACCCGCTCGATCTGACGCGCCAGTCCGTCGATCTGGGTGAGATCCGTGCCGATCACCTTGACGCCGACCGGCGTCCGGATGCCGGTGGAGAGCATGTCGATGCGCGCCTTGATCGGCATTGTCCAGACATTGGACACACCGGGGAATTGCAGCGACCGGTCCATCTCCGCGATCAACCCGTCGAGCGTCACACCGGGCCGCCATTCCGGCTTCGGCTTGAGATTGATGATCGTCTCGAACATCTCGGTGGGGGCCGGATCGGTGGCGGTCGAGGCGCGACCGGCCTTGCCATAAACCGACGCCACCTCCGGGAACGTCCGGATGATCCGGTCCTGGGTCTGCAGCAGTTCGGCGGCCTTGGTGATCGACAGGCCGGGCAGTGTCGTCGGCATGTAGAGCAGCGTCCCCTCATTGAGATTGGGCATGAACTCCGAGCCGAGCTGGCGGGCCGGCCAGACGGTCGCCGCAAGTGCTGCGAGCGACAGCACGATCACCAGCGTCTTGGCCTTGAGCACGCCCTTGATCAGCGGCCGGTAGAGCCAGATCAGCACCCGGTTCAGCGGGTTCCTGGCCTCCGGCATGATCTTGCCGCGCACAAAGACGATCATCAGCGCCGGCACCAGGGTGATCGACAGAATTGCCGCCGCCGCCATGGCGAAGGTCTTGGTGAAGGCGAGCGGGCTGAACAGCCGCCCTTCCTGGGCCTCCAGCGTGAAGATCGGCATGAAGGACACCGTGATCACCAGGAGCGAGAAGAACAGCGCCGGGCCGACCTCGGAAGCCGCTTCGATCAGAACGTCCACACGTGAACGGTCAGGCTCGGCCCGCTCCAGATGCTTGTGGGCGTTCTCGATCATGACGATCGCCGCATCGACCATGGCGCCGATGGCGATGGCGATGCCGCCGAGGCTCATGATGTTCGAGCCGAGGCCGAGATATTTCATCGCTGCGAAAGCCATCAGCACGCCGACCGGCAGCATCAGGATCGCCACCAGCGCGCTGCGCACATGCAAAAGGAACAGGATGCAAACCAGCGCCACCACCACGCTTTCCTCGAACAGCGTGGTTTTGAGCGTCTCGATCGCCGCGTTGATCAGGGTCGAGCGGTCATAGACCGGCACGATCTGCAGCGATGCCGGCAGGCTGCTCGCCAGCTCGGTGAGGCGCCGCTTCACATTGTTGATGACGTCGAGCGCATTGACGCCGAAGCGCTGCAGGACGATGCCGCTCGCGACCTCACCCTCGCCGTTCAATTCGGTGATGCCGCGCCGCTCGTCTGGACCCAGTTCCACCCGCGCCACGTCGCGCAAGCGTACCGGCGTGCCGCTCGCCGTCTTGAGCACGATCTCGCCGAGATCCTCGACGCCCTTCAGGTAGCCCCGGCCCCTGATGACATATTCGAACTCCGACAGTTCGACCGTCCGTCCGCCGACATCCGCATTGCTGGCGCGAATGGCCTCGCGAACCTTCTGCATGGTGATGCCGAGATCGCGCATCCGCTGCGGATCGAGCACGACATTGTATTGCCGCACAAAGCCGCCAACGCTGGCGACTTCGGCCACGCCCTCGGCCTTGGCGAGCCCGAACCGCAGGTTCCAATCCTGGATAGCGCGCGTCTCGGCGAGGTTCAAATCTCTAGAGGTCAGCGCATATTGGTAGACCCAGCCGACACCGGTCGCGTCAGGTCCGAGTGTCGGCGTGACGCCGGCCGGCAGCCGTGCCGCCGCGGCGTTGAGGAACTCCAGCACGCGCGAACGGGCCCAATAGATGTCGGTGCCGTCCTCGAAGATGACATAGACGAAGGACACGCCGAAGAACGAGAAACCGCGCACCACCTTGGAGCGCGGCACCGTCAGCATGGACGTGGTCAAGGGATAGGTGACCTGGTCCTCGACCACTTGCGGCGCCTGACCGGCATATTCGGTATAGACGATCACCTGGGTATCGGACAGATCCGGGATCGCATCGAGCGGCAGGTGCCGCAGGGCGTAGAGGCCGCCGGCGACGGCGAAGACGGTGCCGATCATGATCAGCATCAGATTGCGCGCCGACCAGGCGATGATACGGGCGATCATGGCTGAGCTCCTGCCTCGGTAAAGCCTTTGAGCGCGGCCCTGAGATTGCTCTCCGCGTCGATCAGGAAGTTGGCCGCGACCACGACCGGTTCGTCGTTCGTCACGCCCTCGCGCACCTCGACATAGCCGTCCGCCCGCGCGCCGAGTTTCACCTCGCGCGGTTCGAACCGGCCTTCGCCCTTGTCGACGAACACGACCTGGCGATTGCCGCTGTCGATCACCGCACTTTCGGGAATGGCCAGGACCGGCTGCGGATTGCCGATATTGATCTCGGCGTCGACATACATCTCGGGCAGCAAAGCGGTATCGGCGTTCGGCAGTTCGATCCGCACGCGGACGGTGCGGGTCTCCTGGTTGATCTGCGGATAGATCACGCTGGTCTTGCCGTCGAAGACACGGCCCGGATAACCCCGAGCCCTGACCGCGACGGGCTGACCGACCCTGAGACTGCCGAGATCGCGCTCGGCGACATCGATCAGCGTCCAGACGACCGAGACGTCGGCCAGCCGGAACAATACGTCGCCGGGCTGCACGCGGGTTCCCTCGATGGCATTGCGCTCGAGCACGATGCCGTCCCGTGGCGCGGACCAGTAGATGGCGAGCGGCGCCGAGCGCGTCCGCTCGATCGTCGCGATCACGGCCTCGGGAACATCCAGGTTCATCAGCCGCTGGCGCGACCCCCGTCCGGAACTGGGCGTCGCACGAGCCTCGCCGGGGATCTGCATCTGAGCGGCATAGTCCGCCGCCGCGGCCGAGATCGCCGGACTGTAGATCTCCATCAACGGCTGGCCCTTGCGCACCCTGCTGCCGGTCGTGACGTCTTCGACCTTCTGGATCCAGCCTTCCGTGCGCAACGAGATCACGGCGATCCGGCGTTCATCGAGCTGGATGGTTCCCGGTGCGCGGATGACCGTGCGGATGACCCGCATGGCGGCCGGCTCGGTCCTGACCCCCGTACGCTGGATCCGTCCGGGCGTCAGCCTGATCGACCCGCCGTCGTCGTCGCCCTCGTAGACCGGGATGTAGGCCATCCCCATCGAGTCGTTCTTCGGTACCGGCGAGGTATCGGGCAGGCCCATCGGATTGCGGTAATGGATCACCCTTCGGCTGGAACCGCCGGGCGCGGGTGCCGTCGCGGTTGGCGGCGGCGGCGCGACCTCTTCGAAACTCAGATCCTGGCCGGCGAGAACGGGCTTGAAGTCACGACCGTCCGCCGTCTTCTTCAGCGTCAGCGAATAGATCGGCCGGCCGTCGGGATCCTGGTAAAAGATCACGGGCCTGTCGGTTTGCGCCGCGGGCATCACCACGTTCGCTGGGATTCCAAGAGGCCAGAGGTTCGGCCGGAGGGCGGCGAACCCGCCGACCCCCGCCGCCCCGAGGGCGGCGAAGGCGGCAACGGCCCAGAGAGGGCGGTTCATCACTGTGCTCGAATCACCAGTTTGCTCTCGACGGTGCCGGTCTCGCCCTGGACCTTGGCGCCGAGCGACAGACGCCATCCGCCGGCCATGCTGACATTCGCGCTGAACCGGTAGGTTCCCGGCTCGCCGCCGGGCATCGGTGTGACCGACGTGGCCATTTCCTGCATGCCGTCCGGAGCCATGTCGAGGCGGGTCGCGAAGATCACCGCGTCCGGTACCGGCCGGCCCGTCGTCTTGTTCATCAGCCGCACGGTGATGACCGCGTTCGGTCCGGTTCGCACCGTCGGTTCAACCAGCTGGAATTCGTAGTCCTTCACATCGGCATGGGCAGGATTGGCCGAGCCGATCATCGCAAGGCCGATGAGCGCCGCGCCGAGCACGCGCGTGGGTTTGAACGTCGTCATGGTGGAGTGTCCTCTTGAAGCTTAGTCAGCCGTCCGAGACGGCATGGGCAATGACCGCGCGGCATAAGCCGAACGACATGAGCCGGCGCGTTACGCCGACGGGCCCAAGCTTCGAGGAGGTCGTGGCGGAGGCAGGTAGCCGAGGCCGTCCCGGGCTCCGTCGCTGCTTGGAGAGCCCATCCGCGAATGGCTCCACGTCGGATGCGACATGACCGCCTCGGCCGGCATGCCCTGAAACGTCTTGGCGATGCAGAGGCCGATCAGGGGGCATTTCTGGCAGTCACGGGGCAAAGCCGGCGGACAGCACGGCATGTCGTCCGCCATCTCCGGCATCAACGCCGATCGCATCGCGCCCGCTGCCGCCGGGGCCGTCAGCGGCGCCCAAATCAAACCCGCGATCACAAAGATCGCGAACAGTTGGCGAAGGGACCCTGGCATTTTCACGTGTTCAAGGTCTCACAGGGACCGGCCCTTGGGAAGACAGCCGTCATCACGACTGCGCAGATGTGTTAACGACGGCAAAATAGCATTCACCGGCCGTCAATCACAGCATTTGCCGAACTGTCGAGCCAAGAGATTATCGCCAGAGCTGCGGACGCGAGCGCTCGTGCCCGCGATTGGACCATGATCCACCGCCGAAGACATCTGGAGACATCACGCGCGGCGATGCGGCCTCGTTGCGACGTGTCCGCAGGACCGATCCGGTGTGCAGCATATCGTCTCCGCGCGCCATCCGGGTTTGGATCCGCGCCGTGTCGACAAAGCCGGCGGCATCACCCGCCCCTTGCGCGAACGACGGTGAAATCGTCAGCGGTGCAAGGAGGACCGCGGCGAGCAAGAACTTCTTCATCGGATTATCTCCCGTTACCGGACACGATCAGGCACGCGCCCAGAGACGGCGCTCGCATCGGCGGTCCGGTCGAGTGGCTTTGTGGGTCGGCTCACTCCAACAAGCGATTGGAGCGGCCTTTGAGGAAGCGCCTCGTTGCGCTTCTAATGATGAATTCGAGGAAGTGGTCGGAACGGTTACATGTTCACGGCCACGTGACCGGAGAGTTCAAATTCAGTGCAGCTGGATATCGCCCTGCTGCAGCAGTCGGGACAAATCCAAGTCGGATTCGACCGGGGCGCCGGCTGACGCGGTGCTCAAGATGAGCAGGAATGGCCAGGATGGAGTTGGACCTCTGGCCAAGCTCCGAATAGCGACGCGCCTGGGGTCTCACCAAGTGCGACAACCACGGGTCGTTCACGTGGCCGTGTTCATGTAACCGAACTGCTCGCATGCGCGAATTGGAGAATGAAGGCCCATGATGAAGAATGAAGTCGAGCTGCGGGCACTGATGATGGCGAGCCTCGATGGCGACGCTGTCGCGTACCGCAAATTGCTCGACCTGCTGAGCCGACACTTGCGGGCCTATTACAAGAGCAGGCTCGGGCGTATCGGCCGGAGTGCGGCTGAAGTGGAGGACCTCGTGCAGGACGCGCTGATGGCAATCCATACCGGCCGGCGTACCTATAACCCCAATGAGCTCATCACGCCTTGGGTTCACGCCGTCGCCCGCTACAAGCTCATCGACCATTTGCGCCAGACCAAGGCGTCAATGGCGGATGTACCCATCGAGGACGCGAGCGAGGTCACTGCGCGGGACGATCAGGCGCAAGCGGAGAGCACACTCGATCTCAATCGGCTGCTGGCACAGCTGCCTGACAAGATGCAGCGCGCAATCCGTTGCGTGAAGCTCGACGGGTTGAGCGTGGCCGAAGCCGCTACCCAATGCGGCATGTCCGAGTCGGCGGTAAAAGTCAGTGTGCACCGAGGCCTGAAGGCCCTGGCTGCAGCAATTGCGAGGGGAAAGGGATCATGAAGACGGACGAACTGATCACCATGCTCAGCACGAACCTCGAGCCTGTGGACCATAGCAAGCTCCCGCACGGCCTTGCGATCGCGATGGCGGTCGGAGGAGCTGGAGCGCTTGTCGTCGCGTTCCTCGCGCTCGGTGCCCGCCCCGACTTTGGCAGTCCCGGAGCAATGACTTTCTTGGCTGTGAAACTCGTCTTCGCCGTGGCCGTGTTCGTCGTCTCCTCCGTCTTCCTGTTCCGGGTGGTCCGCCCGGGCGGCGAGCGGAGGACGCACCTTGCTCTTGCCGTAGCGCCGTTCGCGGGCATCATGCTGCTGGCGGCCCTGAGCCTCGTCTCTGCGCCGAGCGCGCATTGGGAGGCGATGATGATGGGCGACAGGTGGCTTCAGTGCCTCGTGTCGATTCCGATCATCGCCACGCTACCCTTCGCGGCAATCGTCTGGGCGGTGCGCCGGTTCGCCTTGCCGACCGATTTGGTCCGCGCAGGCACTTTCATAGGCCTGGTCGCCGGCGGGGTCAGCGCAATCGGCTATGCCCTTCATTGCACCGACGACTCCCTGCCGTTCATTGCACTCTGGTACAGCGGCACCATTGCCTTGTGCACCGTCGCCGGTGCGGTGCTCGGCCCGCGGCTGCTGCGCTGGTGACAAAACCGTCCATCCGTCATCGCGCACGGCCGATCCAGTCTCACGCGGCGAGGGGACGCCCGACGGGGCCAATGCTGTCGAGTCCCTGACGGAGAAATTGGCGGGGTGAACAGCAACCCGTTCCACCTTCGCCCAGCCGCCACACCGTGTCGGAAGACGGGACCACCTCCGTTGTGTTGCGAAATGGCAACAGCACTCCCTCTTTACGCTTCCTTTATTTGACGAAGCGGGGCTTGATCGGCTCTCCTCGTGCGGCTTCCTGCGCTCGATGCCTACCGGAGGATTGGCGTCCCGGAATGACCCGCCGTTCAGGTCCCCAACGTCTCGCCGAACAGCCGCGGTGGCTGCCGTCTGCGGGATGCGGCTTGGAGCAAGCGGAGCCGAGGCCGCCGACCTCATCGTGGCGTTGCGGTGTGACCGGCCTTCCGGGCTCGAGCCTACAACGCGACCCATCATCATCGGAGACGTCCCGAGGGGGGGGCCTCTGATGTCGGCGCCTGGCGACCGCGTCTCGGGTCTTTCCGGCCTTGCCGGCGTTGCCGATGCTCAACGTGACGCTTCGCAGCATGCTGCCGCCGCGTGGTAGGGCTTTTATGAGGCAGAACAGCAGATTCGGGAGGAACCCTCACGTGAAGACGAACGTCGTCGTGGGTTGGGTCTGTGCCTCAGCGGTTCTGATTGCGAGTAGCATGTCGGCTTGGGCGGACGACAATCGGCGGATCGAGGATCTCCAGCAAGAGAACAAGCCCCAGGCGGAGGGTTCAGGCGCATCGACCTCTCCCCTGACGACTCCAGCCATAGTTGGTCCACTGACAGCCAATCCGAATCCTACCCGCTTCGATGCAGGACCTCTCGGCAATCTCTACGTGACAGGCGTCGTCAGCGGTCTCGGACTGCTCCAAAACAATGTGTCAGCAGGTGACCGCCAGGCACGCGTTGATCTGAGCAATGCGCAGGTGTTTATTCAAAAGACCGACGGTCTGATTCAATTTTACGTTCAGGTTGGCACCTACTCCCTGCCAGCACTCGGAACGCCCTATCTGAGGTCGGATCAGACGCTGCGGGATTTCTACGGGCCGATTCCCCAGGCGTTCATCAAGTTTGCTCCGACCGATGATTTTTCGATTATCGCCGGCAAGCTACCGACACTTATCGGAGCCGAAAACACGTTCACGTTCCAGAACATGAACATCCAACGGGGGCTGCTGTGGAACCAGGAGAACGCGGTGAACCGCGGCGTGCAGGCGAACTACAAAACAGGCGCCTTGACGTTCGCGCTGACATGGAACGACGGTTACTATTCCAACCGGTTCAACTGGCTCTGGGGCTCGGTAGCCTATGCCATCGATAACGCCAACACCCTCAGCTTCGTCGCCGGCGGCAACCTGGGGCGGACCGGCTATTCCAATCCCGCGACGCCGCTAGCCCAGAATAACAGCAGCATCTACAACCTGATCTACACCTATAGCTCCGGACCGTGGATTGTAACGCCGTACCTCCAATACACGAGTGTGCCAGCCAACCGCACGCTCGGCATCGAACGCAGTGCGTCGACATACGGCGCGGCCCTGCTCGCAAGTTATGCCTTCAACTCCAATTTCCGCTTGGCAGGCCGTGTGGAATATATCGCATCGACAGGCCGCGCTGTGGACGGCGCGCCGAACCTGTTGTACGGGCCAGGCAGCAAGGCTTGGTCGGTGACGCTGACGCCCACCTACCAGTACGAACGCTTTTTCGCGCGAGCTGAGGTCTCGTTTATCAAGGCGATTGACACGGTACCCGGGTTCGCCCTTGGCCCGAACGCTACGAAGACGACGCAGAGCCGCCTGTTGCTTGAAGTGGGCGTGCTGTACTGAGTTGGCGCCCGCGTCCGGCTGAACGTCTCGGTGCTCGCGGTTGGCCTGGATGAAGCGATCGACTTGGCCGTTGGTTCTTGGCGTGGAGGTCCGGCGTGGAGGAGGCGTGCCGGCCTGTTGGCTGGTCTTGGCCGAAAATGCTCGGAGCGACGGCCAGGCCGTTATCGGTCATCATCCGCTGCACGCTTGGCATACCTACCATACCGTCAACAGCTCAATACGTCGCAGGAGCGTCCGGTGCGTCCGCGGACTTGCAGAGAGGTTGATTGGCCGAACACAAATGGGAGATTGGGTACGATGTCCGTGTTTGCATGTCGCGGCGGGTGCATGCATTTGGCGTTGGTCAATCAATGGACGGGGCGAGGCATGGGAACCGAGAGAACGGGGAGTGTCAGGAATCTTGTGTGCGGGGCCATAGTGACGCTCATGGAGGGCGCATATGGCGATCAAGAAGAACACGCTGGACGAGTTGCTGGACGGGCGTGATCCCCAGGCGGTTTTTGCCAAGGACGGCCTATTCGACGAGTTGAAGAAGGCGTTGGCGGAACGCGTGCTGAACGCGGAGATCGACGAGCATCTCGACGACGAGGCTGCCGCCGGCAAGAAGAACAGCCGCAATGGCTATTCGAAGAAGACGGTGCTGACCGAGACGGCGAGGCTCGATCTGCGCATTCCCCGCGACCGCGAGGGGACGTTCGACCCGAAGCTGATCGCCCGCTACCAGCGCCGGTTCCCGGGCTTCGACGAGAAGATCGTGTCGATGTACGCCCGCGGCATGACGGTGCGCGAGATCCAGGGCCACCTCCTGGAGCTCTATGGGCTCGAGGTCTCGCCGGACCTGATCTCGACGGTGACGGACACGGTGCTGGAGACGGTCGCGGAGTGGCAGAACCGGCCGCTCGAGTCGACCTATCCGCTGGTCTTCTTCGATGCGCTGCGGGTCAAGATCCGTGACGAGGGGCTGGTCAGGAACAAGGCGGTCTATCTGGCACTCGGGGTCATGGCCGACGGCACGAAGGACATTCTCGGCCTCTGGATCGAGCAGAACGAGGGCGCCAAGTTCTGGCTCAAGGTGATGAACGAACTGAAGAACCGCGGCGTCGAGGATATTCTGATCGCCGTCGTCGATGGGTTGAAGGGCTTTCCCGAAGCGATCAACGCCTGCTTCCCGCAGGCGATCGTTCAGACCTGCATCGTCCATCTGATCCGCCATTCCATGGACTTCGCCTCCTGGAAGGACCGCAAAGGGCTCGTGGCGGCGCTGAAGACCGTCTACCGGGC
>JAFKKV010000052.1 GCA_017304475.1 Hyphomicrobiales bacterium | reverse complement strand
AATGCGCCCTCATCGCTGTCGCCCGAAAGCTCGTCGTGCTCGCCAACACCCTCATCGCTCAGGACCGCATCTGGACCGCCCACGCCCCAAAACAGGCTTGACGCGGAACACAGATGCTCACCCGGCCGCTGCCGCGGCCACCCTCTCCCGCGAAGGCGCGGGCGAGGGTTGAGGCCCGTGCTGGTTCAAACCGTCGGGCGGATTTCGAAGCCGGGAGCGAACTCTTCCCCTTCAGCCTCCCTTCGGTCGATACGGTCGACCTTGGCGCCCAGCGGCCCGTTCATCGCCTCGTTGATGGTGGCTTCGACGTCAGCCTCGTCGCCGGCAAGCACCGCCTCGACCGTCCGGTCGCTGCGGTTGCGCACCCAGCCTTGGAGGCCGCGCGCGCCGGCATGGCGGCTGAGCCATTGCCGGTAGCCGACGCCCTGGACCCGGCCGGAAATGATCAGGTGGACGACCATGGCAGCACCGCCTCACGGGTCTTCAGCACGGCTTCCGCCGCGGTGATGAAATCACGCTGCACCGGCACGGCGTCGCGGGTTTCCGACAGCAGCAGCTGGTAGACCATGTTGGAGCCGTGCAGGAAGCCGAGCTCGACGGCGGCGAGATAGAATTCCCACATGCGGGCGAAGCGCTCGCCCTGCATGGCGACCACCTTGTCGCGGACCGCCTCGAAATTCTCGCGCCAGGCCTTGATGGTCCAGTAATAATGCAGCCGCAGCACCTCGCAGTCGTCGACCCAGAGCCCGGTCCGCTCGGTCGAGGCGAAGACCTCCGAGAGCGCCGGGACATAGCCGCCGGGGAAGATGTATTTGCGGATGAAGGGCGCGGTGGTGCCGGGCGGCGACATGCGGCCGATGGCGTGGATCATGGCGTAGCCGCCATCGTTCAGCAGGCGCTTCACGGTCGAGAAATAGTCGTCGAAATGATTGACGCCGACATGTTCCATCATGCCCACCGAGACGACCCGGTCGAAGCGCCCGGTCAGCTCGCGATAATCCTTCTCGAAGAAGGTGACGCGGTCGGCGATGCCGGCGGTCTGGACCCGGTCCTTGGAGGCGGCGAGCTGGTCGGGCGAGACATTGATGGCGGTGACATGCACGCCGCAGACCGCCGCGAGATAGGTGGCAAGCCCGCCCCAGCCGGAGCCGATCTCGGCGACAGTCATGCCCGGTTCGAGCCGGAGCTTGGCCGCGATATGGCGCATCTTGGCGACCTGCGCGTCCTTCAGCGAGACATCCGGCCGCTCGAAATAGGCGCAGGAATAGCTCATGGTCTCGTCGAGCCAGAGCTCGTAGAAGGCGCGCGGGTGGTCGTAATGACTTGAGACATTGGCCGCGGCCTGGCCGACCTTGTTGGCCTGGTGCCGGCGCTTCAGGGCCCGCCAGACCTTGCGCAGGGCCTGCTGGACCGGATGCGCGCCGAGGCCGGACCGATTGACCGAGAAGAGCGTGAGCAGGTCGAGCACCTTGCCGCCGTTCTCGATCGTCAGCCGGCCGTCCATATAGGCTTCGGCGGAAGCCAGTTCCGGATTGAAGAACAGCTCCCGCTGCACCTTGGCGTCATGCAGCTTCACCGTCACATCGGGACCGCCGCTGCCGGAGCCGAAACTCTCGCGCCCACCGTCGTGATGCAGAACGGTCAGGCGGCCGTTCTTGACGAAGCGGGAGAGAAGATGGGCAAGCATGCTCATGACGAACCTCGACCTCGAAACCAAACCGCGACCGGCAGGACCGGGACGTCGCCCCGGACACCAAGGCTCAACCCCGGAGACCGGAACTCACTCTCGAAAACCCTGCCGTGCAAGACGATCCAGACCGGCGATATAGACCGGCGGCAGGTTCCAGGCGAGCGCCGAAGCCCTGACCGCGCGACAGAAGTGATCGCGCAGCGGGCGCTGCCCCGTCGCGATCGCCCCGCCCGCATAGACCAGGGCCGTCACCGTCGAGCCATTCAGTCGCACCGGCAGCATGCGCTTCACATAGAGGCCGCGATCGACGCATTCGTAGCGGTCGAGCACCGCGACATGGCGCGCCGTCAGGCGCCAGACGACACCATGGACGGACCGGCCGGGCGCATGGCCGATCGCGACATAGCCCTCGGCATTGATGAACATGCGGTGCCGGTCGAGGCGCGCCACGCCGCAGGCATGGGCGCCGGGGCAGCGGCGCGCCATGTCGACCTCATGCATGTTGGACCCGTAGGCGAAATAGAGCATGGCACCGCGGCAAGGGACGATGGCAGCATAGCGAGGGCGAAGGCGGTCTGGCGAGGCCCGCGTCCGCCCGGCCCGGCCGTCCAGGTCATAGGTACCGGCATGCGTTGATGGCACTTGCCCTGCCCGCCCCGGCGTGATGCAAGACGCCTCCCGCCATGAGCTGTCCCATTCCATGTCCCCGATCGTTGCAAGCCTCGCCCCGGTTTTCCTGATCATCGTGCTCGGCGCGGTCCTGCGCGCCCGCGGCCTGATGGATGGCGGCGGCTGGAACGGCCTGGAACGGGCGACCTATTACGTGTTCTTTCCGGCCGTCATCATCATGACGCTGGCCAAGGCGGACCTGCGCACCGTGCCGGTGATCGAGGTCGGCGTGGCGCTGATCGGCGCGATCCTGATCATGACGGCGCTGCTGCTGGCGGCGCGGCCGCTGCTCGCCCGCCTGTTCGGCATGAACGGGCCGGCCTTCACCTCGGTGTTCCAGGGCGCCACCCGCTGGAATTCCTTCGTCGCGATCGCCACCGCCGGCGCGCTGCACGCGACCGTCGGCCTGACGCTCACCGCGATCGCGGTCGCCGCCATGATCCCGCTGCTCAATGTGCTGGCTGTGGTCATGCTGCAGCATTATGCCCAGGACCGGCCGGTGGTGCTCGGGCCGACGCTGAAGGCGATCGTCACCAATCCCTTCATCTGGTCCTCGGCCATCGGCATCGTGGTCAATGCCCTGGGCCTGCCCGTGCCGGTCGTGATCATGCGATTCGGCGACATTCTGGGCTCGGCGGCGCTTGGCGCGGGGTTGCTGCTGGTCGGTGCCGGCCTCGACGTCAAGGCGGCGATGCGCCCGAGCGCGCTGACCTGGCTCTGCTGCGTGCTGAAGCTGGCGTTGATGCCGGCCATGGTCGGCGCCATCGCCATGGCGCTGGGCGTCTCCGGCGTGCCGCTGCAGGTGGCGGTGCTCTGCGCCGCCATGCCGACCGCGTCCGGATCCTATATCCTGGCCCGCCACATGGGCGGCGACGCGACGCTGATGGCGGAGATCCTGACGGTGCAGACTCTGGTGGCCGTGGTGACCATTCCGCTGGCGCTCGGCTTGGTGAGCTAAGGCTGGCCCGCCAGGGGTTATTCTCGTCTTGCCCGGGCTTGTCCCTGATATCCACGACTTGATTGCCTTGAACGAATGAATTCGTGGGTGCCCGGGGCAAGCCCGGGCAAGACGATGCGTTGAGCCCACGGCCTCCGGGCCACCGCTCGGATCCCATGTCCCAACGCCACGGCTTGCCCCGACCCCAAAAAAGAAGCGCGGCCTTTCGACCGCGCTCCTTTTCATGCTCATGTGCCGTGACGTCCCGGGATCAATCCCAGTCGTGCATGTTGCTGCCCGGCGTGTAGAAATTGCGCGACGGGCGCTGGTAGTAGACGCGCGGCGGCGGCGCCTCGTCGTAATAATAGGCGCGCGGAGCCGGGGCGTAGTAGCCGCCGCCGTAATAGCGCTCACGCGGATAATAGGCCGGTTCCTCGTAGCGACGGTTCTGCGAGGCGATCGCGGCACCGGCGGCAAGGCCGATAATGCCGAGCGCGATGCCGGCGCCGACGGCCGCGCCCCGGTCGCCACCGCGGTAATAGTGGCGGCGATACTGGGCGGAAGCCGGCGTGACGCTGGCGGCAACGCCCGCAGTGATCACGAGGCCGGCCACGAGGGCCTTCAGGCCCCGGGATTTGAAAGCATTGGTCAGCATTGTCATGCCCCTTCGCATTTGTCGGGAAGCTCCGTGGCGCCTCGCGCCTCGACTTCAAGCTCCCTTCCTCAACGTTCCCGGAGACTAGAGGTTCCCCTTTGAACCGTGGCTGAACGGACAGTGTCGATATCGTGGCCCGGCGATGAACGGCTGTTCATGGACATTGCAGGTATAGCTGGGGCTTTTCAGAGGTTTTCCGGCACGGCCGAGATGATCACGAAGGCCTGGGCCATCGGATAGTCGTCGGTGATCGTCAGGTCGATCTGGGCGCGGTAGCCGGCCGGCGTGATAGCCTTCAGCCGGTCGAGCGCGCCATTGGTCAAAATCAAGGTCGGTTTGCCGGACGGCAGGTTCGCTACGCCCATGTCGCGCCAGAACACGCCATGGCGAATGCCGGTACCGAGCGCCTTGCAGCAGGCCTCCTTGGCGGCGAAGCGCTTGGCATAGGTGGCGGCCCGATGGGCCCTGCCCTCGGCCCGGGCGCGTTCCAGATCGGTGAACAGCCGATGGGTGAAGCGTTCGCCGTGGCGCTCCAGCGATTTCTCGATGCGCCTGATGTCACAGAGGTCGGAGCCGATCCCGAGAATCATCTCAACCCTTCCTGAGCGCGAGACCAGTCAGGAAAAGGCCGCCGGCGCTCAGCGCCAGTCCGAGCAGAACCAGGGGAATGCGCTCGCGCGGCGGATCGTCGAGCACGATGACGTCGTCGCAGGTCGTGCCGGGAACCAGGCTCAGCGTCTCGAAGATCGGCTTGCCGTCCGGGGCATGCCGATATTGCGGCAGGTCGATGCGGCAATCCTGCACCATGGGGCCGATGCGCCGCTCGAATGTATAGGCCGGCACCGAAACCGTGTCGCGCGAGGAATGGGTGACCACCGACGACACCCAGCGCGCCGTGACCGCCTGCGAGCGGTCGACGCGCCAATAGTGCCAGAGCGGCCAGACATTGGGCAGCAGCACGACGAGGCCGAGCACGACCACGAACAGGCCGACCAGCAGCTTGGTGCGCCCCGGCGCCAGTTCGGATGTGGCTTGCGTCAAGCCTTGGCTCCCTGAATGCCGCGCGACCCCGGCTTGACCGGCGGCAGAGCCGCCAGTTCCGGCGGCAGCGCATCGGCGGCGAAGTCCGGCACGAACCAGGAGAGCAGCGAGACCAGGGGCACGCCGACATCGACCTTGCCGCCGGAGCGGTCGACGAGAACCGCCGCGCCGACCGTGATGCCGGGATGGCCCTCGATGGCGGTCAGGCATTCCCGGGTCGAAAGGCCGGTCGTGACGATGTCCTCGACGACGAGGACACGCGCGCCCTTGGGGATCTCGAAGCCGCGGCGCAGCTTGAACTGGCCGTCCTCGCGCTCGACGAAGATCGCCTTGGCGCCGAGCTGGCGTGCCGTCTCGTAACCCGGCACGATGCCGCCGACCGCGGGCGACACCACGTAGTCGACCTTGCCGAAGCTCGCCTGCACCTTGGCGGCCAGGGCCGCGCAAAGCCGCGCGGTGCGCTCGGGATCCATGAAGACGAACATCTTCTGCAGGAAGACCGGACTGCGCCGGCCGGAGGACAGGATGAAATGGCCTTCGAGAAGGGCGCCCGCGGCGCGGAATTCGGCGAGCACGTCGTCGGGTGTCATGGGCGTTTCAGATTCCGTTTGAACTTCGGGGATCAACGCCGAACGATCTGCCGTGTCAACCTCTGTTGGCGTCGCGAGAGAGTCTCATGCCCTGGAAAGGGAGGTGCCTTTGAGGTGTTCACCAGGGCTGGCCGAAAGATGCACGACGTCATCCCCGGCCGAGCCCGAGCAGAAGCCCTTGCTTCTGCGAAGCGAGGGGAAGGGGATCCAGGGATTGCAGGGCAGAAGCCCAAATGCCGCAAAATCCTTCGACGAGATCACCCGCGAGCCGATTTCATGCGCTGAAAGCGCCGTCAAGCGCCCCTGGACCCCCTTCCCTCGCTTCGCTCGCCGGGGGTGACGTAGAGCTAGTTCGGCCCCCGTTCGGCCCGGCATCGCCTGCGCGAACGGCCGCCCTCCTTCACTCGAACACTCTGAGTGCATCAGCTGCGATCGGCAGGCTCTTGATGCCGCCGATAATGGCGTTCAGGTGCTTCAGGTCCCAGACCTCCACATCGATCATCACGTCGGTGTAGTCGGCGGTTTTGCGCTGCATGCGGAGATTGTCGATATTGCCGTCATTGTCGGCGATGACCTGGGTGATGCGCGCCAGCGAGCCGGGCTCGTTGCGCGATTTCACCGCGATGCGCACGGGATAGCGCGAGGGCTTGTTCTCGTCGACGTCCCAGCGCACGTCGAGCCAGCGCTCCGGCTCGTTGTCATAGGCCGCCAGCGCCGGCGACTGGATCGGGTAGATGGTGATCCCCTCGCCCGGCGTCATAATGCCGACGATGCGGTCGCCCGGCACGGCGCCGCCATCGGCGGCGAAGCGCACCGGCAGGTCGAAATTGATGCCGCGAATCGGGATGGCGCCCTCGGTCTCCGGTACCTGGAACTTCAGCGCGCTGGCGCCGCCGACGCCGAACCAGTCCTCGGTCGGCTTCGGTCCGAGCGCGACCGGCCCCTTGAAGTCGGGATGGACCGCCTTCAGCACGTCGTCGGGCGGGATCTCGTCGCGGCCGACGGCCCAATAGACGTCCTCGACGGAAGCGCGCGCCAGGCGCTTTAGGCCGGGCTTGATCAATTCGTCGGAGAACGGCTTGCCGGCGCGGGTGAACAGGTTCTGCACGATGCGCCGGCCGAGCTCGAGATATTGCGAGCGGGTCGCCGCGCGGGTGGCGCGGCGGATCGCCGAGCGCGCCCGGCCGGTGACCACGATGCTCTCCCAGGCCGGCGACGGCGTGGCATTGGCATCGGTGATGATCTCGACCTCGTCGCCGTTCTGCAGTTCGGTCACCAGCGGCCGCTCGACGCCGTTGATGCGGGCGCGCGAGCAGTGGTTGCCGATATCGGTGTGAACCGCATAAGCGAAGTCGATGCAGATCGCCTTGCGCGGCAGCGCGATCAGCCGCCCCTTGGGCGTGAAGCAATAGACCTGGTCGGAAAACAGCTCGAGCTTGGTGTGTTCGAGGAATTCTTCCGGGTTGGAGCCATGGGCCAGCGTCTCCACCGTATAGCGCAGCCAAGCATAGGCCTTGCTCTCGTTCTCGAAGCTCGAGAGCTCGGCGCCGTCCTTGTAGAGCGCATGGGCGGCGATGCCATATTCGGCGATCTCGTGCATGGCGCTGGTGCGGATCTGCATTTCGACGCGCTGGCTGCCGGGGCCGATCACGGTGGTGTGGATCGAGCGGTAGTCATTGGCCTTGGGCGTCGAAATATAGTCCTTGAAACGCTGCGGCACCGCCGGCCAGGTGGTGTGAATGACGCCGACCGCGCGGTAGCAGTCGGGCAGGCTCTCGACCACCACGCGGAAGCCGACAATGTCAGACAATTGCTCGAAGGAGACCGATTTGCGCTCCATCTTGCGGTAGATCGAATAGGGCTTTTTCTCGCGGCCCGACACCTCCGCCGTGATGCCCTGGCCGGCGAGCTTGCCGGTCAATTGGGTCTCGATCTCGGCGATCGCCTTGGCATTGGCCTCGCGCTGCCGGTCGAGCCTGGCGGTGAGCGCGGCATGCGCTTCCGGGTTGATCTGGCGGAACGACAGGTCCTCCAGCTCCTCGCGCATGTCGTGCATGCCCATGCGGCCGGCGAGCGGGGCATAGATGTCGAGGGTTTCCTGGGCGATCCGGTCGCGTTTGGCGGGCGGCACATAGTGCAGCGTGCGCATGTTGTGCAGCCGGTCGGCGAGCTTGACCAAGAGGACGCGGACATCAGACGTGATCGCCAGCAGCAGCTTGCGCAGGTTTTCCGCCTGCACCGCCTGCTTGGAGACGAGATCGAGCTTTTTCAGCTTGGTCAGGCCGTCGACGAGCTCGGCGATGTTCTCACCGAACTTCTCGCGGATATCCTCCTTCGTCGCGGCGGTGTCCTCGATCGTGTCGTGCAGCAGGGCTGCGACGATCGTCGCGTCGTCGAGCTTGAGGTCGGTGAGGATCGCGGCGACTTCGAGCGGATGGGAAAAATAGGGATCGCCGGAGGCCCGTTTCTGGCTGCCATGGGCGAGCATGGCATAGACATAAGCACGGTCGAGCAGCGCCTCGTCGGCCTTCGGGTTGTAGCGCTTGACGCGGTCCACCAGCTCGTATTGCCGCATCATGGGGTGAACATCTGCCTCGGGTCGGAAAGCCGGCGGAAGCGCCGTGGGATATGGATATCATCCCTTGGCATTGATCCCACAAGGCAAGGGCTAAAAAAGCCGGAAACAGGGCAGATCTGCGGGGCCCTTACGGCAAACAAAAAAAGGGCGGCCCATGGCCGCCCCGGTCGTTCCGTCCGATGACGTATCGGCGGTGAAAGCCGCGGCTCACATGCCGTCGTCTTCGTCGGTATCCTCCGGCGGCTTCAGGCCTTCGAGGCCGCGCAGCAGGTCTTCTTCGCTCATCCGGTCGAGCGCGACGTCGTCGTCGCGATCGCCGCCGCCGGCGGAAGCGATCATCGGCACCGCATCCGGCTCCGGCTCGTCGACCTCGACATATTTCTGCAGCGAATGGATGAGGTCTTCCTTGAGGTCGTCGGGCGACACGGTCGCATCGGCGATCTCGCGCAGCGCCACGACCGGGTTCTTGTCGCGATCGCGATCGATCGTCAGCGGCGCGCCGGCAGCGAGCATGCGCGCGCGGTGGCTGGAGAGCAGCACCAGCTCGAACCGGTTGTCGACCTTCTCAATGCAGTCTTCGACGGTGACGCGAGCCATCGGTTATCCTTTTGGGAACGCCTTGCAATCAGGCGGATGTCCGGAAAGTTGCGCTGTATAGACGCCTCGGGGCTTCGAGACAAGTGTGGATGTCGGATTGGCCCCGGCAGGCGGTCGATGCAACAGGCATCCTGCGTGGATGACTCGCGTCTTGCCCGGGCTTGTCCCTGGTATCCGCGACTTGACCATGCGGCGGCCGCCCAATGCGTGGATGCCCGGGACAAGCCCGGGCAAGACGAGGTGTTGAGCTCGCATTGTCCCAAACGACGGAGGCGAAGCGCGCACCCGGTCGATCCGAGGCGCCTCCTCCAAGGATAATTCTCGTCTTGGCCGGGCTTGTCCCGGCCATCCACGAATTCTCTTTCCAAGGCAATGCGTGGATATCAGGGACAAGCCGGGGCCAGACGAGGTGTCACAAACGACGCACGCCGTCACAGCCGGTCGAGCGTCGCCTGGTCCAGAACACCGCCGAAATACCGGGCCAAGGCCTGTTCGAACAGCGGCTCGGCCGGCGCCGCTCGCGCAAACAGCGTCATCGAGGAGCGAAACTTGAGGTCGTCGGGGCTGCCGAAGATTTCGTGGATGGTGCGGCCCTCCGCCTGGTTCACCAGCGCGGTGCATTCTAGGAGCCGCCGGCCGAGCACGGGATGGCCGGCATAGGCGCTGGCTTCGGCGAGCGAGGCGAGCGCGAATCGCTGCGCCGTCGGGCTGAAGCCGAGGCCGGCGATCTGCGGGAAGACGAACCACATCCAATGACTGGTCTTCCTGGCATGACCGAGTTCAAGAAGAACCTGCCGGTAGATCGGGTCCTGCGCGTCGATGAAGTGCTGCAGAGGATCGGTGCCGGACATGGCCGCAACCTCGCTGGACGCGTTGACCGGCCGCCATTTGGCGAAGCGCCCGCGGCAAAGCTTGGGACGCTCCGGCGGCGGCCATCGCAAGCCTTGGCGGGCCAGTGAAAAATACCCCTATCATTGCCGTGGATTGTGACGCCAATGTCTTGTGGCCACGGGGGCTCATGTTAAAGTCATTCCAGATTTGGCTAAAACTGGCCACATCGGTTGTTGAAGACCCCCTTTGCCGTCGCGCGGCTTGCTTTTGCTATGGATCACCTGCCCCGCGCCGCATTGCCTGAAGGACTGGATCCATGTCGCTCGGACAGGAACGTATTGCGCTCTTCATTGATGGCGCCAATCTCTACGCGACGGCCAAGACCATTGGTTTCGATATCGACTACAAGCGGCTTTTGAAAGAATTCCAGAGCCGCGGTTATTTGCTCAGGGCCTATTATTACACCGCGCTGATCGAGGATCAGGAATATTCGTCGATCCGGCCGCTGATCGACTGGCTCGACTATAACGGCTTCACCGTCATCACCAAATCGGCCAAGGAATTCACCGATTCCATGGGCCGGCGGAAGGTGAAGGGCAATATGGACATCGAGCTCGCGGTCGATGCCATGGAGCTCGCGCCGCGCGTCGATCACATCGTGCTGTTTTCCGGCGACGGCGACTTCCGCTCGCTGGTCGAGGCGCTGCAGCGCCGCGGCGTCAAGGTTTCCGTGGTGTCCACCGTCTCGGTGCAGCCGGCGATGATCGCCGACGAACTGCGCCGCCAGGCCGATGAATTCATCGATCTCGCCCAGCTCATTCCACGGGTCGGTCGCGACCCGTCCGAGCGGGCGCTGCGCCAGACCGGGCAGGACATTCCCGGCTTCGTGCGCGACCGCCCTCGCCCGCCCCGCCCGCCGATCGCCTCGACCAATCCGGCCGGTCCCGGTCCTGACGACGACTTCGCTGATCGTTGAGCCCGATGACCGAGCTCGATCCCGGGCGTGACTGCCCGCTTTGCCCGCGCCTGGTGGCGTTCCGGGAGAAGCAGCGCGCGGCCCATGCCGACTGGCACAATGCACCCGTACCGTCATTCGGCGGCGACGATGCGCGCCTGCTGATCGTCGGGCTGGCGCCCGGCCTTCAGGGCGCCAACAAGACCGGCCGGCCGTTCACCGGCGACTGGGCCGGCGACCTGCTCTACGAGACGCTGATCGATTTCGGTTTTGCCAGCGGCGTCTATGACGAGCGGCCGGATGACGGGCTGACGCTGATCGACACCCGCATCACCAATGCGGTGCGCTGCGTGCCGCCGGAGAACAAGCCGACGACCGCGGAAATCGGCACCTGCCGGCCGTTCCTCTCGGCGACTGTCGCGGCCATGCCCGGCCTGTCGGCGATCGTCGCGCTCGGCCGGATCGGCCATGACAGCGTGGTGCGCGCGCTCGGCGAACGCCCCTCGAAGGTCGCTTTCGGCCATGGCGCCCGGCACCGGATCGGCCGGCTCACCCTGTTCTCCAGCTATCACTGCTCGCGCTACAACACGAATACCGGCGTGCTGACGCCGGCCATGTTCCGCGCCGTGTTTCAGGCAGTGCGCGACCATCTCGACGCGGCCTGATCCCGGCCGCCGCCGAGCCTGACGCACCATTGAACCTTTTCCCGCACCGGCGACACCCATGGCCGGCGCCGCTCCGCGGCCGCCGCCGGCTGGCTGCGCCCGCCGGCCTGTCGTGCCGAGCAGGGACAAGTGCATTGTCATGACCAGCGATACCAGGAGCATTCTGCGGATCGTGATCCTCGCGGGCGCGGCCATCGGCACCCTCTACTGGCTCGACACCACCTTGCGCGTCATCGCGCTGCCGGCCGGCCGCCGCGACGGCCTCGACACGTTCGGCGTCCTGATGACCACGGGCTATTTCCTCTGCCTCGTGCTGCCGGTGCTGATTCTCGGCATTCTCGGCCGCTGGCCGGTGTCGGGCGCGATC
Organism: Hyphomicrobiales bacterium; assembly: GCA_017304475.1. Classification (GTDB taxonomy): domain Bacteria; phylum Pseudomonadota; class Alphaproteobacteria; order Rhizobiales; family Phreatobacteraceae; genus Phreatobacter. Next base: position 25,620 of record JAFKKV010000052.1, on the reverse strand, counting down.
ATGGCGGCCGTCGCCATCGGCCTCGCCACCGACGGGATCTGGCCCTGGCTGCCCTGGTGAACCACCTGGAGCCAGGACGGCCGCCGCAATTTCCGTTGCGTTAGTTCCGCGCCGGGCTCACGGTGCGCGCGCGGAACCGGCCGCCCGATGTCACGCGCTCGTGACCTCGCGCGAAGCGTCCAACTGAAACGAGTGCCGTGTTCCCTCTGCGCCCCGCCGGTTGGCGGGGTTGAAAACGGGAGACAGACATGAACCGCCGTCACGCCCTCAAGCTCGCGGGCGCCGCGATCCTCGGCGCCGCCTTGCCGATCCCCGCGAGCCACAAGGTCTTCGCACAGGCCGCCGCCGGGCCTTTCACGCTGCCGCCGCTCGGTTATGGCTATGAGGCGCTGGAGCCGAATATCGACGCCCAGACCATGACCATCCACCACCAGCGGCACCATGGCGCCTATGTCGCCAACCTGAATACGCTTGCCGGTCAATATCCGGCGCTCAAGCCGGACGCCATCGAGCCGGTGTTGCGCAATCTCGCGGCCGCGCCCGAGGCGGTCCGCACGGGCATCCGCAACAATCTCGGCGGTCATTGGAACCACGTGCATTTCTGGGACATCATGACGCCCGGTGGGGCCAAGGAGCCGGGCGCCGAACTGGCGACGGCGATCAACGGCGCCTTCGGCGACCAGGGCCAGTTCCGCCAGCGCTTGAACGCGGCGGCGGCGGGCCGATTCGGGTCGGGCTGGGCCTGGCTGGTGGTCGACAAGGACAAGAAGCTCGCCGTCGTGTCGACGCCGAACCAGGACAATCCGCTGATGGACGGCGTCAAGGGCGTGGTGCTCGGGGTCGATGTCTGGGAACACGCCTATTACCTGAAATACCAGAACCGCCGGCCGGACTATGTGACGGCCTGGTGGAACGCGGTGAACTGGACCAAGGCCGGCGCGAATTTCCAGAAGGCGATGGCGTAAGTCCCCTTGCGCGATGCGGGGAGCGGCCTGGCGCTGCCCGCATCGACGCAATCGTCGTCGTCGGGCCGCATATTTCACATGAGAAAAGCCGCTTTATGGCTTGGAATAGCTCATGAATTCCATCAGTGACCCGTCGGGATCACGGAAATAGACACTTGTCCCAGCCCCCTTTGCGCCGTTGCGCGCGACCGGGCCGAGTTCGACGACCACCTGATGGCGCGCGAGATGAGCGACCGCGCCGTCGATCGGCCCGTCCCATTCGAAACAGAGATCGGAATTGCCCGGCTGCACCGGCAGCCTGGCCACCGGCGTCGCCTCGACGCCCGGGCCATGGCAGTTGAGCTGGGTGTCGCCGAAGCGATAAGCGAAGCCCGCTCCGCGCGTGATGATCTCGGCGCCGAGCACGTCGCGATAGAAGGCGTTGGACCTTGCCCAGTCGCCGACATGGATCACGCAATGGTCGAGCTTGATCCGCATCGGCTGTCTCCCCGGCTTCCGCCTATCCCCGGTCGCGCATGATGCGGGCCTGATCGCGCTGCCAGTCGCGCTTCTTTTCGCTCTCGCGCTTGTCGTGCAGCTTCTTGCCGCGGGCGAGCGCGATCTGCAATTTGGCGCGGCCTTTCTGGTTGAAATAGAGCTTCAACGGAATGACGGTCATGCCTTCGCGCTGGACCCCGCCGATCAGCTTGGCGATTTCCTTCTTGTGCAGCAGCAGCCGGCGCGGCCGGCGCGGCTCGTGATTGAAGCGGTTCGCCTGCAGATATTCCGGGATATTGCAGTTGAACAGGAAGAATTCCTCGCCCGAGGGCCCGGCATAGCTCTCGGCGATCGTGGCCTTGGCGGCGCGCAACGATTTCACCTCGGTGCCGGTCAGCGACAGGCCGGCCTCGAAGGTCTCCATGATCTCATAGTCGTAACGGCCGCGCCGGTTGTCGGCGATCAGCTTGATGTTCGGGTCTTGCTTGGGCGCCATCAGTTCATCAGGCCGGCATGCACGAGTGCTGCCTTCAGGGCCTCCTTGGTCGCGGCGGTGACCGGAACCATCGGCAGGCGGGTTTCCTCGGACATGCGGCCGAGCATGGCCAGCGCCGCCTTGGAGGGGGCGGGGTTGGGTTCGACGAACAGCGCCTGATGCAGCGGGAACAGCTTGTCCTGCAGCTTCAGCGCGGTCTTGTAATCGCCCGCGAGACAGGCGTTCTGGAAATCGGCGCAGAGCCTGGGCGCGACATTGGCGGTCACCGAAATGCAGCCGTGGCCGCCATGGGCCATATGGGCCAGCGCCGTGCCGTCCTCGCCCGACAGCTGAATGAAGTCGGGGCCGCAAACCTCGCGCTGGGCCGAAACCCGGTCGAGCTTGGCGGTGGCATCCTTGACCCCGACGATATTCTTGATCCTGGCGAGTCGGCCCATGGTCTCGACCGTCATGTCGATCACCGAGCGCGGCGGGATGTTGTAGATCAGGATCGGCAGGGAGGTCGCTTCGGCGATCGCCTTGAAGTGCTGATAGAGCCCTTCCTGGTTCGGCTTGTTGTAATAGGGGGTGACATGCAGCAGCCCCTGCGCGCCGGCCTTCTCGGCATGCTGCGAGAATTCGATCGCGTCGACCGTATTGTTGGAGCCGGCTCCGGCGATGACCGGCACCCGGCCCCGGGCCTCCTCGATCGCCCAGATGATGACCTGCTTGTGCTCGTCATGGGTGAGCGTCGGGCTTTCACCCGTGGTGCCGACCGGCACGATGCCGTGGGAGCCTTCCGCGATCACCCAGTTCACATGGGCGCGAAACGCTTTCTCGTCGAGCTTGCCATTGGAAAACGGCGTGACGAGCGCGGGCATCGACCCCTTGAACAGAGCGGCGGACATGAAACGTTCTCCCGAACGTGGATGAGTTAGCACGGAATAGCGCGGCTGGTCGCCACGCACGAAAGGTCGGACACAAAGCCTTGTGACGGCCCGGACGTCAAGCGGGGCGGTATTTTCGCATGGCTGACGGCGCCTCGTCACTGGACCAACGGGTCAGGAAATACACGACAAGCCGATAAAAATCCCATGAGGAATTCGCGGCTCTTCCATCACCGTGCCATATGCGACGCCGATCCGGCGGCTTCAACCCTCGTCCGCCGCCATTTGCCGCACCTGAGTGACCAGCCTCCTGCAGGCGGCGGAGAGCTCTCCGGCCCGATAGGCCAGGTGCAGCGGCGCCACCAGGTCCGGTGCGTCGGTCAGGCCGAGATAGGCGATGCCTTCGGTCTCCAGGCGGCGCATGGAGGCGGGAATGATCGAGACGCCGAGCCCGGCGGCGACCAGGCTAAGGGTCGACGGCATGCGCGGTGCTTCCTGGCCGATGCGCGGGCTGAAGCCGGCGGCGCGGCAGGCCGCGATGATGGCGTCGTAAAGCCCGGGCCCGGTCGGCCGCCGGTAGAGAATGAAGGTTTCGCCGGCGAGATCGGCCAGAGCGATGCGGCCGGCAGGCCGCGCTCCGCGCGGGCCTTGGCCGGCCAAGGGGTGATGCGCCGGCAGGGCCGCCAGCATCGGCTCCTCGAGCAGCGGTTCGACCACGATGCCGACCGCCTCGCCCGCCGGCGCCCGGATGAAGGCTGCGTCGAGCCGGCCGCTGCGCAGGGCGCCGACGAGTTCGACCGTGCCGCCCTCCTCCAGCGCGAGCGACACGTCGGGCGCGGCATCGCCAAAAGCGCGAATCGCCGACAGCACGAAGGGATGGAAGGCCGCCGAACTGGTGAAGCCGACCGCGATGCGGCCGCTTTCGCCGCGGGCGACGCGGCGCGCCGTCTCGATGGCGCGCTCGACCTGGGCCAGGATGGCGCGGGCGTCCTCGAGCAACACCTGGCCGCTTTCGGTCAGGGCCATGCCGCGCGGCAGGCGGTGGAACAGCACGGCGCCGATTTCGGCCTCCATGGCGCGGATCTGCTGGCTGAGCGGCGGCTGCTGCATGCCGAGCCGTTCCGCCGCCCGCGTCACATGGCCCTCCTCCGCGACCGCGATGAAATAACGAAGCTGGCGAAGGTCGATCATTGGCATATCCCATCGATATGGCAGGCGCATAAAACATATATTGGACTGCGGCCATCAGGAGAAGTAGGTCGATAGCCACAATCCCGGTCGCAAACGGGCGCCCGGGCACGGAGCGCGACGATGACGGTGACGGCAAGGGAGCTTCAGGCCGATTCGCAGGCCGGACCGCCAACGGTCGGCGCGCTGTTTCTCGGCTTTCTCGGGCTCGGCCTGACCGGTTTCGGCGGTGTCCTGCCGCTGGCCCGCACCATGATCGTCGAAAGGCGGCAATGGCTGACGGCGGAGGAGTTCACCGACCTGCTCGGGCTCTGCCAGTTCCTGCCCGGCGGCAATATCATCAACCTGTCGGTTGCGATCGGCCTGAAATTCCGCGGCCTGCCGGGCGCTCTCGCCTCCATTCTCGGCCTGATCGCCTTCCCCTCGATCATCGTCATCGGGCTTGGCGTCATCGCCGAGCATCTGCAGGGCGACCCGCATGTGCAGCACATGTTCGCGGGGCTCGCGGCGGCCGCGGCCGGCCTGCTCGTCTCGATGGCCGCCAAGATCGCCTGGCCGCTGCGCAAGCGGCCGGAGGGCATCGTCGTCGCGCTGGCCTGTTTCATCGCCATCGCCGTGCTGCGCTGGCCCTTGCTGCCGACCATGCTGACGCTCGCGCCGCTGAGCATTTTCGCGACCTGGTTCGTCCGGGTCCGCGCCTCGGGGCTGGGGAGTGCCCGGCCATGACATCGGTTCTGATCGCGCTCGCCGTCATCTTCACCCAGCTGTCGCTGCTGGCCTTCGGCGGCGGCAATACCATCCTGCCGGAGATGCAGCGGCAGGTGGTGGACATCCATCATTGGATGTCGGCGCGAGAGTTCTCGACCATGTTCGCCGTGGCGCAGGCCGCCCCCGGGCCGAACATGATGATCGTCACCCTGGTCGGCTGGCATGTGGCCGGCTGGCAGGGCGTGCTGGTGACCTCGCTGGCGAAATTCGGCCCGTCCTCCATCGTGACAGGCATCGCCATGGGTCTCTGGCAACGCTTCAAGGACAATCCGTGGCGCGCCACGGTGCAGGCCGGGCTGGTGCCCATGACGGTCGGGCTCGTTTCGGCCAGCGCCGCGGTGATCACCCAGGCGACCGACCATGAATGGATCCTGGTGGCGATCACCGCGGCCGTCGCGCTGGTCACCTTCAAGACACGGATCCACCCGCTCTGGGCCCTTGCCGCCGGTGCGCTGCTCGGCTGGACCGGCTTCGGCCAGGTCTGATCACGGGGCTCATCGTCAACGCCCGCTTAACCAGTTTCACCGGATGCCCCCCGGCCCGTTCAGCACTCGTCAAGGAAAACAAACGACAAACGATCACTCAAAGGCCGCATTTCGCCCGCGGGGTGAGGCCATCCGGTGTTGCGTATCAGGACGGTTTCATGGCGCCGACCTCTGTTTCCCGTTTGCGTCTGGCTCTGCTGACCAGGGTTGCCCTCGGCGTTCTGACGCTGGCCGGCCCGGCCTGTGCCCAGGCGACCGACGGCGATATCGCCCAGCATCTGCTGGAGCGGCGGGCGACCGAGACCGCGCAGGCCGAGCAAGCCGCGGCCGAGCCCTTGGCCGCGGAACAGCCGATCGTCGAGGCGCGCGCCACCGCGCCGGCCGTCACCGGCTCGATCCCGCAGGCCGATCGGGCGTGGCGCCCGCAAGGTGACGGCGGCGGCCAGGCCGATGTCGCGGCGCTTGGCCGGGTGATCACCGCCGCCAAGGCCGGCCGGGTCGACCAGGCGACCGCCGGCCGCAATGCCTTGACCGACCCGATTTCGCGGGCGATCGCCGAATGGGTCATTCTCCGTTCCAATGAAGGGGTTGGCTTCGCCCGCCTGTCGGCCTTCCTGCAGGCCAATCCCGGCTTTCCCGCCTCGCAGCGCATCCGCATGCGCGCGGAAGGCGCGCTGCTGGAAGAAAATCTCGACGCGACGACGGTGCGCGCCTTCTATGCAACCCGCCAGCCGAATTCGGCCAAGGGCAAGATCGCGCTGGCCATGGCGCTGAAGCGCGGCGGCGATGCCGAGCGCGGCAATCGCCTGGCGCGCGACATCTGGCGGCGCGACGACCTTTCCGCCGATACCGAGCAGACCCTGCTGACCGCCTTCGGCTCGGTCCTGACCCAGGCCGATCACAAGGCCCGTCTCGACCGCATGCTGCATGCCGACCAGGAGGGCACCGCCATGCGCGCGGCCCAGCGCCTGGGCGGCGGCCAGGTGCCGCTCGCCCGGGCCTTCCTCGCCATCGGCGCGCGCCGCGCCAATGGCGGCGCCCTGCTCGCCCAGGTTCCGGCTTCGCTGCATCAGGATCCCGCCTATCTCTTCGCCAAGGCGCAGTGGCTGCGCCGCGAGGACCGGGCCCAGGAGGCCGCCGCCGTCCTGATCGCCGCGCCGCGCGACCCGGCGGTGCTTGGCAGCCCCGAGGACTGGTGGACCGAGCGGCGCGTCATGGTGCGCAAGCTGCTCGACGCCGGCGATGCCCGCACCGCCTATCGCGTCGCCTCGACCCATTCGGTCCGCGAGGGCTCGGCGCGGGTCGAGGCCGAGTTCCATTGCGGCTGGCTGGCGCTGCGCTTCCTCAACGATCCCGCGACCGCGCTGCGCCATTTCGAAGCGGCACGCCATGCCTCGAACACGCCGATGTCGCAGTCGCGGGCCTTCTACTGGGTCGCGCGCGCCCAGGAGGCCCTGGGACAGCAGGCCGAGGCGCGCCGCTCCTACGAAGCCGCGGCACGCCATCCGACCCATTATTACGGCCAGTTGGCGCGCGCCAAGCTCGGGATGAACGACCTGCCGATCCGCCGGCCGGTAGAGGCCACGCCGGTGCGCGGACCGTCGGCCCGGGCGCTGAGCATGCTCTACCAGCTCGGCGAACAGGATCTGGCCCGTGCCATCCTGGCCGATCTCGGGCTGCGCGCCATGGATACCGGGCAATTGCATGCGGCGGCCGAAGTCGCCGCCCGCAACAATGACGCCAAGGGCGTGCTGATCCTCGGCAAGCTCGCCAATAATCGCGGCCTGCCCTTCGACATCCACGCCTTCCCGACCATCGGCATTCCGCAATATGCCCATGTCGGGCCGGAGGTCGATCGCGCCGTGGTCTATGCCATCGCACGGCAGGAATCGACCTTCGATCCGCGGGCCGTCAGCCATGCCGGCGCGCGCGGCCTGCTGCAGCTGATGCCGGCCACCGCCCGGGCGACGGCGCGCACCTATGGCGTCGCCTTCGACCAGGGCCGGCTGATCAGCGATCCCGCCTATAACGCCCGGATCGGCGCCGCCCATCTCGGTGAACTGGTGGCCGAGTTCAACGGCAGCTACATCATGACCTTCGCCGCCTATAATGCCGGCCGCAGCCGCGTGCGCGAATGGGTGCAGGCCTATGGCGACCCGCGTGACCCGCGCGTCGATCCGATCGACTGGGTGGAGCGCATCCCCTTCACCGAAACGCGCAATTACGTGCAGCGCGTGATGGAGAACGTGCAGGTCTACCGGGCGCGCCTCGGCGGCGGATCCGGCCTGCGCATCGAGGCCGATCTCCGGCGCGGCCGGACGAACTGAGAGCGCGGGCGGCGTTCAGCCCCCGTCGGTCCCGGGCTCGACCGCCACCGCCACCAGCCAGCGCCGGATCACCCGTTCATCGGCTTCGGAGACCCCCTCGGAGAGGTATTGCTCGGCATCCCGGACCGCTTCGCGACACCGTGCGAGCAAGGTCTGGCCTGTCTCGGACAGGCCGAGTTCCTGGATCCGGCCATGCACGGCATGGGCCCTGCGGGTGACCGCGCCCACCCGCGTCAGATTGGCGACGATGACGCTCACCGTCTGGGGGGTCAGCATGGTCAGGCGGGCGATATCGGCATTGGACAGGCCCGGATAGGCACCGAGCATGGTGAGCACGAGGAATTGCGGCGCCGTGGCGTCGAGCGGGCTCAGTGCCCGTTCCATCCTGAGCCGGTGGGCGGCGCTCGCCTGGCGCAGCAGGTAGCCGAGATAGCCTTCCTCGCCCCGTTTGCCCTCGCCGACTTCGGGCGGCTGCGGTGGTCCGGCGGGCTTGCGCATGATATCAGTGCTCTTATATGTTGTTCGTGTTCTGATATTATTCGTCATTCGCAAAAAGAGCCAGCCATGTCCGCATCCTCGCCCCGTATCGGTTATGAAGCCTACGGCACGATCGCCCCCGCCGTCCGCGCGGCGCTGACCGCGCTCGGCAAGGCCGTCGACGATTCCGGTCTCGACAAGGCCTTGACCGAGCTTCTGAAATTGCGCGCCTCGCAGATCAATGGCTGCGCATTCTGCATCCAGTATCACCTGCATCTGGCGCGCAAGGCCGGCGTGCCGGCCGTCAAGCTCGACCTGGTCGCGGCCTGGGCGGAAGCCGGCATCTATTCGCCGCGCGAAACGGCCGCGCTGGCCTGGACCGAAGCGCTGACCGTCAATCCGGGCCTGGGCGCGACCGATGCGCTCTATGCCAGCGTGCGCGAACAGTTCAGCGAAACCGAACTGGCTTTCCTGACCGCCGCGATCGCCAATATCAATGCATGGAACCGGATCGCCGCCTCGCTGCGCTTCGCGGTGTCGGCAGCGTAGGGCCGAATAGCGAATAGCGATGAAGCGAAACGCGCGGTGCGCGTCAACCCTCGCCCGCTTGCGGGAGAGGGTGGCGCCGTCAGGCGCCGGGTGAGGGTTTGAAGAAGGCCGGCCTATCGAGTCCGGCCGGAATGCACGCCACGGGCCGGCGCTGCCACCCTCACCCGGCCGCTGCCGCGGCCACCCTCTCCCACGAAGGCGTGGGAGAGGGTTGATGCGCGAGGCGCGCGGCATCATCCCCTATTCGCCACTCGCCACTCGCCCGCTCACCCCCTCAGCGTCACGCGGGCCGGCGGTTCGGTATGCATCGCGGGCTCCATGGCTTCGACCAGCTGAATGAAGGATGAGCCCGGCAAAGGCGGCGCGAAGACATAGCCTTGCGCGCTGCGGACGCCGCGCCGGCGCAGCGCTTCGACCTGGGCGAAGGTCTCGACCCCCTCGGCGACCACGTCCATGTTCAGATGGGCCGCCAGATCGATCAGGCTGTCGACGATGGCGGTCGATTGCCGCTCGGCGCCGAGCGCGTCGATGAACAGCTTGTCGATCTTCATGACGTCGACGCCAAGCTTCAGAAGATAGCTCATGCCGCCATGGCCGGTGCCGACGTCGTCGAGCGCCACCTTGACCTCCATGGCCTGGAAGCGGGCGATGATGCTGCGGGCGGTCTCGATGTCGTCGAGCGGATCGCGTTCGGTGACCTCGAGCAGGATCTGGGAGAGCCTGAGGTCGGACGCACCGAAAATGGTCGCGACATCGGCGATGATGGCGTCGTCCTTGAAATGGGCGGCGCAGAGATTGAAGCCGCATTTGAGCTTCGGGCGGCTCGAATAGGTCGGGCCGAGCTCCTGGGCGGCATGGCGCATCAACGCCAGCGTCAGCGGAAAGATGAAGCCCGACCGCTCGGCCCGGTCGATGAAGGCGCCGGGCGGGACGATGCTGCCGTCCGGCTTGCGCCAGCGGACCAGCACCTCGCAGCCGAGAATGCGGCCGGTGTCGATGTCGAGGATCGGCTGGTAATGCGGGATGAACTCGCCATTGTCGAGCGCGTCCTGCATCTCCTCCATGGGGTCGTCGGCGCGCCGGGCGGAAATGACGATGAGCGCGCCGATGACGAGGCCGAGAAGTGCTGCCACGACACATGCCAGGATGACCATCCAGAACCGCGCCTCGCGCCAGTCGGCGCGCGACGCGGTGACCGCAACCTTGATCGGCAAGCTCTGCGACACCTTGTCGAGCCTTGCGTCGAACGGGCCGTTCAGGCCCTGATTGCGGGAAATCAGCAGGGCGGAACCCTCGCTGAGATTGACCTCGATGCCCAGCCGGTCGCCCGTCGCGCCGGCGCCCTGATAGGGGGCGAACAGGCTGGCCGCCACCAGGCCGCCGAAAATCGCGTTCTGCTGTTCGCGCCAGACGATCCTGAGCGCCCTGCCCTCTGAGCCGAAGGCCACCACCGAGCCGAGCGAGATGCGCGGGTCGCGGGTCGGCAAGAGTTCGGACAAGGGCGAGATGCGGACGAGCTCGCCGATATTGTTGCACAGCACGGTACCGTCGGGCGCCAGCACCGCCAGTTCCTTCAGCACCGGCGAGCCGAAGACCAGGACGCGCAATGCCTCGCGGTCCCGCAGGTTGCAGGTGCTCGCCCGGCGCAGCGCGGCTTCCTTGAGCGTCACGACCGATCGGTCGACGGAGTTTTCGATGCGCTGCAGGACCTCGGTCGCCACGCGCTGGAGATTGGCCTGCAGGTCGCGCTCGACATAGGCTTCGGCGCCGAAATAGGCCGCGACGGGCGCAAGCGTCGCAATCGCGGCCGCCGCCATCCACACCAGGCCTCTCGCGCCCAAGCCCGCCTTCAAAACCGCCCCACCGATCACTGCCGAATCCGCCAAGGTTCGGCAGGATCGCACAAGGATATCAGGACATTAAGGAGCGCGCCTTAATGGTCCCTTGCCTGCCCTATGGTCAGCCGACAGGCAATTTCGCGGCCTCCTGAGCCTCGACCACCGCAAGCGCCGTCATGTTGACGACGCCGCGGGCGGTGACTGAGGAGGTCAGGATATGCGCGGGTTTGGCCGGACCGACCAGGATCGGGCCGACCGGCAGGGCGTCGGCCAGTACCTTGATCACCTGGAAGGCGATATTGGCGGCCGCCATATTGGGCATGATCAGCACATTGGCGACGCCGGTCAGCTTGGACTGCGGGAAAATGCGCTCGCGCAGTTCCGGCAAGAGCGCGGTATCGGCGTGCATTTCGCCGTCGACTTCGAGGCCCGGCGCCCGTTCCCAGATCAGTTTCAGGGCCTTGCGCAGGGTTTCGGCATCGGCGTCGTCATAGCTGCCATAGTCGGAGTGGCAGACCAGCGCGATCTTCGGCTCCAGTCCGAATCGCCGGACATGGCCGGCGGCCGTGATCGCCATATTGGCGATCTGCTCCGGTGTCGGATCGGTGGTGACATGGGTGTCGGCGATGAACAGCGGCCCTTTGGAGGTGATCAGCAGCGACAGGGCGGCAAGGCCTTCGCAGTCGTCATTCAGCCCGATGACCTGGCGGATATGGCGCAGATGCGTGTTGAACCGGCCCTCGACGCCGCAGATCATGGCATCGGCGTCGCCGCGTGCCAGGGCAACGGCCGCGATCGCCGAGGTGGAGGTGCGCATGATGGTGCGCGCCGCATCGGGCGTCACGCCGCGCCGACCGGTGCTCTCATGATAGGTCGCGACATAGTCGCGATAGCGCGGATCGGACTGGGGATCGACCAGCTCGAAATCCTTGCCCGGCCGGATCGACAGGCCGAAGCGCTCGAGCCGCTGCTCGACCACCGCGGGCCGGCCGATCAGGACCGGCAGCGCCAGCCCCTCCTCGACCACCACCTGGGCGGCGCGCAGGATCCGCTCGTCCTCGCCCTCGGCATAGATGACCCGCTTCGGCGCCTCGCGCGCCTTGTCGAAGACCGGCTTCATCAGCAGGCCGGAGCGGAAGACGAAACGCGACAGCTCGGTGCGGTAGGCGTCGAAATCGGCGATCGGCCGGGTGGCGACGCCAGTCTCCATGGCCGCCTTGGCGACGGCCGGGGCGATGCGCAGGATCAGGCGCGGGTCGAAGGGCGATGGGATCAGGTTGCCGGCGCCGAACGTGCCGACCTCGCCGCCATAGGCGCGGGCCACCACGTCGGACGGCGCTTCCCGCGCGAGGCCGGCGATGGCGCGCACCGCGGCGAGCTTCATCGGTTCGTTGATGGCGGTGGCGCCGCAATCGAGCGCGCCGCGGAAGATATAGGGGAAACACAGGACATTGTTGACCTGGTTGGGGAAATCCGAGCGCCCGGTGCAGATCATCGCATCGGGCCGCGCCTCGCGCGCCACGTCGGGCATGATCTCGGGGTTGGGATTGGCCAGCGCCATGATCAGCGGGCCCTTGGCCATCAGCTTCACCATGTCCGGCTTCAGCACGCCGGCGGCGGAAACGCCGAGGAAAATGTCGGCATCGCCAATGATGTCGCCCAGGGTGCGCGCATTGGTATCCTTGGCATAGACCTCCTTATAGGGGTCCATGAGCTTCTCGCGGCCCTTGTAGACGACGCCCTCGATATCGGAGACCCAGATATTGTCGGTCTTGGCGCCGAGCTCGACCAGCAGGTTGAGGCAGGCAATGGCCGCGGCGCCGGCGCCGGAGGCGACGATCTTGACGTCCTCGATGCGCTTGCCCATCAGCTCCAGCGCATTGGTGACGGCCGCGCCGACGATGATCGCGGTACCGTGCTGGTCGTCATGGAACACCGGAATGCCCATGCGCTCGCGCAGGCGCCGCTCGACCTCGAAACATTCCGGGGCCTTGATGTCCTCGAGATTGATGCCGCCGAAGGTCGGCTCGAGCGCGGCGACCACGTCGACGATGCGGTCGACTTCACGCGCCTCGATCTCGATATCGAAAACGTCGATGCCGGCGAATTTCTTGAACAGGACCGCCTTGCCCTCCATCACCGGCTTGCCGGCGAGCGGGCCGATATCGCCGAGCCCGAGCACGGCCGTGCCGTTGGAGATCACCGCCACCAGGTTGGCGCGCGCGGTCAGTTCGGCGGCCTGCGCCGGGTCGGCGACGATCGCCTCGCAGGCGGCCGCCACGCCGGGCGAATAGGCCAAGGCCAGATCGCGCTGATTGCCCAAGGGCTTGGTCGCCTGGATCTCCAACTTCCCCGGCCGCGGCAGCCGATGATAAATCAGCGCGCCGGCTTTCAGATCGTCGGTAATTTCCTTGGACATGTACCCCTCCGATGACGCGGTCATGCGCTTCTGGTTCTGCCGGATCAACCATCCGACATCAAGAGCCGGGCGGAAAGCCGGTCTGGCCAATCAGCACCTTTGCCGAACAGGAAAAAGCGCATTTCCCGACAGGGCGAGTCAGCCGCGGTGCCGGAGGGCCGCCCTAACACAAATCATCATGCCGATTGAAGGGCGTGATCCCTGCCCAATGTGATAAAATCGGCCTAGACCGTTGCGAGCGGCGCCCGACCGGGCTATCGGGGCGGATCAACGGGATAAGCCACGTGACCGACAAGCCGAAAGCCTCGAATGGCCTGACCTATGCGCAAGCGGGCGTCGATATCGATGCCGGCAACCGCCTGGTCGACATGATCAAACCGCTGGTGCGCGCCACCGCGCGGCCGGGCGCCGATGCCGAGATCGGCGGGTTCGGTGGATTGTTCGACCTGAAGGCCGCGGGCTTCAAGGATCCGGTGCTGGTCGCCGCCAATGACGGCGTCGGCACCAAGATCAAGATCGCCATCGAGGCCAACAGGCACGACACGATCGGCATCGACCTCGTCGCCATGTGCGTCAACGACCTGGTGGTCCAGGGCGCCGAGCCGCTGTTCTTCCTGGACTATTTCGCCACCGGCAAGCTGTCGCCGGAGGCCGCCGCCCAGGTGGTCAAGGGCATAGCCCTCGGCTGCAAGCAGGCCGGCTGCGCGCTGATCGGCGGCGAGACCGCGGAAATGCCCGGGCTCTACGCCGATGGCGACTATGATCTCGCCGGCTTTTCGGTGGGGGCCGCCGAGCGCGGCACGCTGCTGCCGCGGCCCGATGTCGCCAGCGGCGACGTGGTGTTGGGGCTCGCCTCGTCCGGCGTCCATTCCAACGGCTATTCGTTGGTGCGCAAGATCGCCGAGGTTTCGGGACTGCGCTGGGACGCGCCGGCCCCCTTCGGCGCCGAGATGACGCTCGGCGAAGCCTTGCTGGAACCGACCCGCATCTATGTGAAGAGCGTGCTGTCGGCCCATCGTTCGACTGGGGCGATCAAGGCGCTGGCTCACATTACCGGCGGCGGCTTCGTCGACAATATTCCGCGCGTGCTGCCTAAGGGGCTCGGTGTCGCGGTCGACCTGTCGGCCGTGCCGGTGCCGCCCGTGTTCGGCTGGCTCGCCAAGGTCGGCGGCCTCGACCAGGCCGAGATGGTCCGCACCTTCAATTGCGGTATCGGCATGGTGGTGGTGACGGCGCCCGCCGACGCCGAACGGCTGATCGCCGCCTTCGCGGCATCCGGCGAGACGGTGGTGACGCTCGGCCAGGTGGTGGTCGCCACGGAAGAGCCGCTGGTGACCTTCACCGGAGCCTTGACGCTGTGAGCCGCAAGCGCGTCGCGATCCTGATCTCGGGGCGCGGCTCCAACATGGCCGCGCTGATCGCCGCGGCCAAGGCGGCGGACTATCCGGCCGAGATCGCGCTGGTCCTGTCCAATGTGCCCGGCGCGGGCGGTCTCGCGGCAGCGGCGGCCGAGGGGATCGCGACGGCGACCGTCGACCACAAGCTCTACGGCCGCGACCGCGAGGCGTTCGAGCGGGCCGTGCAGGCGGAACTCGAAACCCATGCGATCGAGATCGTCTGCCTCGCAGGCTTCATGCGCATCCTCACGCCCTGGCTGGTCAGCCGGTGGCAGGACCGCATGATCAATATCCACCCCGCTCTTTTGCCGGCTTATAAAGGGCTGGATACGCATGAGCGGGCGCTCGCCGACGGTGCCGCCAGGCACGGCGCGACCGTGCATTTCGTGGTCCCGGAAATGGATGCCGGGCCGATCATCCTCCAGGGCGAAGTGCCGGTTCTGCCTGGCGATACCACGGAAACGCTGGGCAAACGGGTGCTCGAGGTCGAGCACCGGATCTACCCGGAAGCGCTTCGGATGATCGCGACCGAGTACCGGTTGAGCTGAAGCAGATACGAGTTAGCCGGCTTATGAAAATAGGCTGGACCTGTGCCGGAACCTCTCCACGTCACCCGCAGGCAAAGCAATTGCTTTTCCTGAGGCCGAGCGAAGCGAGGGGAAGGGATCCAGCGGTTGCAGAGCGCCGCCCCAGATGTCGCGAAACCACCGGCATCGCGTTGCCTGCCCGTCGATTTCATGCACTGCAAGTGCGGCCCGTCGACCCCTGGATCCCCTTCCCCTCTCCTCCGCAGAAGCAAGAGCTTCTGCTCCGGCTCGGCCGGGGATGACGTAGAGCCATTTCGGCTGGCGTCCGGCTCGAACCGCCGCTGGCGGGCGTCACCCCGCATGACCGGTTGCGGGCAGCGGCGCGGTGCGGGATCATCGAAACCGCTGGGCCGGCGCCGATCGGCCGTGCGGGAGTTCGCCCGAATGGATGCTGCGATCGAGATCCGGCCGTTCAACGATGACGACGCCGCGCCCGTGCGGGACCTGTTCGTCAGGGTCAACCGGCTGTTGGCGCCGCCGCCGATGAAACAGGCCTTCGAAGATTATATCGCGGCCTCCCTGAAGGCCGAGATCGATCGGATCGGCGGCTATTACGGCGAAAGGCAGGGCGGTTTCTGGGTCGCGGTCGATGACGGCAAGATTGTCGGCATGTTCGGGCTCGAACCGTCGTCGACGGCCGCGATGGAACTGCGCCGCATGTATGTCGATCCCGATGCCAGACGCCGGGGCATCGCACGAAAAATGCTCCGTTTCGCCGAGGACGAGTGCCGGCGGCGCAATCGCCCCCGGATGGACCTGAGCACCTCCGAACTGCAGGCCGACGCCCTGTCGCTCTATCGGAACAGCGGCTACCAATTGGTGCGCGAGGAGATTGCCGTCGCGGCCAGCAACAAGACGCTGGGCGGCGGCATCAAGCGCTTTCATTTCACCAAACCGCTCTGAGCGGGGCGACGTCCGCTCGCGGCTGGTCGCCGTTCACTCCACCGGCCTGATCCAGGCCTTGTTGTCATGGAAGGCCGCGCCGCCGAACGGGGCGACCGCATCGGCGCCGGTCAACATGTTGATGCCCCTGCCCTTTTCATGCGCCGAATTGGGCCAGAGGCCCTCGGCGATCAAGGTGCCGGGACGGGTCTGGTCGGTCACCTTGGCGTGCAGGATGACCTGGCCGCGCTCATTGCCGAGCTCGACCTTGGCGCCCGGTGCGATCGACAGCCGTTCCGCATCGGCCGGGTTGATCATCACTTCCGGGCGGCCCTCGCGCTTTTTCGACGACGGCGTCTCGGCGAAACTCGAGTTGAGATAGCTGCGCGACGGTGAGGTCGCGAGCTTGAACGGATGGGCCGCATCCGGTTCCTCCGTCACCTCCCAGTGGTCGGGCAGCGACGGCATCTTATCCCAGGGTCCGAGCGTGCCGATATTGGCATTGGGCACGTTCGGCCAGTCCGGCTTGAATTTGAACTTGCCGTCGCGATAGGCGAAGCCCCCGAGATAGTGGGCTTCCTCGAATTTCGGCTGGACGTCGCGGAAATTGGTCGTTTCCAGCTCGGCGAGCGTGCCCCAGCCGGAATTCTGCAGGGTCCAGTCGATGATCTCGCGCGGGCTCATCGTGAAGCCCTGGTGCTCGGCGCCGAGCCGCTGCGCCAAGGCCGAGATCACCTCGTGATTCGACCGGCATTCGCCGGGGGCCTCGACCAGTTTCAGGCCGAGCATGATGTGCTGATGGCCGCCGCCGGCATAGAGATCGTCATGTTCCATGAACATGGTGGCCGGCAGCACGATATCGGCCATCTTGGCGGTATCGGTCATGAACTGCTCATGCACCACGGTGAACAGGTCGTCGCGGGCGAAACCCTTGAAGACCTTGGTCTGGTCGGGCGCGACATTGACCGGATTGGTGTTCTGGATCAGCAAAGCGGTGACCGGCGGCCCGTCGCTGCCGTCGGGGCGCTTCAAGGCCTCGCGCTCACCGGTCAGGATCGCCCCGATGCGCGACTGGTCGAGAATGCGGATCTTGGGATCGCGGGCATCGAGCCCCTCGATCAGCGATTTGCGCCAATGATAGATCGCGCCGTTGTTGTGGAAGGCGCCGCCGCCCTCATATTGCCAGGCGCCGGTGACCGCCGCGATGCAGGAGGCGGCGTGCATGTTGACGGCGCCGTTGCGCTGGCGGCCGAAGCCGTAGCCGAGCCGGAAGAAGGTTTTCCTGTGTTCGCCGACCAGCCTGGCGAAGGTCTCGATCTCCTCGACGGTCAGTCCCGTGATGCCGGCGGCCCAGGCCGGGCCGCGGGTCGAGAGATGGGCTTCGAGTTCGGCCGGCACGTCGGTGTAACGGGCGAGATAGTCCCGGTCGGCATAGCCGTCACGGAACAGCACATGCATGACGGCGCAGGCGAGCGCGCCGTCGGTGCCGGGTTTCACCACCAGGCTCAGATCGGCCTGTTTCATCGTGTCCGTCTTGTAGACGTCGATCACCACGACCTTGGCGCCGCGCTCCTTGCGGGCCTTCATCGCATGGGTCATCACATTGACCTGGGTCGACACCGCATTGGTGCCCCAGATCACCACGACATCGGCGAGCGCCATTTCGCGCGGATCGGCGCCGGCGAGCTTGCCGGTGCCGGCGATGAAGCCGGACCAGGCCATGTTGGTGCAGATGGTGGCGAAGAAGCCCGAATATTTCTTCACATGGCGCAGGCGATTGATGCCGTCGCGCATGACGAAGCCCATGGTGCCGGCATAATAATAGGGCCAGACCGTCTCGGAGCCGTGGCGCGCCTCGGCCTCGAGCAGTTTCGCCGCCGCGATGTCGAGCGCCTCGTCCCAGGAGATGCGCTGGAATTCGCCGGAGCCCTTGGCCCCTTTGCGGATCAGCGGATAGAGCACGCGGTCGGGATGGTAGGTGCGCTCGGCGTAGCGGGCGACCTTGGCGCAGACGACACCGGCCGTGTAGCTCTGCCTGGCATCGCCATGGACGCGGCCGATCCGGCCCTCGATCACCTCGATGTCGAGCGAGCAGGCCGAGGGGCAATCATGCGGACAGGTCGACTGGCGGCGTTCGATGCGCAGCGGGGCATTCATCGGGGGCTCCGAGATGGGGGCACCTGACCGTGGATCGGCCTTTGGATCGATGGCGAGCCTAAGCCATATCAGGCCAACGAAAAAGGCGGGCCGGAGCCCGCCTTCACGCATATGTTTCATGAAACGATCAGCGGAGCTGATTGAAGACAATCAGCCTGGCTTGATCGAAGGCGATCAAGCGACTTGATCGAAGGCGATCAGCCGGAGATGATCTCGTTCTCGGAGAAGAACTGGGCGATCTCGAGCTTGGCGTTGTCGGCCGAATCCGAGCCGTGCACCGAGTTCTCGCCGACCGACAAAGCGAACTGCTTGCGGATCGTGCCGTCGGCGGCCTGGGCCGGGTTGGTGGCGCCCATCACTTCGCGGTACTTGGCAATGGCGTTCTCGCCCTCCAGGACCTGCACGACGACCGGCGCGGACACCATGAAATCGACGAGCTCGCCGAAGAACGGCCGCTCCTTGTGGACCGCATAGAAGCGTCGCGCTTCGCCGAGCGACATCTGAATGCGCTTCTGGGCGACGATCTTCAGGCCGGCCGCCTCGATGAGGGCGTTGATCGCGCCGGTGACGTTGCGCTGGGTGGCGTCCGGCTTGAGGATGGAGAAGGTGCGCTCGAGGGCCATGGACTGTTCCTTGGGAGAGGGATGGGAGGAAGGTGGCGCGCTTCTAGCAGCGCCTTAACCGGCCCGCAACGCCCTGGGCGCCATGGTGGCGCCGGGATGAACCGGACATGAAGGCCTGGATCAGAAGGCGTTCAGCGCACCCGCGTTAGCTTGTTCTCATGACGGCTGATCGAGGCCGCCAAATCACCGATCAAGCGATCCAGCCGAAAGTGTCCGGCCGCACCCGTCAACTGAATACACGTCCTGGAGAACTCTCATGCGCAAGCTCGCCCTCACCGCCATCGCAGGCTTCGCCGCCCTGACGGCAGTGGCGCTGACGCCGTCCAAGGCCGACGCCCAGGTGTCCATCGGCATCGGTGTCGCCAGTTCGGGCCCCTATGTCCCGGTGCAATATTACGGTGGCGGCGGCTGGGATCGCCCGCGCCGCGACTGGGATCGTCCCCGCCCCTATTATCGCCCCTATGGCGGCTATTACCCGCAGCGCCGTTGCTGGGTCGAGCGGCGCTGGGTCGAAACCCCCTGGGGCCCCCGCCCGCGTGACGTTCGCATCTGCCGCTAAGGCATCCTGGTAGTCGCGCGGGTCATGACGCCCCACCTGGTCCGCGCGAAGTTGGCCCGTCGCCCCGGTCGATCCGGAGCGGCGGGCCTTCTTGTCTGTTGCGCCCGTGCCGGGACCGGTCCGGCAGGACCGGCCGGGCCGGATCCCGAAGGCGTCAGGCTTCGAGCGTCTTCGACTTGAACAAGGCGCCGGCGACCGCACCGGCGATCGTCGGGACGATCAGGAACATCCAGACCTGGGCCAGCGCCGTGCCGCCGACGAACAAAGCCGGCCCGAACGACCGCGACGGGTTGAGCGAATTGCCCGAGACCGGCACGAAGGCGAGATGCAGGATGGCGAGCGTCAAGCCGATGGCGAGACCGGCCACCGGCGTCGTGCCGGCCTTCGAGGTGGCGCCCAGGATGACCACGACGAACAGGAAGGTGGCGACGAATTCGGCGATGATCGCCGAGGTCGCCGAATAGCCGGACCAGCCGGTCTGTCCAAGGCCCGCGGTGGCGACGTCATAACCGCCGGTCTTGCCGGCCAGCATGACGTAGAGGATGGCCGCGCCGGCAATGGCGCCGAGAAACTGCGCGATGATATAACCCGGGACTTCCGAGCTCGGCATGCGTCCGGCGACCCAGGCGCCGACCGTCACGGCCGGATTGATGTGGCACCCCGAGATCGGCCCGATGCCGTAAGCCATGGCAGTGACCGCCAGGCCGAAAGCAAGGCCGATGGGCAGGATGGCGAGCGAGGCCAGAGGCTGGCCGCTGCCCAAGGCACCGCCGAGACCGCCCAAGGTGATGGCCCCGCAACCGATAATCACCAAAGCCGCCGATCCGATGAATTCGGCGAGATACTTCTTCATAGAACCGCTCATGACAGCCCTCTCCATTGCCCGACTCGTTTTGATGGTCGGGCGGACAGAGCTTAACACCAGTCAGAGACGGGAAACCGCCGAATTACGCATAACTCATCCCGATTATCACCTGCGCGCGGGGGCTGTCGACGCGATCGGCGTGGTTTCGCGGCCGAGTTCCCGCCCGTCGAGCAGGAATCGCAGCGCGATGGCGTTGGCGGCCTGGGTGATTCCGGGGAAATTGTAGCTGTAGCTGCGCTCGACCCGGCCGGTCGTGCTGCCGCATT
The DNA here is from genome assembly GCA_017304475.1 of Hyphomicrobiales bacterium. GTDB lineage: Bacteria > Pseudomonadota > Alphaproteobacteria > Rhizobiales > Phreatobacteraceae > Phreatobacter. The sequence goes on along the minus strand of JAFKKV010000052.1, from coordinate 5,429 downwards.
GGGGCGTCTGCTCACGCACCACGGTGACCTCGACGGCCAATGTCCGGGTGGTGACGCCATTGGCCTTGGCCCGCACCAGCCGGGTGCAGTCATCCGGCAGGTCGGCCTTGATGGCGAGCTGGACGACGCCAGACTGCCAATGGGCCTGAGCGCTGGTGGCCCGTACCGTCTGGGCGATGGCCGGGGGCGTCGCGAGCAAGATCACGAGAGTGACGGCAGCAAAAGAGAGAGCACGCATGGCCTGGGTTCCGTCATTGATGGGCATGGGATGGCGAGCCGGCCGGTCGCAAGGATACGGGCCGGCCTCTTGGCGCGGACAGGGCGAGGCGGGATCGTTTCGGCGGGGAGCGGCGGGGCCGGTCGGCAAATGCGCAGCCCTTGCGACGGCGTCGCGTTCAGCGCCTGTGCCGGCATGCGGCCGAATTGGTCTCATCGGGAAGCCCGTCCCTGTTGAGTCCGCCGCCTGAAGGTTAGCATGCGGGTGCGCAGACGTCTTGCGTGGAAGCACGTCCTCCGTCACAAGCACCGCCATGCTTCAGATCAACGACCTTACCGTGCGCGTGGCCGGACGCGTTCTCCTCGACAAGGCATCGGTCGCCTTGCCGCCGAACGCCCGCGTCGGCTTTCTTGGCCGCAACGGCACTGGCAAGACCACTTTGTTCAAGGTGATCACCGGCGACTACCCGGCCGATGAAGGCTCGATCAAGCTGCCGTCGCGGGCGCGCATCGGCGGCGTCGCGCAGGAAGCGCCCGGTGGCCCGCAATCCCTCGTCGATTTCGTGCTGCAGGCGGACAAGGAGCGTTCGAGCCTGCTGGCCGAGGCCGAGACCGCCACCGATCCGCACCGGATCGCCGAGATCCAGATGCGCCTGGTGGATATCGACGCCCATTCGGCGCCGGCCCGCGCGGCGGTCATCCTCGCCGGCCTCGGTTTCGACGCGGTGGCGCAGACCCGCCCCTGCTCGGACTTCTCCGGCGGCTGGCGCATGCGGGTTGCGCTCGCCGCCGTGCTGTTCGCCGAGCCGGACCTGCTGCTGCTCGACGAACCGACCAACTATCTCGATCTCGAAGGCACGCTCTGGCTGCAGGAATATCTGGCGACCTATCCGCACAGCGTGCTGCTGATCAGCCATGACCGCGACCTGCTGGACGCTTCCGTCGAGCACATCCTGCATCTCGACCAGGGCAAGCTGACGCTCTGGCGCGGCTCCTATTCGACCTTCGCCCGGTCGCGGGCGATCGAGATGTCCGTGCGTGAAAAGGCGATCCGGAAGCAGGAAGACCGGCGCGCCGACCTGCAGGCTTTCGTCGACCGGTTCCGCGCCAAGGCGAGCAAGGCGCGCCAGGCCCAGTCGCGCATGAAGATGCTGGAGAAAATGGAAACGCTGTCGGCGATCGTGGAAACCGACGTCGCGCCGTTCACGATTCCCGCGCCCGAGCGCAAGGCGTCGCCGCCGATCATCAATCTGGAAGGCGCTTCCGTCGGTTACGTCGAGAACAAGCCGATCCTCAGGAAGCTCGACCTGCGCATCGACGACGACGATCGCATTGGCCTGCTCGGTTCCAACGGCAACGGCAAATCGACCTTTCTGAAGCTCATCTCGGACCGGCTGAAAGCCATGTCCGGCCACGTGACGCGCGCCGACAAGATGAAGATCGCCTATTTCGCCCAGCATCAGCTGGACGAATTGCGGCCCGAGGAAAACGTCTACCAGCATCTCCGGCGGCTGATGCCAAATGATGGCGAGGCCAAGGTCAGGGCCGCGTCGGCACGCGCCGGCTTTTCGGGAGAACGGTCCAACACCAAGGTTTCGGCCCTGTCGGGCGGTGAAAAGGCCCGCCTCCTGTTCGCGCTCGCGGTGTTCGACGGCCCTCACCTGCTGATCCTCGACGAACCGACCAACCATCTCGACATCGACAGCCGCGCGGCCCTGGTCGAGGCGCTGAACGGCTATCCCGGCGCCGTGATGATCGTCTCGCACGACCGCTACCTGCTGGAGGCGACCGTCGACCGGCTCTGGCTGGTGAGCGACGGCACGGTCCAGCCGTTCGACGGCGATCTCGACGATTATCGCAAGATCGTGCTGAGCGGCGGCTCGGCGCAATCGGCCAAGCCCGGCAAGGGCACCGGCAAATCCGCCGAAAAGGCCTTGGCGGAAGCGGCCGATCTGGCGGCCGCCCCCGTGGTCGAGGCCAGGCCGCTCGGCAAGCAGGAGGCCAAGGCGATCGCCAAGAAGGTCGCCGAGATCGAGGCGACGATGAAGCGCCTGCGCGACGACATCGAGAAGATCGACCGGATCCTGGCGCAGCCCGGCTTCTTCAAGGCGCAGCCGAACAATGCCGCGGAGGCGTCGCGGATCCGCACCCAGCGGGTCGCGCAATTGGCGGAAGCCGAGGATGTCTGGCTGCAGGCGAGCACGGAACTCGAGGGATCGAGCTGAGCCAAGCCGTGGCTCTGAGCCGCCCTCGCCCGGCGGCTCAACGCTTGCCGAGCGTCTTGCGCCACCTGGCGCGCAGTTGTGTCGGCCGCTCCGGGTGGCGTTCGTCGAGGAATTCGGCGCGCTGCACCCGGTCGGTCCGGAAGCTCCGGAAATCCGCGCGCATTTCACACCAGGCGACCACGTGCCGGACCGTGTCGAAATAGCCGATGGCGACCGGCCAGATCTTCCGCTCGCTGACGCGGCCCTGTTCGTCGCCATAGGTGATTAGCAGCTTCCGGCCGGCATGGATCGAGGCGCGCACCTGCGCCATGTCGATGGCATCGGGCGTCGGATCCCAGACCGGCGGGGTGCGGACCGCCGGCTCCAGCGCATAGGAGCGCAAGCGCTCCGGCACGATCGCCGCGATCTTGGCGATCAGGTCGTGGGCCGCGCGCGCCAGTTCCGGGTCGCCGCGATGGCTCACCCATTGGGCGCCGAGCACGGCCGCCTCGATCTCCAGCGATGTCAGCATCAAGGGCGGCAGGTCGAAACCGCTCTCGAGCACGTAACCGATGCCGGCCTCGCCACGGATCGGCACGCGCTGGCCGATCAGCGTCGCGATGTCGCGATAGACGGTGCGCTTGGAGGTCTCGAGCTCGGCCGCGATCGCGTCCGCGGTCAGGGGTTTGCGGGTGCGGCGCAGGATCTGGATGATCTGGAAGAGCCTGTCGGCGGGTCTCATGGCGGATGGTCCTGCGTGCCGATGCTGTCACCACAATGGCGGCAGCCTGGCAGCAGGACAAGAGGACCGGGACTTGGCAGCGAGCGATGGGGCATTCGGTCGAAGCCGGGTGTGTGATGACATCGCGGGCTATCGGCTCCCGCGCGGGCTCAGCAACCGGCGGTGTCACATGTCGTCCCCAAAAGACATTCTCGTCTTGGCCGGGCTTGTCCCAGCCATCCACGAATTGTCCCGCTTGGCAATTGAGATCGGACCGATCCAGGCTCTCTGCGAGACTTCAGCGGCACAAGTCGTGGATATCAGGGACGAGCCCGGGCAAGACGATGTGCTGAACTCGCCGTCTATCGCGGCGGCCGTCAGCGAAAACGGCGGTACCAAGCGATCACGAGGGCGGCCGCCAGGACCAGGCCGGTGGCGGCGGTGGCGATCATGACCGGCGGATAGCCGAAACGGGCGATCGAGATGCTGGCCGGCAGGGCGATGAGATAGATCGCGGCGAAAAATGTCGCGTTGAACAAGGCGAGCGGCGTGGCGCGGGCTTCCGGCGGCGTGCCGTCGCAGATCCAGGCGGACAGCACGGGAAAGCCGATGGAATGGCCCATGCCGAAGACGAGCCCGGCGGCGATCGCCATCGGCGCGCTATGGGCGAGCGCGGCGAGCGTCAGCCCGAGCCCCAGCACCACGGCGCCGCCGGCGACCACCAGGCGCCGGTCGATCGTCTCCAGGGGCCCGAGCAGGCCGAGCCGGACGATGAAGATCGACAACGTGAAACTGGTGAAGAAGGCGCCGATCGACAGGCCGCGCTCGAGCATGACGGGCGCCATGAAGGCGCTGACGAAACCGAACATCGAGCCGAACACGCAGGCCGCGATCATCGGCAAGGTGACGCGGCCGGAGCCGATCAGGGCGCGCATGCCGCCGACCTCCGGCTCGGCCTTCTCCACCGGCCGCAAGGTCCACAGCAATGGCAAAGCGAGCAGGCCGGGCACCGAACCGGCCAGGAAGAACGCGCGCGGCCCGAAGGTGTGGAACAGATATTCGGCGACTACCGGCCCGAAGGCATAAGGCAGCGGCGCCATGGCCGAGAGCAGGCCGAACAGCTGAATGAACCGGTCCTGGGTCAGCCGCGTCGTGCCATAGGTCATGACCGGGGCATGGAACAGCGCGAAGCCCGCCCCCTGAACGATGCGCGAGGCGAAGGAACCAGCGAAGGAATCGTGGGTGAAATAGAGGCTGAGCAAGCCGAAAGTGGTCAGCGCGGCACCGAGCCTGACCGTCGGCAGGAGCCCGAAGCGGTTCGCCGCGGCACCGGAGAACAGGCTCGCCAGCACCAGCGGCACGCCATAGACGCCAAGCAGGATGCCGATATCGGCGTGGCTGAAGCCCGCCTCCTGCCAGACGACGGCGAGGATCACCGCCTGCTGGTTGGTCATGGCGGTCAGAAACACGATGGCGGCCAGGCGAATGAATTCAGGCCGCGCCGTTTCGTCGACGAAGCCCGGCCGGATCAGCTGCGTCTGGCCGGTCACGCCTTCTTCTCCCAGCGGCCGGTATCGTTCTGCTGCCAATAGGTGCAGGCATGGCCGCCGGATTTGGCGTCGCGCCATTGCTGGCGTGCGAGATCGACGGCATCGGGATCGTTGCCGTCGAACATCAGCACCAGCCGCTCATAGCCGCTGGCGTCGGCCGGCAAAGGCGCGCCGTCGACCAGGAAGCGCACGCTGGCGCCATTGGCGCGCCCGGGCCTGGTGGTGAGGAGGATCGGCTGGAGGGCCGCGTCGGCCTCCCGATCGGTGCCGTGGGCGAGAAAGCTCTCGTCCGAATAGGTCCAGAGCAGGCTGTCCAGCGCCTCGACCCGTTCGGGCGAAGCCGCCTCGACCACGACCTTCCAGCCGCGCTCCACCGATTTCTCGAGCAAGGTCGGCAGGACCTTGTCGAGCGGCTGGTTCTGCAGGTGATAGAAGAAGACGTCGGTCACGTGGATCCAGGCTCCGGGCGCCGGCCATGGCGCGTGGGCATGGGGAACCATAGCCCGTCCCGCAACCGCCGTGACCCTCCGCCGCGACATGGCCCCGCGCCAGAATTGCGGCGCTGCACCAAATCGGAGTGGCGGCCTGCGAGATCTCGCGCCGGAACCACCCGTCTTTACCTCTCCCCGGCGGGGAGAGGTCGGCCGCGAGCGCAGCGAGCGGTCGGGAGAGGGGGAGAAGCGCGAGACGAGATGTCGCCATGCGAAGCGCGTAAAGCGTTGTTCTGACGCTCCGATT
>JAFKKV010000051.1 GCA_017304475.1 Hyphomicrobiales bacterium | reverse complement strand
CACAGAACCTCGCCATCATGAGACGCCTCGGCCTCAATCTTCTCCGCACCGATCCAGCGAAGATCTCCATGCGCCTCAAGATCAAACAAGCAGCATGGAGCGACCCCTACCTCAAATCGCTCATCTGCCAAATGCGATAGCCCTGCCCTATGGGAGAGGGTTGGTTCGCGCGAGGCCGCTCACCCCCCTTGCGCTCAAGACATCCCCTCAAATCTGGACGATAATCCACCAGATCGGGACGAAAGCGCCTGTCGGCCCGCGCCCGCCCGACTAGGCTTCCTGCCCAGAAGAGCTGCCGAAAAACGGCGCTCCGGCTGGGCAGGACACGCCATGATCCACGCACATGATACATCGCTCTCGGAAGACCAGCGGCTGATGCGGCAGAGCTGCCGCGCTTTCGTGGACGATATCGTCACCCCGTTCATCCGCTCGAACTGGAAGCGCGAATGGGACATGAGCCCGGCCGGGCGGCTGCCGCCGGAGATCCTCGAAGGCGCCGACCGGATCGGCATCCGCACGCTCGGCGTGCCCGAGGCCCAGGGCGGCATCGAGCTCGACCGCGACACCGAGGTGAGGACCTTCGCGTTGATCGCGGAGGAGATCGCGCGCGGCGATTCGGGTCTCGCCGACAAGCTGGTGCAGAACTGGAAGGTGTCGATCCTGCTGCGCGAATTCGCGCCCGCACATCTGCAGGCGACCTGGTTTCCGCGGCTCCTCGACGATCCGCAATTCCTGCTGGCGCATTGCCTGACCGAGCCGCGCGGCGCCTCCGACCGCTGGCTGCCCTATAATGTGCCGGAGGCGGCGATGCATACCAAGGCCGTGCGGGACGGCGACCATTGGGTGATCAACGGCCACAAGCAGTTCATCTCCAACGGCTATGATGCCAGCCTCTACGTCGTCTATGCGAATACCAATGCGAAGGTCGGCATGCTGCAGGGCACGTCGAGCTTCCTGGTGCCGCGCGATACGCCCGGGCTGACGGTGACCAAGTGCAACGAGACGCTCGGCTGCCGCTTCATGAACAATGGCGAGATCGTCTTTGAGGATTGCCGCGTGCCGGCCGACCACCTGCTCGTGGAAAGCGAGGCGCTGGGCAAGGCCGGGGTCTATTTCCGCGCCGGCAAGATCATCCAGGCCGCCAAGAATCTCGGCGTCGGCGTCGCCTGTTTCGAGCGCACCGCCGACTATGTGCAGAACTATGTCCAGGGCGGCCGCATCCTGATCAAGCACCAGGCGGTGGCGCTGCGGCTCGCCGACATGGCGACCCGAATCGAGGCGGTCCGCTCGCTGGTCGAGCGCGCCTCGAAGGCGGTCGACGAAGGCCATCCCGACATGGATGCGCTTTGCAACATGGCCAAGGTCTATGCATCGGAAGAGATCATGAAGGTCGCCCAGCACGCGCTCGAGCTGCATGGCGGCAATGGCGCCATGCTCGAATTCGGCATCGAGAAACTGTTCCGCGACGCGGCGATCTTCCTGCACATGGACGCGACCGTCGACGTCAGCCGGATGAAGATCATCAAGACCATGTTCCCGGCGACCGCGGGGAAATATGCGGGGCCGGAGGCGTGACGGAGGCGAATGGGGAATGGCGAATGGTGATGAAGCTGATCGCGACGTGCGCGCAAACCCTCGCCCGCTTGCGGGAGAGGGTGGCGCCGTCAGGCGCCGGGTGAGGGTCTGAAGAGGGCCGGCCCATCAATTTCAGGCCGAATGCACGGCGAGGGCAGACGCGCCGACCCTCACCCGGCCGCTCATAGCATCGAGCGAACGCGAGATGCGATCGCACTCGCTATGCGCGGCCACCCTCTCCCGTGAAGGCGCGGGCGAGGGTTGACGCGCTCCACCGGGATCACGGCGCCCGTCAGCCCCTAATCCGCCAGCAAGCTCGCCATGATCCGCTCGCGGCTCAGCGGCAGGTGGCGGATGCGGCTGCCGAGCGCGCGGGCCACCGCATTGCCGATGGCCGCGGCGACCGGCCCTTGTGAGGCCTCGCCGACGCCGAGCGGCCGGTCAGCCGTCACGTTCAGCAACTCGATCGCGACAGGCGGCACCTCGGAAAACCGCAGGATCGGATAGTCGTCCCAGGTCCGGCTGGCATTGGCACCCTCGGCGAAGCGGACCTGTTCCTTCAAGGTCCAGCTCGCGCCTTGCAGAATGCCGCCCTCGATCTGGTTCCTCACGCCGTCGGGATTGATGACCAGGCCGGCATCGACCGCCGACCAGATGCCAGTCAGCCTGACCGCCTCGCCGACCTCGACCTCGGCCACCACGGCACAATAGGCCGCGCGGTTCTTGTAGCGGGAAAAGCCGATGCCCTTGGCCCGGCCGGTGCCGGCCTCGGCCTTCTCCTGCCAGCCCGAGGCCGTGGCCGCCGCTTCGACCACGGCGCGGGCGCGCGGATCGGCCAGCAGTTCCAGGCGATAGGCGACCGGGTCGCGGCCCGCGGCTTCCGCCAGTTCGTCGAGAAAGCCCTCGATGGCGAAGACATTGGCGAAGGCGCCGAGCGTGCGCAGCGACGAGGCACGCACCGGCTGGGCGGTGATCAGGTGGTGGATGATGCGCTGGCCCGGCACCCCGTAGGGGATCGCGGCGTTGCGGATACCCCCGCCGCCGGCGGCGTCCGGAACGTCGGCGGCCGGCCCCGCGGCCGGCGGATCGGGCAAGGCCTCCGCCACCTGCAGATTGACATTGCCATAGCCGCCGGGACGGGCGGCATGGGGCGGGCTCCAGATCTCGGTGATCCAGGCGGCCGGTCGGCCCGCGGCGTCCAGGCTCGCCTCGAGCCGCACCGCCATGGCGGCCCCGACCGGCGAAAAGCCGAGCTCGTCGTCGCGCGTCCATTCGACCCGGACGAGCCGACCGGGATGGCGCAGCGCGAGGAAAGCCGCATCGGCGGCGGCATCGTCGGCGCCGTTATGGCCGTAGCAGCCGGCGCCCTGGCGATGGATGACCGAGACATCGGCCGGGGCGAGCCCGAACGCCCGCGCGATGGCGCCGCGCAGGGGGAACACGCCTTGCGAATGGCTGAGGACGGTCAGCCGGCCGTGTTCGAAACGGGCCAGCCCGCAGGACAGGCCGATCGAGCCATGGGCGAGAAACGGCCGGGAAAACGTCGCGCTGATCGGCGCGCCGACGCCCTCCTGCACAGTGCCGGTCTCGATGACCCGGTCCTGGACGGCCTGCGCCATCAGCCAGTCCGGTGAACCCGCATTGTCGGGAACCGCCACGCCATCGGTCCAGACCGCGTGGGCGCGCAGGATGTCGCGGGCGAGGCCGAGATGGCGCGCATCGCCCGCGGTCACCGCCAGCACGTCGCCGTCGCGGTGGCAGACGACGCCATCACCGAGCCGGCCGAGCTTTGCCGGATCGAAGCTCACGAGCCTGGCGCCCCGCCGGGGCGGCCGCATCACCCAGCCGAACAGCATGCCAGGTTCGGCAATGTCCTGGATGAACGGCGCGCCCAAGACCTTGGCCGCGAGGTCGACCCTCGGCAGGCTTTGCCCGACCAGGCGATAGTCGCGAGCCGGCTTGACCGCTGCCACGCCGCTGGCACCGCGCGTCCAGTCGACCTCGCCGGCGAGCGACCAGTAGTCGAGATTGGTCGGCCGGCCGGCGCGGCTGAAAATGCCGTCCTCGACCATGAGATCGGCCGGCGCAACGCCCAGGCGATCGGCCGCCACCCTCGTCAGCCAGGCGCGCGCTTCGGCCGCGACCAGCCGGATGGCGCCGCCGGAGGCCTCGACCGACTGGCTTCCGGCGGTATAGCCCTCGTTCGGCCCCTGATCGGTATCGCCCGAGACCATGGCGATCCGGGCCGGCGCGACATCCAGTTCTTCCGCCGCGATCTGGACGAGTGCGGTCAACACCCCCTGCCCCAGCTCGACCTTGCCGGTGGCGATGATCACGTCCCTCTCGGCGAAGCGGATCCAGCGATCGAGCCGCGGATTGTCGGCCAAGGCCGGCGGCAGCTTATCGGGAGCCATGGGGGCCTCCCGCACCGAGCATGGCAGCGGCGCGCTCGACCGCCGCGAGGATGCGGTTATGCGCGCCGCAACGGCAGAGATGACCGTCGAGGGCGGCGGCGATCTCGGCGCGCGACGGCGCCGGGTTGGCGGCGAGCAGGGCCGCGCCTGATATCAGGATGCCCGACAGGCAGAAGCCGCATTGACCGGCCTGTTCGTCGATCAGCGCCTGCTGCAGGGGGTGCAGGCCGTCGGCCGAGAGGCCCTCGATTGTGGTCACCGCGCGGCCGGAGAAGGCCCGGGCCTCACGACCGCAGGAATGCACCGGCAGGCCGTCGACCAGCACCATGCAGGCGCCGCATTGCTCCAGGCCGCAGCCGAGCCGGGTCGCTTTCAGGCCGAGGCGGTCGCGCAGCAATTCGATCAGCGCCACCGGATCGTCGGCGTCGAGCGCCACCGCCTGCCCGTTCACCTGCAGGGGCAAGGTCTCGCTCACCGCCCGCTCCCGGCAAGCGCCTCGGCCAGGAAACTGCCGTCGACATAACGCGAAGCCGGTGGCGGCACGCCGTTCCAGCCGCCTTCGAGTTCGGCGCGCAGCGCCAGCACGGTCGCCATGCCCTCGGCATTGACGGCGATGTCGCGGAACAGGCCGGTGACCGGATCGACGACCGCGGCATAGCCCGCGGCCGCTGTTGCCGGGTCCATGTTCAGCCGGCGCACCAGCAGCGCGATGGCCGCGTCACGATTGGCCGGATCGAAGGTCCAGGCGAGACCGGCGACGAGCCCGCTGAGATAGGCCACCAGCCGCGGTCGCTTGGCGGTGGCGAAACGGCGGAGCGCGAAGACGCCGATGCCCTGGTAAGGGCCGATCCAGCGCGACACCGCGCCGAGGCGTTTCAGGCCGGCACGCGCGGCGAGGTCGGCGTAACTCGGGCTCAGCAAGGTCGCGGCGAAGGCCTTGTCCTGGATCATGGCGGCGGCGCGCCGATCGGTCGCGCCGACCGCCCTCAACTGATAGTGAATGCCCGCCGTCAGCCCGGCCAAAGCCAGGATCTTGCGCAGTTGCAGCGCGAAGGCGGTATTCGGCGCATCGACGATGACGGTGCGGCCCATGAGGTCGGCGATATCGGAGACATCAGGTTGCACCACCAGCTCGTTCATGCCGTCGTCGAGGCCCGCGACAATCACCACGTCGACGCCGTCGGCCTCGACCATGGCGACGGCATTGTCGACGGCGGCATGGGCGACGTCGATCTCGCCGGCGGCAAGCGCCCGCCGCAAGGTCGGCGAATCCGGCGTCCAGGTGATCTCGACCGCCAGGCCGCGCGCCGCGAAGGCGCCCTCGGCCTCGGCCGCCAGCAGGGGCAGGTTGCCGGCGCCGGCAAAGGACATGACGCGCAGCCTGGCGAGCGGCGTGGCCGGGACCGGCCGGGTCTCCGCTGCGAGGCCGGGACCGGTCTTGGACGAATCATTCACGGAAACCGCTCCTTGCCTGCTGCGCGGGCGGCCGCTTCGGTCGCCTCGCGCCAAAGAATTCTTGGCAATCGATTGCATGATGTCAATTGCCATCTTCGCGCCGGGGCTTCAAGCCGATTTCGCGACATCGCTCCGGCGTGATTGACGGCGCGATCCGGACAATGACACTTGTGGCGCGACAGGATGATCGAACCGGCATGGTAAAGCGACCCGTGGGCAAGACTGCACCTCCGGCCGGGGCCCCCCTTCCCGCCGGGACGCCGGCCGCAGAACGGCCGCCGACCGCACCGGCCCGCCTGCGCGATGTCGCCGAACATGCGGGAGTGCACATTTCCACCGCCTCACGGGCGCTCGACCCGCTGAAGGAACGGCGCATCTCGCCCGATGTCGCGGCCAAGGTGAAGGCCTCAGCGCAGGCGCTCGGCTACCAGGGCAATGTCATTGCGGCGAGCCTGCGCCGGCGCCGCTCGCATACGGTCGGCGTGGTGGTGCCCGACCTGACCAATCCGATGTTTCCGCCGATGTTCCGCGGCATCGAGGACCGGCTGCAGCAGATCGGCTACAGCGCGCTGCTGACCAATTCGGATTTCAACCTCGAGCGCGAATGGCAGCTGCTCGACATGTTCATCAAGCGCCAGGTCGACGGGCTGATCCTGGCCACTGCCCGGCTCGACGACCCGATCGTCAAGATGGCGCGGGAGCGCGGCATGACCGTCGTGCTGATGAACCGCTCGACCGGCAGCGTCGCGGTTCCGGCGATCCTGGCCGACGAGACCGCCGGCATCCAGGAGGCCTTCGATCACCTCCACGGCCTCGGCCACCGGCGGATCGCCCATATTGCCGGCCCGCAGGACGTCTCGACCGGCCGGACGCGGCGCGACGCCTTCGTCGCCGCGGCCCAGCGCCATGGCCTGGAGGCCGGCCCGCGACAGGTCGTCGTCGCCGGCCAGTTCAGCGAAGAGGCCGGCCGGCGCGCGGCGCTGCACCTGTTGCAATCCGGCCTGGCGCCATCGGCGATCGTCGCCGCCAACGACGCCCTGGCGCTCGGCGTCTACGACGCGCTGAGCGAGCTCGGCCTCGACTGTCCCGGCGACATCTCGGTGACCGGCTTCAACGACATGCCCTTCGTCGACAAGCTGAAGCCGGCGCTGACCTCGGTGCGCATCCCGCAATATCGCATGGGCTACGAGGCCGCCGACGAACTGATCGCCCGGCTCGACGATCCGACACGCCCGGTGGCCGCCCGCGTGCTGCCGCCGAAACTGATCATCCGGGACTCGACCGGCCCGGTGCGTCAAAGCGCCTGACCCCGGCAGCGTTGACGGAGATTTGGGGCGCCCCAATAATGCAACCGATTGCGTAAGAACAGCGGCCCGATCTCTCCCGGAGGATCACCATGCGCCTGACACGACGGACAGCCATCGTCTACAGCCTCGGCGCTCTCGCGGCCCCGATGGCGCGGGCCCAGGACTTCATGGCGCCGGAACAGCTCAGGGTCGGCATCGTTCCCTATATTTCCTCGGGGCCGACCTTCATCGCCCAGGCCAGGGGCTATTTCGACAAGGTCAACCTGAAGGTCACCACCCAGAGCTTCGCCGATGGTGGCCTCGCCATCCCGATCCTCACCGCGGGCGAGCTCGACGTCTCGGTCTCCACCTGTTCGGCCGGCCTGTTCAACACGCTCGCCAAGGGCGCCTCGTTCCGCCTGATCATGGACCGCAGCCAGGAGCTGCCGCGGCTCGGCTCGCAATGTTTCATGGTCAGCAACGAGCTGCACGCCAAGGGCCTGACCAGCATTGCCGAGATGGCCAAGGCCAAGGGCTCGATCATCGGCATTAGCGTGCGCGGCTCGATCTCGCAGTTGCTCTATACCAAGGCGCTGGAAAAGGGCGGGCTCACCCCCGAGGACGTGGAATGGCAGTGGGGGGTCGCCGGCAACAGCTCGCCGCAGCTGCTCGGCGCCAATCGCATCGGTATCGCCAACCTGCCGGTGCCGCTCTGCTTCGCCGTGGAAAAGCGCGGCGCGGCCAAGATCCTGTTCTGGGGCGACGAAGCCCAGCCGGGCGCCCAGGTCGGGCTTTGGGCGGCAAGCGGGGAGGCGCGCACGCGCCGGCGCTCGGCGCTGGTGCGCTTCGCCATGGCACAGTTGCAGGCGGCGCGCGACTTCATGAAGGCGGCTGCCACCAGCGATCCGGCGATCAACCGCATCCTGGCCGAGGCCACCCAATTGCCGCCCGAGCTGATCGAGGGCGCCCGGCCGCGCTGGTCCGGCTATCCCCTGGACGGCATGCCCAACGTCGCCTCCGTCATGGAACAGGGGGCGTTCTGGGCCAAGGCGGGCCTCATCCCCAAGGCGCCGACACCGGCGGAGACCTTCGACCTCGGCATCGCCGAGGAAGCGCGCAAGCGGCTCGACGACCGGAACCCCTTCGTCTGAGCCGCGGCGACCCGGTCAGCCGAGCTTGATATGCTTCAGGCAGCAGGTCTCGAAACGCCAGAGATCGCCGTGGCGGCGGGCGAATTCGCCTTCGTAGGATTCGAGGCAGGCGCGGGCGACGTCCTCGCTGACCTCGGCGGCGGCGGCGATCTCCTTGACCTCGCACCAGCAGGGCATGTCCTTGAGCTGGGCCAGGACATATCTTCTAACCGCGCCATTCGGCCGGTCGTCATGGAGCCTTTTCATGATCGATCACCAGCGAAACAGCCGTCCGGTAGCGCGGGCGGCTTTCATCCTGGCTTGATGTAGGAAAGGACTTCCGCGACCGGAAGGGCCCGGCCTTCAAGGGTGCTCCGCGCGATCGGCGACTTGCGCAAAGGCACGACGTCGCCCTTGCCTGACATTCAGGCCTTGATGTCGACGCCCGACGGCGTTCCCTGCCGGCTCTGCAGCACCGCCAGGATCTGCTTCCAGTCGGCATAGCCCGATTTCGGGTTGCCGGCCTCGCCCCGGCTCTCGATGCCGGCAATCGCCTCCTGCGCCGTCTGGATATAGTTCATCGGCTGATTTCCCAGCGCCTCGCGCTCGGCCGCCGTGAACGGCACGAATTCACCATTGCGCCCGACCTTGCCGAGCGGTCCGGCCATTTGCAGCATGCCGGCCTGGGTCAGGTCGATCACGCCGCCGGACTGGAGTTGGCGCGACGCCTCGACCATCTGGTTCTTGGTCATGTTGGTGAAATCATAGGAGCTGACGCCGCGGCTCGAACCGCCGGCCGCCGGCTCTTGCCCACCAGATGCCATCGTGGCGGCGATCGTCGCGCGATTGCCGGTGCTTTGGCGTCCGATCAAGGACGCATAAAGGCCGCCAGTTGCTCCGCTGATCGTCATGCCGTGCCCGCCTGGTTACCGTTCCTGCCAGGCCGGCCCTGGCAACGCCCGTGCCAGAGCGGAACATCCTTAAAGTTGAACAGCTTGCGCCGAACGCAACCGTTTGAGCTGCCCCGCCGACCCGGATATTGTTGCCGGACCCGGCAATCCCTGCCGATCCGGCCGGCTATCGCCGCTTGCGGACGGACCTCAGTAATATTGGAGATAGCGGGTGAAATCCCGGCCACAGCGGCCGTCGGACCAGGTCTCCGGCGGGTCGAGCCCGATATCGCGATGAAGCCGGGGCTCGAAGCCGCCGTCGGCCGATCCCGGGCCGCGGCGCCAGCCGAAGAATAAGCGCCAGGCAAGACCCGAGGCGGCCGGCCCGGGCCGAGCGGAAAACCCGAACCACACGGACGATGCTCTCGGTGGTTCATGCGAACAGGTCGTGGAAGCACGGGCCATGACGTGTCGATCTCCGGATGACGGTTCAGCCGGAAAATGTGCATCGCAAGAAGAATGAACAATTGGCCTTGAGAGAACGCATTGTTCATTCATATAAACATAGATGCAGCTCGACCTGATCCAGAACCTGTTGATCTTCACCCGGGTGGCCGAGGCGCGCAGCGTCACGCGGGCAGCCGAGCGGCTCGGCCTGTCGAAAGCGGCGGTCAGCGTGCGGCTGAAGGCGCTGGAGCGCGAACTCGGTCTGCAACTCGTCAATCGCAGCACACGCTCGCTGACCCTGACGGATGCCGGCGAGCGTCTGCTCGACGGCATGGACCGCATGCTCGCCGATGCCAGCGATACGGTGGCCAGCGTGCGCGACCTGGCGCTGAAGCCGACCGGCCGGCTGCGCATCACCGCGTCGATCGGCGTCGGCATCAGTTTCGCCGCGCCGCTCATCCCGGGTTTCCTCGACCGCTATCCGGAAATCGAGGTGGACCTGTCGACCAGCCAGGACATCGCCGATCTCGCCGCCCAGGGTTTCGACCTGGCGCTGCGCTTCGGCAATATCATTCGCGGCACCGACATGGCCTGGCCGGTCGGGCGGGTCGACTGGCACCTCGTGGCATCACCCGGCTATCTCGCCAGCCATGGCCTGCCGCGGGAGCCGGCCGACCTCGCACGCCACCGTTGCCTGCTCTATGGCTGGCAGGCCTTGCATGATCCGGCCTGGCGGTTCAGCCGCGACGGCCGGGAGGAGCCTGCCCCGGTGCGCGCCGCCTTCAAGGCCAATAACGGCGAATTGCTGATGCAGGCGGCGCTCGCCGACGGCGGCGTCACCATGCTCTCCGGCTTTGCCTGCCGCCGCCATATCGCTTCCGGCGCGCTGGTGCCGCTGATGCCCGACTGGACCATCGAAGGCTCGGACGCCGAGATCATCTTCGCGGTCAGGCCCTGGAGCCCACGCGTGCCGCGCACGGTCAGGGCCTTTGTCGACCACCTGCAGGCAATCGAGACGCAAGGGCTGCCCCCGGCCTGACGGCCGGGGCATCGGGACCCTGCCCCCACTCCCCGCCCCTTGCTGCCGCACCGCACTGCGTGGAAGAACCTGCGGCCCGTTCCCGACGCCCCGTTCCGGGGCGCGCCGGCCCGAGCCGTCCGATCATGCATGACCCCGTTGCCCCCGTACCGCTGTCCCGCGCCGTCCTGAAGGAGGCGCGCGCTTCGCTGGCCCTCGGCTGGCCGCTGGTGCTGACCAATATCGCGCAGGTCGCGCTGATGGCGACCAATCTCATCTTCGTCGGCCGGCTCGGCAAGGACGAACTCGCCGCCACCGCCATCGCGGCGAGCCTCTATCAGGCGGTGATGCTGCTCAGCATGGGCATCGTCTCGGCCTCCATGCTGCTGATGGCCAAGGCGCTCGGCCGCAATCCGGGCGAGGTCGAGGATATCAGGCGCACGGTGCGCCAGGGCTTGTGGAGCGCCGCGCTGATCTCGCTGCCCGCCTGGTTCGTGCTCTGGAATTGCGACAGGATCTTCGTCTTCCTCGGCCAGGACCCGGCGCTCGCCGCGCGCTCGACCACCTTCATGCACGCGCTGCAATGGGGCCTGCTGCCCTATCTCGGCTATATCGTGCTCAGGTCCTTCCTCGCCGCCATGCAGCGGCCGCTCTGGACCATGCTGGTGGCCGGCATCGCTGCCGCCTTCAATGCGCTGGCCGGCTGGTGCCTGATCTATGGCCATCTCGGTTTTCCCGCGCTCGGCCTGAAGGGGGCGGGCCTTGCCACCGCCAGCGCCATGGTCGTGCTCATGCTCGGGCTCGTCCTGGTGGTCAATGTCGACCGGCGGTTCCGCGGCTACCGGCTGTTCCGCGGCCTGTGGCGGCCGGACCTGCAGCGGCTCGCCGAGATCTGGCGGCTCGGCTTGCCGATCGGCATGGCGCAGGCCTTCGAGACCTCGATCTTCTACGCCTCCGCCATGATGATGGGCCTGCTCGGCGCGACCGCGCTGGCGGCCCATGCCATCGTCGCCCAGATCGGCGGCGCCACCTTCATGGCGGCGATCGGCCTCAGCCAGGCCGCCAGCGTGCGGGTCGGCCGGGCCCACGGCGCCGGCGACGCCGACGCCGCGCGGCTTGCCGGCTGGACCGCCTATGGCCTGACGGTCGCCTACATGCTCGCGGTCGCCGCGGTCATGCTGCTGACGCCCAAGACGCTGATCGCGGTCTTCGTCGACACGACCGCGGTGCTCAACCAGGACGTGGTCCTGCTCGCCTCGACCCTGCTGATCTGCGCCGCCCTGTTCCAGCTCGGCGACGGCATTCAGGTGGCCTGTCTCGGCATGCTGCGCGGGCTGCACGACACCACCGTGCCGATGATCATCACGGCAATAGGCTATTGGGGCATCGGCATTCCGCTCGGCGCGGCGCTCGCCTTCCACTGCGGTTTCGGCGGCGTCGGCATTTGGCTGGGGCTCGCCTCCGGGCTGTCGGCGGTGGCCATCCTGACCACCTGGCGCTGGGCGAGGCTGAGCCGCAGGCTTGCCTAATCGCTCGCCGGACAGCGCGCGACCTCGGGCAGCGACTTCACCACGCAGTCGGCGCCGAGGCCCGCGGCCGACGGGGTCACCACGATGACGACCAGCCGGTTGGACAGGTGTTTGGCGATCAGCGCGTTGACCTCGCCGGCCGTCACCGCGCCGACGCGCGCGGCATAGGCATCGAGATCATCCGGACCTTGCCCATCGAGCAGCGCGGCGCGAATGCGGCCGGCGGCGCTGTTGGAGCGGCGCATGGCCTCGGCGAATTCGGCGACGATCCGCGTCTTGACCGGCTCGACCTCGTCCGGCCTGACGCCCTCGGCGAGGAACCGCTCGAATTCCTGGCGCATCGCGGCCAGCGCGTCGGCGGTGCGGCCGGTGGCGACCGAACTGCGCATCATCAGCCGATAGTGCCCGCGGCTGAGCGGGCCGATGGCGGCTTCCGCGCCATAGGAAGCGCCGAGGCGCTCCCTGACCGCACGCCACAGGCGCGAGGCCCCTCCCCGCCCGAGCACGGTGACAGCGATATCGCGCGCCGGCCGCTCCGATGTGGCGTTCCAGTCGGTCGCCTGGCCGGCGGCGATCACCGACTGCGCCACCGGCCGCTCGATGGCGATGGTGCGCAATGGCCGCAGCGGCTCGAACGGGACCACGGGCTTCAGCTCGGCGGTCGCCGGCAGGCCGCCGAAGGTTTCGTCGACCAGGGCGGCCACCGCCGCGCGATCGAGCGGGCCGGCCGCCACCACGACCAGATTGTCCCGGGCGAGCACCGCCTTGCGCCAGGCCTCGATATCGGCGAGCGAAACCGCGTCGACCACCGAAGGCGGCTCCATGGTGAGCGCGGAGACGAGCGGATGGTCGCCCGCCAAGAGCCGCACGAGCGCATCGGCCGCGAGCGGTTCGGCGGCTTCGCTCTGCGCCCTGGCGGCGCTGATCACCTCGCGCTTGAGCCGCGCCAGATGGCGCGCCGGCAAACGCGGCTCCATCAGCATCAACCGCAGCAGGCGCGCCGCCTGGGCGGTGGTCTCCGCCGGCCCGCTCAGCTCGCCGAGCGTGAAGGCGATGGTGCGCCTGAAGGCGACGGTGGCGCCCAGGTCCTTGAATTCCTCTTCCAGCGCGCCGCCATCGAACGGCCCGGCCCCGCCGGCAACCAGCAGCCGGGGCGCCAGCCGCAGCAGGCCGATGGTCTCAGGGCTGTGCAGCGCATGCCGGTCGCGCCAGAAGAAGGTCAGGGCCTGCGCCGTCTCGCCGACGAGCGGCAGATGGACCAGCCTTATGCCCTGGGCCGTCGGCGCGTCGGTGATGCCGAAGCCGCGCGCCGAAGCCGGCCCGGCGGGCAGTGCACAGGCCAGGACGACGAGCGCCAGCAGCGGGCCGACAAACCGGCCAAACCGGCTTTCCCGTTTCATCCCCGTGATCAGCGCCATGAACCGGACAGCCATCATTGCGTCCCCGCGGGTGCGAAGATGACGGTTGCCTCGCGCCCCTCGGCGGTCGTGGCGCGCAGCAGCGCATTGACCTCATCGGGCTTGAGGCTTGCAACCGCCGGCGCCAGATCGGCCAGCCGCTCGTAGGGCAAGGGATAGCCGAGCCAGTTGATCAGGCGCCCGGGAGCGGTCTGGGGGTCGTCGAGCTCGATCTTGTCACGCATCGCATAGCGCCGCTTCAGCCGATCGAGCGTCGGCTCGTCGATACCCCGGCTCGCGAGGTCGCGCAGATAGGTTCGCAGCGCGTCCGCCAGCCGATCGCGGCCGACATCCGGTTCGGGGGTCCCGGCCAATCCGATCTGCAGCACGCCGTCCATCACCCGCTCGAAGCTGACATTGCGAATGGCCGATGCCACGGCATCCTGCTCGACCAGCCGGCTGTGCGGACTGCCGGAAAGCTTGCTCGACAGGAACTGGGTGATCAGCGTGCCCGCCGCCAGCGTCTTGACCGGATCCTGCTCGACAAAGGGCACCGCACGGCCGATCGCAACCGTGACGGTCGCAATCCGCCGGTCCTCCTTCAGGAAAACCCGGCTGGCCGGCGTCAGGTCGGGCCTTCGGCCGAGCCAGGGACGGGCCGGCGGCGCGGCGGGATCGAGCGGCGCCAGATATTTCGCCGCGGTCCGGCGCAGCAGATCCTCGTCGACCGGACCGGTGACGAGAAAATAGACATTGGACCGGCGATACCAGGCGGCGAGGTATGCCCGGGCGTCGTCCGAGGTCAGCGCCGCGATCGATGCCGGCGAACCGATGGTCCATTGGCCGAGCGGATGGCCGGGATAAAGAAAGCCCGTGACCTCCTGCCAGACCGGCGAGAAGGGATTGGCACCGACGCGCCAGTTATATTCCTGCAGCACCACATTGCGCTCGCGCAGCGCATCCTGCGGCGTGATCTCGAAACCACCGAGCCGGGCCGCATAAAAGGCGAACAGCCGGTCCAGCCGCTCGGCCGCATCAGGCGCATCGGCCGGGTAGCGGTGGACATAGCCGGTGATCCTCGACGTCGTCCAACCGTTCGACATGCCGTCGGCGAAGAACCGGAGCGCGGCATCACGATGCTCGGCATTGCGGCCGACCAGCACGAGGTGCTCGAGGTAGTGGGCGATGCCCCGGCAGTCATTGCCGGCCTCGTCGGCGCAGCCGGCGAGAACGATCATCTGGAACTGGATGAAACGCGCCTTGGCGTCGCTGACCAGGAACACGCGATCGGCGATCTGCCGCTCGGCGGCAGCGGCCGGCCGGGCCGTGGCCAGCGTCAGCACGGTCAAGACGAGGAGCAGGATTCGCAGGCCAGGCATCTTGGTCGTCCCCGGAGCGTTCGGTCGGATGCCAGCCCCGGCCCGCTCTCCCTTGCGAGCAGCGG
Source organism: Hyphomicrobiales bacterium (assembly GCA_017304475.1). Lineage (GTDB taxonomy): Bacteria > Pseudomonadota > Alphaproteobacteria > Rhizobiales > Phreatobacteraceae > Phreatobacter. Next base: position 22,830 of record JAFKKV010000051.1, on the reverse strand, counting down.
GCCGAACGTCATCAAAGCACCGCAGTGACCGCGAGTCATCCGGGCCACAATCACGACCGCGACAACCCGTGGTCCTTGTTTCCTTGGCGGCGGCCACCGAAAGGCCGCGCTACATGGCCCGCCGCGGTACCGCCCGCAGGAAGTCCTGCAATTGCTGTTTCCAGAACCTGGCCATGCCGGTGGTGCCGTGGCCGCGCGTCTCCTCGCTCGCCGGGATCAGGTAGAGCCGGGCATTGCCGATCCGTGCCAGTTCGCGCTCCATGATGCCGGTTTCCGGCGGGTTGCGCTCGTCATCGGCGGAATTGATGGCCAGCAATTGCGCCTTGATACGGTCGAGGCCGGGCGACGGATTGTAGTCGCGCGAGGATTCCCACTGGTAGAGGAAGTCGTTGGCATCCGCCGTGAAGGGCGCCGCCAGCCGCTCGTCCAGCAGCTTGTCGGCAAGCGTGCTGGTAGGTGCCGCCTTTTGATAGGCGAGGCTGCCGCCGCTGGTGGCAATGCCGAAAAACACATTGGCCACCCTCAAGGCCCGCGGCTGGGTGGTGTAATTGCCGTTGTTCCAGTCTGGGTCGTTGCGCACGGCATCGATGATCAGGCGGCGCATGATCCAGTTGCGGCTTGCCATCGCGGTCGGCTGGGAGGCCATGGGCACCAGGGCATCCATGAAATCCGGATAGGTCACGCCCCAGATCCAGCTGTGCATGCCGCCCATCGAATTGCCCAGCACCAGGCGCAGGCGGCGCACCCCCAGGCCCTCGGTGACCAGGCGATATTGAGCCTGCACCATGTCGTCGTAATTATAGGCCGGGAAACGGGCGCGCAGGCCGTCCGACGGCTTGGACGAGGTGCCGGCGCCGATCGCGTCCGGCAGGATGATGAAATATTTGCCGGCGTCGAGCGGCTGGCCCGGGCCGAACAATTCGCCGGCGAAAGCCGGATTGAGCATGCCGGCGGCGGAGCCCGCGGTGCCGTGCAGGATCAACACCGGCTCGCCGCTGGGCGCACCGATCGTGACGTAGCCGAGCCGAAGCTCGGGCATGATCTCGCCGGTGTGGAAGCGAAAGTCGCGGGCGACGAAGACGCCCTGTTTCGGCGCGGGATAATCGGCCGCCATCGCCGCGAAGCCGACCAACGACAAAACCAACGCCGCGACCGCGCGGCGCAGCACATTCACCACCCTCATGCCAGCCTCCCTGACGGGCGCCGATGGCGGGGCGACAACCCCGGCTCGCCGCTCTCGATGGCGGACTATCGCCGCGGCACAACCGGCCGGCAAGGCCGGTCAATCGCTTATGGCCGGACCTTCACGACTTGCCTCGTCGATTCACGGCTCCGCCACAAGATATTGCCTCGTCTCTATTTTTCCGCTCGCAATCCGATTCAGATTCACCTGAGGAGCGGACCTGGCGGTTGACCTGTTCTGCAGGCTTTCCTGCAACCCGACCGGTTCCCGGCTCACAACCTCTCGATGCCGGTCTTGTCGACCACCTCGTTGCAACGGCGAACCTCCGAAGCAACGAAAGTTCTCGTCGCCACCGGCGTGATCCCCTCCGGTTGGACGCCGAGCGAGCCATGCGCGATCATATCGGGCGGACCTTTCCGGTGTTCCGGAGGCTGGTGGATCTGCGGGGCTCGGCGCTGCGAGGCTCCGAAAATTTTCGATCCTCGTGTCGGATCGCCATCGGCTCGTTCGTCCTCGGGACATCGCGGATCATCGCGATCAAGCCCGATGCCACCGCATGAGGAGCCCGCCGTGACAAGCATGAGCAAGCCTGGTGAATGCAGCATCGTGACGGTCGAGCGCCAGATCACGGCCGTCGTCAAAGCCGTCGTGCCGATGGCCGAGATCCCGGATGCGCAGCGCTCGTCGCGGCGCAAGATCGACGCCGCCCTGAAATCGCTGGATGTCGGGCCGGTCGGCGCCAGTTGCACGCTCTGGCGCCCTTCGGCGGACGGCCGGCTCGACATGGAGCCGGGCGTGGTGGTGTCGCACGCCTTCGAGCCGGTCGGCGATGTCGTCGCCTCGGCGCTGCCGGCCGGGCGGGTCGCGCGCTTCCTGCTCGTCGGGCCCTTCGACGGGCTCCCCGGCGCCTGGCAGACGCTCTTCGCCTGGTGCGCCAAGGAGGGATTGAAGCCCGCCGGCATCAACTGGGAGATCTATGGCGACATGAGCGACGACCCCACCAGGCAGGAGACCTGGGTCCACGCGCTCCTGGCGTGACCGTGGGGCGAACGCCGCCCGCCGCCGGGTCTGGATCCGGCCAACCTTCGCGCTAGATACCGGCGTGCCTGCGAAAAGATCGGGCAGCGATGCCTGCCCGGTCGTCAGCGAGAAGGACGCCACAGCCATGCAGGACGACCGCACCCCACAATCACCCGTCATGAGATCCCCGGTCATTCTGGAGCCGGGCGCCGGTCGCAGCTACCCGATGGGCCGCATCGGCGCGGTGTTCAAGGCCGATGGCGAAGAGACGCGGAACAGCTGCTGCATTTCCGAATGGTGGCTCGAGCCTCATACCAAGGGACCGGGCGCGCATGCCCATCCGGAAGACGACATGTTCTACGTCGTCGCGGGGACCATGAGCATTCTGGTCGGCGAGCGCTGGATCGATGCGCGCAAGGGCGCCTTCGTGCTGATCCCCGGCGGCACGACCCACGACTTCGAGAACCGCGGCGCCGAGAAGGCCGGCGTACTGAATATCTGGATCCCCGGCGGGTTCGAACCGAATATGCCGGCCATCGCGGACTGGTTCGCCAAGAACCCACCCGGAGATGCCTGAGGGACGGCTGGCGGTGGGCGGGGGGCCTGGCGGGCGCGCCGCGGCACCAGGCGAACCATGCCTGGCGACGGCAAAGGCGATCCTCGCACTGCCCCACGCCATGGCCTGTCCTCGCCGGGATGCATTTCCGCACCTATGCAATTTCCGATGGAAGCCCCGCGCGACCGGCGACAGCGCGCGACCGCGGCCGGCGAGCAAGGCCGAAGGCGCGCCATTTTTTCCAAATAATCGCTGGAGCGCCGAATTTTCCCATCCTGCAATCGATCAATAATTACGTTACGTAAGCATAGGCAGTACTACTCTGAGTAACAACTTATTAAACAGAAGATACAACTTTGGTGAAACTTGAAAGTACGAATCGACCGGACCTGCAGCTTCGGGCCGGCCCTCATGGAGCATACTCACCTTTCTGCGGCGCGGGGCCAGATATGTTCAATCTAGGATCGAAGAAAAACCAGGAGATCGAAGCAAAGCTGTCGGCTTTGGATCGCGCTCAGGCCGTGATCGAATTCGACCTCGCCGGGAACATTCTGGTTGCCAATGAGAATTTCCTGACGACCGTCGGCTATACGCTGCCCGAAATCGCGGGAAAACATCACAGCATGTTCGTCGAGCCGGCCTATAGGGACAGCGCCGAATATCGCGACTTCTGGAGCAGGCTGCGCGCCGGCGAATTCCAGGCCGCCCAGTTCAAGCGCGTCGGCAAGGGCGGCAAGGAAATCTGGATCGAGGCCTCCTACAATCCGCTGCTCGGCCGCGACAAGAAGCCCTTCAAGGTGGTGAAATTCGCCACCGATATCACCCAGCAGAAGGCCGAGGACGCCGATCGCGCCGGCCAGGTCGCCGCCATCCGCAAGGCGCAGGCGGTGATCGAATTCACCCTCGACGGCAAGATCCTCGATGCCAACGCCAATTTCCTGGGCGCGGTCGGCTATTCGCTCGGCGAGATCAAGGGCGAGCACCATTCCATGTTCGTCGAGCCGGCCACCCGGTCAAGCTCGGAATACCGGCAGTTCTGGGAGGCGCTGAAGCGCGGCGAATACCAGGCGGCTCAGTATAAGCGGATCGGCAAGGGCGGCAGGGAGATCTGGATCGAGGCCTCCTATAACCCGATCTTCGACGCCGCCGGACGGCCCTACAAGGTGGTGAAATTCGCCACCGACATCACCCAACAGATCCAGCTGCTGGCCAAGCTCAGGCAGATGATCGACCAGAATTTCAGCGAGATCGACCAGGCTGTGGCACGCTCGACCCATGAATCGAGCTCAGCCGCCCAGGTCGCCGAGGCGACGCGCGGCAATGTCCAGACCATGGCGGCGGCGGCGGAAGAGCTTGCCGCCTCGGTGGTCGAGATCTCGCAGAGCATGGCAAAGTCGCAGACCGCAACCGACAGCGCGCTGGAACAAACCCACGCCGCCGGCACTTTCGCCAAGAAGCTCTCGGAGGCCGCCAGCGCCATGGGCGGCATTGTCGGGCTGATCAACAATATCGCGGGGCAGATCAACCTGCTGGCGCTCAACGCCACCATCGAATCCGCCCGGGCGGGCGAAGCCGGGCGCGGCTTCGCGGTGGTCGCCGCCGAGGTCAAGAACCTGGCGAACCAGGCTGCCAAAGCCACCGAACAGATCGGCTCGGAAATCAATGGCTTGCAGACCATATCGAGCGAGGTGGTCAACGCGCTGGAATCGATCCGCGGCGAGGTCGAGATCATGCGCAACAACGTCATCGCGACCGCCGCCTCGGTCGAGGAGCAGAGCGCGGTCACCCGCGACATGTCGGACAACATGCAGAGCGCGGCCCGCGCCGTCGCCGACATCTCCGACAACATGACCGGCATTTCGGCAGCCGTGACACAGGTTTCCCAGGCGGTATCGACCACCCGCGAAGCGGCCAGCGTGCTGGCACGCTGACCGGCCTTCAGGCTTTGCCGAAGGGGGCCGCGACGATCGCCGCCCCCTTCCCTTTTTCCCGGTAGACGGGCTCGCGCGACGCGCTGCGTGATGCAGAGAGCCGCGCTTCAGTGAAACACCAGGCCGGGAAATTCGCCCGGCGTCCGGCCGAACAGCGACCGGATCACCCAGCAATAGGCCTGCAGGTTTTCCGCGGCGATGCGCGAGCGCGCCTCGGCATAGCTGCGATCGAATTCGCCGGGAAAGCGACGCCTGACGGCCTCGACGGAGAGCCCCGCCGGATCGATCATCTTCGACATGAGGAAGGGATCGAAGGTGATGCCGGGGCAGGCCCCGTCGCGGATACGCAGCAGATAGGCCATGGCGCCGGCAACCTCGGCCGGCTTCACCGGCCGCGCCGCGGCTTGGACGCCCGAACCCGAAGTGAGCATCGCCACCAACATGAGGAGGGCGGCGGAACGAAGCAGAAGACCGGTGGGCATGGGACATCCTGGGCTGAGCCCTGGCTGTTCAGAGCCCTCCCGCTCTAGGCGCACCATGTTTCACGCCTGTGCCGGGCGGAGCCGGGAATGCTCTCGCCGCCACATCGTCCGGCACGAGGCGGCCGGCCCCGGCGCCGCGGCGCCGGCCCATGAGACGCTCCCCTGCCGGGCCACGTGCTGGCCCGATCGTTCCGCCCGGGTTATGCGAAGGCGATCCGTCGCCCAAACCGGAGAGCCCGATCGTGATTCCCAGGCAATTGCTCGACACCGCGTCCATTCCGGGCGGCGGCGAACTGCGCCTGTTCAAGCGCGGCGCCGAGTTCTCGATCATGCTGGGCAATAACGAGCTGATGAACAGCCGCCTCAGCGGCTCGGAACAGGCGCTGGCCACCCTGGCGCTCGACCGCCTGGCGGGCCGGACGGGGCTGCGCCTGCTGATCGGCGGGCTCGGCATGGGTTTCACCTTGCGCGCGGCGCTTGGCCAGCTCGGAACCGACGGCCACGTCACCGTCGCCGAACTGGTGCCGGCGGTCATCGCCTGGGCCCGCGGTCCGATGGCCGAGATCTTCGCCGGCAGCCTGACCGATCCCCGCGTGGACCTGCGCGCGGCCGATGTCGGCGACCTCATCGGCGCGAGCGCGGCGGTCTATGACGCCATCCTGCTGGATGTCGACAACGGCCCGGAAGGCCTGAGCCGGCAGACCAATGACGGGCTCTACACCTTGCGGGGCCTCGCGGTCGCCCGCAAGGCTCTGCGCCCCGGCGGCATCCTGTCCGTCTGGTCCTCGGCGCCCGACCAGGCCTTCACCCAAAGGCTGCGCAAGGCCGGCTTCGCCGTGGAGGACCTGCGCGTCCGCGCCAATGGTTCGCGCGGCGGCGCCAAGCACGTCATCTGGATGGCGACGAACACTGCCCCTGCGCTCTGACCGCGGCCCCTGGACCGGGCCGGGCGCGAGACCCTGAGCCGGCTCTTCGCAGCGCTGCTCTTGCGACCGATTTGCAAGACAATCCAAGGACTTGATAAGTTCCTTCGAGGGCTTGCCAGGGCCGGCCGGGTTGGCTAGATAGCGCCGCTCCTCCTCGCAGGCGGTGCCGAAACCCATGTCTAAAACTCTCAAGCTCGCGGCCGGGAGCCTGGTCGTCGGCGTCATCGTGCTCGGCCTGAAGCTTCTGGCCTGGCACATGACCGGCTCGATCGCGCTCTATTCGGATGCGCTGGAAAGCACGGTCAACGTGGCGACCGCCATCGCCGCGCTGCTTGCGGTGCGCCTGGCCGAGCGGCCGGCCGACGCCAACCATCCCTACGGCCATCACAAGGCCGAATATGTCAGCGCCGTGCTCGAAGGCGTGATGATCGTCGTGGCCGCCATCCTGATCCTGCGCGCGGCCTATGCGGGAATGCTCGAACCGAAGCCCCTCGATGCCCCGCTCGAGGGCCTGCTGGTCAACGGGCTGGCCAGCGTCATCAATGCCTGTTGGTGCTGGCTGCTGATCACCCGGGGACGGCAGCTGCGCTCGCCGGCCCTGGTGGCCGACGGCAAGCACCTCCTGTCCGACGTGGTGTCGTCGATCGGCGTCACCTTCGGCGTTCTGCTGGCGGTGGCGACCGGCTGGGCGATCCTCGACCCGGCGCTGGCCGCGCTGGTCGCGCTCAACATCCTGTGGTCCGGCTGGCAGGTGATGAAGGACTCGCTCGGCGGCCTGATGGACGAAGCCGTGCCCGAAAAGACACTCGAACGCATTCGCGGCGTCATTTCCTGCGAGGCCGACGGAGCGCTGGAGGCCCATGACCTGCGCACCCGTCAGGCCGGCCGCGTCACTTTCATCGACTTCCACCTGGTCGTGCCGGGCCAGACCCTGGTGTCGCAGGCCCATGACATTTGCGACCGGATCGAGCGGGCGCTGAAATCGGAGATCCAGGACGCGCTGGTGACCATCCATGTCGAGCCGGAAAACAAGGCCAAGCATTCCGGCATCGTGGTGCTCTGAGGCGTGATCGAGGGCGGCCCGGGCCGCCTCAGGCGACATCGCGCAGCAGAGCCTGCCGGAAGTCGCCGGGTGTCGCCTCCTCCGCCTTGCGGAAAGCGCGGTAGAAGGTCGCCATGCTGTCGAAGCCGCAGGCGAAGGCGATGTCGGTGACGGGCCGCTCCGGCGTCAGAACCAGCAGGCGCCGGGCCTCGTCGAGCCGCATGGCGGTAATTGTCCGGTGACACGACATGCCGGTCGGCTCGAACATGGCATGCACCTGCCGAATCGAAACAGCGAGCATCTTGGCGAGTGATTCGACCCCGAGATCCTGGCGGTGCAGGTTGCGCGCGATGATCCGCCGCGCCGCCGTGAGATGGCCGCTGCGGACCGCTTCGCGGCTCTCCGGGAGGTTGCGCCGAACCGAGCCGCGGGCGAGCAGAACCAGCTGTGCCAGATCGGTCACCGCGCGATCGGCTTCCGCCGCGTCGAGCCGCGCCGCGTCCTCGGCCAGGCTCAGGAACGAGGCACGGATCAGCCGGGTGTAGCGATCCTCCTGCGCCAGCGGCTCGATGTGATAATCGCGGGCCGCCCTGCCCAGGGCATCGAGCCGGGCAAGCGGGATCCGCAGGAGCCGGACATGCATGTTGCCCGGGCGCTGGGCCATCGCAAAGGGCAGGTCGGAATAGCTGGTCGATATCGAGCCTTCAGCCAGGTAGCTGCGGCCTGCGGGGGTGTCGCACCAGCCCGGCCCGCTGACCAGATAGGAGATGCGCAGGCTGTCGCTCGAGACCCGGTTGATGTCGGCCGGACTGCGGCTGACGTCATAGGCGGTTGCCTGGATTTCGGACAGCATCGCGCCGCCGACGGCCGCCGAGGAGAACCGGCCTTTGAAAATGCCGCGCTTGTCGCGGTCCACATCCATGGTCACGCCGGCCAAATGCCTGCCGCGCACTTCGCGCCAATGCTCGAAACGTTCGTGGGGTCTTAGCTCGTCGGTGGACCAGGAGACCATCAAGCGCCGGCTCCGTGATGACCCGGGCAGCGCTTGGGACAGGCCGACAGCCAGGCAATCGGAGGTTTCATGCTGACATAAGCATAACGCTTGCGGTGCAACACGGCAAGCGAAGCCCAGGGCCGGCGCGGCGGCGGCGGTCATGACCGCTGCAATCCGGGCGATCAAACCGCGCCGGCTAACCCCTTGCAGGCGCAATGGCAATCGAACCCGCCCGAGGGGGCCGGCGGCTCCTGCCCACTCCCTCCCTCGCCCGCGTCCCTCTGCCGCAGTTCGCAAGCGGCGATCGCGCGGCCCGGCCGCGAGTTGCAGCCCTCGCGCCGCCAGGACACGGGAACCAAGCCGGCGGGCCGGCGTTCGTTCCTGTCGAAACGCAATTCTCAACACGAACGGAAAAAACGGCAGTCGCTCATGACGGATGAGACAGCATCGACCAAGGCCAAGATCGGCGTTCCCGGGCTGGACGATATCCTCGTCGGCGGCCTGGCGCGCGGCCATGTCTATCTGCTGGAAGGCAGTCCGGGCACCGGCAAGACCACCATCGCCATGGCCTATCTCCTCGAAGGCGCGAAGGCCGGCGAGAAAGGGCTCTATGTGACGCTTTCGGAAACCGAAGGCGAGCTTCGCGCCAGCGCCATTTCGCATGGCTGGGACCTCGGCACCGAGATCAACGTCTTCGAACTCGCGCCGCCCGAAAGCCTGCTGGACGCCGACCAGCAGCAAAGCCTGCTCTACTCCTCCGACCTCGAACTCGGCGAGACCACCAAGCAGATCTTCGAAGCCGTCGAACGGCTGAAGCCCGACCGGATCGTCGTCGACAGTCTCTCGGAGATCAGGCTGCTGGCGCAGAGCTCGCTTCGCTACCGCCGGCAGATCCTGGCACTGAAGCACTATTTCGCCCGCCACGGCGCGACTGTGCTGATGCTCGACGACCTGACCACCGACGTCACCGACAAGACGGTCCACAGCGTCGCCCATGCCGTGATCCGGCTGGAGGAACTGGCTCCGAGCTATGGCGCCGAGCGGCGGCGGCTCAGGGTGATCAAATATCGCGGCCAGGGCTTTCGCGGCGGCTATCATGATTTCACCATTCGGCGGGGCGGCCTGATCGTGTTTCCACGCCTGGTTTCCGCCGAACATCGCACGGCCTTCACGCGAACCGTCACGACCAGCCAGATCGCCGAGCTCGACGCGCTTCTCGGCGGCGGCCTCGAAAAGGGTTCGAGTGCCCTGGTCCTCGGCCCCGCCGGCTCGGGCAAGTCGCTGCTGACCATGCATTTCGCCAAGGCCGCGGTGATGCGCGGCGAGCGGACGGCGCTGTTCATCTTCGACGAGGAGCTCGGCCTTCTGTTCGATCGCGCCAAGGCGATGGGGATCGATCTCGCCGGCATGCGGGACGACGGCAATCTGCTCATCGAACAGGTCGACGCGGCCGAGCTGACACCCGGCGAATTCGCGCACCGGGTTCGCCATCTCGTCGATGAACGCCAAGCCAAGACCGTCGTGATCGACAGCCTGAACGGCTATCAGGCAGCCATGCCGGAAGAGAACTCGCTGACCCTGCACATGCACGAGCTGCTGCAATATCTGAACCGGCAGGGGGCGACGACTTTCCTGACGGTCGCCCAGCATGGCCTTGTCGGCGACATGAAGACCCCGGTCGATGTCACCTATCTCGCCGATACGGTGATCCTGCTGCGCTATTTCGAGGCGCTCGGCCGGGTTCGCCGGGCGATCTCGGTGATCAAGAAGCGGTCGGGCCGCCACGAGGATTCGATCCGCGAGTTCCGGATCAGCCACCGGGGCATTTCGATCGGCGCGCCGCTCGAGGATTTCCAGGGCGTGCTGAAGGGCGTGCCCGTCTATGCGGGTGCCCATTCGCCGCTGCTTGGGGACGAGACAACGCGATGATGCAGGAACGCGTCCTGGTTCATGCGCCGCTCGGCCGCGATGCGATCGTCGCCATCGAGCTGTTGCGGAGCGGCGGGATCGCCGCGGTCGCCTGCGAGGATCTCGCGCGCATGCCGCTCGACCTCAGGCAGGACGCGGCCGCCGCCGTCCTCACCGAGGAGGCCTTTCACCTGGCGGACGCGAAGCCTCTGCTCGCCTGGATCGAGACGCAGCCTCCCTGGTCGGATTTCCCCTTCATCGTGCTCAGCAAGCGCGGCGGCGGACCCGAGCGGAACCCGGCTTTGGCGCGCCTCTCGGCGATTCTCGGCAATGTCATCTTCGTCGAGCGGCCCTTTCACCCGGAGACGCTGATCAGCGTGGTGCGCAACGCGCTGCGCGGCCGCCGCCGCCAATACCAGGCCCGCGACGTGCTGGAGGATCTGCGCGACAGCGAGGAGCGCCTGTCGACGGCGCTGCGCGCCGGCAAGCTCGGCACCTGGGAACTCACCATCGAGACCCGGCGGATGAACGCCTCGCCGCTCTGCAAGGCATTTTTCGGCCGCGCGCCGGACGAGCCGTTTTCCTATGACGACCTGATCGACAGCATCTCGCCTGTCGACCGCAACCGGGTCCGCGACGCCATGGCGCGCAGCATCGAAACCGGCGAGGACTATTTCATCGACCATGGCGTGGTCTGGCCGGATGCCAGCACGCATTGGGTGGAGATCCGCGCGCGCATCGTGACCGATCGCGGCGAACCGCGCATGATCGGCGTGTTTCAGGATGTCACCGCCAAGAAGCACGCGGAAGCCGAGCTGCTGCGCTTCAGCGGACAGCTTGAGCAATTGGTCGAGGAACGCACCGCGCAGTTGCGGCAGAACGAGGAGAAGCTCCGGCAGGCCCAGAAGATGGAGGCCATCGGCCAGCTCACCGGCGGCGTCGCCCACGATTTCAACAACCTGCTGGCGGCGATCCTCGGCAATCTCGATCTGCTGCGCAAGCGGCTGGCCGGCGCTCCTCAACTGGAACGCTATATCGACGGCGCCACCCAGGGCGCCAAGCGCGGCGCGGCCTTGACCCAGCGGTTGCTGGCCTTCGCGCGGCGCCAGGACCTGAAGCCCGAACCCGTCGATCTCGGGCTGCTCGTCGGCGGCATGCGGTCGCTGATCGAACGCTCGCTCGGCCCGCTCATTTCCGTCCGGACCGGGCTCGCGAACGATCTTCCTCCGGCCGTGGTCGACGCCAACCAGCTCGAACTGGCCATTCTCAATCTCGTCGTCAATTCACGCGACGCCATGCCTGATGGCGGCGACCTGAGCATCGTCCTGGAGCAGTCGGCGCCGCCACCGGCGCTGGAGCTTCCGCCTGGCGCCTATTTGCGCCTGGCCGTGACCGATACCGGCACGGGCATGGATGCGGCGACGCTGAAGAGCGCCATCGAGCCGTTCTTTTCGACCAAGGAACTGGGCAAGGGCACCGGCCTCGGCCTGTCCATGGTTCATGGCCTGGCCATCCAGCTCGGCGGCAAATTGCATATCACCAGCGCGGTCGGCATCGGCACCACTGCCGAACTCTGGCTGCCGGCTTCGAGCGTGCCGGTACAGCCTGCCGATACGATCGCAGCCGAGCCGGTGGAGGCGCCGGCCTCGACCATCCTGTTCGTCGACGACGACTTTCTCATCGCCATGAGCACCGTCGACATGCTTGAGGATCTCGGACACACGGTCATCGAGGCGAACTCGGCCCGCGAAGCTCTCGACATCCTGAACAGCGGCCGCCATGTCGACGCCATCATCACCGACCATGCCATGCCCGGCATGACCGGCGTCGAGCTGGCGGACCGGGCGCGCGCATTGCGGCCGGGCCTGCCGGTGCTGCTGGCCACCGGCTATGCCGACCTGCCGGCGGGCGTGATCAGCGACCTGCCGCGGCTGGGCAAGCCCTATCAGCAACATGAACTCTCGGCCAAGCTCTCGATGATCCTCACGGCATCGCCGCGCCACGGCGGCGAGGCGTCCTGACGGCGCCGGCGAGCCGCCCCAGGGTTCATTCGCCCGCCATGACGAGGGCGAGGATGTCGCCGAGATCGGCGGTTACCAGGTCGACATCGGCCATCCCGCCGCCATCGGGACAATAGCCGACCACGAAGAGACCTGCGGCCCTCGCGGACTGGGCGCCCGTCGCACTGTCTTCCACCGCGACCACCTGCTGCGGCGCCAAGGCCAGCCGGCGGCAGGCGTCCCGATAGGGCGTGGGATCGGGCTTGCCCGCCGTGACGTCGTCGAGGCTGATCGACCCGAGGATGCAGTCGCCAATGCCGAGGGCCGCGATATTGGCATCGACGACGGAACGGCTGGAATTGGACACGCAGATCTGCGCGACGCCGCGATCGGCCAGCGCACGCATGGTGCGGACCGCCCCCGGCATCGGCGCCATCGCGCCACGATCCGCGGCATAGCAGGCATTGATGGCGGCGAGCCATTCCACCATGCCGAGATCGCCGGGAAGACGGTCGCGCAACACGTCCCAGACATCGCCCATGTGAACGCCGCGAAAGGCCTGATCCGGCAGGTCCGAGAAGTCGACGCCCCAGCGCAGCGACGCCGCCAGCAGCGCGCGGTGATGACGCGGCTCGCTGTCGACCAGCGTTCCGTCAATGTCCCAGGCAACCGCGCGACGGATCATGCCGGGATCCCGCCGACGGCCGCCAGCCTGTCATAGAGCGCGCGGTAGCGGCGATAGCCTTTGCGATAGATCTCGGCATGGCGGGGATCGGGCTCCAGCCTCTCGGCATGGCGAACGAAGGCCGACAGCCCCGACCAGTCCGTGGTCAGCCCCACGCCGATCGCCGCCGTCCAGGCCGCGCCGATGCAGGACCCGGGATGCCCGGCGAGGCGCTGCACCGGCCGCTGCAGCACGTCGGCGACGATCTGCATCCAGATCCGGCTGTGCGAGCCGCCATCGGAGGCCAGAAAGGTCTCGGTGCGGTGGCCCATGTCCTGCAGGACCTCGATGTGATGGGCGATCGCATAGGCATAGGCCTCCAGCAGCGCCCGCCAGAGATGGCCGAGGTCGTGGCTGAGCGTCAGGCCCTCGATGACCCCGCGTGCCGCCGGATCGTGGATGGGCGTCTTCTCCCCCAGCAGATAGGGCAGGATGGTAATGCCGTCGGCCCCTGCCGGGCGCGCCTCGGCCAGCCGGTCGAGATGCTGATGAACCGACAGGCCGAGCTTCTCCGCAGGTCCGGTCTCGCCGGCGGCGAAAGTGCGGACGAACCAGTTGAGTGCCGAGCCGCCGGTGGACATGCAGCCATTCGGCATGAACAGGCCTGGCACCAGATGATAATCGAGATAGAGCCGCGGATCCGGCCGCGCCTGTTCGGTCGCGACCAGCACATCGACCGAGCCGCCGAATTTCAGCAGGACGTCGCCCGGCGCGGCAATGCCGGCGGCGAGCGCCGAGGCGATCATGTCGGCGGCACCGCCCACGACCGGCGTTCCCGCCCCGAGGCCGGTCTCGGCCGCGGCCGCGGCCGAGACCACCCCGATGATCTCATGGGAGCGGGCCTTGGGCGGGACCGCCGCACGCGGGATATGGCCGAGCGCGACCAGTCCGTCATCGATCTCGTGGGTCGCGAGATCGATGAAGCCTGCCTCCAGCGCCCAGTTCTGCTCCACGCGCCGTTCACCGGTCAGGCGCCAGTTGATGTAATCGTAGGAGCCGAAGACGGTGGCGATGCGGCCGAAGACCTCCGGTTCGTGGCGCTCGATCCAGCGCAGCTTGGCGGTGACGAGCTGCTGGTTGATGCCATTGCCGGCCTTGGCGATGAAGGCTGCCTCGTCGACCTCCCGGCGGAGCTCCGCCACCTCGGCGCCGCAGCGGCCGTCGCTCTGCTGAATGCTTGGCCGCAGCAGCACGCCCTGGTCATCCAGCAGCACGACGGCGGGCAACATGCCGGTCGTCCCCACCGCCGCGATATCGGCGGCGGCGACGCCGCTCGCCGCCATGAGCTCGGCCACGATGTCACGCACATTGCCCCACCACTGGCGGGGATCCTCCTCGGCCCAGCCCGCATGGTCCGAGCGCAAGGCGACCGGCCGGGAGGCAATGGCCAGCACCGTGTCGGGCAGCCTGACCAGGATGCCGATCGTCGTGGTCGTGCCGATGTCGAGGCCGAGAACGCATGCCATGTCGCTTGCCGCCGAATTTGCCCTTACCCGTCCCCTCGCCGCGCCAGTCGCCGGCGCCTCAGCGCAGGGCCGAGACGACATCCATGAAACGCTTGACCCGGTCGCCGTCGACCGCGTTCCAGGTGATCCCGTCGACCTTGAAATGGGTGCCGATGACGACCCCGCTGGCCATCGAGAAAATGTCCTTGATATTGTCGATATTGACGCCGGTATTGGCGAAGATCGGCACATTGCCGACCGCCTCGCAGACGCTGCGCAGATGCGACTGGTCGGCCGGCTGGCCGGTGATCGGGCCGGACACCAGGATGGCGTCGGCCATTGACGAGAAGACCGCGCTCCTGGCCCTCAGCTCGATCGGCCGCTGGTCGAGCGAATGGGCGAATTCGGCATTGATGTTGAAGAGCAGCTTCATGTCGTCGCGGCGCAGATTGCTGCGCAGGCGCGAGGCGGCCGCGCAATCGGGCTGCCACAGCCCCATGTCGGAGGCGAACAGGCCGGTGAAGATCTCGCGCACGAAGCTCGCCCCGGTGACCGCGCCGATGCCGACGCTGGCGATCGGATCCCAGAGATAGTTGACGCCGAACGGCACCTTCAGTTCCGGCTTGACCGCCTGGACGATCGCCGTCATCGCCGCCACGCCTTCGACGGAGGCCTTGAACACATAGGGGCGGTCGTTCTCGTTGCCGAACATGATGGCGTCGACGCCGCCGGCCTGAAGAGCCGCGACATCGGCCAGGACGCCGTCGATCAGCTTGTTCATGCCGCCGTCGGCATCATAGAGCGGCGTCCCCGGCAAGGCCCCGATATGGGCCATGGAGATGACGACCTTCTTCTTGTTGCCGAAACACGCGAAAACCATGGAAACCTTCTCCTGCAATGCGAACCGATGCGCCTGCCGTCATGCGCCGGCGGGGGACTTGGCGATGCGCACCTCGACACGCGACGCGGCCAGCACGGCCGCCAGCCTCTCCGGAGGCTCGGCATCGGTGACGAGGACGTTGACGTCCGACAGCGGAGCAAGATGAACCAGCGACATCCGCTGAAACTTGGCGCTGTCGCAGACGACGATCTTGAGCCCGGACCGGCGCAGGTAGACCCGCTTCATATCCGCGTCCTCGAACGAATAGTCGAACAGGCCCTCAGCGGTGATCCCGGAGACGCCGATCACAGCCACGTCGAACCACAAGGCCTCGAACTGGGCTGTTGCCGAGGGCCCGAAGGTCGACATCTCGTCGCCGCGGACGCGCCCTCCGGCGACATAGACATCGGGCGCGGCGCCATCCAGCGCCGCGGCGATCCGCAGGCTGTTGGTGAAGATCCTGGCATGCGGCAGAGCCTTCAGATGGCTCGCCATCAGAAAAGTGGTCGTCCCGACGTCGAGCGCGATGGTGCGATAGCGCGCGACGATGTCGGCGGCGGCAGCGGCGATCGCCTCCTTGGCCTCTCGGCGCTGCCGCAGGCGCGCGTCGAAGCTCGGCTCCTCGCTGTCCATCGAGACCGGCGGCAGGCTCTCCGCCGGAACGGCTCCGCCGTGGATCCGCCTCAGGCGTCCGTCGCCCTCCAGTTCCAGCAGGTCACGGCGGATCGTCATGTCGGAAACGTCGAGCTCGGCCGCCAGCGCGCTGACGGTCACCGACCCCGCCGCGGCGAGCAGCTCGAGAATGCGCGCGTGCCGTCCCCGGCTGAGCAGCCGCGCACGATCGCGCTCCCGAGCCAGCTGAGGCTCGCCGTGACCGGCGGGTTTGTCGTGATCGTGCATTCGGAATCCGTGGCGACACAGCAAGCGCCCCAATCTCATAGCTGGATATCGCACATTTTCAAACATTATTTTTGTTCTTGATGTCGAATAATGTTTGCTATCTAGTGCCATCCAATTCAGGGGAGCCCATCATGCCGACTGCCGCCGTCCGTCCGGTCCTCGCCGAATTGGCGAGCAAGCGCGCCGTCGTCACGGGCGGCGCCGCCGGCATCGGACGCGCCATCGCAACCGCGCTCGTCGACCAGGGAGTCCGGGTTGCGATCGCCGATCTCGACCTCGATGCAGCCCGCGAGGCGGCCGCCGAAATTGGCCGCGACACCGTCGCCCTCGCCGTCGACGTCCGGCACAGGGCTTCGGTCGAAGCGGCCTGGTCGAGCGCGCTCGAAACACTCGGCGGCTGCGACATCCTCGTCGCCAATGCCGGGGTGTCGACCATGCAACATGCGCTCGCGCTCACCGACGAGGACTGGGACTTCAATTTCGACGTCAATGCACGTGGCGTCTTCCTGACGAACCAGGTCGCCGCGCGGCATTTCGTGGCGCAAGGCGCCGGCTGTATCGTCAATACGGCCTCGCTGGCCGCGAAGGTCGGCGCGCCGCTCCTGGCTCATTACTCGGCCTCCAAATTCGCCGTTCTCGGCTGGACCCAGGCGCTCGCGCGGGAGCTTGCGCCACGCGGCATCCGGGTCAATGCGGTATGCCCCGGCTTCGTGAAGACCGGGATGCAATCGCGCGAGATCGTCTGGGAGGCGACCTTGCGGCAGACGACACCGGAGCAGGTGGTGGCCGACTACGTCGCCCAGACCCCGCTCGGGCGCCTCGAGGAGCCGGAAGACGTCGCCGATGTCGTGGTCTTCCTTTGCTCACACCAGGCACGATTCATGACCGGTCAAGGCATCAACGTCACCGGCGGTGTCTATATGACCTGACGCCGCGGCGGCTCGGCGCTGAGGTGACGGCCGCCCGACAAAACGAACATATTCGATCACCCCCGACAACATTATCGTCGGCGTCCCTCGCCTGGCCGGGGACGGCGGAACGCCTGGGGGATCGACGGCACGACGATGCGACAAGAGGGGAGATATCGACGATGGAACGCAAGACTCGGCATTCAGATCGGCTCGGACGGCTCCGCACCCTGGTGAGCCGCCGGGCCGTTATCGCCGCGACCTTTCTCGGCGTGGCCTTGGTTCCGGGGGGCATGATCGCCGCCCTCGCCCAGCCCCCGGTCGCGCCACCTGCGGAGCTCGCCGCCAAAGGCAGCATTGCCTATTGCGCGACGATCGATAATCCGCCGCGGGCCTTTCACGACACCCAGCAGCGGCCGACCGGCTTCGAGGTCGAACTCGGCACGGAAATCGCCAAGCGCATGGGGCTGAGGGTCAACTGGGTCCAGCTCAAATTCGTCGGCCTCGTCCCGGCCCTGCAGGCCCGGCAATGCGACGCCCTGATGCAGGAACTGTTCATCCGCCCGGAACGCCTCGAGATCATCGACATGATCCCGTTTTCGCGCACCGGCCAGCGGATCGTCACGACCAAGGGCAGCACATTGCGGGCCAGCTCGCTCGACGACCTCTCGGGCAGGAAGATGGCCGTGCCCAACGGCACGACCATCCACAATCTCGCCATCGAGGCCAATGCCCGGCTGAAGGCGGCGGGCCGCCCCGAAATCAACCTGGTGGTGCTGCCGACGACCACCGACACGTTCCAGCAGCTCGCGGCCGGCCAGATCGAGGTGCTCGGCACCACCACGACGGCCGCCTCCTATTATATCGGGCTGAGGCCGAACGATTTCCGTCCCGAGGGCGACCCCTTCGGGCTCATTCTCACCGGCATCGGCCTGCAGAAGGGCAATACCGCGCTGCATGACGCGATGAAGCGGAGCTTCGATACGATCGTCGCCGACGGCACCTACAAGGCTCTCATCGAGAAGTGGAACATGCAGGGCTCGGAACTCTGAGATGGGGTTCGACTGGTCATTCTTCTGGGACCGGCTGACCAATCCCGGCGAACTCTATCTGCTGGCCCTCGGCAAGACCGTCGTGATGGCCGTGCTGGCGATGCTGCTGGGTCTGGTCATCGGCATCGTCGTGGGGTTCGGCCGGCTGTCGCGGTTCAAGCCGATCAGCTGGGCCTGCGGCTTCTATGTCTGGCTGATCCGCGGCATCCCCGTCCTCGTCCTGCTGGTCTTCTTCTTTTCCGGGCTGGCGGCGGCGGGGTTCTTCCGCTTCGCCGACCTGACCATTGCCGGCCTGACGATCTCCGCCTCGTTCCAGGCGGCGGTGATCGGGCTCGGCATCCACGAAGGCGCCTATATGGCGGAGATCGTGCGCAACGGCATCCAGGCCGTGGCGCGCGGCCAGGTCGAGGCCGCCAAGTCGCTCGGCATGGGCGGGCTGCTGGTGACGCGGCGGATCGTCCTGCCGCAGGCCGCGCGGGTCATCATCCCGCCGCTGGGCAATGACTTCAACCACATCCTGAAGACGACCTCGCTCGCCAGCGTCATCGGCGTCCAGGAGATCTTCCAGCTTACCGAGAGCATGTCGGCGACCACCTTCAAGACGTTCGAACTGCTGGTCGTCGTCTCCATCACCTACCTCCTGCTGACCACCGTCTGGAACTTCATCCAGGGCGTCATCGAGACCAGGCTGCGCGCCCATGAGCTGGACGAGCCGGTCCGCAACTGGGGACAGAGCGTCGCCGTCTATCTGCGAGCCGGGCCGAGACCCACAACCGAGCGGAGATGAGCATGGCCATGGCGACAAACGCGCCGGCGGCGGCCCCGGCGGCGCTGGTCCGCGCCGAAAAGGTCGAAAAGTGGTTCGGCAATCATCAGGTGTTGAGGGGCGTCGACCTGTCGGTCGAGCGCGGCAAGGTCACCTCGATCATCGGCCCTTCGGGCTCGGGCAAGAGCACGTTCCTGCGCTGCATCAACCAGCTCGAGACCTACCAGGCGGGGCGGATCTATGTCGGCGACGCGCTGATCGGCTATGAGGAAACCCGTGGCGGCAAGCTGGTGCCGCTCAACAATCGCCGGATCGTCGCGCAGCGGCGCCGGATCGGCATGGTGTTTCAGCAGTTCAACCTGTTCTGGCACATGACCGTCCTGGAGAACATCATCGAGGCTCCGGTCATGGTGCTCGGCCAGCCGCGCCAGCAGGCGGAGCGCCGGGCGCTGGAACTGCTGGAGCGCGTCGGCCTCGCCGAGAAGGCCAATGCCTTCCCTTCGAAGCTGTCCGGCGGCCAGCAGCAGCGCGCCGCGATCGCGCGGGCGCTGGCCATGGATCCGGAACTCATGCTGTTCGACGAGCCGACCAGCGCGCTCGATCCCGAGACCACGGGCGAAGTGCTGACCGTCATCGCCGAGCTGGCGAAGTCGGGAATGACCATGATCATCGTGACGCACGAGATGAGCTTCGCGCGGCAGGTCTCCGATCGGGTGATGCTGATGGAGAACGGCGCGGTCGACTATGAAGGCCCGCCCGAGCAGTTCTTCGGCGAGCAGCCGAGCGCGCGCCTGAAGGCCTTTCTCTCGACGATTCACTAACGGACGAAGGCGCCCGGCGACGGCCGGGTCGTCGCCTCTTCCGGCGCCCGCCCCTACCAGCTGTGCCGCAGCCCCAGATTGGCCCGGATCGAGCGGTGGCGATCGCCGAGTTCGGCGTCGAGCGAGGTGGTCACCCGCGTGCCGCCGGCAAACCGCGCCTCGGCGCCGAACGAAGCGAGCGCGGTGTGAGCCGAGGGGCGCGCTCCGAAGACCGCGAAGCCGGAATTGGCCAGCGTCTGAAAGGCTGCGTCGATGGAGCGCTGGGTCCCGGCCTGATAGGCATAGGCGAGCCGGCCGAAGGTCAGCAGATCAGCCCCGGGCGCGAGCGGCGTCAGGCTGTCGAGGCGAAGGCCCAGTTCGGTGCGCAAGGTGCCCGATGTCTTGCCCGCGTAGCTGAGCGCAAACACGCCGGTGGCCGGCGCCGTGAAGCGCTCGGCATAGGCCGAAGCCGAATAGCCGATGGCCTCGACCGCCGCATAGGGTGTCCAGGCGAAGGCGCGCGTGCCGAAGCGGCGGCCCGCCTCGAGGCGGCCGCCGAAGGTATGGGCGACCGGCGACGACATATAGGTCTCGGCGGCCCCGCCCAAACCGACCTGGCGCGTCACCTCGAAGCGGTTCCAGCCATAAGCGAGCGCCGCCGACAGATAGCCCTCGCCAAGCCGGGTCGAGCCGTAGAGGCCCGCCTGGAAGAAGTCGCCGCTGGCGCTGCCGCGCCCGCCGAAGGAACTGCCGCCGCCGGCCAGCGCGAAGCCGACCAGCGTGTCGGCCGCAATCCGCTTGTCGGCGCCGGCGGCAACCCCGAACACCGAGGACGCGCTGCCGGCCGCGCCGAGGCCGGCATCCGAGGCGGTACGGCCGGCCTGTCCGAAGGCCTTGGTCCAGACGCTCCAGCCGGCCTCGACGCGGGCGGCCGGCGTCGGTCCGGCCGACAGGTCGGACATTTCGATAAGCGACGAGCCGGGCGCGGAGGCGGTGGCGCCGCGGGCGCCGGCCATGGGGTCGAGCATCAGGTTGAGGAACAGGCTCGCGCCGTTGAAGGCGCTTTGCTGGGTTCCGGTCGCCACCTCGCCGGAAGCGACCGTCAGGCCGCCCGGCGTCAGCGCTGCGAAGATCAGGGGAAGGCTGCCAGTGCCGCGGAAGGAGGCGCCGATCCCGTCGGCGACGTTCTGCTGGTTTCTGGGCAGGCCGGAATAGGCAATGTCGAGGTTCAGATAGGCGTGATTGCTGTCAGAACTGACGGTCGCCTTGAGGCCCGCCGGCAAGTTGGCGACGGCACTTGGATCGAACCCACCGCTGATGCCACCGGTCGCGTCGAGAATGGTATATTGCCGCACGATCGAGGCGCCCGGCGCGAAATTCGCCACGACGGCGCCGGCAAGCGCCGCCGTCCCGCTGACATGGGCGAGGCTCACCCCGGCCGAGGCGATGTCGACCCGGTAGGTCGATCCCGCCGCGAAGGTCAGGTTGCCCTGGACCGTCAGCATCCCTCCTCCATTGCCGGGCGCCAGCGTGCCGCCGGCGGCAATTGCGGTATTGCCGACCGTGCCGGTCCCGATCAGCGTGCCGCCCGAAAGCACGTTCAGCGTGCCGCCAAGCTTGCCCAGGACCGAAAGCGTGCCGGCCTCGACCTTGGTCGTGCCATCGAAAACGCTGGAATCGCCGGTCAGGACCGTCCGGCCGGCGCCGATCTGGCGGATCGTTCCGTCCCCCGAGATGATGCCGTCGAACTGGTAGATGTTGGACCGGTTGAAAACGAGGGTGCCATAATTGACCACGTCGCCCGATATCGAGCCGGTCATGCCGCCACTGCCGATCTGCAGCGTCGAGCAGTCGCAGATCCGCGTGCCGCCGGTATAGGTGTTGACGCCGGTCAGGGTCAGGGTTCCCAGCATATCCAGTTCGAGAGCCAGCGGGCTCGCACCGTCGCGGATCACCCCGGAAAAGGTCGTGCTGGCATTGGACGTGCCGACGAGCCGCAAGGTGGCGGCATCGGGGCCGCCATTGGTGACGGTGCCGGCACCGGCGAGCGAGCCGATCGCCTGGTCAAAACCACCGAGATCGAGGATCGCGCCCGACGTGACCACATAGGCGCTCTGCATGCCGAAGGCATAGGCCGCGCCGCCCTGCAAAGTGCCGGCCGAAACCGTCGTCGTGCCGGTATTGGAAAGCTGATGGACGATGAGCGTGCCGTCGCCGATCTTCTCCAGAGGACGCGCCCCACCGGATTGCTGCACCTCGCCAACCTGCGTCGCCGTCCCGGTCAGCACCTGAAACTGCGTGGTGTTGCTCTGGATCACGATCGTGTTGGCAATGCTGACGCCGGCGGCGTAATCGACCACCGAGCCGGTGGTCACCAGCGTGCTGGTGCCGAGCGCCAGGTCGTTCGCGAGGCGCAGCGTGCCCTGGGTCAGGCGGGTGGTCCCGGAATAGGAGTTGGCGCCGCTCAGGACCAGCGTTCCGGCGCCGGTCTTGGTCAGTTCCGCGGCCTTGCCGTCGATGGTTCCTGACAGCGTCAGCGTCTGGCCGGCGCTATCCACCGTGCCGCCGCCCGCCGCGAGCAGGATCTCGTTGCCAATCGTCAGGCCAGCGGCGCCGGCCTTGAGGGTGCCGCCGTCAAAGGTCACAATGCCCGGGCCGAAGGCCGATGCATTGCCCGCCACCGTCACGCCGCCGGAGAGCGTCGTGCCACCCCCATAGGTATTGGCGCCGTTCAGCACGACCGTGCCGCCGGCGATGACGATGGCGGCTCCCGGGCCGCTGCCCGCGACGAAACCCTGGCCGGTCGGCACGCTCGACGCGCTGGCATCGCCGATCGTTCCGTTGAAGGTCAGCGTGCCCGTGGGATTGAACGTGGTGGTTCCGTTCGCCAGGAACAGGTCGGAGCCTGCCGCGGCACCATCGCCACCCCCGACACTGCCCCCGGCGCCGCCGGCGGCGCCGCCGCCGCTGAACGTACCGGAGCCGGAGATGTTCAGAGAGGCACCATCGCGCACGAAGATCGCGCCGCCGAAGCCGGCGCCACCGCCGCCGCCGCCTCGAATGCCGCCATTGTAGCCGGCGCCGTTTCCGCCGCCTGTGCCGCCGCTGCCACCGTCTCCATTAACGCCGCCGCCGCCGCCGCCGCCGCCGAAACCACCAGCACCACCCGTGGTGCCATAGCCGCCGCCGCCGCCGCCGCCGCCGAACCCACCGACGCCCGCAGATCCGCTATTGGTACCGCCGCCACCGCCGCCGAAGTCGCCACCGCTGCCGCCGGTGCCGCCCGCGCCGCCGCCGCCGCCACCGCCGGCCG
>JAFKKV010000016.1 GCA_017304475.1 Hyphomicrobiales bacterium | reverse complement strand
GCCAAGGGCAAGAAGCCCAAATGCGCCCTCATCGCTGTCGCCCGAAAGCTCGTCGTGCTCGCCAACACCCTCATCGCTCAGGACCGCATCTGGACCGCCCACGCCCCAAAACAGGCTTGACGCGGAACACAGATGCTCACCCGGCGCCTAACGGCGCCACCCTCTCCCGCAAGCGGGCGAGGGTTCACGCACACGGTGCTTGTCGCTTCATCCCCATTCACCCCTACCTCCCCCGCCGCCTCGTCTGCGACGGCGCTTCGCCGTAACGCGCCGCATAGGCCGCCGCCGCGCGGCCGGCATGTCCCAGACCGGCCTCGAAAATCAGCTCGCTGACGCTGGCCGCCTCGCCCGCATCGATCAGCGCCGCGCGCAGCCGTTCCAGCCGGATCGCCTGCAGCCTTTCGGTCAGCGTCTCGCCGCGGTGCCGGCGGAAGGCTTCCTGCAGCGCGCGCAGGCTGGCGCCGGCGGCATGCGCCACGTCGGCCATGGCGATCGGTCGAGCGGCATGCTCGATCAGGAAGGTTTCCGCGCGCCGGAGCACGGCCGGCCCGGGCAGGGCCGCGGGCCGCGCCAGCAAGTCCGAGCGGTCATGCCGGAGCCCGGTCAGCATCAGCGTGGCGAGGCCGTCACGCAGCAGCACCTGATAGGCTTCCGGCACTGGCGCCGGCCCGTCGGCGGCGTCGAGCATGATCTGGACATGACGGGCCAGCGCCCGGCCGACAGGATCGGTCAGGTCGACGCCGGCATCGAACTCGACACGCTCGCAGGGGCGCTCGATCATCGCGCCGGCGAGCCGCTCCACCTCCTGACGGCGGAGCAGTACGATGACCTTCTCGCAGGCATCATGCCAGGTCATGCGGGTCGGCAAGGTCGGCGACAGGATCGAGGCGGAACGGCCGGCCGTCACCTCGGTCAACCGGCTGCCGCAGCGCACCAGCGCGGCGCCCTTCACCGGCACCTGCACCAGGAAGAAGCCGGAAAGCTCGCCGGGGTCGATCTCGACCTCGGCGCCATAGGCGACGAAGTTCACGGAATAGCCGGCCTGGGGCGCGCTGTGGTGGCGGGCGTGGAAATGGCCGGGGTTGCGTGCCGTGGGCGTGAGGAAATGCGGGCAGAAGATCCGCCCGATGGCGTCGCGGGCTTCGTCCGGCGAGCGCGTATCGACCGCCGCGAACCGCGCCAGAGGGGCATGTGCGGACGCTTCAGCCGGCATGGCCTGACATCTCCTCGCACCGGCGGGGCCGGGCATGGGGCGGAACTATGCGGCGAAATGCCGGTGCTGGGAAGCGGCCGCGGCGTTTCAGCCTTTGCCGGCTTCCGCAGCCTTGGCGATTTCCTGGTTGCGCAGGATGAAGCGCTGCAGCTTGCCGCTCGGCGTCTTGGGCAGTTCGGCCACGAATGCGATCTCGCGCGGATAGGCATGGGCCGAGAGGCGCTGCTTGACATAGTGGCTGAGCTCTTCGGCGAGAGCTTCCGAGGGCGCGACGCCTTTCGCCAGCACCACGAAGGCCTTGACCAGCTCGGTGCGCTCCGGATCCGGCTTGCCGATCACGGCGGCTTCCACCACGGCGGCGTGCTCGATCAGCGCGCTCTCCACGTCGAAGGGGCCGATGCGATAGCCCGACGAGGTGATGACATCGTCGGAGCGGCCGACAAAGGCGACGCTGCCGTCATGGTCCATCTCCATCACGTCGCCAGTGCGGTAATAGCCGCCGGCGATCGCCGGCGTGTCCTGCCGCCAATAGCCGGTGAACCACATCAGCGGCGAACGGGCGATATCGATGGCGAGCACGCCCGGCTGATGCGGCGCCCGCTCCCGGCCTTCATCGTCCAGGATCGCGACGCGATAGCCGGGCAATGGCAGGCCGGCGGCTCCAAGCCGCACCTGATGGCGCAGCCGGTGATGGTTGCACACCACCATGCCGGTTTCGGTCTGGCCGTAATGGTCGTAGATCGGCACGGCCAGGTGCTCGGCGAACCAGCGGATCACCTCGGGATTGAGCGGCTCGCCAGCACTGCTGACGACGCGCATCCGGCCTTTGACTGCGGCGGCCGGCCCCGGTCCCGCCGCGATCAGCAAGCGATAGGCGGTGGGGGCGCCGGCGAGGTTGGTGATGCCGTATTTCGCGATGACGCGGTAGGTGTCCTGCACCGTGAAGGGGCCGTCATAGAACAGCGTCGCGTGGCCGAGCATCAGCGGGCCGGTGACGGCGTAATAGAGACCATAGGCCCAGCCGGGATCGGCGATGTTCCAGAACTGGTCCTCGGCGCGCAGGTCCACCGCCTCGCGCATATAGGCGGAGAAGCTGACGAGCGCGCGCAGCGGCACCGGCACGCCTTTGGGCAGGCCGGTGGTGCCGGAGGTCGACATCATCAGGAACAAGTCGTCGCCGCGCCGCATCACCGGGGCGAAACTCGCGGGCTGCCGGTCGAGCTCGGCGCGGAAGTCGAGATCGCCTTCGCGCAGCGGCTGGTCGCCGCCGCGCACCACGGCCGTTTCGAAGCCGACGCCCTCGATCCCGTCGAGTTTGGCCCGGTTGCCCGTGTCGGTGACCACCAGCCGGGCGCCGCTGGTCTTCAGCCGGTGCTCGATGGCCTTCGGGCCGAAGGCGGTGAACAGCGGCTGGTAGACGGCGCCTGCGCGCCAGGTGCCGAGAATGGTGACGAGGAGTTCGGGGGTGCGCGGCAGCAACCCGGCGACCACGTCGCCTGGCTTGACGCCGCGGCTGGCGAGCAGATTGGCGAAGCGGGCGGCGAGTGCCTGGAGCTCGGCGAAGGTGAACTGCGCGGAGCGTCCGTCCTGGGCCTCCCAGTAGAGCGCGACGCGACCGGTGCCGGCGTGGCGATCACAGCATTCGACGCAGGCATTGATTCCATCCGACAGGCTGCCGTCCAATGCGGCAGCGGCGGCCTCGAAATCGAAGGCCGCGGCGGCCTGCCCGTAGTCGGGCTGGGCCTCTGCGCCGGCGGTGGTCGTGTCGAATGGATCTGCCATGGCGTTCCTCCCGGTTGTCTCGCTCTCTTGAGGCGCGTACCGCCGCGCCGGAGCCTGATCGTCCGATCATGTCAGATCATGCCCCATGAGCCACCCGCCCGGGAGCTGGCCAAGGGGCAGGGGGTGACGCACCTCACGCGCGCGGCTCGTTTCTCAAATGCGAAAGCAACTCCGGAAAAGCTCGCTCCAGGCACCATAACGCGCCGATTCATCGTGTCATATCAGCGCTTTATCTCGACATCCTCGGCTCGCCTCTAACGCGAATTCTCCTCACCTTCCAACCCACCTACCTTGAGTGGGCTCGGACGTTGTCCAGCCCTTCCGAGCGAAACCGGGGCCGGCGCGGCAGATCCCCCCGCGCCGGCCGCCTTCCGACATGCGTCCGCTCCGAGGTCGAAAAATCCATGCGCCGTCCAGGTCTTCTCGTCGCGTTGGCAGGCGTGCTCGCCGTGCCGACGGCCGCTTCGGCGGAGCCTGCCTTCACCTTGCCGCCGCCGCCCTTCACCTTGCCGTTTCTGCCGTCGCCGCTCGGCGACTGGACCGTCACCATCGGCATCGGCGCCGAGGCAAAGCCGCGTTTCGACGGTTCCAAGGATTTCCTGCTCAATCCGGTGCCGATCTTCTCGATCCGCCGCGCCGGTACGCCGGAGCGGTTCCGCAGCCCGCGCGACGGCATCAGCTTCGCCCTGATCGATTTCGGCGGTTTCCGCGCCGGTCCGGTCGGCAAGTTCGTGCCGGAGCGCTCCGCCGGCAGCAATGCCGCACTGCACGGCCTCGACAATGTCAAATGGACCGCCGAGATCGGCGGTTTCGCCGAATATTTCCCGGTCGACTGGCTGCGTGGGCGCGTCGAGCTGCGCCGCGGTTTCGGAGGACACCAGGGCATCGTCGCCGATTTTTCGGCCGACCTGATCGCGCCGTCCTGGAACGGCTTCACCTTGTCGGGCGGCCCGCGCTTCTCGGTCAGCGACAGCCGTGCGCTGCAACCCTATTTCGGCATCGATGCCGCTCAGGCGCTCGCTTCGGGCCTGCCTGCCTATGATGCGAGGGGAGGCGCGCGTTCGGTCGGCGCCGGCGCGCTGCTGCGCTACCGGATCAATCCGCAATGGACCGTGCATTCCTATGTCGAATATGCGCGCCTGCTCGGCAGCGCGGCGTCGAGCCCGCTGGTCAGGTTGCGCGGCTCGCCGGACCAGGTGACCGTCGGTTTCGGTGCGTCCTATTCCTTCGACATCAGGGTGCGCTAGGGCGGATGATTGACGCCGGCCAGGTGCCGCGGCGGATGATTCCGCTCAGCGGCCGGCCACGTAGGAATAGATCATCTCGGTCAGTTCCGTTTCCAGCTCGCCGCTGGTGAAGGCCGCCGGGCGCGACAAGGTGGCGGCGGCGATGCTGGCGCCCACCACATTGGGGATCAGAAAGGCCGCCGCTTCGCGGTTGAAGCCGGAGCGCAATTCGCTTTCATGCTGGTCGAAGACCTGGCGCGAGGTCGTGTGGCGATAGGCATCGGGGTCGATCACCCAGGACCTGACGCCGAGGCGCGGCGCCTCTTCGACCAGCACCCGCTGCAGCGCCAGGTTCCGGCCATGGACCTGGATCACCGTTTGCAGGCCGCGGCCGAGCACCGTGCGCAGGCCGGCGCCGCGCGCGGCGGCCAGGGTCTGTCCCACCTCCTGTTGCAGCGCCATGTCGTGGCGGTGTGCGACCGCATTCACCAGTGCTTCGCGGTTCGGAAAATACTGGTAGAGCGAGCCGACGCTGACACCCGCCCGCTCGGCGACTCGTGTCGTCGTGGTGGCGGCGAAACCCTCGGCCACCAGCACCAGCACGGTCGCGTCCAGGATCACGTCGACGGTTGCCCGCGAGCGGGCCTGGCGCGGCGATTTACGGGCGGAATTCAGCATGGGACGGCACCGTAAATGGCCGCGCGGCAGGCGCGTCTCTTAACCCTGGGGCAAGCCAGCATCTCCTGGGCAACGGGGGCGTTTTCGTGGCGGCAGGACCGTCGTCCGGGTCAGTGCCGGAGCGGCGTTTCGACGCGGGGCTTCGTCCCGCCGGCGCTTCAGGTGATGGCCGTGTGGTCGAACGCGGGTCGGGCACACATCCTGGCCGCGCCCCGCGCCGGGGATGCATTTTAGTAAATTGCGTTGTCGCAATCTAAATGGGGCAGATTTCATATTTGATTTGCAAACGTGAAATACCCACATTGCCTATATCGTCACGAGCGAATGATCGGCAGCCCCATGACCAATATCCGCAAGCCTTTCATGTGGGACGACGTTCGTCTGGTGAAGGCGATCGCCGACGGTGCCGGGCTGCAATCGGCAGCGGCGGCGCTGGGTGTCAATCATTCCACCGTGTTCCGGCGCCTGGCCGCCATCGAGGCGACGCTCGGCGCCAGCCTGTTCGAGCGGCGCCGGAGCGGTTACGTGCCGACGCCGGCCGGCCAGGAGATGATCGCGCTGGCCGAACGGATCGAGGCCGACCTGACCGCCTCGACCCGCAAGCTCGCCGGCTGGAGCCAGGCGCCCGCCGGAGAGCTCAGGGTGACCACCAGCGACGCGCTGCACGCCCGCCTGCTGATGCCGCTGTTTCTGTCGTTCCGTGCCAAATGCCCGGATGTGCAGCTCGACCTCGTCCTGGGCAACCGGACGCCGGATCTCGCCAGGCGTGATGCCGATGTCGCGGTGCAGGCGGTCGACGCGCCGCCGCCCGAGCTGGTCGGCCGGCGGATCGCGCGTGTCGCCTGGGCGCTCTACGGCCGCGTCGCCGATGCCGCGCCGGTTTCGGCCAATGACGCCGCGCCGGCCCAGCGGCCCTGGGTGATGCTGTCGGAGGATGGCGGCGCCCCGCCCGCCGTCCAGGCGACGCTGCGCCAGGTTCCGGCCGGGCATGTCGCCTGCACGGTCAACAGCGTGCTGGGCCTGGCCGAGGCCATCGAGGCCGGCCTCGGAATCGGCTACCTGCCGTCCTATGTCGGCGATGCCAGCCCCCTGCTGCGTCGCCTGGCGCCGCCGGTGCCCGATCACGCCGCCGACCTCTGGCTTCTGACCCATCCCGACCTGAAACAGTCGGCCCGCGTGCGTGTCTTCCTGGATTTCCTGGCCGTGCGCCTGACACAGCTCCGGCCGCTCATCGAGGGGAGCGAGCCCGGGCTGGCGCGGTCCGCGCCGCCATCCACGCGGGCCTCCTTGGGGATGCCGGGCGCGCCGGCCGAGAACGACGACGCACTGGCCCGCAAGGTCGGCTTGCATCAAAGCAAATGAAACAGGGTTCCCTCATTCGGCCGAGCGTCTAGCTTCGCGGGCAGCCGGGCCAGGCTCTCGGGAACGCTCCGGGCCGGTTCGAAAAGCTGAACCCCGACAAGGACTTCGCCATGGCCGTGAACGCTCGCCCCAGTCCCGGCAAGACGCTGCTGGACCCGTCCAACCACGCGCTGATCATGATCGACCATCAGCCTCAGATGGCCTTCGCCACCAAGTCGATCGATGCCGTGCTGCTGCGCAACAATGCCGGCATGGTGGCCGCCGCCGCCGCCGGCTTCGGCGTTCCCACCATTCTGACGACGGTGGCCGAGAAGAGCTTTTCCGGTCCGATCTTCGATGAGGTCAAGCAGCCTTTCCCGGGGGCCGAGATCATCGACCGCAGCACCATGAATACCTGGGAGGACGCCCGGGTCTGCGACCGGGTCAATGAGATCGGCCGGCAGCGCCTCGTGCTCGCCGGCTTATGGACTTCGGTCTGCATCGTCGGTCCTGCGCTTTCGGCGCTCGACCAGGGTTTCGAGGTCCATGTGATCGCCGATGCCTGCGGCGACGTCTCCGATGAGGCGCATCGCTGCGCCATGGACCGCATGGTCCAGGCCGGGGCTCGCCCGATGACCGCCCTGCAATACCTGCTCGAGCTGCAGCGGGACTGGGCGCGCGGCGAGACCTATGCCCTCACGACGGGCATCGCGGTCAAGCATGGCGGTGGCTACGGCCTCGGGCTGATCTACGCCAAGGCGATGTTCGACGCCCATGAGGGCTGAGCGGGCAGGTCTTCCTATGCCAGCCGCGAAGCAGGGCTTCGCCTTCAAGTGGCGGCACTAGCCGGATTCCGTATCGCCAAGCATCCGGGGGCGCGATGAAGCTCTATCTCCTGTCCCTCGCGGTCGGCCTCATGGTCGGTGCGATCTATGCGCTGGTCGGTGTGCGTTCACCGGCGCCGCCCGTGGTGGCGCTGGTCGGCCTGCTCGGCATCCTCGTCGGCGAACAGCTGGTTCCCATCGTGCGCAACCTCATGGCCAGCAAGCCCTTGTCGGCCGCCGAGGTGCTGGCCGACTGCCGGGAACACGTGCTGGGCGAGTTGCCCGGGCGTCCTGCCGCCACACGCACGGCGGCCAGGAGCGATCCGTGATGGGCGCGATCGACCGACGCACCGTCTCAGCCGGCCTCGGCGCCTTCGCCGCTGGCCTTGCCAATCGCTCGCGCAATGCCGAGGCTCAAGCCATGACCGCGTTCCCCGACCTCATCCTGTTCAACGGCCGGATCACCACGCTCGACCGGCAGCGGCCCGAAGCGGCGGCGGTCGCCATTCGCGACGGGCGCTTCCTCGCCGTCGGCGACGAGCGCGACATCGTCCAGCTCGCGGGACCTGCCACCCGGCGCATCGACCTGAAGGGCCGGCGGGTGATCCCCGGGCTGATCGACAGCCACATGCACATCATCTGCGGGGGCCTGAACTACAATATGGAGCTGCGCTGGGACGGCGTGCGCTCGCTCGCCGACGCCATGCGCATGCTGAAGGAGCAGGTCGACCGTACGCCGGCGCCGCAATGGGTGCGGGTGGTCGGCGGCTTCACCGCCCATCAATTCGCCGAGAAGCGCCTGCCGACCATCGAGGAGATCAATGCGGTCGCCCCCGACACGCCGGTCTTCATCCTGCATCTCTACGACCGGGCGCTGCTGAATGGCGCGGCGCTGCGGGCGGTCGGCTACACCAAGGACACGCCCGACTTTCAGGCCGGCGAGATCGTGCGCGACGCCAGGGGGGAGCCGACGGGCCTTTTGATCGCCAGGCCCAACGCCACCATCCTCTATGCGACGCTCGCCAAGGGGCCGAAGCTGCCGGCCGAATATCAGAAGAACTCGACGCGGCACTTCATGCGCGAGGTCAACCGGCTCGGCGTCACCAGCGTGATCGATGCCGGCGGCGGCTTCCAGAACTATCCCGACGACTACCGGATCATCGAGGAGCTGCACGCCGAGGGCCAGCTGACGGTGCGCATCGCCTATAACCTGTTCACCCAGAAGCCGAAGGAAGAGCTTGCGGACTTCCAGGCCTGGGCGAAGCAGGTCACACCGGGGCAGGGCGACGACACCTATCGCCACAACGGCGCCGGCGAGATGCTGGTCTACAGCGCCGCCGATTTCGAGGACTTCCAGGTCGAGCGGCCGGAGCTGCCGGCCGGCATGGAGGGCGAGCTCGAGCCGGTGGTGCGGCTCTTGGCCGAGAACCGCTGGCCGTGGCGGCTGCACGCCACCTATAACGAGACCATCACCCGCGCGCTCGACGTGTTCGAGAAGGTCGACAGGGACGTGCCGCTCAAGGGCATCAACTGGCTGTTCGACCACGCCGAGACCATCGACGACCGCAATATCGAGCGCATCGCCAGGCTCGGCGGCGGCATCGCCGTGCAGCACCGCATGGCCTATCAGGGCGAATATTTCGTCGAGCGCTACGGCCATCGCGCCGCCGAGCGCACGCCGCCGATCCGGCGCATGCTCGACATGGGCGTCCAGGTCGGCGCCGGCACGGACGCCACCCGTGTCGCCTCCTACAATCCCTGGGTGTCACTCTCCTGGCTGGTCACAGGCCGGACGCTCGGCGGCCTTTCGCTCTATCCCGCCGCCAATCTCATCGACCGTGAGACGGCGCTCAGGCTCTGGACCGAAAGCAACACCTGGTTCTCCACCGAGACCGGCAAGAAAGGCCAGATCAGGCCCGGCCAACTCGCCGATCTCGTGGTCCTCTCCGACGATTATTTCACGGTTCCGGGTGAAGCCATCCAGGACATCACCTCGGTGCTGACCTTGCTTGGCGGCACGCCTGTTCATGGCGACGGCGACTATCGGGATCTCGCTCCCGACCTGCCGCCGGCCATGCCGGACTGGTCGCCGGTCGGCCGCTTCGGTGGCTACCAGAAGCGCGCCGGGCGCGAGGGCGGAACGATCAATGCCTTCGCGGCGGCGGCCTGCGGCTGCACCAGCCAATGCGGCGTGCATGGCCATGCCCATGCGCAGTCCTGGGCCGCCGATGTGCCGGTATCGGACGAACGCTCCTTCTGGGGGGCACTCGGCTGCTCCTGCTGGGCGTTTTAGAGGGCGAGCGCAGATGAGCCTGACTTTGAAAGACGACATCGCGGTTCCCGCTCCGATCCGTTTGCTGCTGGCGCTGCCGGGGCTCGCCGTGGTGGCGCGGCTGGCGCTGGCCTCGCCCTTCCTGACCAGCGGCGTTACGAAGCTCAGCGATTTTTCCGGTGCCACGGCCGAGGTCGCCGGCCTTGTCGGCGGCGGTCTCGGCGCAACACAAGCGGGCCTGGTGGCAGCCGCCGTCATCCTGGTCAAGCTCGGTGGTTCGCTCTTATTCCTGACGCGGCGCTATTGCTGGCTTGGCGCCGGCCTCCTCGCTGGTTTCACCGTGGCCGCCACACTGCTGGCCCATGCATTCTGGGCATTTGACGGCCCGGAGCGCGGCCGTCAGGCTGCGACCTTCTTCGAGCACCTGGCCATCGTCGGCGGTTTCGCCATGGCGGCCCTGTTCGTCAACGGTCGAAGGACGGCATGACCCATGATCTCGACGGGCCGGCTGCGGCGCCGGCGAAGGCCGCTTCCGGCGGCTTCGCGCCGCTGCGCCACCAGGTCTTCCTGGTGCTCTGGGTCGCCACCGTGCTGGGCAATACCGGCGTCTTCGTCCGTGACGTCGCCAGTGCCTGGATCGTCGCCGAGCTGACCAATTCACCGGCGACCGTCGCGCTGGTCCAGGCGGCCGGTTTCCTGCCGATCTTTTTCCTCGCCATTCCCGCCGGTGTGCTCTCCGACATCGTCGACCGGCGCAAGCTCTTGATCGCCATCCAGGTGTTTCTCGCCGGGGTCAGCTTCACGCTCATGCTGCTGGCCGCCACCGGCACCATCACAGTGACGGCCATCGTGACGCTGACCTTTCTCGGCGGCGTCGGCGCGGCCCTGATGAGCCCGACCTGGCAATCGATCGTGCCGGAACTGGTGCCCAGGGCCGAGCTGAAAAATGCCGTCGCGCTGAACTCGCTGGGTTTCAACATCGCCCGCGCCATCGGGCCGGCGCTCGGCGGCGTCATGCTGGCGGCGCTCGGCGCCTCCGTCACCTACGGCACCGATGTCGCGACCTATCTGGTCGTCATCGCCGCGCTCGTCTGGTGGCGGCGAAACCCGGATGCCGATACCGCCCTGGCGGAACGCTTCACCGGCGCCTTCCGGGCCGGCCTGCGTTATGCGCGCGCCAGCCGGGACTTGCATGTGGTGCTGCTGCGCGCCGCGCTGTTCTTTGCTTTCGCCAGCAATATCTGGGCGTTGCTGCCGCTGGTGGCACGCAACCTGCTCGGCGGCGGCGCCGGTTTCTACGGCCTGCTGCTGGGCGCCGTCGGCGCCGGTGCGGTCGTCGGCGCCGTCCTGCTGCCGCGGCTTCGGCAGCGCTTCGATTCGGATGCGCTGCTGCTCGGCGCCGCCCTGATCGCCGCGGTGGTCATGGCCGGCCTGTCATTCGGCCCGCCGCGCTGGCTCGCCGTGCTGTTGCTGCTGGTGCTCGGCGGCGGCTGGATCGCGGCGCTGACCACCCTCAACGGCGTCGCCCAGGCGATCCTGCCCAACTGGGTGCGCGGACGCGGGCTTGCCATCTATCTCACCGTGTTCAACGGCGCGATGGCGGCAGGCAGCCTCGCCTGGGGCGCGGTGGCCCATTGGGCCGGCGTGCCGGCGGCGCTGCAGATCGGCGGCGCCGGGCTGGTGCTG
Source organism: Hyphomicrobiales bacterium (assembly GCA_017304475.1). Lineage (GTDB taxonomy): Bacteria > Pseudomonadota > Alphaproteobacteria > Rhizobiales > Phreatobacteraceae > Phreatobacter. The sequence goes on along the minus strand of JAFKKV010000016.1, from coordinate 281,455 downwards.
GTCGGCCTGGTCGCGGCGCGCATCCGGTTGCCGGCCGGCGAGGCTGATCTCACGCCCTCCAATCATTGGCCCGAGCCGCTGCTCGCCGAGCCGGTGGAGAACGACCGCGGACCGGTGAAGATCGTCGTCGAATATCGTGTGCCTCTGGCCGAACGTCCGGCTTTCCTGGCCGCGCTCTATGGGTTCTGCGAGCAGCGGCGCCGCGACGGCGCCTATGCCTGGTGGGTGGCCGAGGATGCCGCCGATCCCGAACGGATCGTCGAATGGTTCATGGTCGAATCCTGGGCCGAGCATCTGCGTCAGCATCGCCGCGTGTCCAAAGCCGACGCCACCTTGCAGGCCGAGCTCGACCGCTTCCGCCACGATCCCGGCGATGGGCATGGCGGGGCCGAGCATTTCCTGGTTCTCGATCCGCCGCGCTCGGCGAAAGGCGATCCGGAGGGCCAGTCGGGCAAGTGAGGGGGGCTGGGGGCTGGCGTGGTCCCGAGGGAGTACAGCATTCACATCGGTCACGGACCTGAGTGAGCGCCACCGCAATAGGCCACCCTGTCGTTGGAATTCTCGACGTCACCCCCGGCCGAGGCGAAGCCGAGGGGAAGGGGGTCCAGGAGTCGAAGCGCTCACCCGGCAGTCGAAGCGCCCACCTTCGATGGCAGGAAAAGACGTCGATCGCATGCACGGCAGGCCCCGATCAAGCGGCCCCTGGACCCCCTTCCCCTCGGCTTCGCCTCGGCCGGGGGTGACGTCCTAAGTTCCTATCGCGTTATGCGAACGTGGTGACCGCCAGGGACAGGGCTGAGTCCGATCGCCGCCGCCATCTGCACCGCCATTCAATCGCAATGCGCCTTAGGCTTGCCCTTGGCCGTCCGCTTTCCCGAAGCCCGGGTGGTCGAGGCCTTGGCGGGGCGAGGTTGCCTTTCGAGCAGGGCGGTTGCCTCGGTGGCGTCGACGGGTCGGCCGATCAGGTAGCCCTGCGCCTCGCTGCACTGATGGGCGCGCAGGAAGGCGAGCTGCTCGGCGGTCTCGACCCCCTCGGCGGTCGTCTCTATGCCGAGATCCGCGGCGAGCCCGATCACCGATTTGACGATCGCGGCATTCTGCAGATCGGTCTGCAGGTCCTGCACGAAGGATCGGTCGATCTTGACCCGGTGCAGCGGCAGCTTCCTGAGGTAGCTCAGCGACGAATAGCCCGTGCCGAAATCGTCGAGGGCGACACGGACACCTTCGGCCGACAGGGCCAGCAGGATCTCGAGCGCTGCCGCATCGTCCGACAGGAGCACGGTCTCGGTGACCTCGACCTCGAACCGGCCCGGCGCCAGCCCGCTGGCCGCGATCGCCGCCTTGACGCGCGTGGCGATACCGGGGTCGCGGAACTGCACCGCCGAAAAATTGACCGATATGCGAATGGCGTCCGGCCAGGCGCTTGCGGCGCGGCAGGCCTCCTCGACCACCCAGTCGCCGATCCGGCGGATCATTCCGGTCGATTCCGCCACCGGGATGAAATCGACCGGACCGACCAGGCCGCGTGTCGGGTGATGCCATCGGATCAGCGCCTCGAAACCGACGATCCTGTCGTCGTCGAGATTGAGGATCGGCTGGTAGACCAGGCGGAATTCGCCGCGCTGCAGGGCATTGCCCAGGTCATGTTCGATGGCGCGCCGCTCCCGCGCGAAGGCGTGGTCGGTGGCGTCGAAGAAGCGGAACGAGCCGCCGCGCGCGCCCTTGGCGTGATAGAGCGCGATATCGGCGCTCCTGAGCAGGGTCCGCGGGCTGTCACCGTCGGCCGGCGCCGTCGCCAGGCCGATGCTGATCGTGTTCATCACCTCCTGGCCGTCGATGTGGAACGGTTGGGCGAAGGCCTCCACGATCCGGCGTGCGAAGGCGGCGGCCTGTTCGGGGCTGGCGGCGTCGGCCGCGATGATCGCGAATTCGTCGCCGCCGAGGCGGGCGAGCCCGTCGCCGATCCCGACGCAGGCGCGCAGGCGGTCGGCCGCCTGGACCAGGATTTCGTCGCCGACCGTATGCCCGAGCCGGTCGTTGATCGCCTTGAAACTGTCCAGGTCGAGCCAGAGCAGCGTGAACGGCCGGCGGTCCCGCGCGAGCCGAGCGAAGGCCGCCTCGACGCTCTCGGTGAAGTCCAGGCGATTGGGCAGCTCGGTCAGCGGGTCGCGTCGCAGCCGCAGCTCCGCGTCGAACTGGGCGACCAGCCTGCTGGCGGTCTCGATCGCGTAGGAAAAGACGGTGCGCAGCAGCACCAGCGCATAGACCACCAGCAGGGCCGCGACCAGCATATAGGTCATGTCGCCGGACCGGCCGATGGCGATCGCCGAACTGATGAAGATGGGGCCGGTGAAGGCGAGGGCCGCGATCGGGATGCCGCCGAGGCCGAAGGCGCCGCCGGCCAGCATGCCGGAACACAGGCAGGCCACGACCAGCTGCACGCCGATGGGGGCACTGTTGAAGAACAGCAGTGGCACCGCCGACCACAAGGCGCCGAGCGCGAAGGCGTAGAGGACGGCGCGCCGCACCGCCCGCTCCGATACGGTCTGCGGTTTCGGCAGGTCGCGCCGCTGTCTTTGCCTGAGATGGACCAGGGCGACCAGGGCGATCACCATGGCGGCCCAGACCGCTGCGGCGCCGGTATCCGGCGTGTGGCATTCGGCGACGACGAAGATCAGCGCATTGCAGACATTGGCGATCATGATGCCGCGCGAGTGCCGGAGCACGCCGGCCAGCTGCTCGGCACGCAATCGCCCGGCGGTCGCGTCATCGGTGGCGGGGCCGCCGAAAATGGCCAGGTCGCCCGAAAAGACCTGTCGAACCTTGTTCAGAAGCACGTCTTGCACGACAGACCTCGGACACATCTTGGCATTGCCGAAGCGATGCAGGCGGCGATGGGCAAGGGCATCCCGCCAAGCATATTTGCGGCGTGTCAGGATAGACCAACAGAAGTCACCGATTTCGTAACGCTGCCGAAAGGTTAGCCCGCGGGCGAGTCCGGAGTAAGGGGTAGGGAGTAGGGGAGGGAATGGCGAGAGGCGAGGCTTCGCGCGCCTCGCCCGAGTGAACGCCAGGCGCCGCTCAGCGCGCCACGAAGGTCCTGGCGCGGGCGACCTCCGGACGCTGGCCGTCGGCGTCCTTGGCCAGGTCGAGCAGCTTGCCGTAATAGAGCGCTGCCTTGTCGCGGTCGCCTGCGGCCTCGGCCGCGCGCGCCGCGCCGTAATAGCCGCGGAAGCGATGGGGCTCGCGTTGCTGCGACGCTTCATACTCGTTCAGTGCGAGCGCCGGCCGGCCGGCCTCCAGCAGCATGTCGCCCAGCAGTTCGCGTGCCGGCAGGATGCGCCCGGGCGTGACGATATGTTTCTCGTTCCTGTCCTCGAGGTCGGCGGCCTCGCGCATCAGTTTCAACGCGTCGTCCGGCCGGTTCCGGGCGAAGGCGATCCAGCCGGCAATGGTGCGCTGCTGGACTTCCACCTCTCTCGCCCAATAGGCGTTGCCGGCATCGACCAGCGCCTTGTGCCGGATGGCGAGCTCGGCGGCGGACTGTTCGGCGGCGGCGACATCGCCGGTCCGTGCGGCGCCGAGCGCCCGGGCAAACCAGATGATCGCATCGGTATAGGCGAAGCCGCCCTGCGGCGGCACAAGCTGCATGGCGGCGCGCCAGTCGCCACGTTCCACGGCCATGCGCGCCGGCATGGCGGCCGCGGCATAGCGCACCGCCGGGGGCGCCGGTGCGTTGATCGTGAGCTTGAGCGCATCGGCCATCGCTGCCTGCGCGGCCGCGTCGCGGGCCAGTTGCAGATAGGCATAAACCGCGTAGTCGCTGGCGTGATAGGCTTCCGGAAGCTCGTTATTGGCGATCGCGGCATCATAGGCGCGCCGGTTGGTCGCCGCCGAGTCTGCCCAGGCCCCCACCCGCGTGAAGATGTGCGACGGCATGTGCAACGCATGCGGCGCTGCCGGGGCCAGCCCGGCATAGCGGCGCGCGGCCGCCAGGCCCTGGGCGGCGATCGGCGGCGCGTCATAGGCGTGGATCAGGTAGTGCGAGACGCCGGGGTGGTCCGGCGTCTTGGCGAACTGGCCTTCCAGCACTGCCGCCGCCTTGAGATAGGCCGCGTAGGTCTGGTCCGCCTGCGATTGGGTGCCGACGAGATAGAGCGCGCCGAAGATCTGGGCTTCGTCATCGTCGGGATAGCGGGCGGCGAGGGTTTCGAAGGCCTTGGCCCGGGCCAACTGGCGGGCCGTCTCCGGGCGGTTGGCCCAGTCCTGATAATAGGCCGCGACGGCGTCGATATAGTCGCGCTCGCGCTGTGTCCTGGCGCCGGTCCGACGACCGAGCTCGATTGCCGCCTGGGCCCGCTCGGCCTCCCGCGGCGTCGGGCCGACGCCGTTGAGCGGGTTCAGCATGAGGATCGCGGCGATGCCCCAGGTGGCGATCGCGCAGCTCGGGTCCTTCGCCAGCACGTCGCGGAACGTCTGCTCGCCGGCGCTGAACCAGAACGAGTGCAGCATCGCGACGCCGCGTGTGAATTCGTCCTGAACGGCGGGAATGCAGGAATTGGCGAAGGCCACCTTGCCGACCGCTCCATGGCCGCCGTGGTCGTGTTGGGACAACGCCATTCCCGACGTCAACAGCAGCGCGCCGATGCCGGCGCCGACAATGCGGAGCTTCATGCCTCGTCTCCTGATTTCACGTGGACCGGGGCTGCCTGGATGGCGCCGCCGCATGGGTCTGGCGGTTGAGGCTATGCGATGCCTGGCGTGTCGACTGCGTCTGCTGATGCCGGCGAATGCGCGGCCCGCCGATGGCCGATGGGCTCATGCGATGTGTCCGGCGCCTGGGCTCGGCGCCTTTGCGGGCAGCCTGCTGGAGAGGAAGGGCTGCGCACGCAAGACGGCAGGCGAAATGCGGTCTGCAACCGGCCGTCCCTTTCGCCATGATGCAGCGGCAGGACCTTCGTTGTCCAGGTTGGCGCTGGCGCGCACCGCGCGCGCCTATCGACGGGACCTCAAGAGCAGGGGGGCGGGAGCAGGGGGAGACGGGGCATGCGTGGCGAATCGCGAATGCCGAACAGCGAAAGGCCGCAGATAGTCCCTCTCCCACGAAAACGTGGGCGAGGGTTGGCGCGCGCCAACGCTTACCGCCGGAATCTCAGATCCAGGCCCTGCGCGGCCCAGCCGGCCTCGATCGCGTCCATATCGGCCTGGCCCGATGGGTTGGCCTTGCTCGGCGCCCAGGCCCTGCGGGCCGGCCAGTTCTGCAGCCAGAGGGCCAGCAGGCGCTGCAACTCGCCGAGCGGATCGGCGTGATCGTCGACGCGGATGTCGAGATCGGGGAAATCTTCAGTGGTGGTCAGCTGCATCGCCGCCGACTGCCGGCCGCGCCGGTCGCCACCGGCTGCTTCGCCCGCGAGCATCGCCACCATCATCCGCTCCGCCGGGGTGAGCCCGACACCGGCGGCGAAGGCGTCGAACGTGCGGCCGACGACTTCGGCGCCGGCCAGCATGTTGCCGGCCACCGAGACATGGGCGCCGGTGCGCTCGCCGCACCATTCGACGCAATTGCGCCCGGTCCAGGCGGCGCTGCGTCCCTGGGCATCCACCGCATGGACCTGGCGCAGCCCGCGCCCCTCGTCATGCCGCAAGGCCTGCTCGATCGCCTCGGCTGGCGCCAGGCCTGCGGCCAGGCCGTCGAGCACGGCCGGGCCGAGATAGCGGTTGGTCATCGACTGGGTCGAAACCGCGCCCATACCGGCTCGCACGAAGGGGCAGCTCGCTCCGACCGCGAAGGCGCGGGTGGCCACCGCCACGCCGAAGGCGCCGCTCGCGGGATCATGGGCTACGATCGACCAGGTCATGTCACGGGCCCCGCCATGCGGTCATTTCTTCTCGATGTTCCACAGCGCGAGGTTGGACGCTGCGAAGACTCCCGTCAGGTTGCGCCTGTAGGCGGTCGGCTGGAGATATTGGCCGAGCTGGATGTGGGTCGGATAGGCCGCCTCGCGCCGCTGCACCGCTTCGGCCAGCGCCTTCTGCGCCTGCGGGTCGGTTTCGCGCGCGAAGGCGTCGCGCAGGCGCTCCAGTTCGGCGTCGCAGGGCCAGCCGAAGGCGGCGCGCTCGCAGCTGGCATTGAGGAACGACGTCGAAGCAGGGTCTAGCACGTCGATCGAGCCCCAGGAGGTCAGGAAGGCGCTCCAGCCGCCAGCTCCCGGCGGGTCCTTCTTGGCCCGGCGGGAGACCAGCGTCTGCCAGTCCATCGCCTGCAGGTCGACCTTGAAGCCGGCCCGTTCCAACAGCGCCTTGGCGACCGGGGCGAGATTGGCGAGCGAGCCGATATCGGTCGACTGCATGAGCACCACCGGCGTGCCGTCGTAGCCCGCCTCCTGCAGCAGGGCGCGGGCGCGGACGAAATTGCTCTCCAGCTTGTCCTCGAAGCCGGCCTCGGTCTCGAAGGGCGAACCGCAGGGATAGAGCGACCGGCAGACGCGGAAATAACGCGGGTCCCCGATGGTCGATTGCAGGAAATCCTGCTGATTGAAGGCATAGGCAACCGCCTGGCGGATGCGCGCGTCGTTGAACGGCTTGTGCAGCACGTTGAAGCGGAAGGCATATTGCCGCCCCATCGGCGCCAGCACCGCGAGCGCGATGTTCGGATCCTTCTCGACCAGCGGCAGGAGGTCGTGCGGCGGGGCCTCGACCAGGTCGATCTCGCCCTGCAGCAGGGCGTTCACCTGGGTCTGGGCATCGGGCAGCCAGATCCACTCGACCCGGTCGACCCGCACCACCTTGCCGCCGGCCATTCCCGACGGCGGCTCGGCGCGCGGCCGGTAGCGCGGGTTGCGGACATAGACGGCACGCTCCCCGGGTTTCCACTGGTCGCGCAGGAAGATGAACGGACCGGACCCGGTGGTATCGGTGATCTGGCTGTTGGGGTCGGTCTCGGCGACCCGCTTCGGCATGATGAACAGCACGTTGGACGAGGCCTTGCCGAGTGTCGACAGCACCAGGCCATAGGGCTCCTTCAGGCGCAGCACGAAGGTCCTGGCATCGACTGCCCGAAGCTCGGCCGTCACCGCCATCAGCTTCTGCGCCATGCCGTCGCGGACACCCCAGCGGCGGATCGAGGCGACGCAATCCTCCGCCGTCACCGGCTGGCCGTCATGCCATTCCAGGCCCTCGCGCAGCTTGAAGGTGAAGGTCAGCTTGTCGTCGCTGACGGTCCAGCTGTCGACCATCTGCGGCTGCACCGTCATCTTCTCGTCGACCGCGAAAAGCGTGTCGTAGATCATGAAGCCGTGATGGGTCGAGATCAGCGCCGTAGTCCAGATCGGATCGATGATCTTGAGATCGGAATGCAGCGCCACCCTGAGCGTGGTCTCGGCCGCCGCCGGGCGCAGGGCGAGGTTCGGCAAGGTGAGAATGGCCGCCGCCGCGGCGATGCGCCAAAGGCCGCGCGCCGCAAGCCCCGCCTTGCTGAGAATGCCCATATCCGCCTCGCCCGCCAGGCCGTTCCACCTGGCGCGCCCGCGCCTGGGAGTGGAGCCGCCATTTCCCCCCGGAAATCAGGCCGCGACGATAGCATGGGTTGTCGGGCGCGCAATGCGAACGGCACGCGGAGGTGATGGCCCGCGAGCGGGCCGTTCTCTCAGGTGCGGACAGCGTTGAGAACGACACGGTCGCCAGGGCATCCCGGACCGACGCCAAGTCGGAAAAGCGCCGGTAAATCAACCCTCTCCCAAAGGGAGAGGGTGGCAGCGTCAGCTGCCGGGTGAGGGGTCGTCCATCTCCGGATAGGGCAGCATGCGGCGCGAGCGCCAGCATCAGTTCTGGGCGCTCACGCCCCTCACCCGGGTCCTGACGGACCCACCCTCTCCCTCTGGGAGAGGGTTGATTTAGCGCCGCATTTCGTCCCGCAACCCTCGCCGACCGTGCGCCTCGCACTGTCACCTGGCCCAGCCGCCCGCCGGTCCCCCGACATCCTCGCCGCCGTGCTGCAATGCCGCGCGCCACATAACGCAAAACAAGCGCTTCACAATTCACGCCCGGGGAGCGAGGAATGCTCCAGGCTCGACGATGGCTCCAGCCACGCAAAAGAGGGGAATGACCATGATCTCGCGCAGGATGATCGCGGCAGCCGCCGGTATCGGCACGCTGGCCGTCTCAATGGCCGCCGGTGCCGGAACGGCCGCGGCGCAGGCGCCCGCCACCGAAACCGCCCTGGACCGCATCCGCCGGACCAAGAAGCTGCGCATCGGCGCGATCGCCGGCGGCGCACCCTATTACCACAAGGACATCGCGTCCGGCCAATGGCGCGGCTTCTATATCGACCTGTCCAAGGCGCTTGCCGAGGAACTGGAGGTCGAGCTGGAAATCCTGGAGACCACCTGGGGCAATTCGGTGCTCGATCTGCAATCGAACAAACTCGACATCTTCTTCGGCCTGAACCCGACGCCGAAGCGCGCTCTGGTCGTCGACTTCTCGGTGCCGGTGTTCAGCAACGCCTTTTCGATGGTGACCAAGAAGGGCTTCGCGCCGCGCAACTGGGCCGAGCTGAACAGCCCCGACGTGAAGATCGCCGTGGATGTCGGCTCGTCGCACGACCAGGTGGTGACCAGACTCTGCCCGAAGGCGCAGATTTCGCGCTTCAAGACCACCGACGAGGCGACCATTGCGGTGCAGACCGGCCGCGCCGACGTGCAATGCCTGGTGCTGATCCTGGCCCTGACCGTCTTGAAGAAGAACCCGGCGATCGGCCAGTTCCTGCTGCCCACCCCGGTCTTCGCCACCACCTCGAATGCCGGCTTCCGGCGCGAGGCCGACAAGACCTGGCGCGACTATGTCAACACCTGGCTCGAGTTCAATCGCGGCCTCGGGCTGATCCGCTCGGTCATCATGTCTAATATGGAGCTGGTCGGCATTTCCGAATCCGACTTCCCCGCCGGCATCACGCTCTGAGGCCGGGCGCCCGCCGCGCGGCGGCCATCTCGCGTTGCCTGTCCGGCGGCGGGGGACGGCGGCCGCGTCGCGGACATTGGTCAAACGGCAAGACGACGCGGCAAGACGAAGCCGAACGACCTGAGGGGACGTGTCGATGTATCAATGGGATTTCGGATCGCTGTGGACCTATCGCTGGCTGTTCGTCAACGGCCTCGGCCTGACGGTCGCCTTCACGATCGCCATCGTCGTGCTCGGCCTGGTCGCCGGCATGATCTTCGGGCTCGCCAAGCTCTCGCGTTTCGCGCCGCTGCGCTGGCTGACGATCGGTGTCAGCGAGGTGTTTCGCTGCACCCCGGTGCTGGTGCAACTGGTCTGGTTCTATTATGCGCTGCCGATCCTGACCGGCATCGAGATCTCGGCGACGCTCGCCTCGATCCTGGCGCTGTCGCTTTATGGCGGATCGTTCTACGGCGAGATCATCCGCGGCGGCATCGTCTCCATCGACAGCGGCCAGACGGAAGCGGGCACGGCGCTCGGCATGACGCCGATCCAGACCATGCGACGGATCATCCTGCCACAGGCGCTGAAACGCATGGTCCCACCGCTGATGAACCAGTCGATCATCCAGTTCAAGAACACCTCGCTGGTCTCGGTGCTGGCCGTGCCGGATCTGCTCTATCAGGGCCAGGTCGCGGCCCATGACAGCTACCGGCCGCTCGAGATCTATACCCTGGTCGCGCTGATCTATTTCGTCGTGCTGTTGCCGTTGACGCTGCTGGTCCAATGGGGCGAGAAGCGGCTGGCGACCAGCGATTGAGGTGCGTCATGAGTTCTCAGGATATGATCGAGATCACGGCGCTGCGGAAGCGGTTCGGCGACCTGACCGTGCTCAAGGACATCAATTTCAAGGTGCCGGCCGGCGGCGTGGTGGCGCTGATCGGGCCGTCCGGTTCCGGCAAGTCGACGCTGCTGCGCTGCATCAACCTGTTGATCGTGCCCGATGGCGGCGCAGTCAGGGTGGGCGCGGACACATTCACGTTCGGCACCGGCACCCGACTGCCGGGGACCCGGGCGCTGGCGCGTTTCCGCGCCAATACCGGCATGGTGTTCCAGCACTTCAACCTGTTCCCGCATATGACGGTGCTGCAGAACGTCATGGAAGGCCCGCTGACCGTCCGGCGCAAGCCGAAGCCCGAGGCGGAGGCCCTGGCACGCGGCCTGCTCGCCAAGGTCGGCCTTGCCGACAAGGCCGGCGAATATCCAAGCCGGCTCTCCGGCGGGCAGAAGCAGCGGGTCGCCATTGCCCGCGCGCTGGCCATGGAGCCCGCGGTCATGCTGTTCGACGAGGCGACCTCGGCGCTCGATCCCGAACTCGTCGGCGAAGTGCTGGCGGTGATGCGGGCGCTCGCCAAGGAGGGCATGACCATGGTCATCGTCACCCACGAGATCGCCTTCGCCCGCGAGGTCGCCGATCACCTGGTCTTCATGCGTGACGGCCTGGTGATCGAGGAGGGGCCGGCGCGCGAGGTGATCGACAATCCGCGCGAGCCCTCGACCCAGGCCTTCCTGAGCCATTTCCACAAGCGTGGCGCCGAGACTGCCGCCCAGGCGCCGGCGCCGCGCTGAACCCCTTGGCGGCCCGGCCGGCGGCCGGCCGCGATGTGACGATGAGGATCGATGTGACTGAAGCGGTGATCGAGCGTCTGCGGCTGTTCCTGATCGAAAGCCCGATCAAGATGGTGCGCCTGCAGGGCGTGGGCAACGTCAAGGGTTCGGTGAAGCGCGTGCTGGTCGAGCTGACCGCCGGCGACGGTCTTGTCGGCTGGGGCGAGGCGGCGCCCTGGGAGGTCTTCACCGGCACGGCGGAGGCCGCTTTCGCGGCGCTCGACATCTACCTGCGCCCGCTGATCATCGGCCAGCCGGTGAAGCGCATCCGCGCCCTGATGGCGAGCCTCGACAAGGCCCTGATCGGCCATGCGGAAGCCAAGGTGGCCGTGGAAATGGCGATGTTCGACATTCTCGGCAAGGCGACCGGCCTGTCGGTCGCCGATCTCCTGGGCGGCCGGGTGCGCGACACCATTCCGCTGTCCTTCTCGATCGCCGATCCGGATTTCGCCGCGGATCTCGACCGGATGCGCGAAATGGTTCCGGCCGGCAACCGCATCTTCAAGGTCAAGACCGGCGTCAAGCCGCATGCCGAGGACCTCGCGCATCTGGACGCGATCCGCTCCGAATTCGGCGACGGCGTCGATCTCCGGCTCGACTACAACCAGGCACTGGCGCCGTTTGGCGCGATGAAGATCCTGCGCGACGTCGACCGCTTCCAGCCGACCTTCATCGAGCAGCCGGTGCCGCGCCGGCATCTCGACGCCATGGCCTCCTTTGCCGCGGCGCTCGACACGCCGATCCTGGCCGACGAGAGCTGTTTCGACGCCGTCGACCTGATGGATATCCTGCGCCTGCAGGCAGCCGACGCCATCTCGGTCAAGCTGATGAAATGCGGCGGCCTTCTGAAGGCGCAGGGCCTGATGGCGATCGCCGACACCGCCGGCCTGCCGGGTTATGGCGGCACGCTGTGGGAGGGCGGCGTGGCGCTGGCCGCCGGCACCCAGCTGATCGCCGCGACGCCGGGCATCTCGCTCGGCTGCGAATTCTACATGCCGCATCACGTGCTGACCGAGGATGTGCTGGAGGAGCGCGTGGCCAACCGCGACGGCCATGTCGTGGTGCCCGACGGCCCCGGCCTCGGCATCAAGGTCAGCGAGGCCTCGATCCGCGCCAATGCGAAGATCCTGGCCGAGCGCGCCTGATGCCTCGTCTCATGTCATCCATTGCGGATCGGTTATCGTGATGCCCCTGCATGTCGTCGTCATCGGATCGGGCATTGTCGGTGCCTCCGCCGCCATCGAGCTCCTCAGGGACGGCCATCGTGTCACCATCGTCGAACCCGGTACGCCTGGCGGGCCGCAGGCGGCAAGCTATGGCAATGGCGCCTGGCTGAGCCCGGCCTCGATCATCCCGATGTCCATGCCGGGTCTGTGGAAGAAGGTGCTAGGTTATCTGCTCGATCCCGGCGGGCCGCTGACCATTCGCTGGCGCATGCTGCCGAGGCTCGCCCCCTGGCTGATCCGCTTCCTGCGCGCCGGCTCGACGGTGGCGAAGGTGGAGGCCACCGCGCGCCGGCTGTCGTCGCTGCTCCACGACGCGCCGTCGCGACACGCGGCGCTCGCCGCCGAGATCGGCGCGCCGGACCTGGTGAAGCGCCAGGGGCTGCTCTACGCCTATCCGGATCGCGCGGCCTTCGAGGCCGAGGCGCTTGCCTGGCGGCTCAGGCGCGACAACGGCGTGCGCTGGATCGAGATCGGCGCCGAGGAGCTGTTCCAGCGCGAGCCGACGCTCGGCCGGCACTATCGCTTCGCCGTGCTGGTCGAAGACGGCGGCCATTGCGTCGATCCCGGCGGCTATGTCGCGGCGATCGTCGCGCACGTGGTGGGCCAGGGTGCCACCTTGATTCAGGCCGAGGCCACCGGCTTCGACATTGCCGCTGGCCGCCTGCGCGCAGTCACCACCAGTGCCGGGCTGATCGCCTGCGACCGCGTGGTGCTGGCGGCCGGCATTCGCTCGAAGGCGCTGGCACGCGCCGCCGGCGACCGGGTGCCGCTGGAAAGCGAGCGCGGCTATCACGTCGTCATCGCCGATCCGGCGGCCGGCCCGCGCACGCCGCTGATGCCGAGCGACGGCAAGATGGGCAATACCATGACCCGCCAGGGCCTGCGCGCGGCGGGGCAGGTGGAACTGGCGAGCGTCGATGCGCTGCCCGACTGGCGGCGCGCCGACATCCTGCTGCGCCATTTGCTGTCGGCTTATCCCGCGCTCGACAAAGGGCCTTTGCCCGATGTGGCGCGCTGGATGGGCCACCGGCCCTCCACCCCCGACGGCCTGCCGGTGCTGGGCCTCGCCTCAGCCTCGTCCGACATCGTTTATGCCTTCGGCCATGGCCATGTCGGCTTGGCCGCGGGCCCGGTCAGCGGCCGGCTCGCCGCCGATCTCGTCGGCGGCCGCCAACCAGGCATCGACCTTAAGCCTTTCGCTGCGACGCGTTTCTGACGGTGGGGCGGTATGGGCCGCCGCATTCCGTTCTGGAATGCGGTGGCGCGCGGCGCCGAAGGTCCGTTTGAGAACGCGCTGCCGGAAGGGCTCATGTCGCCTTGGCCGGGACAAGCCATCTTCGGTTTCGCTCCGGCCAAGAGAATTCGTAGATGGCCGGGACAAGCCCGGCCAAGACGAAAGGGGGCGGCGCGGAGGACACGGGGCACTCAATCAACACGAGCCGGTCCGATCTGCCAGGCGATAGGGACCACTTTCGTTGGTCGCGCGCCTATCGTCCTCACTGCGTCTTGGCCGGGCTTGTCCCGGCCACCAACGACTTGCCCTGTCTTCGAATGCGCAGGTCCTCGGGGCGAGGCCTAGGCCGACGAGCGGTGGTTGGTTGCCCGGAGCGGGGCTCGAACCGTCCCCCCAAGATCTTGGGCGCCGCCCCCAAACAATGCTAAAGCCCCACGCCATGCCATTCTGGAATGCCCCAGGGAGTGTCGCGTGCTGCTGTCGCGCCGGCTGATGCCTTCGATGCAGGAGCTGGTGGCCTTCGAGGCCGCCGGCCGCCATGGCAATTTCACCAAGGCGGCGGAAGAGCTGGCGCTGACCCAGAGCGCCGTCAGCAAGCAGGTGAGCAAGCTGGAGGAGACGCTCGGCGTCGTGCTGTTCGACCGCAGCAAGGGGCGGCTCGTGCTGACCAAACCGGGCCAGGCCTATCTCGGCGAGATGCGCCAGGTGCTGGCCTCGTTCGAGGGCGCGACCTATTCGGTCATCGCCTCCAGCGGCGCCGGCGACATGCTCGACCTCGCGGTGCTGCCGACCTTCGCCTCGCGCTGGCTGATCCCGCGCCTGCCGAAGTTCCAGGCGAGCCATGCCGGCGTGACCATCAACATCACCACCGAGGCCAAGCCCTTCGATTTCAGCGAGAAGCCGGCCGATGTCGCGATCCATTACGGCGCGCCCAACTGGCCCCATGCCGAGATGACCTATCTCTGCGACGAGGCGGTGGTGGCGGTGGCGAGTCCGGATTATGTCGCCCGCCTCGGCCTCACCGAGGCCGGCGACCTTCTGGGCGCCACCTTGCTGCAGATGGCGACCCGGCCGAACCTCTGGGAACACTGGTTCGCCATGACCGGCGTCGTCCACCCACACCCCTATCGCGGGCCGCTGATGGACCAGTTCGCCTCGACGCTCGAGGCCGCGGCCGCCGGTATGGGTGTCGCCCTGGTGCCGACCTTCCTGGTCGAGCGCGAACTGAGCGAAGGCCAGCTGCGCGTGCTGTTCGGCCGGCCGCTGCCCGGCACCGGCGCCTATTATGCCGTGGTGCCGCTCGACAAGCGCCACGAGCCCTTGCCCGCGGCCTTCGTCGCATGGCTGGTCGAGGAGGCCGCCAGTTCGGCGAGGGCCCGGCGGGCGATGAACGGCGCCCTGGACGAGACGCGATAGGCGGGGGCGGCGGCCGTAGTCGAGGGCCGCACCGGAACCCCCCTTCACCGCACACAGCGGGGGCGGCGAAGCCAGCGAGATCCGGCAAAGCCCGACGGTTCACACCGCGTCGTGGCCATGCTCGTCGCGGTCATGACGGAGGGCGTGGCGCCGTCGCATCTCGGACCATGCGCCTGATCCGGTTGACGAGCCACACGCCCAGCATCATCGCCAGCAGGATAGGCGGCAGCCACATGAGGAAGACGTCGCGGGGTTGTCCAAGTTTGGGGTCGGAGCCGAAATTGATGACCAGATGGGTGGGCCAGACGAGAGCGAGAGCGAGGACCGGCAAGGCGCGCCAGCGCGGCGGAACCAGCCACGCGACCACAGCCCCGACAAAGGCGACGGGGAGAAGCAAAAAGACGAAGATCATGGCCCAACTGGCGAGCAGGCCGGCGAGATATTGCATGGCTCGTTTCGACGACAGGTATAAGTCGCTTCGAATGCGATACCATGGCGATGGTAACAGGCGGTGAATTGGGTGGGGGTTCAAGGGATCGGCCGTGAAGACAAAACGCATCCACGATCGCATCGATCTCCGCCACATCCTGGCCGCACTGGGGCAGCGCGCGTCGACCTCGTGGTGGAAGGTGTCCGGCGTCCCAAGCGTCGACGAGGCGCTGATGGTGCATGGGCGGCGATCGGAGGAGCTCGAGGAATTCGATCGGAGCGGCCGCCGCGTCAGGGGCGACGGCCTCCTCTTGGTTGCATCCGGTGTCGATCAAGTGATCTGGGGACGTTTCGAAGGTTTTGATGCGCAGGGCTCGGATGAACCCTGGATTGTCGTCATAGCGTTCGACAGCACGTGGTTTGACGTCAGCACAGCGGACGATGCCGCCTTGGCGCGGATCGGCGCGGCATTTGCCGATGTTGAACTGCTGCCTGGCGACCAATCCTAACGCCGCGATCCAATAGGATTTGCAGATGAGCCACGGACTCTACCGTCTGCTTGACCTCCTCGATCAGGCGAGGCTCCCTTATCGCCTCGATCGCCATCGTTGTGACACGGTATTGATCACCGTCACGGTCGTGGGCGAACGCATCGAAATCGATGTGTTTGAAGACGGTCATGTCGAGTTCGCCCGCTTTGCCGGTAACGAAGCGGTTGCCGATGATCTCTCCGCTCTTGAGGCGCTTCTGCGGCGGCACAGCGATAGCGGCAACTCTTGATGCGGCAGGGCCGGAAAGGCGATGAGCCGTGTTCCGCTCTGTCGGCAGCTTTTCCTGGCGGACGCTGCTGCCGGCCGGCCCGGCCGGTTCGCGCAGGCGTTTCGATCTATGTCGCGGCCCTCACGGCGCGCCATCGCAAGAGGGCCATGATCGGCGCTGCCGTAATGACCACGCCGAATGCCATCAGCGCGAGCCAGAGGAAGGTGGTGATACCGATGA
Organism: Hyphomicrobiales bacterium; assembly: GCA_017304475.1. Lineage (GTDB taxonomy): Bacteria > Pseudomonadota > Alphaproteobacteria > Rhizobiales > Phreatobacteraceae > Phreatobacter. The sequence goes on along the minus strand of JAFKKV010000016.1, from coordinate 265,549 downwards.
TGGAGGCGTGGAGCAGGCTGATGCCGGCCGCGGCGATGAACATCAATACACGCAGGATGGTCCAGATGACGAAGGCGACGCGCCAGCCGGGGCGGTTTGAGGAGGGCACCCGGTTGCCGATCGTCATGGCGAGACCGAAGACCGCGCCGATAGAGATAAAAGGCAGCATCGTCGTGCCGAGTTCCTGGGCCTGTGTCATTTCGGCCCGGATCAGCTCCGGCAGGGATGCCGGCCTGGCTCGGAACCCCCAGGGTTCTGGTCCGTGCTCCAGATCCCAGATCGCGTCCTCCCGAAGCCGGATCACCTCGCCGACCCGGAATGATGCGGGGTCGATTTCATAGGTCGTCCAGCTTCCAGGATCGACCGCAATGCAGCGCCGGACAGCATCGCAGGCGAGCTGGATCACGATGGTTCTCGGCGTGCGCGCGAGCGAGCGTCCCTCGGCATCGAGGATGACCGCGCGGGCTGGGTCGGCGCCGAGGATCCCGTCGCCCTTCAGCACGCGCAACTGGCCGATCCGGCCGTCGGGGAGAGTGATCTCGACGCTCTGGGTGAAATAGGGGCTGTGGGCCTGGGTGGCGGTGGGCAGGACCAGGGCCGACAGGGCAATGAGCAGGGCCTGAATGAGCCGGGGCATGACGGACATCTCGCAATTCACTGGGCACAGATAGCACGCCGCCGGCCGCGGCGGCGTTGGTCCAGCGTGGCGCCCGTTGCTCTTGCGGCGGTTCCCTCAGGCGTACTACCGCCCACCACCGAGCCACCTGAACAGCCGCGCCACCGCCTGCCATGCACTTTGCTTCACCTCCACGGCCGGCGGATTGGCCAGTTCGCGCGGGGCCTCCGCCACCTTCGCCGCATTGACGCTCAGCACGCCGATGGTCACCTCGCCATCGGTGAAATAGCGGTCGCCGCCGCCATTGACGCCTGTGAGCGTCGGACCGATGCCGGAGACCTGATAGGTCGCGTCGAGCATGCCGGCCGCCGTCAGTCCGGCGATGACGAAGTCGCGTTCGGCGTCGATATCGGGCGCGATATGGTGGGTGACCTGGCCGGTGAAATGGCTGAAGCCGACGCCGCGGTCGAAGCTGGCGGCGCCGAGCCAGACCGGCCGGCCCTCGGTGCCCCGGTCCAGCGCCTGCCAGAAACGCACGTGATGGCGGCGGTCGGCGCTGCCGCCCTCGGCTTTCTCGAAGGCGAGATCCTGCGGCCGGCCGTCGAATTTCAGCGTGCTGACCGGGGCCTGGGGATAGGGCCGGGCGAACAGCACGCTGAGGCCGATGCCGAGGCTCGAGCGCAAGGTGATGGCGTCGGCCGGCCTCCAGCCCGCCGTGACCAGTGCCTGCACCAGCTCGCCGCGCGAGCCGACCAGCCCGACATTGATCGGGTCGCCGGGAATGCCCGTGGTGGTGGTGGTCAGCATCGGCCGGCCGGCAAGCCCCGGCTGGTGCTCATAATGCGACCAGACCTCCGGCAAAGCGAGATAGGCGAGCACCGCGTAGATCAGGGCGAGAACGGCGACTGTGGTGGCCCAGAATTGCAACCTGAGGACCCGAGGCACTGTCAGCATGACCAGCCATCCCGCCGCTCCGGCGCCAATGCCGCCGTCCGGCTGACGCCAAGTCTAGCCGCCGGACGGCTGGCGGCCAAGCCGGTGCCGTGCCTGCGACAACGGCCCACCTTGGCCCGGCAGGGACCTGCCTGTTATTCCAGTGCCGTGGAAACACACCTCTGGCGCAAGGGTCTCAATCATGATGGTCCAGGCGGTACGGCCCGCGGTCGACACCGCCCGGTTCCTGGCCGGTGCACAATTCGCCGATGCCTTCAGCGCGCTGGTCGACGATGCGGCGATCGACGCGCGCACCGCCGCCGAGCGGATGTTCACGCACTCGCCGGGCTGGGTCACCGGCCTGCTGGCCCTGCGCAATCTGATCGTCGCGCCGTTTGGGCTCAAGACGGCCGCCCCGCCGCCGGCCGATGCCTCCAGCATGATCGGCATCTTCCCGGTGCTCAGCCAGACGCCGGAGCGGCTGGTCGCCGGTTTCGACGACAAGCACCTGGATTTCCGGGTGATCGTCGACGTGTCGGAAGCCGTCGGCCGCCGGCGCGTCACCGCGACCACCCTGGTGCTCACCCACAACCTGCTCGGCCGGGCCTATCTCGCGGCGATATTGCCGTTCCACCGGGTGATCGTGCGGACCATGGTGGCGCAGGCCGCCGAGCCGATCAGGGGGTAGGCGGGGCGGTATTCCAGTTCGGTCTTCTTCGGAAATGCACAGATGAATCAACCCTCTCCCATAGGGAGAGGGTGGCGCCGTCAGGCGCCGGGTGAGGGGTCGTCCATTTCAGGATGAGGGCTTCTCGGGCGAGCCGGGCTGCCGTCGAATAGTGTGCTCCGAGCCACATTCTGAGCGGTCACGCCCCTCACCCGGCAGCTGACGCTGCCACCCTCTCCCTATGGGAGAGGGTTGATTCAGAAGCGCTTTTGCTCGCGGTAGCCTCGCACCCTCCTCAAAACCTCACTCCGGCAGCTCGCCGAGCCCGAGCTTGCGGGCGAGCGCGCGGACATAGTCGGCATGACCCCTGAGCGGCGTCGCCTTGGCCTGTTCGCCGAGCAGCCGGGTCGCCCCGGCCGTCTCGCCGCGCATGGCGAGCAGCAGTGCGACATCGACCCGGGCCCGGCTCGACAGCAGGAGTTCGTCGTCGTTGAAGGCCACCCAGCCGCGGATGATCGCCGCGCGGGTGCCGAAACGGTCGAGGAAGGGCAGGCCCATGGCGCTCATCCGCCGGCCGATGTCGAGGGCCAGCACATGGGGCGGCTGATCCAGCGGCCACCAGGCGTCCGGCAGCCGGTAGAGCTCGGCGAGCCGGGTCCGGATCTGGCAATGCTGGTCCTGGATAATGGTTCCGGGCGGCACGGCATTGTCGTTGTCCCAGATCTCCTTCACATGGACGCCGAGATTGATGGTGAAGCGGCCCGACAGGTCGCGGGCGAGATGCGCGAGATCCGGTGGCAGGGGCGGCACTGTGCCGAGTGCCGGCCGGCCGGTCTCCAGGTTGACCACCTGGACGAGGCCATCTTCGGTCCGGCGGTTGAAGCTGCGGCCATGGCGCGAAAAGCCCGCGGATTTCAGCAAGCCGGCGAGCGTCGCTTGCACCATGTCCAGTTGCGCTGCGAAAGGCGATCTCGACATGGGCCCTCGACCGGCAACGGTTCCGCACCCGTCCTTATGCCGCAGCCGGATGTCCGCATGATGGCCGCTCATCATTGCGGCCCGCGCGGCCTCGCCTATGGTGGCGCCTCGCTCGACCCAGGACATGCCATGGCCGCCGCAACGCCCGATGCCGAAACCGTCGTCGCCCGCCAGCTCGATGCCTATAATGCTAGGGATATCGAGGCCTTCATGGCCTGCTGGCACGACGACGCCCAGCTCTTCGCCCATCCCGCGACCTTGCTGGCTGAGGGTGCCGCTGACATCCGTGCGCGCCATGTCGCCCGGTTCCAGGAGCCGGATCTGTTCGGCCGGCTGGTGAGCCGCTTGTCGGTCGGCAGCATGGTGGTCGACCGCGAGGTGGTCACCCGCAATTTTCCCGAAGGACGGGGTCAGGTCGACGTCATCGCGATCTACGAGGTCGAGGGCGGCCGGATCGCCAAGGCCTGGTTCAAGATGGGCACGCCCGTGCTCGATCGGCCGGCCTGACCGGCGGGCTATTGGTTCACACTCTTGGCGCCACGCTCTTGACCTGACGGCCGAAGGTGGGCTTTTTCAGCGCGCCCGCGTGCCGGCCGTCAGCCGGGGCGTCGCCTTCGTCGGCCGGGTCCGCATGCGCGCCGTCCCCGATGGCCCGTCGCCCTTGCACGAGAGACGTCCCCGTCCATGCTGAATCAGATCATCGAATTCCTCGCCAAGGGCACCGTCGCGGCCATTTCGGCCATGGGTTATGCCGGCGTCGCGCTGCTGATGGCGATCGAATCGGCCTGCATTCCCTTGCCGTCCGAGATCATCATGCCGTTCGCCGGCTATCTCGTCTCGACGGGTGAACTGACGCTGTTCGGCATCGCCACCGCGGGGGCCATCGGCTGCAATCTCGGCTCGACGGTCGCCTATGCGGTCGGCGCGCGCGGCGGTCGGCCGGCGGTGGAGCGCTGGGGGCGCTACGTCCTGCTGTCCTCGGCCGATATTGATATGGCCGAGCGCTTTTTCGCCCGCTATGGCTCGGTCACCGTCTTCGTCTGCCGCCTGCTGCCGGTCGTGCGCACCTTCATCGCGCTGCCTGCCGGCATTGCCCGGATGAATGTCTGGCGCTTCCAGATCTATACGTTCGTCGGCTCATGGATCTGGTGCTACGCGCTCGGTTATGTCGGCGCCCGGCTCGGCGCCGAATGGAACACCAATCCGACGGTCAAGGCGATCTTCCACCAGGCTGACGTCATCATTGTCGGGCTCGGCGTGCTCGGGATCGGCTTCGTGTTGTGGCACCGGCTCCGGCGGCGCGGCGCCTAACCGACGCGCCGCTATTCCGCTCAGCCTTTTTGCAGCCGTCGCGCATTGGCCCGCACCTTGGTGCGGTAGCCTTGGACGATGCTGTCGGGCGAGGCGCCTAGCATCAGCTGTCCGGCAGCCTCGGTCGCCGCGGCGACTTTCTCGCTGACCATCCGCCGCGATTCGGCATCGGCGCGAGGGCCGCCGAAAGCGAGCCTGATCATGCGCAGGCCGATGACCTGCTGCGACTCGGCGGCGAGCATCGCCAGGTTGAACCACGACCCGAACGGGTTGGCCTGCTTGCCGCGGCTCATGATGCGCGGCGCTCACGCATCGGGCGGCTTTGCCGCCGGCGTTGCCCGCGCCGGGCAGGGCGCCTCGGTCGATTGGCGGCTGGCCGGCGGGATCGCCGCGGCCGGGTCGGCCCGTCGGCGCCGGCCTCGACGCCTTGCGCGATCTCGTCGTCGCGGCTCATGCCGCCGCCCATGGCGCCGCCGGCCGAACTGGCGCCGCCATGGCCGCCGTCGCGCTGGGCGGGCGGCACCTGCGCGAATGCCGGGCCCGCCACGGCGGCTGTGATGATCCCGAAAACCAGGCTGCGGCGATCGATCATGCGCTCTCCTCCGGCTGCCGATGCAGCAGGGCAACGCGGCGGCCGGCCGATCGTTCCCGGTGCGCCGGGCCGGCGCTACTAGCCGAGCCAGCCGGTGAGTCGGAACCAGCCATAGTCGAGCGGCAGCAGGACCAGGAAGGTGACGGCCGCGAGCGCCAGGCAAAGCTTCAGGCCTTCGCGCGCCGGCACGTCCGCCATGGCCATGGCGACCACGATGGGGGCGGCCTGATAGGGCATCAGCGGCGTCGCGTAACCGATCACCTGGGTCATCAGCACAGTCGACAGCGGCAGGCCGGTGGCATCAGCCAGCATGCGCGCCAGCGGCGTGAACAGGGCCGGCACGCCATTGGCGGTGACCACGAAATTCATCAGCGCGGTGAGGCCGACCAGCGAGGCGAAGCTTTGCGCCGGCCGGGCCGGATCGAGCGGCAGCCAAGCGATGACCGCGCGGCCGAGCGTGTCGCCGAGCCCGGTCTGGGTCACCACGGCGGCCAGCCCCAGGATCGCCGCGACATAGATGCAGGTGCGGATATTGACGCCGCTGGCGAATTCGTCGCCGGTGACGAAACCGACGCGCGGCAGCAGGCAGAAGCAGGCGGCGGCGAGCCCGACCCAGGCCGGCTGGATGCCGTGCAGGGAATCGGTCGCCCACAGCGCCAGCGTGACGGCGAGCAGCAGGCCGAGGCGACGTTCGGCCGGGCTGAGCGGCGTGGCGGCCGGTGCGGCGGCGGCAGGCGTGGGCGTGGCCGGAAACATCAGCGCGATCAGGCCGGCCAGCGCCGCGCCCTTGGCGAGGCCGAGCAGCGGCGCGTGCAACAGGAGATAAGGCAGGTAGCCGAAATGGACGCCAAAGGCGGTCTCGGCGGCACCCGACATCACCAGGTTCGGCACATTGGCCGGCAGGATGCTGGCTGACAGCTGGAAAGTGCCGAAGCCGACGGCGAGCGCCAGGCCCATGCGGCCGCGGCTGGTCTTGCCGAGGCCCGCCTGGTCGGCCAGCGCCATGACGATCGGCATCAGCAGCGCGATGCGGCCCATATTGGAGGGCATGACGAAGGCGAGGCCATAGGTCATGGCGACGACGCCCGACACCATGCGCCACCACGTGCCGGTGAGGCGGGCCGCGAGCAGCCGCGCGCAGCGCTCGGCCAATCCGACCTTGCGAATGGCGACGCCCAGCACGAAACCGCTCAGCACCAGCCAGAACGCCGGCGACTGGAAGCCGGAGAACACTGTGTCGGCCGGCGCGAGGTGCAGCACCATGGCGGCGGTGAAGAACAAGAGCGCGGTGAGGAATTCCGGCAGCAGGGCGGCCGCCCATAGCAGGATCGCCGCGGCCGTCACCAAGGCCGGCAGCAGCAGGCCGCCGGTCAATGAAAATGCACCCAAGATAGGTCCCCCGACACGCCGCGTGGCGAAGTTGCCGGAGGGGGACAGCAAAGAGAATACGGAATTGCGCGAGGCTGCCTCAACATTTCGTTGAGCCAGGCGCCGGGGGCGTCAGCCGGCCAGGACGTCGGTCGCCCGATGGTCGTCCGAGACGCCGTCGATCAGGATGGTGTCGCCTTCGGAATTGCCGGTGCGCAGCGCCAGGATGTCCTGATAGGCCGGCGAGGCGTACCAGGCGCGCGCGCTCGGTCCATCGGGGAAGCTGATGACGATGAGATCGCCGGACCACTGGCCTTCGAGCAGCTCGACCTTGCCGCCATGGATGATGAACCGGCCGCCGAACGGCGCCAGCGTCGCATCGATCCGCTGGAGGTATTCGACGATCTCTGCACCCATCCGGACATTGCGCAGGCGGGCGATGGCATAGGCGGACATGCTGGTCTTCCTCGGGCGATGACCGGGCCGGGGCGGCCGGTTCGTGGCGACACCATCGCGGTTCGAGGGAACGGGGTCGATGACGTCTGAGGTCATGGAACGGCCATCAAGGGGCCGGTCCAGTCTGGCTTGAAAATTTCGTCGTGACTCTAATTAGAGAAGTGGCTAAATAGAGATATCACCAGCGCTGGTCGGGGATCCATGGGCATCAACGCGGTTTTCGAGGCCTTGTCGCATCCGGTCCGGCGCAAGGTGCTGGCCTTGCTCAAGGCCGGTCCGATGAGCGCCGGCGATCTCGCCGGTCACTTCGATCTGAGCAAGCCGACATTGTCGGTTCATTTCAACAAGCTGAAGCAGGCGGAGCTGGTGGTCGTCGAGCGGCAGGGGACGAGCCTGATCTATCACCTCAGCGCCTCCATTCTCGAAGAGGCCCTGGCCGGGCTTCTCAGCCTCAAGGATCAGGATCAATGAGCCGAATGCTGTTCTCGCGCTTCAACCTCGTGCTCTGGGCCGCGCTGGCGCTGGTGACCTTCGCCGGTCATGCCCTGGTGCCGGCCGACGCCGTCCTGCCGGTGCATTGGGGGCTGAACGGCCGGCCCGACGCGTTCTGGCCGCGGAGCGCCGCGCTGGCCGTCGCGCCCGCCATGGTCATCGTCAACGCGGCGATCTTCGGCCTTGTCGGCCGCTTCGCGCCACCTGAGCACCTGGCCGGCGGCAAGCATGTGCTGGCCGTCGTCATTCCCGCCATTTCGGGGCTCGCCCTGGCGATCCAGGCCGGCATCGTGCTGATCGGGGCCGGTTATCCCGACCTGATGGTGCGCATCATCAGCGTGGGCATTGGCGTCATGCTGATCCTGCTGGGCAATGTGCTGCCGAAGACCCAGCCCAACCGGCTGGCGGGCATGCGCCTGCCCTGGATGAGCGCCGACCCGGCCGACTGGCGCGCCACGCAGCGGCTGACCGGCATCTTGATGATGCTCGGCGGCGCCGGCCTCCTGCTGTGCGGGCTGATCGTCCGCGAGGCGCAATGGCTGGCCGTGGCGATCGTCGTGGCGGTGCTCGTGCCGGCCATTGCAGGCACCGTTCGCGGGAGCCTGCGCGGCCGCCGTCCGGCGAATGGGGCATGAAGCGATGAGCGCGCCGGGTGAGGGCTTGAACAGAGCCGCCCCGTCATGGCCAGCGGAGCCGCGCATATCTTCGGCCGAAACAAGTCGTGGTCAGGCCGAATGGAATCGACCTGCTCGCGCATGTCCCAATCGCCACGCCCCACTCACCACGGCTCCGGCCCTGCGGCATTGAAGAAGCCGCCGGTCGGGCCGTCGGCGCCGAGCGTCGCCAGCCTGATGGCGACGGCCGCGCCCTCGGCGACGCTCAGCGGGCCGGCATGGCCGTTGAGGTCGGTCGCGACATGGCCCGGATTGGCGGCATTGATCTTGATCGGCGTGTTGCGGAACTCCCTGGCGAAAGCCAGGGTGACCGCGTTCAACGCCGTCTTGGATGAGCTATAGGCCAGCAGGTTGGTGGCGAAGGACGGGTCGGACAGCTTGGCGAGCGCGCCGGCGCCGCTGCTCATCATCACGATGCGGGCCGCAGGCGCGGCGCGCAGCAGCGGCAGGAAGGCCTGGGTGACCCGCACCGGGCCGAACACATTGACCTCGTAGGTCGACTTGAGCAGCGCCATGTCGACGGCGCTCGGCGGCAATTGGGCGTCTAGCGCGATGCCGGCATTGTTGACCAGCACGTCGAGCCGGCGGGTTTCGCCGGCGAGCGCCGCGGCAGCGCGCATCACGCTGTCGCCGTCGGCGACGTCGAGCCGCAGGACACGGACGTCGCCGATGGTCTGGCGCATCTCCCGGGCTGCAGTCTCGGCGCGCTGAATGTCGCGGCAGCCGAGCCAGACGCGGTAGCCGAGGCCGGCCAGCTGTCCGGCGATCTCGCGGCCGATGCCCTTGTTGGCGCCGGTGACCAGCGCGGTCTTGATGGTATTTGCCATGGTCTGCCCCCTGATGCCCGGCTTCGGCGGCGCGATGCCGGGCGGAGGCAATGCCAGAGGGCGCGCGCAAGGCGTGAGCCGAATGCTGGCGGGTTCTTGCACAATCCTCTCAAAGCACCGATCTGCGGGAGCGGCGGCCTTGCGCGCCAGGCGTGGCCGCTGCCTTTGGGAGATCCGATGGAACCCTTGCATGAATTGCGCGCGCTGGTCGCCCGCCATTGCCTGGCCGGGCGCAGCCAGACGATCATTCCGCGCCTGTCGCTGATGCGTTCGGATGTCACGACACCGCCGGCCCAGGGGCTCTATGAGCCGCTGGTCTGTTTTGTCGTGCAGGGGCGCAAGCGCGTCACCTTCGGCAGCCGGCTGTTCGATTATGACGCCGCCAAATATCTCATTGCCTCGGTCGATCTGCCGGCATCGGGCGAGATCGCCGAGGCGAGCGCGGCGACGCCTTATCTCGCCGTGGCGCTCAGGCTCGATCCCGCCATGCTCGCGGCGATGCTGATCGACATGCCCGAGCAAGCCGCCGGCGCCGTCACCGGCCCGGGGCTTACGGTCAGTCCGGTCACCGCCGAACTGATCGACCCCGTGCTGCGGCTCGTGCGCCTGATCGACCGGCCCTGCGACATCGCCATGCTGGCGCCGCTGATCGAGCGGGAGATCCTCTATCGCCTGATGCGCGGCGAGCAGGGCGCCACGTTGCGCCAGATCGCGCTCGCCGACAGCCGGCTGTCGCAGGTCCGCCGCGCCATCGGCTGGATCAAGCAGCACTATGACCGGCCGCTCCGGATCGAGGTCCTGGCCGAGATCGCGCGGATGAGCCCGTCCTCGCTGCACCGCCATTTCAAGGCGGTGACGGCCATGAGCCCGCTGCAGTTCCAGAAGCGGATCCGGCTGCAGGAGGCGCGCCTGCGCGTGCTGGCCGATGAGGCCGACGCCGCCAGCATCGGCTTCGCCGTGGGTTACGAGAGCCCATCGCAGTTCAACCGCGAATATCGCCGGCTGTTCGGCGCGCCGCCCGCCCGCGACGCAGCCCGGCTGCGCGGCGCGGCGATCGATCGGGGCGTGCTGGAACAATCATTGTAGGGCAGGGGGGTGAGTGGCGCGCAAACCCTCTCCCAGAGGGAGAGGGTGGCGCCGTCAGGCGCCGGGTGAGGGGTCGTCCATTTCCGGAGGGGCAACACGCGGCGCGAGCATTTGCATCCGTTCTAGGCGCTTACGCCCCTCACCCGGCAGCTGACGCTGCCACCCTCTCCCTTTGGGAGAGGGTTGATTGTGTTGAGTTTTTTGATCCGGGCGACCTGGCGACGGGAAACGGCCCTGGACCTCCTTACTCCGGCTTGGCCGGCGCCGCCTTCTCGCCGACGCCGTTGAGCAGTGCCGTCACCGCGTCCGGGCCCTCGAAGCCTGCCTCGCGCAGCACCCGGTCGAGGATCGGCTTGTTGGCCTGGTAGGCCAGCAACTGGCCGGCGATGCCGTCGCCGAGGCCGACGCCGTTACCGCCGCCAGTGCCGTTGCCGCCACGGCCGAGCATGCCGCCCGTATCGAAGATCTTGATGTCGGAGATCTTCTCGATCGGCTTCACCGCTTCGGCCAGCGCCTGCGGGATGACGCGCAGCCGCTCGCGCGCGACCTCGAAGGCGATGACCTCGGCGCTCAGCTTGTTGCGGGCCTGGTTGAGCGTGGATTCGTTCTCCGCCGCGGCCCGGCCGATTTCCAGCATGCCGCTCGCCTTCACCTTGGCAGCCTGGGCCTCGGCCTCGGCGAGGGTTGTGATGGCCGCGGCCTGGTCGAGGGCCGCCTGCTTCTCGGCCTCGGCCTTGACGGTCACGGCGGTCGCCTCGGTCTCGGCCTTCATGCGGGCGTCGATGACCGCGATCTGCTTCTCGCGTTCGGCGATTTCCACCGCCTTGGCGGTGCCGACCTTTTCCTCCGCCGCGATGGCGAGCGCGCGGGCGATTTCGGCGGCCGCCTTGGCATCCGATTCCTCGCGGCTCTTGTTGGACACCGCAATGGCGCTTTCCTGCGAGACGATCTGCAGGTCGCGCTTGGCTTCGGTGTCCTTCTGCTGGACGTCGCGGGCCGCCTCGATATTGGCGGTCTCGCGGGCGCGGCGGGCTGCGGCCTCGCGTTCGGCGATCGCCTGCTCGGATTCGATGCGCGCCTCTTCCTCGGCCCTCTTGGCCGCCTGTTCCTTCTGCGCGGTCTCGGCGCGGGTCGCCGCCGTCTTGTTGGCGATGTCGCGCTCCTGGGTCAGCTCGGCCTCGCGCTTGGTGCGCTCGATCGACAGTGTCTGCTGGCGCGCCTCGAGGTCCTTCTGCGCGATCGCCACCTCGGTGTCGCGGACGATGGAATTGCGCTCCTTGCGGCGTTCCTCGGTGATCCGGGTCAGCGCCGCCAGGCCCTGGGCGTCGAAGAAATTGTTGGCGTTGAAATGCTTGATGTCGGTCTGGTCGAGCCTCGTCAGCGACACCGATTCAAGCTCCAGTCCGTTCGACTGCAGGTCGGCGCCGACCGCTTCCTGCACCGCCTTGACGAAATCCATGCGCTGCTCCTGCAGCGCGTCGAGGTTCATGGTGGCGGCGACCGAGCGCAGGCCGTCGACGAATTTGGCTTCGATCAGCAGGCGCAATTCGTCGACATTGTTGGTGCGCTGGCCAAGCGTCTGGGCGGCGAGCGCGATGGAGGAAGCATCGGGTTTGACGCGGACGTAGAATTCCGCGCCGATATCGACGCGCATGCGGTCCTTGGTGATCAGCGCCTCGCCTTCGCCGCGCCTGACTTCAAGGCGCAGGGTCTTCAGGTTGACCCGGGCGATCGACTGGAAGATCGGCAGCACGACCGAGCCGCCGTCGAGCACCACTTTCTGGCCGCCGAGGCCGGTGCGCACATAGGCTTCGTCGCGCGAGGAGCGGTTGTAAAGGGAAGCCAGCACGAAGCCGACGCCGCAAATGGCGATGATGCCGATGATCGCCGGGATGATGAGCTCGAACATGGATCAGCGCTCCAGAGTTCCGTCGGATGGGGAAGGCCCGGCCGCGAGATCGGCGGGCGCGGGAATGGCGAGGAAGACGCCCTTGGCCTGGTCGACCAGCAGCACGGTGGCGCCGACCGGGATGCGGTCCTGCGCCTGCGCCGCGCGGGCATTGGCGACGTGCCAGTTGCCGTGGATGTCCTTCAGGCGGACGCGGCCGGGTTTGCCCTGGTCGAGCGGGCCGACGGTGACCTCGGCGGTGCGGCCGACGAAATCGGCGAGCTCGACGACATAGGTTTCGTCACGTGGCACCACGCGCGCCACCTGCCGGCTCGACCAGCGCACCGCGGGCACGGCGGCAGCGACCGCGCCGGTCGCCGCGATCAGCACCGGCAGCGGCCGGATCAGCGCCGCCGCCAGGGCCTGGATGAGGAAGCCGGCGGCCGCGAAAAAGGCCAGTGCCAGCAGGATCAGCACCATCAGCGGCACGCCGCCGACATTCAGCCAGGAGAGCGAGTGCGACAGGCCGTGCTCGCCGAAGGATTTGTCGACGAGTTCGCTCAGCGAGACGCCGACGAGCAGCATCAGCACCTCGATCGCGGTCAGGCCGAACAACATCACGGCGGCTATGGCGAAGGGACGCACATCCGCGGCGAGGAACAGCTCCATGATCAGCCGCCGCCGGACTTGAAACGGGCAAGCCGCGCCTCGATGGCGCGCTCGCGATGCAGCCGGTCGAGCTCGTCGAGCTCGGCGGCGCCCGAAGCCTCCGTCCGGGGCACGCCGGTGACCCGCGAGACGGCGGCGGCGGCGCGCGCCGCACCCAGTTCAGCCGAGGGCCGCGTCGCGCGGCCGGAAGCCTCTTCCGGCGCGTGGCGGGCAATGCTGCGTTTCAATTCGACGAGCCGCGCCTCGGCCTCGCGCCGGGTGGCGAGCACCGCCTGCATGGCCTTCTGGCCGTCGTCGATGCGTTCGGCCGAATCCGCCAGCGCCTTGTCGAGGGCAGCGATCTGGGCTTCCAGGTCGATCTGGCGGGCGACCGCGGCTTTCGCCAGGTCGTCACGGCCTTCGCTCACCGCCAGCCGGATCTTGTCGTCGAGCGCGGTCAGGTCGGCGCTGATCTCGCCGCGCCGGCTCCGGATCCGGAATTCCTCGGCGCGCGCCTTGCCGAGATCGACACGGGCCTCGTCCGCGGCGGCGTCGATCTCGCGGATCGCCTGCTCGACCACGGCGACTTTGCTCGTGCCTTCGGCCTTGTCGATGGCGGCATTGGCGACGCCGGCGATGAGCCGTCCCATGCGGGACAGAATACCTTCCTGAACCATCATCTTCTGCTCCATTGGCAAGATTTTCGGCACGACGCCGATCTCGATCTCGTAACGCCCGCCGCTGGCGATCAGCCGGGCCGGGAAGACGCTGTTCCAGCCCGGCGAATACCCCCTGATGTCGAAGGGCACGACAATGCGCCCATAGACCGTGGCGATGGTGAGGGCCGAGGGGCCCTTGATGGCGAACAGCTTCTCGTCCAGCGGCAGGCCGCCGAGGCCGGCCGTCGTGCGGTTGCTGGCGAAATCGCGCAGGCCCAGCGTCACCAGCCGCGAGGGCAGGCGGGTGCGCTGGCGGATCGTCTCATAGGCGAGGTCGTGCAAGGCGACGAGATTGGCGCCGCCGTCCGGCGAGAGCTCGGCCAGGATCGCCAGCATCAGGCCGTAATCGGCGAAGGTTTCCTCGATCGCCAGCGCTGCGGCTGCGTCGGGAGCGAGGGCATAGCGGAGGGTCGACTGATCCGTTCGCTGCGTATCCATCATGCCACCATACATAAAGCACTTCATTGGTGCTTTCAAGGGTGCCGCAAGGGAATGTTACTACGGGGTAGCTTGCGCTGAAAAGGAGGGACGATGGAGGCGGCCCGACCCGTGGAATTCGAACAGGGGTGGTCGTCCCAGGTCAAGGGTGCAGAAAGCGCGCAACATTGCCACGTCGTCTCGCCCGGGCTTGTCCCTGACATCCACGACTCGTGCCCTCCACTTCGCCTCTTTGCTCTTCGCGGCGCGACGTCTCGCCGCAGTCGGACGGCGGGGTCGTCGCCTTGACAATAAATCTTGTCAATCTAGCCTGCGCCCATGCTGGACATTGACGTCATCACCGATCCCGCCGCGGCGGGCGTGGCCTTGGAACCGGTCAGGAGCCGGCTGCTGGCGGAGCTTGCCGAGCCGGCCTCGGCCGCAGCGCTCGCCCAACGCGTCGGCATGGCGCGCCAGAAGGTGAACTATCATCTGCGCGCCCTGGAGGCGCATAAGCTGGTGCGGGTTGCCGAGGAGCGCCAATGGGGCGGCTTGACCGAACGGCTGCTGGTGGCGACCGCGCGTTCCTACGTGGTCTCGCCCGACGCGCTGGGCCGGGTGGGGGCGGATCCCGCGCGCGGCGGCGACCGGCTGTCGGCAAGCTACCTGATCGCGCTCGGCGCGCGCATTGTCCGGGAGGTCGGCGATCTCTGGCGGCGGGCGGTGGCCGCAGACAAGCGCCTGGCGACGCTCGCCATCGACACCGAGATCCGCTTTCGCTCCGCCGCCGAGCGCGCCGCCTTCACTGAAGATCTCACCGGCGCGATCACCGCGCTGGTCGCGCGTTATCACGACGCCGCGGCGCCCGGTGGGCGTCGGCACCGACTGGTGCTGGTGGCGCATCCCCTGGCCGAAACCGCAGCAGGAAAGGCTGAGCGATGCCAGTGAAACAGGACAGCGAGGGCCGCCGCTCAGTGGCCGCCGAGGTCGAGGTTCCCGGCACGCCGGACGCGGTCTGGGCGGCGATCGCCACCGGCCCCGGCATGTCCTCCTGGTTCGTGCCGAGCGAGGTCGAGGAGCGCGCGGGCGGCGCCGCCGTCTCGCATTTCGGGCCGGGCAACAGCATGGATGCGGTCGGTACCGTCACCGAATGGGCGCCTCCGCGCCGCTTCGTCGTCGAGGCTGCCGGGGGCCCGGGCCTGGTCGCCAGCGAATGGACGGTCGAAGCGCGCGGCGGCAGTTGCGTGGTGCGCGTGGTCCATAGCTGGTTCGCCAGCAGCGACGAGTGGGACAGCCAGTTCGAGGGCCATGGCCATGGTTGGGCCTCGTTCTTCCGTGTTCTCAAGCTCTATCTTGGCCATTTCGCCGGCCGATACGGCCGTTCGTTCCAGTTGATGGGCGTCACGGCCGAGCCAAAGGCCGCGGCCTGGGCGGCACTGACCGGACCGCTCGGCCTTGCCGGCGCGACCGCGGGCGATCGCGTCGCGACCCCGGCCGGTGCACCGCCGCTCGCCGGCAGCGTCGCATGGGCCGGTGAGCCGGAACGGCCAGAGGAATTGCTCGTCAGGCTCGACCAGCCGGCGCCGGGACTGGCCCATCTGGTTCCCCACGCGATCGGCGGCAAGGTCTACCTGACCATTCGCTTCTATCTCTATGGCGACGACGTGGCCGAGGCCGCGGCACAGGCGGAGGCCGCCTGGGCGGCCTGGATCGCCGGACGCTTCGCCGCGCCTAAAGGGGAGGTTTCGTGATGCCGGTCGACAAGCATGGGCCCGAGCGCCGCTCGGTCACGCTCGAATTCGAACTGCCGGGGACGCCGGAAGAGGTCTGGCGCGCCATCGCCACCGGTCCGGGTATCTCCTCCTGGTTCGTGCCCTCCGAGGTCGAGGAGTGGCAAGGTGGCAAGGTTGCCTTTCACCTCGGGCCAGGCATGGAATCGACAGGCGAGGTCACGGCCTTCGAGCCGCCGCGCCGCTTCGCCTATGTCGAGCCTGGCTGGAGCGGCGAGGCGCCGCCGCTCGGCACCGAATTCGTCATCCAGGCACAAGCCGGCGGCACCTGCGTGGTGCGGCTCGTCCACAGCCTGTTCACCAGCTCGGCCGAATGGGACGACGAGCTCGGCAGCATGGAAACCGGCTGGGGCCCATTCTTCGTGGTGCTCAGGCTTTATCTCAGCCATTTCGCCGGTCAGCCGGGCGTGTCGATTCGCCCGACCGGCCAATTTGCCGGGTCCGGGGAGGAGGCCTGGGCCATGCTCACTGAAAAACTCGGTCTCGCCGGCGCGACGCCGGGTGAGCGGTGCGAGGCGCCGGCCGGCCGGGCGCCTGTCCTTGCCGGCAAGGTCGAGCGGATCGGCCAGCATCTGAATCATCGCGAAGTGACGCTCGTTCTGGACCGGCCGGCGCCCGGGCTGGCGCTGATCGGCACCTATAGCTGGGGTGGCGTCGTGCGCGCGGCGGTCAGCCTTTATTTTTATGGCGATGCGGCCGGGCAGGTGGCTGCGCGCGAGCAAAAGGCCTGGGACGCCTGGATGGCCGAGCATTTCGCGGCGCCCGGGGGAATGACTGCGCCCGGTTGAGTGGGCGCTTTTCCTCGCCTTGTCATTGTCTCCGGATATCAGCGTGCTAGCGTGGCCGTGGGGCAACGTGAAACTGGAGAACCCGCATGAGCATTTTCAGCTCGATCCTGAACAAGATTCTGCCTGGCCGAGCCAATGCGGCCGAGGCTCCGGCAGCGCCGGCGGCCGGCCAGCCTGCGGGTGGCGATGCCAGCACGGCTCCGGCGGCCGGTGGTGCCGCTCCGGCGGCTCCGGGCGCAGCGGCGGCTCCGGCGGCAACCGTCGACGTCGCGGCCCTGCTCAACGACCTCGCGTCGAAGGCCTCCCAGCCGTTGAACTGGAAGACCTCGATCGTCGACCTGATGAAGCTGCTCGACCTCGACAGCAGCCTGTCGGCGCGCAAGGAGCTCGCCAAGGAGCTCAACTACACCGGTGATACCAACGACTCCGCTACGATGAACATCTGGCTGCACAAGCAGGTGATGGTCAAACTCGCCGCCAATGGCGGCAAGGTGCCGGACGACCTGAAGAACTGAGCTTCGGCTCGAGGTGAGGGCGCCCCTTCGGACATTAGTCCGGAGGGGCGTTCTCGTTTCGGCGATCGAGAAAGCCTCGCCGGCGATCGCAGGGCTTTCGACCTTAAAAAAAAGCAGATGAATCAACCCTCTCCCAAAGGGAGAGGGTGGCGCCGTCAGGCGCCGGGTGAGGGGACGTCCATCTCCGGATGGGGCTGAACCTGTGCGTGCGCGTTCTTCGCGGCGTGATCGGTGGTGGCTGTTCTCTGCCCGCACGCCCCTCACCCGGCAGCTGACGCTGCCACCCTCTCCCTTTGGGAGAGGGTCGGTTCGGCGGGGCTTGTTTCCGGCGTGCGCGGGGCCCCTGGGCTCGCGCGCATGCTCTTCACTTTGTGCATGATCTCATCTCGATTATGCTTCTGCCTCATGAACCTGCAGGACATCGAAGCTTTTGTCGCCGTAGCCGAGTCCGGCTCGGTCAACCGCGCGGCCATCCGGCTCAACCTGACGCAGCCGGCGACCACCCGGCGCGTGCAGAATTTCGAGGCGGCGATCGGCGACGCGCCGCTGTTCAACCGGGCGGTGAAGCCGGCGGCGCTGACCTCGCTCGGTACCCATGTGCTGGAACATTGCCGGCGCGTGCTGGCGGCGGTGGCCGAACTCGAGGCGTCGACCACCCGGGGCGGAGCACCGGCCGGCGAGCTCCGGGCCGGCGTCGCCCATGGTCTCGGCGAAATGGTGCTGACCACGCCGCTCGATGCGCTACGCCGGGGCTTTCCGCGCATCCGGCTGCAGGTCAGTTCGAACTGGAGCAGCGCGCTCATCGAGGAGGTTCGTGCCGGCGCGCTGGACTGCGCCGTCGGCCTCCTGACCGAGGCGCATAGCGTACCTGCTGGCCTCGTCGGCCTGGCGCTCGGCGCCGAGCAGGTGGTGGTGGTCGCGGCCTCACACCCTCCGACCAGGAGCGACGGCAAGGCCTGGCGGCTGCGCGATCTCGCCGGCGAGGGCTGGTTCCTCAACCCGCCGGGCTGCGGCTGCCGGGCCGCGCTGGTCCGGTCCTTCGACCGGCTGCAATTGCCGGTGCATATCGCCGCGGAGGTCTTCGGCGAAGACCTGCAGCTGTCGCTGCTCGCTCATAGCGGCGGGCTCGGGCTGGTGCCGCGCCGGCAGTTCGAGGCAAGCCCGCACCGCCAGCGGTTGCGGATCCTGGATGTGCTGGATTTCAGCCTGCCGGCCACCGTCACGCTGGTGCGCAAGGCGGCGCCCGGACGCTTCGACCCGGCCATCACGCTGCTCGCCGAAGCGCTGAAATCAAGGCTCGAAGAACCGTCGACAATTGCATAATCATAATAGAGACTATGCATTTGATTGATCAGGACGCGCGTCCCAATCATCTCTGACCACGCGGTTCTTCCGGGCAAACCAGCCCCGGGACGCCGCGGTTTCATCCGGCGGAGGTGCTCCCATGATCGTCACGGTTCTTCGGTCCCGGCTCAATACCGGCGTGCAGGACGATTACGGCCCGATGGCCCAGGAGATGAGCGCACTTGCCCGCACCATTCCCGGCTATGTCTCGCATAAGGGCTTTGTCGCCGAGGATGGGGAGCGCGTGACCATTGTCGAGTTCGAGACCGAGGCGGCGCTGCAGGCCTGGCGCGTCCACCCCGAACACGCCAAGGCCAAGCGGCATGGCATCCAGAGTTTCTTCAGTGAATACAAGATGCAGATTTGCAGTGTCATCAAGGACCGGGTCTGGTCCGCCCGGCCGCGGGCTGATCGCGAATAGCGAATGGCGAATAGGGCATGATGCGACGAGCGCGCAAACCCTCGCCCATGCCGTCGTGGGAGAGGGTTGACGCAGGTCAGCGGCGGAGCCGTGCCGTCGCCGGCATCGCGTCACGCCCTTTCCGCGTCGAGCACCTGCAGGGCCGGCGCGATCAGCGCCAGGAGCCGTGCCCGGGGCGTGCCGTCGCGCGCCTGCACCGACAGGCCATTCAACAGGCTGGCGAAACAGTCGCCCAGCGCCTGGGCATTCGCGCCGGCCTTGAGTTCGCCCGCGGCCACCGCCTGCCGGAGGCGCGCGACGATCGCATCGGTCTGCGCGCGCCGGAGCTTGGATAGCCACGCAAAGACTGGCTCGTTGTCGCGCGCATAATTGGTCGCCGCCGTCACCACCATGCAGCCTTGCGGGCGGCCCGCCTGCGTATAAGTTTCGGCCGCCTCGCGCAGCATCCGTTCGATGGCGCGGCGTGCGGTCGGCTCCTCGGCGAGGGCGCGGCCGACAAAGCCGCCTTCGCCGGCCTCGTAAAGCGCCACCGCCTCGCGGAACAGCGCCTCCTTGGAGCCGAAAGCCGCATAGATCCGCGCGGAGGCAAGGCCCAGCAACTCGACCAGGTCCGCCATCGATATGCCCTCATAGCCGCGCGCCCAGAACGCGTCGCGCGCCTGTTCGAGCGCCGCCTGCCTGTCGAATTCCCGAGGCCTGCCCGCCATGGCTGCTCCAATTCTTTGCCGATTGACCAATAAATCGCTTGACTCGTTCTGGCAAGCTTTCATTCTTTAATGATCGACAAAGAATGGAGATCGAGATGAGTCACGGCGATGGACAGGCGGCGCTCGCGTCGGGCGCGATCGGCAGGGCAGACCCACGAACGGACCAGGGAGCGGACGGCGCGACACCGGTGGCCAGCGGGCTCAGCCTGCCCTTGCTCGCCTTCGCCAACCTGATCATCGGGCTGGATATCAACATCGTCTTCGTTGCCCTGCCGGAGATCGGCAGCGGGCTGAACTTCTCCGCCCAGACGCTGCAATGGGTGGTCAGCGCCTATACCGTGTTCTGCGGCGGCTTCCTGCTGCTCGGCGGCCGGGCGGCCGATCTGGTCGGCCAGCGCCGCATGTTCGTGCTGGCGCTGGCGCTTTACGCAGTGTCGTCGCTGGCCGGCGGGCTGGCGACCAGCCCGGCGGTGATGATCGGCGCCCGCGCGGTGCAGGGCATCGGCGGTGCATTGCTGTTTCCGGCGACGCTGTCATTGATCAACCGGCTGTTCGCCGAGGGGCCGGCGCGCAACCGCGCGGTTGCCGTCTGGGGCGGCGCGGGGGCCAGCGGACTGACGCTCGGTTCCCTGCTTGGCGGCTTCCTGACCAGCGCCTTCGGCTGGTCGGCGGTGTTCTACGTCAATGTGCCGCTCGCCGGCCTGATCGCGTTCGCCGCCTTCGCGGTGATCCCGCGCGACCAGCCGCGCCATGAAAAGCGCAGCTTCGACATTCCCGGTGCGCTCACCGTCACCGCCGGCGTCACGCTGCTGGTCTTCGTGCTTGTCGAAGGCCCGGAACTCGGCTGGCGCGCGCCGGCGATCCTGGCGAGCGCGGCGCTCTCGGCGCTTCTGCTCACCGCCTTCGCCGTGATCGAGAGCCGCGCCCACGATCCGCTGATGCCGCTCCGGCTGTTCCGCAACCGCAGCCTCGCCGCCGGCATGACCATCACCTTCATCTATATGGGCACCTTCGGCGCGCTGCCCTATTTCCTCACCGTGCTGTTCCAGAAGGTCCATGGCTTCTCCGCCTATCAGACGGGGCTTGCCTTCCTGGTGCCGTCGCTGGCGATCGCCGCCGGCACCCAGATCGGTGAACGCCTGGCCACCCGCGCCTCGGTGCGCGCCACCTTGCTGGCCGGCATGGTCGTCGGCGCGCTCGGCACAGCGGCCATGGTGGCAGGTGGCGGCCTCGACAGTGGTTATGCGGTCATCGTCCCCGGCCTGATCGTCTCCGGCATCGGTCAGGGCATGACCTGGACGGCGATGTGGATCGCGGCGGCCTCGGGCGTCGCTCATGACGAGCAGGGCGTCGCCTCCGGCATGGCCTCGACCACGTTGAACATCGGCAATGCCATTGGCCTCGCGATCCTGGTAGGCTTGGCCAATACCGGCTCGCACGGGCTTTCCGGCGAGGCGTTGCGCGCCGCGATGGCAGGGGGTGTGCGCCTGGCCTTCTGGCTTGCCGCGGCCGGCATCCTGCTGGGGCTCCTGGTGGCGCTGACCTTGCCGAAGGGCCGGCCGGGATCGGCGGGCGCGGGCGGCTGACGGCACGGCGCGACATGCGAATGCCCGCCGCCCGGCGGGCGTTCCGGCCCTGAACGTACCGGTTCGTCCGTTATGAAATCCCTGCTAGTCTCGGCGCCGGCTCGGCAACAGGCGGGCTTGTGGACACCAGGCTCATGGATACCAGGACTTCAGGCGCCAAACGCGCCCCGCGCGAACGCTCGCGGACCAACGACCCCGATCGCACCAAGGCCGATATCATCGCGGTCGCGACGGAAGAGTTCGCGGCCTATGGCCTGAGCGGCGCGCGCGTCGATGCCATCGCCGAGCGGACCCGCACGTCGAAGCGCATGATCTATTATTATTTCGGCGGCAAGGAGGGGCTCTATCTCGCGGTTCTCGAAAAGGCCTATGCCGACATCCGCGACATCGAGCAGGGCCTGAAGCTCGATGTGCTGGATCCGGTCGAAGCCTTGCGCCGGCTCATCGACCAGACCTTCGAATATGACGACAGCCACGCCGATTTCGTCCGCATCGTCGCCATCGAAAACATCCACCAGGCCAAGCACCTGGCCGAGGCGCCGTCGATCCGCCAGATCAACCTCCGGGTCATCGAACTGGTCGGGGCGATCCTGGCGCGCGGCCGCGACCAGGGCCTGTTCCGCGCTGACCTCGACGCGGTCGATGTCCATATGATGATCAGCGCCTTCTGTTTCTTCCGTGTCGCCAACCGCCACACCTTCGGCGAGATCTTCCAGGTCGACCTGTCCGAGCCGGGCCTGCGCGCCAAGCACAAGCGGATGATCGCCGAGGCGGTGCTGCGCCTGGTGCGGCAAGAAGAGCCGGCGGGCGGCGCTGCAGGCGGCTGACGGTCGGCGCGGCCGATCCCTGACGACAAGGAAAAGGGCGGGAGCCTCAGGCTCCCGCCCAGTCTGGCGGTCAAATCGCGGATCCGGGAGGGGCGGACCGCTGCCGCCACATTCGGCCTCTCACGCCGTGGGCGGGGCCGATTTGTTGCCGAGGGCATGCATCGGGATGCGGTAGGTTTCGCGCGCGGTCCAGGCCGAGATCGCGGCGATGACGGCGGTCAGGGTGGTGAATGCCGCGACCGGAACCCAGCCATTCGGGCCAGTGCCCAGCAGCGCCGCACTGATGGTGGGCGCGAAGCCGCCGAGCGCGAAGCCGATCTGGGTGCCGATCGCCATGCCGGAGAGCCGGACGCGGGTGTCGAACATCTCGCCATAGAGCGCCGGCCAGATGCCGTTGGCGGCGCTGTAGACGATGCCCGAGAGAAGAATGCCGAGGACGAAGATCATGGAGATGTCGCCGCGGCTGATCGCCCACAGATAAGGCCAGATCAGCAGGGCGCAGCCGAGTGCGCCGAAGATGAACACCGGCCGGCGGCCGATGCGGTCGGCGAGCATGGCCCAGGCCGGGATCGCGCCGAGCGCCACCAGATTGGCCAGCACCAGGACGGTCAGCATGGTCGGCCGGTCGATATGCACGGTGTTGACCGCGTAGGAGAGGGTGAACACGCTGAAAATGGTGCTGACCACCGAGACGAGAGCCGCGAAGATGATGCGCAGGACGTCGGCCCAGTACTCCCTGAACAGGGTGACGATCGGCAGCTTGGCGGTCTCCTGGTTGTTTGCCTCCTCGATGAAGGCGGGTGTCTCGGGCAGCGAGCGGCGCACCCAGAAGCCGACCGCGACGACGCCGAGGCTGAGGAAGAAGGGAATGCGCCAGCCCCATGACAGGAGCGCCTCTTCGGACATGCCGGAGATCGGAATGAACACCAGGGTGGCCAGGATCAGGCCGGCCTGGGTGCCGCTCAGCGTGAAGCTGGTGAAGAAGGCGCGCTGGTCGGGCGGCGCATGTTCCAGCGTCATGGAATTGGCTCCGGCCTGCTCGCCGGCCGCCGAGATGCCCTGGAGCAGGCGGGCGACCACCAGCAGGATGGGAGCCAGGATGCCAGCCTGGTCATAGGTCGGCAGGCAGCCGATGATGAAGGTCGAGAAGCCCATCAGCAGCAAGGTGAAGGTCAGCACTTTCTTGCGGCCGAAGACGTCGCCGACATGGCCGAGCGCGACGGCGCCGAGCGGGCGGGTGATATAGGCGACGCCGAAGGTCGCGAAGGACGCGATGGCGGCCGTCTGCGGGTCGGCGGCCGAGAAGAAGATCTTTGGGAAGACCAGCGCCGCGGCGGTGCCGTAGATGAAGAAGTCATAATATTCGACCGCGCTGCCGATCCAGCTGGCGAGTGCCGCTTTCTTCGGTGTCTTGACGCCGGCCGGCTCATGCGCCGGGGCATAGGTCTCGGACGATAAAGCTTGAATGGTCATGGACGTCTCCTGGGGTCTGAAGGCTTCTGATCGAATGGCCTGGTTCACGCGGCGGACTTGACGGCGGACTTGGTCGCGGCGGCGCCGAGTTCCGCGAAATGGGCGAGCATGCGCTGGTGATCCGGGGTGATGCCGGTGAACAGGCGGATGGCCTCGACGGCCTGGAACACCGCCATGCCGCCGCCGTCGAGCGTGCGGCAGCCGACTTGGCGCGCCACGCGCAGGAGCGCGGTCTCGAGCGGGAAATAGACGATCTCGGCGACCCAGAGCTCCGGCCGCAGCAGCTCCGCCGGCAGCGGCAGGCCGGGATATTTGTCCATGCCCGTCGGGGTGCAGTGGACGAGGCCCGAGGCCTCGGTCAGGTCGGCCGCGAGATCCCGCGAGGCGCGGGCCCGCCCGGCGCCGAAGCGGGCATTGAGCGAGGCCGCCACGGTCTCGGCGCGCGCCGGATCGACATCGGAGAGGACGAGTTCTCCGGTGCCGAGCGTCATCAGGGCATGGGCGACCGCGGCGCCGGCTCCGCCGGCTCCCAATTGCACCACCCGATCGAGAGAAGCCCGGGGCAGGCCGCGGCGGAAGCTCTCGGCGAAACCCCACCAATCGGTATTGTGGCCGATGCGCTTGCCGTCCTTGAGCACGACGGTATTGACCGCGCCGAGCGCCGCCGCATCGGGCGAGAGCGCGTCGAGATGAGGGATGACCGCCTGCTTGCAGGGATGGGTGATGTTCAGTCCGGCAAAACCCATGCGCTCGGCCGCGACCAGCAGGTCGGCAAGCGCCTCGGGACCGAGCGCCAGCCGTTCGAGGTCGATCGTCTGGTAGACGAGGCGAAGGCCTTGCGCGTCGGCCTCGCGCTCATGCATCGCCGGCGTGCGGGAGGCCTGGATGCCGGCGCCGATCAGGCCGATGACGAAGCGCGGGCTGTCCGCATGCGGCGGGCGGGGCGTGGCTGGGTGCAATTCGGGCATGACGGTGCCTTCCTCGAAGCGGGGTGATGGGGGGTGGGCATGCCTATGCCTCGGCCGCGCGGCGGCGAGCGTTCACGCCGCCGCAAAGGCCGGAGTCGCGACCGATGTCACGGCGATGCGCAGCTGGCGGCGGAGCAGGGGAGGGAGCGGGAGTGGGAAGGATATCGGCCGGCGCGGCCGATGACGCGGCAACAGCCGGTCCGGCAGCGGGCTGGCCTGTGCATGCACGTGGGATTCGAGCGCATGCACGCCTCCTCTCGTGTCGTTTCCTTCAGGGGGCCTCGGCGTTGATCCGCCGCGCCGTCTTTTTGAATTGACGCATAATGTACGAACTAGTACGTTCATGTCAACAGGCATGTCGGAGCGATTGCAAGGCCGACCTCGGCGCCCATCGGGCAGGGGGCGGAGCGACCCGGCCGCCGACAAGAACGAGGCGACCGGCGCCTCCAAAAGGTCAGGCTAAGGAAACGCATGCGCGGATGGCGGCATCGGCCGCCGCACCGGTCCCCGGTGCCCGCACCGTCAACAAGGAACCCGGGAGGGGCATGATGACCCATATGAAGGAGTTTCTGCAGCGCGACCGCGGGGTCCACCCGCCCGCTTTGACGCCCGACTACAAGACGAGCGTGCTCAGGTCACCGCGCAAGCCGCTGCTGTCGCTGCAGAATTCGCTGTCGGAAGTGACCGGGCCGGCCTTCGGCCATGACGAGATCGGGCCGCTCGATAACGACCTCATCCTGAACTACGCCAAGGACGGCGAGCCGATCGGCGAGCGCATCCTGGTGCACGGCCATGTGCGCGACGAGAACGGCCGGCCCGTGCCGCACACCCTGGTCGAATTCTGGCAAGCCAATGCCGGCGGCCGCTACCGGCACCGCAACGACCGCTATCTTGCGCCCATCGATCCGAATTTCGGCGGCTGCGGCCGCACCCTGACCGACGGCGACGGCTACTATTACTTCCGCACGATCAAGCCGGGGCCCTATCCCTGGCGCAATTTCCTCAATTCCTGGCGGCCGGCCCATATCCATGTCTCGGTCTTCGGCTCGGGCTTTGCCCAACGGCTGATCACCCAGATGTATTTCGAGGGCGATCCGCTGATCTTCAAAGACCCGATGGTCCTGATGATCCCGGACCGGGCGGCCGCCGGGCGGCTGATCGCGCCGCTCGACCTCAATGCCGCCTTGCCGCTCGACATGCTGGCCTATCGCTTCGACATCGTGCTGCGCGGACGCCAGTCGACGCTGTTCGAAAACAAGCTGCAGGGGAATTGACGCCATGGTTCAGCAACTGCCGCAGACCCTGCAGGAGACGCCATCCCAGACGGCGGGGCCCTATGTCCATATCGGCCTGATCCCGCGCCAGGCCGGTTTCGACATCTTCGCCAAGGATTTCTCCCATGTCCTGGTCACGCCGGAGACCCGGGGCGAGCGCATCCGTATCGAGGGCCGTGTGTTCGACGGCGCCGACGAGCCCTTGCGCGACGTCCTGATCGAGATCTGGCAGGCCAATGCCGCCGGCCGCTACAACCACCCGGCCGACCGGCAGGAGGCCAAACCGATCGATCCGGCGTTTCGTGGCTGGGGCAGGGCGGGATCGGATTTCGAAACCGGCCTCTATGCCTTCGAGACGGTCAAGCCGGGGCCGGTCGCCGGCCGCAAGGGCCATCGCCCGATGGCGCCGCACGTCAATTTCTGGATTGCCGCCCGCGGCATCAATATCGGCTTGCAGACGCGGCTTTATTTTTCCGACGAGGACGCCGCCAATGTCGCCGATCCCGTGCTCAATCTGATCGAGCAGAAGATCCGCCGCGACAGCCTGATCGCCCGGCGCGAGGACAGGGATGGTGGCGTCGTCTATGTCTTCGACATCCACCTGCAGGGCGACCGCGAGACGGTCTTTTTCGACGCTTGAACTGAGGACACGACAATGAAGCCCGTCGTCATCGCGGTTGCCATTACCGGATCCGTGCCGCGCAAGAAGGACAATCCGGCAGTGCCGGTCACGGTTGCCGAGCAGATCGCCTCGACCCGTGAGGCCTATGAGGCCGGTGCCTCGCTGGTCCATATCCATGTGCGCAATGACGACGAGAGTGCCTCGTCCGATCCCGCGCGCTTCGCAGCCGTTCAGGCCGGTGTCGTCAAGCAGTGTCCCGGCATGATCGTGCAGTTTTCGACCGGCGGCCGCGGACGCGACCCCGGCGCCCGCGGGTCGTCGCTCACTCTCAAGCCGGACATGGCGTCGCTCTCCACCGGCTCGGTCAATTTCCCAACCATCATCTATGAGAACCATGCGGTTCTGGTGACCGATCTCGCCACCAGGATGCGCGACAACGGCATCCGGCCCGAGATCGAAATCTTCGACCTCTCGCACCTGCATGGCGCGCGCCGCCTGGTCGAGGCGGGGCTGATGGACGATCATCCGCATGTGCAATTCGTCATGGGCGTCGAGAACGCCATGCCGGCCGACGAGCATCTGCTCGATGTCATGCTCGGCGAACTCCGCCGCCTCCTGCCCAGGGCGACCTGGACCGCCGCCGGTATCGGCCGCGGGCAGGCGCCGGTGATGGAATGGGCGCTGAAGCGCGGGGCGGATGCGGTGCGCACCGGCCTCGAGGACAATATCCGGATCAGCAAGGAGCGGCTGGCGGCGAGCAATGCCGAACTCGTTCAGGCCGCGGCCGAGACCATCGCCCGGCATGGACGGCGGGTCGCGACGCCCGCCGAGGCACGCGCCGCCCTGGGGCTCGCGCCGGCCTGAGCGACGCCGGCGGCTTGTTCGGGCGGCGGCACGAAACGCTTGATGCGAGGCGGACGATCGTGCTCTTGCCGCCGGCAGATCAGAGGGGGCGGGACGATCCCGCTTCCGTCGGCCAGGACATCGCATGACCGTCTCGCCCTTCGCGCCCTTCGCCGACCTTGCCGGCGCGCTGCTGCCGCACGCCACCGACCAGGCCGGCGACGGCTCGCATGACGTCTCGCATCTCCAGCGGGTTTGGAAGAACGCCGCGACAATCCGGGACGGCGAGGGCGGCGACGCCCAGGTGTTGCTGGCGGCGACGCTGCTTCACGATAGCGTCGCGGTCGAGAAAAATTCGCCGCTGCGCGCCAAGGCCTCGCATCTGGCGGCGATGAAGGCATCGGCCGTGCTCGGCGAACTGGGGTGGCCGGAGGCGAGGATCGCCGCGGTGGCGCATGCGATCGAAGCCCATAGTTTTTCCGCCGGCATCACCCCGGCGACCCTGGAAGCCAGGATCCTGCAGGATGCCGATCGCCTCGACGCGATCGGCATGGTGGGGGTGGCGCGCTGCTTCTACATCGCCGGGCGGATGGGCAGCGCGCTCTATGAGCCCGCCGATCCGCAGGCCCGCGCGCGCGCCTATGACGACAAGCGCTTCGCCATCGACCATTTCCACACCAAGCTGTTTACCCTCGCCTCGGGCTTTCGAACCGAAACCGGGGCCCGCATGGCCGCGACCCGACATGAGCGGCTGAAGAGCTTCCTGGATGCGTTTCTCGACGAGATCTGAGGTTCGATCGCGCAAGCTCGACACACGACAAGACGTTAACCGGCCGTTCTGGCTGAAACGAACCCGCCCTAAAGCGGCAGCCGCGCCGCCTTGCTGATCAGCACCGGACGGGCCATGCGGTCGACCGGCTCGGCGCGCGTCGCGTGGATGCGGCGAACCACGTCCATACCCTCGACCACCTTGCCGAAGGCGGCGAAGCCTTGGCCGTCCGGATGCCTTCCGCCGCCGAAATCGAGCGAAGGCTGGTCGCCGATACAGATGAAGAACCCGGCGCTTGCCGTGCCGGTGGCGAGCCGCGCCATCGACAGCGTGCCGTCCAGGTGCTTCAGGCCGATGACGTCGGTGGTCTCGTGGGCGATGCGCGGCAAGGGCGGTTCCTGGCCCTCCGCGCCGCGCCAGCCGAACTGGATCACCTCGATCTTGTGCCGCGTGTCGGCCGGCTGGTTGGCCATGGTCACGATGCGATAGACCGACTGGCCGTCGAGCAGCCCCTTGTCGACATAGGCGAGGAAATTGTTGGCCGAGACCGGCGCGCGGTCCGGATAGACCTCGACGATGAAATCACCGAGCTCGGTCGCGATATTCACCCGTGGCGGCCGGGCCTGGGCGCCCACCCGTCCGGCCAGCGAAACCGCGCCGACGGCGAGCACCGCCGGCAGGATGGCGTTGAGCAGGCGGCGGCGCATGATCGAAATGCCTCGTATAGAATGCCGGTCGGTCATGAACCCCTCGTCCTTGCCCGTGCGTGGCCATGCCCGTTCGAGCATGGCCCGCGCGATCATCGGGGAACGGCCGGCGCCGGGCAATGGCGGCACTGTCGTATCAGGGCCGCAACGACGCCGCGGCGAACGCGGCGCCGGTTTTCACCGGCGGCCGCGCCGTGACGCCTCAGGCCTGCGCCTCGAGACGGGCATAGCTTGCCTCCATGCCGTGTTCCATGCCGCTTGCCAGCATGGCCGTGCGCGTCGCGGCGTCCGGCAAGGTCATGCGCATGGTCATCAGCGTGCCTGCGCCGTCCGCGTCGAAGCGGGTTTCCACATGGTTGTCCGGGGTCGTGTCGGGCAGATGCATGCGCTCGACATGGACGATCCGGCTGAACGGGACCAGTTCGACATATTCGCCGGTCAGGCTGAAGCCGGCGCCTTTGCCGTCGCTCCATTCGTAGCGGATCTTGCCGCCCTGACGGGCTTCGTTGACGCAGACCGGCATGGTCCAGCCCTCGGGGCCGAGCAGCCATTTCTGGACCAGCTTCGGTTCGGTATGGGCGCGATAGACCGCTTCGGGCGAGGCTGCAAAGCGCCTGGTGACGACGACATGGCGGTCGCCTTCGGTCTCGAGCACGAGCTTGGTCATTGCATTTCCTTTCAGGGGCTGGATTGTCCGGTTTCGGGGATCGTTCAGTCGTCGCGGCTTAGGCCGGCCAGCACCTGGTCTAGCCGGTCGTAATTGGTCGCCAGCGCGTCCCGCAGCATGGCGAGCCACTGGTCGATCTCGGTAATGCCGCCCGCCGCCAGCCGGCAGGGCCGCTTGGTGCCCTCGACGCGCCGTTCGATCAGTCCGGCGCCCTCGAGCACCTTCAGATGCCGGGAGATCGCCGGCTGCGTCATGTCGAAGGGCTCGGCCAGCTCCATGACGGTGGCTTCCCCCAGCGCCAGTCGGGCGAGGAGGGCCCGCCGCGTCGGGTCGGCAAGGGCGGAAAAGGCAGCATCGAGGCGGGGCATTTGCGTCACTCGTTATATAACAAGTCTTTTATATAATGAGATTGCTATCGTCAAGCGGGTGCCGGATTTTTCCGAGCCGGAGGCCGGCGGGGAGGCCGCGCGGCTTGGGCGGCTGCCCGCAGCGCCGCCCAAGCCCTTGTCCGCCCGTGCAAAAAGCGCCCGCGGGGACTGCTGCTGCGGGGCTGCCGGCGAAGCGCCGGACATGGCATGCTCCCCTGGAACCAGACTGGGAGACCGGCCATTCGCCGCATGGAGACCTGGACCTATTGGCGCGATGGCGGCCCGGCCGCGATCGAACTGGCTTGCTGGGCCGGCGATCGCGCGCCCGACCTCAAGCCCCATTTCCACGAGGCGACCCAGCTCACCCTGGTGCTGGCCGGCGCCCGGACCTTCGAGGCCGGCGGTACGAGGCTGGATGTCGCGGCCGGGCAATGCGCGGTCGTTCCGGCGGGCTTGCCGCATCGCAGCCTGCCGGTGCTTCATGCCGGTACGCGCTGCCTCAATCTCTATCTGCCGGCACCGGCGATCGGAGGGCCGGCCGCGGTGCTCGATCTCTCGGATATGGTGGGGCTAGCGGCAACGCTCGCGCCGGCCGAACTCACGGCGTGCATCCTGGAACGGATGGGCGCGGCCGCAGCCACGACCGGCCCGGCGGCCGGACGCGCCGGGCTGGTTGCGGGAAGCGCCAGCATCGGCCGGCTCGCCGCCAGGGCCGGCATGGCCCGCGAAACCTTCACCCGCCGCTTCGCCCGCGACAGCGGCCTGCCGCCGCATGCCTGGCGCATCGTCGCGCGGCTGAACGCGGCGCGCGACCGGCTGCGCGCCGGCGCGCCGATCGCCGACACGGCGGCCGAATTCGGCTTCGCCGACCAGAGCCATTTCGGCCGGCAGTTCCGGCGCGTCTTCGGCGTGACGCCGGCGGCTTACCGGGAAGGCCCCGCGCCGTCACAAATGTTCCAGACCTCGCCGCCGGCCTGATTTAGCCATGGGCCTATCCGGAAAGGGACTGGCATGGATTGGGGCGTCGCAATTCTTCTGGCCTTGGCGGGCGTGGCCGGCGGCATCATCAATGCGGTCGCCGGCGGTGCGACACTCGTCACCTTTCCGGTCATGCTGGCGGCCGGCCTGCCGCCGGTCGTCGCCAATGCCTCCAACGCCGTGGCGATCTCGCCCGGCCACCTGATCGCGGCCTTTGCCGACCGGGCCAAGCTGCCGCCGCTGGATCGGCATCTCGCCACAGCGCTCGGCGTCGCGCTGGCCGGTGGCGTGCTCGGCGCGCTGCTCCTGCGGGCGCTGCCCGACCGCCTGTTCGTCCTGCCGGTGCCGGCGCTGATCGGTTTCGCCACGCTGCTCTTCGCTTTCGCACCCCACATCCAGGCCTGGACCGAGCGGCGGCGCGGCGGGGCGGCGCCGTCGCGGACGGCCGGCCTCGGCGTGCTCGCCGGCGCCTCCGTCTATGGCGGCTTTTTCGGTGCCGGCCTCGGGGTCATCCTGACTGCCGTCCTGTCGATCGCCGAGCCGAACGACATTCGCAAGGTCAAGGTCTTGAAGAACCTGCTGGCGGCCGCCGTCAGCCTCGCCGCCATCGTCACCTTCATCAGCCAGGGCATGGTGCGCTGGCCGGAGACGCTGGCCATGCTGGCCGGCGCGCTTTTCGGCGGTTATGCCGGGGGCGTGCTGGTCCGCATCCTGCCGGGACGCCTTGTCCAGCGCAGTGTCATCCTGGCCGGCGCGGTGATGACGGTCGTCTACGCCTGGCGCTACTGGTTCTGAACGGCCGGGCCGGCGGCGGCCGGGCTTGCCTTTGGGCCGGCCGCGGGGCATTTTCGATGAGCCTTCCGAACGGACGTTTTTCGATGCTCACCCGCCGCCACGCCGCACGAATGCGCCGGCCCTCCCAGCAGGAGATCAGCCGGAGGGGTTGAGCGCGTGCATTGTCGCCCGCGCGCATGAGCGTCGGACCCAAGCCCTCCCGGTTCCCAGGAGGGCTTTTTTGTTTCGACCCCAGGTTCCGGCGCCTCACCCATGACACGACCCCGAGGAGGGCATCATGGCCAAGGCACTCATCACCAGCGCGCTTCCCTATATCAACGGCGTCAAGCATCTCGGCAATCTCGCGGGATCGCTGCTGCCCGCCGACATCCACGCCCGGTACCGCCGCCAGATCGGCGATGAAACGCTGTTCATCTGCGCCACCGACGAACATGGCACGCCCGCCGAACTCGCCGCGGCGGAGGCCGGCGTCGAGGTCGCGGACTATTGCCGCTGGCAACATGCCGCCCAGGCGGAGATCTATCGCCGCCTGAACCTGTCCTTTGACCATTTCGGCCGCACCTCGTCACCACGCAACCACGCGTTGACCCAGCATTTCTTTCATTGCCTGGACGCGCGCGGGTTCATTGCCGAACGGGTGCTGCAACAGGTCTATTCGCCGGCCGACGGCCGCTTCCTGCCCGATCGCTACATCATCGGAACCTGCCCGTATTGCGACTTCGACCGGGCGCGCGGCGACCAGTGCGAAAACTGCACCCGGCCGCTCGACCCGACCGATCTCATCACCCCGCGATCGGCGCTGTCCGGCAGTACGGCATTGGAGATCCGGCCGACCCGGCATCTGTTCCTGCGCCAGTCGGCCTTGGTCGGCGCATTGGAAGATTGGCTCGCGAGCCGCAAGGGTTGGCCGCCGCTGGTCACCTCGATCGCGCGGAAATGGCTGGACGAGGGACTCGCGGATCGCTGCATCACGCGCGACCTGGCCTGGGGCGTGCCGGTGCCCAAACCGGGCTTCGAGGGTAAGGTCTTCTATGTCTGGTTCGATGCGCCGATCGGCTATATCGCCGCCACCCAGGACTGCTCGGATGCCGATCCGGCCGAGCGGGACTGGCGCGACTGGTGGCAGGCTGACGATGTCGGCTACACCCAGTTCCTCGGCAAGGACAACGTGCCGTTCCACGCCGTCAGCTTTCCGTGCACGCTGCTTGGCTCGGGCGAGCCGTGGAAGACCGTGGATATCATCAAGGGCGTGAACTGGCTGACCTATGAGGGCGGCAAGTTCTCGACCAGCGGCGGTCGCGGCGTGTTCCTGGATGAGGCGCTCGACCTGCTGCCGGCCGACTATTGGCGCTGGTGGCTGGCCGCCAACGCGCCGGAAAGCCACGATACCGATTTCAGCTTCGAGCGCTTCGCCACCGATGTGAACAACGACCTCGCCGACACTTTCGGCAATCTGGTCAATCGCATCCTGACCTTCCTGGCGAACCGTTATGGCGGCATCGTGCCCGATGGCGGTACGGCGGCCGAATCCGAGGCGCATCTCGCGGCCACTCTTCAGCAACTGCTCGACGGCCTGCGCGTCCATCAGGATACTTGTTCGCTGCGCAAGGCGACCGCCGAGGTCAGGGCGATCTGGCGCCTGGCCAATGGCTATCTCGCCGAGCAGGCGCCCTGGACCAGTCTCGCCGCCGATCCGGAGCGCACGGCCGTCGTGGTCCGGACGAGCATCAACCTTCTGGGCGTCGCCGCGACGGTCGCCTGGCCCTTCATTCCCGCGGCGGCGGCGACCGTGCTGACGGCCCTCGGCCGGCCCTCGGATCTGCCGGCCTGGCCGCGCTCGGCCGCCGACGCGCTGAACGAAATCCCGGCCGGGCAGGTCGTGGCGCTGCTGCCCGTGCTGTTCGCCAAGCTGGCGCCGGAATGGGTGGAAGCGAACCGGCTGCGGTTTTCCGGGGCGGGGGGCTGATCAGGGCAGTTCGATCGGACATGAAGAGACGCCTGAATACCCCTCTCGCTTCGAGAGAGGGGTATTCAGCAATGCCTCCTGCTTGCCGATCTTCTCACGCCGGATGGCTGAAGCGGGCCCTCTGCGCATCCCGGGTCAGGTTGCGGAACGCCTCGCCTGTCACATGCACCAGCGATTTGTGGTCGCCGCCCTCGAAATAGAGATCGGTGGCAGCGCCGAGGCTTTCGTCGAGGATGACGGGAACGCCATAGGCCGCGCCGAGCGCCGGAACCGCGCCGGTATCGCAATCGTCGAACAGCGTGCAGACCTCGCTTTCCGAGGCGAGGCCGAGACGCTTGTCCAGCACCGCCTGCAAGGTGCCGAGCTCGACGCGATGGGTGCTCGGCACGACGGCGAGCACGTAGCCCATCTCGTGATGGACCACCACGGACTTGGCGAGGCGGACGCCGGGGACATGGGCCGCCTCGGCGGTCCGGCTGCTCGACGCCGTGCGCGGATGCGCGACCACATCGTAGTGGACGCCTTCGCTTTCGAGATATTTCTGGAGGCGGTTTGCAATCGTCATCGTCGGCGTCCTTTTCTGGCAGCGACGGATGAAGACAACGATCGTATTATTCTGGTCCGGCGGCGGTTTTTGTCAATCGATCCAGTGTCGCGGGCCATGACCGTCACCGGCGAGGCTGGTTCGGAACGGGTTGCAAGGCATCGTGAACCGGAAGCGCCGACGCGGCGCGCACCGGCTGGCCGGTCGGCATGGCCAGGACCTTTGGCTCGGATCGGAAACAGGAGTAGAGTGACGCAAGGCTAGCTGGCGATGGCCGGCGAATGACCGAACCGCCCGGGGATGCCGGAGGCCGGAGCAACGGCCGCCGCTTCCGCCACGCGGAGCGAGAGTCCGTCGACGGCTAGCCCCTGGATCGCGAACGCATCGCATCGTCATCGGCGTCTCGAGGCCCGCCGGACCGTGGGGGCCGTCACGGCTGAGGTCGGCGACATGACGACGTCCGCGATCGGAGCCGGGAGGAAACAATGTCGGCGAAAACCCGCAGCCGGACGCAGCCCTACCTGCCGCCCGCAGAAATACCCCAAGCCGATCCCTGGCTGAAGGAAGGACCGATCTCACCCTGGGTCGCCTGGCCGATCCTGACGGTGCTGCTGGTGCTTCTGCTGATGGCGGTCTGGCGGGCCTGATACTCCCCGGTTGACTTGCCCCCGGTTGACTTGGCGCCCGGCCTCGTGAGATGAACCTCGCATCATGACCCTGTGCCTTGGCGCCACCCTTCGACTTGTCTGCCCGTCCTCCTGAGGGAGGCGGGGGAACGTCGTTGAGGGGTTGTCGACCGCACGGGTGCCGTAATGCCGATGGAAGAACCATCGAAGTCTTTCCTGATTGATCATGGTGTTTGGCGTCGTGCGGGCCTCAGCTGCGCGGCCTCGCGACTTATCGGCAGCCGTCGGGACTGACGGCCGCCCGACGGCTGGAGCACGGCCCGCGTTCTTCACGCTGGCCACGCCGTATTCGACCCTTTCCTTCGAATACCGAAAAGCTCAAGCGAGACAACATCATGCTGACCAATCCTGACTCGAAATATCGTGCCTTCGCGGCCCCCGTGGCGCTGGCCGACCGGCAATGGCCGTCGCGCCGCATCGAGGCCGCGCCGCGCTGGGTCTCGACCGACCTGCGCGACGGCAACCAGTCGCTGGCCGACCCCATGGGCGTGGACAAGAAGCTGCGCTTCTACGACATGCTGCTGAAGATCGGCTTCAAGGAGATCGAGATCGGCTTTCCCTCGGCCTCCGACACCGAGTTCGATTTCGTCCGCAACCTGATCGATGGCGGCAAGATCCCCGACGACGTCACCGTGCAGGTTCTGACCCAGGCGCGCGACGACCTGATCATCAGAACCTTCGAATCCCTGAAGGGGGTGCGCCAGGCCATCGTGCACATGTATGTCGCGACCGCGCCTTTGTTCCGGCGCGTGGTGTTCGGCATGGACAAGGCCGAGATCATCGCGCTGTCGGTCGCCGGCGCGCGCACGATGCTGACCGAGGCCGCCAAGCAGCCGGAGACGCGCTGGACCTTCGAATATTCGCCGGAGACCTTTTCCTTCACCGAGCCGGAATTCGCGCTGGAGGTCTGCGAGCGGGTGCTGGACGTGTTCCAGCCGACGCCGGACACCCCGGTCATCCTCAACCTGCCGGCGACCGTCGAGGTCGCCATGCCCAATGTCTATGCCGACCAGATCGAATGGTTCTGCCGCAACATCTCGCGCCGGGATTCGGTGGTCATCAGCCTGCATCCGCATAATGACCGCGGCACCGGCGTCGCCGCCACCGAACTGGGCCTGCTGGCCGGCGCCGACCGGGTTGAGGGCTGCCTGTTCGGCAATGGCGAGCGCACCGGCAATGTCGACCTGGTGACTCTGGCCTTGAATCTCTACACGCAAGGCATTGATCCGAAACTGGATTTCTCCGGCATGCGCGATGTGGTCGGCACGGTGGAGCATTGCAACGGTCTGCCGGTGCATCCGCGCCATCCCTATGCCGGCGAGCTGGTGTTCACCGCCTTTTCCGGCTCGCACCAGGACGCCATCAAGAAGGGCTTCGCGGCGCATGAGACGCGCAATGACGGCATCTGGGAAATGCCCTATTTGCCGATCGACCCGGCCGATCTCGGCGAGACCTACGAGGCGGTGATCCGGGTCAACAGCCAGTCCGGCAAGGGCGGCGTCGCCTGGGTGCTGGAACAGGACCGGGGGCTCAAGCTGCCGCGCCGTTTCCAGGTCGATTTCAGCCGCACCGTCCAGGAGATCGCCGACCGGGCCGGCAAGGAAATGACCTCCGAGAGCATCTGGGAGGCCTTCCAGGCGGCCTATCACCTCGACGGCGCCAAGCGCTTCGCCCTGGTCGACTACGAGGAGGCGGGTCTGCGCCGGCCCGGCGAGAAGCGCCGTTTCGCCGGCCATATCAGCATGGACGGTGAGGTGCGGACGATCTCCGGCATCGGCAACGGCCTGATTTCCGGTGTGGTGGCGGCGCTGAACGACGGCTGCGGCATCGACCTGGAGGTGGTCGACTATCACGAACATGCGCTGCGTCGCGGCTCGGATGCCCAGGCCGCGGCCTATGTCGAATGCCGTCTCACCGACGGCCGCACGGTGTTCGGCATCGGCATCGACGGCGACGTCGCCACCGCCTCGGTGAAGGCGGTACTCGGCGCCGCCAACGCGGTGTGATCGGGTGGGGGCAGGGCGCCGGCGGTCGAGCCGGCGCCTGGCGGGGCGGCCATCGGATTCACAAAACGTGTTACGCGAGTGCAGGACGGCACCCCCGGCGAGCGAAGCGAGGGAAGGGGGTCCAGGAGTTGCGGGGCGTCGGCCCCAACACGGCGAGATCACCCAAACATAGGCACGGCGGCGCGGTGAAACGACCCCTGGACCCCCTTCCCCTCGGCATCGCCTCGGCCGGGGGTGACGTCGAGAATGTCGACGACCGGACCGTCCGCTTCGGCCGCGCTCGCTCGCGTCCCGCGACTTGTATGAATCAGGTGGGCAGGGCAGGCGAGGTCAACACCGCGTGAGCCGGCCGGCAAGGCTGGCGTTCGGCGCGTCATGCGGTCTAGCCTGCGCGTCTCCCGTGGTCCCGAGGCCTGACGCCATGACAGCCAAGCCCATCAAGATCCCCGGCCCGGATCATCCGATCACCATCGCGCCGAACCCGGCGCGGGTCGTCGTCACCGTCGCCGGCCGGGTGGTCGCCGACAGCCGGAACGCTCTCACTTTGCGCGAGGCGAGCCTGCCGCCCGTCCAGTATATCCCGCGGGGCGATGTCGACATGGCGCTGCTGCAACGGACCGAGCACGTGACCTATTGCCCCTATAAGGGCGACTGCGCCTATTTCAGCATTGCCGTGGGCGGCGGGCGGTCGGTCAACGCGGTATGGAGCTATGAGGCGCCCTATGAAGCGGTCGCCGCGATCAAGGACCATGTGGCGTTCTACCCCGACCGGGTCGATGCGATCGAGCAACGGCCGGTGGTCTAAGCGCAGCGAACCCTCTCCCACGAAGACGTGGGCGAGGGTTCACGCGGATATCTTCCAGCCTCAGGCCGAGGCGGCCGCCGGCCGTCGCCGGGCCATCAGCCAGACGATCAGGGCGAGCACCAGGATGACCGGCGGCACGCCGAGCAGGCTTACCGCGGTCCAGCCATAGAGGTTGTAGAAGGCGCCGGCGATGAAGGTCGACAGCGACACGCAGGCGAACATGATGAACTCGTTGGCCGCCTGGACCTTGGCGCGTTCCTCCGGCGCGTGGTTCTCGGCCAGGAGGATGGTCGCGCCGACATACATGAAGTTCCAGCCGACGCCGCTGGCGAGCAACCCGACCCAGAAATGGGCGAGCGTCGTTCCCGAGACGCCGATGGCGGCGCTCGCCAGCAGCAACGCCGCGCCGGTCAGGATCACCGTCGTGGTGCCGATCCGGGCCGTCAGCCGGCCGGTCAGGAAGGATGGCGCGAACATGCCGAGCAGGTGCCACTGGATGACGGTGGCGGCGTCGCCGATGCTATAGCCGCAGCCGATCACCGCCAGCGGCGTCGCGGTCATGACGAAACCCATGACGCTGTAGCCGACCGAGCCGGCGGCGACGGCGGTGATGAAGGGCGGCGTCTTCATGATCTCGGCGAGCGGCCGGCCGCCCTGCGACCGGTCCGCCTGCGCCACCGGCGGAACTTGCAGGAAGGCGGTCAGCGCGAAGGTCGCCAGCGCCAGCACGGTGATCGCCGCGAAGGATCCGGCAAAGGCCGCCGGCGCCAGCAGGTCGCGGCTGAAGGCGGCAAGCTGCGGGCCGCCGATCGCGGCGATCACGCCGCCGGCCAGCACGAGCGAAATCGCCGAGGCGCGCTTGTCCGGTGCGGTGACCTCGCCGGCGGCGAAGCGGTAATATTGCGCGAAGGCCTTGAACATCCCCATCAGGAAATTGCCGGCGCAGAACAGCCAAAAGCTGCCGCCCATGATGGCGAAGGTGGCGAGCGCGCCACCGGCGACCCCGATCATGGCGCCGACCATGAAGCCGAGGCGGCGGCCGATACGGGCCATCAGCATCGATGCGGCGATGGTGGTGACGGCGGAGGCGACGATGGTCAGCGAGAAGGGCAGGGTGGCGAGGTTCTTGTCGGCCGCCAGCGCCTGGCCGACCAGGCTGATCAGCGTGAAGCCGATCGACAGGTAACAGACATAGAGCGCCTCGGCGAGGCAGAGCAGAATAACGTTGCGGTTCATATGGATCCCCTCTGGTGGGGCCGCCGATCCCTTGTTCTTGGCTGTTGGGAACCGGCGGCTGTGGCTGGGCATTCAGGCGATGAAGGCCGTCATGCCGGCACGGGCTCGGTCGCCCTCAGCTTGGCGAGCGCCCGCTGGCCGGCCGCCGCGCGTGCGCGAACCATGGGCGCCGCCGTGGCGCGGATCTCCGCGATCAGCTCTGCGGGCGCGTTCTGCACGGTGATGTCGAAGGGTGGCTCGGGCTGGTATTCGAGGAACAGCTGCAGCCGCCTGGCGACGTCCTCGCCGCAGAGCAGGGCCGCCACCTGGAAGCCGAAATCGATGCCGGCGGTGACGCCGCCGCCGGAAATGCGGTTGCGGTCGACCACCACGCGCTGGTCGACCGGGATCGCGCCGAACGCCTTCAGCTGATCGATCAGCAGCCAGTGGCAGGCGGATTTGTAGCCGTCGAGCAGGCCGGCGCCGCCGAGCATCAGGCAGCCCGCGCAGACCGAGGTGACGTAGCGGGCGGAGCCGCCCTTGTCGCGCAGGAAGGCCAGCAGCTCGTCGTCGTCCATCACGTCGACCTGGCCGGGGCCGCCGCCGACGCAGAGCACGTCGAGGTCCGGGCAGTCGGCGAAGGTGGTGGTCGGCATCAGGGGCAGGCCGACATCGCTGATGACAGGCTCGATGCGTTTCCACAGGAGATGGATGCGCGCATGGGGCAGGCGGGCGAAGACCTCGAAAGGTCCGGTGACGTCGAGCTGGGTCATTCCGGGAAAAAACAGCAGTCCGATCTCGATCGGCTTGTCCGACATGGGTCGTCCCTCGTGGTTGGAATGACGCCACGTTGACGGAGAGCCGACTTTGCCGAAATGTCAGAGTGGCCGCATTTCCTGCCAGCCCCGCTCACCCCGCCGGCTTCATCCCATGGCTCCAGATCCACGCCGCCTGCTGTTCGTGCTGTTCGACGGCTGCCTGATGCTCGATTTCGTCGGGCCCCTGCAGGTGTTCGAACTGGCCTGCGAAACCGCCGAACCCGGCCAGGCGCCGTTTCACTGGCAGATCGCCTCGCTCGGCGGCGGGCTGGTCCGCACCTCGTCCGGACTGGAGGTGATGACGACAGCGCTCGCGGCTTGCGACCTCACCGCGATCGACACGCTGATCATCGGCGGCGGCCCGGGCGTTCACCGGGCGGCTGGCGATGCCGGCCTCGTCGACTGGTTCCGCCACAACGCGCCCGGTGTCCGGCGCATCTGCTCGGTCTGTACCGGCGCCTTCGTGCTGGCCGCCGCCGGCCTGCTCCACGGCCGGCGCGCCGTCACCCATTGGGGTTCCTGCGGTCTTTTGAGCGAGCGTTATCCCGACATCGCCGTGTCTACAGATCCGGTCTTCGTCCACGATCAGGGGGTGTGGACTTCGGCCGGCGTCACCGCCGGCATCGATCTGGCGCTTGCCTTGCTGGAGGACGATCTCGGGCATCGCGAGGCCATGCGGGTGGCGCGCCGGCTGGTGGTCTTCCTGAAGCGCCCGGGCGGCCAGGCCCAGTTCAGCGTGCCGCTGTCTTTGCAGTCCGAGGAGGATCAGGCGTTCGAAAGCCTCTCGGCCTGGATCCAGGACAATCTCAGGCGCGACCTGCGGGTGGAGGTTCTCGCCGACCAGGCCGGCATGAGCCCGCGCACCTTCGCGCGTGTCTTCCGGCAGAAGACCGGCCGGACGCCCGGCAAGGTGGTCGAGGAGTTCCGCGTCGAGGCCGCCCGCCGGGGCCTGGAGGAAACCGGCGCGAGCATGAAGGAGATCGCCGCGCGGGCCGGGTTCCAGGACGAGGAACATATGCGCCGCGCCTTCCGGCGCCGGTTGAACGTGCTGCCGCAGGATTACCGGCAGCGCTTCCATCGCGGCGACGCGGCCGTCCCCGCCGCTGCCGGTTAGACCGGCGCTCCGCCGTCCCGGCAAGGGGGCGATCCAGGCGGCATCGGATTAAAGCGTCGCCGGCATCTCCAGATTGGCCACCACCGTCGCGAGCCCCTCGAGGAAGGCCTCGGCTTCAGCCTCGCTCAACCCGGCCAACGCCTCGGCATTGACCGCCGCGATCGCCGCGCGCACTGCCGGCATCTTCTCCATCGCCTGCTGCGTCAGCGAGATCAGGCTGCTGCGCCCGTCCTGCGGATCGGGGCGGCGGGCGATCAGGCCGTCGCGCTCCATGCGGGTGAGCGTCGCCGCCATGGTCGGCTGCTCGATGGCGGCGGCCTCGGTCAGCGCCTTCTGCGACAGGGCCGCGCCGTCGCCCAGAGCGAAGAAGACCGGCAAGTGTCCGGAGGAGACGCCGGTCAGCTTCAGCCGGCGGTCGATGGCGCGCGCGAACAGGCGCGCGGCCCAATTGGTCATGTATCCGGCGGAGCGGGTGCGTCGAAGTGGCATTGCATAGCTTACTATTTAAATGCATCGTATGCTATATAACGACATGATCGCAGCCACCGCAAGCATGAACCGTCCCGCGCTTGGGGGCGGGTGAGGCCGTGCGTCGCCACGCCATCCCCGAACGATCCATCCCCCAACCATCCTTCGCTCGCGGAGCGCCCACAACAGGAGAACCCCGTCATGACCGCACGCCTCGTCTTCAACATCATGGCCATTTGCGGCGCCGCCACTTTCGCCGGCGCCATGCTGAATATCGGTCTTTCCTTCGGGGCTTATTGGAAGAGCCTCGCGCCGGCCGATTTCCTCGACTGGTTCGGTGCCAATGGCCAGTTCATCGGCCGCACCATCCCGCTCTTTGCGATCCCGACGCTGATCGGGCTTGCCGGCTCGCTGTGGCTCGACTGGACCATGCCGGCCGCACGCTGGCTTTGGCTTGCTTCGCTCGCCGCGCTCGCCGGCATCGCCGTCATCACATTCGCCTGGCACCTGCCGACCAACGCTGCCTTCGCCGCCCGATCCGTCCCGGTTGCCGAAGTCCCGGCGACGCTCGATCTCTGGCTCCGGCTCCATGCGGTGAGGATTGCGCTGGGGCTTACGTCCGCGGTCCTGGGGCTGGTGGCGATCAGCCGGTGAGGGGCATGCCGGCCCGGTCACGGCTGCGGCATGCGGCGCGCCAGCGGGATGACCAGGTGCACCATGCCGACCACCATGGGCGGCACGGCGAGCCCCGTCACCGCCCAGGTCGGCCAGCCCGCGGTGAGTGGA
This sequence comes from Hyphomicrobiales bacterium, assembly GCA_017304475.1. Lineage (GTDB taxonomy): Bacteria > Pseudomonadota > Alphaproteobacteria > Rhizobiales > Phreatobacteraceae > Phreatobacter. The sequence continues at coordinate 224,027 of JAFKKV010000016.1, read as the reverse complement.
GCAAGCACGAACAGCAGAACATTGATCAGCGCATAGGCGCCGAGCATCAAAGCCAGCAGGAAGCGGAAATGAACAAGAATGGCAGGCCGGGCGCGGGGCATGGCATGATCCTCAAATTTAAACGAAACGATCCGTTCTTATGTAGCGCTTGATATAGACGGGTCGTTTCGTTACGACAAGGGGCGTCAATGAAAAACCTGTCCCCGGGAGATCGCCATGGCGGCTGGACGAAATCCGAAGCCAAAGCTGAAACAGAAATCGAAGCCGGCCATGCGCCGCGCCTCGGTGGGCGCGCGGCGAAATCCGGACAGCGAGGCGGCGGTGCTCGCCGCCGCCCGCGCCCTGCTCATCGAGCGCGGTTATGCCGGCTTCTCGATCGACGAGGTCGCCCGCCGGGCGGGGGCCGGCAAGCCGACCATCTATCGTTGGTGGCCGAGCAAGGCTGACCTGTTCATTTCGGTCTATGCCGAGGACAAGGCGGCCTCGATCGCCGGCGCCGATACCGGTTCGCTGGCGGGCGACCTCGTGGCCTTCACCCGCGCGCTCTGGACCTTCTGGCGCGACAGCCCTTCAGGCCGCGCCTTTCGCGCCCTGATCGCGGAGGCCCAGGCCAGCGAGGCCGCGCTGGATGCCCTGCGCAACAAGTTCCTGCCCGAGCGGCTCGACCATCCCAGGCATATTTTCGCCCGCGCCGCCGAGCGCGGCGAGATTGCCGCGGCCGATGTCGAAATCCTGCTGACGCTTTATGTCGGTTTCAACTGGTTCCAGCTGCTGACCGATCGCATCGACGACGATGTCGCCGCGATCGAGCGGATCGCCGGCGTCATCGTTCGTGGCGGCGGGGCGCCGGCCGTCAAGCCCGAGGTCACGCCGGCGGCCAAGCCGCGGCCGCGCACGAGCCAAATGGCGCTGCAACTGACTTTGCTGCCCGACGAATGATCGTCAAGCCCTCCCGGTTGCGCCGCTGGATTACCTTGGAATTCCTTTAAACTGTTGAGTTTGCAGGTTTTTCCGAAAAGCTTTAGAGGTCGGCCTCGTGTCATGACCGGGGCCGGGAGGCGAGGTGACCAACGCGCTCGCGCCACTGCTCGACGGTCCCTTGGCGTTCATCAGGCCGAAGATCGCCTATGCCGATGATCCGCGCGAGGCGGTCCGTGGCGTCGACCTCGCCGAAGGAGATGTGCTGCGCGACCTCCTGAGCCGTTTTGCAGCGGCCTATCCGGGACAAGACCGGCGCGCGGTCGCCTCGCTCTGGTCGAAATGGCTGTTTGCCGTGGTGCTGGAGCCGGTGCTCGCCACCAGCATGCGGGCCGATTGGGCGCTGCCGGTCGCATTGGGCGATATCGGCCTGATCCTGACGGCGGATGGGCGGGCCGAGGCGTTGAAGCTCGACCATGCCGGCGCCCCCTTCGCGCCGGTCTCGGCCGAACAGCGCTTCGCCGCGCTGATCGACGATCATCTCGCCCCGGTCGTCGGTGCTCTCGCGCGCACAAGCGGCATCACGCCGCGGGTGCTCTGGAGCAATGCCGGAAACTATTTCGAACATGCCGTGAGGAGCGCCGAGCAGTCGGGATCGGCGGCCTGCCCGGGGGTGATCCACGGCAAGGAGTTGCTGGCCAGCCGGACCAGACCGGACGGCCGGTCCAATCCGCTCTTCGCGCCGATCTACTATCTCGACGAGCCGGGCCGGACGGGGCGCCGGCGGCGGATTTGCTGCATCCGCTATCTCATTCCCGGACAGGCCTATTGCGGCGTCTGTCCGATCGTCCGGCAGGAGCAGGCGTGTCGCGACACGAACGAGCGGCAGGAGGCTGGAGCCCGGGCCTGAGGATGGCGCGGCATATCCCCGGGCGGGCGCCGGATTCTCACCGGCCCCGGCTCAATTGCCACACCAGATAGGGCATGCCGATCAGCGCGGCGACGAGGCCGGCCGACAGCTCATAGGGAAAGATGATGGTGCGGCCGACCCAGTCGGCGCCGACCATGACGAGGGCGCCGATCAGGGCGGCCCCGACGAGTTGGGCGCGGGCGCGGGCGAGACCCTGCATGCGGGCGAGATGCGGCGCGATGAGGCCGACAAAGCTGAGCGGGCCGACCGCCAGCATGGCGGCTGCCATCAGCAGCGCCGCCGCCACCATGATCGACAGGCGCGCCCGGTGGAGATCGACGCCCAGCGCCTGGGCGGATGTCGCGCCGAGCGGCAGGATGTCGAGCCAGCGCGCCATGGCGAGCGTCGCCGGAATGACGGCGCAGGCGATCGCGGCGGTTGTCAGCGCGGCGCCGCCATCGGCGAAATAGGTGGCGCCCGAAATCCACATCAGGAGCTTGGCGGCCCGGAAGTCGCCCATGGCGAGGAACAGGACGACGATGGCGTCGAGCAGCGCGCTCAGCGCCAGTCCGGTGATCAGCAGGGGTTCGGGCGCGAAACGCGCGCGCCAGCCGGTCCACAACAGAATGGCGGTGACGCCGAGCGCACCGGCTGTCGACAGCCCCAGCACCAAAGCCGGGGCGGGAGCCGTCGCGATCAGCATGGCGACCACCACGCCGGCGCCGACGCCGGCGCCGATGCCGAGGATCTCCGGTCCGGCCATCGGATTGCCGGTCAGGCGCTGCAGCAGTACGCCGGCGACCGCCAGCATGGCGCCGGCGGCGAGCGCCACCGCGATGCGCGGCAGGCGCCAGGGCAGGGCGGCGGCGAGCGTGTCGCCATGCATCAGCTGGAACCCGTCGGTGTCGCGGCCGACCAGCAGGGCAAGGCCGACGGCGAGACCGAGCAGGATGACGAGCGCGAACCAGGTCGCGGGTCGGGCCGGGCCGGCGGCCAGGGGCGCCGGGGATGACGGTGGCAGGCCAACCGGCCGCAGCCGCGGCAGCAGCCAGAGCAGGATGGGTGCGCCCAGGAGGGCGGTCGCGGCCCCGGTCGGCAGCAGCTCGGCGAGGCCCCGGCTGGCGAACTGCACGATCTGGTCGACCAGCACCAGCAGCGAGCCGCCGATCAGGGGCGTGATGACGAGGCGACTGGCGAGCCGGCGGGCGCCCATCAGCCGGGCGATCTGCGGCGCGGCGAGTTCGAGGAAGCCGATGATCCCGACCGCGGCGACGATCGTCGAGGTCAGCATCACCGCCAGCGCCAGCGCCAGGATGCGCAAGGCGGCGACCGGCACGCCCAGTGCACGCGGCGCCTCGTCATCGAGGGCGAGCAGCTCCAGCGGTCGCCGCAGCAGGAGGATCAGGCCGGCGAGCACGAGCAGCCGCGGCAGCAGCGTGGCGGCCACCGACCAGTCCTGCTGGGCGAGCGAGCCCGCGCCCCAGATGAACAGCGCGGCGATATAGTCCTGGTTGACGATCTTCAGCGCGGTCGACAGCGCCCAGCAGGCCAGGCCGATGACGAGGCCCGCCAGGATGAGTGTCAGCGAGGAGAAGCCGCGCGCCCAGGCCATCGCGAAGACCGCCGAGGTCACTCCGGCGGCGCCGGCGAGAGCGACGACCTCGCGCCCGGGCAGCAACAGGGCGGGCGCCCAGATCGTCGCCGCCACCAGCGCCAGTTGCGCGCCTGCGGAGACGCCGAGCGTGGTCGGCGAGGCCAGTGGATTGCGCAGCACCTGCTGGAACACCAGGCCGGCGAGCGACAGGCCCGCGCCGCAGAGAAAGGCGGTGACGAGCCGCGGCAGGCTGCTGAAATGGAAGATGAGTTGGGCGATATTGTCGCTGCGCGGGTCGATCGCCGCGGCGAGCCATTCGCCGGGCGGCAGGCGCAGCGCGAAACCGAGGCAGGCCATCGCGAGCGCGACGCCGGACAGCGCCAGCGCCGGGGGCCATGCGCTGCGGCCGGCCTGTTCAGCCGGCATGGCCGACCGCGGGCGCAGCGAGGGCTTGCGCGACAAGACCGGCGAAACGGCCGGCGGCCGTGATGTCGCCGAAGGCCCAGACCGGATCGATCGGGGTGACCCGGCCATCCCTGACGAAGGGCAGCGCCCGCCACAGGCCGGCACGCGTCAGGCTCGCCGCGGCCTCTGGCGGGGTCGGTTCGATCACCAGGATCCGGCTGTCGGCATAGGCGGCGAGCTCGGCGATGTCGGCCAGCGAGAAGCCCCAGGCATTGGTCGGCCCGCGCCAGGCATTGACGAGGCCGATCCGGTCCAGCACATCGGCGAACAGGCTGCCCTGGCCGTAGACGCGGACGTGACGGGCATCCATGAAGCCGATGGCCAGTACCGGGCGGCCGAAACTGCCGATCCGCCGGCGGGCATCGGCCAGGGTCGCCTCGAAGCGGCCAAGCAAGGCGATCGCTGCGTCCTGCCGGTCGAAGGCGGTGCCGAGTTCGCGCACGGCGGCCAGCGCGCGGTCGAGCGGCCGCCGGTCGTCGGCATAGAGATCGATGGTCAGGATCGGCGCAATGCGCCGCAGCAGCGCTCGAGCATTCTCGCTCTGCCGGGTCATGACGATCAGGTCCGGCTTCAGCGTGGCCAGCAGTTCCAGGTTCGGCGCCGTGCGCAGGCCGATATCGCGCACTGCGGGCGGCAGGGCGGGCTCGGCGACCCAGGTTCGGTAGAGCCTGGTCTCGGCGATGCCGAGCGGGGTCACGCCGAGGCTCAGCAGCGTCGCCGCCAGGCCCCAGTCGATGGCGACCACCCGCTCCGGCGCGGCGGCCCGAGCCGGCCGCGACAGTGCCGCGCCGAGGCCGAGCGCGAGCGCCGCGAACCGGCGGCGTGTCGTTAGCGCACGATCACGGCCTGGCCGCGGCGCGGCGCTTACCACCGGTAGGTCGCCGCCAGCGTCGCCCGGCGCCGGTCGCCGTAGAAGCAGGCGCTGGCCGACGAACACGAGGAGACGTGCACGGTGTCGAACAGGTTGGTGACGTTCAGCCGGAAGTCCCAATTGCGATAGCGGTATTGCAGGCCGGCATCGACCAGCGTGTAGGCCGGCACCGGCAAACTATTGGCGGCATCGGCGAAGGAGGTGCCGACATAGCGCAGGCCGGCGGAAGCGCCGAGCCCTTCCAGCGGCCCGCTCTGCAGCACGTAATTGACCCAGATCGAGCCGGACTGGCGCGGAATGCCTGCCGGCGTATGGCCGATGGCCGCGAGATTGAGGTCGTTGGTGACGCGTGGATCGGCCAGCGAATAGGACGCGATGAGCTTCAATCCCTGGGCGAGATCGATCGCGGCCTCCAGCTCGAAGCCGCGTGAGCGGATCGCGCCGATCTGGGCGGTCTGGAAGGCCGGGGTGTAGATCGTCGTCGAGACGTTCTGTCGGTTGATTTCGAAAAGCGCGGCGGCGAAGGTGACGTTCCAGCCGGTCGGCCGGTATTTCACGCCGACCTCGACGCCCCGGCCGGTCTCCGGCGCGAGAATGCCGCCGGTGGCCGCGTTGATGCCGACCTGCGGGTTGAACGAGGTGGCGTAGGAGACATAGGGCGCCAGGCCGAAATCGGTCGTGTACATCAGCGCCGCGCGGCCGGTGAAGCGGCCGGCATCGTTGGTGGCGCTGCCGCTTGGCGTCAGATGGTTGTCGAGGCCGGTATTGACCGTATCGTAGCGGCCACCGAGCGTCAGGCTGAGGCGGCCAAGCTTGATCTGGTCCTGGGCGTAGAAGCCCACCTGGGTCTGGGTGATGGTCGCCAGCGTGTAGCGGGAGGTCACCGGCGCGACCGGCGTATAGACGGGATTGAGCAGGTTGAGCGAGGGGCCGGCCGCATAGCCCTGCTCGTCGTCGATCCGGTAGCGCTTGAAGTCGACGCCGAGAAGCAGCGTATGGCCGAACGCGCCGGTGGTGAAGCGGGCCTCGGCCTGGCTGTCGAGGTTGAACTGATAGGCCGTCGGCCTGGTGACGAAATTGCCGCGGGCCAGCAAGCCATTGGCCGGCGGGCCGTCATAGCCGACGCCGTAAAGTGTCTGGAAATCCAGCGAGAGATAGTTGAACCGGGCGTTCTGCCTGACGGTCCAGACATCGTTGACCCGGTGCTGCAACTGGTAGCCGACCATCGCCTGTTCGCGGCGGAAATGGTCGCTGTCGGGATTGCTGGTGAACAGCTTGGTGGAGATGCGGCCATAGGGAGCGTTCACCACCGTGCCGACATAGGGCAGGAAGTTCTGCCCGCGCGTCCAGTCGCGGGTATAGGAGGCCAGCACCGTGATGCTGGTGTCCTCGTTCGGCCGCCACGTCAGCGCCGGCGCGATATGGATGCGCTCGTTGTTGGTATAGTCGGTCTGCGTGCCACCGGCCCGGCCGAGCGCCGTCAGCCGGTAGAACCATTGGCCGCTCTGGCCGATCGGGCCGCCCACATCGATGGCGCCGTAGCCGTTGCCGTGGCTGTCGACGCCGGTTTCGGCAGCGCCGCCGGCCACGGTGGGCGGCCGCTTGCTCACCGCATTGATCAGGCCGCCGGGGTCGCCGCCGCCATAGAGGGTGGAGGCCGGGCCGCGCAGCACCTCGATGCGTTCGAGGCTCCAGGGTTCCAGCTTCCAGGTGGCGAAGGCGGTGGAGAAGAGCTGCGTGCCGTCGAGGAAATAGCCGGTTGTCTGCTGCGGGAAGCCGCGGATGATGAACCAGTCGTTGCGCGCGTCGGCGCCGAAGCTCTCCGAGCGGATGCCCGGCGCATAACGGGTCGCCTGCACCACCGATGTCGGCTTCTGCAGGTCCATCTGCTCGGCGCCGATCACCGTGATGGCCTGCGGCGTTTCGATCAGCGGCGTGTCGGTCTTCGCGCCGGTGGCGCTGCGCGTGGCGATGATGCCGCGCACCGGTCCGGTCGCAGTCTCGGCCTGGCCCTCGACGACGACCGGATCGAGCGTGATCGTGCTGCCGGCCGGAGACGCGGAAGACTGTGCGAGCGCCGCGTGGGGGCCGCCTAGCAAGGCCGGGCAGAGGCAGGTCGACAGCAGCAACAGCCGTTTCAGCCTCCGGCGGCGCGCCTTGCATGCCCCATGCCTCTCGCCGTCGGTCGCGATCGGGCAGCAGCTTCCCTGCGCAGGTTCAGCCATGATCATGTCCTAGCAGTGCAAGATTATTGCGCTGCAATGACATGGAAAAAACTCAATATCAATAGTCGATGATAACTATTGAATCGTTCAAAACAGGCCGATTTTCATTGTATCAATTCAAAACTGAAGATGTTTTCTGGAGATGAGGCTCGTAAGTTGTTGTACTGATCTCTGCTTGCGGGCGGCGATTTCGATGGCGGCTGCAACGCGGCGCCGGTGTGAAGCGGAAGCCCTCATCCGCCGCGCGGGGCGAGGGCTCCCGTTCGAAATCTCAGCCCTTGCGCCGCTTGCCGGCCTGCATCTCGTCGAAACCTCCGAGCTCCGCCTGCACATCGGCCGGGAAATCGGCGAATTCCTGCACCTGACGCACCTCGACCGTGGCGTTGTCATCGCCCGGGCAGCGCAGGGCCCAGGCCACAGCCTCGGCTTTCGATGTCACATCGATCATCCAATAGCCGCCGAGCACTTCCTTGGCTTCGGCGAAGGGGCCGTCGGTCACCTGCGCTTTGCCGTCCGGAAAAGTCACTCGGACGCCCATGGACGGCGGGTGCAGGCCGTCGAGCGTGACCAGCACGCCCGCGTCCTTCAGCTCCTGGTTATAGCGCATCATGGCCGCGACCGCCTTGGCGTCCGGCATGGTGCCGGGCGCCGCGGTCTCATAGCCCTTGGGGATCATCAGCATCATGAAGCGCATGGTCGTCGTCCTTCGCGATCGGGTCCGGAGGCGGGCGCCCGGCCCGTTCTCTGTCCTGACGACGAACGATCATCCGCGTGATCGACATGGGCACGGCGATTTTTTCCCCGTGCGGGCGGGCAGGGCCTTGTCAGCTGCCGGTCCATTCCGCCGGGCGCTTGGCCACGAAGGCGGCGACACCCTCGTGGAAATCATTGCTGCCGTAGCATTCGCGCACGAGATCGTCGCCGTCGACCTCCACCGCCGCGAGGATGCGGCGGATCGCCTCCTTGGTCACCCGCATGGTGACGGGGGCATGGCCGGCGAGCCGCGTCGCGATCTCGGCGACGCGCGCGTCGAGGGCTTCGGGTTCCGCCATGTCGAGCAGGAAGCCTGCGTCGCGCGCTTCGATGGCCGGGATCATCTCGGCCATCAGCAGGATGCGCTTGGTACGTGCCACGCCGAGCTCGGCGACCAGACGGGCGTAATTGGCGGTCGACAGGCAATTGCCGAGCGTGCGGGCGATCGGGATGCCGAATTGCGCCGTCGGCGTGCCGATGCGCAGGTCACAGCAGGCGGCGATCGCCAGGCCGCCACCGACGCACCAGCCGTCGACCACCGCGAGCGTCGGGATCGGCAAGGTTTCGAGGCCGGTCAGGATCGCCTCGATCCGCGCCTCATAAGCGATGCCGTCCTCGCCCGTGGTGAAGGCCTGGAACTGGTGGATGTCGGTGCCGGCGATGAAGGCCTTGCCGCCGGCGCCCCGGAACGTCGCCGCCCGCAGGGTCCGGTCGGCGCGGATGGTCGCGCAGATCTCGGCCAGCTGTTCGTACATCGTCCAGGTCATGGCGTTGCGCGCCTGTGGCCGGTCGAAGACGACATGGGCGATCGCGCCCTCGCGGGTGAAACGGACGGTTCCCTGGTCCATGCGTACTGACTTTCTCTTGCGGCCTGCGATTGTGATTCAGAGACGGAAACCTAAAGCACGATCGTCCCGGACAGAACCGCCTTGTGCGTTGCACGCCGCCCGGTCGCCCTAACCCCGATTGGCCAGATCCCAGAGCACATCGGCGAGCACCCGGGTTCCCGCGGTGAGGTGTTCAGGCTCCGCCCATTCCGCCGGATTGTGCGAAATGCCGCCACGGCAGGGCACGAAGATCATGCCGGCCGGGCAGACATAGTGCAGCTGGCGGGCGTCATGGCCGGCCGCCGAATAGACGTCCATGGCGGGAATATCGAGCGCTCGCGCCGCCTGGCCGATGGCCGCGCGGATCTCCTCGGCGAAATTCAGCGAAGGAGAGTGCTGGATCTGCTTCAGTTCGACCGCGCAGGGCCCCCGCTCGGCCTCGACGATGCGCCGGATCTCGCCGTCCACCCGGTCGACCACCGCATTGTCGGGATGGCGGAGATCGATCGAGAAGAAGACCTCCGCCGGCACCACCGAGGGGGCATTCGGCGTCACCTGCATGAGCCCGACGGTGAGCAGCGTATCGGCGGGTTCCATCGCCGCCTGATCCATCGCGGCGATCATCCGGACCGCGGCCATCAGCGCGTCGCGCCGGTCGACCCGCAGCGCCGTGCCGGCATGGGCGGCTTCGCCCGTCACCTTCACGCGATAGCGCCGCGTGCCCTGGATGCCGGTGACGACGCCGAGTGGGATGCCGGCCAGTTCCAGGACGGAGGCCTGCTCGATATGCGGCTCGACATAGGCGGCGATCGGAAAGCCGAAGGCGCGCAGCGGCACGTCCTGGTCGCCGGCCAGGATCGCGGCCACGGCATCGGCGATCGAAACGCCCTGGGCGTCGCGGATCGGCAGCACCTGGTCGAGCGTCTTGGTCCCGGTGAAGATATCCGAGCCGGTCATGCCGGGCGCGAAGCGCGACCCTTCCTCATTGGTCCAGGTGGCGATCTCGATCGATCGCAGCGGCCGTTCGCCGCGCGCCACCATGGCTTCGACCGCTTCGAGCGCCGCCAGCACGCCGAACACGCCGTCGAACTTGCCGCCGGTCGGCTGGGAATCGATATGCGATCCGGCGAGCACGGGTGTCAGCTTGGGATCCCGGCCCTCGTAACGCAGGAACAGGTTGGCGATGCCGTCGGTAAAGGGCTTCAGGCCGATCCGCCGGCCCCAGGCGATCACTTGCGCGCGCGCCTCGCCCTCGATGGCCGAAAGCGTCGGGCGGTCGACGCCGCCATCGTCGCGGGCGCCGAACCGGGCGAGCTCCATGTGGCGGTCCCACAGGCGCTTGCCGTCGACCGCATCGGATGTTCTCGACTGTGCCATGCCGGGTCTCAATTGGTGCGCATGATCTGGGCGGGATTGGCGCGCGGGTCGCGCGGCCCCCATTGGCCGGCCTCGACCTGGGTGATGAATTCGCCGACCAGGCGATTGAACAGTTCCGGTTCCTCGAGGTTCAGCGTATGGCCGGCCTTGGGCAGCACGGCGAGGCCAGAGCGCGGAATGGCGCGCTTCAGGAACAGGCCGGGCTGGATGCAGTGATCGTCCTCGTCGCCGGTCATGACCAGCACCGGCACGTCGAGCCTGGCGAATTCGGGCTCCAGGTCATAAAGCGATGGCCGTCGCATCTGCACGCCGCGCATGGTGTTGGCGGCGCCCAGTGCGTCATGCTGGCCGAGCCGGTCGGCGAACAGCTGCCAGCCGCGCGGATCCTTCGCCTGGAACTGCACGCGCGAGGCGCCCTCGGCATAGATGGGGGCGAAGTCTTTCGCGCCGCGCTCCTGGAAATTGCGCGCGACCTGTTCGGAAATGCCCTTGAAATAGTCCTCATGGGCCTTTTCCGCGCCATAACCCGCGCCGGCCGCGACCACCGAGAGCACCCGCTCGGGGTGGCGCAGCGCCGCATGCAGCGAGGCGAAGCCACCCATCGACAGGCCCACCACATGGGCCTTGTCGATGCCTTCGGCACTCAGCACGTCGACAATGTCGTCGGCGGCGCGCGCCTGCGAATAGCTCTCGACATCGGCGGGCACGTCCGAAGGCCGGTAGCCGCGCGCTGCAAAAGTGATGCAGCGGTGGCGCCGGGCAAAGGCGTTCATTTGCGGCTCCCAGCTCCAATGGTTGCCGCCGAATTCGTGGACGAAGATGATCGGCGTGCCCTGGCCGGCAGTTTCGTAGAACAGGCGGATGCCGTCGCTGGTCGTCGCAAATGCCATGGCTTTGCCCTCAGATCACGGAGCGCCGCGAGGCGATGCCGCCGTCGACGGTGAAGATGGCGCCCGAGGTGTAGCCGGAGCGGTAGGACGCCAGGAACACGATGAGGTCGGTCACCTCATGGATATGGGCAGGGCGCTTCAGCGGATAGCGCTGCTGCAGTTCCTCGTAGCGGTCGGCGTCGCCGAGCCAGTCCTTCGCCCGCTTCTTCAGCATGTTGTAGATGCGGTCGGTGTCGACCGGACCGGGATTGACCCCGACGACCCGGATATTGTCGTCGAGCGAATGACCGCCCATGGCGCGGGTGAAGGCCATCAGGCTGGCATTGCCGGTGGTGCCGGCGACATAGGCCGGGTCGAAGACCTCGCCGCCATTGCCGATATTGTTGATGATGACGCCGCCGCCCCGCGCCTTCATGCGCGGATAGACCGCGCGGGTCAGGTTGATATAGCCGAGCACTTTCAGCTCCCAGCCGGCGCGCCACTTGGCCTCGTCGACATCCCAGAGCGAGCCGCTCGGAATGACACCGGCATTGTTGACGAGCACGTCGATGTCACCGACGGCCGCCACCAGCGTCTCCACCGCACCCGGCACCGTCATGTCCATGGCATGGGCCGTGACGGTGACGCCGTGCTCGGCCTCCAGTTCACGCTTCAAGGCGTCGAGCCTGTCGCCGGAGCGTGCCACGACATGCAGGTTGCAGCCTTCTTCCGCGAAGGAACGGGCGAGCCCTTCGCCGATCCCCTGCGAGGCGCCCGTGATCAGCACCGTCTTGCCTTTGAGCCCGAGGTCCATTTTTCGAAATCTCCGTATTGAGAGTGGTGTCTGCGCGGCAGGTGAGGGGGGCCCCTAAGGGGTGTCTTGGGTTCAGGCCTTCGACCCGCGCGGTGAATTCGGTGGGATGCGCGCGCCTTGAAGAGGCGCACGAGAGCGACCGCCGCCTCTCCGCAGCGGGGCTGTCGGGTTCGCGTAACGCGTCGCGCACGCACAGGACGTCACCCCCGGCGAGCGCAGCGAGGGAAGGGGGTCCAGGGGGCGCTTCACTGCGCGCCCCGTGCACGTGTTTGGGTGATCTCGCTGTGTTGGGGCCAGAGCCCTGCAACTCCTGGACCCCCTTCCCTCGCTGCGCTCGCCCCGGCAAAGCAATTGCTTTGCCTTGGGGGTGACGCAGCGCGGCGTGTAACGCGTTGTGTGAGTCCGCCAGTCCCGCTGGGGAGAGGTGAAGAGGCGCCGCCGGGAAAGGTCGAACTGACCCGGGGCGGTCTTGCACTTTGCGTTCTGCGAGTTCGGCCATACGCGAAGACCTCGGGGCAGGCGGGTCAGAACAGTTTGACGGCTTCGTTGCGGCCGCGGGCCTCCTCGACCAGGCGCGGCAGCAGGGCGACGAACTCTTCGACCCAGGCTCTCGGCACGCTGGTGCTGACCTTGACGAAGCGGTCGCCGAAGGTCGGCGTGTGATAGGCGCCCTGGCGGATCATGATGTCATGCGCCTGATAAGCGGCGACCAGCGCTTCCGGTTTCACGCCGGCGCGCTCGCATTCCAGCACGATGAAATTGCCGTTGGACGGATAGACCGGCATGGCAAGGCCGGGGATCCGGTCCGAGGCGTCCTTGATCAGCTTCTGGTTCGCCCGCTGCTCGGCCAGCACGCCCGGGAACCACTCGTCCTTGATCGCCAGGCCGGCGAGCGCCGCCCGCTGCGACAGGATGTTGGAGCCGAGATTGTTCGGCGGCGCACCGGCGAGTTTTTCGATGATGTCGGGATTGGCGACCACCGCGCCGACTCTCAAGCCCGCGAAACCCATCCATTTCGAGAAGCTGTAGATGGTGATGGTGCGCTCGGGGTATCGGGTGGCGGCGAGCGTGTGGTCATAGGCGAAATGGCGATAGGTGCAGTCGTGGATCAGATAGGCGCCGGCCGCTTTGGTCGCGGCCACGATGCCGTCGATCTCGGCGGCGGTGCAGGCCGAGCCGAGCGGATTGTTCGGGTCGACCAGGTAGACCACCCTAGTTTTCGGCGTGATGGCGGCGGCCAGCCGTTCCGGCGCCAGCCGATAGCCGTGTTCCTCGCCATAGATCGGGATCTGCGTCACCGTCGCGCCGACCGAGCGGGCGAAGGCCATGGGCCAGTTCCAGGTCGGGTCGGTGGTGATGAACTCGTCGCCGGGCCCGAGCAGGCTGTGACAGACGTGGTAGAGCGAGGCGACCGCCCCGTCCGATAGCAGCGCCGCCTGGCCGGCCAGCCCGAGATCGGCGACGATGCCGTGGCGCAATTCCTCCAGGCCCGCCGGCGGCGCGTAGATGTGGAACTCCTCGTCGCGGATGCATTTCTCCATCGCCGCCAGCACGGCCGGATGCGGCGTGGCGTGATTGGTGTTCTGGCCCATCCAGCGCAGGCCCGGCGTGTTCACCAGGCGGTCGAAATGGGCGTTCCTGACCTCGAACGGTTTCATCGTGTCTCCGCACATATCAGGCGATCTGGCATAATGAGTGGCCGTCTCGCTCCTTGTTCGCGCCAAATATGCACTATTCTGGCATGCCGAATAGCTCAAAAATCGCGCAGTACGCAAAAATATTATGCCAAGTTTGATTTCTGGCATAATGAGACTTGCGCGACGGGACAAAGGCAGTGATGGTTGCGGCAAGGTGTAGAGGGGATCTCACCGCATGACCGACGGGTTTGGGAGAAGTCACATGCTGTCACGCCGAAATGCTCTGAAAGGCCTGGGTGCCGCCGCTGCCGCCGCCGGCGGCCTGACGCTTGCAGCCCCGGCCATCGCCCAGGGCGCGAGCAAGGTGTCGTTCACCACCTCGTGGATTCCGGAAGGGCCGAACCTCTTCGCCTATGTCGCCCGCGACAAGGGCTTCTGGAAGAATGCCGGTCTCGACGTTAGCGTCGCCCGCGGTTCGGGCTCCGGCTCGGCGGCCCAGGCGGTCAGCGCCGGCACCTTCGATTTCGGCATGGCGGCGACGCCGACGGTGATCGTCCAGGCCGCCAAGAAGCTGCCGATCACCTGCATCGGCCAGATCAATTACGATGCGCTGATGGGCGTCGGCGTGCTCGCGGCCTCGCCGATCCGGACGCCGAAAGACCTGGAAGGCAAGAAGCTCGGCGCCAGCGTCACCTCCGGCGAATATCCCTTCCTGCCGCTTTATGCCGAGAAGGCCGGCTTCGATCTCGCCAAGGTCCAGGTCGTGCAGGTCGACGGCAAGGTGCGCGAACGCACTTTGGTCGAGAAGCAGGTCGACGCGGTCTCGGCCTTCGCGACCAGCACCGTGCCCTCGCTCGCCCCGCTCGGCACCGATGTGCGCTTCATGCTGTTTTCCAGCGTCGGCATCGAATTCTACGGCCAGTCGCTGACCACCCAGCCGGCGCGCATCGAGAAGGACCGCGCGCTGTGCGAGGCCTTCGTCCAGGGCGCCATGGAAGCGATCCGCTTCACCCTGACCAATTTCGACGAATCCATCGACATCTTCCTGAAGGCCAATAGCGAGGTGGCGATCTCGTCCACCGGCAAGGACTATGCCCGCATCGGCCTCGGTCTGACCAACCTGACCAATCTGGTACCAGAGGTGAAGGATAAGGGCCTCGGCTTCGCCGATCCGCAAAAGGTCGCCACCATGGCCGATCTCGTGCTGAAATATGCAGCCGGCGAGGGCGCCACGCGTCCGGATCTCGGCGCGCTGTTCACCAATGCCTTCGCCGGCAAGATCAAGCTGACCGCCGCGGAGCTCGCAACCGCCGAACGCACCGCTGCGGCCTACCGCAAATATGTCGGCTGACCACGCGCAAGACGTGCCAGAAGGGAAGAACGCGATGTTGGCCTTGGCAAGGAAAGCGGAGCTCATGCCGCCACAGGAGCCGCTTGTTTCCGTCAGCGGGGTGCAGAAGACCTATTTCACCCGCCACTCGCCGATCCAGGCCGTGGCCTCGGCCTCGGTCGACGTCGCCAGGGGCGAGTTCGTCTCGCTTCTGGGGCCCTCCGGCTGCGGCAAGAGCACGCTTCTGATGATGATCGCCGGCCTGGAAAAGCCGACCGCCGGCACGATCAGCCTGCTCGGTTCGCCGGTGGTCAATCCACGCCGCGACATCGGCATCATCTTCCAGGACGCCACCTTGCTGCCCTGGAAGAGCACGCTGGAAAACGTGCTGTTTCCCATCCAGATCCTGAAGCTGCCGATGGAGAAATACCGCGACAGGGCGCGCGAGCTGATCGCCATGGTCGGCTTGACCGGCTTCGAGCACAAGAAGCCGGCGGAATTGTCCGGCGGCATGCGCCAGCGCGTCGCCATTTGCCGGGCGCTGATCCACGATCCCGACATTCTCCTGATGGACGAGCCGTTCAGCGCGCTCGACGCCATCACCCGCGACCAGATGAACGTGGCGCTGTCGGAGATCCTGGAGACCTATAAGAAGACCGTCATCTTCGTCACACATTCGATCCGCGAGGCGGCCTTCCTGTCCGATCGGGTGGTGGTGATGGGCGGCCGTCCCTCGACCATCATTCTCGACATGAAGATGCCGTTCGCCCGGCCGCGCCGCTTCGAAATCGAGGAGACCCAGGAATTTTCCGCGGTCTGCCGGCAATTGCGCCTGACCATCGAGGCCGCCCACGGCCATCCGCCGGCATCCGCCAAACCGTCTTCCGGCTCAGCCGTTATCGAGTGAGGTCCACCATGGCCACCGCCACCATCGGCACGGAGACCGGTGCCGTCATCCCCAGCGTCAATGCCGGCCAGACTGTCGCCGGCTTGCGCAGCATCCTGCTGCCGCTCGGCCTCGCCTTCGTCGTGCTCGCCGCCTGGCAGCTCTATGTCACCCTCGGCAATATCCCCTCGGTGATCCTGCCCTCGCCGATCTCGATCGCCAAATATATCGTTGCCCGCTACGACATCCTGCTGATGCACGCGATCCCGACCACGCTGGAATCGGCGGCCGGCTTCCTGCTCGCTCTGGTGCTCGGCATCGTGCTCGCCATCGTCATCACCTATTCGCGGGTGGCCCATGAGGCGCTTTATCCGAACCTGATCTTCTTCCAGCTGATCCCGAAGATCGCGCTCGCCCCTCTGTTCATCATCTGGCTCGGCATCGGCTCGCAGTCGCGCATCGCCTTTTCCGTGTTCATCGCCTTCTTCCCCGTGGTGATCGCCACCACCGCGGGCTTCCTCAGTGTCGACAAGGGCATGCTCCGGCTCTGCCGCTCGCTCACCGCCACCGAATGGCAGGTGTTCACCGCGGTGCGCTTCCCCTCGGCCCTGCCGCACATCTTCTCGGGCGCCAAGATCGCCGTGACGCTTGCCATTATCGGCGTGATCATCGGCGAGTTCATCACCGCCCAGGCGGGCCTCGGCTATCTCATCATTTTCGCCACCGCGCGCGCCGATACCGAGGTTTCCATGGCGGCGATCGTGGTGCTTTGCGTTTGCGGGCTGTTGCTGTACGGGCTTGTCGCACTCGCGGAATCGATCGCGAACAGGTTTTACTCCTCGGACAGCCGATGAAGCCTCGTCTCGGCGTGCAGCGGAAGGTCGGAGCGGCGATGGCGTCTGAGGAACCGGAATCGCTTTCGGCCGAGGTCGTCCACCGGCTCGAGGAGGAAATCCTCAAGGGCCTCCGCCGTCCTGGCGACAAGCTCGACGAGCGCCAGCTCGCCGAGCAGTTCGGCATGTCGCGCACGCCGGTCCGCGAGGCCCTGCAGCGGCTGGCCGCCAGCGGCCTGGTCATTTCGCGCGGCCGCCAGGGCCTGCAGGTCGCCCAACTGTCGCTCGCCGATCTGCTCGACGCCTTCTCGATCGTCGCCGAACTCGAGGGCCTCGCCTCGGCCCAGGCCTCGCGGCGTATCCAGCCCGACCAGCGCCAGCGCCTGCAGGCAGCCCATGCCGCCTGCGCGGAAGCCGCGGTCGCCGAAAATGTCGAGGCCTTCTACGAGGCCAATCTCGTCTTCCACGAGACCATCGCGGCGGCGAGCCACAATCGCATCCTGCAGGAGGAGCTGCGGCGGCTCACCCTGAAGATCTCGCCCTATCGCCGCACCATCACCTATCAGCCCGGCCGCATGCAGTCGTCGATCCCCGAGCATGGCCAGGTGATGGAGGCGATCCTGCGCGGCGACGGCGCCCAGGCGAGCCAGCTGATGCGCGCCCATGTGACGCTGCTCGGCGAAGGCCTGTCCGACCTGCTGCATTTCCTGCGCTTCTCGGGCGATCACCATTTGCTCGGCGAGCTGGCCTGAGGGGGCGGGGGCAACAAACCCTCTCCCAAAGGGAGAGGGTTGATTCATCGGTGCTTTTTACGCCAGCGTCACCCCTCACGCCCGTCCTTCTCCACATTTGCCGCCAGGCGCCCCAATAGGCTGCGCAGCATGTCGAGCTCGTCTTCCACGAGGCCCTGGCGCAGCCGCGCGTCATAGGCCATCGCGGCCTGGCGCAGCCGGTGGAACTTGGCGCGGCCGGCCTCCGTCAGCGCCACCTGGTGGACCCGGCGGTTGTCGGGCAGGCGCGTGCGGGTGACGAGCCCGGCCTTTTCCAATCCGTTGAGGTGATGGGTGAGCGTCGGGCCCTGGACGCCGACGGTGGCGGCGAGGTCGGACTGGCTGTCATGGCCTCCGCGCGTCAGGCCGAGCAGGATGAGCCATTCCGGCAGCGAGCCGCCGGCGGCGGCCAGGGCGTCGTCGAAGGCCCGGCCGACGGTCTTGGCCGTCTGGGCGAGCAGCAGTCCGATCGGAGCTTGAGTCGGTCTCATGCGACAATAGATAGACATCGAATGATTCGATGTCTATCATTTTTCGGAGGCGGCGGCCGGGCCGGCAGGGACCGGGGGCCGCCAAGCGTGAAAGGATCGCCCCATGCGGATGCAATTGATCGTCTTGTTGACAGTCCATGTGCTGGCCTCGGTGTTCTGGGCTGGCTCCACCTTCACCCTGGCAAGGCTCGGTGGGGTGGGAGCCGAGGCGTTGTTCCGGCCGCAGATGGGTGCGGCCTTCGTCGTGTTCCTGACCGGCATCGGACTCTGGCTGCTGGTCCATTCCGGCAGCCACGGTCTGTCGGAGCAGCTTCTCACGGCGGGGGCCGTGGCGGCGCTCGTAGCGGCCGGCATCCAGGGTGCGCTCCGCCGCAGGCCGGCGCTCGCCCACCGCATCGCGGCCGGCCTGCTGCTGGTGACGGCTGTGACCATGGCGGCGGCACGTTATGCCGGCTGAGCCGGGCGGAGCCTGTCTGGCAGGCGGCGTGCGGGGCGGGTAACGGTCGCGCTATCCCTGACGCGCGGGAACCTGGAGCACTGCTGTAGAGTTGCTCCCGCGGGATTCTCCCGGGAATTCCGGATTGGCTTCCACACCTCTCACAGAACGGACAACGGCCATGAACCGTCGAGCTCTGATCTTAGGCGCCCTCGCGACCATTCCGCTGGCCGCCTGCGCTGGTACGACGACCACCGAACAGCGGGTCGGCGGCGCCGCCGTCGGCGCCGGCACCGGGGCCGTGGTGGCCGGGCCGGTCGGGGCTGTCGTCGGCGGCGTGGCCGGCGCGGTCACCGGGCCGAGCGTGGTGCGCGGCACGCGGCGCATCACCCGTGGCCGCCGCGTGCGGCGTCACCGCCGCCGCGCCTGACCCGCGCCCGCCCGCGGCCGGAACGTACCGGCAAAAAGCCCGCCCCCTCGCGGGGACGGGCTCTTCGGGCAGGCGCGGGGGCAAGCGGGGGCTCAGCGCACGCCGATCGAGCCGTTGGGGCTGACGATCAGTGCCGTCGCCTCGCAGAGATTGACGCCCCAGCGGGTGAGCTCGCGGCCGTTTTCGTAGCGGACGCGCACGTCGAAGATGCAGTAGCCGCGATGGACGTCGGGGGCGACGCGCATGCTGCCGCCGGGCGCGACCATATTGTCGCCGAGCAGGTCGCGGCCGAACGAGCGGTCGTCGCGATTGGTGGCGAAGACGCTATGGATCGGCGTGGTGCGCGAGGTGTTGACCACGTCGAACCAGCGCTGATAGCCGTCCTGGGCTTGCGCCGCGCCGGTGAGGCTGCCGGCCAGGGCGAGCGCTGCGACGGCAAATGTAACGGTCTTCGAGAAGGACATGCTGATCTCCCTGAGGTTTTGCGGCGACGCCGACAACCGGCCTCGTCTGGCCTTGGTTGTGACTGCTGTTAGCCGCCCCGGGTATTGCGACGGGTTGGGACGGCTTGCCTCCGGTTTCAGCATGATGCGGAAAGGGGCCGGCCGATCTCGACCTCGCCTTGCTGGCGTCGTGGCCTTGCCCATGCTCTGTTGCCGGCCTCCCCTACCGCGCGAGGACCGTTCCATCGATGCCGCAGAACCGACCGCATTTCGACAGTGGCCAGACGGTCGCCGTGGCCGTGGCGGTGGCCTTCCGCCAGTTCGCCGAGGCGGTCGCCACCGCCGATCGCGCATTGGCGGTGGCGGCGCTGGAAGTGACCGAACGGCTGACCTTCGAGACGCTGGCCGGCCGCTATGTCAGCGAGGCCGACCGTAAGGCCGTGGCGAAACTGATCGGCCAGACCATCGCCGAAATCCGGGCCAAGGCCGACGGCCGCTGAAACGGGCCATGGGCCGCGCGGTCGATGGAACTTCGGCGGCAGCCGGGTTCGCCCATCAGGGCGCGTTCTTCTTCCGATATTCGATGGCCTGGGTCTCGGCCGCCACCGCGTCCATCACGTCGATCACCGGCTCGACCTTGAAGGCGAAGGCCGCGAAGACGCTCGCGGCATAATGCATGTCGGTCGGCTTGTCGGTTTCGACCACCATATAGCCGCCGAATTCGCCGACCCGCGCCACGAATTGCTGGATGGCGAAGCTCGCCGGCATTTTCCAGTCCTTGAAAATGCCGAGAATACGCTCCTGGGCCGCTTCATACTCCCTGGCCGAGCCTGCCGGGCGTTCGTGCCAGCTGATCACATATTTCATGATGAGCCTCCTTCACGGCGCCGGCTCCGGCCTTGCGATCAGGCTGGTCCGACGGCCGCCGCCCGACAACCATGGCAGCATCGCCAGGGGGTGACGATCCGTGGAATGTCTTGGGCGGTTCAATGGAGATGGTCGGGTTTTCCAAGCAGGACGCCCGGCCTGAGGCGAGCCTGCGCAAGGTCCGGTCCCCCGGAGCGAGGCAAACGGGCAAGGCGTTGCGCGGCATCGTCATCCGGCCGTCGGCAAGCGTTACGGGACAGCCATTCCCGGCAAGCCGCCAGGAATCAAAAAGGGGGATCAAGCAACGATCCCCCTTTCAGGTTCGGCCGGTCGCCCGGCCCGCGACCGCTGGCGGTCCTTATCGTGCGCGCACGCCGGCGCACTGCCGCGGCACGAGAACATTGTCGCTCGGCCGGATCGGCTCGCCGAAGCCGGGGCCGCCGAGCTTCAGGAAATCGCCCGTGCAGGAGGTCCGCCGAACCAGATCGTAGATGCCGAGAGCCGCTGCGACGCCGATTAGGCTTCCCGTCGCCCACACGCCGCCCACCGGGGCCGGGTGGAGCTTCACGATGGCAGCGGCCTGGCTGCGCTCGGCAGAGACCGTCACGATCGCGGCGGCCATCAGCCCGGCGACGACCAGGCCCTTCAGTCCATACGTATTACGCATTACATATCCTTCGATAGCGGAGTTTGTGTCTGTGAATATACTTATGAATGCCCAATAGCAGAACATTCGTTGCGTTGATCGCAGTGCGTTTCACAGGATTCGAGTGCTAATAAAGCCTTACCGAAACATCAAGGATGCCGATCGGGAAGGTGAAATTAGTGTTAATTGGTCTGCGGGCGCTGCTGTGCGGAACGCGGCAAGGGGGCTCGATTTCCGCTAGCGATCGCCCGAGATGATGAGGTCATGCCTCCGTTTTCCCTGGCGGCGCGCCGTCCCGAGCAGGATTTCCGGGATGCCTTTCGCGCGAGTCTTCTCGACAGTGCAACGAGCCGATGGACGTCTGTGCAAGCAAGCGGGGAGATCAGGGATAGGCTCGGCCAAATGGATGTGCATCACGGAAAGGGCACGTGGAAAGCTTCGCAGCACCTATCCAGCCAAGGGCGCGCAATCTTTGCGTCGCGGCGCTAGTCGCGCAGCTGTTCCAGCCAGACCGGAAAGGCCAGGCGTTCCGTGGCCGTCCCGGGCGCGACCGGCCGCCCGGCCACCGGCACCGCGAGCCCGATGCCGCGGATCTCGCGCGGCGCGTAACCGAACCGCTTGCGGAAGGCCCGGCTGAAATGGGCCTCGCTGGTCATGCCGTGGTCATGGGCGATCTCGGCGATCAGGCGCTGCTCGGCGGGATCGGCCAGCAGGGCGTGGATGCGCTCGAGGCGGCGGCCCTGGATATAGCGTGCCACGCCGTTGAACGGCGCGAGCAGCTGGTAGAGCGCCGATCGCGACAGGCCGAGCGCCGCGGCGATGCCGGCCGCGGAGAGGCCCGGCACCATCAGGTTGGCGTCGATATGGCGCCGTGCCCGCACCATCAGGGTCGCCTCGATGCGCGGCCGGGCGTCCGCCACGCGCTCGCGCGCCGGGCCGAGACAGGCCGCGATCATCTGCTGGGTCGCGCGGGCGAAGAGCGGCGCCTGCTGGGCCGGCAAAGCCGGGGCGGCACGGATGAGCGACCAGGTATGGTCGGCCAGAAGCTGGGCCATCGCCCCGCCGACCCGCACGCCGTGCAGCGCCTCGGCGCCGGGAACGAGCCGCACCATGACATCCCGGGGCAGGATGATGCAGGCGCCGTTCAGCGGCGCCATGGGCAGCGCCAGTGGCTGGCCCAGGTCCTGGATCAGCACGGTGGGCGCCGCCGAGGGCGCGGTGCCCGGGTCGCTCAGGCCGAGGACAAAGTGATCGAGGCCGTCGGCCCGGATCTTGGCCGGCGAACGATGATAGGCCAGTGCATCGACGCGCATGACGCCGAGCACCAGCGGTCCGAGATGGATGCCCGTGGCGACGCCGGAGAAACCAGCGGGTCCGCTCGGTGGCGGCGGCTCGACTTCATAGAGGCCGGCGACAGCCTCCCGCCACGCCGCGAAGCCCTCGCCCTTGGGCAAGGTCTCGGTGGCGAAGCGGGCAATGGGCAAAGGCGATGCTGTCACACGGAGCCTGGATGTTGCCGGCCGGTGTCCGGGCCATCAGCCCGGCAGGGCCGATGCCGAGCCCGAAGCTCATGCCGTGACGCCCCGGGCTTGGCAAGGGGAGACCCCCTTGGGGTGCGGATCAGCCGGGCACCCAATTGCCATGGAAGCCGAACGGCACGCGCCGCGGCATGGCCGCGCTGGCGATCGGGCCGCGGGTGAGATCCAGGGCGTCGAAGACCAGGAGGTCGCTGCGGTTCTCGGCGGCACGCCAGACCACGGCGGTCAGCCAGCCGTCGCCTTCGGCGGCGTCGGGCGTGCGTGGCGCGAACACCGCTTCCGAGGTCAGGTCGCCGTTAGGCAGTTCATGGACCTGCCGCCGGCCGGCCGCCTTGTCGAGATGGACAATGGCGTTCAGCCGCAGCGGCTCGCTGGCGTTCAATCCCCGGGTATCGGCAGCGTACCAGCCGTGCCGGTAGGGCAGGCCGGTCCGCCGTTCGTCGAAACGGGGAAATTCGCCGTCGAGGTCGTCGAGCGGCTCCTGGCGGACCGCGTCGGAAGCACCCGACAGGTCGAAGGTCCAGCGCCAGAGGCGCGCCATGCCATGCTCGCCGGGCGAACCGTCGGCCAACGGGAACAGCGGGGCCGCGTCGTAGCGAAACAGGTCGGCGACGATCTTGCCGTCCTCTTCCCAGGCATTCATCGGGTGGAAGACGTGGCAGGCCGGCATGCTGAACCAGCGGATGGTCGAGACGTCGGCATCCCGGCGCATCACCCCGACATGGGCCGGGCGTGCCGGCTCCCAGGCGATCGGCGGCAGGCCGCGCATCGCCCGCTCCAGGCTGCCGGTCAGCGGCAGAACCGGGAACAGCACATGGTTCTCGGTGACCATGAAGTCATGCATCATCGACGAATAGGGCGCCTCGAAATCGTCGCGGCGGATCACCTTGCCGGTGCGGTCGGTGACGCCGTAGCTGAGGCGATTGCTCAGCGGACGGTCACCGACGCCATAGGCGAACCAGACCATCTCGCCGGTTTTCGGATCGATCTTGGGATGGGCGGTCACCTGGCCGCGATAGTCGGGCGCATAGCCGCGCGAGTCCAGGCTGTCATGGGTCATCTCGAATGGCGGATAGGCCTCGTTCAGCGCCAGAAGCCGGCCGCCATGGCTGACGATATTGGTATTGGCGGTGCCGGCGTCCCGGCCTTGCGCCAGCGGATCGTTGAGCCGGGGATTGAAGCCGGCGAACAGCGCGCGGCCAGCCTCGTGTTCCAATTGCCATTTCGGCGTCCGGACATAGCGGTTGCGGCAGGTCACCTGGCCATCCGCGATGCGGAACGCATGGATCATGCCGTCGCCGGTAAACCAGTGATAGGCGGGATCGATAGGCGCGAATTGCGGATTGGGGCCGATGCGGTAGAGCGTGCCGTGGATTTCCCTCGGGATCTCGCCGGTGACCGCCAGGACGAAATCGTCCTCGGAGCGGACGGGCGCGAAATTGCCGTCGAGATAGGGATTGGCGGGAAGCTTGGCATTCATGGCCGGTCTCCAGGGGGCTGGTGCTCGGCCTCATGCCGAACCCTTGTCCGCTGGTAGCCGTGCGCCGCCCGCCGGCGTTATCGCCGGCGTCCAGGGCGTTTGACCGGGCGTCCGGACCGGCTACTGCCGAAGGTTGCCGCGCTTCGCCACCCGCTCCCACAGGGCCAGGTCGTCACCGATCAGCGCGCCGAAGTCCTCCGGCTTGGCGCTTGCCGCGATGTCGAGCCCGATTTCGCCGATGCGCCGGCGCACCATGGGATCGTCGAGCGTCTCGTTCAGCGCGCGGTGCAGCCTGGCGATGATATCGGGCGGCGTGCCGGCCTTGACGACCACCCCGAACCAGCCGGTGGCGATGACTTCGGGAAAGCCCTGCTCGGGTCCGGTCGTAAGCTCCGGCATGACGGGACTGCGTTCGTCGGCGGCGATCGCCAGAGCCCGCAGCGCGCCCGCCTGGACATAAGAGAGGACACCGGGAAGGGCGATGGTATAGGCATCGATCCGGGCCGCCAGCAGGTCGTTCAGCACCGCCGAGGTGCCACGATAGCGCACCTCCTCGATTGATATGCCGAGGCCTTGCGCGAAAAGCTGGCCGGACAGGCCGACTCCGGGCGAACCGAAGCGCAGCGGATGCGGCTGCTGGCGCGCATAGGCGAGGAACTCCTTCAGGTTCTGCGCGGGAACGGAGGGATGCACCACCAGGACCAGCGAACTCTTCGCCGCGAGCCCGACGGGTGCGAAGGCCTTGACCGGGTCGAAGGACATGGTCGTGCCGATGGCGGCGGCCTGGTTCAGCCCGTCGGTATGGAGCATGAGGGTATAGCCGTCGGCCGGCTGCTGCACGACCAGCTGGGCCGCCAGCACGCCACCGGCACCGCCGCGGTTTTCGACCACGACGGGCTGGCCGAGGCGGGTGTTCAGGCCGTCGGCCACGAGTCGCGCGATGATATCGGTCGAGCCGCCCGGCGCGAAGCCGACGACGATGCGCAGCGCCCGTTCAGGGAATTCGGCGCGGGCCGGCGCGCCGGCGAGGAGTGAAAGCAGCATCAGGCCGAGCGCGGCGGCACCCGTCGCTGGCCAGTATCGGCGTGTCGGCATGGCGATGTCTCCCTGTCGCGGCGCTCTCGTGGAGCCGCCGTCCTTGTCTTTGTCTTTCCGTGATGGCCTGGCCGTCGGTCAGGCGGGGGCCGGGCGCGGCGCGGTGGCGAGCGCGCCCTTGTCCTCCAGCATGGCGATGTCCTGGTCGCTTACCCCGGCCTCCGCCAGCACGGCGCGGTTGTCGGCGCCAAGCGGACGGCAGGCGCCTGTTACGGCCAGGGTATGGTTGGCGAGGCGGAACGGAATGCCCTTGACCGGGCGTCCGTCCGGGTCGTGCAGCATGGCGGTGCCGCGCCTGAAGGCTTCGGACGCCAGCAGCGCCGCGCCGTCACGCACCGGGGCGCTGCCGCCGGGCCATTCGGCCCGCCAGCCCCCAGCGTCGTGGACCAGCCGTTCCTCCGGAGCGGCCGGATCGGCGTTGCCGTGCCGGGGCGAGGCGGCGCCGGCCGCCGCGGCGACCAGCTCCTCGCCGATGAGGAAGGTCGTCAGCTCGCGCTGCGACAGGTCGAGATGCGCGCCCTGGCCGGTCCGGTCACGCGCCGTCAGCGCCGCGATGATGGCGCCGGAGGCGAACAGGCAGACGACCTGGTCGGGATAGTTCAGATCCCGCCCGGTAATGACGGGCGTGTCGCCGGGCCCGGTCAGGGCGGCGAGACCGGCGGTCGCCTCCAGGGTGGAGCCGAACGAGACCAGGTCGCGATCCGGCCCGTCCTCGCCCTGGCTGGAAATGCTGGCGATCACCAGCCGGGGAAAGCGCCGGCGGAGGTCGGCGGCGTCGAGGCCGAGCTGAGCCAGCACGCCGCGTCGGAAATTCTCGACCAGCACGTCGGCCCGCGCGAGCAGGCGAAACAGCGCGCGCCGCCCGTCGGGATCCTTCAGGTCGAGGCAGAGCGAACGCTTGCCGCGGTTGGTGAAGGCGAAGAAGGGCGAACGGTTCCACCAGTCGCCGTCCGGCCGCGGTTCGTCCCAGACGCGGAAGGGGTCGGTTGCGCCGGGACCTTCCACCTTGGTCACCTCGGCGCCGAGATCGAGCAGCAGGGCGGAGGTGGCCGCCCCGGCCGTGATCCAGCCGAGGTCGACCACGCGGATGCCGGTGAGCGGCAGGCGAGCATCAGGCGGCATGGCCGAGCTCCCGCGCCGGTCTTTGGCCGTCCGAGCGCAGCGGCATCAGCGGCGTGCCGTCGGCGGCGAGGAAGCCGCGCGCCCGGTTCTGCCGGTCGGCCAGAAGTTCCAGCGGTGTGCGGACCGGGCCGATCGGCAAGCGCCGGGCCTCGGCCGCGGCGGCGATCTCCGCCCGGTCTCGCGCGGCGAACCAGGGACCGAGGATCGCGACGAGCCGGTCGCGATTGGCGCGTCGGCCGGAGGCGGTGGCGAAGCCCGCGCCGGTCAGGCGTGGGTCGCCGATCATGGCGCAGAGCGCCGGCCAGTCCTTGTCCTGATAGACCAGCGCGACATGGCCGTCCTTGGCCGGGATGGTGAACCAGTCGCTCGGGCCGGCCGCGCCGGTCTCGCCGAGCAAGGTGATGCGCGCAGGGACCTTCCAGTTGAGCCAGGCCGCGACGTCGAACAATGAAACCTCGACCGTCTCGGCGTCGCCGGCCCGGAGCGCGGCCATGAGGCCCGTGCAGGCGGCAAGGCCCGCCGCATAGGCCGTCTGGTGGCCGGGCAGGCGGATCGGTTCGCCGGAGCCCTGGCCGACGAGGTCGAGCAGGCCGGACAGCGCCATCAGGCCGAGTTCGCTCATGGCCGGATCCTCGCCCGGCCCGAACACCGAGACACGCACGCTGATGGCGATGTCGGCGGCATGGTCGGCCAGCGCCGGGCCATCGCCAATGGCGGCGGCAAAAGGCCCTGCCATGCCGCCGGCCTGCTTTTCGGCATTGAGGAACCGGTCGAGCGCCGATCCGCCGGCCGGCAAGAGCGGCGGCATGGCGGCGAAGGGCTCGCCGGTTTCCGGAAGCGGCCTGACCACGGTCGCGCCGAAACCCGCGCAGAGCTTGGCCGCCATGGACACGGCGAGGGCATGTGGAACCTGGGCGCAGAAGGCGCCGAGATCCAGGATTCTGACGCCGGCGAGGGGGCTCGTCATGATGCGATACCTTGGCCCGGGTTTTTCACGCCGGCGGCGAAACGCGCGCTGCCTTCGTCCTGCGCCGTGGTCTGGGCGCGGATCGCGGCATTGACCGCCTGGCCATGGTCCATGGCCTCGCGCCAGCCGGTGATCCCGGCCGGAATGCGGTCCAGCGCCTTCTTGCTTTCCGCGAGCGCCACGGCATCGAAGCCGGCGATCTGGGTCGCCAGCGCATGAGCGTGCGGCAGGAGCTGTTCCGGCGCGACGCAGGCATTGACCATGCCCCAGCGTTCGGCGGTGACCCCGTCGATGCGGTTGGTGGTCAGCACCAGCCATGCCGCCTGCTTGCGGGTGATGCCGGAGAGCTGGATGGCCGGCCCGGCCATGCCGGGATAGGTCGAGAAGCCCATTTCCGGGCAGCCGATCGAGGCGCTGGTGCTCGCGATGGCGAGATCGCAGACATTGACGAGCGTGGCGCCGCCGCCGAGCGCCAGGCCGTTCACGGCGGCGATGAAAATGGCGGGATGGGCGCGGATCGCCAGGTTCACCGCGATCCATTCCTCGCCGGCGCCCTCGATACCTTGTTCGCGGTCGCGTTCGCGCTCCTTCAGGTCCATGCCGGCGCAGAAGCTCGTGCCGGTGCCGGTCAGCACGATGGCCCTGGCCTCGCCACGCAGGGCCTCGAAAGCCTGCAGCAGGGCCTGGCGGCTCTCCCGGTCGACGGCATTGCGCCGGGCTTCGCGATCGAGCCGCAATTCGGCCCAGCCGGCGTGGCGGGTGACGACGAGGGGGCCGGTCATGACGCCTGCTCCGCCGGGCCGAACTGCGGCAGCACGAAGCCGTCCGGCCCGCCGGGGAAGCGCACGGCGAGCCGCATGCCGATGGTCGCCTCGGCGGCATCGATCCCGACGAGATTGGTCATGAGATAGGGGCCCTCGTCGAGCTTCACCATGGCTACGGGATAGGGCATCTCGTCCTTCATTCCGTCGAAATAGCTTTGGTGGAACACCACGAAGGACCAGAGTTCGCCGCCGCCGGAGGCGGTGACCCAGTCCCAGGCGGGCTTGCCCGTGAACGGCGAGACCGGGGCCGGCGGGAAGAAGCATTTGCCGGTGGCGCTGCAGCGCTGAAGGATCAGCCGGTGCTCCCGGCAGGCCTCCCAGAACGGCCGGTTCCAGACGTCGATGACGGGTTTCGGACGGGTCGCGAGGCTCATGCGGCCCTCCGCAGGATCAGGCTCTGGGCGATATTGGTGGCGCAGATATATTGCAGCGCCTGGGCGTCGGGGATCTGCCGGGCGCCGCATTCGTGGCGCAACTGCCGGACGCATTCGGCGATGATGCCCCAGCCCTGCATGTAGCTGTCGGAGAGATGGCCGCCCGACGTATTGGTCGGCCAGCGGCCGGTGCCGAGCTGAAGCGTCCCGTCCCTGACGAAGTCGCCGCCTTCGCCCTGCTTGCAGAAGCCCAGGCCCTCCAGGCTGAACAGGACCGTCGGCGAGAAATTGTCGTAGATGCCGAGGCCGGACAGCTCGTCGCGGCCGATGCCGGCGCGGTCGTAGACGGCGCGGCAGGCGCTCAGATTGCCGAACCAGAAGTCATCCGCCGGGCCGCTGCCATAGTGGAAGGCGTCCTGGCGGGCGTAACCCGAGAGCAGCACCGGCGGGCGCCGGAGGTCGCGGGCGCGCTCGGCGCTGGTGACGATCCAGGCCACCGAGCCGTCATTGATCAGGCAATAGTCGAGCAGGTGCAGCGGCTCGCAGATCGGCCGCGCGCCGGCATGGTCGCTCGCCGTCATCGGCCGCCCATGCATGACCGCGTCGGGATTGAGGCAGGCATGATGGCGAAAGGCGACCGAGACCGGGGCGAGATCAGCATGGGTCGTGCCGAACTGATGCATGTGGCGCCGCCACATCATGGCATGCAGCGCGCCCGGGCTGGTCATGCCCCAGGGCGCCCACTGGCTGTCGCCGCCGCCATACTGCATGCGGACCGAGCGGCCGTTATTGCCGTAGACCAGCGCGACGCAGTTCGCCGCGCCGGTGGCGACGGCCTGCGCGGCGAGCGCCAGCGACACGGAGGCGAAACGCCCGGGGGCTTCGGTCATCAGGCAATATTGCGGGTCGATCCCCATGATCTCGGCGAAGCGTTCATAGGAGGGAATGCGGTTGACGATCAGCCCGTCGATGTCGGAGGCCTTCAGCCCGGCATCGTCGAGCGCGGCGTTCAGCGCCTCGCAGCCGAGGCCGTAGCTGTCGGTCTCGGGAAAATTGCCATAGGCCGTGGTTCCGATCCCGGCGAAGGCGACCTTGTCGCGCAGCGGCCAGGCTGTGCCGAGGTGAGGCGTGGTGATGCGCGTGTGGACCGGCATGGCGTCTGGCATTCCCCCTGTCGCGGACCGGCCGGTGCCGCCGGCGGTTCGGTCGGGCCGGTCTGCGCCGCCCCGTCTGACTGGAATTGTCCACGTCCGCCGGGCGCTGTCAGGCGAGGAATTTGCGGGGTAGCCCAACTCCAGGTTAGGCTGGCCTGTGTCCGTGTCGCCGCCGCCCCTGGTCAGCCTCTATGCCTTCGCCCTGGTCGCCGAAACCGGCAGCCTGGCGGCCGCCGCGGCGCGCCTGAACGTCACCCAGCCGGCGATCAGCAAACGCATCCGCAGCCTCGAGGACCAACTCGGCGTGGCGCTCATCGCGCGCGGCGCCAATGCCGTGCGGCTGACCGAGACGGGGCGCGACTATGCCGCTTCGCTGGGCGCCGCCTTCCGGGCCATCGATCAGGCGACCGCCGGGCTCGACGCCCGTGCGGCCCGGCCGCTGCGGGTGCGCGCCTATACGACCTGGGGCATGCGCTGGCTGATACCGCGCCTGCCGCATTTTCGCGATCGCCACCCGGGCCAGGAGGTGGAGCTGACCACCTCGGCCGAGCCGGTCGACTTCGCTCGCGACAAGGTCGACGTGGCGATCCGCGCGGCGGCGACCCGGCCGACGCCGACCGCGGTGCGGCTGCAAACGGCAATGGCCGCGGCCTTCGGCGCGCCCGGTCCGGCGCGGATTGCCCGCAAGCAGGGCTTCGGCGGATTGACCTTGCTCGGCAGCCGGGCACGGCCGGACGACTGGGCGATCTGGAGCGCCGCCACCGGCATTGCCCTGGCCGGTGCGCCGCTGATGTTCGAAAGCACGTCGCTCGCCATTCAGGCGGCGATCGAAGGGCTCGGCGTGGTCATCGTCTCGCCGATCTATGTCGCCGACGAGGTGCGGCGCCGCCGTCTGGTGCAGATCGTGCCGGGCGCCGTGGCCACGGGGCACGATTTCTGGCTGCTGCTGCCGCCCGGACCCGTGCGGCCGGCCTCGGGCGCCTTTCGCGACTGGCTGTTCGAGGAAATCGCCGCCGATGCGGCGCGCGGCGAGTGAGGCAAGCGGGCTCCGGCAAGTCGGGCCGCTTTTTTGCCGCGACGCAGCAGATCGCGGCATGATGAATTCGCAGTCGCGAACGGGAGCGCCACGCTTTCGCCCACGTATTCCACTAGTATTCGAAGTGGAACCCGACGTTGCGTGGCAAGTCGGCGCTAAGACAACGGAATCGATTGACAATTCACCCGGTCGGGCATCATCATCCCTGATCCTGAGCTGCGCTTGATGACGCTGGCGATATCGGGGCCTTTTTTGCGTCAAATCGAAGTCGCTGCCGGCAAGGCAGGCGAGCCAGGGGCACGACGACGGCCGGTGCGAAGACCGCCATCGCTGCAGATGTGCATGACGTCCTTTTCTTTCAGTCCGCAGCCTCTCTGGGCAAGGATGAATGGGCGATGCCTACTGCGATCATCTTGCTGCTCGTGGCCATTGGCTCGGTGCTGTTCCACATCTTCAGCCCGTGGTGGTGGACGCCGATCGCGTCCAATTGGAGCTATATCGACCACACCCTGACGGCGACCTTCTGGATCACCGGCTTCGTCTTCGTCGCGGTCATCGGCTTCATGGCCTATTGCGTCTTCCGCTTTCGCCACAAGGAAGGCCGGGTCGCGCATTACGAGCCGGAGAACCGCAAACTCGAAGGCTGGCTGACGGTCGCCACCGCGATCGGCGTCGCCGCCATGCTGGTGCCCGGCCTGTTCGTCTGGCACCAGTTCGTCACGGTGCCGGCCGGCGCCACCCAGGTCGAGGTGATGGGCCAGCAATGGCGCTGGAGCTATCGCCTGGCCGGCCCCGATGGCCGCATGGGCACCACCGACGTCGCCAATATCGGCCCGGACAATCCGCTCGGGATCAACCCGAACGACCCGAACGGCAAGGACGACGTGATCATCGACGGCGGCGACCTGCATCTGCAGATCGGCCGGCCGGTCAAGGTGCTGCTGCGCTCGATCGACGTGCTGCATGATTTCTACGTGCCGGAGTTCCGCGCCAAGATGGACATGGTGCCGGGCTCGGTGACCTATTTCTGGTTCACCCCGACGCGCATGGGCGAGTTCGACGTGCTCTGCGCCGAGCTCTGCGGCATAGCCCATGCGCAGATGCGCTCCAAGGTGATCGTCGAAGGCGCGCAGGCCTATAATGCCTGGCTCGCCAGGCAGCAGAGCTTCGCCGACATGACCAGGCGGTCGCGCACCCTGGCGGCGCAGGACCAGCCGCAGTCGCCGGATCGCTAGCAGCCCGGACAGGCAGTGCAGGCCAAATCGCAGGACTGGCAGTGCAGGGGGACATTCAGCCCCGGCAACCAAGACCCCATCGATCCAAGACCGCATCGATCGGCCGGAGCCGGGCGCGCATCAAGGATGGAGCGCATTGCGATGACCGACATCCCCATGGGCGACGGCCCGGCCGGCGCCATCTCGGCCGCCGAAGTTCCCGACGTCGAGCTCTATCATCCGCATAGCTGGCTGACGAAATACGTCTTCTCCCAGGACGCCAAGGTGATCGCCATCCAATATTCGCTGACCGCCATGGCGATCGGCATGGTGGCGCTGGTGCTGTCCTGGCTGATGCGGCTGCAACTCGGCTTCCCCGGCCTGTTCTCCTTCATCGACGCCAACCAATATCTCCAGCTGATCACCATGCACGGCATGATCATGGTGGTCTATCTGCTCACCGCGCTGTTTCTCGGCGGCTTCGGCAACTACCTGATCCCGCTGATGGTGGGGGCCAGGGACATGGTGTTCCCCTATGCCAACATGCTGAGCTACTGGATCTACCTGCTCGCCGTGCTGGTGCTGGTGGCGAGCTTCTTCGCGCCCGGCGGCCCGACCGGCGCCGGCTGGACGCTCTACCCGCCGCAGGCCATCACCGCCGGCACGCCGGGCCAGGAATGGGGCATCGTGCTGATGCTCGTCTCGCTGATCCTGTTCATCATCGGCTTCACCATGGGCGGGCTGAACTATGTCGTCACCGTGCTGCAGGCGCGTGCCCGCGGCATGACGCTGATGCGCATGCCGCTCACCGTCTGGGGCATCTTCACCGCCACCGTCATGGCGCTGCTGGCCTTCCCGGCCTTGTTCGTCGCCTCGGTGATGATGCTGTTCGACCGGCTGCTCGGCACCAGCTTCTTCATGCCGGCGGTCATCTCGATGGGCGAGCAGCTAAGCCACCGCGGCGGCAGTCCGCTCTTGTTCCAGCACCTGTTCTGGTTCTTCGGCCACCCGGAGGTCTATATCGTCGCGCTGCCGGCCTTCGGCATGGTGTCGGACCTGATCAGCACCCACGCGCGCAAGAATATCTTCGGCTACCGCATGATGGTCTGGGCCATTGTCGGCATCGGCGCGCTCAGTTTCGTCGTCTGGGCGCACCACATGTATGTCAGCGGCATGCATCCCTATTTCGGCTTCTTCTTCGCCACCACCACGCTGATCATCGCGGTACCGACCGCCATCAAGGTCTATAACTGGGTGCTGACGCTGTGGCGCGGCGACATCCACCTGACCGTGCCGATGCTGTTCGCGCTCGGCTTCATCGTCACCTTCGTCAATGGCGGGCTGACCGGCCTGTTCCTCGGCAATGTCGTGGTCGACGTGCCCCTGTCCGACACCATGTTCGTGGTCGCCCATTTCCACATGGTGATGGGGGTGGCGCCGATCATGGTGGTGTTCGGCGCGATCTATCACTGGTACCCGAAGATCACCGGCCGGATGTTCAACGACGTCCTCGGCAAGGTGCACTTCTGGGTGACGTTTCTCGGGGCCTACCTGATCTTCTTCCCGATGCACTATCTCGGCCTGCTCGGCATGCCCCGGCGCTATCACGACATCGGCCAGACCTCGTTCATTCCGGACTCGGCGCATAGCCTGAACGCCTTCATCTCGATCATGGCGCTGACCGTCGGCGCGGCCCAGCTGCTGTTCCTGTTCAACATGGCCTGGAGCCTGTTCAGGGGCAAAGCCGCCGGCGGCAATCCCTGGCGGGCGACGACGCTGGAATGGCAGACGCCGGAGACGCCGCCGGCGCACGGCAACTGGGGCAAGGAGCTGCCGATCGTCTATCGCTGGGCCTATGACTACAGCGTGCCCGGCGCGCCCGAGGACTTCATCCCGCAGAACCAGCCGCCCGGCAACCATGTGCCCGGTACCTACACGTCATCGGGCCTGGCCGTGGAAGGAGGGCATGCGTGAGCGTCATCCTGGTCTTCCTCGGCGTGCTGGCAGTCATTGTCGGCTGGTGGCTGTCCTACCAGCGGCTGATGGCCAAGCCTTGGCTGGAGGAGGGCGCGCTCGCCGATGTGCCGGGAACGGAGGCCTCGCATGTGCCGGCGGCCAAGCTCGGCCTCGGGGTTTTTCTCGCGGTGGTCGGCGCGCTGTTCGCACTCACCATCAGCGCCTATGTGATGCGCCGCGACTACGCCACCGACTGGCGGGTGCTGCCGGTGCCGCCGGTGCTCTGGGTCAATACCGCGCTGCTGGTGCTGTCGAGCGTCGGGCTGTACTGGGCGCAGGTTGCCGCCCGCCGCGACGACATGAGGGAATTGCGCCAGGCGCTGCTCACCGGCGGCGTTTCGGCGCTCGGCTTCCTGGCGGGCCAGCTGCTGGCCTGGCGGCAATTGTCGGCGGCCGGCTATTGGCTCGCCGCCAACCCGGCCAACACTTTCTTCTACCTGCTGACCGCGCTGCACGGCCTGCATGTGGCGGGCGGGCTCGCCGCGCTCGGCCGCGTCACCGTCAGGGCCTGGCGCGGCAGCGACGCCCGCCGGCTCGCGTTGAGCGTCGAGCTCTGCGCCACCTATTGGCATTTCCTGCTCGTCATCTGGCTCATCCTGCTCGCCCTGCTGATGCGCTGGGTCGACGAGATCATCGCCATGTGCCGGCCATTGCTGAGCTGACTTCAGACCTGAAGAGGATCTGGGCGCATGAATGACATCACGCCGACCACCATGGACCTGGCCGCGCCCGGTAGCGCCATCGCGCGGCCCGAAGGCTGGAAAGGCATCACCGCCGACTGGTCGTCGGACCAGCGGGCGTTCAAGAGCGCATCATGGGGCAAGGCCATGATGTGGATCTTCCTGCTCAGCGACACCTTCATCTTCGGCTGCTTCCTCTTGTCCTACATGACTGCGCGCATGTCGACGACGGTGCCCTGGCCCAATCCCAGCCACGTCTTCGCGCTCAATATCGGCGGCCACGAGATCCCGCTGATCCTGATCGCCATCATGACCTTCGTGCTGATCTCATCGAGCGGCACCATGGCCATGGCGGTCAATTACGGCTATCGCCGCGACCGCCGGAAAACCGCGATCCTCATGCTGGTCACCGCCGCTTTCGGCGCGACCTTCGTCGGCATGCAGGCCTTCGAATGGACCAAGCTGATCTCGGAAGGGGTCAGGCCCTGGGGCAATCCCTGGGGCGCCGAGCAGTTCGGCTCCGCCTTCTTCATGATCACCGGCTTCCACGGCACCCACGTGACCATCGGCGTGATCTTCCTCCTGATCATCGCGCGCAAGGTCTGGCGCGGCGATTTCGATCACGAGGCGCGCGGCTTCTTCACCAGCCGCAAGGGCCGCTACGAGATCGTCGAGATCACCGGCCTCTACTGGCATTTCGTCGACCTGGTCTGGGTCTTCATCTTCGCTTTCTTCTATCTCTGGTGAGAGCACGCCATGACGACAGCCCACGCAACACCGTCCGACGCGCCATCAACGCATCAGGCGTCCAGCCATGCCGAGGGCCAGCAGCACCCGATCAAGCTCTATCTGGTCGTCTGGGGCTGGCTCTTCGTCCTGTCGGCCTGCTCCTACGCGGTCGACTATTTCAACCTTCACGGCTACCTGCGCTGGACCCTGATCCTTGTCTTCATGGTGCTGAAGGCCGGTCTCATCGTGGCGATCTTCATGCACATGGCCTGGGAACGGCTGGCGCTGGCCTATGCCATCCTGCTGCCGCCGATCTTCGTGCTGGTCTTCGTGGCGATGATGGTCATCGAGTCCGACTATGTGCATCTCGGCCGCACCATCTTCTTCGGCGGCGGCAGTTAGCGCCCGGAGGTGAAGGGAGGAGTGCCATGAAACTGGCAATTCTTGGCTTCTTATGGGTTGCACCGCTGGCGTTTGCCGTACCAGTGGCCGCCAGGGACGCATCCGGCGTCGCCGGCACGTCCACACGCCGGCTGGTGGCCGAGGCCGGGCCCAGCGAATATATCCGGCAACACGCGGCCCGACCGCGGCGCGCGCGCCAGGTGGCACCGCACGAGACCCACTCGCCGCAGAGACCGGCCACCGGCACACGGCCGCCGGTCGACGACCGGCCGGACATTCCGAGCGGCGGTGGCGGCGGCAGCTACTGAACGGGCGCGGTCAGCCGACCACGATGTCGAAGGTCGCAGTCATCGCGCCGGCCTCGAGACGATCGGCAGGTTCCAGCCGCACGATCACGCTGTCGCGCTGGCGTGGATCGCGAATGCCGTTCAGCACCCCGTCGCGCGCATTCAGCGGTTCGCCGAAGACATACATCTGGGTGATCAGGCTGCGGCCGGCCGGCAGTGCGACCTTGAAATGGATGTGCGGCGTGCGCGTGCCATAGGCGACCGGGCGGATCGTGCGGAACCGGTAGCGCCCGCCGCCGTCGGCCAGCATGCGGCCGCGGCCCTGAAAGCCGCTGTCGTGTCGCCGGCCGGGGCCTTCGTCGCGTGGATGGCGATAGACGCCCCGGGCATCGCATTGCCAGATCTCGACGGCCGCACCGGCGACCGGTTGGCCCGAGAGGTCGAGTACGCGGCCCTGCACGTGGACGACCTGGCCGACGGCCTTGGCCGTTTCGCCTTGCACCACCACGAGATCGTTGTCGGCGTCGCCCTGCCAGTCGCGCGGGTAATAGGGCCCCTCGGTCTGGCGCGGCGTCGGCGACAGCGCGCTCTGGGCCTGGCCGGGCAGGGGCGGCAGGATCAGCGAGGTGGCGGCGGCCGAGAGCGCGGTCACCACGTCCCGCCGGCCCATCCAGGGTGTCGCTACGATGGCCATTCGCCGTCTCCTTCGTGAGGCTCCGCGAGATGCCCGCCGGCCGCGCGTCCATGAGGCAGGTTACCGGCCGCCGATCGAACACGAAACCGGCCGTCGTGCGCGATGGAATAACAATTCCGGCATGGCGCCGGCGGCGCGTCGCCGAGGCCCGGCGTACCGACGTGGAACCACCAACTTGGTGAAGTCTATGGTCCGGTCGATGCGATGCTGGTCATAATATGTCTTCAGCTTCATTCTTTTTTAGAAATATTCCATACTACCCAAAGGAAGTGCAAGTTTTATGATACAACTCATCCAGTCGAATCGAAGATGGCGATGGTGAAACGGGGGGTGCTTTGAAAAACGGCCGGTTCTGGCTGCGCTTTGGCTGCGCAACGTTGTCGATGGTCGCCCTTGGCGGATCAGTTTCACGATTGGCCGCGGCCGAGCTGCCGCCCTACATGAACATCGTGGTGGGTGGCGAGCGCCCAGGGCCGGCCGATACCGCCCGGCAGAACGTTCTGGCCCTCAACCAGGCGATGTTCGGTCTCTACGATGGCGCCTCCCGGGTGTTCCGCCGGAACATCCTCGCCCAGCACCCGGTCATCCTGGCCCTGTTCTCGGGCGCAGGCGGCCGCCTCATCCTGTACCGGCCCGGCCAGCCGCCGCTCGAAGCCCCATCCGTTCCCGTCGTCTATCAATTACTGAAGTCGGTCGGCCACGCCACGATGGTCCTGCCCGTCACCGCCGGGCCGCATATCGACAAGCCGGCCGATCAGTCCTGGCGCGGGCCGATGGCGGCGTTTCGCGCTCAGCTCCAGTCGGCCCTCGACGGGCTCGACCAGACCGGCATGCCGGACGATTGGCGCGGCACCAATCGCGAGATCCTGACCAACAACATCGCCTTCATCGACGATTGCTTCGCCAAGGGCGTGATCACCTTTGCGGCGGTCAACGAGTTCACGCGCAAGCAGGGCCCCAACCTCAAGAAGATCATCGCCTGGGCGGCCGAGACCCAGGTCGCCCATTGGATGGGCGTGGTGGCCGAGTGGAAGACGCTGCTCGGCGCCGATTGGGACAAGGCCTATGGCGCCAGCAATACGATCTACGTGGCGCGCCAGAACAACATCCTGTTCAGCGTGCTCGCGCAATTCTTCGGTCCCCAGGCGATCAACTCCCGGCTCATTCTGATCGAGACGGTGTCCTTCACCACGACGCCCGAGGACATGCTGCAAT
The DNA here is from genome assembly GCA_017304475.1 of Hyphomicrobiales bacterium. Classification (GTDB taxonomy): domain Bacteria; phylum Pseudomonadota; class Alphaproteobacteria; order Rhizobiales; family Phreatobacteraceae; genus Phreatobacter. Next base: position 186,808 of record JAFKKV010000016.1, on the reverse strand, counting down.
CGCTGACCCGGATCATCGGCGACCGCACCGTCGGCGCGCTGTTCTTCGGCAACAGCGCGGTCATGGACTACGAGCTGATGGGTGGCAATGCCCGCGACGCCATCGTCGCCGAGGCTGGCAAGCGGGGCATGGCGCCGTTCCTGCCGCCGCTGGTGCCGTTCGGCTCGAACCAATGGCCGGCTCTTATCACGCCCGGCCCCGGCGCCGGTTCGCTCAGCCAGTTGCCGTGAGCGCTGCGGCTCCCGGCGCGCATGCCGGCCGGGAGCGCCAAGCCCCTTCGTCGCATCCATGCCTGCCCGCCTCAGGCGGACAGGTCGCCTGGACCGGCGCCATCGCGCCTCACTCGAAAGGGTCGTCATGGATCTGAACACGATCAAAGAGGTCAAGCGTCCCCGTGCGATCGAGGACGTCACCGGCTGGCGCCCGGGACATGCCTGGCTCGGCGGCGGCACCTGGCTGTTTTCTGAACCGCAGGTGGCGGTCGATACGCTGGTCGATCTCGAGGCGCTGGGCTGGCGGTCGCTCGAAGCCTCGGCTGCCGGCCTCGACATCGCCGCGACCTGTCGCATCCGCGAACTCGAACGCTTCGCCGGGCCACCGGAATGGACCGCCGCGCCGCTGTTCGTCGAATGCAGCCACGCCTTGCTGATGTCGTTCAAGATCGCCAACGAGGCGACCGTCGGCGGCAATATCTGCATGTCGCTGCCAGCCGGCGCGATGATCTCGCTGACGGTGGCGCTGGAAGGCGTCTATACGCTCTGGCCGCGCGATGGCGTGCCGCGCCAGGTGCCGGCGATCGATTTCGTCACCGCCGACAACGTCAATGTGCTGGCGCCCGGCGAGCTGCTGCGCGCCATTCATCTTCCCGCCTCGGCGCTGACGAAGCGCTTTGCCTTCCGCCGCGCCTCGCTCACCCGCCTGGGGCGTTCGGCCGCGCTCGTCATCGGCACCCGCGACGACAAGGCCGGCGACCTGCTGCTGACCATCACCGGCGCCGTGCCGCGGCCGGTGCAATTGCGCTTCGACCGGGCACCGAGCGCCGCGGCGCTGCGCCAGGCCATCGACGACCGCATTCCGAAGGACGGCTATTTCGACGATGTCCATGGCACACCCGCCTACAAGCGGCACCTGACCTATCATTTCGCCGATCAGATCCGCGCCGAACTGGCCGAACCGGCCAAGCCGACCACGCCGGGAGGACAGGCATGAACTTCACCGTCGATGCGAGGGAATTTGCGGCCGAACCCCGGCCGGGCCAATGCCTGCGGACCTTCCTGCGCGAGAGCGGCGTGTTCGGCGTCAAGAAGGGCTGCGACGCCGGCGATTGCGGCGCCTGCACGGTGTGGCTCGACGGCACGCCGGTTCATTCCTGCCTGATGCCGGCCTTCCGTGCCGCTGGCCGGCAGGTGACCACCATCCAGGGGCTGGCACCCGCCGGTGGGCTGCATCCGATGCAGCAGGCCTTCCTGGATGCCCAGGCCTTCCAGTGCGGCTTCTGCGCCGCCGGCATGATCATGACGGCGGCGGCACTCGACGAGGAGCAACTCGACGACCTGCCGCGGGCCCTGAAGGGCAATCTCTGCCGATGTACCGGCTATCGCAGCATCGGCGAGGCGATCCATGGGGTCGCTTCCGCCGAGCCGGACGCGGCGGGCAGAGCCTGCGGCGCCAGCCTCGCCAATCCCTTCAGCGAAGGCATCGTCACCGGCCATGCGTGCTATACGATGGACGTGGCGGTCGATCGCCTGCTGCACCTGAAGGTGCTGCGCTCGCCCCATGCCCATGCCCGCATCCTCGACATCCAGCGCGATCAGGCGCTGGCCGTGCCCGGCGTCGTCGAGGTCTTCACCTGGGAGGACGTGCCGCGTCGGCTCTACAGCACGGCGACCCACGAAGATCATCTGGTCGATCCCGACGACACCTATATTCTCGACAATGTCGTGCGTTTCGTCGGCCAGCGCGTCGCGGCGGTGGTCGCCGAGACCGAAGCCGCGGCGGAGGCCGGCTGCCGGGCGCTGCAGGTCCGGTACGAACCGTTGCCCGCGGTGTTCGATCCGGTCGCGGCCATGGCCCCGGAGGCACCGCTCCTGCATCAGAAGGGCGGCGAGGCGAAGGGCAATATCTTCTGCGAGATCAAAGGCGAGGTCGGCAGCGTCGCCGATGGTTTCGCTGCGGCCGACATCGTCCACGAGATGACCTATTCGACCTCCCGTGTGCAGCACGTCCATCTGGAGACCCACGGCTCGATCGCCTGGCGCGACGACGGGGGCCGCGTGCATGTCCGCACCAGTTCGCAAGCGCCCTTCATCGTGCAGCAGAAGATCAGCTATCTGTTCGGTCTGCCGTCGCGCAACGTCCACATCTTCACCGAGCGTGTCGGGGGTGGCTTCGGCGGTAAGCAAGAGATGGTGTCGGAGGACCTCTGCGTGCTCGCCACGCTGAAGACCGGCCGCCCGGTCAAATGGGAGCTCACCCGCGAGGAGCAGTTCATCGGCGCCACCACGCGCCATCAGATGACCACGCGGGTCAAGCTCGGCGCCACCAAGGACGGCGGCCTGACGGCCATCGAGGTCGAGGTCGTCTCCAATACCGGCGCCTATGGCGGCCATGGCAGCGAGACACTGGCGGCCTCCCTCGCCAGTCCGATCTCCGCCTATCGCTGCGCCAACAAGAAGGCCGACGGCTACGCCGTCTATACCAATGTCGTGCCGGGCGGCGGCTTTCGCGGCTATGGCTCGTCGCAGAGCACCTTCGCGATCGAATGCGCCATCGACGATCTCGCGCGCAAGATCGGCGTGGATCCCTTCGTCGTCCGCCGCAAGAATATGCTCGGTCCCGACGACTGGATCGAGTCCGTCTGGAGCGATCCGACCGATGTGTCTTTCGGCAGCTACGGCCTCGACCAATGCCTCGACCATGTCGAGAAGGCCCTGGCTGCCGGCGGCGGCTTGCCGGCGCCCGCGGGGGATGAGTGGGCGGAAGGCTCCGGCGTGGCGCTTGCGGTGCTGGAATCGGGCCCGCCGACCGAACACCGGGGCGGCGGCGTGATGAGCCTGCTGGCCACCGGCGGCTACCATCTCGCTGTCGGCTCGACCGAGATGGGCAACGGCTCGGTGACCTCGCACCGGCAGATCGCCGCCGGGGTTCTCGGCTCGCGCGCCGACCAGATCGCCATCATCAATGCCGATACCGATCTCACTCCCTATGACAGCGGCACCTTCGCCAGCACCGGCACGGTGGTGGCGGGCAAGGCCGTGGAACTCACGGCCCTGGCCTTGCGCGACAATATCCTGGCCTTCGCGGCGCGCCACACGGCCACCGAAGCCTCGGCCTGGCGTCTGGAGAGCGACAGCGTCGTCAACGGCGCCCAGCGCATCCCGCTGGTCGCTCTGCATGCCGCCGGCAGTGCCGCCGGCCACCGTTTCGAGGCCAAGCGCAAGGCCTATCTCTCGCCGCGCACCATTGCCTTCAACGTCCAGGGCATCCGGCTCGCGGTTCATCGCATCACCGGCGAGATCCGCATCCTGCACAGCGTTCATGCCGCCGATATCGGGCGGCTGATCAATCCCATGCAGTGCCGGGGCCAGATCGACGGGGCTGTTGGCATGGGCTTCGGCTGGGCGCTGACGGAGAACATGATGCATGACGCCAACGGCAAGATCCGCAATCCGGCCTTGCGCAATTACCGCATCCCGGCCTTCGCCGATCTGCCCCACAACGAGATCTTCTTCGCCGATACCTATGACACGATCGGCCCGCTCGGCGCCAAGGCGCAAGGCGAATGCGCCATCAATCCGGTGGCGCCCGCCATCTCCAATGCCCTGCTCGACGCGACCGGCGTGCGTTTCGCCCACTTGCCGTTCACGCCGGACCGCATCTTCTCGAAACTGTCGCCGCAATCATGACCGCGGGAGCAATGGAAAGCTCGGCGCCGTCGGCGGACCGTGGCGTCACCATCGTGACCCAGACGCGGGTGCATGCCGGCGACGAGGATGCCTTCGCCCAATGGCAGAAGGGCACGAGCGCGACGATCGCCGGCTTCCCCGGCTTCGTTCAGCAGACGGTGATGCCGCCGAGCCCTCCGGCGCAGCTCGACTGGGTCATCCTGCAACGCTTCACCCATACCGCCGCGGCGACGGCGTGGCTCAACTCGAAGGAGAGACTGGAACGGGTGGCCGGCGCCCAGGCCATGCTGATCGGCCGGGACGACGTCCATATCGTGCCCGACGGCGGATCGGGCGTGCTGCCGGCGCCGGTGTCCGCCGTCATCGCGACGCGGATCAAGCCAGGCACGGAAGCCGCCTATCGCGCCTGGGAACAGCGCATCGCCGGTGCCCAGGCGAAGGCTCCGGGTTTCCAGGGCTATCGTTTCGAGCCGCCGCTGCCGGGTGTGCAGGACCATTGGCTGGCCATCGTGCGCTTCGACAGCGAGGCCAACCTGCAAGCCTGGCTGGATTCACCGGAGCGCCACAAACTCCTCGAGGACGCAGCACCCTTTACCGAGGAATTCCATACCCGCATCGCCCGGACCGGCTTCGACCAGTGGTTCGCCTCGCCGGCGGGCAAACCGCCGGCGCCGTGGAAGCAGAACATGCTGGTTCTGCTCATGCTCTATCCCGTGGTGTTCCTGTTCGGCACGTTCGTTCAGACGCCGGTCCTGTCGCAACGCCTGGGCTGGCCCTTTGCGGCCGCCCTGTTCATCGGCAATGTGGTGAGCATCCTCCTGCTCAACTCGCTGGTGCCATGGGTCAGCGGACGGTTCTCGTGGTGGCTCCAGCCATCGGGGGGCCGCACGCGCAACGGAGACATCGCCGGAACGGCGTTGGTGGTCGCCTTCTATGCCGCGCTGGTCGTGCTGTTCTCGCGGTTTTTCTGAGCCGTGCTCGAGGCCGACGCCCGGCGGCGGTGCCGCGGACATCGCGGCCGGCCGGGGCCGGTGTCCCGGGCGCTGGCGTCTGGCCCGCTACTCCACTAACACTTCCGCCAGAACGGTCAGGAGGATCCTGCGATCCCCGACCCACGACAGCACATGACAATGAGCGGATGTCACTGAGATGGCCGACATGAGGGTTTCGATCGGGATCATTGGCGCAGGCATCATGGGGGAGCGGCTGTTACGCGCCATTCTCGAGCAGGCGCCCGACACGCTCCGTGTCAGCGGCATCTGGGATCCGGCGCCCGCGGCCATGGCGCATATCGCGGCGGTGCTGCCGGCGGTTCCGCGCCTGGTCGACGCGGCTTCCGTCATTGCTGCCAGCGACTGCGTCTATGTCGCCTCGCCGCCGGCATCCCATCTCGGCCATGCCCGTGCCGCGCTTGCCGCCGGCAAGACCGTGTTCGGCGAAAAGCCCTTGGCGGTCGATGTCGCCGATGCCCGGGCCTTCGTCGCCGAGGCTGGTTCGAAGGGCGCGGTCAATTTCCCCTTCGCCTCGTCGCCGGCGGTGGCCACGCTGAAATCCTGGATCGCGGCGGGTGAGATCGGCACGGTGTCGCGAGTCGCGATCGAGGTGGCTTTCGCCACCTGGCCGCGCTCCTGGCAGGCCGATGCTGCGGGCTGGCTGGACAAGCCGGCCCAGGGCGGCTTCACCCGCGAGGTCGTCTCGCATTTCCTGTTCCTGTCGCGCCGCCTGGTCGGGCCGTTGCACGGACTGGAGGCCTCCGTCGCATTTCCCGAGCCGGGCAAATCGGAACGCCGGATCGGCGCACGCCTGTTCGCCGGCGACGTGCCGGTCGAGCTTGCCGGTTCGGTCGGCGCGACCACCAAGGACGATCACAATATCTGGATGCTGGAGGGTGACAAAGGGGCGGTCCGGCTATGCGACTGGTCGATCGCCGAGCGGCGCCGGCCCGACGGCACCTGGCAACGCGCCGCCGATGCGCTTCCGAATGCCCAGGCCCGGCCGCTCGCGTTGAAGCGCCAGCTCGAAGGTGTCGTGCGGCTGGCCCAGGGCGAGCCCCATCACCTCGCGACCCTTGCCGAGGCGCTCGACGTCCAGGAGATCGTTGAGGCCATTCTCGCAAGCTAGGACGCCGGCTCAGTCGCGCCCTGGCATCGCCTGTTGCCGCTTCGCCGCGACCCGGTGTGCCGCGGCCAGCGCGGCGCGCGCCCAGGTGAGGAATTCGTCGGGCTCGTCGAACAGCCGTTCCGGCACGCGCCAGAAGGCGAGGTCTATCGTCGATCCCTGCTTCGCGTAGTTGAGCGGCGGAAAGACTTCTGCCTCCTTGAACGTCGCCCGGTTCAGATCGTCGACCCGGAAATAGAGCATGTTCTCCGTCACCATGCCGAGCATGACCCCGTCGCAGAACACGCCGGTCTTGCCGAACATGCGCCGCAGGCCGACCCGGCCGAGCGGTGCGAGCGCATCGCGCAGGAATTCGGCGAAGCTGTCGCTGGCCACCATGGTCACGCCGCCTTGCGATGTTCCGCCGCGTGCATGGCGATATAGGACTCGAGCTCGTCGTTGCCGAGGCCGATGGCGCGCATCACCTCGGCCATGAAGGTCACCGGCGCCGTGCCGGGCGCGGTAACGACCCTGTCGTCGCAGACGGCGAAGGGCACGTCGCGATAGCGCGCCTTGCCGGCATAACCCGTGGCATCGAGATAGCCGGCGCCGTTGCTGGTATGGGCGACGGTGTCGAGCAGTCCCGCCTTGGCGAGTTGCAAGGTGCCGTCGCAAATGCCGGCGACGAGCTTGCCCTTGGCGCGCGCCTGCCGGAGCACGGCCGAGATGTCGGGGGCATGCTCGGTCTGCCAGAGCATGCCGCCGCAGACCACCAGGGCGTCGAGCCCGTCGCAGTCGAGTGTTTCGACCGCCGCGTCGGGCTGCACGGTCAGGCCTGCCATCGAGACGACGGCCTTGCCATCAGGCGAGGCGAAGACCGTGCGCGCGCCGTAAAAGCTGCGGGCCGCGGCGTTGAGCGGCGCGGTTTCCCAGTCGGCGAAGCTGTCGGTCAGGATGGTGACGATGGTTGTCATGGCCGGCGTCTCTTGTCAGAAGATGAGGGTGACCGAAGGCTATGGCCTGTCTGTGTCAAAAAATGTCAGGAGCCTCCTGGGCTGCCCATGTCCAAGCGCTCGGAACGTCTTCTCATGCTCATGCAGGCCTTGCGTCGCCGTCGCCGGCCGGTGACCGGCCAGGTGCTGGCCGACGAAATGGGCATCGCACTGCGCTCGCTCTATCGCGACATCGAGACCCTGAAATCACTCGGTGCCGCGATCGACGGCGAGGCCGGGGTCGGTTTCCAGCTGCGGGCCGACTATTTCATGCCGCCGCTGATGTTTTCCGAGAGCGAGATCGAGGCCTTGGTGCTGGGGTTGCGCATGCTGATCCATGGGCCGGATGCCGAGATGGCGCTGGCCGCCCGCGACGCCAGCGCCAAGATCGGCGCCGTCCTGCCGGCGGAACGGCGCGGCGACATGGAGGCGGTCGGCCTGTTCGCGGTGCCGAACAACGCCTCCGGCGTTACCGACAAAAGGCTTGCGGCCCTGCGCCGGGCGGTGCGCGACGAGCTGCAGGTGGCGCTCGTCTATCGCGACTATGTCGGCAATCTGACCGAGCGGACGGTCCATCCCGCGGCGCTCGGCTATCGCGACGACGGCCAGATCCTGGTCGCCTGGTGCACGCTGCGCCAGGACTACCGCCTGTTCAGGATCACGCGGATGGAAAAGGTCGCCGTCACCGACCTGCGCATGCCGCGGCCGCGACGCGAATTGCTCCACGAATGGCGCACGACGCATCGCCTGCCGGACCTGACCTGAACGGCCGGGTGGACCGCCACGGCGATGCGGGTTCTGATGCGGAAAAGCCAAACCTGGAGGGACGCGCCATGGATGTGACGGTGATGCTGAAGGAGTTTTGCGATGCGGTCGAGGCGAGCGACGGCGAGCGCTTCGCCCGCCTGTTCGCCGAGGATGCCGTCTATCACGACCTGTTCTACGGCGCCTTCGAGGGCAGGGCCCGGATCGCCGAACTGATCGACGACTGGTTCCACCGCACCGCGCGCGATTTTCGCTGGGACCTGCACGATCCGGTCTCGGACGGCCTTCGGCTCTATGCCTATTACACCTTCAGCTATGTCTCGACGCTGCCCGAAGCCGAGGGCAGACGGGTGGGTTTCGAGGGTGTCGCCCGCATGAAGCTGCGCGACGGCCTGATCACTGAATACCGGGAAGTCGCCAATGTCGGCCCGACCTTCGTGGCGCTCGGCTTTCCGCCCGAGCGGGTCAGCAAGATCCTGGCCCGCGAAGGCGCGGAGCTCGCGAAGACGCCGGCCATGCGGCGGCATCTCGGCTGAGGGGCGCTAGGGCAGCAATTCCCTCAGCATCATGTGCTTCAGCGCCTCGACCAGCGTATCGCCCTCGGCGCGTTGCATGCCGATGGCGAGCCTGACGGTGGAGCCGGCCAGATGCATGGCCAGGAAGGCCGCGATATCGAGCCCGGCGCGGTCGGCCCCGGGGGTGAGGCGGGCGAGCGCATCGGCAAGCATCGCGCCGAGGATGCGGGTCTGGGCGAGATCCATGTCGCGCAGCGTCTTGTCGGCCTGGGTGCCCGACCAGATGTCGCGCATGACCGGCTCGGCCAGGAACAGCGCATAATAGGTGTCGATGAGGCAGATCAGCGCCGCGCGGAGGCCGGCGGCATCCTCGACCTTGTCGAGCTCGGCCTTGATGCAGGCCTGTTCCTGCATGTTGAAACGTTCGGCCAGCGTCCGGATGATCGCCGCCTTGTCCGGAAAATACTGGTAGAGCGAGCCGATCGACACGCCGGCCTTTTCGGCCACCTCGCCCATGCGCATGGCGTCGCTGCCCTGGGCGGCGATCAGCTCGGTCGCGACCGCGAGCATGCGCTCAACCCGTTCGCGGCTGCGGTTCTGGCTCGGCTGGCGCCTTAGCGGCGAGGTCTCGGCCGAGGCGAGGGAGGCGGCGTCGGCCATGGCGGTCCCTGATCCCTGCGGTTTGGCTCTCCCTCATGAATATGAGGGGTCGTCACGTCCGTAAAGGGGAGTTCTCGCAAGCCCGCGCGAGGCCCGGCTTCCAGGACCGGTATTAGAATCGCATCGCGGCCTGCACGAAGCCGCCGTAACGTTCGGTCATGGAATCGAGCGGTTGGGAGAGGCCGGGATCGGAAGCGGGCGTGCTTCGCTCGAAGCGCAGTTGGCCCGTCGTGGCCATGCGCCAATAGCGGGCGCCGATACCGAGGCTGAAGGCCGGCGTCACCTGATAGCTGAGGACGGCCTCGAGCTGGACGCCGGAATGGCCGGTGCCGTCCTGCGGGGTCGGGCCGGTAAAGTCGATCTGATTGATGCGCAGCCAGTGGCTGTCGGTGGCGCTGAGCGTGGTCTGGGCGAGCCAGGCGGCCTCGGCGGTCAGCTTCAGGCGATCGGAGAGCATGACGTCGCCGGTCAGGCCGAGCCTGAGCGAATGCCATTGGCTGCGCTGCGAGATCATCTGGACGGCACGGCCGAGATCATGGGGCGGCGTGCACCAGTCGAGCGCGATGGAGACGCAGCCCATGCCATTGGTCCGCTCGGCGTAATAGTGATAGCCGACGAAGCCGCCGAGCCGATAATGGGCGCCGCGCAGGAAGATATAGCCGATATCGGCGCTGAAATAGCCGATATGACCGTTGCGTTGATCGCTCAGCGTCGCCGAATAGGGGTCCTGGAACGGCGGGAAATCCTCATCCTTGAGCTGGCCGCTGCCGAGCTTGCCGATGCCGGCAAAGCCTTTGACGAACCAGCCGCTGGGCGTGTGGTCGATGCGGAAAAAGGTTTCCGCGGCAAGTCCGGCCAGCCCGCCATAGGCGAGCCGCGAGCCGAGGTCGGAGCGGTCATATATATGCCAGTCGCTGCGCGAGCTGCCGGTGCTGTACCAGGTGCGCAGGCCGGTCTCGACGGCGAAATCGGATGACAGCCCGGCCGCGCCGGCGGCTGCCGCCGGCCCGCCGAAGCGATAATTCAGGCCGGCCCGGACGATATGGCCGGCGAGACCGAGCTGCGTCTGGCTCTGGAACGGCGCCGGGTCGGCCCGGAGGCCGACCACCGTGGTCGCGCCGAGCGTGTAGTGGAGATATTCGAGCCGGGCCGAGAGAGCCTGGCTGAGCGCATATTCGATGCCGGCGCCGGCGGCCCAGCCGACCCGCAGAGTGTCGTCGGATCCTTCATAGGCGACCGTCGGGAGCGCCAGGCTGGACGAAGCCGCGACCTGGCCATAGGCGACGCCGCCCGTCAGATAGACCATGAGGCGGTCGGTCGTCGTGATGCCGAGCCGCGCCCTTAGCGTGCCGAACCAGTCGAGCTTCTGGCGATAGGCGGACCGATAGGCCTGGCCGTTCAGGATTCTGCCGCTGGCTCCGGCGCCGCTGTCCAATGTCGAGAAGGAGAGATCGGATTCCAGGCCGAAGACCAGCGACCCGAATTGGACATTGGCGCCGACCTGGCCGCCGCCGATGAAGCCTCCGGCACGCGCGTGGTAGCCGGCCGGTAGCGCAGGGTCCCAGAGGCTCCAGGAACCAGCCGGGAAGCCGTCGACGGCGCTCCTGCTCTGGCTGACCGTGCCGCCGAGATGCAGGCCGGCATAGGGCCCGGTCCAGTCGGCCGGCGGGGCGAGCCGGACCTCGGCCAGGCCCGTCTCGGCGGCCTGCATACCGCACGGGGCGAGTGCCGCGCCGATGGCCACCAGCCATAAGGCGGTGAGCAGATATCGTTTCACGCGATGCACTCCAGGGGGATCACGGCCCTGGGTAGCAAGGCGGGCCCGCACCGTCAGTGGCGATACGGGCAACCCAGGATTGACCTCGGGCACGGTCGTTCTACGCCATCCGGCGCATTGCCAGGCGCTTTCGACGGCTCTTGACTCTCAAAATATGAGGATTTATCACATATAAATGTGAGCAATTGTCATGTTAAAGGGGGCCGATGATGAACAACCTGAGCGCCGACAAGACGATCATGCCCATCCTGGTTCTGGGCGGCACCGGCAAGACCGGCCGGCGGGTCGCCGCGGGGCTCGAAGCCCGCGGCTTGCCGGTGCGCATCGGCGCGCGCTCGGCGATTCCGGCCTTCGACTGGACCGACCAGACGACCTGGGCGGCGGCGCTCGACGGGGCGTCGGCGGCCTATATCGCCTACTCTCCCGACCTCGCCGTGCCCGGCGCCGTGGCGACGATCGAGACCTTTATCGGTCGCGCAGTGGCAAGCGGCGTGCGCCGTCTGGTGTTGTTGTCCGGGCGGGGCGAGGAGGAGGCGCAACTCTGCGAGGCCGCGCTGCAGGCTTCCGGCGCCGAGTGGACCATCCTGCGCGCGAGTTGGTTCAACCAGAATTTCAGCGAGGGCGCCTTTATCGACGGCGTGTTGGCCGGGGAAATGGTGCTGCCGGCGAGCAATGTCGCGGAACCCTTTGTCGATGCCGACGACATCGCCGATGCCGCGGTGGCGGCATTCACCGAACCCGGCCATGTCGGGCGGCTCTACGAATTGACCGGTCCGGACCTCCTGACCTTCGCCGAGGCCACCGCCATCATTGCCGCGGCGGTCGGCCGGGAGATCCGTCATGTTCAGGTGCCCGTCGAAGACTATGTCGCCGCGGTCGCCGCCCAGAACCTGCCGGCCGACATCGTCTGGCTCGTCGGTTATCTGTTTTCGACGGTCCTCGACGGCCGCAATGCCCGTCTGGCCGACGGGGTCCTACAGGCGCTCGGCCGGCCGCCGCGCCGTTTTGGCGATTACGCGCGCGAGACCGCAGCCAGCGGCGTTTGGGACGCCTGAACATCGCCGCCTCGATCCTTTTCTTGCCGTCCGGCCCATACATTCCCTTGGACATGGAGAATGGCCATGATCGATCGTATCGTCTTCACGCTCACCTTGGCCGCCGCGCTCGGCAGCGGCCTGATCGCCGGCACCTTTTTCGGTTTTTCGTCCTTCATCATGCAGGCGCTCGGCCGTATCCCGCCGCAAGCGGGCCTGGCCGCCATGCGGTCGATCAATATCGTGGTGATCAACCCGGTCTTTCTCGGCGTCTTCGTGGGAACGGCAGTCGTCACGGCGCTGCTGGCTGTCGTCGCGCTGCTGCGTTGGTCCGAACCCGGGGCGGCCTGGCTCATCCTCGGCTGCTTGTTCTATGGCCTCGGCACCTTCGTGGCGACCATGGTCTTCAATGTGCCGATGAACAACGCCCTGGAGGCTTTGCCGCCCGATGGCACCGAGGCGGCGGCCTACTGGACCCGCTACCTGACCGACTGGACCTTCTGGAACCACGTGCGGACGCTCGCGGGCCTCGCCGGTGCGGCGGCCTTGACGGTTGCGCTCTGCCTGCAGTTCCGCGCCATGGCCGCGGCCTGAGCCGGCGAGGGGGCATGGCGCCCGGAGGCGGGCGACGGCGGCGCCGATCCGAAATAGCTGCGGGCGAACGCATTTTCTTTGCGCCATCCGGTACCCAAGCCGCCAGAAAATGCTCTACCGTCCGGCGTCCCTGACGCCAAGATTCCCGAGGATGCCGTGGCCGAGGTCGAATTATCGGGTGTGACCAAGGCCTTCAGCGGCCAGACGGCGGTGAACGACGTGTCGTTTTCGGTGGCCGCCGGCCATCTCGTGGCGCTGCTCGGACCGTCGGGTTGCGGCAAGTCGACGACGCTCCGGTTGATCGCCGGCCTCGAGCAATCCACCGCCGGCACCATCACCATTGCGGCGCGCGACGTGACCCATGCGGCGCCCGCCGAGCGCGGCGTCTCCATGGTGTTCCAGAACTATGCGCTGTTTCCGCATCTGAGCGTCGAGCAGAACATTCTGTTCGGCCTGGAGGTGCGCAAGGTGCCCAAGGCCGAACGCGTGGCGCGGCTGCAGCGCGCGGTCGGCATTCTCGGCCTCGACCAGTTGCTCCACCGCAAGCCCTCGCAATTGTCCGGCGGCCAGCAGCAGCGCGTCGCGCTGGGCCGCGCCATCGTGGCGGAGACGCCGGTCTGCCTGATGGACGAGCCGCTGTCGAACCTCGACGCGCAACTGCGCCTCGACATGCGCCGCGAGATCCGCGCGCTGCAGCGCCGGCTCGGCGTCACCATGATCTATGTCACCCACGACCAGGTCGAGGCCATGACCATGGCCGACCGCATCGTGCTGATGCGCGCGGGCCATGTCGAACAGCACGGCACGCCGGAGGATCTCTATAACCGGCCGGCGACCGTGTTCACCGCGCGTTTCGTCGGCACGCCGCCGATGAACGTGCTGCCGCTGGCGGCGCTGGGCGCGGCCGCCGCCCGTTTCGTCCCCACGGGGCGGGACATCGGCTCCGTCTCGCTCGGCGTCCGGCCCGAACATGTCCGCCTGAGCGACCAGGGCATTCACGCAACCGTCACAGCGGTCGAATATCTCGGCGCCGACAGCCTCATCGACGCACGGGTCGGCGAGGCCGGTTTCGTCATTCGTGTGCCGGGCAAGGTCGCGGCCGGCGAGGGCGCAACCATCGGCCTCGACTGGGACCTGGCCGACACGCACCATTTCGATACGGCGAGCGGGCGGCGCATTGCCTAGCCTCGGGCGAAAAACCCGATAAGCTCGCCGGCAAACAAAATCACGGGAGGACCGACCATGACCCGATCCATCGACCGCCGCGCCGTCCTGACTGGCGCCGCCACCATGGCTGCCGCCACCGTCGCGGCACCGGCTTTGGCGCAGGCGCGCACCGAAGTGTCGTTTTTCTATCCTGTCGCGGTCGGCGGCCCGATCACCAAGCTGATCGACAGCTACGCCGCCGATTTCGAGAAGGAAAACCCGTCGATCACGCTGAAGCCGATCTATTCGGGCACCTATCAGGAGACCATCGTCAAGGCGCTGACGGCGCATAAGAGCGGCACGCCGCCGGTGACCTCGGTGCTGCTCTCCACCGACATGTTCACGCTGACCGACGAAGAGGCCATCGTGCCCTTCGATGATTTCATCCGCACCGATGCCGACAAAGCGTGGCTGAAGAGCTTCTTCCCCGGCTTCATGGAAAACAGCCAGACCGAGGGCAAGACCTGGGGCATCCCGTTCCAGCGCTCCACCGTGGTGCTCTACTGGAACAAGGAGGCCTTCAAGGAGGCCGGGCTCGATCCGGAAAAGCCGCCGGCGACCTGGGCCGAGCAGGTCGCCTTCGCCGAGAAGCTGACCAAGCGCGACGGCGCCAACACCACCCAATGGGGCCTGCAGATCCCGGCCTCGGGCTTTCCCTATTGGCTGTTCCAGGGATTGACCACCCAGGCTGGCGCGATCCTGATGAACAGCGCCGGCAATCGCACCGCCTATGACGCGCCTGAAGTCGTCGAGGCGCTGCAATATTGGGTCGACCTGTCGCGCAAGCATAAGGTTCACCCGCCCGGCGTGGTCGAATGGGGCACGACTCCGCGCGACTTCTTCGAGCGCAAATGCGCGATGATGTGGACCACCACGGGCAACCTCACCAGCGTGCGCGCCAATGCCAAGTTCCCGTTCGGCGTCGGCATGCTGCCGGCTGGCAAGCGGCGCGGCAGCCCGACTGGCGGCGGCAATTTCTATCTGTCCAAGAAGGTCTCCAAGGCCGAGCAGGAAGCCGCCTTCAAGTTCATCCAGTGGATCACCACGCCCGAGCGCGCCGCCAAATGGGGCATCGACACCGGTTATGTCGCCACCCGCAAGGACAGCTGGGATACGCCCGAGATGAAGGCCTATGTCGCCGGTTTCCCGGCTGCGGCGGTGGCGCGCGACCAGCTGGAATTCGCGGTGGCCGAACTTTCCACCCACGAGAACCAGCGCGTCACCAAGGCGCTGAACGACGGCCTGCAGGCAGCCCTCACCGGCACCAAGACGCCGGAAGCGGCGATGAAGGATGCGCAGGCCGAGGCTGAGCGGATCCTCAGGGCTTATCGGTGAGGGGCGGGGCAGGCGCCAATCAACCCTCTCCCAGAGGGAGAGGGTGGCAGCGTCAGCTGCCGGGTGAGGGGACGTCCCTCACCGAATGGGGCGGCATGCGCGACGCACCATTGCTTCAGTTCTGGAAGCCTACGCCCCTCACCCGGCGCCTGACGGCGCCACCCTCTCCCTTTGGGAGAGGGTTGGTTCACCTCGTGCCCACCCCATGACCTCCTCCTCCAACCGCACCTGGATCCATGCCTGGCTGATGCTCGGGCCCTCGCTCGCGCTGCTGGCGCTCTTCACCCATTGGCCCGCTGTCGCCACCGTCATCGAGAGCTTCTATTCGACCCCCCGGCCGCGGCGGCCCTCACGTTTCGCCGGCCTGGACAATTTCGAGCAGATGCTGACCGATCCGGTGTTCTGGCAGGCCATGTGGAACAATCTCTGGTTCGCGCTCGGCACCATCCCCGTGTCGATAGCGCTGGCGCTGCTGATGGCGATCTGGGTCAATGACAAGATCGCCGGCCGGACCCTGGCCCGCATGGCCTTCTTCACGCCCACCGTGCTGCCGATGATCGCCGTCGCCAATATCTGGCTGTTCTTCTACACGCCGCAATATGGCCTGCTGGCCCAGGTGCTCGGCGTCTTCGGCATCGTCTCGCCCAACTGGCTCGGCTCCAAGGACACCGCATTGTTCGCGGTCACCGTGGTGGCGGTCTGGAAGGAGGCCGGCTTCTTCATGATCTTCTATCTCGCCGCCCTGCAGACGGTGTCGCCGAGCCTCGCCGAGGCGGCGGCGCTGGAGGGCGCGTCGCGCTGGACCTATTTCCGGCGCATCCAGTTCCCGTTGCTGATGCCGACCACGCTGTTCGTGCTGGTCAATGCGGTCATCGGCGCCTTCCGCACCATCGACCATATCTTCGTCATGACCCGCGGTGGGCCCGACAACGCCACCGCGCTCTTGCTCTATTACATCTACCAGGTCGGTTTCAGCTTCTGGGACACCGGTTATGCGGCGGCGCTCACCGTGGTGCTGCTGGCGCTGCTCGGGCTCATCGCGCTCATCCAATATGGCCTGCTCGAACGGCGGATCCACTACAGATGAGTCAGTCCTGCTCATGAGCGACGTCTACGCCCCGCGCGGCACCGCCCGCGTCCTGGAGACCGCCGGCGCCTGGCTGCTCGCCACGTTGTGGATCGCGCCGCTCGCCTATGCGGTGTGGACCGCCTTTCACCCGCCGGAATTCTCCACCCGGTTCGAGCTGTTCGCACCGCTCACCCTGCAGAATTTCGCGCGCGCCTGGGAGGCGGCACCTTTCGCCCGCTATTTCCTCAACACCTTCGTGCTGGTGACGGTGATCCTGGCCTGCCAGCTGGTGCTCTGCACGCTCGCCGCCTTCGCCTTCGCCCGCTACGAGTTTCCCGGCCAGACGGTGGTCTTCGCCCTGGTCCTGGCCCAGCTGATGATCATGCCCGACGTGCTGATCGTCGAGAATTACCGGACCATGAGCCGCATCGGCATCCTGGATTCGATCCCCGCCATCGGCTTGCCCTATATGGCCTCGGCCTTCGGCATCTTCCTGCTGCGCCAGACCTTCAAGATCGTGCCGAAGGAACTCGACGATGCGGCGCGCGTCGAGGGGGCAACGCCGCTGCAGGTGCTCTGGCGGGTCTATGTGCCGCTCGGCCGGCCGGTCTATGTCGCCTATGGCCTGGTCTCGGTCAGCTATCACTGGAACAATTTCCTCTGGCCACTGATCGTCACCAATTCGGTCGAGGCCCGCCCGTTGACGGTCGGCCTGCAGGTGTTCTCCTCCACCGACCAGGGCGTCGACTGGTCGATCATCTGCGCGGCGACCTTGCTGACCGCGGCGCCGCTGCTGATCGGCTTCCTCCTGTTCCAGCGCCAGTTCGTGCAGAGCTTCATGCGGGCCGGCATCAAATGAAGGCCGCGCGATGAAACTGATCACCTGGAACATCCAATGGGGCCTCGGCATCGATGGCGTCTTCAGCTTGCGGCGCATCGTCGACCATGCCCGCGAGCTCGCCGATTTCGACGTGCTCTGCCTGCAGGAGGTGGCCGACAACTTTCCTGAGCTCGAAGGCAGTGCGGGCGAGAACCAGTTCGGCGTGCTGGCAGGGCTCCTGCCGGGCTTCACCCTGATCGAAGGCCCGGCGGTGGACGTACCCGACGGACGGGGCGGGCGCCGCCGCTTCGGCAATGCACTACTGTCGCGCCTGCCGGTCGGCCAGGTGTTCCGGCACTCGCTCGCCTGGGAGGCGGCGGAGGCCCGATCCATGCCACGCCTGATGATCGACGCCATGATCGAGGCGCCGTTCGGCCCGGTGCGGGTGATGACCACCCATCTCGAATATTCTCACACCGTGCTGCGCGCGGCCCAGGTGGAAAGCGTGCGCGCCGCCCATCGGCAGGCCGCCGCGCGGGTCAACCGCCCGCCGCTCGAAGGCGGTATCGCGCCTTTCGCGCCGCAGCCGGTGACGGCCTCGGCCATCCTCTGCGGTGATTTCAACATGAAGCCGTCGGATCCCTCGAAGGCGCGGCTGGAAGCCACCTTCGAGGACGGCACGCCGGCTCTGGTCGATCTCTGGGCGGCGAAACATGCCGGCGAGCCGCATCCGCCGTCCTTCTGCCTCTACGACCAGACCTATGGCGCCGCCCATTGCTGCGACTTCGTTTTCGCCACCGGCGACGTCGCCGCGCGGCTGACCTCGATCGACTACGATCTCGCCACCAAGGCGTCGGACCATCAGCCGGTCGTGGTGACGTTCTGATGCGGCAAAGGGGCGGGGGCCGCTCGGAGCAGGCCCCGGTGAGCCGCTCCCTATTCGGCCAGCTCGCGCATGACCTTGATCAGGTCGGACTTGCCCTCGAAGCCGATGCCCGGCAGGTCGGGCATGACGATATGGCCGTCCTCGACACGCACCGAGTCGGGGAAGCCGCCATAGGGCTGGAACAGGTCGGGGTAGCTCTCATTGCCGCCCAAGCCGAGGCCGGCCGCGATGTTCAGCGACATCTGGTGGCCGCCATGGGGAATGCAGCGCGCCGGCGACCAGCCGTGCTGGGCGAGCACATCCAGCGTCCTGAGATATTCGACGAGGCCATATGACAGGGCGCAATCGAACTGCAGCCAGTCGCGGTCCGGCCGCATGCCGCCATAGCGGATGAGGTTGCGCGCGTCCTGGTGCGAGAACAGGTTCTCTCCCGTCGCCATCGGGCCCGGATAGAATTCCGAAAGCGCCGCCTGCAGCGCGTAATCGAGCGGATCGCCGGCTTCCTCGTACCAGAACAGCGGATAGTCCCGCAGCATCTTGGCATAGGCGATGGCCGTCTCCAGGTCGAAGCGTCCATTGGCGTCGACGGCGAGCCGCGCCTGCGATCCGATCTCCTTCAGCACGGCCTCGATCCGCCCGCGATCCTCGTCGATCGAGGCGCCGCCGATCTTCATCTTGACCACGGTATAGCCGCGGCCGAGATAGCCGCGCATCTCGGCCTGCAGCGCCGAATTGTCCTTGCCCGGATAATAATAGCCGCCGGCGGCATAAACGAAGACGCGAGGATCGGCCTCGCGGCCCTTCTTTTCGGCGAGCAACCGGAACAGCGGCTTGCCGGCGATCTTGGCGACCGCGTCCCAGACCGCCATGTCGAGCGTGCCGACCGCGACCGAACGCTCGCCGTGGCCGCCGGGCTTCTCGTTCGCCATCATCGCCGCCCAGACGCGCTGCGGATCGAGATTGCTGCCGTCGTCATCGAGCAGGCTCTGCGGGGCGGCCTCGAGGATACGGTTGCGGAAGCGCTCGCGGATCAGGCCGCCCTGGCCGTAGCGGCCGTTCGAATTGAAACCGTAGCCGACGACGCGGCGGCCGTCGCGCACCACATCGGTCACCACGGCGACGAGGCTCGCCGTCATCTTGGAGAAGTCGATATAGGCGTTGCGGATCGGCGATGCGATCGGCTTGGTGATCTCGACGACGTCGACGATACGCATGGCATTGTCCTTCCCGGTGGTTCGTTCAAGCTTGGCTTGGTTATGCCGAGCGCGATGGCGCGGCGATAATCCGCAGCGAGGACATCCTGGTTGACCGAGGCGCTATTGGCTTCGATCGGCGATGTTCCGTTGCGCTTCGGGAGTGATTGGTAGAACTGGAACCCGCCGGGTGCCAATGCTATTTGAGGGATTGCTTATGTCGGTTTGGCATTACCGATGGAATTGATCTGGCTCGAGGATTATCTGGCTCTCGCCGAGACCCTGAATTTTTCCAGGGCGGCGGAGGCCCGTCATGTGACCCAGCCGGCCTTCAGCCGCAGGATCCGCGCGCTCGAGGACTGGGCGGGTGCGGCCCTGTTCACCCGCACGACCCACAACGTCGCGCTGACCCCGGCAGGTGAGCATTTTCACAGCCAGGCGGAGATCCTGACGCGCGCCCTGCATCAGTTGCGCCGTGACACGCTCGAGGTGTCCGGCCGGGGCGCGGGTCCTCTGTCGATCGCCGCGACCCACGCGCTCTCCTTCACGTTTTTCCCGAAATGGGTTCGCGGCAATGACAGGGTCCTGGCGCTCGGCAATCTCAACCTGATCTCCGACAGCATGCAGGCTTGCGAGCAGATGATGCTGCGCGGCGACACGCCGTTTCTACTTTGCCACCATCATCCGAACATGGGCGGCCGGCTCCAGGCGGGCCGGTTCAGGAGCATCGTGGTCGGCGCCGACAGCCTGGTTCCGTTCAGCGCGCCGGGACCGGACGGGACCGCGCGCTGGTCGCTTAATGGCGGCGCGGCGGTCAAATATCTCGGCTATAGCGGGCAATCCGGCCTGGGCCGCATCGTCGCGGCGTGGTTGGCGGCGAGCGATCGGTCCTTTGCGCTGGAGACCATCTTCACGTCGCATCTCGCGGCAACGCTGCTCTCGATGGCGCGCGCTGGAGACGGCGTGGCATGGCTGCCGCGAACCCTGGCCGAAGACGACATCGCCGCCGGGCTCCTGGTGGAAGCGGGCGAGCCGGATCTGGCGATCCCCATCGAAATCCGCCTGTTTCGTCCCGTCGCGCGGCTGGGCCATGCGGCGGAGGAGGTTTGGGCGGCCTTCGAGCGGGGTTGATACCAGTCGGGAAAGACGAATGCGCGAAAACGCGTAAAGCACCGCGCTTATTGCTAAAAGCGCTGTCGAATCAACCCTCTCCCAAAGGGAGAGGGTGGCGCCGTCAGGCGCCGGGTGAGGGGTTGTCCATCTCCAGATAAGGTGGCATGCGCGACGAGCGTTGCATCAGTGCTGTGAGCTCACGCCCCTCACCCGGCAGCTGACGCTGCCACCCTCTCCCTTTGGGAGAGGGTTGATTCAACTGCGCTTTTCCGGTGTCGTGGTGCGAGCAAACACCGGGGAGTGCCCGATCACGCCGGCTGCATCGGCCTGTTGCGCGCGACCACCGCGAGATAGGCTGCCTGCATCGTCTCCCGGACCGGGACCGGCCCTGGCTGCGCCACGGCAATGCCGAGGTGCTCCTGGCGCAGCTCGGCCATGAACTGCTCCCAAAGCGCGGGTCCGCCTTCCTCGAGCAATTGCGCGCGGATGCTGAGCTCATCGCTCACCGGCAGCCAGCGACGCCCCCAGGCCGCGAGATGAGCCAGGATCGGCAAGACGCTGATCGCCATTTCGGTGAGGCTGTAGAGCGCCTTCTGCTTGTGGCTGGGGTCATCGGCCTTGGTCAGCATGCCCAACTCGACCAGCATCTTGAGCCGGTCGGCCAGGATATTGGAGGAAATGCCTTCTTCCGAGCGCATCAATTCGCGGAAGTGCCGACGATTGCCGAAGATCACGTCGCGAATGATCAGCAGGCTCCATTTGTCGCCGAAGATCTCCAGGGACAGGTTGATCGGGCATCCCGACCGGTGTGCATCATCCATCGTTCTCACGGCGGTGCCTTTTCAAACCGGTTGCAATATCGCACTGGTGCGCGAGCGAGGCAACCAGCGATCGGCCGCAGGGACCGCGGTGGCCTGCCGGGCGCGGCGATATGGTTGCCGGACAGTGGGCGGGCTAAGACATGCGCCGATCGACGGCAAGGATGAATCGACATGACCGAGACGCCACCGGACCAGGCGCACTGGGCGCGGGTCGCCGCGCAATGGACCGCCTGGGCGCGCAAGCCCGGCCATGACGCCTTCTGGGCCTATCGCGACACGCTGCTGGCTTTTATCGGCCGGGGCGACAAGCTGGCCCTGGAAGTCGGCTGCGGCGAGGGGCGGGTGTCGCGCGCGCTCAAGGAACTCGGCCATCACGTCACCGCCACCGATCCGGTCGCCGAACTGGTCGATGCGGCGGCGGCCGCCGGGTCGGCCGATCGCTACGCCGTGGCGCCCGCCGAGGCCTTGCCGTTCGAGGACGGCAGTTTCGATCTGGTTGTCGCCTATAACGTCCTGATGGATGTCGCCAATGTGCCTGCCGCTTGCGCCGAGATGGCACGGGTGCTGGCGCCCGGCGGCGAGGTCATGATCTCGCTGGTCCATCCGTTCCGTGACCGCGGTCGGTTCTCAGGGGCCGGGCCGGACGCGCCCTTCGTGCTGGAGGGCTCCTATTTCGGCCGGGAGCGGTTCGAAGGCGCCGAGGAGCGCGACGGCCTGACCATGGATTTTGCCGGCTGGTCGCAGCCGCTCGAAAGTTATGCCGAGGCCCTGGAAGGAGCGGGGCTCGCCATTACGAGGCTGCGGGAGCCGCTGCCCACGGCCGTGCCTGGCGATGAAACGATGGCCCGCTGGATGCGCTTGCCGCTCTTCCTCTGGTTGAAGGCGAGACGTCTGGTCTAACCGGAAGCAAGTATTCGCCCGGGATGTCCACAGCCACGGCATGGATATTGCGTCGAGATCGTTAACCGTGGCGCGCGCATGCTGTAAAAGAATGGCCGGCGTGATGACGAAGGGCGTGGCAATGGCAACAGGGCAAGTCTTTTTGTTCATGTTTTTGATGTTCGCCGATGGACAATATGTCCATACGGTCGATCCCATGGCATCGATCCAGGCTTGCGAGGCCGAAGAGAAAAACCGCCTCGAGAAATACAAGGTCGACGACAATCTGCGCGCGATCACAGCGTCCTGTTTCCGGGTCGCGACGGCGCAGACACCGACCTGAGCCATACGGCCGGCGGCGGGGGGCGACCTTCGGTTTTGTCCCATTGGGGTGCGCGAGGCCTTGCATTCGCTTTGTCGCAGGGCATGCTCGCCCTGTCTCTCGCGCCTTGCCGCCGGGAGCCTGAGATCGGGCCGCGGCCTGTCGCAAGGACGGGGTGCCGATCCGACGACCGGATCGGGAGGACGCCCGTGCATAAGCTGTCCATGGTTCTGAGCCTCGGGGCTCTCGTCGCGCTTTCGACGGCACCGGTCCAGGCGACCGGGCTCAGCATGAACGAGGTGCCCTTGCGGTCGGGCGCGACACTCGACGAATGCCGGGCGTCCGGCCGGACGGCGATCAGCCAGGCCGGGTTGCAGGCGATGCCGGACGCGCCGGCTTCGGTTTTCGGCATGACCAGCGGCAATGAACTGGCCGCGATCTATTGCCTGCCGCAACGCGGCATCGCGATCATCGCGGTCGCCGGCACCGACAACCAGCTGACGCGCCCGATCCTCGCCCGCCTGATCGGGCTCTGGAGCAGCCGCTGACGGCGGCCGCGCCGGCACCGCCCTTCGCCGATCACGGCTGGCGTCGTTCCGTGGCCAGGCGGCGCACGGAACGACGCATGCGCGCTCATGGCGTGAAGACGAAGCCCGGTCCGATCGCCACATCGGCGGGAATGGCCGGCAGATCGTTGAACAGGGCCGGCTGCTCGGCCATCACCTTCAGCATGTGGCGCGGCTCGACGTGTTTGTTGACGTCGAAGGTGCCGCGCACGAAGCCGAGGCGGTGCAGCCGGTCGACCGCGCTCCACAGCGCCCGGTAATTATTGGCCGAAAGCCTGCGGTCGGCCTGCTGGATGTTGAATTCCATCGCCGCTTCCGCGACATCCGCCTTCAGGCCGGGGATCCAGCGGGTGGCGACCTGCGCCGCGGCCTTGGAGTTCTTGCGCATCCACTGGTCGGCCTCGGATACGGCGGCCAGGAATTTCTCGATCGCCGGGCCGTTCCGCTCGATCCAGGGTCTGAGGGCGACATTGAAGCCGACATAGGAAATGACATTGCCACCGCGCACCACCTCATAGGCGCCGGGCACGTCCTTCAAGGCGACGATTGGCCAGGGATCCCAGCCCGAGAAGGCATCGATGCCGCGGGCGAGCAGCGCCACCGTCATGTCGGGCGGCGGGGTATTGACCAGCGTCACGTCCGTTGGCGTAAGCCCGGCCTTTTCCAAGAGCGCCAGGATGTAGAGATGGTTGATCGTGCCGAAGGAGGCGGCGATCTTCTTGCCCTTGAGGCTCGCGAGATTGGCCTTGTCGATGCCACTGTCGGCACGCGCGATCAGCGCCATGGTGGCGTCCGAGCCGCGCCTCGTGGCATTGCCGCTGTAATTGCCGAGCGCCACCAGGTCCATGCCGCGCAGCACCGCTCCGATCATGGGGACGCCGACCTGGACGATCTCGCTTTCGCCCGCCTGCAGCGCGTTCAAGGCGTCGACGCCGGTGGCATAGGGGCGGGCGATTGTGACGTCCAGGCCGGCCTTTTCGAAGAAGCCGCGTTCGAGTGCGATCGGCAGTCCGATCTGGTCGATGCCGGTGACCATGCCGGCCTTGAGCTTGGTCATGGTCTGCGCCTGCGCCCGATAGGGCATCAGGCCCGGCGCGGCGATCAGCGTGCCGGCAACGATGGTTCTGCGCGTGATCATGATGCTCCCTCCCTCAGTGGCTCTATCCGCCTGACCCAGTAGAGCCGGGCTATGGCGGTGAGATCGCTTTTTGCGATGCCTCTCAGTTCGACGGTATTGCCCTCCGCGCCGGACACGCGGCCATGGCGCTGGAACAACAGGATGTGGAAGCGCTCGGGCGGAAACGGCAGAGTGATCAAGGCGTTGACCCGAAGTCTTTCGGGAAAGCCTTCGGCGATCTTGGCCGGTGCGGCGATGACCAGCCAGGCCTGCCAGGCGAGCCAGAGGACCAGTAGCCCGGCAAGGATGCGGATCTTGGTCGAGGCCAGCGCGGCGCGCAGCATGGTCACGCCGACCTCACCAGGCTGAGCACCCGGGCCGACAGGTCCTTGAACCGGTCGTCCTGCACGAGCTCGTCCCAGACGCGCGGGCGCGGCAACGGCACCTCGACCTGTTCCTTGACCCGGCCCTTGGACAGCACCACGACCCGGCTCGCCAGGAAGACCGCCTCGGCGACATCATGGGTGATGAACAGCACGGTCGGCCGCCGCTCCTGCCAGATGCGGGTCAGTTCCTCCTGCAACGTCATGCGCGTCTGCGCGTCGACGCTGGCGAAAGGCTCGTCCATCAGCAGCACGTCGGGCCGGTTGGCGAGCGCGCGGACCACGCCGACACGCTGCTGCATGCCGCCGGAGAGCTCGTTCGGATAGCGGCCGGCGGCCTCGCTCAGTCCGGCGAGCGCCAGATATTCGCGTGCGATGGCGTCCCGTTCGGGTTTCGGGACGCCGCGCATTTTCGGTCCGAAGCCGACATTGTCCAGCACGGTCTTCCAGGGAAACAGCGCAAACGACTGGAACACCACGCCGCGATCAGGACCCGGCCCCTTGACTGGCCGACCACCGACCAGGATCTCGCCGCCGGAGACCGGGATGAAGCCGGCGATCATGTTGAGAATGGTCGACTTGCCGCAGCCGGACGGGCCGACGATGGCGACGAATTCGCCCTCGGCGATATCGAGGCTGACATCGTGCACGGCGGTGACGTGGACACCGGCATAGGCATCGAAATAGGTCTTCGACAGGGATTTCAGGCTGAGCGTCTTCATCGGCTGCGCATCATCGCGTCACGAGCCCCCATCTTTGTCCCGTGGCCCGTTCGATGGGTGCCAGCACCCAGGCGTCGACAATGTACCAGAGGATGCCGAGCACGATCATGCCGAGCACGATCTCGACCACCGAGCCGGCGCGCCGGGCGTCGAACATGAGAAAGCCGATGCCGCTGGTGCCGACGATCATTTCCGCGGCGATCAGCGCGCGCCAGCCATAGCCGAGGCCGTTGCGCAGGCCGGTGACGATGTTCGGCAGCGCGCCGGGCAGCACCACCTCCCAGAGGATGCGGTGCGGCGAGGCGCCCAGGCATTGGGCCGCGCGGGTCAGGTCCTGCTTCACCGAGCGCACACCGAGCACCGTGCTGAGCACCACCGGGAACAGCACGGTATAGACGATGACGAAGGTCATGGTGGTGAAGCCGAAACCGAACCAGATGATCAGGATCGGCAGCCAGGCGATGTCGCCGATCGCCTGGAAGAACAGGAGGATTGGCGAGAGCAGGGCGTGGGCGCGTGCATTGAGCCCGATCAGCAGGCCCAGGGGAATGCCGATGGCCATGCCGGCGGCCGCCCCGACCAGCAGCCGGCCGACGCTGTCGGCGAGATAGTCGGGCAGGATGCCCTTGTAGATGAGGTCGCCGAACGAGCTGACAACGTCGAGGGGACCGGGAAAGAAGGCGCGCGGAAACAGGCCGGCCTCGGCGACGACGGCCCAGAGCGCGACCAGCGGCACGAAGGGGATGATGCTGTGCAGCACCGGAAAGCGAGCGGTGGTGCGGACATAGGCGCCGTAGATCTTGAGCAAGGTGGTCATACCGGGCGCACCATGCCCCAGCGCTCGATCGTGGCGCGCTCGAGCGGGACCAGCAGCAGCCGGTCGATGGCGAGCCAGATCAGCCCGATGACGATCATGCCCAAGACGATGACTTCGGTCCGGTAGAAGTCGCGGGCGACGAACAGCATGTAGCCGAGGCCGACATTGGTCGCGATCATTTCCGCCGCGATCAGGCCGCGCCAGGCAAAGCCGAGGCCGGTGCGGATGCCGGTGACGATATTGGGCAGCGCGCCGGGCAGCAGCACATCGGTGAGCATGGCCAGCGGCCGCGCGCCGAGCGAGGCGGCGGCATGGCGCAGCGGCATCGGAATGGTCGAGACGCCGAGCAAGGTGTTGTAGGCGACGACGAAGAACACCGCGTTGAAGATGACGAAGACGATCGCGCCGAAGCCGTAGCCGAACCACAGCGTGGCGATCGGGATCCAGGCAATGCCGGCGAGCACCGAAAAGAACCGCAGCAGAGGCGTCAGAAAGTTCGACACGCCCTGGCTCACCCCCATGGCGATGCCGAGCGGCACGCCGACCAGGATGGCGAGAGCCGTGCCGAGAACGACCCTGAGGAGGCTGGCGCCGACATGCTGGATCAGCGAGCCGTCGCGGATGCCGTCGAGGCCGGCCTGGGCCACCGAGACGATATCCGGAAAGACCTGAGGCGATACGTCGAACAGCGGTATGACCGCCGCCCAGACCAGCAGAAGGAACAGGAGAGGGGCCGCGAAGGTCAATGCCTTCAGCGCGCGGTTGGTCTGCCCCATTGCCCAGGCTCTCCCCGCAGACGAAGCAATCGAACGCAGTCACGCCAGCAAACGTTTGCGCAGCGATTAGGCATCAGCTTGGCGCCGCCGTCCATGCGCGAATGGCGGGGCAGGGCGCATGGCATGATTGCAGGACGACGCCTTTACTTGGGAGCACGCGGCCCTAGTTGCATTTCCTCGCGGCCGTGATCGTTCAGGTGCTGCGGGCAGGCCCCCATGTGCTGGGCCGGAGCTTCGGCGCTGAACTCTCCTCGCCCATGCGAGGGAGGGCGCTCCCTGCCGCCTCGCCGCGCATTGGCCGGCTCACGCCCTTGGCCTATAGTTCGCTGATCTGAACCAGGCGCTGATCCCTTCGATGTCCGACCGGCAGCAAGAGTTCATTCAGGAAACGCTGCGGCTCGTCGGGCGCTCGGTCGGCTCGAGCCGGCTTGCCTTCTATTCTGTCGACGACGAGTGCAACCTCTATAATTTCGTCTGCCGGCAGGTGCCGGCCGAACTCCATCGGCTCTATTTGCGCGGGATGCATGCCAAGGACCCGCTGCATATGCGCCATCTCTCGGTCAGGCCCGAGCCGGTGCTCTGGCTGGAGGAGGCCGCCGGCGGCGTGACGGTCGACGATTTCGACGAATATCGCGATTTCATCGGCCGCTTCGATACGGTCGACACCGCCGAGATGGTCTTCCGTCATGATGGCCGCATCACCGCCGGCATCAGCATCATGTGGACGTCGTCGGATAGCGGTCCGCCGCCGGATTATGATCGCCTGGCGCGCGACCTGCAGCGCTATATCGAGTTCAACCTTCCCTTCGTCTTTGCACCGGCCAGGGTCGTGCCCGGCCGCAAGGCGCGCAGCCTGTTCCATCTCACGCCGCGCGAAGCCGAAGTCGCCCATCTCCTGTGCTGCGGCCGGACCAATTCCGACATCGCCATGGGCCTCGGCATCGGCCTTGCCACGGTGAAGACCCACCTGATCCATATTTTCGAGAAGACCGGCGTCGAGACGCGCGCCGGTCTGGTGGCGCGCCTCTCCGCCATCGACTGAAAGGCGCAAGAGCCGCCTCCTTCCGACCCCTGTCCTGCCGGTCACGTCGCCGAGCGCCTGTGCTTGCGGGATCGCCTTTCCTTTGACGCTGCCTCGATCTGCCTGAGTGCTGTCGGCACGTGCGCGCGGCGGCAGCCGAGAGGCTGATCTCGATCCGGGCAATCGCCCAGACATGAGGCGCTCGGCGCCGCCAATTCATGCATCCGAAATTCGAAACCGCATTTACATTGGAAAAACTCCATATAAGATTTCTTATGAAATATCACATGAGACATTTTGGAGGGGCGCCATGGCTGCCAGCCGTCGTGTGGTCTTGAAGGGCGTGGCGCTGAGCGCCCTGGTGTTCACGGTCGACGGTGTCGACGTCGCGCTTTCGCCCAGGCAGGCATGGGCCGAGGCGGTTCCGCTCAAGGTGCTCACGTCGGACGAGCGCGATGCGCTGGAGGCGCTGGGCGAGACGCTGCTGCCCGGCGCTCGGGAGGCCGGCATCGTCCATTTCGTCGATCACCAGCTGGGCGTGCCGCCGGGCGAGGCCCTGCTCATCGCCCGGCTGGTCAATGTCGCGCCGCCCTATGTCAATTTCTATCGCGCCGGGCTGAAGGGGCTCGATGAGGCCTCGCTCAAGGCGCACGGCGCGAAATTCGCGGCTCTGACGCCCGAACAGCGACACGCCTTCGTCGATCAGATGCGCCAGCGGCCGCCGGATGGCTGGAGCGGACCCGGCTCACCCTTCTTCTACTACGTGACGCGCAACGACGCGGTCGACGTCGTCTACGGCACGGAAAAGGGGTTCGAGGCCTTGAGCATCCCCTACATGCCGCATATTCCGCCCGTCGAGACATGGTGACGCCATGGCCGGCAACGAGAAGGTCGATGCGGTCATCGTCGGCGGCGGCCCGACCGCCATGCTCATCGCGGCAAGGCTCGGCGAGGCCGGCAAGAAAGTGGTCATCCTGGAGCAGGGGCCGCCCTTCGAGCTGACCGACCTCGTCAGCTCGCAGATCTGGGCCCGCCGGCTCAAATGGGGCGGTGCGCCCATGGTGCTCGAGGGCAGCCATCCGGTCGGCTACAACTACAATGCCGGCTGGGGCGTCGGCGGCGCGGCGCTCCACCAGTTCGGCAACTGGCCCCGGCTGCACCCGCAGGACTTCCGCATGCGGTCGCTCTTCGGCCGCGGCCTCGACTGGCCGATCGGCTACGACGACCTGCGCCCCTATTACGACCGGATCCAGAGCGAGGTCGGCATCGCCGGAGACGCGGCGGCCGAGGTCTGGCGACCGGCCGGCGAACCCTACCCCATGCCGCCGACCAAAACCTTCAAACATGCCGAGCTGATGGCGGAGGGCTTCCGCAATATCGGCATCCGGACCGCGCCCATGCCGGTGGCGATCAACACGGTGGCGCGCGGCGACCGGGCGGCCTGCATCTATGACGGCTGGTGCGAGGCCGGCTGTCCGATCGGCGCATTGGTCAATCCGCAGGTGACCTATATGCCGCGGGCGATCAAGGCCGGCGCCGAAATCCGCCCGTTCAGCACGGTGACGCGGGTGCTGATGGATGCCAGGCAGGAGCGCGCGACCGGCATCGAATATTACACGCGCGACAGGGAGCGCAGGGAGCAACACGCCGATGTCGTGATCCTCGCCGCCTTCGCTGTCGAGAACCCGCGCATCCTGTTCAATTCGGCGACCGACAAGCACAAGGCCGGCCTCGGCAATTCCAGCGGCCGGCTCGGTCACTACGTCATGACCCATACCGGCGCCAATGTCTGGGCCATGTTCGACGAGGATGTCGAGAACCATATGGGCCTGTCGGCGGCGCTGCTCATGTCCCAGGACGGCTATGCCAAAGACGGCCGCGCCGAAGCCTTCGGCAGCTATACCTGGACCATCGGCATCGCCCAGAAGCCGAACGACATCCTTGGCTTCGCCAATGCGCGGGGAGCCCTGTTCGGCCAGCCGCTGCAAGACTTCATGAAGAAGGCGGCGCGCGGTCTCGGCAAGGTACAGGCGGTGGGCGAGGAGGTGCCGCGGGCGGAAAACCGCGTCCTGCTCGCCGATCGCAAGGACCAGTTCGGTTTCCCGCTGGCGCGCGTCGTGCACG
The DNA here is from genome assembly GCA_017304475.1 of Hyphomicrobiales bacterium. GTDB lineage: Bacteria > Pseudomonadota > Alphaproteobacteria > Rhizobiales > Phreatobacteraceae > Phreatobacter. Next base: position 157,299 of record JAFKKV010000016.1, on the reverse strand, counting down.
GCCTGGACGGAAACAGCATCCGGCTGTTCCAATATGCCCGGGACGAAGGCGTGCGGGCCCTGAAGACGACGCGGGCCTCGGAGGTCTGGGCGGGACCGGCGCCGAATATCGCCCACTTGGCGGGTGGCACCGTCATGGGGAGCGACCCCAGCGCATCCGTGACCGACAGTTATGGCCAGACCCACGACGTGCCGAACCTGTTCCTCACCGGAGCGGGCCTGTTTCCGACCGAGGGCGCCGTGCACCCGACCTTCACCGTCCACGCGCTGGCGCAACGGACCGCCGACCATCTGACGCGGCACTGGGGCGCGATCGCGCGCTGAGCGCGGTCTTGATCCGGCCGGCGCAAACGCGCGGCAAATCCATCGGGGAAACGTGACATGGCCAATCCTGAAAAGGTCGACGTCGTGATCGTCGGCAGCGGCGCGGCGGGCTCGGTCTTCGCGGCGACGCTGGCCCGGGCCGGCAAGAGGGTCGTCGTTCTCGAGCACGGGCCGAAACGCGACGAGACCGACTGGATCAGCTCGCAGATCTGGGGCCGCCGCCTGAAATGGGGCGGCGCGCCGGTTCTGGCCGAGGGGCGCAATCGCTACGGCAACAATTTCAACGCCGGCTGGGCGGTCGGCGGCTCGACCACGCATCACTTCGCCAATTGGCCGCGACTGCATCCGGCCGATTTCGAGATGAGATCGCGTCACGACCGCGGTCTCGACTGGCCGATCGGTTATGACGACCTGCGCCCCTATTACGATCGGGTCCAGGCGGATATCGGCATTTCCGGAGACGCGGCCGCCGAGGTCTGGCGGCCGCCCGGCGCGCCCTATCCGCTGCCGCCGCTGAAATCGTTCCGCCATGCCGACGTCGTCGCCGAGGGCATGCGCAAACTCGGCATGCGCGTCGCGCCTCTGCCTTCGGCCATCCTCAGCGCGCCTTACAAGAACCGCGCCGCCTGCATCTATGACGGCTGGTGCCATGCCGGCTGCCCGATCGGCGCGGTCGGCAATGCGCAGGCCGTCTATTTGCCTGACGCGGTCAAGGCTGGAGCCGAAATCCGTCCGTCGAGCTATGTCACGCGGGTCTTGACGGACGCCACGGGCAATCGCGCGGTGGGCGTCGAATATTACGGCGAGGACCGGCAAAAGGTGGTTCAACTGGCCGAGGTGGTCGTGCTCGCCGCTTTCGTCGTGCAGAACCCGCGCATTCTGCTGAACTCCGCGACGGACCGCCATCGCGACGGGCTCGCCAATTCCAGCGGGCTGCTCGGCCGCTATGCCATGACCCATACCGGCGCGGGCGTCTGGGGCATTTTCGACGAGAATGTCGAAAACCACATGGGCATTACCGGCGGTCTGCTGATGTCGCAGGATGGCTACGCCAAGGACGCCCGTCCGGGCCTGTTCGGCAGCACCATGTGGCAGGTGGGTTTCGCGCAGAAGCCGAACGACATCCTCGGCTTCGTCAATGCGCGCGGCGCGCTGTTCGGCGAGGATCTGCATGCTCACATGAGACAGGCCGCGCGCGGGCTGACGCGCATGCTGGGCTTGAGCGAGGCGCTGCCGAATGCCGGCAACCGGATTGTGCTGGCCGACCAGAAGGACGAGTTCGGCGTGCCGCTTGCCAAAGTCGTCCATTCCTATGACGAGGACGCGCTGAAGCTCTGGCGTCATGTGAACGAGGAGGGCCTGCGCATCATGACTGCGGCGGGTGCCAGGTCCGCCTGGTTCAATCCGGATCCGGGCGGCATCCATTTTCATGGCGGCACGATCATGGGCAAGGCCGCCGCGACCTCGGTCACCAATGGATATGGCCAGACGCACGACCTGCCGAACCTTTGGATCGCAGGGCCGGGACTGTTTCCGACCGAGGGCGCGGTCAATCCGACCTTCACCGTCAATGCCCTGGCCTTGCGCGCGGCCGAAAGGCTCGTGAATGATTGGGCAAACCTTGCCAGATGATCCCGTCCCAAGGCGGTGATCGGATGGTGGCCGTGTCGCTCCGGCCGAAGCCGCGAGCGCCTCCACCGATCGGTTGATTGCCGCGCCGAGGTAACCGGCGATCATTCCCGCCAAGACAGACATGGCCGGAACCCTCATGACGGTATCGATCCTGCAAACTTCGTCCGCCCCGGCCGCGCTCCATGCCGGACACCCGCTCGATCCCCTGACCGGCGAGGAACTTGCCACCGCCTGCGCCATTGCCCGGGAGCGAATGGCGCTCGATCGTCACGAACGTTTCGCCATCGCCCGCCTCGAGGAGCCGGCGAAAGCCGAGGTCCTCACCTTCGACGGCAGTCCAGAAAGCGCCCCGCGGCCGGCGCGCCAAGCCTTCCTGGTGCTGGTCAACACGACGACCGGCGTGTCGCGGGAGGTCATCGTCGATCTCGGGCGCGGCGAGATCGCGTCCGAGCACACGATCCCTAACGGAGAGGAGCCTTACGGCCAGCCGCCGGTCATGGTCGAGGAGTTCTCCCTCTGCGAGCAGATCGTCAAGGCGGATACGGGCTGGCAGGCGGCCATGCGCCGGCGCGGCCTGAGCGATGCCGACATGGCGCTCGCCCAGATCGATCCCTTCTCGTCCGGCTATTTCGGCCGCGACTTCGAGCGCGGCCGGCGGCTCGTGCGCGCCGTGAGCTATTATCGCTCCGAGCTCAAGGACAATGGCTATGCCCACCCGATCGAGGGTGTCGTCGCGGTGGTCGACCTGATCGCCAAGCGGGTCGTCGACCTGGTCGACGAGGCCGAAGCCGTGCGGGTGCCCAAGACGAAGCACAATTACGATCGCGACAGCTGGAGTGAGACGCGCACCGACCTGAAGCCGCTCCACATCACCCAGCCGGACGGGCCGAGCTTCAAGGTCGACGGCTGGAAGGTCGACTGGCAGAACTGGAGCTTCCGGATCGGCTTCACGCCGCGCGAGGGGCTGGTGCTGCACCGCATCGGCTACAAGGACGGTGAGCGCGAGCGGCCGGTCGTCTATCGCGCCAGCGTCACCGAAATGGTCGTGCCCTATGCCGACCCGACCGCCAACCACTATTGGAAGAGCGCTTTCGACGCTGGCGAATATGGCCTCGGCAAGCTCGCGAATGCGCTGGAACTCGGCTGCGACTGCCTCGGCCATATCCACTATTTCGACATTCCCGCGGCCGATGATCTCGGCCAGCCCTTCGTCATGAAAAATGCCGTGTGCATGCATGAGGAAGACTATGGAATCATCTGGAAACACTACGAGTTTCGCAACGGCCTGTTCGAGGTCCGGCGCTCGCGCCGGCTGGTCATTTCGTTCTTCGCCACGGTGGGGAATTACGATTACGGCTTCTACTGGTACCTCTACCAGGACGGCACGATCCAGCTCGAGGCGAAGCTCACCGGCATCGTCCAGACTGCGGCGGTGGCGCCCGGCAAGACCTATCCCTGGGGCGGCATGGTGACCGAAGAGCTCGGCGGCCCGACCCACCAGCACTTCTTCAATGTGCGCCTGCACATGATAGTCGATGGCGACGGCAATTCCGTCACCGAGCATGAATTCGTGCCGCGCCCCTGGGGCACCGACAACCCGCATGGCAATGTCTTCGACACGACGAGCCGGCTGCTCGCCCGCGAACGGGACGCGGCGCGCGAGGCCGACGGCCGGACCGGCCGCTATTGGAAGATCACCAATCCCAATGTGCGCAACAGCGTCGGCAATGCGCCCGGCTACAAGCTCGTGGTCATGCCGAGCCCCTTGATGCTGGCGCAGGAGGGCAGTTTCGTCCGCACGCGCGGCGGCTTTGCCACCAAGCATGTCTGGGTCACGCGTTATGACGCGCGCGAGAAATATGCGAGCGGCGACTATCCCAACAACCATGCCGGTGGCGACGGCCTGCCACACTACGTCAAGCAGAACCGCGCCATCGCCAACGAGGACATCGTCCTCTGGCACTCCTTCGGCCACACCCATGTCTGCAAGCCCGAGGACTTCCCGATCATGCCGGTCGAATATGCCGGCTTCACGCTGAAACCGAACGGCTTTTTCGCGGGCAATCCAGCCATGGACCTGCCGCCCGAGCGCAACGGCCACAGCGTCGACGGCCGCGACCTGCCGGGTCCGGCCGGCGGTTCCTGCTGCGGATCACGCTGACCGACAGCCCGGCGAGGCGGGGCCTCACGTGAAGGCGACGACGGCCGGGCCAAGCACCGTGAGCACGATATTGCCGATGGCATAGGGCACGGTGAAGCCAAGGGTTGGTGCCGGGCTCTCGGCGAGATCGCAGGCGGCCAGCATGGCGGCGTCCTGGGTCTGGGCGCCGGCAAGCGCCCCGACGAGCAGGACCGGGTGAATGTGCAGGAGAGAGTGGCCGACATAGAGGCCGACGAGCTGGGGCAGCAGGGTCACGATGATGCCGGCGACAAGGATGGTCGGGCCGGCGGCAGCCAGCGCCGGCGCGGCCTGCGGCCCGGCGGTCAGGCCGACCAGCGCGCAGAAGGAGGCAAGGCCGAAATCCCACATGATCTGGGTGGCGTCGGGTGGCACATGGGCGTCGGCCGGCCTGCGCGCATGCCACCAGCCGAACACCAGGCCGGCGATCAGCGCGCCGCCGCCGGCCGAGAGCGTAATCGGTATGTTCCGCAAGGTCAGCGACACGAGCCCGATCAGCACGCCGGCGAGCAGGCCGGCGGCCAGAAAGGCGATATCCGCCCGGTTGCCCGGATCGATCGCGGTTCCGACCAGCGGCAGCGCCTCGGCCAGCCGTTCCGCCGGACCGGTCAGGGTCAGCACGTCGCCGGGCATCAATACGGTCGCCGCGGTGGCGGGAATGTCATGGGCCTGGCGCCGGATGCGGCGCAGGAACAGGCCATGTCCGGCGGCGCCCAGCTCCTGGACCGCTTCGTGCAGCGTCTGCCCGGCAAAGCGCGGTGCGATGACCACATCGGTGCCCGGTCCCAGGAGATCGGTGACCAATTCGTCCGCGGCGACTTCCGCGCCGATCCTGGCGGCGGCCGCCACCATGGCCGGCCGGTAGCCTTGGATGGCGATGATGTCGCCGCGCCGCAGCACGAGCTCCGCCGCTGGCCCGAGCTCGGCGTTGCCCCGGCGGATGCGGGCGACCGCGGCCAGTGGGCCGAGCGCGGCGTCGAGGTCTTTCACCGTCATGGCATCAGCCGGGCCGACGCGGAAAGCGCGTGCGACCAGCGTCCGGAAGTCGAGCAATTGTCCCTGTGGGGCGGCCGCCTCGGCGGTGCCGGCATCCAGCGCGCGCGCCGCGGTCTCGAGGTCGACGCCGATCAGGCGCGGTGCGATCTGCGTGCAGAACAGGATGACGCCGATCGTGCCGAAGACATAGCTGAGGGCGAAGACGACCGCCGCCTGGCCCTGGATCCTGGCGAGTGCGGCGGGCGAAAGGCCGAGGCCTTCGAGCGCGCCATAGGCCGTGCCCAGCATGGCCGTCTGGGTCAGCGCGCCGGCGGCGAGCCCGATGGCGGTGCCCTGGTCCAGGCCGAACAGGCGGACCACCAGGATGGTGCTGGCGAGGCCGGCGGCCGCCACGACGAGGGTGACGATGGCGAGCGGCAAGGTCTTGCGGCCGAGCGAGGCGAAGAATTGCGGGCCGCTCTGGAAACCGACGGCAAAGACGAAGAACAGGAAGGCGACGGATTTGAGCGTCGGTGACAGGTCGGGCACGGCCGCGCCGAACAATGCGCCGAGCAGCGTTCCAGCCAGCAAGGTGCCGGCGGCGCTGCCAAAGGCGAAGCCGCCGAGCTTCTGCCGGCCGAACAGGACGCCGAGCACGATGGTCAGGAACAGCATGGCCTCGGGCGAGGCGATCACGGCCCGCAGCGGCTCGAGCATGGCAAGTCCTCGTTGGCACGGTGTCCTCAATGGAAAGAGCAGGGGTGCCGGCACTCAATGCGCCAGCACCATCGCGACGTAACCGAACACGGTGAGCAGCACGCCCGAGACCGCGTAGCCGACGGGAAAGGCGATCCACGGCACGTTGCTGTCGATCTCCTTGGCAGCCTCCCGCGCCGGTCCGGAATGGCTGCGCGCCCCGGCCACCCCGCCCATCAGCAGAGCCGGGTTCATCCTGAAGATGTGGAAGCCGATGGCCCAGACCACGAAGGGCGGCACCGAGCAGGCCAGGAAACCGACGATGAAGATCTTCAGCGCGATGGCGCCGGTCAGTTGCGACAGAAGGTCGGCACCGGCATTCACCCCGACGATCGCGACGAAGACGATCAGGCCCATGTCCTCCAGGATGTTGCGCGCGGCGTTCGGCGTATTGCCGAAGAAGCGCAGGCGCGACACGATCGACGAGACGATGATGCCGGAGACCAGCAGGCCGCCGGCATTGCCGAGGCCGACGGCGGCGCCGAAGGCCGGGACCTCGATCAGGCCGATGAGAAAGCCGAGGATCATGCCGAAGGAGAGCGTGAGCAGATCGGTGGATGTGCTGTGCCGGGCGACCCGGCCGACCATCTGGCCGGCCTTGTCGACCGCCGATTTCAGGCCGCTGAGGAACAGGACGTCGAAGCGCTGCAGCTCGGTGTCGAGGCCGATCGGGATCGGCACGCCGCCGCGTTCGATGCGGGTGAGCTGCACCTGGCCGGCAATCGGGGTCTGGCGGTATTCCCTGAGCTTGCGGCCGATCGCCTCCTTGCTGGTCACGACGATTTCCGCCTGGTCGAGCGGAATGTTGAGCACGTGTGTATGAGGCACTTCGGGCCCGATAATGCCCATATGGTCGGTCAGCGGGCCGAGGCCGCCGCCGAGCGCCACGACATCGCCCCTCTGCAGCACGAGATCCGGGCTGGCGCCGATCAGATCCTTGCCGCGCGCGACATTGTCGATCTGATATTCCGGATAGGCCTTGCGGAATTCCGCGATGGTCTTGCCGGCGGTCTCGTTGCTTTCGACGCGATAGGCGCGCCAGCCGAACGGCTGGTAGCCGCTCAGCCCCGCGTCGTCGACATTCGGCACGCCGTGCTCGGCCTCATAACGTTTGGCCGCCGCCTTGGCGTCGACACCCCACCAGCGCGGCAGATATTTGCAGATCAGGATGATGCCGACCGTGCCCCAGATATAGGTGATGCCGTAGGACAGGGCGATCATGCCGGAGACCTGTTCGGCGGTGGTACCGGCGGCCAAGGCCACGGCGCCTGACGTCACGGCCTGTTCGGCCGAGCCGATGGCCGCCGACATGGTCATGGCGCCGGCCAGGATGCCGCCGGCCGAGCCGACCGGCAGGCCGAGCAGGCGCACGCCGAGGACCGTTATGGCGAGGCCGAGACAGGAGCACAGCACGGCGAGCCCGGCGAATTTCAGCCCGTCGCCCTTCAGTCCGTTGACGAAGGACGGCCCGACCCGCAGGCCGACGCCATACATGAAGAGGTAATAGAATAGGCTCTTGGTGAAGTCGTCGAGGTGGAAGCGGACACCGAAGACCGAGCCGAGAATGGCAAAGCCGCAGCCGACGATGATGGCGGCGGCGACGGTCCCCAGGCCATAGCCCTTGATCGTCCAGCCGCCCATCCAGACCGCGAGGCCGACCACCAGGAACAGCAGGATGAAGGGGTTATTGCCGAGAAATTGCATCAGCCAGGTCATTCCGGCGTGCTCCTTGCCAGGTCTCCTCATTCGTCCCGGCGGCGCGAGCCTGCGAAGGCCGCGACCGCCAAGGCGCCGCGGCGCGTCTCAGCACTTGCTCGGCGACACCTTGTGGGAGCTGTGCAGCGTCGGTGCCGCGGCCGTGCCGCCATGCTCGTCCAGCCATTTGCAGGCATTGATGATGTCGTCGGCCAGGCCGTTGATGACGTTGTGGTTGAGATGCGGGCGAACGACGACACGCAGGCTGACCACCGATTGCGCATCGGGCGGCATGGAATAGGCCGACAGCACCCAGCCGCGCTCGCGCACCTTGGCCGAGACATCGAATTCGTTGAACCGGTGCTTGCCCTTCAGCGTCACCGCCACCACGGGAATGCGTTGGGTCTTGTTCATGATCTCGAAATAGCCGCTGTCGACGAGACGCTGGCGCAGGAACTCCGAATTTTCCACGGTGCGCTTCATGATCTCGCGATAGCCCTCGAAGCCGAGCCTCAGGAAGGCGTAATATTGATAGGCGATCTGCGCGGCGTTGCGGCTGAAGTTCAAGGTCGCCGTCGGCATCTCGCCGCCGAGATAATTCACGTAGAAGACCAAGTCCTCGTTGAAGATCTTGCGCTCGCGGAAGATCACCCAGCCGAGTCCGGGAGGCACCAGGCCGAACTTGTGCCCCGATGCATTGATCGACTGGACCCGCGGCAGGCGGAAATCCCAGACATAGTCGGGATAGAGGAACGGGTTGACGAAGCCGCCCGACGCCCCGTCGATATGCATGGGGATGCTGCGGCCGGTCTTCTTCTCGTGGGCGTCGAGCCAGTCGTGGATCTCCTGGATGTCGTCGTCCTCGCCGGTGAAGGTCTGGCCGGCGATCGCCACGATGGCGATGGTGTTCTCATCGACGAGGCGGTCCAGGTGCTCGGTGGTCAGGCGGTAATTGCCGGGCTTGAGCGGGGCGATGCGCGGCTCGACGTCGAAATAGCGCAGGAACTTCTTCCAGACGATCTGGACATTGCCGCCGGTGACCATGTTTGGCTTGCTGGCATCCTTGCCCGCGGCCTCGCGCGCCTGCCGCCAGTTCCATTTATGCGCCAGGCCCGCCAGCATGCAGGCTTCCGAGGAGCCTACGGTCGCGGTGCCGTAGGGCTCGGCGTCTTTCGGGCCGTTCCACAGCTGGTGCAGCCATTTGACCATGCGCCCTTCCATGGCGAAGAGCTGGGGATACATGTCGTGGTCGATATAGTTCTTGAGGAAATTGTTGCGGCCGATCTCCAGCGCCTCCGGCTCGGTGAAGGTCGTTACGAAGGACGACAGGTTCATCTCCGGGCGGGCGTCCATCCAGGCTTCGCTGTTGACGGTCGCCTTGGCTGCGAAAGCCGTCATGCCGGCCTGCGGGAAGTGATCCTCGGGCACCTCCTGATTGAATTGATCATAGAGCTGGTCGAAGGGAGACTTGTGGCTCATGAGAGGGCTCCTGCCGTGAAAAGTCCTGACCGATGGACGACGGACACCACGGCCTCCCGCGCCGGCGGAGGCGCCAGGACAGCGCCGAAGGCGCGCCTGGGACGCATCAGGTGTCCGATGCGTTGTTCCATTGGGATTAGAGCCGGAGGCGGCGGGTCGGTATCAGGTGATTCCGAGGATCGTCTCGGGGTAACCCCGCAATCGGCGGTTGCGATCGCCGATCGGTGAGGCGCCCGCGGCGGCCCGCCGAGGCCGTCCCGGCGCCTACAGCCCGAGCTGCATCTGGCCGTCGGCCTGCGGGGCGTCCCCGTCGAGCGAGGACAGCGTGACGCCGAGCAGGCGAACGCCTTTGCTCATGGGGAAAAGCGCGTCGAGCAGCTCGAAACTGACGCGTTCCAGCTCGTCCTGGCTGCCGATCGGATGGGACAGCGACCGGCTGCGGGTGAGCTGCTCGAAATCCTGGTAGCGCAGCTTCAAGGTGACGGTCCGGCCGCGGACATTGGCCTTGTCGCAATGGCGCCAGACCTTGTCGATGATGGCCGCGAGCGCCTCGTGCATGGCCGGCTTGTCGTGCAGGTTCTCGAAGAAGGTGTTTTCGCCCCCGACCGATTTGCGCACCCGGTCGGGGCGCACCGGGCGCTCGTCGATGCCGCGCGAGATCGAATAGTAATAGGGGCCGGACTTGCCGAAATGCTGCTGCAGGAAGGCCAGCGTCTGAGCCTTCAGGTCGAGGCCGGTGTGAATGCCCAGGCGGTTCATCTTGGCCGAGGTTGCCGGGCCGATGCCGTGGAACTTGCCGACCGGCAGCGTCTCGACAAAGGCCGGGCCCATTTTCGGGGTGATGACGAAAATGCCGTCGGGCTTGCGCTGGTCGGAGGCGAGCTTGGCGAGGAACTTGTTGTAGGACACGCCGGCCGATGCGGTCAGCTGGGTTTCGGCCCGGATCCGGGCGCGGATCTCCTCGGCCACCGCGGTTGCCGTCGGCAAGCCCTGGAGATTGTCGGTGACGTCGAGATAGGCCTCGTCGAGCGACAGCGGCTCGATCAGTGGCGTGTAGTCGGCGAAGATCGCGCGGATCTGCTGGGATATCTCACGATAGACCTCGAAGCGCGGCTTGACGAAGATCAGCTCGGCGCATTTGCGTCGGGCGGTGACCGACGGCATGGCCGAGTGGATGCCGAATTTGCGGGCCTCGTAGCTGGCGGCGGCCACCACGCCGCGCTCGCGTGCGCCGCCGACCGCCACCGGCTTGCCCCTGAGCTCCGGATTGTCGCGCTGCTCCACGGAGGCATAAAAGGCATCCATGTCGATATGGATGATCTTCCGCTGTCTTTCCGTGGTGGGCTCGAGCGACTCCATGGCTCCATTCTACCAGGACGGTGCGGGCGGGTCGCGTCGCTGCACTCCGGCACGGCCTCCGCGACGGCGCCGTCAGGTCAGGCCCGCGGATCGGCCGCGAGGGCAGCGTTGGCCCGCTCCTCGAGTTCCTTTTCATGGCGGCGCAGGAAGACGATGCCGGCCACGACCAGGCCGATCGCGCAGACCAGGATGACAAGACCTGCCGGGCCCGCGACCAGCTTGATCTTTTCGCCGAAGAAATAGGCCGCGCCGCCGAACAACGTGGCCCAGGTGATGCCGCCGAGCGCGTTCATCAGCAGAAAATGCGGCCAGGGCATGCGGTTGGCCCCGGCGAGGAGGGCGGCGAAGGCGCGCAGAAAGGCGACGAAGCGGCCGAAAAAGACGATCTTTCCGCCGTGGCGCAGGAACAGATACTGGCCGACCTTGAGCCGCGCCTCGTCGAGACGGACATAACGGCCGTAGCGCACGATCAGGCGAAGTCCGATCGACCGGCCGACGAGATAGCCGAAGTTATCGCCGACGATGGCGGCCATGGCGGCGACCATGATTACGGAGAGAATGCCGATGCGATGCGTCGAGCCGGCATAGACGGCGGCTGTCAGCAAGGCGGTTTCTCCCGGCATCGGCACGCCCATGCTCTCAAGCATCACCACCGCGAAGAGAACCCAGAGGCCATAGGCCTGGAACAGGTCCTGAAGCGATCCGGGCGACAGCATGTCCATCATGCAAGCCTGCAAGGTCCTGTGCTGAAGCAAGCTGCCCGCATGCTTCGCTTGTCGGTGGGCCGGACCATGGGGCAGCGCCGAAGGCGGTCAGCATTCCATGTTGGAGCATCGCTTGCATCTTGTGATCCGGCAAGCTGGCGTGAGACGGCGGCCGGCAAGGCCGTGGCCGTCGGGATGTGCCCCACCCGACACGAGTGGACCAAGCGGGCCGAGGCAGTCCGCTGAAAGGCGGAGGCGATGATCGACATCGCTCTCCGCCTTACGCTGTTTCGTCAGCCCTTCAGCCGGCGCGGGCCATCGCCCGCGCGCGACGCTGGGCCTCAGGCGGTCACGACGGCAAGAAGCCGGTGCGCAGCAGGCGCTTCATCTCGTTGAGCGGCATCGTCTCCAGGCCGAGCTCCGGCAGCAGGTCGTTATCCGCGTTCAGGTCGCGCCCATAGGCCGCCGAGAACATGGCGATGCCGGCCTCGTGCAAGGCGGCCGGCCGGCCGCTGAGGCGGCCGAGCAGGGCTGTTGGCACCAGCCCGAAGGGCACATCCTCCAGCACATAACGGGTGTCGAGCGTCGCCGGTCCGAAACCGCCGCGGCCCTGCCGGTGCATTTCCTGGTTCATTTCCGACACGGTGCCCATCGGCACGTGGAAGGACAGCGAGAAATGCTCCTTCACGGTACGGACCGACAGACCGAAGGTCGCGGCAATGGCCAGGCGTTCGTCGTCGAGCGCCTCGATCAGCCGGCCGACCGCCGGCGTGATGTTCTCGCCCTGGCCCCATTGCTCGCCACGCTCCATGCGGGTGAGGTTGCACAGCGCGATGCCCAGGTGGTTCTGCGGGTTGAGATTGCTCAGCGCAATGGCGAGAAGCCCGTCGCGCTTGACGAAGCGGTCGCCGAACAGGGTCGTGCAGAGGGCGTGTCCCGCGTCGATGGCGGTTTCCGGCAAGGTCGCGACATCGACCTTCTGGCGCACCGTCGCCACCGCCACTTGGGCCGGGCTGCGCAGCCGGCCGGTCGTCACCGTCGTGCCCCAGACGACGATCGGCACGCTGACGCCGCGCGCGGCCAGAAGCTTCGACAGATAAAGCGCGCCGAACGAGGCATGCGAACTGACGATCACCGTCTGGCCTTCGCGCAGGTGCGGCGCCGCCTGGTCGAGCGCCAGCTTGTGGCCGTAGCCGGGCAGGGCGATCATCACCACGTCGGCATTGGCCACGGCATCGGCGCAGTCCTTGGCGACCCGCACGGGGAAAGTGCCTTCGATCGCATTGACGGCGACCAGCGGCGCGCCGGCCGCAAGTTCAGCGGTGCTCTTGCCCGAAGGCGACCACAGCATGGGGTCGTGTCCGGCCTGCGCCAGATAGGCGGCCGCGCCATAGGCGATCGCGCCCGCGCCCAGAATGCTTACCCGCATCGATGTCTCCTCATGTCACTGTTGTTTTAGGTGGGCCGGCGGTGGCGACACCAGATCTTTGACCCCCCTCTTGCGCAAATTCCATTTTACTGGATGGCGCGCGAGATGGGGGCTTTCGACCGGAATCGCCCGAAAATGGGGGTTTTGAGCCACTTTCCGGAATTGCGATCGGGAATTGGGTTCGATAGTCTGGACAGAAGCACGGTTGGCAGACTCGCATCGAGTTTTCCAGTTTCCAGGAATAGGGCGATATCCGGTAAAATGGAAGATATCAACACGCCTCAGATCGGTCCGGTGCTGCAGCGCCAGCGCAAGGGGCGTGGATTGACGCTCCAGCAGCTCGCCGCCACATCCGGCGTCTCCAAGTCGATGCTCTCGCAGATCGAGCGTGGCCAGGCCAATCCGACCTTTGCCGTGTTGTGGAGCCTGACCCGGGCCCTCAAGATCGAATTCGCCGATCTCCTGGGCGGCGAGGCGAATGCGCCGGACGACGACGCGATCGAATTGGTTGCCGCCAGCCATATTCCGGAGATCCGGAGCGGCGACGGGGCTTGCCGCCTGCGAATCCTCAGTCCGCCGCGGCTGGCCGGCGAAATGGAGTGGTACGACGTCGAGATCGCGCCATCAGGGGTCCTCGAAAGCGCGCCGCATATGCCTGGCGCCTTCGAGCATTTCACCGCCTTCACCGACGGCTTCGAGGTGACGAGCGGCCATTCGACGCGCATTCTCCAGGCCGGCGATACGGCGCGCTATCCGGCCGATGTGCCGCATCGGATCGTCAACCGCTCGGGCCAGGTGGCCCGGGGCCTGATGATTTTGCTGTATCGTTCGTCGCGCAGCGAAACTGCTTGACAGATTTCCGTTATGCAGGAATTGTCCTGTATAGCGGAAATCACAAAAGCGGGGAAACGCGGTGGAGTTCTACGACCACCTGAAGCGGACCTTGGCCGAGATCGAGGCGAACGATCTCACCAAGCGCGAGCGGCTGATCGCCGGCCCGCAAGGCGGCCGCATCGATGTCGTGGACGGCGCCGGCACGCGCCGGCTCGTCAATCTCTGCTCCAACAATTACCTCGGCCTCGCCGACCATCCCGATATCGTTGCCGCCGCCAAGGCGGCGCTCGACCAGTTCGGCTTCGGCCTTGCCTCGGTGCGTTTCATCTGCGGCGCGCAGACCCTGCATCGCGCGCTCGAACAGACGATCGCGCGCTATCTCGGCAAGGACGACGCCATTCTGTTCGCCGCCTGTTTCGATGCCAATGGCGGTGTCTTCGAAGCGCTGCTGGGGCCGGAAGACGCCGTCATCTCCGACGGACTCAATCATGCCTCGATCATCGACGGAATTCGCCTGAGCAAGGCCAGGCGCTATCGTTATGGCAATGGCGACCTGAACGCGCTCGAGGACTGTCTGAAACAGGCCGATGCCGATGGTGCGCGCTTCAAGCTGGTGGTCACCGACGGCGTCTTTTCCATGGACGGCTACGTCGCCGATCTCCCCGGCATATGCGGGCTCGCCGAACGCCATGGCGCCGTCGTCATGGTCGACGATTGCCACGCGACCGGCCATCTCGGCGCCCAGGGCCGCGGCACGCCGACCCTGACCGGGGCGGGCGACCGCGTCGGCATCATCTCCGGCACGCTCGGCAAGACGCTGGGCGGCGCCATGGGCGGGTTCGTCGCGGCGGCCCAGCCGGTCGTCGATCTCCTGCGCCAGCGGGCTCGTCCCTATCTCTTTTCCAACAGCCTGGCACCGGCCGTGGCCGCTGGCTCGCTGCGCGCCATCGAGATCGCCGAAGCTGCGGACGAGCGGCGGAAGACGCTTGGATCCCACGCATCGCGCTTCCGCGCGGCGCTGGGGCAGGCCGGCTTCGAGCTTCTGCCGGGCCAAAGCCCGATCATCCCGGTCATGCTGCATGATGCCGGCCGCGCCCAGGCGATGGCGCGCGCGCTCGACGCGCGTGGGGTCTATGTCGCCGGCTTCTTCTTCCCCGTCGTGCCCCAGGGGCGTGCCCGCATCCGCACCCAGATGTCGGCGGCGCTGAGCGAGGCCGATGTCGACCTGGCGATCGACGCCTTCAAGGATGCCGGCAAGACGCTCGGCCTCATCTGAACCCCGCAACCGGTGCGAAGTGACCCCATGAAAGCTCTCGTCAAGGCGAAGGCCGCTCCCGGATTGTGGCTCGGCGACGAGCCGATCCCCACCGTCGGGCCCGAGGACGTGCTGGTGCGTGTCAACAAGACAGGCATTTGCGGCACCGACATTCACATCTATGCCTGGGACGAATGGGCCCGGCGCACCATTCCCGTGCCCATGGTTGTCGGCCATGAATATGCGGGCACGATCGTCGAGACCGGAGCGGCCGTGCGCGGCCTTTCGGTCGGCCAGCGCGTCTCGGGCGAAGGCCATGTGATCGGCAAGACCAGCCGTGCCGCGCGCGGCGGCCGCTTTCATCTCGATCCGGAGACCCAGGGGATCGGCGTCAACCTGCAGGGCGCCTTCGCCGAATATGTCAGGGTGCCGGCCTTCAACATCGTGCCTTTGCCCGACGATATCGACGACGAGCTCGGCGCCATCCTGGATCCGCTGGGCAACGCCGTGCACGCCGCCTTGTCCTTCGACCTGGTCGGCGAGGACGTGCTGATCACGGGCGCGGGGCCGATCGGCATCATGAGCGCGGCGGTTGCGCGGCATGCCGGAGCGCGGCACGTCGTCATCACCGACATCAATCCGACGCGCCTGGCGCTCGCCGCGACGGTGGCCGATGTCGTCCCGGTCGATGTCTCCAAGGAGGATCTCGGCGCGGTGAGGGCGAGGCTCGGCATGCGCGAGGGCTTCGACGTCGGCCTGGAAATGAGCGGCGCCCCGGCGGCCTTCGAGCAGATGGTCGAGCATCTCGTCATGGGCGGCAAGATCGCCATGCTGGGCATTCCGGCCAAGCCCTTCACGGTGGACTGGACCAAGCTCGTGTTCAAGATGATCACGGTGAAGGGCATTTATGGGCGCGAAATGTTCGAGACGTGGCACAAGATGCTCGCTATGTTGCAGAGCGGACTCGCGGTGCGAAAGATTATTACCCATCGTCTCGGAATCGAGGACTTCAACCAAGGCTTCGAGATCATGAGGCGTGGCGAATGCGGCAAGATAATACTGGATTGGCGGGGCTGAGCGACGACAGGGGTGCGCGAATATATCATTCGGCGCAACCGTGAGTTCATGTCGACTTGGATCCGCCGGCCCGCAATCCGCGGCGGCAGGCCTCGCCCGGGCGCTGCGCCGCGGCGATCAACGATAACAATGAAGGAGTGGGGACTATGAGGAACCCGAAGACGACCCGCAGATCCGCGCTCAAGCTTTTCGGCGCCGGCGCGGGCGCCCTGGCCTTGCCGGCGATCATCCGGCCGGCCGCGGCGGCCGGCGTGCTCAACATCACGACCTATGACAAGTTCCTGCCGAAGGATTTCGTCGAGAAATTCCAGCGCGACACCGGGATCGAGGTGCGCATCCGCCTGACCGACGACCAGGCCAAGCAGTACAACCTGCTCACCGCCGAGGCCTCCAGGCCCTCCAGCGACATCGTCACGGTGGCAGGGCACCGTTTCGGCCAGTTCGTCGACGCCAAGCTGCTCAGCCCCCTCGATACCGGCCGCATCACCAACTGGAAGAAGCTCAACACCGCCTATCAGGACGCGCCCTGGATGCGGGTCAACGGCAATATCTGGGGCCTGCCGATCCTTGCCGGCTTCGAGGGCCTGGCGCGCAACACCGAATATGTGAAAGACGCCGAGAGCTGGGCGGTCATGTTCGAGCCCAAATATAAGGGGTTCACCTCCTATATGGTCGGTGACTTCCTCTCGATCACCATGCGCTATCTCGGTCATGACGGCGACTTCACCGCCTATATCGGCAAGCCCGAGGAGGCGCAGAAGGCGACCAACGAAGCGCGCGATTTCCTGATCAAGAACAAGACCATGGTCCGCAAATATTACGATGCGGGATCGGAAGTGCAGCAAATGCTGGTCAACGAGGACGTCTACATGGCGCAGGCCTGGTCGGGTCCGGCCGCCAAGCTCATCATGGACGGTCATCCGATCCGGCTGTCCGTGCCCAAGGAGGGCACTTACGGCTTCGTCTATACGCTGAACGTGGTCAATGGCGCGCCGAACGCAGAGAACGCCTACAAGTTCCTCGATGCCGCCCTCGGCTCGCTCGAGGTCGGCGCCGCCATGAGCCGGCAATCAGGCTTCAACTCGACCTTCGCCGGCGTCGACAGCCTGCTCAGCGAACGCGAGCGCCGGGCGCTGGCACTGCCGCAGGACCAGGTCGAGCGCATCGTGTTCTTCTCCTCGCAGAACCGCGACATGAAGAACCTGATGGTCGACCGGGCGACCGCCGAGATCAAGGCCGCCTGAGGGGGATCGCGGCCATCGGCCCGGCCGCCATGCGCGCCCGGCCGGAGGCCCGATCGGAGAGGAAATCATGGCCGAAGATATTTTGACGCCGCCGCGCGCGGCGCCCGCGCGGGCGCCACGCTATGGCAGTATCGCCGCGGCGCTGATGCGCTCGCGCCTCTACCGCGCGACATTGGGCGCGCTGGTCGACCGGCGGGCAGGGCGGCTGTTCCTGCTGTCGGCCGTGCCGCTGATCTGGATCATCGGCTGCAATGTCGGGCCGCTGGTGCAGGTGTTCAGGATCAGCTTCCTGGCGCAATATCCGATCGCCGAAGGTGCCGAAGCCGCCTATACGCTCGACAATTACGCGGTGTTCTTCGTGTCCCCGGTCTATTTCGTTCCCTTCGTGCGCAGCCTGGTCTTCGCCGCGCTGGCGACCGCGGCGACGCTCGTCATCGTCTATCCCGCGGCCTTCTACATCGCCAAGGTGGTCAGGCCGGCGCGCCGGACCAAGGCCCTGCTGCTGCTGCTCGTGCCGTTCTGGGCCGGCGAGATCATCCGCACCTTCTCGGTGATCATGCTTCTGGCCAATCGCGGCCCGATCAACATGGTGCTGCGCGACCTCGGCCTGATCGACCGGCCGATCCCGCTGCTCTACGGCTATTTCTCGCTCGGCTTCGGCGTCGTCTACCTCGTCTGCCTCTATATGCTGCTGCCGCTCTATTCGGCCATCGAGAAGATCCCGAGCCATCTGCTCGACGCGGCCGCCGATCTCGGCGCCGGGCCGTTCACGCGCTTTCGCCGCATCGTGCTGCCGCTGTCGAAGGACGGCATCGTGTCCGGCTGCAGCCTGGTCTTTCTGACCTGCACGGGTGTGTTCGCAGCCCCCATGCTGCTCGGCGGCGCGGGCACGGCGCTGTTCCCGGAAACCATTGCGAGCTTCTTCCAGGGCGCCAGCAACCGCTGGCCGACCGGGGCGGCCTTCGCCTCTCTCATGCTGGTCGCGGCGCTCGTGACCGCGGGGTCTTTCATGCGGGTCGTCGGCGGTCGCGCCGCCAAGGAGGCATGATGCGCAACAGCGGTTTTCTGGCCAGGAGCGGCCTGTTCTCCAATGCCGGCAGCACGGCGCTCGGCGCCGCCTATTGGGCCTTCGTGCTCTACCTGTTCGCGCCCCTGACGGTCATGATGCTGATGAGCTTCAAGGACGCGAACTTCATTTCGTTCCCGATCAACAGCTGGACGCTCGGCTGGTACGGCCAGGTCATCCAGGACAAGCAGTTTCTCGCCGCCTTCGGCTATTCGGTGCTGATCGCGGTGGCATCGACACTGGCCGCGACCATTATCGGTGTCTGGATCGCGCTTCTGATCGAGGCCGAGGGCATCTGGATGCGCACGGTGATCTTCGCGCTCGCCTGCCTGCCGGCGGTGGTGCCGGGCATGATCTCCGCCATTTCGCTGCGCATCTTCGTGCGCACCATCGACCTGCAGACCGGCACGGCCGCGATCATTCTCGGCCACACCATCCACGCCGTGCCCTTCGTCGTCGTGATGGTGCTGACGAGGCTCCGCGCCATGCCGCGCAGCCTGGTCGACGCGGCGCGCGATCTCGGCGCCGACAATGTCGTCGCCTTCTTCCGCGTGACCTTGCCGTTCCTGATGCCGGCAATCGTCGGCGGCATGATCTTCTGCGCGCTTCTGAGCATCGACGATTTCGTGCGGACCTTCTTCCTGGGCGGCTATCAGGCGACGCTGCCCATGCTGATCTTCGCCAAGATCCAGGGCGGCATGTCACCCGAAATCAACGCCATGGCGACATTGATCCTGCTGGTGACGGCAGCGGTCGGTCTCTACGCCGAATATCTCACCCGCCGTGCAAGGACACGCTGATGGAACCGGTGGTTCGTTTCGAAAACGTCACCCGCAGCTACGGCCCGCATGTCGCGGTCGACCGGCTGGATCTCACCATCGAACCCGGCAAGTTCGTCACGCTGCTGGGGCCGTCCGGTTGCGGCAAGTCGACCACCTTGCGCATGCTGGGCGGCTTCGAGACGCCCAATTCCGGCCGCATCCTGCTGGCCGGCCGGGACGTGACGCATCTGCCGCCGAACCGGCGCGACGTGAACATCGTGTTCCAGGACTATGCGCTGTTCCCGCATATGACGATCGCCCGGAACATCGCCTTCGGCCTGGAGATGCAGGGCAAGAAGAGCGACGTCATTCATCGCCGGGTCGAGGAGCTCCTGGCGCTGGTGCAGCTGGAAAGCTACGCCGATCGCCTGCCGGCGCAGCTCTCCGGCGGACAGCGCCAGCGGGTGGCCTTGATGCGGGCGCTGGCGCCGGACCCGCAGGTGCTGCTGCTCGACGAGCCGCTCAGCGCGCTCGACGCCAAGCTGCGCCAGCAGATGCAGATCGAGCTGAAGGCGATCCAGGAGAAGACCGGCAAGACCTTTCTGTTCGTCACCCACGACCAGGAGGAAGCGATCACCATGTCCGACCAGATCGTGGTGATGAACAAGGGGCGGATCGAGCAGATCGGCGATCCGCACACGCTTTATGGTCGGCCGCGCAGCCGTTTCGTCGCGACCTTCATCGGCGAGACTAATCTGCTCGACTGCATCGTCGACGGCGCCGATGACGAGATGGTGCGGTTGCAATGGCAGGGCACGCCGGTCCGGGCCGCGGCCAATGGCGCCCGTCCCAAGACCGGCGACAGGGTCCAGGTGGCGCTCAGGCCGGAATCGATCGGTTGCTCGCCCAAGCGCCGCGACGGCGCCGAGCAACTGGCCGGGCGGATTTCCCAGCGGATCTTCAAGGGCAATCACACGGCCTTGAAGATCGAGGTCGGCGCGGGCCGCCAACTCAATGTGCTGGTCGACCCGATCGCGTCGAGCCGGCTCTCGGGCGACGAGGTCTGGCTCGACTGGAGCGAGGAGCACGCCGTGGTGCTGCAGGATTGATGGGGCCGGTTGGCGGGCTGCGCTATCCGCAGGCAGAAGCTCTCGCTGCGCTCGGCCCCGACAAAGCAATTGCTTTGCCTGGGGTGACGTACGATCTCCTCGGGCGCAGCTGCCGACTATCGGAATAGGCTCTACGTCATCCCCGGCCGAGCGTAGCGAGGGGAAGGGGATCCAGGGGGCGACAGGCCGCGCTTTCAGAGCTTGAAATTGCCCCCTGGTGACGCCGGTTTGCTAATTTCGCCGCAGCAAGGACATTGCTCTGCAACTCCTGGACCCCCTTTCCCTCGGCTTCGCCTTGGCCTCCGGCAAAGCAATTGCTTTGCCTTGGGGGTGACGTAGAGGTTCAGATGCGCGACTTGTGATCGTCGCGCCGCGGCTTCGGCTGTCCCGACGCCTGTTGCGATTGCTCAGCCCGCGACCTCCGCACGCACCGGGAACGGCTCGCGCCACGCTTCCAGCTGGTTCAGCCGGTCGTGCCAGCGGCCGATGGCGGGAAAGTCGACGAGCGGGATCTGTGCCTTGTCGGCATCGGGCAAAGTGACCGCCGTGGCGAAATCGGCGACCGTCAGGCCGTCACCGACCAACCAGTCCCGGGTCGACAGGTGATCGTTCAGCACGGCCGCGAACCGGCGCAGATGGCCGGTGGCTTCATCGATCGCCGGACGGTTCGCCTCGCCCAGGCCGAAGCGTGGCTTGATGACATGTTCGAAATAGAGAACCCCGGCATGGCGGGTGAAATGCTGGGCGTTCCAGCTCAACCAGCGGACGACGTCGAACTGCCTGGCGTCGCGGGGCCAGATGTCCGAGCCGGCCTTGTCGGCGAGATAGCACATGATGGCATCCGCCTCCCACAGGCTCCGGTCGCCATCGGTCAGGGCCGGCACCTTGCCATTGGGATTGATGGCCAGGAAATCCGGCTTGCGGTTCTCGCCCTTGCTGAGATCGACATGGACGAAGTCGACTGGCGACTTGAGATAGCGCGCCGCCACACAGGCCTTTCGCGGGTTCAGCGTGTCGAAATAATAGAGTTTCATCGCGGGCTCCCTTGCCTAGAGATAGCGGGTCTCTGCCGGTGGAACGCTCCACTTGTCTTCGCGGCCGTTTTCATAGGTGATCGGCGTCTCCGCCAGTTCCTTGAACGTCACATCGTCCAGGCAGCCGATATTGATGGCATAGAATGCGCCGCCCAGCAGCTCCATCGTGGAACCGGCGAAGGGGTGGACGCCGCAGCGGCTGCAGAAATGATGATGGATTTCCCGTCCGCCGAACAGGTAGTCGGACAGCACATCGGCGCCGGCGACCAGCCGGAAATCGGCCTCCTGCACGAAGGCTTTCCAGTAGCGGGTCTTCAGGCAGAAGGTGCAGTCGCAACGGAAGGTCGAGGTCCACCAGACGCCCGGCAATTCCGGCTCGGAGCGCTGGCCGGCCGGCGCGAGATCGACCGTACACTCGAAACGCACCGCGCCGCAGTGGCAGCTGCCGTGGCGAAGCCTTTTCATGCGCTCGTTCCTTCTGGATGGGGTGGAGCCGGTGGTTGTTAGATGAAAACTTAACCGTTGGGTTAAGTGTAGAATGGGTTCTGACGGCCTGTCAATCGCAGGGTCCATGTCCAACGCGCTTGGCAAGGAGATGGAGTGCCGGGCCGCAGGAAGGTCGAGTGAAAAGCGGAACGAAATCAACCCTCTCCCAGAGGGAGAGGGTGGCAGCGGCAGCTGCCGGGTGAGGGGTCGTCCATTTCCGGATAGGGCGGAACCTGCTCGCGCGCCGGTATCAGTCCGGGGAGCTTACGCCCCTCACCCGGCGCCTGACGGCGCCACCCTCTCCCTCTGGGAGAGGGTTGAGTCAGCGGTGCCTTTCGTTCCGGCGAGCCGATCTCGGCGCCCGGGGATCACGAAGGCCTGCCCCGTTGCCCTCTGTCCCGGCATGACGACCGGGGGATGCGGTTGCAACCGCACCACCCGATCTTTCTCCCGCGCCGAGGCGGATCGGTCGGGAGATCTCGAAGCCCTGTCGTCAGCCGAGGCGGTTTCTGAACATCCAGGCGGATATCGGCATGGTGACGCAGGCAATGGCGCCGAGCGCCAGCATTTCCGGGGCGAGCTGCCGCAGCCCCGCACCCTCCAGATAGACTTGGTGGGTGATGCTGATGGCGTAGCGCAGCGGGTTGATGAGGGTGAAATATTGCAGCGCCTGCGGCATGTTGCCGACTGGCGCGGTCAGCCCCGACAGCAGCATGAACGGCATGATCAGCACAAACGACATGATCATCGCCTGCTGCATGTTGGCGGCGATGGAAGAAACGAACAGGCCTATGCCGACGGCCGCCGCCAGGAACAGCAGCAAGCCGCAATAGAGCATGAGATAGGAGCCGGCGAACGGGATCTGGAACCACAATTGGGCGACCAGCAGGATGGTGGTCGACTGGCTGAGCCCGACCAGCATGGCCGGCACGGCCTTGCCGATCATGATCTCGCTCGGCCGGAACGGCGTCACCAGCAACTGGTCGAAGGTTCCGGCCTCCCGCTCGCGCGCCACCGACATGGCGGTGAGCATCATGGTCATCATCATGGTGATCATGCCGATCATCGACGGGATCATGTTCCAGCGCGTCTCGAGCGCCGGATTGAACCAGGCCCTGGTCGACACCTTGACCGGCGGTCCGGGCAGGCCACGGGCGGCGCGCCAGTCCTCGGCGAAGCTCGCGGCGATGGCGCCGACATAACCCTGCGCGGTGCCGGCGGTGTTGGAATTGCGTCCGTCGACGATCACCTGCAGGGGCGCCGCGAGGCCGGCCTCGAGCTGTTTCTCGAAGGTCTGCCCGATGGTCACCACGACCAGCGCCCGGCGGTCGTCGACCAGCGGTGCGGCATCGCCCGGCCGGGTCAGCGTGGCCACCCGGACGAACACGCCGGAGCCGTCGAGCCGGGCGGCGAAAGCCTGCGACGTGGCGCTGCGATCAAGATCGACCAGCGCATAGGGCACGTTGTTCAGGTCATAGGTCGCGGCATAACCGAAGATCAGGCATTGCATGATCGGCGGCACGATCAGCACGATCCGGCTTTTCGGATCCTTGAGCATGGCCAGCAGTTCCTTGCGGAACAGCGCGATGATGCGGAACAGCGTGTCGATCATGGCATCACCCGAGCTCTTTGCGGGTCGCGCGCACCGACAGCGCCATCAGCAAGGTGGCCATGGCGGCGAGCACCGCGGCATTGGGCCAGATGACGCTCCAGATGTCGCCGGCCAGGAACAAGGTCTGCAACAGGCTGACGAAATAGCGGGCGGGGAAGACATGGGTGATCACCTGGATCGCCCAGGGCATGCTCGCAATGTCGAACAGGAAGCCCGACAGCATCATGGCGGGCAGGAAGGTCGCCACCATGGTGATCTGGCTCGCCACGAACTGGTTCTTGGTCAGCGACGAGATCAACAGCCCGATGCCGAGCGCCACCAGCAGGTAGAGCGTGGAGACGGCGACCAGGATCAAGAGCGAGCCGCGCAGCGGCACGCCGAACAACATCCTGGCGCCGGCGACGCAGAGCGCCAGCCCCAGCATGCCGAGCACGAAATAGGGCACCGTCTTGCCGATCAGGATTTCGATGGGCCGGACCGGCGTGACGAACAGCGCTTCGAAGGTGCCGCGTTCCCATTCGCGCGCCACCACAAGAGCGGTCATCAGCGCGCCGATCAGCGTCATCACCAGCACGATCAGGCCGGGTACCAGGAAATAGCTGCTGTTATTGGCCTCGTTGAACCAGATGCGCGGTTCGATGGCGATCGATGCTCCGGCCTGCGGATTGCCGCGGGCACTCTCGCGCGCCTGCCAGCTCGCCACCGCGCCTTGCGCATAGGCGAGCGCGATGCGCGCGGTATTGGCGTCGGTGCCATGCACCAGGACCTGGATCTCGGCCTGGCCGAGGGCCGCGTTGCGGGCGAAGTCCGGCGGAATGCGCACGATGGCGTTGACGGTGCGCGTCAGCATCAGCCGTTCGGCCTCCGCCATGGTCTTGACCGGCACCGCATTGAAATAGTCCGACAGCCGGAAGCCCGAGGCGGCGCCGCTGGCCTCCGCCGAGCTTTCCTCGGTGACGATCGCCACCGGCAGGTTCTTCACGTCGAAGGACAGGCCGTAGCCGAACAGCACCAGCAGGAGCATGGGCATGATGATGCCGATGGCGATGCTGCTCGGGTCGCGGAACACCTGATAGGTCTCCTTGCGGATCAGCGCCATCATCCGGCCGAGCGCCGCCGGTTTGAGCGGGATGGTCATGCCGCCCTCCTGGCAGCGGGCTCGCGCCCGGCGCGCGCCGCCTCGACAATGGCGATGAAGGCATCCTCCATGGTCGCTTCACGGCCTTCGCGGGGTGCAGCACGTGCACGGATCTCGGCAGGGGTGCCCTCAGCCAGCGCCTCGCCCGCATCCATGATGATGACGCGGTCGCAATATTCCGCCTCTTCCATGAAATGGGTGGTGACGATGACGGTCACGCCCTGTTCGGACAGGGCCGTGATCCGGCCCCAGAATTCGCGCCGGGCGAGCGGATCGGCGCCGCTGGTGGCCTCGTCCAGGAACAGGATTTCCGGTTCGTGCAGCAGCGCGGCGGCCATGGCCAGGCGCTGCTTGAAGCCGCCGGGCAACTGGCCGCTCGGCAGGCGGGAGAAATCGGCCAGCTCGAACTGTTCCTTGGCCCAGGCGATCCGTCCGGCCTTCCGGCTGCCGCGCAGACCATAGGCGCTGGCGAAGAAATCGAGGTTTTCGTCGACGCTGAGATCGCCGTAGAGCGAGAATTTCTGCGCGACATAACCGAGCTTGCGGCGCGCCTCGGCGCGCGCGCCGCGCAGGTCCTGGCCGGCGACGCGCAAGGTGCCGCCGGATGCCGCCAGGAGGCCGCACAGCATGCGGAACGTGGTGCTCTTGCCCGCGCCGTTCGGTCCTAGCAGGCCGTAGATTTCGCCCCGCGCCACACTGAAACTGACCTTGTCGACGGCAATGAAATCGCCGAAGCGGCGGGTGAGGTCGTGGACCTCCACGGCCGGGCCGTCGCCGGCCGCGCGCCGTCCCCCGATCGTCATGGCATGGCGCGACGCGCTCGCCTCCGCGGCGGCGCGGAACAGCTGCATGAAGCCGTCCTCGAAACGCGCCGGAACCGGCTCGAGCGTAAGAGCCCCCCCTTCTATCGCGAGAGGAGCCGGATGGTCGGCGGCGGCGCGGACCACGCGCACCCGGCCGGCCTCGGGCACCGCGTCGACGATACCGGGCTGGACGAACAGCCGGGCCTGCAGCGAGCGGGCGGTCATGCCGGCAGGGGCGCTCGCCAGGAAGGTCGCCCCTTCGGCCCTCGCGGTGATCTCGGCCGGCTTGCCCTGGGCCAGCACCTGGCCGGCATGCATGACCACGGCATGGTCGCAGAATTCGGCCTCGTCGAGATAGGAGGTGCTGACGATGACGGTCAGCCCATCCTCGCGCACCAGCCGGGTGACGATCTCCCAGAGTTCGCGGCGCGACAGGGGGTCGACACCGACCGTCGGCTCGTCGAGCAGCAGCAGCGCGGGGGCGCGCACCAATGTGCAGGCGAGGCCGAGCTTCTGCTTCATGCCGCCGGACAATTTGCCGGCCGGCCGCGTGGTGAACCGGCCGAGTGCGGTCATCTCCATCAGCCG
The DNA here is from genome assembly GCA_017304475.1 of Hyphomicrobiales bacterium. GTDB lineage: Bacteria > Pseudomonadota > Alphaproteobacteria > Rhizobiales > Phreatobacteraceae > Phreatobacter. The sequence goes on along the minus strand of JAFKKV010000016.1, from coordinate 131,761 downwards.
GGGATAGATCGCCTGGCGTTCGGCCGCCGTCACCCCGTGCAGGTCGGCATAGAGATCGAGGTTTTCCTGCACCGTCAGGTCTTCGTAGAGGCCGAATTTCTGCGGCATGTAGCCAATGCGGTCCTGCACGGCCTGGGGATCGGCGGCGACGTCGATGCCGAGCACCGAGAGCGTCCCGGCCTCGGCCTTCATCAGCCCGGCGGTAAGGCGCAGCAATGTCGTCTTGCCGGCGCCGTCCGGGCCGACCAGCGCGGTCAGGCTGCCGGCCCTGGCTTCGAACGAAATGCCGTCCAGCGCCTTGACGATCTCGCCGGTGTCGCGCCGGAACGTCTTGGCGATGCCGCGCGCGGCGACCGGGAAGGGCAGGGCGCCGGCGGCCTGGGCGGTCATGGCTGGCGCGCCGGTGCCGCGGCGCTGCCGGTGGCTTCGGCGGCCGGCGCCAGCCGAACCGTTGCGGGCATGCCCAGGCGCAACTGGTCGTCGGGATCCTCGACGAAGGCCCGGACCTCATAGACCAGGCTGGTACGCAGGTCCTCGGTCTGGACGGTCTTCGGAGTGAATTCGGCGACCGGCGAAATGAAGCCGATCCAGCCGCCGAACGTGCGGTCGGGGAAGCTGTCGGAGACGACGCTGACGCGCAGGCCCGGCCGGATCTGGCCGAGCCGGGTCTCCGAAATATAGGTCCGGACCCATTTCGGCCGGATCTGCGCGAGCGAAAAGACCGGCCGGGTGGGCGAGGCCATCTCGCCCGGTTCCATCAGCCTGGAGCGCACGATGCCGTCGATCGGCGAGACGAGCTCGGTATCGGCGAACTGGCGCTGGACCAGAGCGAGCTGGGCGATATTGCCGTTCAGCTGGGCTTCCGCCTGTGCGATGTCCTCGCGCCGAGGGCCGGCGATGGCCAGCTCGAGGGCGCGGTTGTTGACCTCCACCTTGGCATCGGCGACGGCCGCCGTCGCCTCGGCGGTGTCGAGATCCTGCTGGCTCGCCGCGGCACGGTCGGCCAGCGTCCGCCGGCGCTGCAGCTGGGCGCGGGCATTGACCGCGTCCGCCCGCGCGGAGGCGAGGTTGGCCCTGGCCTGGGCGACCTCTTCCGGACGGCTGCCATTGTGCAGCCGATCGACCACCGCGCGCTGGGCGGCGACCATGGCCTGGGCCTGGTCGACCTGCGCCTTCAGCCGATCGCGGTCGAGTCGGGCCAGGACCTGGCCCCGCGTGACGGTGGCGCCTTCTTCGACCAGGATTTCCCTGATCCGGTCATTGCCGTTGAACGGCAGCGAGACCTGCCGGAAGTCGACATTGCCGGTGAGGCGGAATTCGTCGGCGGCCGCCGGGCGTTTGACATACCACCAGGAGCCGCCCGCGGCGGCGGCGATAACGAGCAGAATGGCGATACGGGCTGGTGTGATCGTGCTCATGTTCGGAGCTTGATCCCGGGTGTCGAGTTTGTCAAATTCAAATTTCAATTATAGATTTGATTTATCCGGATCACGCCCTTATCCTGCCGCCATGACCGATGACGCCAGAGTTCACCTGCGACCGCGTGGGCGCCGCGACGACGGGGCCGCGACGCGCCTGCAGATCCTGGAAGTGGCGGGGGAGGTCTTCGCGGAGAAGGGCTTCGACCGCGCGACGGGCAAGGAAATCACCGAGCGTGCCGGGGCCAATTCGGCCGCGGTGAATTATTATTACCACGGGATCGACCGGCTTTACGGCGAGGTGCTGGTGGAGGCTCACCGGCGCCTGGTCGCCTATGACGTGCTGGCCGCCATCACCAAGGGCGAGGGCCGGCCGGAGGACAAGCTGCGTCGGCTCTTGGGCGTGGTGGTCAAGGCGATCATGGGCCCTAAGGGATCGTCCTGGGCCCTGCGCGTGCTGAGCCGCGAGATCCTGGCGCCGTCGGCCATGTTCGAGGTGCTGCGCGAGCGCGAGCTTCTGCCGAAGAAGCAGTTGATGACCGAGCTCATCAGCGAGATGCTCGGGCTGCCACCGGACCATCCGGCGGTGGCGCGCGCCTGTATCAGCATCGCGGCTCCCTTCCTCATGCTGCTCATCGGCGACCGGGTCGTCGTGTCGCGGATGTTCCCAGGCATCGACCGCGACGAGCGGGCCGTGGACGACATGGTCGAACATCTCATTCGTTTCTCGCTGGGCGGCATCGCGGCACTCGCCGCGGCCCAGCCGAAACCATGAGGATGCGCCGCGCCGGCCCTTGCCACCGCAGAAGCCTTGACCCACGGAACCTCAGCGCATGGCCGCCTCGCATATCCTCATCGTCATCATCGCCGCCATCGCGCTGACGATCTTTGCCGAGAAGCGCGGCATTCAGGCGCCCCTGCTGCTCGCGGCCGTCGGCCTCGCGGCTTCCTTCATCCCGGGCCTGCCGCGTGTCCAGCTCGAGCCGGAGGTCATTCTCGGCCTGGTCCTGCCGCCGCTGCTCTATTCAGCAGCGGTGGATTTCTCCTTCTTCAGCTTCATCAAGCGGATCGGCTCGATCCTCAATCTCGGGGTCGGGCTGGTGGTGGTCACGACGATCGCCGCGGGCCTCGTACTCGGCTGGGCGCTGCCGGCGCTGTCACTGCCGGCGGCCTTCATTCTCGGCGCGGTGGTGGCGCCGCCGGATGCGGTCAGCGCCGTCTCCATCGGCCGCAAGCTCGGCCTGCCGAACCGGCTGATGACCATTCTCAAGGGCGAAAGCCTGATCAACGACGCGGCCGCCCTGACCCTGTTCAGTGTCGCCGTCGCGGCGGCGACCGGCCGGCACAATGTCATCGACAACGTCACGCTCTATTTCCTCTACGCCGCCGGCGTCGGCACTGCCATCGGCATTGCGCTCGGCCTCACTGTGCATGCCATCCGGCGGCGCCTGGCCAACCCGACGCTGATCACCGCGCTGGCCATCGTGGTGCCCTTCACCGCCTATGCGCTGGCCGAGGAACTGCACGCATCCGGGGTCATGGCAGTGGTCTTCGCCGGCTTCTCGCTCGGCCATAACGCCACCGACCTGACCTTTGCCGGCCGTATCCAGGAGCGCGAGGTCTGGCGTGTCGTCGACCAGCTGCTGGAAGCCTTCGTCTTCGCCTATATGGGATTGCAGCTGCCCTTTGTGATCGAGGACGCGCGCGCCAGCGGTTTCGACCTGACCAAGCTCGCCATCGCCGCCGGCCTCGTGTTGGCCGCGGTGATGGCCGTGCGCATCGTCTGGGTCATGCTCACCGCGGTACTGGCCCGGCGACGCTATCGCCGGCGCTCGGCGCGTCGCGCCGGGGCGGAGAAAGCACGCGGCATGAGACGCTCCCTGGCCGAACCGTTGAGCTGGCGCGAGAACCTCGTCCTGTCCTGGACCGGCATGCGCGGCGTCGTGACGCTCGCCGCGGCGGCCGGTACGCCGCTGCTCACCGCGGCGGGCCAGCCGCTGGCCGGCCGCGAAGCGATCCTGCCGGTCGCCTTCACGGTCGCCATCGCGACCTTGCTGCTGCAGGGGCTGACGCTGCCCTGGCTGATCCGCAAGCTCGATATCGGTGACGAGCGCGAGGCCGATTATGTCCGGGCGCAAATGGCCCATGCTCGCAAGGTGATCGACGCGGCGACCGTCGAGGTGCTGGCCGACCTGCGCGAGCAGGACAATCCGGAGGTCGATATCCGTGTCGCCACGCAGATGCTGCGGCGGGCGCGACGGGCCGCCGAAGCCCATGACGACGACCTGCCGGACGGCAGCCTGGCCAGGATGGCGGAACGGCGCGACAAGGTCCTGAGCATGGCGCGTGCCGTATTGGCCGGCCAGCGCCAGGCGCTGATCGCCGAACGCGATGCCGAGCGGCTGGACGACGAGATCCTGCGCGAGGTGCTCGAGGATATCGATCTCGAGCAGGCGGTGATCGCCCGGCGCAGTGAGCGCTCGGCGGAACGCTGACGTCAGCGGATCTCGGCGACCCGCGCGTCGAGGAACGGCTCGGCGATGCCGGCGACCAGGTCGGCGCGGGTCAGCATGCTGAAATGGGTGGTGGCCGGCAGCACGGCGAGCTGGGCCTCCGGCGAGCCCGCCACTCCGCCGCCGGCGCCGCCGCCGAGCAGGCGAAACATCGCGACCGCCTGCTCGGTGCGAACGAGATCGGAATCGCCTGCCAGGATCAGCGTCGGCGCTCTGATCGCGGCGACCGCCTCCGACCAGTCATAGTCCCTGGCCAGCAGCTCGCCCGTCTTGGCGACCAGCACCGGCCAGTCCTCGGGTCTCGGCGCGACCTCAGCATAGAACTGGTGCACGAGGCTGCCGGCCATGGCGGTTGCATTATCGGCCGTCAGCCCGGCCATGCCGGCCAGCGCCTCGGCCGACCAGCCGTCGCGCCGGAACGGGGTCGAGGCGACCACCAGCCGGCGCACCAGCGCGGGGTGGCGGATCGCGGTCTGCAGGGCGACGCCGCCGCCCAGCGAAAAGCCGAAAAGATCCACTGTCCGCAGCCCGAACTGGCGGACCAGGGCGGCGATGTCGTCGGCCATCGTTTCGTAGCGCATCGGCCGGTCGATATCGGCGGTGTGGCCGTGGGCCTGAAGTTCGACGGCGATCACCTGCCGGTTGCGGGCGAGGCGCGGCAGAAGCTGGCCGAACAGCATGCCGATGGTGCCGAGCCCGCCATGCAGCAGGATCATTGGCTCACCGGTCCCGTGGATTTCGTAATAGAGCCGCAGGCCGTTGACCGCGGCATGACCGGTCCGCGCAGACGGGCCCGGTTGCGGACATTCGGTGGCGGCCAGCCATGGCCCGCTCGCGTCTGCGCGGCCAAGGCGCGGCGTACCGAGCGACAGTCCCGCGGCCGCGGCATTGGCGATGAAGGTTCGTCTCAACATGGGAGCGGTCCTGAACCCGTCGAAGGGAGCCGGGAGGTGAGCCCTGGGGATGTGGGGTGGAGGATCGGCAAGCCGGCGCGCGCCGGGCAGCTGCGGGCGCCGATGTGGGAGCCAGCCGATCATCGTGCCACCCGTGTCGGAAGCAGCCCGCCGCGTCGCGCGATGGCCGCGAGGCCGGCGCGGGTGAGGCCGACAGCCGCCTCCCGCGGGCGGCCGGAACGATCGGAGATTGTCATGATGGGCTCCCCTGGCGGTGGCGCGGCGACATCGCCGCTGCGTGCTCTCCGCCAAGGACGAACGAGGCGCGGCCGGTTCGACATTGGTCGCGCTATTTTGGGCAGGCGAGTCGAAGGGCGATGGGGCGGTCGGCCGGCAGGTGTGAGGGGCGCACCAGAACCAGAAGTTGAAGCCGGGAAAAACACATGATGCCGTGGAAGCACAGTGAGAAGGCTTCCGACTTTCTCCGGAATCATTCCAGCCTGGCGGGATTCTGGAGGGATCGCGATCGTCGGTGCCGATCCTGGCGCGCATCGCGCGGTAGGGTCGGGTTGGAAAGAACAAGAATGCAATGTGGAAACAAGAGCATACGGCGTGGCCGCGCGGGGTGGCGGCCATGGTCCCGGTCAGGGCAAGTTGATGCGAAATATTCTAAAGTAGAGCTTTTGTGGAATTAATTTAAAGTCGTTCTAAAAGACACGACTTGCCAAGATCGACAACATATTGGCCTCAACGCTTCCGCAGTGCGGAGATGTCGCCCAGGGGAGACCGAGGTTCCCGCGCTGGCAACAGCTGAGGATCTCGTCGTGCCCACAAGAAACAAGCCGGCAAAAAGTCTCGCGTCGCGCCGCTGGGCGACCATCATCGCAACCGCCGTCGCGCTGTCGGCCACCGGCGCTGCCGCGATCGGCGCGCAGGGCGAGGGTCAGGCGGGGGCCCACGCGCCGCGATTCCGTTTCGATCTGGCATCGAAACCCCTGTCGCAGGCGCTCGCGGATTTCAGTGCGATCACCGGCGTCTCGGTCTCTGCGCCCGGGCTGGCGGCAGCCCATCGCACCCCCGCCCTGCGGGGCGAGATGACCGCCGCCCAAGCCCTGGCGTCGTTGACGCAAGGCTCCGGTCTTTCGGCGCGGATGACCGGCGCAGGTTCGGCGGTGCTGGTGGCTGCCGCGCCGCCGGTCGAGATGCAGGCTGCGGGCGACGGCGCCGATGGCGCGATCGCGCTCGACACCATCACGGTCCAGGGCGCCGCCGTTGGCGGCGGCGTGACCGGCTACCTCGCGACCAGGACGTCGACGGCCACCAAAACCGATACGCCGCTGCGCGACGTGCCGCAGTCGGTCTCGGTGGTGACGCGCCAGTTCCTCGACGACACCGCGGCCAGGAGCATCGCCGACGCGACCCGCTATGTCCCCGGCGTCGGCGTGCAATATGGCGAAGGCAATCGCGACGCCCTGGTCATTCGCGGCCAGACCACCACGGCGGATTTCTTCGCCGACGGCGTGCGCGACGACGTGCAATATTACCGCGACTTCTACAACATCGACCGGGTCGAGTTCCTCAAGGGACCCAATGCCATGATCTTCGGCCGCGGCGGCGGCGGCGGCGTGGTCAACCGCGTGCTCAACCAGGCGGATTGGCAGCGCCACGCCACGATCTCGGTGATGGGCGGCATGTTTTCCGACGGCCGCGTCCAGCTCGATGTCGGCAATGCGGTCAACGAGAATGTCGCGGTGCGCATGAACGCCATGTTCGAGAAATCCGGCAGCTATCGCGACTTCGTCGACATGCGCCGCTACGGCATCAATCCGCAGATCGCCTTCAGGCCGAACGACCAGACGACGATCAAGCTCAGCTACGAATATTTCCACGACGACCGGACAGCCGATCGTGGCATTCCCTCCTATAACGGCATTCCGTTTCCGACCGCCCGTGGCACCTTTTTCGGCAATCCCCAGGTCAACCAGGTGGTCGCCAATGTCCATGCCGCGACCGCGATCGTCGAGCACGAGACCGAGGGCGGCATCCGGATCCGCAACTACACGCGTTTCGCCGATTACGCCAAATTCTACCAGAACGAAGTGCCGGGCGTGGTCAGCCCGGGCGGCAGCCAGGTCAGCATCTCCGCTTACAACAACCAGACCCAGCGGCAGAACTTCATCAACCAGACCGACGTCAACTTCCGCTTCAACACCGGCCCCCTGGACCATCGGCTGCTGGTCGGCGCGGAAACCGGCATTCAGAACACCACCAGCGTTCGCATGACCGGCTATTTCAACAATGTCTCGACCACGGTCCTGGTGCCGACGTCGTTCCCCATCGCCTTCGACCCGATCACCTTCCGGCCGAGCGCCACCGATGCCAATGGGCGGACCAGCGTGCGTTATGCCGCCGCCTATGTTCAGGACCAGATCGAGATCACCAAGCAGCTGCAGGTTATCGCGGGCCTGCGTTTCGACTCGTTCAACATCAACTATCTCAACAACCTGAACGGCCAGACGCTGGAGCGGCGCGACGACCTGCTGTCGCCCCGTCTCGGCCTCGTCTTCAAGCCGATCGAACCGGTGTCGCTCTATGCGAGCTACAGCATTTCCTACCTGCCGCAATCGGGCGACCAGTTCACCTCGCTGACCGCCACGACCCAGACGCTGAGGCCCGAGCAGTTCACCAATTACGAGGTCGGCATCAAATATGAGCTGCTGCGCAACCTCTCGCTGACGGCGGCCCTCTACCTGCTCGACCGGAAGAACACCACGGCTCCCGATCCGGTCACACCGGGCCTGATCGTCCAGACCGGCAGCACTCGGACCAAGGGTTTCGAATTGGGCATCAACGGCTACCTGACCGATCGCTGGCAGGTGGCGGGCGGCTATGCCTATCAGGATGCCTATATCTCATCGACGACGGCGGCGGCGGTGGCCGGCAGCCGGGTTCCGCTGGTGCCCCGCAACACCTTCTCGCTCTGGAACAAATACCAGATCACCGATATGTGGGCGGCCGGCATCGGCGTCGTGCACCAGACCAATATCTTCGCGGCCATCGACAATACGGTGACGCTGCCGGCGTTTACCCGGGTCGACGCGGCGATCTTCGTCAAGATCAGCGACACGGTGAAGGCGCAGCTGAACGTCGAGAACATCTTCGACGTCAAATATTACCCAACCGCCAGCTCCAACACCAACATCCTGCCCGGGGCCCCGCGCACGGTGCGGCTGACGCTGACCGGGACGTTCTGAGGACCGCGCCGGCGGATTGCGGACGATGGAACGCGGCGACTGGGCTCGCCGCGTTCCAGGGCAGGGTATCGAAGAACCGTGCGGTCCGGCCCGATCAGGCTTCGGCTGCGGCTTTCATGCTGGCGAGCCCGGTTTCGAAATCCTTGCCGACCATCTTGTCCATGTTGAGGAACAGGCCCATCAGCTTGAACATGAACGGGCTCGGGCCCTGCATGACCCAGCGGACCTCGGTTGCCTCGCCTTTCGGTTCCAGCGTGAATTCCGCGGTATTATGCGCTTCGAACGGCTTGAAGAAGTCGAGCTTGATCCGGATCCGCGATGGCGGCGTGGTGTCGATGATTTCCATCCGGCCCTGGCCGACCTCCTTGTTGCCGTCCCAGGCATAGACGGCGCCCTGGCCGCTGGGTGATCCGGAGCGGCTGCGCTTCATGGCCGGATCCTTCTTTTCCCAGGGCGACCACTGAGCCCAGCTGTCGAAATCATTGATCAGCGGGAAGACCTTGGCGGCGGGTGCGTTGATCCGGATGCTACGCGCCACGCTGAACGTGTCGGGCCGGGTCGCGGCATAGATCAGGATGGCCGCGATCAGCACGACCAGGATGAGAAGAATGACTGACAGGGTGGACATGGATCGCTCCGATGGGATGTTCGAGATTAGCGCCGTACGGGAAACAGCGCACGCAGCCGCGCATCGCGCAGGAAAAGTCCGCCCCAGGCCAGGATGCCCAGATAGACCCCGAAAAAGGTATGGCTGAACAGCGGGCTGTCGATGCGGACATGGCTGGAGATCGCGCCGCCGAGCAGGCCGGTCAACAGGACGGCGCCGAGGATCGCGGTTCTCGGGACGGCATAGAGGACGGCGCAGGCCAGCACGATGAGACCGATCGGGCGGGCCAGGCCGTCGGGATAGCCGAGTTCGGCCATGGCCGTCACCACGGGTTCGATCTTGATCAGCTTGATGGTCGTGTCGAACAGCAGGAACAGGATGACCAGGCCGCTCAAGGTCCATCCGATACGGTTCATCATGGCCGAGGCCGGGGTCGTGTCGCGTGCCGGTTGCATCATATCGTCTCCAGAAGTCTTCAAACAGCGGCCCGGGCCGGCAGTGGCCCGGGGCCTATGCTCCAAGAACGAACGAGAGGGGCGCGTTCCGACAGGTAGCCGGCTTTTTTTCTGAAGTTTTTTACCCGGGTATCCGGGCACCGGCGCCGGCCATGCCGTCCTTCAGGAGACGGTCGAGATGCATCCGGATATGGGCGGCTTCGGCTGCCGAATGAGCCAGCGCTATGGCCCGGTTGAAGGCCGCCCGGGCCTCCTCGGTGCGGCCGAGTTCGCTGAGGAACGCGCCCCTGACGCCGAAGAAGTAAAAATAGCCCGAGAGCCTGGGCTCCAGCGGGTCGATCATGGCGAGCGCGGCCGCCGGCCCGTGCAGCTTGGCGATGGCGACCGCCCGGTTGAGGGTGACGACCGGCGAGGGCTGCAGCCGCTCGAGGCCGGCATAGAGCAGGTCGATGGCGGCCCAGTCGGTCTCCTCGGCGCGCGTGGCGCGGGCATGCATGGCGGCGATCGCCGCCTGCAGCTGATAGGCGCCCGGGCGCCGGTGGCGCATGGCCTTGTCGATCAAGGCCAGGCCCTCGGCGATCATCTTGGTGTTCCACAGGCCGCGGTCCTGCGCGTCCAGGAGCACGATCTCGCCGGCCTGGTCGAAGCGGGAGAGGCTGCGGGCGTGTTGCAGCAGCATGAGGGCGGCGAGGCCCATCATTTCCGGTTCGGCCGGAAACAGGCGGATCAGCAGCCGGGCGAGCCGGATCGCCTCGTCGCACAGCGAGCGCCTGGCGTCTCCGGTGCCGTCGCTGGCCGAATAGCCCTCGTTGAAGATCAGGTAGATCATCGCCGCGACGGCCGCGAACCGTTCGGCCCGCTCGACCGCGCCGGGCGCCTCGAACGGCACATGGGCCGCGGCGATGCGGGCCTTGGCGCGGGTGATCCGCTGCTCCATGGCGGTTTCGGTGACCAGGAAGGCGCGGGCGATCTGCTTGACCGTCAGGCCGCAGACGATGCGCAGCGCGACCGCAATCTGCTGGGTCGCGGGCAGGTCGGGATGGCAGCAGACGAAAAGCAGCCGCAGGATGTCGTCCCGGTAATGGGCGTCGTCCAGCCGGTCGGCGAGTTCAGCCTCGGCGTCGCCGAGATCCGAGATCGCCGCTTCGTCCGGCAGCGGCGCCTGCTTCTTGGCGCGGCGCGTCGCGTCCAGCGCGACATTGCGGCCGACCAGGATGAGCCAGGCGGCCGGATCGCGTGGCGGGCCGTTCTGCGGCCAGGTGCGCAGGGCCCTGAGGCAGGCCTCCTGAAAGGCCTCCTCGGCGGTGTCGAGATTGCGAAAATAGCGCAGCAATGCGCCCATCGCCTGCGGGCGGCTCGATGTCAGGGCGGCATCGATCCACGAAATATCGGTCACGTCGCGCCGCTCCCGGGAATGAAGACGGCGGTCGGCCGGATTTCATAGGAACCGGTGCCGGGATTGGCCTTGGCCAGGTCTTTGGCGACCTCGAGCGCCTCGTCGAGCGAAGCGCACTCGACCAGGTAGAAGCCGAGCAGCTGTTCCTTGGTCTCGGCGAAGGGGCCGTCGATGACGAGCGGCGGTTCCTTCCGGAAGGTGGTCGCCGCGGTCGTCGGCAGCAGCCGGGCTGTCGGTCCGAGCCGGCCTTGCTTGGCGAGCTTGTCATGGACCACGTGGAGCTTGGCCATGACCGCGTCGTCTTCTTCCTTGGTCCAGGAGCCGACAACGTCTTCATCATTGTAGCAGAGGATGGCGTAGAGCATGGGATTCCTCGTTCTCTCGGGAAGACGAACGAGTAGCCCGCTGACCGACAAGCGGTCGACAGAAAAAGCGACTGATGTGTCGCGCTAGGGCGGCAGGGCGGCCGGGAAGCGAAAAGTGCCGGGCATCGGCATTTCCGGTTTCGGGCGGCGCCGACGTGGCGGAAAGCCGGGACGCGAGGCTCCCTCAGCCGCCATGACCCGTCACACCGTCATGGGCGCGCAGCCCTTTGTGTTGGCTGCGCGCTGGCGAAGCTCCATCGAGCGCCTTGCCCCGATCCCGGAAAGGCGACGACGCTTGTGCCGGACTAAGGTCGGGGGCAAGCGACCCTGGTATCGGTGCGAGCGATCACGCAAAGGCCTTGAATGTTCATGCAGACCGGAAACGACACGCCATCCCGCACGATCTCGCCGCGTCGCTCGAAACCTGGCTGGCACGTCGGCCTGTTTCGCCCGACATAGCGGGTCCGTGTTCGAACCACCGTGCGCTCCGAAACAACGGGCGCCGGAGTGGCCGAAGGTCGCGAAACCGAGCGGTGACGAACCGTCACGTGGACGCGGACCGGTCGGGTGGGCCTGACCGAATGAGATCGATGAGATGCATGCGAACGGCTGCTGCGTCCGCTTGAACGAGAGCGGCTGGCACGCATTTCGACAGCCTCCACCGGAGCTGGCGTAATGGCCGCACGGGCCTCCGAGATCCACAAAAACGCGGCAAAGGCCAAATCGATCATGTCTTCCTCCTGGTGGCAGATCGCCGCGCCAATGCCATTCTTGGCCCGAATCTTCGTCTGCCTTACCCTGGGGTAGCAAATCGATCGCTGCGGCGACCTTCGGACAACCACGGATTGTACCTGCGCTGATCGCAGCTTGGCGGCTCGGGGCCGCGCTACGCCTCAATCATAGGTCAGCAGCGTGTCCACCACCCGGTCGATCAGCGCCCGGCTGCGGGCGTTCACCGCCACCAGCGCATTGGGCGCGGTGGCGTTGCGCATATTGGTCGCCGCCACGCTCTTGAGGTTGCGCAGGTCGCAGACCGTCATGCCGCGGGTATAGGTGCCGTTGAGCTCGATGCGCGCGGAGGTGTGCAAATAGTCGATCAGGCTGTCGTCGACATAGGGCACGATGGCGCAGACGTCGTGCATGGGGGCGACCGTCAGACCATAGCCTTGCCGCTGCTTCTCCAGATAGAAGGCCATGAGGTCGGCGAGCACGCCGGCGACCTTTTTGCCGGAGCCGCGCATGCGATCGATATCGCCCTGGTCGAAGCCGGTCTGGCGGGTGACGTTGTAGCCGACCATGCGCAGCGGAATGCCGCTCTCATAGACGGCCCAGGCGGCCTCGACATCGGCGAAGATGTTGAATTCGGCGACCGGCGTGATGTTGCCAAGCGTCGTCGAGCCGCCCATCACGGTGATCTCGCGGATCCAGTTCTTCAGCCGTGGCTCGCGGCGCAACGCCATGGCGATATTGGTTTCCGGCCCGATCGTGGCGAGGATCAGCTCTTCCTTGTGCTGCTCGGCCATGGCGATGATGAAGTCGACCGCGTGGGTGTCGATCACCCGCCGCGTCGGCTCGGCAATCTCGGCGCCGTCGAGCCCGCTCTTGCCATGCATCGCGGCGATGCCGACCGGCTCCTGGGCCAGCGGCTCGGCGCAGCCCTTGGCCACCGGCACGTCGAGCTTGCCCATCTCGACCACGGCCAGCGCGTTGCGGGTGGTATTCTCAAGCGAATTGTTGCCGTGCACGCTGGTGACCCCGACCAGATCCATGTGGCGGGCGGCGAACAGGATGGCGACCGCATCGTCGTGGCCGGGATCGCAGTCGATCAGGATTTTCTGTCTGGCGGCCATGGCTTTCTCCCCGGAGCGAATTTTTCGAATCTGAAGCTTGGCCTCGGCGACACCTCGCGCCAACCGCCAATTGCTCAGACCGGCCCCGCAGCGATGAGCGGCTTTCGCGGTGGGCCGAGCTATGGACACGGCGGCTCTGTGCTTTAGGCTTCCGGGCTCGTCATGCCGACTATGCCGGTTCGAGTCCCGTCATGCCCGCCACAGCTTCCGCCCTCGTCATCGATCCCGCCGACGGCGGCCTTTACCGCGGCGGCGCGCGTTTCGACGCCTGGGCGCTGACCTGGGCCAAGGCCGCGGCGCCGGCCGGCGGCGCCGTGGTGAGCCCGGTCGAGGCGGTCAGCCACCTCTTCGCCCGTCCCGGCACGCGCCGCCTTCCCGTCGGCGTCATCGGGCCACGCGACGCGACCCCGACCGAATATGAGCGCGCCCACAGCCTTGGCCTGGCACTCGCCCAGATCGGCTTCACGGTCATTTGCGGCGGCCGGGCAGGGGCCATGGAGGCGGTGTCCAAGGGGGTTGCCGCAGGCGGCGGCCAGCCGATCGGCATTCTGCCCGATCATGACTGGCGCGAAGCCAATGATCATGTCGCCATTCCGCTCGCCACCGGCATCGGGGAGGCGCGCAACGCGATCATCGCGACCGCGAGCTTTGCGCTGGTGGCGGTCGGCGGCGGTTATGGCACGCTGTCGGAAATGGCCCTGGGGCTGAGGCTGGGCCGGCTGGTGATCGCCATGCCCGAGGCGCACAGCGTCGAAGGCGCGGTGGCGCTGACAGCGGTTCCCGACGTGCTCGATTGCCTCTGCCGGCGCTATCTGGACCTTGGCGGAGCCTGACCGCGCCGCAAGAAGAGACGTGAGAACAAAACGTTGGAGCGGCCTTCGGAATCAGGACACGAAGCAAAGCCGCCGGATATTCAAAAGCCCTGGGAGGAGCTTTCGATGAGCAAGCAAGGACCAAGCCGCCGCCTGACGATGATGGGGGCCGCCTCGGCCGCCGTGCTGGCGGCGCCCGGCATAGCCCGCGCCCAGGCCACGACGCTGCGCGCCGTCTGGATGGGCTGGCCGGAAAACCAGGTGACGCCGCTGTTCGACGAGGTGCAGAAGCGCCATCCGGAGATCCGCCTGCAGGTCGAGCGCATCCCCTTCACCCAGGTCTTCCAGACCATCGAGGTGAAGCTCAACGGCCGCACCCCGGACCCCGACATCTACATCTGCGACAGCCCGCTGACCGCCTCCTATGCCTCGCGCGGCCATCTCATGGCGCTCGACGGCATGATCGACAAGAGCCGCTTCACCCAGTCGGGACTCGCCGCGGCGACCTATGACGGCAAGCTCTATTCGGCGCCCTTCGGTTCCTCCATGCAGGTGCTGTTCTACAACAAGGCCATGCTCAAGGCCGCCGGCGTCGAGGAGCCCTCGGCCGATCCGGCCAAGCGCTGGACCTGGGAACAGCTGGTGGAGGCGGCGAAGAAGATCGCCAAGCCCGCCGAGAATGTCTGGGGTTTCGCCTTCGAACAGTCGGAGCGGCCCTACCAGCTCCTGCCGCTCGGCCAGTCGCTCGGCGGCAAGGCCCTGTCGGATGACGGCTTCAAGGCCTCGGGCAATCTCGACGGGCCGGCTTTCGTCGAGGCCTATAGCTTCATGCAGAAGCTCTATTCGGAGTTCAAGGTGTCGCCGCCCGGCCAGTTCGACCCGGCGACCACACCTGAACTGTTCGGCACCGGCAAGGTCGCTTTCTTCGTCGCCGGCACCTTCAACTACGATACGTTCAAGACGCGTTTCCCGGGCATTGATTTCGGCGTGGCGCCGCATCCCTATTTCGCCAAGGGCAAGCCGGTGACGCCCACCGGCGCCTGGCATTTCGGCGTCAATCCGCGCACCACCCACAAGGCGGCGGTGGAGACGGTGGTGAAGGAGTTGCTGTCCGACGATCTCCAGGCGCTCTGGTTCAAGCTCCGGCCCTATCCGCCGGTGGTCAAGGCGATCTGGCAGCGCGAGGCGGCGACCTTCAACACCGACATGTGGAAGATCACCCAATACGAACTCGACACCACCGCAGTGCCGCGGCCAGCGACGCCGGGTTTCCGCGAATATGAGGACGTGCTGCGGGTGGCGCTGCGCGACATCCAGACCGGCGCCAATGTCCAGCAGGCGCTGACCCAGGCCGCCACCCGCATCGACCGCGAGATCGCGAAGTACAAGGGGTGAGGCGGGGATTGCGGGTGGCTGAGGTCGAACGGGAACCGCGAAAGGCGCATCCTGATCAACCCTCTCCCAAAGGGAGAGGGTGGCAGCGTCAGCTGCCGGGTGAGGGGACGCCCATCTCCGGATGGGGTGGCGTGGACGACGAGCATCGCACCGGACCGGTGGGGCTAGATCTCGACGCTCACGCCCCTCACCCGGCGCCTGACGGCGCCACCCTCTCCCTTTGGGAGAGGGTCGGTTCGCCGGCGCTTTTCGCCGTGCGAGCGCCCGATATCTCGTCCAAAACTCCACACCTGACCAGGCGAGCCCCATGAACAATCGCTGGTGGGTGCCCTATGCCTTTCTCGGTCCGGCGCTGGCCGGCCTCATCCTGTTCCGCTTCGCGCCGATCGGCATTGCCATGGTCGGCAGCATTTTCGGCGAAACCATTCGCGGCGACACGGTATTTCAGGGCCTGAAGAACTATCGCGAGCTGATCGACGACCCGACCTTCTGGGCGTCGCTGACCACCACGCTCGTCTTCAACCTGATCGTCAATCCGCTGCAGGTCTTCCTGGCCCTGGTGCTGGCCATGCTGGTGCGCCGCCCGGGCCGGTTCATCGATGTGTTCCGGGCGTCCTTCCTGCTGCCGATGACGGTGTCGATCGCCATCACCTCGGTGCTCTGGAACCTTCTGCTCGATCCGACCCTCGGGCCGGTCAACGGCTTCCTGCGCTGGCTCGGCCTGCCGGCCCAGGCCTTTTTCCGTTCACCCGAGCAGGCCTTGCCGACGCTCATCGCGGTGGTCAGCTGGAAGGGTGTCGGCTACTGGATGGTGTTCCTGCTCGCCGGCCTGCTCGCTATTCCCAAGGAGCTGGACGAGGCCGCCGGTCTCGACGGCGCCACCGCCTGGCAGCGCCTGCGTTATGTCACGCTGCCGATGATGCGCCGGCCGCTCGCCTTCGTGCTGGTGGCCGATACCGCGGCGAATTTCCTGCTGTTCGCGCCAGTCTATGTCATCACCCATGGCGGACCGAACGGCGCGACGCACCTGCTCATGTTCGAGTCCTACCAGTCGGCTTTCGCCTTCCTCAATCATGGACGGTCGCTCGCCATTTCCACGGTCATCCTGCTCATCATCCTGGTGACGGCGCTGTTCGAAATGCGGCTGTTCCGCCAGAAGGAAGGTGAGGCATGAGGCCCGACGGCACGACCTCTCCTTTGCTCACCGGCCTGCGCTACCTAGCGCTGACCACGGTCGCCGTGGTCCTGCTCCTGCCGATCTACTGGCTGATCATGTCGTCGTTCCGGCCGGCCGACCAGATCTTCGCCAATGCCGGCCGTTTCGGCCTCGGCACGCTGGTTCCCTCCGAACTGACGCTGGACAATTACCGCCAGATCCTCACCGGCGGCTTCCCGCGCGCCCTGTTCAATTCGATCTTCGTGTCCTTCACCACGGTGGCGCTCGGCATCGTCGTCAATTCGATGGCGGGCTTTGCCTTCGCGGTGTTCGATTTCCGGTTCAAGCGCACCCTGTTCGTGGCGGTGCTGCTGTCCTTCATGATGCCCTTCGAGGCGATCGTCATTCCGCTCTATGTGCTGATGCGCGCGCTCGGCTGGGTCGACACCTATGCCGCGCTGATCGCGCCCGACGTGGCAAGCGGCATCGTCGTCTTCCTGTTCCGCCAGTTCTTCGCGCAGATCCCCAAGGAGATCTACGAGGCGGCGCGCATCGACGGCGCCAGCTGGTGGCAGATCTACCGGCGCATGACGATGCCGCTGTCTTGGCCGACGGCAGCGACCGCCTCGCTGATGATGTTCATCCACCAGTGGGATGCCTTTTTCTGGCCGCTGGTGGCGGCGAGCACGCCCGATCTCACCGTGGTGCAGGTGGCGATCGCCCGCAACATGACGCTCGAACAGTCGAACTGGGGCGCGCTCTTCGCCTCCGCCTCGACCGCTATCATGGTGGCGCTGATCCCGTTCCTGGTGCTGCAGCGCTATTACATCCGCACGGTGGCATTGCAGACCGACAGGTGAAGTCGGGATCAATGGCCCGCTCGCGAACCGGGAGGACCTCGTCGAGGCCCTCCCTCACCAGGCATTGCCACCCGAGGCGGGACGCGCGACGAACCTGCGTCAGTGCAGCGGCCTGATGTTCTGGTTGACGTGGAACAGGTTCCGCGGATCGTATTTCGACTTCACCGCGACCAGGCGATCGTAGTTTTCGCCATAGGTCGCCTTCAGGCGGGCATCGTCGCCGTCATCCATCATGAAATTCACATAGCCGCCGCCGGCCGAATAGGGATGCACGGCCTCCCAGGCGCCCTTGGTCCAGCGGGTGATCTCGCCGGCCTTTTGCGGATTGGGGTCGATGCCGGCGATGACCATCGACCAGGTCGCCTCGCGCGCGTTCCAGGCGGTGTCGCCCTTGCCGACCCGGTGCACGGCGCCGTCGATCGGGTAGAGATGCATGAGCGACAATGTGCTCGGCAGCCGCCGCGCCTGGGCGATATAGGCCTCGATCGCCTGGTCGCTCAGCTCCTTGACGAAGTCGCCGCGCCAGTACCATTGCAGCCCCTTGGGGAAGAACGGATCGAACATCGACTGGAGCGCCGGGAAGGGCATCTCGCCCATCCAGTTGAACAGCGGCACCGGCAATGCGCCGAGCAGGCGGGCCATCAGCGCCTGGCCTTCCTCGGCGGGGCCATTGTAGCAGGAGATGATGGCGCAGGCCTGCTTGCCCTGGTGCTCCCCAGGGAACGGGTCCACCGGCGGCACGGTCTTCAGACCGACAAAGGTTCCGAGCTCCTCCGGAGCGCCCGGCAGGAATTCCCGGTATTTCTGCATGACGATGCGGGCATGCTCGATGTCCCAGAACACCGGTCCGGCATAGACCATGCTCACCGGATGGGCCCGGAACAGGAAGCTGGTGACGACGCCGAAATTGCCGCCACCGCCGCGCAGCGCCCAGTAGAGGTCGAAATTCTCCGACGCATTGGCGGTGACGATGCGGCCGTCGGCGAGCACGACATCGGCCTCCAGCAGATTGTCGATGGTCAGGCCATATTTGCGGGTGAGATAACCGGTGCCGCCGCCGAGCGTCAGGCCGGCAATGCCAGTGGACGACACGATGCCGGCCGGCACGGCCAGTCCGTAGAGATGGGTGGCATGGTCGACGTCGCCCTGCGTGCAGCCGGGGCCGACACGTACGGTGCGAGTCACGGGATCGACGCGCACGCCCTTCATCATCGACAGGTCGATCACCAGTCCGTCGTCCACACTGCCGAGGCCCGGGCCGCTGTGGCCGCCGCCGCGAATAGCGACCGCCAGGTCGTTGTCGCGAGCGAAATTGACCGCCGTGACGACATCGGCGGCATCCGTGCAGCGGGCGATCAGCAAGGGGGTCTTGTCGATCATGCCGTTGTAAAGGCTGCGCACCGCGTCGTAGTCGGCATCCATCCGCTGGATAACCGGACCGCGCATATTCGCGGCGAAGGTTTCGGTGGCCATGGCTTGCATGATTTCCTCCTCCTTCAACAGGATGATCAGCCTGTCATGCCCGAGACTGCGCCGCTTCCGGGGGCTCGGCAAGGCGTGGAGGCGTTCTCGTATGGACGCCCTGGACAGGCGGCCGCCGCCTAGACGGCAGGCGGCCGCGATGTCACGCGCACATCCACCGACATGTCGAGAAAGGCGTCGCTCGACCCGAAGAAGCCGCCGACGACCGGCATGACCTGGCGGATGTCGCGGGCGACCGCCACGGGGATCAGATTAACGCCGCCGACGCCGCGATTGGTCGGGTCGAAGGTGATCCAGCCGGCGCCGGGCACGAAGACCTCCGCCCAGGCATGGGTCGAGCCGGCGCCGGACGAACCGAGGAGGCTCTGGTCGGGATTGTAGAGATAGCCGGAGACGATCCTGGCGCCGAAACCCAGCACGCGCACGGCTTCGACGAACAGCACCGCGAAGTCCCGGCACGAGCCCCAGCCGCGATCGAGCGTCTGGATCGGCGACTGGGTGCCTTCGTCTTCGCGGCTTTGATAGGAGATCCAGCCGGGGATGCCGGCGCTGAGATCCTTGAGCAGGGCGAGCGTGTCGGTCGGTTGCGCCGCGACGAAGGCCCGGGCCCAGGCCTGCAGGCGTCCGTCCGGATCGGGGTATTGCGGCCTCGCCAGCGCGCCGAGATCGGTCCATTCGTCGTCGGAATAGCGGAACGGAAAGAAGATCGCCGATGCCGCGATGTCGAATACCGGCCAGGCGGCGGCGTTGAGCGCGACATCCGCGCGGCTGTCGATGGTGAGATGATCGGCCATGGCCTGAAAGCTGGCGGTGGCCACGGCATTGCCCTGGATATCGTGGGCCCAGGTCACAGCCGCGGCCGGCGTCACCGTCACCTCGCTCGCGATCAGCCTGAGATCGCGGCTCTCACGTGGCCGCAACATCAGGCGATGCGGGCCGAGGCTCACCGGCTCACGGTAGCGGAAATGGGTTCGGTGATGGATGCCGAGCGTGATCAAGGGATGCTCCGACAGGCGGGAATGGAACGCACATATGCGATGCCGTTTCTTCGCGGACGGCGCGCCGGTCATTCCCGGCATTCGCCCGGGCCGGCGCGACCGCGTCATAGTGGCATCAAATTGTTCCGAAAAGCGGGTTAGAAAATCGGCATTTATGCTAATATTACCAAGAGATGGACGGGTCGACTCAAAGAAATAAATCGAGACACCTTGTGTTCTTGCTCGATGTCCTCCATATTGGGTAGGTCGATAGACGGCCAGATAACTTGGCCTTGCGCAGAAGAAATTTCGCGCCAAGCTGATAATTTCTCACCCGAAAATGCGATTTCGACGGCCTGCGGTATCGTGGGCAAGCAAAATCTATAGATGTGAAAGGGTTTCCCATGGCTACGGGGACCGTCAAGTGGTTCAATGTGCAAAAGGGCTTCGGCTTCATCCAGCCCGATGACGGCGGCAGCGATGCCTTCGTCCATATCAGCGCCGTCGAGCGCGCCGGCATGGGCGATTTGCGCGAAGGCCAGAAACTGGGCTTCGAGCTCGTTTCTGACCGGAAGACCGGCAAGATGTCGGCCGACAATTTGAAGGATCTGGCCTGATTGCAGTGCCGCCGGCCGATGGATTTCCGTCAGGCCGCCCGGCATTCGACACCGCCAAATGAAGTTGACCGCGGATGTACCGGCAGCTTCCCTTATGGCGATGCGACAGCATGATGCCCGACAAGGCGCCTGGCGCCTTGATTGGCCCCGCACCTCGTGAAGGTCGCGGGGCCTTTTATTTGGCGGACCGGGACGACGGTCCG
This sequence comes from Hyphomicrobiales bacterium, assembly GCA_017304475.1. Classification (GTDB taxonomy): domain Bacteria; phylum Pseudomonadota; class Alphaproteobacteria; order Rhizobiales; family Phreatobacteraceae; genus Phreatobacter. The sequence goes on along the minus strand of JAFKKV010000016.1, from coordinate 111,508 downwards.
GCTGGGTCGCGCCCCGGTATCCCGCAACCCGAAAGGTCCGGTCGATCATGCGATATCTCGGCGGCATCTCGGGCAGCGGCGTCGTGACATGCGGCGGCAAGGGAGATGTCCGCGCCTCCTATGACTTCGACGGCTTCTTCAGGGAACCGGGGGGCGTGATGGGGTGCGGCGAAATCCGGCTCGACTCCGCCGTCCTGAAGGACGTGTTCGGCCGCAACGATGTCCAGCTTCTGACCGATGACGGGCGGTTGCTCGATCTGACCTTCTCCGAGAAGGAATTGCGGGCGGCCAGCGAGGTCGCCCATGTGGACGTCACGGGCCAATTGCCGAGCGCCGCGCAATATTGGCGCCATTGAGCCCATGGTTTCCTCCGGTCGGCGAGGCATTCCGCCGGCAACGACATGACCTCTCTGGTGACGGGGCGGGCGCCATTCTCGATGGCGCTTTCCGACATCACGTCGACCCCATCCACGCGGTGCGAGCCAGGAGATTTCAATGACGATCGAACACGCCTCGATGCGAGCGATGCAAAAGCCCTGGGGCAGTACCGATCTTCTTCCCTGGAGCGAGGTTCGGCCCGACGGGGCGGCGATCGGCGAACTGTGGTTTCAGCGCGCCAATATGAGCGCACCCGACCCGGCTTTGCTTCTCAAGCTGTTGTTCACCACGCAGCCCCTGTCGATCCAGGTTCATCCGGACGACGCCTTTGCCCGATCGATCGGGCTGGCCAATGGCAAGACCGAGGCCTGGTACATCCTGTCGGCCGCGCCGGGGGCCGAGGTCGCTCTCGGCCTGCGGCGGCAACTGAGCGCCGATGAGTTGCGTGACGCCATCGCGGACGGATCGATCGCCGACCTCGTGCACTGGCACGCGGCCCGGAAGGGCGACGTTTTCCACGTGCCGGCCGGCACCATTCACGCCATCGGCGCCGGGCTGGTGATTGCCGAAATCCAGCAGAGCAGCGACGCCACGTTCCGCCTTTTCGACCATGGCCGCGGGCGCGAATTGCATACTGACCAGGCCCTGGCGGCGGCGGTCGCCGGGCCGGCCGGCGCCCGGACCGCTCCCAGGCGCCTGACCGAAGCCCGGACCTTGCTGGTCGCCACGCCCTATTTCGTTCTCGAACGGGCCGATTGCGCGCCGAAGTCGAACTGGGACATCGATGCCGGCATGGAGACCTGGCTGCTCGTCATCGAGGGCCATGCGCGGGTCGGGTCGATGAACGCCTTCGCCGGCGACGCGATCTTCCTGGACGCGGAGGCGGCGACCATGGAGGTCGGCGGCGATGGGCTGAGGGCGCTGCTGGCCTATGCCGGGCCTGAGCCCGCGCCAGGGCTCCTGCGCAATCGTGACGGGCAGAATGTCGGCTTCCCGCAGCCGCCGGCACCGGCAACGGTCCCGTGCCATCAGGCCCGGACCGGCGCGCCGGTTGCCGGCACTTCGTCGACTGGAGCGAGTTCGCCCAGCCCCAAGTCTCCGTCCAACCCCAAGTCTTCGCCCAGCCCCAAGTCGGAGATGCGTCCGTGACCCAGTTGAACCGCGTGGCCTTCATCGGCAATTCGCTCCCGCGTCGCTGCGGCATCGCCACCTTCACCACCGACCTGCAACAGGCGGTCGCATATTCGCGGACCGATATCGACACGGCGATCGTCGCGATGACCGATCATGGTCAGGCCTATGACTATCCCTCGGTCGTCAGCCTGCAGATCCATGACGGCTGCATCGCGGAATACGAACAGGCTGCCGATGTCCTGAATGCCGGCCAGTTCGATGTCGTCTGCCTGCAGCACGAGTTCGGCATTTTCGGCGGCGACAGCGGCAGCCATATCCTGACCCTGCTGTCGCGGCTGACCATGCCGGTGGTCACGACGCTGCATACGGTTCTGGCCGAGCCGACGCCGGCGCAGCGCGGCGTCATGGACCGGATCGTCGACGCCTCGTCGAAGATTGTCGTCATGGCCGAGAAGGCGCGCGACCTGTTGCGCGCGAAATACCGGGTCGCGGCCGAGAAGATCGAGGTGATCGCCCACGGCATCCCCGATTTCGCCTTCGTCGAGCCTGACGAAGCAAAGGCCAAACTCGGCTACCGGGGCCGGGCGGTGATCCTGACCTTCGGCCTGCTGTCGCCCAACAAGGGCATCGAGGTCATGATCGATGCCATGCCCTCGATCCTCCGGAGCCGGCCCGATGCCGTCTATGTCGTGCTCGGTGCCACCCATCCCAATCTCGTCCGGGACCAGGGCGAGGCCTATCGCGACAGCCTGGTGGCGCGGGCCCGCGCGATCGGCGTCGAGAACCATGTGGTGTTTCTCGACCGGTTCGTCGACCAGGCGACCTTGCTGGACTTCATCGCCATGTGCGACGTCTACGTGACGCCTTATCTCAACGAGGCGCAGATGACGTCGGGCACGCTCGCCTACAGTTTCGGTCTCGGCAAACCGGTGGTCTCGACGCCCTATTGGCACGCGAGAGAACTCCTGGCCGACGGCCGCGGCATTCTGGTTCCTTTCGGCGACGCAACCGCGATCGGCCAGGAAATCGCGGGGCTGCTGACCAATGACATCCGGCGCGAGGCCATGCGCAAGCGCGCCTATGCGGCCAGCCGGTCGATGACCTGGGAGCGCACCGCCGAGCGCTATCTCGGCGTGTTCGAGAGCGTTCGTCGGAGCCATAAGCTCCGTGTGGTCGCCCGGCCCGGGCCGGTTTCGATCCTGCCGACAGGTCCGTCGCCGCATTCGGCCGGGCCATCTCGCGACGGTACGGCGACGCCGGAGATGCGCATCGGCCATTTCCTGGCCATGTGCGACGATACCGGGCTGTTCCAGCATGCGGTCCATTCGGTACCGGATCGCCACCACGGCTATTGCGTCGACGACAATGCCCGGGCGCTGCTGGTGGCCTGCGCGCTGAACAAGCCGGGCGAACACTGCCTGTCCGATGTTCTCACCACCCGGTTCGCCGCCTTCGTCCAGCACGCCTGGAACCGTGATGCCGGGCGGTTCCGCAATTTCATGAGCTTCGATCGGCGCTGGCTCGAGGATATCGGCTCGGAGGACAGCCACGGCCGGACACTCTGGGCCCTGGGCGAATGCGCCCGCAGCGATGCCAGCGCGTCGCGGCGGCACTGGGCCACGGCCTTGTTCGCCGAAGCCCTGCCGGTGGTCGCACGCTTCGGCTCGCCGCGCGCCTGGGCCTTCACGCTGCTCGGGCTCGATGCCTATTGCGCCGTAGTCGCCGCGGATCCGGTCGCCACCGGCCTGCAGCGGCTGCTTGCCGAGCGGCTGATGTCGATCATGGCGGATGTCGAGACCAAGGACTGGGTCTGGTTCGAGGAGGGGCTTGCCTATGACAATGCCCGTCTGCCGCAGGCATTGCTGGCGGCTGGCCGGTCGATCGGCTCTCCGGCCATGGTCAAGACCGGCCTGAGATCCCTGCAATGGCTGATGGCGTTGCAGACCACGCCGACCGGTCACTTCAGGCCCGTCGGTTCGAACAGCTTCGGCGACATCAGGCAACCACCGAAAGCCTTTGATCAGCAGCCCCTGGAGGCCACCGCCGCGATCTCCGCCTGCCTTGCCGCGTGGCGTGCCGACGGCGCGGCCGAATGGCGGGAGGGCGCGGCGCGCGCCTTCGCCTGGTTCCTCGGCGGCAATGACCTGGGCTTGCCGCTGGTCGATCTCGACACCGGCAGCTGTCGCGACGGGCTGCATCCCGATCGCCGCAACGAGAACCGGGGCGGCGAGTCGGCCGTGTCATACCTTCTCAGCCTCGCCGAGATCCGTCAGTTGGCGCGCATGACCGGCGATCGCGCGGCGCTCGCGCCGCTTCGTGCGGTCGGCGCTTGAAATCCTTGAAATCCCGAAGAGAAAGTCGAGCACGCATTGTCGTCAGCCACATTCCTTAATCGGCAGGCTCTGTATCTGCGCCCCGACACGGCAAGGGTAATCGTTCGCCCGTTCAAGCCGGCCACCGAACCGCGCGACCTCAATCCGACCGACAAGACCCGGGCGAACCATATTGTCGACCGGGTGCTTGGGCTCAGCTCCGAGGCGGCGGCGAGCCAGTTGGCCGATGTGCTGGAGAACTTCCAGGGCCGCCATCGCAACTTGCTCGCCACGTTCGAGGCGCGTGCCGACGAGATGGAAGAGGCGTTGGTCGCCCATGCCGATTTCACCCGCACCCAGCGCCAGTTGCTCGGGGCTTATTTTCTCAACGAATATTCCTTCGAGGCCTCGGCCCTGTTCAACCCCAGCGTCGTCGCCCACCCGGATCAGTCCGGGGCACCGGAAGGCGGTCGCCGTTTCATCCTCAGCCTGCGTGCGGTGGGCGAGGGGCATGTTTCGTCGCTGACCTTCCGATCTGGTTCGATCGCCGCCGACGGCAGCGTGAGCGTTGATCCGACGGCGCGCCTTGCCGCAATGCCCCGGGTGGTCGGCCGCGTGTCGAGCCCGGACGGCGACCATATCGAGGTTGCCTTCAAGCCCGAGGAGGATATCAGCGAGCGCGTGCTCTTCCCGGTCACCGAGGCCCAGTCGAACGGGATCGAGGATGCCCGTTTCGTCGAATTCGACGATGACGGCAAAAAGACCTTTTACGCCACCTATACCGCCTATAGCGGCAAGGCGATCCGCTCCGAATTGATCGAAACCTCCGATTTTCTCAGCTTCAGGATGGTGCCGTTGCGTGGCACCGCCGCCAGAAACAAGGGCATGGCCCTGTTCCCTCGTCGGATCGACGGGCGCTATGCCATGCTCGGGCGGCAGGACAATGAAAATCTCTACCTGATCACGTCGGACGACCTCTATGTCTGGGACGGCGGCAAGCTCCTGCTGAAGCCGGAATTTCCCTGGGAATTCGTCCAGATCGGCAATTGCGGTTCGCCGATCGAGCTCGACGAAGGCTGGCTCCTGCTGACCCATGGCGTCGGTCCGGTGCGCAAATATTCGATCGGCGCGGCTCTGCTCGACAAGAACGATCCGTCCAGGGTTCTGGCGCGCTCACGCGAACCGTTGCTGCGGCCCGAACCATCCGAACGCGAAGGCTATGTGCCCAATGTCGTCTACACCTGCGGGGCCATGCGGCATGGCGACCAGATCATCCTGCCCTACGCGATCTCGGACACCTTCTCCAATTTCGCGACGATCAAGATCGCTGCGCTGTTGGAGACGCTGGCAAGTTGAACCGCGGTCATCATCGCGGGCGCTCGTCCAGGCATCGGCGCTGGCCGGGCGGGACCATCGGGTCTGCCGCCGTCCGCCGATCATGGGATCGCCGGGATTTTCAGCCGCTTCGCCAAAGAGTTTTTGCCGCGGCACCTTGCGCTTGTGGCGGGAGCCACCCATATCCCATCAGTCGATAGGTGGTCAGGGGGCGAATTTCGGTTTCGCTTCGGACTGAAAGACCGGCAATATGCTGGTCGACTATTCGAAGAATCTGGCCTGATTGCACTGCCGGCGGCTGACGAACTTTCGCGTCGCCCGGTATTTCGCACCGCCAAATGAAGCCGACCGCGGATGTACCGGCGGCTTCCCTGGTGGCGATGCGGCAGCATGATGCCCGACAAGGCGCCTGGCGCCTTGATTGGCCCCGCACCTGGTAAAGGTCGCGGGGCCTTTTAGTTTCATCGGCCGACATTTGAAGGCGCCGGCCGTGGTGGCCGGCCGGCCGGCATGGACGCCGTCACGTCGCGGGGTTCGCCGGTCGCGGCGATCACATCCGCCACCAGCCGAGCCACTCCCTCGATATCGCCGCGATCACGGGACAGGCCGAAGCGCACGATGACCAGCCGTTGCGAGGGTATGATGATGACATATTGCCCGAATGTGCCGCTGGCATAGAACGCCTCGCCGGGCATGCCGAACTGGATCCGTTTGCCGGCGCCGAAATTGTCGCCGCGATTGGTCCAGAAGCCCGCGCCATATCCCACCCAGGCGTCGGGCGTCGGCGTCGCGGAATAATCGACCCAGCCCTCGGGCAGGATCCGCTGGCCGCCGACAACGCCGTCGTCGAGATAGAGCTGGCCGAACCGCGCCCAGTCGCGCGCCGGGGCCAGCATCTGGCTCGAGCCCTCGGGTGTGCCGGTGGCGTCGAATTCCAGCGTGACATGGCGCATGCCGAGCGGACCGAACAGTTCCTGGTCGGCGAAGCGCCTGACCGCGTTCGCGTTGCCGCCGGCGGCGTCGCGGATCACGCGCGACAGCAGGACGGTGTTGCCGTCGTGATAGGTCCATGCGGCTCCAGGCTGCGTCGCCAGCGGCGCGGCTGCCGCGAAGCCGGCCATGTCGCGCTCCATATATTTCATCCGGTTGACCGGATCCCAGACGCTCGCAAGGCTGGCGTTCAGCGAGCTGCCGAGCGCCAGTCCACTGGTGTGGCGCATCAACTGGTCGATGGTGATGGCGTGCCTGGCGTCGCCGCGCACCTGCCAGGCGACGATCGGGGCGGGCTGGCCGATGGTCAGCCGTCCCTGGCGCACGAGAATGCCGATCAGGGCGTTGATCACCGATTTTGTCGCGGAATAACCGAGAATGGGCGTGTCGATGCCGTAACCCGCGGCGTAGCGCTCCGCGACGATCTGGCCGTCCTTCATCACGACGACTGCCTTGGTGCGCCGGAACGGTGGTTGATCGGGTTCGCTGAAGGCCTGATCGAGCGCGCGCCCGAGCTGCGGGTTCGCCGGCTCGACAAGGCGCGGGCCGGCAATGTCGGGCAGCACTGGCCGGGGCCGTTCGATGCCTGTCACCGCCGACGCGGCCTCGCGCGGCACCTCGCCGTTGTCGACAAGGCAACCCAACCCGTCGCGATGGACCGCGCGGCTGGTGCCGGCTCCGAACAATGTCGCCGTTACCTGCCGGCGGGTGCGGTCGACCTTGTAGTCGAGACCCCAGCGGATCAGCGCGACGCCCGGCATGGCATCGACCGTTTCGGCGAAGACCTGGTCGGGGTCGAGCCCGGATATGAAGGTCGCCGAACACAGGATGTGGCTGACGAAGCCGGTCGCGACTCGCGCGGCTTCCTGCGGCCGGGCCGCTGTCAGGGCCACGGCGCTGAAGGCCGTAGCCGCGGCAAGAACGATCATTCCGCGTGTCCCGATCATCGGTGTCTCCGGCCGCTGCGCCGACATGGCGTGCTGGAGACAGGCGCGTCCGGCCGGCCAGGCGCTCGCCGAATTCGAAATTCGCACTGGCCGAAAATCGAAACGGCCGGTCGATTTCGAAATGGGCGAGGGGACGCAATGGCTTATGCCGCTGGGCCGCCGGCGTTCAGGTGGCGATGTTCAGGCGTCTATATTCGGTTGGGGTGACGCCAGTGGTCGCCTTGAAGGCCCGGTTGAACGGCCCGAGCGACTGGAAGCCCGCATCCATGGCGATGGTGATGACCGGCACCGCGGCCTGGCTCGGATCGGCCAATGCGGTCTTGGCCTCAGCGATCCGGTAATTGTTCAGGAAGACGTTGAAGTTGCGGTAGCCGAGCCTCTGGTTGATCAGTCGCCTCAGGCGGTATTCGGGCAGGCCGAGCTTCATCGCCAACACGCCGATGCTGAGGCCCTCCTGCCGATAGATGCGATCATCGGCCATCAAGCGGTTCAGCGCGGCGATCAGAGCCTGGTCCGCGCTTGCCGGCTCGGCTTGCGGTTCACCGTTGCCGGCGGCAGCTGAGGCGGCCACCGCCGGGAACAGCTGGTCGCCGCCGACCCGCATCAGTGAAAAGGCGATGGCCGTGACGATGCCGGCGAGCAATGCCGCATTGGCGACGTCCACGAAGCCAGGCGCGGCGGTTCCGCCCATTGTCAGTTGCAGGACGGCGTTGAGGCCGGCGTAGAGGGCCGCCGCGGCGACGATGAAAACTCTTAGCTGGCGCCGGTCTTCCACCAGGTCGACCGACCAGGAGGCGATGGCTTGGCCGATCGCCATCGCGACGAAGCCGAGGGTGGCGACCGTCAGGCTCATGCTGAACAGGCGTGCGGCCCAGGCGTCGGCCGGCAACAGCACCAGGCAATTGACCAGGCTCGCCCCGACCAGGAGGGCCCACAAGGCGGCATGCCACCAGCGAACGATGAAGCCGTCGCCGAAAAGCGCCTTGGTGAACAGCCAGAAGATCACGACATTGCCGGTCGCGAGCGCGATGAGCAGGGCTCTCCAAGGGGCTACGGGGGCCGCGAAGCCGACCGAGGAACTCAGCGCATGGGCCGCCGATCCCACGGCGAAGGCCACCGCCAGGCGCCCGGCCGTCATCGTGCGGACGTCGCGCAGCATGAGGGCCGCGAGCAAGAGCAGGATGGCGGCCGTGACGGCCCGAAGCGTCAGATCCAGAGTGGGAAGCAGCATCGGTCCAGGCTCTCCCGGCCGACATACGACGGGAGGCCGATCGTAGCCCGCGTGACGAAACGCGGCTAGGGGGCGGCGCTGCGCGCGGCCGCGGTCATCCCGCCTTGGCCATGCCGGCGGCGCTTTCGGCGGCGCGGCCGAGCAGCACATCGCGCTCGCGGGCGTTGCGGGTGAGCGATGCCGCCCGCTCGAAAGCCGCTTGCGCCTCGTCGAAACGGCCGAGCTTGAACAGGAAGTCGCCGCGCACCCCCGGCAGCAGGTGATAGGCCTTCAGCGTCGGTTCGCCGACCAGCGCGTCGGCAAGCGCCAGGCCCGCGGCCGGCCCGAAGGCCATGGCGTGGGCTACCGCGCGATTGAGCTCGACGACAGGTGATCCCGCGAGCTGCGCGAGCGCGTCATAAAGCGCGGCGATGCGCGACCAGTCGGTCGCGTCGGCGGTGCGGGCGCGGGCATGGCAGGCGGCGATCGCAGCCTGCAGGGCGTAGAGACCATTGGCGCCGCCGAGGGCTTCGGCACGGGCGAGCCCCGCCAGGCCGCGGCGGATCAGCAGATGATCCCAGCGGCCGCGATCCTGGTCGAGCAGCAGGACCGGCTCGCCGGACGGGCCGGTGCGGGCGCCGAACCGCGACGCCTGGATCTCCATCAGGGCCACCAGGCCGTGCACTTCCGGCTCGCGCGGCACCAGTCCGGCCAGGACCCGGCCGAGACGCATCGCTTCCTCGCAGAGCTGGGGCCGCATCCAGTCGTCGCCGGCGGTCGCCGTATAGCCTTCATTGAAGATGAGATAGATGACCTGCAGCACGGAGGAGAGGCGGGCGGCGCGTTCGGCCCCGCGCGGGACCTCGAAGGGCACACGGGCTTCGGCCAGCGCGCGCTTGGCCCGGACGATCCGCTGGCTGACCGTCGGTTCCGGCACCAGGAAGGCGCGAGCGATCTCTTCGGTGGTCAGCCCGCCGACCAGCCGCAAGGTCAGCGCGAGTCGCGCTTCGGTCGAAAGCACGGGATGGCAGGCGGTGAAGATCAGGCTGAGCAGGTTGTCGCCGACATCGTCGTCGAGGGCGGCATCAATGTCGGGCACCGCCATCTCGAGCTGGCCTTCGATCTCCAGCGTGATCTCGCCCTGCTTCTGCGCGAACACCTTGTTCCGGCGTATGCGGTCGATCGCCCGGTTCCTGGCGGTCGCCATCAGCCAGGCACCCGGCTTTTCCGGCACGCCGGTCTGCGGCCAGCGCTCCAATGCGCTGACCAGGGCATCCTGAGCCAGCTCTTCGGCCAGGCCAACGTCGCGCACCACCCGCGCGAGGCCCGCGATGAGCCGCGCGGCCTCGATCCGCCAGATCGCTTCGATGGTGCTATGCGTATCAGGTGCCGTCACGGCGGCGGATCAGACCAGCTTCGGCCCGCCGCCGCAAGCAAAAGACCACCGGGACAGAAGCTATCCCGGCGGCGTTTCGACGCGGTCGGTCAGGTCGCGCTCAGGCCGGCGTCGCAAGCTCGAGCGGGAGGCCGGCGCAAGGCGCGTCGCCCACATCGAAGATCTGGCGGATTTCGCTCTCGCCGTCCTCGCGCACGATGTCGAAGAACCGCTTGCCCCATTCGATCACTTCGGCCTTCGATTTCACCTGTACCATGCAGAAGCCGGCGATCAGCTCCTTGGCTTCCGTGAAGGGGCCGTCGATGACGGTGATCTTGCCGCTCGATCGCCTGATCTTCATGCCCGCCGAGGTCGGCATCAGCCCTTCGGTGGCGATCAGCACGCCGGCGGCGGTCATTTCGCCGATCAGCTTGCCCATGGCGGCCATCTCGTCCGGATTGGGCGGTGCCCCGGCCTCGGCGGCTTTGATGTCGGCGGGCCTGTAGAACATCATGAAACGCATCGTCGTCTCCATCGGTCCGTCTCGTCTCCGGCCGGTCAGGCCTTCTTGCCCTGCCGTTCGATCTCGGCGCGCAACCGGTCTTCCTGCTCGCGCAGCTCCGGGGTGAATTCGACCCCGAAATCCTCGGCCTCGAACACCTGGCGGATCTCGATCTCGGATTCGCCTTCGAACGGGTTCGGGCAGCGCTTGACCCACTCGATCACTTCCTCCTTCGACTTGACCTGCAGCAGCCAGAAGCCGGCGATCAGCTCCTTGGTCTCGGCGAAGGGGCCGTCGATGACGGTGCGGGTCTTGCCGGAGAAGCGGACGCGAGCGCCCTTGGAGCTCGGGTGCAGGCCTTCGCCCGCCAGCATCACGCCGGCCTTGACCAGTTCCTCGTTGAATTTGCCCATATCGGCCAGGAGCTGCTCGCTCGGCATGATACCCGCCTCGGAATCCTTGGTGGCTTTGACGATCACCATGAAGCGCATTGGTCTGTTCCTTGTTTGGTTGAAGGCATCGGTCTTGTTGCGTTGAAAGCATCGGCTCGCGAGCCGTCCTGGCCCTGTTCGAACCAGCGCTCTGATGGGACGACGAAGGCGGTTTCGCGGATTCGACAGATCGCACGAAGTTTTTTTGGCGGGCCCGCCAGCGGTGTTCGGCGCGGGCGAACGACCGGACGGGCCCCGGCCAGGGGCGGGATCTCCCCAGGCGGGCAAAGGCTTCCGTTGCGTGGCGATATGGCCGGCGGCCGAGGGCAGTGCGTGATGGCCGGCTCAGTCCGCCCGGCACACGGTGGGCCTGCCGGCCCCGGCGTCGCCGGCTCGCGCCGCCCGATCGGCAAGGGCGCAGCCGCCGGCCCGGTCGGCGAACTGGCTATTCGTCGACAGCTTGAGCGCGATCAGGGCGGCGAGCGCGCCGGGCTCGCCGAGCTCGGTCGCCTCGGTCGCATCGTAAAGGAAGCTGTTGGGGCCGCGGAGGTGGATCTCCGGATGGGCGGCGAGCAATCCCATGACCTGCAGGCGGGCCTCCTGGTCCCATTGCGCCTGGATGGCGATCAGCCGCACCGCCTCCGCGGTGTCGCGGGGCACCAGGCGGCCTTCGAGCAGCAATTGGCCATAGGCGGCCCGCACCGCCGGGGCATCGGCCGCCGATCGTCCACGCAAGAGCGCCAGGGCGCGAGGGATGTCCTGGGAGCCGCCTTCGCCCTTGATCAGCATGTCGGCCAGCGCCGGGATGGCATGGCCGGGATGGCTCTCGAGCGCCTGTTCGAGCAGGTCGCGCGCCCGGACCGGGTCGCTCGGCCGCAGCGCCGCCGCAAGGACAGCCTTGGCGTCGCCGCGTCCGGCGCGGGCGAGGCCCTCCAGCATGCCCAGGCCGCGGGCGCGTTCCTCGGGCCGCTCGGAGCGGGTCAGCAGGCGGCCGAGCAGCAAGGCGATATCGGCGGGGCTGGCGCCGGCGGGCGGTGCGGCGAGCGAGCGCTCCGCCCAGAGCCGGGCGCCGTCGGCATCGCGTTTGACCACGCCGCCGCGGTCGAGCCGCACGGCCAGCATATGCATCGCGTCCCGGTGGCCGATCTCGGCGGCCCGGCGCAGCGCGGCCTCGGCTTCGGCACGTGTCACGAGCTGCGCCCGGTTGACGTCGCCCCGGTCGAAGGCCCGGTGGGTTTCGTAGAGCTGGTAGGAGGCCTCGGCATTGCCCTCATGGGCCGCCGCGGCGCGCCAGAGGTCGACCGCCTCGGCGCGCTGCCCGTCCGCGGCGAGCGCGCGGGCCAGCGCGAGCATGATGTTCGGCTCGGACCCTTCCGTCGCCAAGGCCTGCCGGCAGGTCTCCACCCAGATCTTGACGCCGCGCTCGAAGGCCGGTCGGTCGAGGCTGATATCCGGCGGATTGACCATCAGTTGCAGGCAGGCCGCCTTGGCGGCTTGCGGCAAAGGTGCCGCTGCCGCCGGGCTGAAGGTGAGGCCCGCCCCCCAGGCCAAGGCGAGGAGGGCGTGGAGGCGCCGGGACATGTCGTGGCTCCGCGATGTCGAGACGGGGCGCTGTCACCAGTCGGCTTTCGCCCGTGGGCCGGTTTTCTCCGACACCTGTTTCCGCCTGATGTTCCGGATGGCGGCCGTCGATTGCCGGGGGCGTCGGGCGCGAAGCGCACGCGGCGCCATGCCGCTTGCTTGCGCCGGCCGGTCTCGTCCATTCTGCGCCCAAGGCCGTGGTGACAAGCGGCCGTACAACCAGCCATTCACCGAGGAAAACCGCATGCCCAGCCGTCGTTCCCTGCTCGCCGCCCTTGGCGGCGCGCTCGCCATGCCTGCCCTGCGGGGCGCTTCCGCCCAGGATAGCTATCCGAACCGGCCGCTGCGCATGATCGTGCCGTTCCCGCCGGGCGGCTCGACCGATGTTTTGGCCCGCGTCATCGGCGAGCGGCTCGCCGCCGGCCTCGGCCAGCCCGTGGTGATCGAGAATCGCCCGGGCGCCGCGGGCAATGTCGGGGTCGACGCCATCGCCCGCGCCGATGCCGACGGCTATACGTTCGGCGTCTCCACCATCGGGCCGCTTTCCGCGCATGTGACGCTGTACAGCCGCCTGCCGTTCAATCCCCTGACCGATTTCACCTATCTCGCCGACATCTACGAGATCCCCAACGTCTTCGTGGTCAATGCCCAGAACCCGACGCGCAACATCCAGGAATTTCTCGCCTGGGCCAAGCAGCGCGGCGCCGGCAAGGTCAGCTACGGCACGCCGGGGGTCGGCACGACCGCCCATCTGGGCACGGAGTTCTTCTCCCACCGCATCGGCCTCGAACTGCTGCACGTGCCCTACCGCACCGGTGCGGTGGCGGTGCAGGATCTGATCGCCGGACGTATCGACATGATGTTCGACAACCTGCCGACCATTATCGGCCAGATCCAGGGCGGCCAGATCCGCCCGCTCGCGGTCTCCACCGCGCGCCGCTGGCCGGGGCTGCCCGAGGTGCCCACGATGATGGAAAGCGGCGTCGCCGATTTCGACGTGACCTCATGGTCCGGCATGATCGCGCCGAAGGGCCTGCCCGAACCGATCGCCAAGCGGCTGACCGCCGAACTGATCAAGATCGGCCAGGATGCGGCCTTCCGCGCCCGCTTCGAGCAGATGGGTGCGGTGTCCACCATGAAGGGGCCCGAGGTGCTGCGCGCCCGTGTCGACGCGGAAATCCCGCGCTGGGCCGAGGTGGTGAAGGCCTCGGGAGCGCGGGTCGACTAGCCATGGCCCCGGCGGGCGGCCGGGCGCCGGGCTTGACCGCTCGAAGGCCCTGGTGTTCGCGATCTCCGCCGCTCACCAGCGGTCGTCCTCGTCTCGCCAGTCGCGGCGAGAGCCGTTCCGGTGCGGGTCGCAGCGGCCAGGGCCGTCGCGGCGGCTGTCCGGTGGCGGCGCGTCGGACGGCACGTCGCGCTCGGGCAGCGGGGCGTGGACCGATTGTTGCGAGACGGGGGCCACCATGCGCCCTCTGATCGGGGCGAAGTGGAAGAAGTAGGATTTCGCCATTTCTGCCTCCCTCGGTGATGTCATGCCATTTCGGCGCAGGCCGCCCTTGGCCCTGATCGCGCCGGGGTCGCGACGTCGCGACCGATCTGGCGCGCCGCTGGAAGCGCATTTCGGCGCTTCGGGTCATCGCGGCTCGACGGTTCGGTGAAGGCCCTGCGCTGCATGTCGCAATCCATGACATCCGCGCCGCAAGGCAGCGTGATATAAACGTGAAAGATCTGTGGAATTAGGCGGAGGACCGCCCGGAGCGGGCGCGCAAGTCCGGCCGCCGCACGGATCGGGATCGTGGCGGGCTGATTGTCTCGAGGGCTTCCGTCGGCCGACCTCAGCCCTGGCCGCGCTGCTGCGCCGGGCGCGAACCCGGCAGCATGCGGACGAGCGTCCGGTCCCGGAAGATCCAGTGGTGGCAAAGCGCGGCGGCGGCATGAAGCCCAGCGAGGATCAGCAGGGCATGGGCGACGACTTCATGCACCTGCCGGACATTGCGTGAGAAGGCCCGGTCGGCGACCCAGGGCGATGGAATTTCCATTAGCCCGAATAGGGGAACCGGCCGTCCGCGGGCGAATTGCAGGACGATGCCGACGATCGGCACGGCGATCAGCAGCAGATAGAGCGCGTAATGGGCGAGCCGCGCCGCGCGCTCCGCCCACAGGCCCAGCCTGGTCGGCTCCGGCGGCGGCGGCGGATCGACCATTCGCCAGGGCAGGCGGGCCGCCAGAACCGCCAGGATCGCCAATCCCGTGAGCATATGGACGAATTGGCCGGTGGCACGCGCCGGCCCCCTGGGAAAAGCGTCGCCGAATGTGCCCAGCGTCCAGGCCAGCAACAGCAGGATGACGGTGAGCCAGTGCAGCGACTGGGCGATTGCGCCATAGCGATCGGATGAATTCTTGATCTGCATGTCGGATACCGGAGCCGTTCCTGCGTCTGGTGCGAGCCAGGATCGCCAATCTTTGCTGGTGAGATGCCGATACGGTGTCGAGCGGCGTCCAACAAGACTGGATCTGTAGGAAAGCTACCGGTTCTGACGGAATGTTGATCGATCCGCCCTGGTTTCAACGACCACGACAAGACCTGGGCCGGTTCGATCGAGATGCCATTGCGGGCCGGTCGCACGATCCGTGCCGCCCTCCTTGCGTCGCGCTATTGCTCCGGGCCTTGCTGGCCCGGCCGCCAGCCCCGTTTCTCCTGACGCCGCCCCGGCGGCAGAGCGACCCCGACACGCTTGCGGGCGAAATCGCCACCGGCCGCCAGATGGGTCATGACGATCTCGGCGACATCTTCATAGGCAACGGTGATTTCGGCCAGATGCGCCTTCATCGACAGTGCCAGCGCGATGCGCGGCGCAAGGCGCGCCCAGTTGCCGAGTGGGTAGGGCAGGACCTCGGTGGATATCCTGAGGTCGTCGCGCGGCCGTCCGTCCGGCGCCGGCACCATGGGGCCCGGGCACATCAACGACCAATCGGTCGCCGACCGCTTCAGCATGTGCCAGTTGCGCTTGTGTGCCTGGTAGATGGCGGGCACGCCCGGCAGGTCGACGCCGAGATAGGACGTGTGCGGAATATTGAGCACGGCGGCGCCGCCAAAAAGCCAGACCCGCGGCGGCGGCGCCATGACGCGCTCGGCCTGCCGGACGATGATAGCGCAGATGCGTTCGAGCATTTTGGGATCGGTGGCATGCCCGGCGGCATTGACCACCGCATCGTGGCCCTCGATCGCCTGGCCGACGGCGCTCTCGTCTAAAACATCTCCTTCGACGACGCGCAGCCGCTCCGGCAGCTGGGCGTTCCACTGCTGGACGAGTTTCTGGCCGCTCCTGACGAAGGCGGTGACCTCGTGGCCATGGGCAAGGCCACCGGCAACGAGCCGCCGGCCGACATTGCCGGTGGCGCCGAAGACGATGACCTTGGTCGGATGGGCAGCCACGATGATCTCCCGCTCGTCCATCATGCACTGGTTCCGGCGCGGGCGCAGCACGTGGAGGCATGGCGGCGCGGCCGCACGGCCTCAAGTTCGCCCATCTGCGAGGCTATTCTCGCGGGCAAGGCAATGATGTCGCCGGTCCGATGCAAGAGGGAGGAGCTTCCATGTGTGATTACAGTCTTGAACATGTCGCCTCTCGGCCCGCCAAAGTGGGTGACGAGCTGGTCTCGACTCGCTTTCCCATGTCGCTGACCAAGGGCTTCGCGGCTTGCGACGCGCCCGATATGGCGGTTTGCCTGCTGCCCGGGACGGAACTCGTCTTTGCGGCGGATGTGGTCAGGGACAACATCCTGGACTTCGTCTTTCCCTTCAAGGTGGCTTCGCGGACGGCGCGCTTCCGGCACCTCAACGAGGATCTGCCGGACATGCATCATGACGCGCTGGAATTTGCCGACGGCAAGATCGTCATGTTGACCAGGCTGCGCCCGGGCCAGCGCGCGACCGTCCTGCAATTGCCGGCCGAACCGCGCATCGAAAAGCCGGTCGCCGCCGAGCGGCAGGCCTCTCACTCCGCCTGGTTCCTGCCGGGCGGGTGGTGATCGCGCAAGGCAGGGCCTCGATCGGCCGTGCCCGCGGCTCGCGCAGCGGGCACGGCGCGGGGCCTAGTTGCGCATGCCGGTCAGCGCGAACATGGCGCCCTGGGGGTCGATCGCCTGGACGATCCAGGCGCCACCCGGCACCTCCATCGGCCCGTTGATCACCTTGCCGCCGCTGTTCTTCAGCCGTTCGGTGGCGGCATCGAAGTCGGCGACCGTGAAATAATAGAGCCAGGCCGGCACCGGCATCTCGGCCGGCTTGTTGAACATGCCGCCGATCGGCGCGCCGCCGGCGGAGAACAGCTGGTAGATCCCCATCGCGCCCATATCCAGCGCCTCGGCCTTCTGCCACCCGAACATCTCCGAATAGAAGGCGAAGGCCTTTTCCCAGTCGACGGCATAGAGCTCGTGCCAGCCGGTATGACCGGGTGTGCCCATCGGCGCCGGCGGATTTTCCGCGGGGCTGGCCGATTTGAACAGGCAGAAGGCGGCCTTCTGCGGATCGGTGGCAATCGAAAAGCGGCCGACCTCGGGAATGTCCTGCGGCTCCACATACACGCTGCCGCCCAGGCGCCTGGCCTTGTCGGTCGCGGCATCGACGTCGTCGACGACGATATAGCCGATCCAATGGGGCGGGGCGCCCATCTTGCGGGCGTCCTCCGGCAGCTCCATCAGGCCACCGACCGGCGCCTCGCCGGCCTTGAAGATGGTGTAGGGCATGCCCGCAAAAGGCTCGCTGCCCCAGCCGACGACCTTGGTATAGAAGGCCTTGGCCGCCTCCGTATCGGTGGTCATCAGCTCGTACCAGGCGAATTGGCTTGGAGACTGGGTCATCTCTGCTCCTCCTGTCAGGACGGCGGATCTTACACACCGGCACCAGCCTAGCGAGGGCGCGTGACTGCGGCATAACGGCCGGGCGTGCGCTCTTCCTGGAACCGCTATCGCCGACTGAAGGTTCCGATCGCCACGCCGGTCAGGATCATGGCGGTGGCCACGACCAGGGACAGGTCAATGGTCTCGCCGAGCACCAGCGTGGAGCCGACAATGCCGACCACCGGCGTGCCGAGAATGCCGAGCGAGGTGGTGGTCGCGGGAACGCTGCGGTTGACCACCGCCATGGCCCAGAAGCCGAGCACCGTGCCTATCAGGACATTATAGGTGAAGGCGAGCACGATCGGCGTGCTCCAGTGAATGTCAGGCCATGGCTCGAAGACGAGCGCCAGCGCGGTCAGCACCGCGGTCGCCAGCATGGTTTGCCACAGGCCGAGCTGGAACGGCGTCGAGATCCACTTGTGCGCCCGGACATAGAGAATGCTGACCGACCAGGACAGTGCGGAAAGGAGCAGCAGGCCGTTGCCGATCAGCGCTTGCCGGTCGCTCCAGTCGAAGGCGAGTGGATTGAACATGAAGATGAGGCCGCAGAGGCCGAGCGCGATGCCGATCAGCCGCCGGGGCGGCATGTCCTCCCTCAGGAACAGCCAGGCGCCCGGCGTCACCCAGAGCGGCGTGGTGTAGCCGAGCACGACCGAACGGCCGGCGGGGACATATTTGAGGCCCGCCGCCATCAGCGCGGAAAAGGCGACCATGTGAAAGAAGCCGATCGCCACGACGACCGGAATGTCGCCGCGCTGTGGCAGGACCAGTTGGCCCGACAGCCACAACAGGACGGCGAGCACGGCGCAGGCGAGGCCGGTGCGGATCGCCACCGTCCACAGCGGGGTGACCTCGGCGACGATGACCTTGGTCACCGGCCAGTTCAGCCCCCAGGCGAAGATCACCACGGCGAAAAGGATGAGCGCCGTCGCTCTCGAAATGTCGTTGTTCAGCACGACCGGCCCGGCGCGGCAGGATGGGGGGCAGCGGTGAGGACGCGGCGATGATGACCGCTCCGGCGCGTACCGGTCGGTCGGGACTGGGCATCAATGATGGGCATGCGGCTGCTGGTCCTCGGGACAAGGCGAGTGTGGCCGATCAGGTGGCCGCCGAAAAGGACTGCTTTGCCCGCGATGGCAAGACCAATTCGCCTGCCGCAAGTCAGGGGCGCAGCGGTGCCACGCCCATGTGCGGCGGGCTTGCGCTAACCTGCCGGCCGGGATGAGACCCCTATCAGGCAGAACGGTTCAAGCATGACATTTCCCCCGCGTCCCGACCGCATGGATGCCGCCGCGGTCGACGAAATCCGCGCCAATCTCGCCGCCGTCCGGGCGCGCGTCGACGCGGCCTGCATGGCCGCCGGCCGGGCGCCGGACGAGGTGCGCCTGCTGCCGGTCAGCAAGACGGTGGCAATTCCCGCGCTTCGGTCGGCCTTCGAGGCCGGCATCGCCAATTTCGGTGAGAACAAGGTGCAGGAGGCGCGCCTCAAGGCCGAGGCATTGGCTGATTTGCCGGTGGCCTGGAGTGTCATTGGTCATCTGCAGACCAACAAGGCCAAATATGTCGCGCGCTTCGCCTCCGAATTCCAGGCGCTGGACAGCCTGAAGGTTGCCGCAGCCCTCGACGAGCGCCTGTTGGCCGAGGGCCGTGGCCTGGACGTCTTCGTGCAGGTCAACACCTCCGGCGAGGAGAGCAAATATGGCCTGGCGCCGGATCAGGTCGAGCGTTTCGTCAAGGAGCTGCCGGCCTTTTCCGCGCTGAGGGTGCGCGGCCTGATGACGCTCGCCGTGTTCACCCAGGACGAGGCCGAGGTGCGCGCCTGTTTCCGGTTGCTCCGGGGCTTGCGCGACCGGCTGCGCGACACCGCGCCGGCGGGCGTTGCGCTCGATCATCTCTCGATGGGCATGTCCGGTGATTTCGAATGGGCGATCGCCGAAGGCGCGACCGTCGTGCGCGTCGGCCAGGCCATTTTCGGCCGCCGTCCGACCGCAGACGGAACCTATTGGCCCGGTCTTTTCCCGGCCGCGACGGCGGACTGAGCGCCGACCGGCGACCCCGCCTCAGCCGTCGAGCGCCCGGCCGAGCGCGGCGAACACGCGTGGGTCCATGCATTGGGCGACATTGAAGCGGAGATAGCCGCTGGCGCTCCGGCTCGGGCTGAAGGCATTGCCGGGCGCGAGCACCAGTTTTTCGGCAAGCGCGCGGCGGGCGATATCGGCGGCATCGATGCCTGGAGCGAGGCTCACCCAGAGCAGCATGCCGGCGCGCGGCTCGACCCAGGGCGTCAGGCCGAACTCCCTGAGCCGGGAGGCCACCTGGCCACGCGCCCGCGCCAGCCGGTCGCGCAGGGTCTCGACATGCTTGCGGTAAGATCCGTCCTTCAGCAGCGCCAGCACCAGTTCCGCCGAAACCGGGTTGGAACCGAAGGCGGTGGCGACTTTCAGGTCGATCAGTCCCTCGATCCAGTCCGGCCGCGCGGCGATGAAGCCGCAGCGGATGCCGGCGGACAGGGTCTTGGAAAAACTGCCGATATGGACCACCCGTTCCAGCCCGTCGAAGGCGGCGAGCCGGGGGGCCGGTTCATGTTCGAAATCGGCGAAGATGTCGTCCTCGACAATGGTCAGGTCATGGGCCTCCGCGAGCTTCAGGAGGCGATGCGCGGTGACCGGGGAAAGGCTCGCCCCGGTCGGATTCTGCGGTCCGGAATTGGTAATGTAGAGGCGCGGCCGATGGGTCTTCAGAGCCTGTTCGAACAGCGCGACGTCTGGGCCGGTGGGCGTGTAGGGCACGCCGACCACCTTGGCACGGTGGGCGCGCAGCATGGCGTGGAAATTGAAGTAGCAGGGATCGTCGACCAGCACCGTATCGCCCGGTTCGATCAGCAGCCGGCAGACGAGGTCGATCGCCTGCGTGCCGGAATCCGTCAGCATGATCTGGCCCGGCTTGGCTTCGATGCCGTGTTCGGCCATCCGGCGCGCCAGCAATTGGCGCAGGGGCGCCAGACCGAGCGGCGGCCCGTAATCGGTGAGATTGATCGGATCGCGCCGCGACAGCGCGCGCATGGCCCGTCGGAGGCCTGCTTCGGGCATCCAGGAGGCCGGAAGCCAGCCGCAGCCCGGCATCAGGGCCCCGTCGCCGGCCTCCAGCGCCTGCCGCGACACCCACAAGGGATCGACCGCGCGGTCGAGCCGCGGGCCGGCGTCGGCAAGCGAGAAGGGCGCCGCGGGCCCGGCGACATAGAAGCCGGAACCGCGCCGCGGTTCGATCAGGCCTTCGGCGGCCAGGCGATCATAGGCGTCCACGACAGTCGATTTGGAGACGCCGAAGGCCTCGGCGCTGGCGCGGATCGACGGCAGCTTGGCGCCGGGCCCCAGGATTCGCCCGGAAATGCGTTTGGCGATCGTCCGCATGACCTGGGAGACCAGCGTGCCGTCATCGGACGAGGCTAGCAATGGCAGGTGCATCCGTACTCTTCCTGTAGTCAGTACAGTTTGGTCGAACTGTACTGCACTGTCTCTGGAGAGGAAAGCCGTGCCGGTCCACAAGCACGCCCGATCAGGAGATGTCGGGCATGGATGCGACAGCAGGCGACAGGATGAACGGCGCATTGAGCGGTTGGCTGAACGGTTTCGTCGGGGTGCTGATCTTCAGCGGCTCCCTGCCGGCGACCCGGGTCGCCGTTGGCGGCTTCGATCCGCTGTTCCTGACCGGTGCGCGCGCCATCATCGCCGCTGCGCTGGGGGCGATGCTGCTGGTCGGGACCGGGACGAAGCTGCCGGAGCGCCGGGACCTCGCCGCGCTCGTGGTGGTGGCGCTCGGGGTGGTCGTCGGCTTTCCTCTGTTGACGGCGCTCGCGCTGACCCATGTCACCTCGGCCCATTCCATCGTGTTCATCGGGCTGCTGCCGCTGGCCACCGCCTTGTTCGGCGTGCTGCGCGGGGGCGAAAGGCCGAGCCTGGCGTTCTGGGCCTTTTCAGGCCTCGGCAGCCTGGCGGTCGCGGGGTTTGCCGTGACCCAAGGCTTCGCCATGGCGCCTGCCGGCGATCTCATGATGCTGGCCGCGGTCATCGTCTGCGGCCTCGGTTATGCCGAAGGCGCGGTGCTGTCCCGCCGGCTCGGCGGCTGGCAGGTCATCTGTTGGGCGCTGGTGCTGTCGATCCCTGTGATGGCGCCGGTGGCGTTTTGCACCTGGCCGGCGGCATGGACCGGCATCACGCCCGGCGCCTGGCTCGGCCTCGGCTATGTCTCGCTGTTCTCGATGCTGATCGGCTTTGTCTTCTGGTATCGCGGCCTCGCCCAGGGCGGCATCGCCGCGGTCGGCCAGCTGCAACTCGTGCAGCCCTTTTTCGGGCTCGCCATCGCCGCCGTCCTGCTCGGCGAGCCGGTCAGCTGGCCGATGGTGGCGGTGACGGTTGCCGTGGTGTTCTGTGTGGCCGGCGCCAAGCGTTATGCGGCGTAGCGCCGGCGGGCCGCTCAGGCCACCATCCGCAGGAATGTCCGTTCCTCACTGAGGATGAAACGCTCTTCTTCGGCCATCCGGAAATTGGCGCGGCCGTCGTCGTCGGCCCGCAGGCGCGCGCGGTAGGCCTCGTAGGCCGCCAGGCTCTCGAACGAGATCAGGCCGAAGGCGATATTGTTGGTCCCTTCGTGCGGCATCCAGTACCCCAGGAGATTACCGCCGCATTTCGGAATGATCGTCAGCCAATTGCGCGCATAGGCCTCGAAGGCGTCGCGCTTGAACGGGTCGATCTGGTAGCGAATGAAAACCGTGATGGTCATGACCTGCCTCGGTTGATGGCGTTGACCATGACGTTTTCGCATGCCGGGGCAGCGGGATGTTTCGGTGCCGGACGAAGCTTTGCCGAAGCAGGCTCAGCCCGGATCGAGCAGGCGCGGTCCTGGTCCGGCCTCGGAGAGTTCATCGAGCGGATTGCGCAAGGGACAGGCCCTGATCGACAGGCAGCCACAGCCGATGCAGTCGTCGAGCCGGTCGCGCAGACGGGTGAGCCGTTCGATCCGGCTGTCGAGATCGGCCCTCCAACGAGCCGACAGCTCGCTCCAGTCCTCGATGGTCGGCGTGCGCCCCTCGGGCAGGGCCGCGAGCGCCTGCTTGATCTCGCCGAGCGGGATGCCGGTGCGCTGCGCCACCTTGATGACCGCCACCCGGCGCAGCACCTCGCGCGGGAAGCGGCGCTGGTTGCCGCTGTTGCGCCAGCTCCGGATCAAGCCCTTGGCCTCGTAGAAATGGATGGTCGACACCGCCACGCCGCTGCGCGTGGCGAGCTCTCCCACCGTCAATCCCTTGCCGATATCGGCCGGATCGATCTTGCTCATCGCTCTTGACCTCAACTTTGGTTGAGGTTTTAGCGTCCCGTCCCTCTGGCTTCAACAGCGACCGCGGGGCACTCGATCAGCATGACACCTGTAACCTTCACCTTGCGCATTTCCGACCGGGCGATCGAGGACCTCAAAGCGCGGTTGGCGCGCCTGCCATGGCCGGACGTCCGGCCCGAGCGCGCCACTGGCGGGGAAAGCGCTTTTCAGGAGCAACTCGTGGCCTATTGGCGCGACGGGTTCGACTGGCGCGCGGTGGAGGCGCGTCTCAACGCCTTTCCGCAATTCAAGGTGTGGCTCGGTGGTGTCGACCTGCACTATCTGCACGTTCCGGGCAGGGGGCCCGATCCGACGCCCCTGATCCTCTGCCATGGCTGGCCGGGCTCGGTCTTTGAATGGCTCTGGCTGATTCCGCGGCTGACCGATCCCGCGCGTTTCGGCGGCGATCCGGCCGATGCCTTCACGGTGATCGCCCCGTCGCTGCCCGGCTATGGCCTGTCCTATGCACCCGGCCAGCCCTGTTTCTCGGCCGGCGAAACCGCCGGCCTGCTGATGAGCTTGATGAGCGATGTCCTGGGCTACCGGCGTTTCGCCGTTCATGGCGGCGACTGGGGAGCCGCGATCACCGCGCAAATGGGCCAGGTCCGGTCGGATCCCCTGGTCGGCATGCGCCTGGATCTCCTGTCGGCTTTGGCGGGCGTGCATCAGGCCGACGCGCGGCCGGCGGAGCAGAGGGCCTGCCTGACCGAGACGGGCGAATGGCGGAGCCGGGGGCAGGCCTATGCCTTCATCCAGTTGCCGCCGGCGATGGCGGCGGAACAATTGGTCCGGGGCGGCGAAGGAGGCCGGCCCGGAGCGGACGACGAGGCTGCCTATGAACGCGATGCGCTCCTGGCGAATATCTCGCTCTACTGGTTCACCGGCGCGATCAAGGCATCGTCCTGGCCCCGTTATGGCAGTCCTGGCGGCGCGTCGGCACGGCCCGCCGGCGGAGCGGCCCCCGGTGGCGCACGCAGGGGCGGGGTCTCCAGGCCGAATGCACCCGCCGCGCCGGCCATGGCACGCGTCGTGACCGATGCGGGGCATTGGACCGTGGGGCCGGGCGAGGGGCATTCCGCCGCGATGAAGCGGCCGGATTTGCTCGCTGGCGACATCAGGGCGTTCTTCCGGCCCCTGCGCGGCTAGGCCATTCGGATGATGCGTTGCAGGCACGCGCATTGCTGCTGGCCGAGGCGCGAGGCCGGTCGGACCGAATTGCTCGTTCGCTTTTCGGCAGGGGCCGGAAAAGGCCTATTGAGCATGACTAGACGACCGGTCTAATTTTGCGCTAAGCAGGCGCATGGCCGCACGCTTCGAAGACGCACGCAACCACATTCTCGACTGTGGGCAATCGATCATCCTGCGGAAGGGCTTCGCGGGAACCGGATTGAACGAGATCCTGGGTGCGGCCGACGTGCCCAAAGGGTCATTTTATCACTATTTCCGCTCCAAGGAGCAGTTCGGCTGCGCGCTGTTCGAGCGTTATGTCGAAGCGACCGAGCGGGGCATAACGCTGGTCTTCGCAGCCGACGGGCGGACCGGGCGCGACCGCGCTCTCGCTTATCTTCAGGCCTGGCTCGGCGAAGTGGATGGTCGCTGCTGGGCCGATCGCTGCCTGATGGTCAAGCTCGCCGCTGAAATCGCCGACGTCTCCGAAGCCATGCGCGCCATCCTGGAGGCCGCGATCGACCGCCGTATCGGCTGGCTCGCCGATGTGCTGGACCAGGGCCTTGCCGACGGTTCGCTGCCGGCCGGCTTGCCGCCGCGCGAGACGGCGCGGATGCTGCACCATATCGGCCTCGGCGCGGCGATGCTGAATCGGCTGCGCGACGACCGCAAGGAACTCGACGAGGCTCTGGCATCCATGCGGCGTCTGCTGGGGGGCGCTCCGGCCCTGGCCGGGCACCTGGCTGGCGCTACGTCGTCCGTGCCTTCGCCGTGACGCGCCGAGGCCGCTTGGGGGGCCGAAGCATTCGATGAATTCGACCCTGGGCGGTGGGGCTCGTCACCGCGGTTCGAACACCTGATCCTTAAGGAGGAAACGATCATGCGCAGTGTCGTTCACGCCACCTTCGGCGACCCGACCGAAGTCCTCACACTGGCCGATCGGCCGGTCCCGCAGCCGGCGGCAGGCCAGGTCAGGGTCAAGATGACGCTGGCTTCGATCCATAATCACGACCTTTGGACCGTGCTGGGCAGCTACGGCTACAAGCCGCAATTGCCCGCAATTGGCGGCACGGAGGCCGCCGGCGTGGTCGATGCGCTGGGCGAGGGGGTCGACACGGTGAAGCTCGGCCAGCGGGTGGTCGTCGCCGGGGTCAACGGCACCTGGGCCGAATATTTCCTCGCCCCGGCCAAGGTCGTCGTGCCTCTGCCGGATGCCATCGACGACGAGACCGCGGCCCAGCTGATCGCCATGCCGATGAGCGCGGTCATGCTGATCGATTTCCTGCAGCTCGAGCCGGGTGGATGGCTCATCCAGAACACCGCCAATGGCGCCGTCGGCAAGACCCTGGCCATGCTGGCCAAGGCGCGCGGCATCAACACGATCAACCTCGTCCGGCGTGACGCGGGCATCGCCGAAATGGCCGAACTCGGCATCGCCAATACCGTGTCCACCGCGCAGGCGGACTGGCAGGATCAGGTGCGGGCTATTGTCGGAGGGGCGTCGATCGGCCGGGCGGTCGATTCCATCGGCGGCAAGGCGAGCGGCGACCTCATGGCGCTGCTCGGCGAGGGCGGCGTCCTCGTCTCCTTCGGCTCGATGACCGGCGAGCCCATGCAGATCGGCTCCGGCGACGTCATCTTCAAGCAGGCCACCGTCAAGGGCTTCTGGGCGAGCAAGATCGGCGCCGCCTTGTCGCCGGCCGACAAGATGCGGATGATGGGCGAATTGCTGCGCCTGGCCGCGACCGGGGCCTTGAAACTGCCGGTCGAGGCCGTGTTCGACCTCGCCGACGCAGCCAAGGCAGCGGCCGCCAATGCCAAACCCGGCCGCAAGGGCAAGGTGCTGCTCCGCGCCTGAGGCGCGGAAGGGGCGGGCGGGCGGCGGGGACCAGCCATTTCCGCCCGTGCCGGGCAAGCTCCCGCAGCCTGTGCCCCTATGGGTGGATTTGCCCGAGATGGGCGGTGTGGTTCGTTGCAGACGTTCCGCCTGCCCGATTTCGGAGGAGGCGCATCATGGACGGATTCACTGGCGGCTGCTCTTGCGGCAACATCCGGATCGTGGCGTCGGGGCGCCCTTACCGGGTCGGCCTTTGTCACTGCCTCGACTGCCGCAAGCATCATGGCGCGCTGTTTCACGCTTCCGCGGTGTTCCCGCAGGACGCCGTGACCATCGATGGCGAAACACGCGACTATGCCGGGCGGTTCTTTTGTCCGCGCTGCGGCTCGTCGGTTTTCGCGCGCACCGCAGACGAAATCGAGGTGAATCTCGGATCCCTCGATGCCCCTGACCAACTGACGCCGACCTACGAAAGCTGGATCGTCCGTCGCGAGGCCTGGTTGCCGCCGTTTCCGCTGGCGAGGCGATACGACCGCGACCGTGACGCCACGAGCCGCTTTGAGGACTAGGTGCGCGACCGGTGCGAAGTCGCCCTATCAGGCGACGGAGCACCTAAGCTGGGCACTGGGCAATGCCTTGCCCAGTGTATTCGTCTCGCCGCAGCGCCCGTGCGCCGGACGGTCCAACATATTGCCTCGGCGTGGCCTTCGGCTCAGCGGCCGAGCGGCGCGCCCGCGCCGGTGCGCTCGGTGATCAGGCCGTAATGCTCGACCCGGCGGTGCCGCGCGAAATCGAAGATCGTTTCCTTGCCGAAGCGGGTGTCGTCGAGGTCGCAGGCGACCACCAGCACGCCGTCATTTTCATGGTCGAGTTCGCCGAGGATCTTGCCGTTCGGATCGACCACCAGCGTGCCGCCGGTCAGGTGATGGCCGTCCTCGGTGCCGGCCTTGGCGACCGCGACGACGAAGGTGGAGTTCTGATAGGCGCCGGCCTGCACCGACAGACGATGGTGGAACAGTCGGTCGGCGAGGCCTTCGCCGCTGCGCTGCGAGTTCACCGAGGGCGTGTTGAAGCCGAGCACCACCATTTCGACGCCCTGCAGGCCCATCACCCGATAGGTCTCGGGCCAGCGGCGGTCGTTGCAGATGGCCATGCCGACCAGGCCGCCCTCGAAGTTCCAGACGGGAAAGCCGAGGTCGCCGGGTTCGAAATAGCGCTTTTCCAGATGCTGGTGCGAGCGCGTGCCGTCATAGTCGACATGCCCTGGCAGATGCACCTTGCGGTATTTGGCGACGATCTCGCCGGTCCGGTTGACCAGGATCGAGGTGTTGAAGTGCCGGCCCTCGGGCGTCAGCTCGGCGTAACCGAAGCTCATCGCCATCCCCAGGGCCTTGGCCCGGTCGAACAGCGGCTGGGTCGCGCTGTCGGGCATGGCGCGCTCGAACCAATGGTCCATCGCGGCCCGGTCCTCTTCGTACCAGCGCGGGAAGAAGGTGGTCAGCGCCAGTTCAGGGTAGACGATGAAGGTCGCGCCCTTGCCATGGGCCTCGTTCATCAGCGCGATCATCCGGCCGATGACATCGGCGCGGCTCTCGGCCTTCTGAATGGGACCGAGCTGGGCGGCGGCGACGGTGACGATACGAGGCATGCGAAACGTTCCTGGTCAAAGGGGCGGGTCAGATGGTTCCCGGAGCGGCGAGCCTCTGGTCGAGCAGGCGCACGGTCTCCGCCAGCACGCGCGTGCCGGCTTCGGCCTGGGCCGGTTCGGTCCATTCTTCCGGGGTATGGCTGCGGCCGTCACGGCAGGGAATGAAGATCATGCCGATCGGTCCGGTGGCGGCGACGAAGACGCCGTCATGGCCGGCGCCGCTGGCGATCGGCCGGCTGGAATAGCCGGCAAGACGCGCAGCCTCCGTCACCGCGTCCTGGATCGGGCGCGCGCAGGCGGTCGGCACAACATGTGAGATGAGCTCGCTGCGTGCCGTCAGGCCGAGTGCCGCGATCGCCGGGCGCGTGGCGTCCAGCAACTCTTCGCCGAAGCGGATGATGGCGGCCTCATCGGCCGAACGGACCTCCAGTGACAAGGTCACTTCGCCGGGCACCGCATTGGCCGCGTTGGGGACGACGACCATATGGCCGATGGTGGCGACCAGCGGCTGAGCCGGCGTCTGCAGGGCCAGCGCCCTGGCATGCACCGCCTGGATGATGCCTGCCGCGCCGACCAGGGCGTCGGCCCGATAGGCCATCGGGGTGGTGCCGGAATGGTCGGCCCGGCCGGTGACGGTGATGCGCTCGCGGCGGATGCCGACAATGTCGGTGACGACGCCGATATCGCAGCCGGCGGTTTCGAGAATGCGGCCCTGCTCGATGTGGAGCTCGACATAGGCGGCCGTCCGCGGCACGGGGCTGCGGCCGAGCTCATCTGGCCGGCCGCCGACGCTTGTGATGGCGTCGCGCAGGCTCAAGCCGTCGGCGCGCTTCAGCGCCAGCATGTCCGGCGTCAGCTTGCCCGCATAGGCGCGGCTGCCGATGCAGGAGAGGCCGAACTCGCTCGGCTCTTCCGCGAGGAAATCGCAGACCTTGAGCGTATGACGCAGCCGCTCGCCGCGTTCGGCGAGGCACTGGGCGACTTCGAGCGCGGCGACCACGCCGAGGATGCCGTCGAAGCGGCCGCCCGCGGGAACCGTGTCGGAATGCGAGCCGATCACGATCGGGGCGAGCGCTGGATCCGTACCGGCCCATTCACCGACGAGATTGCCGCCGGCATCGATCGCGGTGGCGAGACCCGCCGCCTCGAACTCCGCCGCCAGCCAGGCCCGCCCTTCCAGGAAGCGCCGGCTGAACGACCGGCGTGTCCAGGGCTGGTCCGGGTCGGTGATGCCGGCGAGCGTCTCGATCCGCCGCCACAGCCTGTTGCCGTCAATGGGCATGGTGGCTCGATCCGGCGGAGGCGGGCGGCACGAAGCGGCCGGCGCCGGCCTGGTTGCGGATCTGGGAACCGTCCCAGGCGAGTGCGCCGCGCAGATAGGTGGCGGCGACGCGCACCGAGAAGACCCGGGCTTCGAACGAGCTCCATTTCACCGCCGACAGGCTCTTCGACGGGTCGAACGGGAAGGCGCCCGGTTCCAGCACGACGATGTCGGCGTCGGCGCCGGGGGCCAAGCGGCCCTTGTCGGCGAGCTGGAAAGCGCGCGCCGGCCCTTCGCACAGGAGCTTCACCGCCATGGTCGGCGAGATGCCGCGCTCGGCGCAGCCGGTCCACAGGGCCGGCACCAGGGTCTCCAGCCCCGGTCCGCCCGAATTGTTGGCGAAGACATTGGGATTGCCCTTCTTCTCCAGCCCCCAGGAGACGTGGTCGGAGGAGACGAAGTCGCATTCGCCGCGCGCGATATGGGTCCACAGCCGGTCCATCTCGGCCTTGGGCCGGATCGGCGGGTAATGTTTGGCGCGGGCGCCGAAGCGGCGAACATGCTCTTCCTCGTTGAGCATGAGATATTGCACGCAGGTTTCGATCGTCGCCTGGTGGCCGGCCTGCCGGTACATGTTGCAGATCTCGAAGCCGCGCGAGGTCGAGACATGCACGGCATGCGCCCGCGCGCCGGTTTCCGCGCCGAGCTCATAGATGCGGGCGGTCGCCAGATTCTCGATCAGCGGCGTGTGTGCGCGCCCGAAGGCGTCCCAACCGGTATCGCCCGCGGCGATGGCGCGGGCGATATTGGCCTGCGTCATCGCCTGGTCCTGGTTGTGCACGCCGCACAACAGGCCGCTCGGCGCGATCAGCCGAAAAGCCTCGAACAGGGTGTCGTCGGTGATGCGCGGAAAGCGGGTCGCATTGGCCTCGAACATCGAGAACTTGAACGCGCAGGCGCCCGCCTCGATCAGGCCGGGAATGGCGCCGAGCCCGTTCTCGATGGCGATGGTGGCATAGAGCGCGACATCGACCTGGGCCTCGCTCTCGACCACCGCGCGTTTGGCCTCGAACTGGCCGCGGCCGGTGACCGGCTCGGGTTCGTCATAGGGCATGTCGACCATGACGGTGATGCCGCCGGCGGCAGCCGCCCGCGAGGCCATGCCGATGCCTTCCTGGCCGGCCTGGCTGCCCGAATGAACCTGGCCGTCAATGGCGCCCGGGATGATCCACCGGCCGCGAAAGTCCTCGGTCTGACGCGCCTCGGGGGGCGCGCCACCGCCGACCAGCACGACCTTGCCGTCGCGCACCGCCACGTGGCCGTTTTCGATGACGCGATCCGAAAGCACGATATTGCCCCGGAGAACGAGGTCGAAATCACTCATGGTCGTCTGCTCGCTGCCATCCGGACCGGTCGACGGTTCGGTTCCGGCCGGGACCATAGCGGCTCGGTATCGAGATCAGGACATGCTATTTTTCCGGCCATCTATAATCCGACGTTATGCCAAGGCGATGAGCTTGCGGATGATCGCTGACTGGGTCGGGTTCGTTCGGATTCGACTCCTGCATGGCCGTCAGTCGTCCTTCGAGGCTCGCGCAAGGGCGCGAACACTTCAGGATGGGGGGCGTAGGGGCCGGCATCACCGGGGCGCACGATGCGCTCGTCTGCTTCGGCTTCATGCGCAACATCAATGCCATGCACCACCCACCTCATCCCCACGCAAAAGCTGAGCTTTTGCGTGGAGGTGCGAGCGTCGCGAGCCTCGAAGGACGGCCGACCGCAATGCGAGCCGCGGTCGCAAGTCTGGAGCCGACATCCCTCCATCCCATAACAGCCCATTATGGATGAGTGACATTAAATTCATCGTTCGTCGCTTCGGCTGCTGATAGGAGACGCTCCATGCTGGGCTCATCGAGCGACCGAAGCCGCCGCTGAACCAATGATCGGGAGAATTATCATGTCACGCATTCTGAAGGCGGCAGCGGGTATTGGTCTGGCCGTCTCCCTGACATTCGCGGCCCTGGCGCAGAATGCCGATCATCCCCAGAACGCGCCGCTCAGGGTCGCGGCCGATGTCGGTTTTGCCCCCTTCGCCTTCAAGAAGCCGAATGGCGAGACGACCGGCTTCTCCTATGAATTCGCGCAGGAAATCGCCCGGCGCATGGGCCGTCCGGGCGTCGAGATGGTCGACGCCAATTTCTCCGCGATCTTCGCCGGGCTGTTCTCCAAGCGCTTCGAGCTGATCGTGGCGCCGACCAATGTCACGACCGAGCGCGCCGCCCAGATGTTGTTCACCGAGCCCTATATGCCGACGGGCCTGGGCTTCCTAACTAAGAAGGGCGTGACGATCGGTTCGCTCGAGGAGCTGAGGGGCAAGTCGCTCTCGGTCAATAGCGGCTCGGTGGCCGACAAATGGGCGACCGAGAATGAACAGCGCTACGGCTTCACCCTGCAGCGCTACAACAAGAATGCCGACGCGGTGCAGGCGGTGATGATCGGCCGCGCCTTCGTCAATGTCGCCGACGCCCCGGTGTCGCGTTACATCGCCACCCAGACGCCCATGGCCGAAGTGGCCTTTTCGTTGGACCTCGGGCGCAACTTCGCACTCGCCGCGCGCAAGGACGATGTCGCCTTCCGCAACGAGGTGGAGATGGCCATCGAATGCATGAAGCGGGACGGCACGCTGTCGCAGCTTCACGCCAAGTGGTTCGGCGTCGCGCCGGCTGCGGATTCGAGCACCGCCACTGTTTTCCCGGGCTTCGGCGCCCCCGGTTTCGAGGGCCATGACGCCACCGAGCATCAGCCGGCTTGCCGTTGATATCCGGCCGGCCCGCTCGAGACGGAGCGGGCAGGGCCGTCCTTCCGCGCTTCAGGGAACCGCTTCAGCCATGACCGACGCCGTCAGGATCGAAGGCCTCCACAAGAGCTTTGGAGCGGTTGATGTGCTTGATGGCATCGACCTCAGCATCGGCCGCGGCGAAGCGGTGGTGCTCGTCGGCTCGTCGGGTTCGGGCAAGAGCACCTGCCTGCGCTGCATCAACCGGCTCGAGGAGCCCTCGTCCGGACGGATTTTCGTCGGCTCCCAGGAGGTGACCGGCAAGAAGGTCGATCTGAACGCCGTCCGGCGCCGGATCGGCATGGTGTTCCAGGGGATCCATCTCTACCCGCACAAGACGGCGGTGGAGAATGTCGCGCTGGCGTTGCGCAAGGTTCTGAAGATGAGCCGTGCCGCCGCCCGCGAAAAGGCCCTGCACCACTTGGCCGCTGTCGGGCTGGCGGAGAGGGCGACCTTCTATCCCTCCCAGCTGTCCGGCGGCCAGCAGCAGCGCGTCGGCATCGCGCGCGCCTTGGCGCTGGAGCCCGAGGTCATGCTGTTCGACGAGCCGACCTCTGCGCTCGATCCCGAACTCGTCGGCGAAGTCCTCAATGTCATGGCCGGCACGAAGGCGGCCGGCATGACCATGGTCGTCGTCACCCATGAGATGCAGTTCGCCCGCGACGTCGCCGACCGGGTGCTGTTTCTCGACAAGGGGCGGATCCTCGACCAGGGCACGCCTGGGGATGTCCTGGTCAATCCACGGCATCCCCGCATTCGCGATTTCCTCGGCCGCATGTCGAAGCACTGAACGGAAGGCGGCGGCGCGATGGATCAGATCGCCTATTATTTCTTCAATTTTTCGCTGATGAGCGGCCATTGGCCGGCGATCGGCGCGAGTTTCCTGATCACCGTCGAGATGGCGGCGCTGACCATTCTGATCGGCATTCCCTTGGGCCTCGCCCTGGCGGTGCTGCGCCTTTACGGCATCCGGCCGCTCAACTGGCTGATCATCTTCTATATCGACTTTTTCCGGTCGATCCCGCAGCTCGTCATCATCGTTCTCGTCTTCTTCGCGTTGCCCTATCTCGACCTCGTCATCTCGGCGTTCTGGGCAACCGTGCTGGCGCTGTCCTTTGTCCTGTCGGCCTTCGCCGAGGAGGTCTTCTGGGCCTCGATCACGGCGGTTCCCGCCGGCCAGTGGGAGGCCGGACGCTCGTCAGGGCTCGGGTTCAACCAGACGCTCGGGCACATCATCCTGCCGCAGGCCGTGCGGATGAGCATTCCGCCGCTCACCAACCGCGCCATCGGCATCACCAAGGGCACGGCGCTGGGCTCGGTCATCGCCGTTCCCGAACTGCTGAACGTTACCCAAAGCATCCAGTCGAATGTCGCCAATCCCACGGCCCTGACGGTTGCGACCGTCCTGTTCCTGGTGCTGTTCCTGCCGCTGGTCCTGTTCACGCGCTGGATCGAATTCCGCTACCGGCATGCGGGGCGTTGAGCCATGAGCTTTGCCGAGACCTTCTTCAATCTGAACATCCTGATCAGCATCTGGCCGCTCCTGCTGGAGGGGCTGTGGATGACCGTCAAGCTGTCACTGTTCATCGTGCCGCTGTCGGTCGTCATCGGCCTCGGCCTGGCGGTCCTCCAGGATCTGCCGAGCCGGGTCCTGCGGGTGGTGCTCGCGGCCTATGTCGACGTGATGCGGGCGACGCCGCCGGTGATGCTGCTCATCTTCATTTTTTACGGCCTGCCTTTTATCGGCCTGCCGCTGGGCGAATTCTCCGCGGCCGTGCTGGCGCTTACCCTCAACGGCTCCAGCTACTTTTCCGAGATCTTCCGGGCCGGGCTGGAATCGGTCCCGCCGGGCCAGCGCGAGGCCGGGCGCTCGACGGGCCTCAGCTGGTTCCAGACCATGATGTCGGTCGTCGTTCCCCAGGGCTCGCGGAACGTCATGCCCGATCTCGTCAGCAATACCATCGAACTGGTCAAGCAGACTTCGATCGCATCCGTCGTGGCGCTCCAGGAGCTCCTGCGCTCGGCCCAGATCGCCCAGGGGCTGAACTACAACCCGACCCCGCTGGTGGCCGCAGCGATCGTCTATTTTCTGCTGTTCTGGCCCTTCGTGCGCCTGGTCTCGACCATGCAGAAAAACCCGCAGCCGGGCGCGCGCTGATCGCTGCCTGCGCTGGGGCGAGCGGATTCAGAGATCTCCAAGGTCACGGGCACCTTACGTCATCCCCTTCCCTCGCCCAGGCAGAAGCCCTTGCTTCTGCCTGGGCGAGGGAAGGGGATCCAGGGGTTGCCGGGCACGACCTCAACACCGCGATTCACCTGAACATATGAAGCCGTAAAGTTCGTCCAAGCTGCTCCTGGACCCCCTTCCCCTCGGCTTCGCCTCGGCCGGGGGTGACGTCGGAGGTTCCAGTGCAAGATCGTGCCCCGGAGGCGCGGCCGCATGGCCAGGCCCGCCCCTTACGGGCTGCCGTCAAAACCAGAACGTGCTATTTCTCGATCGATCCATAATCCAAGGTTATGCCGATGACGATGAACCTGCGGCAGATCGAAATGTTCCGCGCCGTCATGGTGACCGGCTCGGTCAGCGGCGCCGCAAGGCTTCTGTCGGTGTCGCAGCCGGCGATCAGCCGCCTGCTCGCCTATACCGAGGACCGTCTCGGCCTGACGCTGTTCGAGCGCGTCAAGGGCCGGGTCCAGCCGACCCCGGAGGCGCGCCGGCTCTATGCCGAGGTCGACCAGGTTCATCAGGGGGTGGCGCGGGTCAACGAACTCGCCGACGAATTGCGCCGCGGCGGCACCGGCTCGGTGCGCATGGTGGCGAGCCCGAGCGTCGGTCACGTCCTGGTGCCCAAGGCCATTGCCCGCTTTCGCGCCCGCTTTCCCGACGTGCGCATCGAACTGGAAATCCTGACGCTGTCCGAGCTGATCGCCAAGGTGGCGAGCAACCGCGTCGATCTCGCCGTCACCTCCATTGCCGTCGACGAGCCGACGGTGACCTCGGTCTCGATCGCCGAGGGCCGGTTGCAGGTCATCTTCCCGACCGATCATCCGCTCGGCCAAAAGCGGGTGGTCAAGCCGGCGGATCTCGCGCCATATCCGATCATCAGCTACGGCCCGCAGACGCCCTATGGCATGATCGTCAACCGCGTGCTGACCACGACCAACAAGCCGATCCGCATCAACACGCAGGTCCGCTTCACCCCCAATGCCTGCAGCCTGGTGCAGGCCGGCGCCGGCATCGCCATTGTCGACGACTTCGTGCTGATGGACGGGGCCTGGCCCAATATCCAGTCGCGGCCGCTGGTGCCGAAAACGACCACCGGGGTGCATCTCCTGACCGCCCGGGTCGAGCCGCTGTCGCGCATCGCGCGGAGCTTCGTCAGCCATCTCGAGGAGGTGCTGCCGCGGCCGCCGGGCAGGGGATGATCCAGGGCATGCCTGCGGCGCCATCCCGCGCCTGCCGGCATTCGCGCTGGATTCCCAGGGCAGGCAATGCGGTCTTATAACGGGCCGTTATAGAAACGACCGATCTTGGTATTTGATTTTACATCTCTCCTTGCCCCAGCGTCCGCATGGGAAACGCAAAGGACGAGAAACATGCAGGGTCTCAAGACATCCATCCTCGCCGTCGCCGGCCTGGCGCTCGCGGCGATCGTGCCTGCCAGGGCCGCCGAACGCGTCACGCTGATGCTCGACTGGATCCCGACCGGTGACTACGCGCCCTATTATGCCGGCATCGCCTCGGGCATCTATCAGCGCAACGGCATCGAGCTTCGGATCGTCAAGGGCAATGGCTCGGGCGACACCTTGAGCAAGCTCGCCGGTGGCGCCGCCGATATCGGCATGGCCGACATCTCGGCGCTGTTCACCGCGCGCCAGCGCGGCAACATGCCGGTCAAGATGATCGCATCGGTCTATGCGCACTCGCCGCATTCGCTGTTCGTGCGCAAGGATTCCGGCATTACCAGTTTCGCCGGGCTCGAGGGCCGCCGCATCGGCATCACGCCGGGCAACAGCCACAGGCTCTACTTCCCGGCGGTCGCGGCCGCGGCCCATACCGATCCGAACAAGATCGAATGGGTGACCGTGGATGGCTCCTCCATGGCGGCGCTGCTGATCAGCGGCCGCATCGACGCGGCGCCTTTCTACTCGACCAATTTCTATTACCAGAACAAGCAGGCCATGCGCGCCGGCCGGGAGCTGGCCTTCCTGCCCTTCGTCGAGGCCGGCTTCTCGATCTATTCGCTGTCGTTCCACGCGACCGAAGCCACCATCCAGAACCGCGCGGACATGCTGCGCAACTTCCTGAAGGCCACCCGCGAGGCCTGGGTGGCGGCACGCGCCAATCCGCAGGCGACCTGCGAGGCCCATGTCAGGCTGGTGCCGGAAGTGGCACTCGACGATTGCCTCGGCAGCCTCAACGCCACGCTCGGCTTCATCTTCACCGACCACTCGGCGGCAGTCGGCCTCGGCGGCATCAATGACGAGCGCCTGGGCAAGACCTATGAGGTGGTCGCGGCCGCCCAGAGCCTGGATGCCCGCCTCAATCCGCGTACGGCCGTGGACATGAGCCTGCTGCCGACCACCCCCTGAACCGGAAGCCGCTGCCCGGTGCGAGGCGCCAAGGTGGAGGCAAGGACATTTCATGATTGAAATCAGTAATGCGGGCCAGGTCTTCGGGCCCGCCGGCGAGGGCGGCGTGCGCGCGCTCGACGGCATCAACCTGACCATCCGCGATCGCGAGATCGTCACCCTCGTCGGCCCCTCCGGCTGCGGCAAGTCCACCCTCCTGCGGCTGGTGTCGGGGCTTATCCCGCCAT
Organism: Hyphomicrobiales bacterium; assembly: GCA_017304475.1. Taxonomy (GTDB): domain Bacteria; phylum Pseudomonadota; class Alphaproteobacteria; order Rhizobiales; family Phreatobacteraceae; genus Phreatobacter. The sequence continues at coordinate 75,469 of JAFKKV010000016.1, read as the reverse complement.
CCGAAGGGACCATCCGGATCAATGGCGACAAGGTCACCGCGCCGCGCCAGGACACCGGCATCGTGTTCCAGGCGCCGACGCTTCTGCCCTGGGCGACGATCTTCGAGAACGTCATGTTCCCGTCGAGCATCATGAAGCGCGACGACGAGGCCGCACGTCAGCGCGCCCGCGACCTGCTGCGGGTCGCCGGTATCGCCGATTTCGCCGAACGGCGGCCGAAGCAGTTGTCCGGCGGCATGCAGCAGCGCGCGGCGATCTGCCGGGCTTTGGTGCACAATCCCTCGATCCTGCTGATGGACGAGCCCTTCGGCGCGCTCGACGCCCTGACCCGCGAAGTGATGACCATCGAGCTGCTGCGGATCTGGACGGCCACGCCCAAGACCATCCTGTTCGTCACCCACTCGATCCCCGAGGCGGTGATCCTGGCCGACCGGGTGGTGGTCATGTCGCCGCGGCCGGGCCGCATCGCCGAGATCATCGACGTTGACCTGCCGCGCCCGCGCAATTTCGCGCTGGCCGGGCATCCCGAATTCCAGCGCTGCGCCGAGCGCATCCGCAATCTCATTTTCGGCGACCAGGGGGCCCAGTTCGATGTCCAGCACTGAATTGCGCCGCCTGTTCAATTCCAGCCGGGAATTCGTCGTTCCCCTGGTCGCGCTGGTCATCCTGATGATCATCTGGGAGGCGAGCGTGCGTTTCTTCGCCGTCCCGGAATATCTGCTGCCGGCGCCGAGCCGCATCTTCGAAGACACCTATGCGATGGGCTGGGTGGTCGGCGACCACACCATGGCGACGCTCCGGACCATCCTGTTCGGCTTTTTCCTGTCGATCGCGGTCAGCCTGCCGCTGGCGGTGCTGATTTCCTCCTCGCGGCTGTTCGCCGACGCGATCTATCCGTTGCTGGTGCTGACCCAGTCCGTGCCGAAAGTGGCGATCGCGCCGATCCTGGTGGTCATGCTCGGCCCCAACGAATTGCCGCGGGTCATCGTGACCTTCCTGGTCGCCTTCTTCCCGCTGGTGATCTCGATCACTGCCGGCCTGATGGCGGTGCCCTCGGAACTGGTCGAGCTGTCGCGCTCGTGCCGGGCGACCAAGCTGCAGGAACTCCTGCGCATCCGCCTGCCTTATTCCATCCCGTTCCTCTTCTCCGGCCTCAAGGTCGCCATCGCGCTTTCGGTGGTTGGCGCGGTGGTCGGCGAATTCGTCGCCGCCGAGAAGGGGCTCGGTTATCTCATCACCTCGGCCACCGCCTTCTTCAAGGTGCCCGTGGCCTTCGGCGCCATGCTGATCCTGGCCATTCTGGGCATCGTGCTGTTCCAGGCCATCGTGGTGGTGGAACGGGTCCTCTTTCCCTGGGCCGCGGCCGAGGAACCGCGGACCTGAGGGGCCCGCGCAACAGCAATCGACAGGGATATAAGCGATGACCCAAGATCGACGTTACCAGGTGATCCGCGACGCGCTCGTGCTGCGGCCGGGCCAGCTTCAGGCCGAGCCCCTCGACATCCTGATCGAGGGCGACACCATCCGTGAGATCGGCCCGCGCGGCCTCGCCGCGCCCGACGAAGCTCTCAGCATCGACGGCGCGCGCCGCCTGGTTCATCCGGGCCTGATCAATGCCCATACCCATGGCCACGGTACGCTGGCGAAAGCCATGGGCGATCGCTGGTCGCTGGAGCTGCTGCTCGCCGCGGGCCCCTGGATCAGCGGCAATCGCAGCCTCGAGGACAAATATCTGAGCGCCTCGCTGAATGCCGCTGAGATGGTGCTGAAGGGCAGCACCGCCTGCTACGACCTGTTCTTCGAAGTGCCGGCGCCGAGCCTCGACGGCATGGCAGCGGTGGCGCGGGCCTATGGCGATGTCGGCATGCGCGCGACCATCGCGCCGATGGTGGCGGACATGTCGCTCTACCAGGCGATCCCCGGGCTTTACGACGCCTTGCCCGAGGCGCTCAAGGGCGAGGTCGACAAGATGCGCATGCAGCCCTACGAGGCGACGCTGCGCGACGTCGAGGCCTTCATGAAGGGCGAGCGTTTCGACGGCGACCGGCTGAAACTGGCGCTCGCGCCGACCATTCCGCTGCACTGTTCCGACGCCTTTCTCGGCGCCTGCCGCGATTGCGCGCGCCGGTACGGCCTCGGCCTGCACAGCCATGTGGCGGAATCGAAGATCCAGGCCCTGTCCGGCCTGAAGCGCTACAAGCGCACCTTGACCGCGCATCTCGACGAACTCGGCTTGCTCGGGCCGCAATTCACCGTGGCGCATGGCATCTGGCTCGACGACGACGACATGAAGCGGCTCGCCGGCCACGGCGCCTCGGTGGCGCATAATCCGGGCAGCAACATGCGGCTCGGCAATGGCATCGCCGACATGCGCGCCATGCTCAAGGCCGGCGTCAATGTCGCCGTCGGCACCGACGGCTCCAACAGCGCCGACAACCAGAACATGTACGAGGCGGTGAGGCTTGCCTCCTTCGCCTCGAAGGTGCGCGGCCCCGATTATACCGAATGGGTGACCACACCGGAGGCGCTGCACGCGGCGACCGAGGGTGGTGCCCGGGCGCTCGGCTTCGAGGGCAAGATCGGCCGCATCGAGGCCGGCTACAAGGCAGACCTGGTCTTCGTCGATCTCGACCATATCAACTGGCTGCCGCACAACCGGACGGTCAACCAGATCGTCCACGTCGAGGACGGCACGGCCGTGCACAGCGTCATGATCGGCGGGCGTTTCGTGGTCGAGGACCGCAAGCTCACGACGGTCGATATCCGCGTTCTGGCGCAGAAGGCCGAAGCCGCGCGTGAGCGCCTGGCCGCCGCCAACGAGCCGATGCGGCTCCTGGCTGAAAAGCTGCAGGATGCGGTCGGCACGTTCTGCGTGGGGCTGGCGCGCCAGCCCTATCACGTCGACCGCTATGCAAGCCGGATGGGTGAGGGGGGCTGAGGCCCCCCGCCGCCACCGGATCAGCCGATGTCGAACTTGACGCCCTGGGCGAGCGGCATGGCGCGGCCATAGTTCACAGCGCTGGTCATGCGCCGCATATAGGCCTTCCAGGCGTCGGAACCGGATTCGCGGCCGCCGCCGGTTTCCTTCTCGCCGCCGAAGGCGCCGCCGATCTCGGCGCCCGATGAGCCCATATTGATATTGGCGATGCCGCAATCCGAGCCGGTCGCCGACAGGAACCGGTCGGCCTCGCGCATGTCGGTGGTGAAGATCGACGAGGACAGGCCCTGCGGCACGCCGTTCTGCAGGGCGATGGCCTCTTCGAACTCGGAATATTTCAGCACATAGAGGATCGGCGCGAAGGTCTCCTCGACCACCGGTCCCTCTTGCGCGGGGGCTTCCACCAAGGCCGGGCGCACGTAATAGGCGGCCGGATATTGGGCGGCCGCCTGGCGCTCGCCGCCATGGATGGTAGCGCCGATGCCGCGGGCAGCCTCGAGCGCGCGGGTCATGCCGTTGAAGGCGGCCTCGTCGATCAGCGGCCCGACCAGGGCATCGCTCTCGACGGGATTGCCGACCGAGACATTGGCATAGACCTGGCGCAGGCGCGGCACGAGCTTGTCATAAACGCTTTCGTGCACGATGAGGCGGCGCAGCGTCGTGCAGCGCTGGCCGGCAGTGCCCATGGCGCCGAAGGCGATGGCGCGCAAGGCGAGGTCGAGATCGGCCGAGGGGCAAACGATGGAGGCATTGTTGCCACCGAGCTCGAGGATCGCCCGGCCGAAGCGCTTGGCGACGCGTTCGCCGACGATGCGGCCCATGGCGGTCGAGCCGGTGGCCGAGACGACGGGCACGCGCGGATCATCGACCAGGATCTCGCCGACATCACGGCCACCGATCAACAGCGTGGCGAGGCCTTTCGGCGCGCCTTCGAACTTGGCCGCGACGCGCTCGAACAGGGCGGTGACGGCAATGGCCGTGAGCGGCGTCTTTTCCGAGGGTTTCCAGATGACGCTGTCGCCGCAGACCAGCGCGAGCGCTGCGTTCCACGACCAGACCGCGACCGGAAAGTTGAAGGCCGAGATGACGCCGACCGGGCCGATCGGGTGCCATTGTTCCATCAGCCGGTGGTCCGGCCGTTCACTGCCCATGGTCAGGCCATAGAGCTGACGCGACAGGCCGACGGCGAAGTCGCAGATGTCGATCATCTCCTGGACTTCGCCGAGGCCCTCGGAAACGATCTTGCCGACCTCGATGGTGACGAGGCGGCCAAGAGCCTCCTTCTCCTGGCGCAGCGCCTCGCCGAGCAGGCGCACCAGTTCGCCGCGGCGCGGCGCCGGCACGGCCCGCCAGGCCAGGAACGCCTCGTGGGCCTGGCCGATGGCCGCGCGGGCCTCGGCCGCGGTCGCGTCCTTGACCCGGCCGATGGTTTGACCCGTCAGCGGCGAACGAATGACACGCTCGCCCGACGCATAGACCGCCGGCGCGACGCCGAGCGATGAAAGGATCTGGGCGACCTCTTGCGCGAGGCCGTTGCCGGCCTGCTCGAGTGCTGCTTGCTGGGTCATGAGACGTTCCTGCTTCGCCTGAGTTTCGCCGTTCCGCTCGCCGCGACGGGAGCGGAGCCAGGATGTGATCCTAGCGCTTATTGCGGCGCTGCGACCACGGGAAGCGATGTTCCGTCATGCGGCCATGCCAAATCGGAATGGCGCGGGGCCGGCGGGCAGGGAGTGCCCGCCGGCTGTCTCGGTGCGGCGAAGAATTCGCCGTCGACCGGCCGTCAGGCGACCAGGAAGCCCGCGCCGACCGGGTCGTTGCGGTCGATCACCCAGCGGGCGGTGCCGAGCAGGCCGGCCGTGCCCTTGACGGTGGGGCGAACGGCGCGGGTGCCGTTGAGGCTGGTCTCGCCGATCAGGCAGCCTTCGAAAGTGCCGCTGCCGAGCAGTCCTTCCGAACGGATCGGCTGATGCAGGGTCATCAGTCCACGGGCTTCATACATCGCCATCATGGCGCTGGTGCCGGTGCCGCCGGGCGAGCGGTCGAGCTGGCCGGCTGAGAACACGTGGACGTTCTTGTAGAAGGCGCCTTCGATGGTCGGCTCGTGCCAGAAGGTGACGAAGTTGAAGTTGTTGATATGGGCGGAGGCGGGGTGCTGGATCGCCACCTTCTGGCGCAGCTGCTCGCGGGCCATGATGCCGAGGCGCGACAGTTCCGAACCGTTTTCCGGGGCGATGCGCAGCGACGTGCCGCGCAGGTCGATAATGCCGAAATAATTGCCGCCCCAGACGATGTCGGCCTTGAGCGCGCCGACGCCGGGCAGTTCGAGCGGCACGTCCTGCGCCGCGACATAGGCCGGCACGTTTTCGAAGCGGGTCCACTGCACCTGCGGCCCGTCACTGGCGACCTCGGCGGTGACCGGGCCGGCGGTGGTCTCGAAACGGATGGTGGTCAGGCCGTTGTCGCCGCGACGCACCAGACCGAGCGCCACCATGGCCATGCCGACGGCGATCGTGCCGTGGCCGCACATGTGGGAATATTGCGTGCCGTCGATATAGATCAGGCCGGCGTCGAATTCGGGGCTGGATGGCGGCGTCAGGAACACGCCGAACATGTCCTTGTGGCCGCGCGGCTCGCGCATCAGCGCCTGGCGCAGCCAGTCGTAATTCTCTTCCAGGAAGCGGCGCTTCTCCAGGATGCTGGATCCCGCGGGATAGGGGATGCCGCTATGGATGATGCAGAGGGGCTCGCCCTCGGTATGGGTATAGACGACGTCGAAGACATCCTGCTGGCGCATGATCGTGGGCTCCTTGGTTCGGCAGGTCTCAGCGGCGCTCGGACAGAACGTCGAGGCCGAGGGTGAGATCGAGGATGATGATGGTGACGGCCGCGACGAGGATCGTGATCGACGACACCGCGGCAATGGTCGGGTCGATCGTGTACTGCACGTAATTGAACAGCTTGACCGGGATCGTGGTGAGCTCGGCGGTCGTGTTGAAGATGCTGAGCTCGACATTGATCCAGGACGAGATGAACGCGAAGATCGCGCCGCTGGCGATGCCGCTGCGGATCTGCGGCAGCGTCACCAGGAAGAAGGTCGCGAGCGGGCGCGCGCCGAGATCGGCCGAGGCCTCTTCGAGGCTGCGCTGATCGTCGGTCAGTTGCGGCAGCACGGCGCGCAGCACGAAGGGCATGATGATCACGACATGGCCGACCAGCAGGGCGTTGAAGCTGCGGGTCAGGCCGATCGCCGTGCCGTATTGCAGCAACGCGGCGCCGAGCACGACATGCGGAAGGATCAAGGGCGACATCAGCGTGGCGGACAGCAGGCGCCGGCCGGGAAAGGCGTGACGGGCGATCGCCAGGGCCGCCGGCACCGCCAGCAGGACGGCGATCAGCGTGGCCGCGGTGGCAAGCACGGTGCTGGTCGCGAAAGCCGCGACATAGCTGGCGTCGCCGAGCATCTTGCCGTACCAGGCGAGCGTCACGCCCTGCGGCGGGAAGGCGAGAAAGCTCGATGTCGTCAGCGACGACCCGACGATGACGGCGAGCGGCAGCACCAGGTAGATCAGCGCGGCATAGGAGACGAGGCGAATGGTGGCGGTGATCATCGCGAGCCTCCCTTGGGCTCGCCGATGCGGCCGGCGAGCGTGACGAGGATCAGCGTCAGGGCCAGCATGGTGATGCTGAGCGCGCCGCCATAGTTGAAATCGAAGACCGAGCTGTATTGCTGGAAGATCAGCATCGAGAAGACGGTGATGCGTCCACCGCTGAGCAGAGCCGGCGTGACATAGGCGCTCACCGCCAGCATGAAGACCATGACGCCGCCGGCCATCAGCCCGGGCAGGCTGAGCGGAAAGGTGACGGTCCAGAAAGTGCCGGCGGGCGTCGCGCCGAGATCGGCCGAGGCCTGTTCCAGGGACGGGTCGACCTTGGCCAAGGCATTGCCGACGGCCAGCACGACGAAGGGCAAGAGGATGTAGACGAGCCCGATCAGAATGCCCAGTTCGGTGCCGATGAAGCGCATGGGGCGTTCGATCAGGCCGCTGGCGACCAGCCCGTCATTGACCAGGCCATTGCGGCCGAGCAGCACCATCCAGCCGAAGGAGCGGACGATATTGCTGGTGAACAGCGGCACGACCAGCAGGATGACGCAGGCGCGGCGCCAGAGCCGCCATTTGACGATGCGCACGAGATACCAGGCCAGGGGATAGCCGATCAGGACGCAGGCAATGGTGGTCAAAGCGCCGATCCGGAAGGTGACCCACAGGACGTCCCAGTGATAGCGGTCGAGCAGGATGCGCAGATAGTTCACCGCTGTCGGCTCGCCGGTTGCATTGGTCACGCTGGCTATGGCCACGACGGTCATCGGGGCAAGGAAGAAGGCGACGAAGAACAGGGCCGGCAGTCCGGCGAGCAGAGCGATGGTGCGCCAGGGGGTGCTCATCGCGGTCACTCCGCGATCAGGTGCAGGTCGCCGGGCCGGAAGCCCAGGAAGACGCTGGCGCCTTCGACGACGTGGGAGGGAAGGGATCCGCTCAGGCGGCAGGTCAGCGGCAGGTCGCCGCTGCGCAGGGTGACCATGACATGGCTGCCGACATGGATCACGTCCTCGACGATGGCGGGCACCGTCGAAAGCCCTTCCGCCACGGCGTCTTTCAGGATCACGATGGCCTCGGGCCGCAGCACCGCGACCGGGTCCGCGCCGGCGGAGGCATGCGGAGCCGCAAGCGTGATCGCGCCGAGCGCGAGTTCGACGCGGCCGTCGGCGCGCAGTTTGCCCGGCAGAAGATTGGCGTCGCCGATGAAGTCGGCGACGAAACGGGTCTTGGGCGCGCGATAGATGTCCTGGCCCCGGCCGACCTGTTCGATCCGCCCGCGATTCATCACCACGACGCGGTCAGCCATGGTCAGGGCCTCCTCCTGGTCATGGGTCACGAAGACGAAGGCGATGCCGAGCTTTTCCTGGAGGTGCTTGAGCTCGATCTGCACACGCTTGCGCAGCTTCAGGTCGAGCGCGCTCAGCGGCTCGTCGAGCAGCAGGAGCTTGGGCTTGTTGACGATGGCGCGGGCGAGCGCGACGCGCTGCTGCTGGCCGCCGGAAAGCTGCCGGGGATAGCGGTCGCCGAAGCCGGAGAGGCCGACCAGTTCAAGGGCTTCCGCGGCCCGGCTGCTCGCTTCGGCGCGTGGCGTGCCTTTTCGGCGTGGCCCATAGGCGACGTTCTCGGTCACGCTCATATGCGGGAACAGCGCATAGTTCTGGAACACGGTGTTGAGCGGGCGCCGGTAGGGCGGCAGGGCGGTGACGTCCTCGCCGGCGATACGGATCGCACCGGCTTCGGGCTGCAGGAAGCCGGCGATACAGCGCAGCAGCGTGGTCTTGCCGCAGCCTGAAGGACCGAGCAGGGCGATGAACTCGCCCTGGGCGACGTCGAGCGCGATGTCCGTCAGGGCCGGCTGTCCGCCGAAATTCTTGGACAGACCGCTGATCTGGAGCAAGGGCGCGTTCATGGCAGGTCCAATTCGAAGCAAAGGCAAGGAGCGGCAATTACCGGCGCGCGATTTCGCGGTTCCACAGGTCGACGATCCTGGCGCGCTCGGCGTTGATCATCGTCCAGTCGAACAGCTGCAGGTCTTTCACCGAGCCCCGCTCGCCCCATGGCAGCTTGCGCGCCGTTTCGGCCTTGACCGCGACATCGCGCACCGAGGGGCCGAGATAGAGCTTGTCGGCAAGACCGGCCGAGGCCTGGACCGTCAGCGCGTAATCGATGAACTTCTGCGCGGCGTCCTTCTTCTGCGTGCCCTTGACCAGATGCAGCCGGGCATCGGTCGCCCAGACACCTTCCTTCGGCACGACGAAGCCGATCGGCAGGCCCTTGTCGGCGAGATCCCATGCGCCGACATTGAAATGGGCGCCGATGATCGCCTCGCCACTCTGATAGGCATTGGTGGCCGCGCCCGAGGAATCGAAGAACAGCGCCGCCTTGAGCTCCCTGATCTTCTTGAAGGTGGCGGTGAGGTCGCCGGCCGGCGCGCCCCAGATCTTCGAAAGGAACATCAGGAAGGGCACGCCGGATGAGTTCGACGGCGACGGAATGGTCACCGCATCCTCGAATTCCTTTTTCCAGAGGTCGTTCCAGGAGGTCGGCACCTCCCGCACCTTCTGCGTGTTGTAGGTGAGGCCGAGAGAATAATAGCCGGTGCCGACGGCATAGGTGTTGGCGCCCGACTTGTAGATCGCTTCCGACGCAACATTGGCGAGGTTGCGGATGGCGCCGGGATCGAGGCTGTCGGTAACGTCGGCGGCCAGCGCCAGCTCGCTGATGCCGCCATCCATCCAGGCGACGTCGATGGTCGGGGCGGCCTTCTGCTGCTGCAGCTTGGCGAGCGTCACGGTTGATGTGCCGATCTCGGCATTGACCGCGATGCCGGTCGCCTTGGTAAAGGGTTCGGCGACGCAGGCGCGGAAGGCATCACCCCAATTGCCGCCATACCAGGCGACCGTGATCGAAGCGGGCTGCTGGGCCAGCGCCGGGGCCGCGAGCGTGCTGGCGGCGAGGCCTTGCAAAACCAGGCGTCGGGATAGCGTCATGGTGGTTCTCCTCTGTCGGCCCTTTGGCCTTGTTCCCAACACCATCACCCCCGGCGTCGATTTCCACTAGAATGAACCAGCCCGAAAGTAGAATAATCCCGACATGACGGAGATGGCCGGTACGACGTTGAGGGGGATTGGCGACGCCGAGGCGGCGCCGGCGGGCGCTGCGCGGCCATTGCTGCGCATTGGTTTCATCGTGCTCGACCAGTTCACGCTGGCCGCCTTCTCGGGGCTGATCGACGCGCTCAGGCTGGCGGCCGATCACGGTGGCCGCTCGCGCCAGGTCCATGTCGCCTGGAGCGTCATGAGTGTCGGGGGTGGCCCACGGAACTCCAGCTGCGGCGTCTCGCTCACGCCCAATGCCGATCTCATCGACCCTGGCGAGTTCGATTATCTCGCGGTCTGCGGCGGCAACGACTATCTCAACGACCGTCCCTCGGCGGCTTTGCTCGACTATCTCAGGACGGCGGCGCGCCGCGGCGTGCGCCTGCTCGGCATCTGCACGGGCACCTTCGTGATCGCCAAGGCCGGGCTCGTCGGCGACCGGCGGGTCTGCATCCACTGGAATGTGCTGGATGCCTTCAACGAGCGCTTTCCCCGGCTCAACGCCGCCGTCGACCGCCTGTTCATCGACGAGGGCGACCTGATCACCTGCGCCGGCTCGACCGCGGCCATCGATCTCGGCCTTTATCTGATCGCCCGCCATTGCGGGCGCGACAAGGCGCAGCAGGCGATGCGCCACATGATGTTGCAGGACATCCGCCCCGGCGGCGTCCCGCAGCCGCATTTCTACGCCCAGCTGGACGGTATTTCCGACATGCGCATTCGCCAGGCCGCCCAGTTCATCGAGCAGCGCCTGGACAATCCGCCGCCGGTCGCCGCCATCGCCCGATATGTCGGGGTCAGCGCGCGCCAGCTCGAGCGGCTGTTCCACACCTGGCTCGGCATCGGGCCGGCGGCTTTCCAGCGGCGGCTGCGCCTGGAATATGGCCGCTGGCTGCTGGCCAACAGCAAACGCAAGATCACCGAGATCGCGATCGATGCCGGCTTTGCCGACAGCGCGCATTTCGCGCGCGACTTCAAACACGCCTTCGGCTGTTCGCCGAGCCGCTTTCGCCAGGCGGCTTAAGGGCAGCATGCCCCTACGCCGCCCGGCTCCCACTGGCTTGTCGGGCGACGCTCAGGCGCGCCGAACGACCGCGCCGAACTCTTCCAGCCTGCGCAGGAAATAGGCCGGGTCGATCAGCACCTCCGGCAGGTAGAGGCCGGGCTCGACCGGCGCGCCACCGGCAAGCCCCATGAGCCGCTCAATCCCGAGCGCCACGCCGAGTGCGGTCAATGCCCCCTGGCCGGCGGCATGGACGATCTCGTGCCGCTCGCGACCATGCGTGCCGTCTTGCCGCTCGCCGGTGATCTCGATGACGATCTCGGTGGAGAAGGGCTCGCCGCGCCGGCGGCTGGCGGTCTCGCCCAGCACCAGATCGAAGCGGATCGAGCGCGCGTCGGTCGCCGCGCCGAGGCTCAGCACGTCGAGCGGCGAATAGGCCTGGCCGGCGAGCTCGGTGCCATCGACCGTCGTGAACGTCCGTCGGGCATCGGCGTCGCGGGCCCACAACCATTGCCCGTCCTTCAGGATCAACGGGTGGGGGGCCGCCGTCGTCAGCCGTTCGAAATCGGCATAAGCCGCCGGTCCACCCATGTCCTGCTCGTCGAGGACCGCGGCGATCTCGATTGTCTCGACGGTGCGGAACGCCTTGGCGAAATGGAGTGTCGGCAAGGTGGCCGCACCGGCCAGCCAATTGCTGTCCATCAGGACAGGTGCGCTCTTGGGCTTGTGGATATGCAGCGCCATTTCCGGTCCGACCTCGAACACGCCGGAGGAGATGCTGAGATAGGGCAGGCCCTTCGCCTGGGCATATCTGAGCGTGTTCAGGCCACCGTCCTTGAGGAACATGACGATCGCGCCATAGGTCTTGTCCGCGGGTTGGCCGAGGTCCGGCCGGCTCAGGTCGATCGTCGCCGCATCGGCCCGGCCGATCGCCCTGGCCACCGCTTCGGCCCGGCGGAGGTCGCGTCCGCCAATGGTGATCGGCAGGTCCGGATGCAGCTTGCGCAGTGTTTCGGCGGCCCGTCGGCCGACGATACCCGAACCGCCGATGATGAGGACGGAATTCTTGTCTTGCGCGGACATGATGGCTCTGGCTCCTTGGCCGGACTGACGGGGAGGAGGGCGGCTGCCGATGGCGGCGCCGACCCGGGACGAGGAAACTTACATTTAGTAAGTTACTTATGGTAGGTGGTGCGCAGGCCGGTGATGTCAAGCGCAGACCGGAGCCGGAGAATTGAAAAAGATGTGCCGTCTGTGATGACCGCGACATCCGGGAAGAAGCTCACCAAAGCGGGGCGGCGCGAACAGCTGCTCGAGACCGCCCATGCGATCGTGCGGGAGGAGGGAACCGACGCGCTGACGCTCGGCCGTCTCGCGGAGCGGGCAGGGGTCAGCAAACCGATCGCTTATGAGCATTTCCGGACGCGGTCGGGCCTGCTGATCGCGCTCTACAAGGAAATCGACGACGGCCAGGTTGCTGCTCTCGTCGACGCGCTCGCCCGCGCGCCGCGCCGGCTGGATGAGGTCGCCCGCGTCGTCAGCCGCGCCTATATGGCCTGCTACACCGCTGCCGGGCCGGAATGGCATGCGGTCTCGGCGGCGCTGAAGGGCGATGAGGACATGGAGGCCTTCCAGATCCAGTTGATCGATCACTATGTGGCGATCTATCGCGACGCGTTTCGGCCTTGCACCGACCTGCCGGAGGCGGACCTGCATCTGCGCTGCGTCGGCATCATCGGCGCAGCCGAGGCGATTGCCCAAGACATGATCCGCCAGCGCGTCGACGAAGCGGCCGCCGCGGCGGCCCTCGCCTCGTTGATCTCGGCATGGCTTTCGTCGAAGGCCTGATGCGCAGCGCTTACTCGCCGGCGGCGACCGGCTCTTCGGCGCGGCGGCCCATCGCAGCGCCCGCCCGTCAGGCATCACGTCCTGCTCGTCACGCGTATCGCTGCACAGTGGTCATGACGGGTTGATCGCCGCAGCAGATGAATGCGTGGATGCCCGGGACAAGCCCGGGCAAGACGATATGTTGACGTTGCGGTGTGCCGGGCCACGGCGCGGATCCTGCGCCAGGTCGATCCAGCGGCCGTCGCTCCAAGGACAATTCTCGTCTTGGCCGGGCTTGTCCCGGTCATCCACGCATTCGACCCGGTCGATCATGGAAGCACAAGTCGTGGATGCCTGGGACAAGTCCGGGCAAGACGGCGTGGTGCGAGCATGAAGAAGTGGTGCCAAGCGGCCATTGCTCGGCTGTCTCCGTCAGCGCTGCGCCGATCCAGCCAGACAGTCGTAACCACGATGCGCCGGCGCAAGGTCCCGCTGTTTCAAGGGCCCGGCGCGCATCGGACGCGCATTTTTCCGGGCCGATGCAGGTCAATCTCCGGCCTCGGCCTTGAACGGCAATTTTCTGCTCCCCACGTCGATGGCACGCCTGTCCAAGCTGGCCGGCGTGCATTCTCCTCGTCGTGCTCGATCCGCATTGCCGCAACCATCGCTGTTTCCCATGGCGCCCGGCACCACCGGGCGTTCGGACATGCCCGGACAGGCGGGCCGAACCCGCCGGCGAAACCGGGCGTCAACGCCAAGGAGCAGGAAGCCATGGCCGCCAAGGAATTGAAGTTCGCCCAGGACGCACGCGCGAAGATGCTGCGCGGCGTCGATATCCTCGCCGAGGCCGTCAAGATCACGCTCGGCCCCAAAGGCCGCAACGTGGTGATCGAAAAGTCGTTCGGCGCGCCGCGGATCACCAAGGACGGCGTCACCGTGGCCAAGGAGATCGAACTCGTCGACAGATTCGAGAACATGGGCGCGCAAATGGTCCGCGAGGTCGCCTCGAAGACCAGCGACACGGCCGGCGACGGCACCACGACGGCCACCGTTCTCGCCCAGGCCATCGTCAAGGAGGGGGCCAAGTCGGTGGCCGCCGGCATGAACCCGATGGACCTGAAACGCGGCATCGACCTGGCGGTCGAGGCGGTCGTCGCCGACCTGAAGCGCCATGCCCGCAAGATCAGGTCGAATGACGAGATCGCCCAGGTCGGTACGATCTCGGCCAATGGCGATCTGGAAGTCGGGCGCTTCCTGGCCGACGCCATGCAGAAGGTCGGCAACGAGGGGGTCATCACCGTCGAGGAGGCCAAGAGCCTGACCTCCGAACTCGAGGTGGTCGAGGGCATGGCCTTCGACCGGGGCTATATCTCGCCCTATTTCCTCACCAATGCCGAAAAGATGCGGGCCGAGCTGGAGGACGCCTATGTCTTGATCCATGAAAAGAAGCTCACTGGCCTGCAGGCCATGCTGCCGCTGCTCGAAGCCGTCGTCCAGTCGGGCAAGCCGCTGCTGATCATCGCCGAAGACGTCGAGGGGGAGGTGCTGGCGACCCTCGTGGTCAACAAGCTGCGGGCGGGCCTGCGCGTCGTCGCGGTCAAGGCCCCGGGCTTCGGCGATCGCCGCAGGGCCATGATGGAGGATATCGCCGCGCTCACCGGCGGCGCGCTGGTCAGCGAGGATGTCGGCATCAAGCTGGAGAATGTCACCTTGGCCATGCTGGGACGGGCCAAGAAGGCGGTGGTCGAAAAGGACGCGACGACCCTGGTCGGCGGCGCCGGCGCGCGCAAGGACATCGAGGGCCGGATCGCGCAGATCCGCCTGCAGATCGACGAGGCGACGTCGAGCTACGACAAGGAGAAGCTGCAGGAACGACTGGCCAAGCTCGCCGGCGGTGTCGCGGTCATCCGGGTCGGCGGCTCCACCGAAGTCGAGGTCAAGGAGCGCAAGGACCGGGTCGACGATGCCTTGCATGCGACGCGGGCGGCGGTCGAGGAGGGCATCCTGCCGGGTGGCGGGGTGGCGCTGCTGCGCTCGCTCAGGGCGCTCGCCACGCTCAGCCCGGACAATGACGACCAGAAGACCGGCGTCGATATCGTGCGCCGCGCGCTGCAGGCGCCGGCCCGGCAGATCGCCGAGAATGCCGGCGAGGACGGGTCCGTCGTCATCGGCAAGCTGATGGAGAAGAAGGACTATAACTGGGGTTTCAATGCCGCGACCGGCGCCTACCAGGATCTGGTCGCCGCCGGCGTGATCGATCCGGCCAAGGTGGTCCGGACCGCATTGCAGGACGCGGCTTCCGTGGCCAGCCTGATGATCACCACCGAGGCCCTCATCGCCGATCTGCCGAAGCCGACGAAGGTGGGTGCCGGTGTCGCGCCCGGCATGGGCGGCGGCATGGGCGACATGGACTTCTAGGCGGGCCGGATCCGGTCGTTTTCGGTCGCCGGCCGCGCGGGGCCGTCGTGGCACGCATGCGATGCGTTCCGTTCAGCCCCGGTCTCCGGTCGCTTGCCTTGCTGGCGCCCAGATCCGGTTGTTAGAAGCCGGCCGTCGAAACGTAAGGAATCGTTCAGCATGAAGGCATGCGTGCTTGGCGTCATCGGGACCGGCCTGGCGCTGTCGAGCGCCATGGGCGCGGATGCGCGGCTCGAGGCCTCGCTTCGCCGCCTGGAACCGGAAACACGGCTGGAGCAGGTCTGCGACATCGCCGTCATGCAGCGGATCAAGGACGACACCAGTCCTTACCGGCCGGACAAGGTGCTGGCGGGCGCGATCTCGGAACCGCGCCGCTCGGGCGATTCGATCGACACGGAAGGCGCCGCGTTCCGCAGCGGCGGCCATTGGTATCGCCTGACATTCGAATGCCAGGCGACGCCGGATCGGATGCGGGTCCTGTCGCTGAACTATGCGATCGGCGACCAGATCCCGGAACGCGACTGGGAAGACTACGGTCTTTACCCCTGACCGCCGCGGGTAGCCCGCGGCCTATTCGACCTTGGTCAGGCTCTGCAGAATGCCGCCGAGCTGCGCGGCATAGGTCTTTTCGCCTTCCTTCGAGCCCCAATAGCTGAGGATCAGAACGGTCGACGGATTGACGATGAGGATGCCGACGCTGATTTCGGCCTGCTCGCCGTCCGAATCCTTGCCGCTGAAGCCGAGAAAGATGGTCGGCATGCCGTTGACGGTCATGGACTGCTGGCGCTGCGTCGACGGGTCGATCTCGACGCCTTGCGAGAGCAGATAAGCGAGGGCCTGCTTGGTCGAGTCCTCGACATTGGTGACGCTGGCGATCGTCACTGCGACATAGATCTCGTCATCGTCGGTGGTGGCTTCGACGCCGCGTTCGGTCACATTGGGCGACCAGGCGTCGGGAATTTCGACGGTGGCGACGACGGGCGCGCCGAGCCGGAAACTTCCGGCTTCCGCGGCGACGGGCAAGAGCAGGGCAAGAGCCGCTGCGAGGATCAATCGAGACATGAAAAAGGCCCTCCGATCATGGATCGCAGGGCCTTGCCACGAGTCATCGGGGCTGTCGTCGCATCCAGCGCAAAGACTGCCGATCTGGACGCATCGGGCGAACTATTTTCGCCTGCCGGCGCATCAGCCGCGTAGTCGACGTCCGGGCATTATTGCAGCGATGAGAGGTTGGCGATCAGCCCGCCCTTGACCTCGAAAACCGGCTGCGCCCGGCAGACGGCCGAGCGGTCGATGCCGGCATCGGCGAGTTGGCGGGCCGACAGCCCGGCCACCGCCCTGCGGGTCCTGATGCGTGCGATGGACCAGTCGCCGAGAGCGACGAAATGCGCCGCACGGTCCAGGAAGGCTTGAAGCGGCGAGGTGTCGGTCGCGGCCGAGCGGGGGCGAACGGGCAGGCAGGCGGAGCAGGTCATGGGAGCAACCTTTCAATGGCGAGGCGCGGGGGCGAAGCCTGCCGGCCGGTCGATCAGAGCGAGGGGATGGGGTTGACCACCCCGGCCTTGGCATTGACGGCTTCGACATCGGCACGTGACAGGCCGAGATCGGCGAGGGCGCGGTCGTCGAGGCCGTAGAGTGAGCGCGCGCTGGCGCGGGCGGCAAACCAGGCCTCGATGCGCAGCACCAGCGCCAGCATGCGGCTCTCGCCGGCCCTCGTCGCGATGCCCTGGTGAAGAAGGTCGTCTGTGGCACATCCGATGTTCATGATCGCCGTCCCTGATGTCATATTCTCTATATGGACATTGCTCCTTGCTTGGGGGTGGAGCAAATGACATGTTCTACGCCTCTGCCCAAGAACAGCTTGGCCATCCCATGACCCGCCGCCACTTGCCGCCCCTCACTGCGCTGCGTGTTTTCGAGGCGGCGGCTCGCCACCTCAATTTCGAAAGGGCGGGCGACGAACTCGCGGTTACGGCGAGCGCGGTCGGCCAACAGGTGCGGACCCTCGAAGCCTGGTTGAAGCGCCCGCTCTTCGTTCGGCTGCCGAGCAAGGGCGTTGCCCTGACCGCGATGGGCGAGCGTTATGCCGCTTCGCTCTCGCAACTGCTCGACCAGCTGAACGAGGCGACCATCAAGGCCTTGCGCCCGGACACCGCCAATGTGCTGACGGTCAGTACCTTGCCGAGCCTCGCCACGAGCTGGCTGATCCCACGGCTCGGCGGCTTCAAGGCGCGCCACCCGGAATTCGAGGTGCGCATCTCGGTGTCCCATGGCCTCGCCGATTTCATCAGCGACGATGTCGATGTCGGCATCCGCTCCGGGCGCGGGGTCTATCCGGGGCTGCGCAGCGACCTGCTGATGGAGGAAAATTTCTTCCCCGTGTGCAGTGCCGCCCTGCTCAATGATCCCGACCGGCCGCTGCGCGAGCCGGCCGATCTGCGCCATCACACGCTGCTGCAAGAGATTCCCGAGGGCGAACCAGACCGCGTCACCTGGCCGCGCTGGCTCGAGCTCCTCGGCGTCGAGGGCGTCGACGGCAACCGCGGACCGCAATTCTCCCATACGTTCCTGTCCCTGCAGGCCGCGGCATCGGGGCAGGGGGTCGCCATGGCCACCAGCGTGCTGATCGGCGACTATCTCGACGCCGGACGGCTGGTGCGGCCATTTCCGCAGCAGGTGCGCGGGCCTTATCAATATTATGTGGTCTGCCTGGAGGCTTCGGCCATGCGGCCGGCGATCCGTGCCTTTCGCGAATGGCTCCTCGACGAAGCGGCGGCCCATCTGGCGCAGGTGGGGACCTGAGGCGGGCGCGGGCATGACTGTTTCGGTTTGATGTGGCGAGGCCTCGTCCGCACGGCGACCGCCGGAAATGGCCGGTTGCGATCAAGGCGCCGGAGCCGGTGATCCGCCTTGCCGGCTTCGCGCCCTCGAACGCTGAAACAGGCCCGCATCAGAATGCCGTCATCGACGATCGGATCGGGGCGCCTTGCCGGCGCCTGCCTCGCCATTCTCCTGACACTCCAGCCCGCGCTTGCCTCCGACGGCCTCGACCGGCTCGCCGGTGTTCTGGCCGACACGCCGTCGCCCGCCAGCCAGCCGACCGCCTTCGACTTCGTCGATCCGCGCCTGGTCGCGGTGCCGCAGGAGGGTATCTCGGGCTCGATCGCTCTCAATCGTCTTCTCAGCGGCTTCGTCCGTCCGGACGAAGCGCGTGCGCTGACCGGTGTCGACTTCAAGGCCTTGACGGGCGTTCTCGTCATCGGTGACGCGACGACCCAGGTCATCGCCGTCACCGGTCCGGACGGCTTCGCCGGCGCCCTGCCGGCGGCGCTTTCCGCACGTGATTTTCAGCGTCATGTCCGTCCGACGGGCGAGGCCTTCGCCTTTGGTGCCGACGACACCATCGATCCGCGCCGAACGCCCGATCCGTTCCGGCTGCAGCCCTGGGCCGCACAGCGCCTGGCGCTTTCCGGCCGTGTGCTCGTCTGGGCGGTGAACTGGGCGGGGTTCGACGCGGCGGCGGGCAATCTCGCCCAGCCGGCCAGGCCCCGCATCGCGGCATTCAGGTCCCTGAACCAGGTGGCCGCCACGGCCGGTGGCGGCCGGGGCGATCTCATGGCCGGCTTCGGCCTCGACGTCGAGCGCTTCGCTTTGCCGGCCCGCCCGCTGCCGGACGCGACATCGGCGCTATCGGGCGCCCTGGAGCTGCGGCCGCCCCTGCGGATGGTCATGCCGCCCTGGAGCTACGCCCTGGTCGGCGTGGTCGGGCGCGGTGAGCAGGAACGGATCGTCGTGGCGCTCCACTACGAAGGCCCGCCGGCGGATGCCAAGCAGGGGCTTGCGACGGCCGCCACGCGGCTGGCCGCCTGGAAGCCCGAGATGACGGTGCCGATCGAGGGATTGCCTCTCAGTGCGGTGGAGCAGCGCATCGTTCCGGCCGGCGGAGCGACGGTCGGCCTGTGGAGCGCCGTGGTGAATGACGGCGCACCCGGCGCCGCGTTGAAGCTGCTGGCGCGCTGGCGGCAATCGGTCTGGCTGTCCGATTTCGCGCCGCTCAACTTGACGGAATGAGCCAGCATCGACGAAGCGCTGCCGGAATCAAGATCGCAAGGACATCGTCCAAGGGCCTGACAAGGCGCGGCAATCCGACCGCGCGGCGAGCCCGTAGCCAGCCGCGGCCGAGCCTTCGCCTGGCCGCGAGGCTAGCCGCGCGAACGCCGCTTCGGCTTGGCCCGGTCTTGCGTTACGGCGGCATGATCGGCGACCGTCTGGTGGGCATAGCTCAGCGCGAAGGACCCCAGCGCGCCGTCGAGCGCGCCGGATTTGCCGATATAGCCGCTGATCGCGGCAGGGTCACCCGAGCGGGCATGGGCGCGCGCCAGCGTCCGGCCGCAAAGCGAGGCATATTCGACCAGGGCATTGCCTTCCATGACCTCGCCGATCGACCCGAGCCGGCGGTTCTTCAATTGCCGCACGTAGTAATATCGGTTGGCCTTGCGGTCCTCGACCCAGCCGAGAAAGGCGTCGCTCGCGGCCTGCATGATCCGCTGGCCCTCGACGACCCTGGTGCCCTGATGGGTGACACGCTTGCCGCCGGGACGCAGCCGCTCCAGGACCGAGGCCTGGGCTTCCTTGATCTGCAGGAACATAGGCTCGTCATCGCCGGTCAGATAAAGCCCGATGGCGCAGAACGTGCCGACGCTGCCGACGCCGACGACCTTGAAGGCGACGTCCTCCAGATGGAAGCGGTCCAGCAGAACGCGTCGTTCGGGCGGCAGGGCGGCCTGATAGGTCACCAGCGTTGCGCGGGCATTGACCGCATCATGGCCGTTGCCGGCCTCATCGAGATGGTAGATCAGCGGTGGCCGGTCCTCGATCCTGCAGACGCCGTTCTTGGTCTTGGCGAGATGCGGGAAATTGTCGTCGAGCGACAGCGTCTTCTTGGCTTTGACGAGGGTGGCGAGGATCTGCTCGCGCAGCTTGGCATCGGCGATCCGCTCGGCTTCGCGGGCGAGATCCATGCGGGTGTGCCAGATGGCGAGTGGCGGGAGGCCGGCCAGCTCGCGCATGAATTCGCGATAGGCGCGCGCGGTGGTGGCCGCGAAGGTCCGGGCCTTCTTTTCGGAATGACCGGCATCGAGTGCTGCCACGGCGATGCTTGCGACGAGGCGCTTCAGGTCGACGATGAAGTCGACACCCGGCAGGGTCTCGTCGAAATCATTGATGTCGAAGAGGATGCGGCCTTCGGGCGTGCCGAACGCGCCGAAATTCATGAGGTGGCAATCGCCGCAGGCCTGCACGGGAAGGCCGATGGCCGGCATGGCCGCGAGGTCGGTCGCCATGATCGACGCCGCACCGCGCAGGAAAGTGAAGGGCGAGGCCAGCATGCGCTCGTAGCGGATCGGAACCAGGCTGGCGATCCGGCTCGAATCGGACTCGGCCAGGATGGCCGTGGGATTGCGGCCCGGCGCGGGGGCGAAATCGGCATGGCTTTCGCGCGGAACCGCCGCGCGCAGCGTCTTGCCGGCTTCCGCGCGTTCGGTGCGTGACGGCAGGGGGGCGGTCTTGTGCGACGTCGAAGCTGGCATGGTGGGTACATCCGAAAGTAGAGCCAAAGGTAACGACAACATGCTTGCAGATGAGTGACGCGCGCGCCTGTGCTGTCTGTCAAGTCAGGGACTTGCCAGCGGTGCCGGCTGCTGGTTGGCTGGCGTGGTCAATTGAAGGGGAGTGGCCCTTGGTCTCGTTTTCGCCGCGCAGCCGTTTGTCCCAGCGCTCGATGGACGCGGTGGATACGGCTCTTGCCCATGAGATCATCGCCGAACAGGCCTCCTCGCTCGGTCGCGCCGGGCGGGCGGTCGCCGCGAGCCTCGAGGCGCTCGCGGCTTTCGGTGGTGATGGCCCGGAACGCGCCGGACTGGTGCAGGCGGCGGCCGACGCGGTGTTCAGCTATTTCGTCCAGCGCGAGCTTTGCGGGTTTCGCCGGCATGACGACGCCATCAGGGACTACGGCATTCCGCGCGAGGTGCTGGTGCGGGTCGGCGCCTCGCCGCCGCCGCGCTGAGCCTCGATCCTAACGCGCGCCCGTGCGCCAGAGCGTGATCCAGTCCTCCGGGGGCACGCCCTTGCAGACGGGCATCGTGGCATAGCTGCTCAGCCGGAATGCACGCCCGGTCCAGACCCAGCTCGCGGCCGTGCCGCAATCGCCGGCGCCCCGGTCCTTGTGCAGGGAGGAGAGGGTGGCGGCGGACATTTCCTCCAGGCCGCTGGCGCTGGTCAGGGCCTGGATCGGCCGGCCCAGGCGCCCGGTTTCGGCGTCGAGGGTCTCGAAATCGACCCGGCTCGCATTGGCGGGTTGGGTGTCGGAGCCGAGATAGAACATCGATCCCGACTGGGACGCGGCGCGCCAGCAGCCGATCTCGTAGAGCAGCGTGCTGTTCGACAGCCGGATGACGCGGCCGGACGGCGCCCGGTTGCCCAGGTCGCAATCGTCGTCCCGGGTTTCGCGGATATGCCGCTGGATCAGCGCGCGCGGCACGGCAGCAGGCGCCGCCCGGGTCGGGTTCGGCACCACCACGGCCAGCACCGGCATGGCCGGCGCGGCCGGTACGGCGGAAGCGGACTTGCTGCCTCTGACCAGCAACGCCGTGACGGTGTCCTGGCGGCCCTGCGCCTCGTCGATGAAGCGCAGCGCGGCTGCCAGTCCTGCGAGCGAGACCGCGGGGGCATCGGCGGCGGGCGCCTGTTTGCCGAAACGCAGCGCGCGGCCTTGGCCCATGGCCTCGAGGGCGTGCGTCACCGCCGTCGGTTCGACGAGTTCCGAGGCTTCCGGCTTGTCGTCGGATTCCTGCTCAATGGCCCGGAATGCGGAGCCGGCGAGCGTCAGCGCCGCGCCGGTGTCGACGCGCAGCACCAGCCCCTGGGCGTCACCGACAGGCGTATTCTCGCGCACGAAACGCAGCGTGGCGGTCGCGCCGGGGCCGGCCGCCCGGTCGAGCACGACATAGGATCCGGCATCGGTTTCGTCGGCCATGGTGCCGATCGCCCGGCAGGTCAGCGTGTTGTCGCAGCCGACGAGCCAGTTGTCGAAGGTGCGGATCCCGGTTGCGGCAGAGGCGGAGTTGGTGGTGAAGCCCATCAGCGCGAGCGTGAGGGCGGCGCGAAAAGATCTGTTGAACGGCATGGAATTCCCTGGAGCCGCCGCTTGCGCGGTCGCCCTTCATTTCGAACCTGTCCCACGTCGCCCGGACTGATCTTGCATTGACCTAACGTAAGGTCAACTGCGGCACGATGTCCGGTCCGTCCCAAGAGGGGAGCGGCGGGGGCTGGCCTCGGGACGCGCCAGCCGCGCGCCGTTCAGGGCGCCTGCACCGCCTGTTTCAGGCTCTCGCCGAGACCGTAGCGGCGGCTGCCCGCGATGGTCTCGCCGGTCTCGAGCCTCAGCTCCGCATCGCCTGACGGGCGCATATCGATGCGGGTAATGCGCGTGGGGTTGACCAGCCGCGTCCGGTGCACCCGAACAATGCCATGAGGACGCAGGCGTTCCTCCTCGGCACGCAGCGTTCCGCGGACCAGATGGCGCCGGCCGCCGGTCAGCAGATATTCGACATAGTTTCCGGCCGACTGAACCCAGACGATGGCCGCAGGGTCGATTCTGATGCTTGTCGTCCCGTCGCGTAGCCAGAAGGCCTGTGGCACCGCCGGTTGCGGCAGGGATGCTTCGGCGGCGGCCGCCTGTGACGCCGGGACCGGACCCGCTCCGGCGGCTGCGCCGTCCGCTTGCGGCCTGCGATGGCTCCAGCTCTCGTTGAGCCAGAAGGTGGCGCCGATCAGCAGATAGGTCAGTGCGTCCTTGCGCAGCTCGTAGATGAGATTGGCGAGCGACAGGTCGAAGATGTAGGGCCCATAGCCGGCGATGCCATGGGCGATCTTGCGCAGTACGACCATGCCGGCGATGTGCAGGGCGGTGAAGACCAGGATCGTGCCGATATTGATCAGGAGGGCCCGCGCGACCGCCGTGCCGCTGCCGCCTCGGACATGCAGGGCGCCCCAGCGGATCAGCGGCACCAGCGCGAAAATGACGACGACGCTCGAAAGCTCCCAGAGCAGGATTCGCGGTAGCGAGAGGGCGCGCCCGGCGAAGCGGGCCGCGTCGTCCACCGTGGTGACGGCATTGACCACGGCCACCGCGAGCAGGACCGCTGCCAGCACGGCAAGGATCTTCCAGCGCACGAGGCGCGTCGCCGGTTCCGGTTTCAGGGGATATCCGCTGCCGCTCGTCACGCTGTCACCACCGCCCGTACCTGCATGGTTCCGCTCGTCCCATCCGTCCGGCCTTTGCTCCCGCGTCCCCTGGACGGCGGCCGGCGGGGCGGGCTCGATAAGGTTTCGAAGGGATGGACATGCCGATGACCACGAGCGGACCCGATATCATGACTGAACCGACGCCAGGGCCGGACATGCGCCGGATCGATCTCGACTGGATCCGCATCGCGGCATTCGGCCTGCTCATTCTCTACCACGTCGGCATGCTCTACGTGACCTGGACCTTTCATGTGAAGAGCGGCCATCGGCTCGCAGCCCTCGAACCGTTCATGCTGGCGCTCAATCCCTGGCGGCTGGTGCTGCTGTTTCTGGTTTCAGGCGCGGCCACCGCCTTCATGGCCGGCCGGCTGCGGCCGGGGCGGCTCGCGGGCCAGCGCTCGGCGCGCCTGCTGCCGCCTTTGATCTTCGGCATGCTCGTCATCGTGCCGCCCCAGTCCTACCTGCAGGTGGTGGAAGGCTTCGGCTATGCGGGAAGCTTCGCCGAGTTCTACCGCCAGCATTACCTGGCTTTCGCCGGGCAGTTCTGTGCGGGTGGGGCCGGACGGTCGTCCTGCATCGTCATGCCGACCTGGAACCATCTCTGGTTCGTGGTCTATCTCTGGGTCTATTCGATGCTGCTGTTCGGCTTGCTGGCGCTGGTGCCCGGCTTCGCCAGGCGCGCCGAATCCGTATTGACTAGGCTGCTTGCAGGGCCCGGCCTGCTGCTCTGGCCCTGCATCGTACTGGCGGCCTACCGGATCGTCCTGTTTCCGCGATTTCCCGAAACTCACGCCCTGTTCGGCGACTGGTATGCCCACGCGCTCTACGCCTCGGCCTTCCTGCTCGGTTTCCTGGTCGCGCGTTCGGAAGCGGTCTGGCATGAGGTGGAGCAATGGCGCTGGCCGGCTCTGGCCGGCGCGCTGGTCGCCTATGCGCTTTATCTCGCCGCCTATCTGGCCCGCCAGCAGGGCCTGTCCTCGGAGGCCCTGCTGTTCGGCCAAAGGCTGGTCTATGGCATCGACCAATGGTGCTGGATCGTCGCCGTCCTCGGCTTCGGCCGGCGCTGGCTGCCGACCCGCGACACGCCGGCGCGGCGCTATCTCACCGATGCCGTCTTCCCCTACTACATTGTCCATCAGACCGCGATCATCATCGCCGCCCATGCGCTCCGCGACCTGGATCTGCCGGCCTGGCTCGAGGCTTCGATCATCATCCTGGCGACCGCCGCGACCTGCGCGCTGACCTATGAGATCGTCAGGCGGGCCGGCTGGCTCCGGCCGCTTTTCGGCCTGAAACCGCGGCCGGCGCCGACCGCGGACCTCGCACCGGCGATACGATAGCCGTCGGCCGGTCCGGGCGCATGGCGGCGCCGGTGTCGCCGCCTTGACGCCCGGCGGCCGGCTGGCAATGGTTCGGCCCCGACCGTTATGGCCGGGCACCGCGACCCGCAGCGAGCATGACGATGACCCAGAACATCTACGATCAGCCGGCCTTTTTCGAGGGTTACAGCCGGCTGCCGCGCTCGGTCGAGGGCCTCGCCGCCGCGCCGGAATGGCCGGCGCTGAAAGCCCTGCTGCCGGATCTTGCCGGATGCAAGGTCCTGGATCTCGGCTGCGGCTTCGGCTGGTTCTGTCGGGCAGCCCGCGCCATGGGGGCGGCCGAGGTTCACGGCGTCGACGTCTCCGAGAACATGCTGGCGCGGGCGAGGGACGTCACCACCGACGAAGCGATCAGCTATGCCAGGGAGGATCTGGAGCAGATCACCTTGCCGCCGGCTGCCTTCGACCTGGTCTACAGCTCGCTGACGCTCCATTATCTCGAAAAGCTGGAACGGCTGATGGCCGAGGTGAGCCGGTCCCTCGTTCCCGGCGGCCGTCTGGTCTTCTCGGCGGAACACCCGATCTATACCGCGCCTTCGGCGCCCGGCTGGACCGTCGACGCCGCCGGCCGCAAGGTCTGGCCGGTCGACGGCTATCTCGCCGAGGGCCCGAGGACCACCGACTGGCTCGCCAGGGGCGTGATCAAGCAGCACCGGACCATCGGGACCTATCTCAACCTGCTCATCG
This sequence comes from Hyphomicrobiales bacterium, assembly GCA_017304475.1. Classification (GTDB taxonomy): domain Bacteria; phylum Pseudomonadota; class Alphaproteobacteria; order Rhizobiales; family Phreatobacteraceae; genus Phreatobacter. Next base: position 50,216 of record JAFKKV010000016.1, on the reverse strand, counting down.
GCCTTGGCTTCACCGTCACCCATGTCGAGGAATGGGGGCCGACGGCGGGCCAGATCGCCGCGCAGCCGGCGCTGGCCGTGGAGCGCGAACGCCCGGCCTTCCTGCTGGTGGCGGCGCAAAAGGGCGCCGGATGAAGGTGGCATTCGCCGAGTAGGGGGCCCCGAGGCGCATATCCGCTTCGATCAAGGCGCCCAGCCGGCGGTTGCAGAGATGGCGCGCGCCTGGGCGCGCAGGGCCTCCGCGGTCGGACCCTTCAGGTCGTCGTCGAGCGTGCCGATCGGTCCCATCAGCGTGATGGCGGCAATCATGAAGCCGCCCTGGTCGAAGATCGGCGCCGAGAGCGAGGTGAAATTGGCGAGCAGCGCGTCGCGGCAGCGGCTGATGCCGTTCTGCCGGATCGTCGCCACCATGTCCTCCACTTCGGCCCTGGCAGTGGGCGTGTCATCGGCCCTGGTGACGGCGGCGTGCGACCGCTCTTCCAGCAGTTCCTGGTCGAGCATCGCGCTGGTGATGTCGCCGGGCAAATGCGCCAGGAAATTGCGGCCGAGCGCCGAGCGCAGCAGGGTCAGCACGCTGCCGACGCGCAATTCGATGATCGGCCGGCTGCTGCCACCCTCGACGCGATAGACGATGGTCGGCCCGCGATTGCCCCAGACGCCGAGAAACACGGTATGGCCGATGGTGGTGGCGAGTTCCGCCATGACCGGCCGGGCCGCGGTGAACACGTCGAACTGCTCGATCGCCGCCATGCCGAGCTTCAGGGCATAGGGCCCGAGCGCGTAGCAGCCGGTGTCGGCCTCCTGCCGGACGATGCCGACGGCCTGAAAGCTCACGAGATAATAGTGGACATTGGCAGCCGACATGCCGGTGCCGGCGGCGATCATCTTGAGCGGCACCGGGCGCCGCTCGGTGCGCAGGTAGTCGAGGATCTTGAAGCCGATCTCGATCGACTGGATGCCGCGCCGGCCGGAGCGTTCCGCCTTGGGCGGTTTGGCCACCTTCGCCTGTTTCTGCGGCGCCGCCGCACGGCCGGGCATCGACTTTTCCAAAGCCCTGATGGCTTTGGGTTCGCGGGGCTCTGCCACTGAATATCCTTTGGAATCAAATGCTTCTGTCGGGTCTTGCGCGTGCCGGAAGTGTGGGCGCTGGCGGCTGAAAATTCAAGCTTGCGATATTTGACAATATCATATCTTTTTGACGATAGAGAATTTAGGGGCCGACCGAAGACCCTTCGGCAGGCTCTCGAAAGGCCAGATCAGGGGAATGGGAATGGATGCGACGACGATGACGGCGACCGCCGATCACGACTTCACGCGCCGCGAGGAGCGGCAGGTCGTGCTCGCCTCGACACTCGGCACGGTGTTCGAGTGGTATGATTTCTTCATCTACGGCTCGCTCGCCGTGTTCATGAGCTCGGTGCTGTTTCCGCCCGACAACCCGACCGCGGCGCTTTTGGCCTCGCTCGGTGCGCTGGCCGCGGGTTTCGTCATCCGGCCGCTCGGCGCCATCCTGTTCGGCCGCATCGGCGATATGGTCGGCCGCAAATACACCTTCCTGATCACCATCGTGATGATGGGCGGCAGCACCGCGCTGATCGGTTTCCTGCCGAGCTATGCATCGGTCGGCCACGCCGCCTGGATCTCGTTGCTGGTGCTGCGCCTGGTGCAGGGGTTGGCGGTCGGCGGCGAATATGGCGGCGCGGTCATCTATGTCGCCGAGCATTCCCGTGCCGACCGGCGCGGCCTGCTGACCGGCTGGATCCAGATCACCTCGTCGATCGGGCTCGCACTGTCGATCGTCGTCATCCTGGGCACGCAGGCCTTCATGACCGAGGAGGCTTTCAAGGCCTGGGGCTGGCGCCTTCCCTTCATTCTGTCGATCGCCATGCTGGCCTTCTCGATCTATGTCCGCGCCAAACTGCATGAATCGCCGGTTTTCGCGCGCATGAAGGCCGAGCGCCGCCTGTCGAAGAACCCGGTGCGCGACACCTTCGGCCGCTGGTCCAGCCTGCGCCTCATCCTGATCGCGCTATTCGGCGTCACCGCCGGCATGGGCGCGTCCTATTTCACCGGCCAGTTCTACGTGATGATCTTCATGCAGCAGGTGGTGAAGATCGACCTGCAGACCTCCTACATGCTGATGGCCGTCGGCCTCTTGATCGGCTCGCCGAGCTTCATCCTGTTCGGCTGGCTGTCGGACCGGATCGGCCGCAAGTGGCTGATGATGGCGGGGCTGCTGCTGGCGGCGCTGTGCTACCGGCCGATGTTCGCCATGCTGATGGAGGCCGGCAACCCGCAGCTGGTCGCGGTGACCCGCACGGCGCCGGTCACCGTCCATGCCGACAGCGCCAGCGATGCCTGCAGCTTCGGGCTCGCCGCATCGCTCCTGAACACCCACGGCGACCATGCCAAGCCCTGCGTGCAGGCCAAGAAGCTGCTGATCGCCAGCGGCATCAACTTCACCTATGCCGCGCCGGTCCAAGGCCAGGCGGTGGCGATTTCGGTCCAGGGCAAGACCGTTCAAGGTTATGATGCCGCGGCCTATCGCAAGGTGCTGAGCGAGGCCGGTTACCCCGCCAAGGCCAACCCGGCGGAGGTCGCTTCCGCCAAGATCGTCCTGCTGCTGGTGATCATGACCATCGTGGTGGCGATGATCTACGGCCCGGTGGCGTCGTTCCTGGTCGAGCTGTTCCCGGCCAATATCCGCTACACCGCGCTGTCGTTCCCCTATCACATCGGCGCCGGCATTTTCGGCGGCTTCCTGCCGTTCTTCGCGACCTATCTGTCGCTGGCGGTCGGCGACGTCTTCGCCGGCCTCTGGTACCCGGTGGTCATCACCGCCGTCACCCTGGTCGTCGGCATCCTGGTTCTGCCGAACAAGCCGCAACTGACCCGGGAATTCTGAACCCGACGCTCCCGTGCCACGGGCCGCCTCCGGTGGCCCGTGGTTCCCGTCCGCGCCTCGCATTCCGGATCGACACCATGACGCGCACCCAGACCATCAGCTACAAGGCCGCCGTCGCCCAGGCGGCATCGTGCCCTGACGACACCATCGCCTCCGCGGCCAAGGCCGCCACCCTGATCGACGAGGCCGCCAAGGCCGGCGCCCGGCTGATCGTCTTTCCCGAGGCTTTCCTCGGCGGCTATCCGAAGGGCGCCTCCTTCGGCGCGCCCGTCGGCATGCGCAGGCCGGAGGGCCGCGAGGCCTTCCGGCTCTATTGGGAGCAGGCGATCGGCCTCGACGGACCGGAGGTCGAGACGATTGCCGCGGCCACGGCCGCGACCGGCCTGTTCGCGGTGATCGGCTGCATCGAGCGTGAGCTGGGCACGCTCTACTGCACCGTGCTGTTCTTCGACGGCAAGGCGGGTCTCGTCGGCAAGCATCGCAAGCTGATGCCGACCGCCGGCGAAAGGCTGATCTGGGGGTTCGGCGACGGCTCCACCATGCCGGTCTTCGACACCTCGCTCGGGCGGATCGGGGCGGTGATCTGCTGGGAGAACTACATGCCCATGCTGCGCATGCACATGTTCAGCCAGGGCATCAGCATCTATTGCGCGCCGACGGCGGATGATCGCGACACCTGGCTGCCGTCCATGCGCCACGTCGCGCTGGAGGGCCGGTGCTTCGTGCTGACCGCGTGCCAGCACATCCGGCGCGACGCCTATGCCGCCGACTTCGAATGCGCGCTGGGCGACGATCCCGAGACCGTGCTGATGCGCGGCGGCAGCGCCATCGTCGACCCGCTCGGCAAGGTGCTGGCCGGCCCGGATTTCACCGGGGAGACCATCCTCTATGCCGAGATCGACCTCGACGAGGTCGCACGCGGCAAGTTCGATTTCGACGCGACCGGCCACTACGCGCGGCCCGACGTGTTTCAGCTCGTCGTCGATATCGCGCCGAAAGCCGCGGTCGCGACGGTCGGCGGCGTGAAGGCCGGAGCCTGAGGGACCCATGCTGTTCGACATGACCGCACTCGCGGCCGACATTCGCTACAAGATCCTCACCGCCACCGTGACCCCGCGACCGATCGCCTGGGTCACCACGCGCTCGCCCGAGGGCGTCGCCAATGCCGCGCCGTTCAGCTTCTTCAACGTCATGGGCCATGAGCCGCCGACCGTGGCGCTCGGCCTGCTGCGTCACCCGCAAAAGGGCTTCAAGGACACGGCCGCGAATATTTTGGCGACCGGCGAGTTCGTCGTGCATCTGGTGCCGGCTCGCATGGCGGAGGCGATGAATGCGACCTGCGTCGACGCGCCGCCCGAGGTCGACGAACTGGCGATCGCCGGTTTGCGTACCGTGTCGTCGGAGAAGGTCGCGCCGCCGCGCATCGCCGACAGCCCGGTGGCTTTCGAATGCCGCAACCTCACCTCCGTGGTCACCGGCCCACGCCAGTTGACCGTGATCGGCGAGGTGGTCTGCGCCCATGTCTCGGATGAATTCGTGCTCGACGCCGCACGCGGCCATATCGATGCCACGGCGCTCGGTCTCATCAGCCGCATGCATGGCAGCGGCTGGTATGCCCATTCGACCGATCTGTTCCAGATGATCCGGCCATGAGCACGGCACGCGATGGCTGTTGGATCAGGCGCGAGGGCCGGTCATTCCGCCATCCACAGTGCGGCCATCAGGACGACGCCGAGGCAGCCCCAGAGGACCATCGCGCGGCCGGTCAGTTGGTTGTTTGAAAACAGCACGGGTCACCGCTGCCCATGATCGAGTCGCAGGCATGGTAGCCGCGCGCGCCACAGTTGTGAATGCCGCTCGCGCCATCGATGGGGCGGCGGCCGTCACCGGACGCGCGGCTGGCTGTCATGGCGTCTCGGGGCTCGCCTCTCGCCGCTTCTGGCGCTGGAGCTGTTGCTCGCGCAGGAAGATGAACAGGCCGGCGCCGACGATGATCGCGGCGCCCGCCATCGTCTTCAGGTCGGAGATCTCACCGAAGACGAGATAGCCGAACAGGATGCCCCAGACGATCAGGGTATATTGATAGGGCACGACCACCGAGGCAGGCGCCAGCTTGAGCGCCAGGTTGACACAGAGATTGCCGGCAAGCGAGCCAATGCCGAGGATGGCGAGCAGCAGGGCATCCAGGCGTCCGGGAGGTGTCCAGCCCTGCCAGGCGACCATGACGATGCCGAAGGCGAGCGCCATCATGAGTTGCCAGCTCATCAGCACGGCGTTGCTGGTGCCGGCGAGCTTGCGCGTGGCGACCATGAAGCAGGCATAGCTGAAGCTGCCCGCGAGCGCGCAGAATGCGCCGAGCGACAGGCTCTCGGCCGAGGGCGACAGCGCCAGCACGACGCCGAGGAAGCCGACGCCGACGGCGCTCCAGCGCCGCCAGCCGACATGTTCACCCAGCAGCCAGGGCGACAGGGCGGTCACATAGATCGGCCCGGCGAGATAATAGGTCATGACGCTGGCCAGCGGCAGGAAGCTGAGTGCCCAGAAGAACAGCGAGGCTTCGAGCGTCGACAGGATGCCGCGCAGCAACTGCAGCCAGGGGCGTGGCTGGCTGCGGATCGGAGTGACGCCGCCGCGCAGCAGCAGAGGCAGGATGATGCTCAGGCCCACCACGGCCCGCACCAGCATGATCTGGCCGACCGTAAAGGTGCCGAGCAGCCATTTGCCGAGCGTGTCATTGGCGGCGAACAGAAAGAAGCCGAGCAGCATCATCGCGATGCCGAGCGACACGTTCTGCTTTTCGAAGATCTTGCCGTCGAGAAGTCTGGCCAGGATCGCCTATCCCAAATCGCCTGTTGCATGAGCACACGCCGCGCGAACGCGCAGTAGCTCAATGGCCGAGGCGACGGGCAAACCGCAAGCGGTCCGATGCCAGGGGCGGCATTTCAGCGCAGGCGGGCAGGGATGCGATCGCGTCGGGGCGCACTCAACCCGACAGGCCGACCGGCTGGCCGTGGCGGCGCATCCAGGCGGAGGCATAGGAGCAGAGCGGCACCAGTTCGCGATGCTCGGCCTTTGCCTGCGCCACGATGCCTTCCATCAATCGGCCGGCCGCGCCGGTTCCGCGCAGGGGAACCGGTGCCTCGACGTGGAAGATCACGATGGATGACGGCTCGCGCCGATAGTTGGCGAAGACGATCTGGCCACCCAGGTCGAGCTCGAACCTGTTGGCGTCGATATTGTCGTGAATGCGTTCGTTCATGGTGGCTCGATCCCTGGCCATTTCACCTGATGACCAACGTCGAGACATGGCGCGCGTTCCGACCGGGATCAAGAGACGTAGGGCCGCACGGCGGCCGGCCCTGATCTGCGCCTGGGGCAGGGGCCCTTGTCCCGATCGGGCACGGTCCCGACCCGGCGGGACCAGGGTCGGCTTGCGGGAACGACTGGCAGCCAGCCCGATGGGCGTCAAAGCAAAACGGGCCGCCCTGACGGCGGCCCGCTGATGCAATGGAAGGGAAGGTGGCTGATCAGTAGCGGGCGGCGATCGCGGGGCCGCCTGTCGAGAACATGTAATTGGCGCCGATCCGCACGATATGCGAGTTCAGATTGGCGCTGTGGGTGAACGCATTGCCCGGGAAGGCGATGGCCGGTGTGAACGCCGTCAGGTTCGAGCTGGTCGTCGAGACGCGTCCGAAATTCACGTAGAGATATTCGGCCTTGATCGTCCAATTGCTGGCGATCGCATATTCGGCGCCGGCGCCGACGGCGAAGCCCAGCTTGGTGTTCGAGAATGACGCGGATTCCGCGGCAGTGGCGAACGTATCGGTGAAGTTGAAATTGGCCCGGATGCTGGTCAGCGCGAGGCCGCCGGAGACGAACAGCAGCAGGTTTGGCGTCGCGAGCACACCAAGACGGGGGCGAAGCGTCCACAACCAGTTGGTGCTCACGCGTGACTGAACGGTGAAGGCGGTTGGCGCGCAGCAAGGATAGACCGCGCCGTTCGTCGCCGTTCCATTCTGACCGAAATATTGAAAATCGGTCTCGATGCCCGCGACGATGTTGTTGAACTGCCAATTATAACCGGCCGTGACCCCGCCAGTGAAGCCGCTGGTGGTTTTCGACTGCCGGCCTTGCGCACCAATTGCCGAAACGCTGGTCGCGGCGAAATAGCCTGTCGGATCGAACACCGTATCGGTCGTCCGCGACGACGTGCCGAAAGCGCCGCCGACGGTGGCGCCGAGATAAAAACCCGTCCAGTTGAAGCCCGGGCTCAGGATGGCCGAGGGGACAGAGATCGGCCGGCCGCCGAGATCGGCCGCCTGGGCGCTGAAAGCGAGCACCGCGAAACCGGCGGCTGCGATGACACGTTTGATCATTTCAGTGACCTCGGCTGGTGCGCAATTTGGTGCTTTATAGATGCGGAATTAATCGTCGAAAATATACCGGAAACTGGCTGAGAGTGATTTTCGCTGTTGTATTTGTTTTCTTTGGTGGTTTTGTTGCAACATGCATTTAACGTTTCTTGGATAAGTAATTTTTCATATACAATGACGCAAGATGGTTTGAGCTGAGTGAGGATGCCGAGTTCTTGCGTGGAGGCCGGGGTGGGTAAGTGTCAACCTTCTGTGGCACGTTATCGCGGTCCGGCTTCCCAAGCCAAACACCACGCGTCACACGCCGCCTCCAAGGCGCCGCGCGAGGTCCACCTCGTCGACGATATGCCGCGCGTCACGCTGGAAAAGGTCGCCAAGGCGGAGTTGCGGAAAGGACTGGGGTGAAGGGGAAGGGATTGTGGGCGCTCGACATGGCGGAGCGCAGGGCGAAAAGCGCCGACAAATCAACCCTCTCCCAAAGGGAGAGGGTGGCAGCGACAGCTGCCGGGTGAGGGGACGTCCATCTCCGAATAGAGCAGTATGCGACCTTGAGCGTGGGGCTCGTTCTCGGCGCTTGCGCCCCTCACCCGGCGCCTGACGGCGCCACCCTCTCCCTCTGGGAGAAGGTTGGCTTTACTGCTCATTTTTGACGCCGGGCCGCTCGGCAAGATACGCATCCTGCCATTTCACGTAATCCCCCAAACCCGCGACCAGCGCATCGAACACCACGCGGCAGCGGCGGCTGGAGCGCAGGTCTTCGTGCATTGCCACCCAGGTGTCGAGCGTCAGCTGGAAGGCCGAGGGCACCACCGGCACCAGCGCGGGGTCGCGCCGGGCGACGCCGACCTGGCAACCGCCTATGCCGTAGCCGGCACGGATCATGGCGAGCTGGGCGAGGTCGCTGTCGGCGCGCAGCGCGAACATGGCGCGGTCGAAGCCGGTGACGCGGCGGCCCATGCTGCGGATCGCCGCCGTCTCCCGGTCGAAGCCGATCAGGGTGTGGCCGGTGAGGTCCTCGGCATTTGCCGGCGTACCCATGCGCTCAAGATAGCGCCGGTGCGCATGGAGCCGGACCTCGATTTTGCCGATATGGCGCGCCACCAGCGCCTCCTGGCTCGGCTTGAACATGCGGACCGCGACATCCGCTTCCCGGCGGATCAGGTCCTCGGCGCTGCTCGACAGGGTCAGCTCGATCACCAGGGCCGGATAACGCTCGCGCAGGCCCGTCAGGATCGGCGGCAGCACCTCGACGCCGATCACCTCGCTCGCCGCGATCCTGACCACGCCCTGCACGGCCTCACGTTCGCCGGACGCCGCGCGGACCAGGGCAGCGGTGGTCGCCGCCAGGCTCTGCGCATAGGGCCTCAGTTCGAGCGCGGCATCGGTCGGCGAAAGGCCATGCTGCGAGCGGGTGAACAGTTCGAGCCCGAGCGCCTGTTCGAGAGCGTCGACATGGCGGCCGATGGTCGGCTGGGCGAGGCCGAGCGCCCGGGCGGCACCGGACAACGAGTCTTCGTCGAGCACGGCAAGGAAGCTGCGATAGAGATCCCAGGCGGGGTCAATCTGTGTCATACAAATATGTATAGCGATGCTACGAATTTTGGCAATTTTGTTTGGTGTGGCCTTTGCCCATCTTGCTCCCATCACGCCGATGGAGACACGAGATGGCACACGAGAAGACGGCACTGGTTCTGGGCGCGACGGGCGGCATCGGCGGCGAGGTCGCAAGGCGGCTCGTCGCGCGCGGCTGGCAGGTGCGGGCGCTGAACCGCAATCCAATGCAGCTTGCCGCGGTCGCACGGACTGGTCTCACCTGGATCCAGGGCGATGCCATGAACACCGGCGACGTCGTCGCGGCGGCCGATGGCGTCTCGCTGATCGTCCATGCGGTCAACCCGCCCGGTTATCGCAAATGGAGTGAGCTGGTGCTGCCCATGCTGGACAGCAGCATCGCCGCGGCCCGGGCCTCGGGCGCGCGCATCCTGCTGCCCGGCACCGTCTATAATTTCGGGCCGGACAGCTTCCCCGATGTCGACGAAGCCGCGCCACAGAGACCGGTGACCCGCAAGGGCGCCATTCGCGTCGAGATGGAGCGCCGCCTCGAAGCCGCCTCGCATGAGGGCATCCGCAGCCTGATCGTCCGCGCCGGTGATTTCTTCGGGCCCAGGGCCGCCAATAACTGGTTCTCGCAAGGCCTGGTGAAGCCCGGCCGGCCGGTCGCGAGCATCAGCTATCCCGGCAAGCCGGGCGTCGGTCATCAATGGGCCTACTTGCCCGACGTGGCCGAGACCATGGTCCGGCTGGTCGAGCGCGACGACCAGCTCGCTCCCTTCGCGGTATTCCACATGGAAGGCCATTGGGATGCCGATGGCACGGGCATGATCGGGGCGATCCGCCGGGCAATGGCCAAGCCGGCCCTGAAGGCGAACGCCTTTCCCTGGTGGCTGATCGCGCTGGCCTCGCCGGTCGTGCCGCTGTTCAAGGAGATGCGGGAGATGCGCTATCTCTGGGAGGTGCCGCTGCGCATGGGCAATGCGCGCCTGAAGGCGGTGCTCGGTGAAGAACCCCATACGCCGCTGGACGAGGCGGTGCGGACGACGCTGAAAGGGCTGGGGTCGCTCGGCTGATCGACTTGTCCGTTCCAAGGGCAGCGGACGAACGCGCTTATGAAGCAACCATCTACCGGAGAAATGGGGGAGGTCCGGAGGACCCGGGTGAGGGGAGGTCCGTCTCCGCGTCGGGCGGTGCGCCCCGCCTGCGTTGGTGTTAGTCCTGAAGCGGACGACCCCTCACCCGGCAGCTGACGCTGCCACCCTCCCCCTCTGGGAGAGGGTTCATTCGCGAGCTCGATCTGTGAACACGCGCTTTCTCGAAGCCTTCGTCTGGGTCGTCAGGCTCGGCAGTTTCCGCGCCGCGGCGGAGCGGCTGAACCTGACCCAGGCGGCGATCTCGAGCCGCATCGCGTCGCTCGAAGAGGATTTCGGCCAGAAGCTGTTCGACCGCGACCCGCGCGAATTGCGGCTGACCGCAGCCGGGCGGGTTTTGCTGACCTATGCCGAGCGCATGCTGGAGATCGGCAGCGACATGCAGGCCGCCATGCGCACCAATTCCGAGCTGTCGGGCACGCTGCGCATCGGGGTGGTCGAGACCATCGTGCACACCTGGCTGATCGATTTCCTCAATGAGCTGAAGGTCCGGCACGGGGCACTCGAGATCCAGCTGACCGCCGAACCGACGCATCGCCTGCACGACGATCTCAGGCGCGGCCAGATGGACATCGCCATCCAGACGGACGCGGTGCTGGACGAGACGATCCGCAACCGGGAGATCGGCCTGATGCCCATGGGCTGGGTCGGGCCGCCAAGCGCTACCGCCGACACGGCGTTGACGCTCGCCGAACTCGCCGAACAGCCCCTGATCACCATGACCCGCGGGTCGCAGCCGCACCTCGCCTTGCTCGACACCTGCCGGCGCGAAGGTGTCAGCCCGAAAACCATTCATTGCGTCAGCTCGATCGCCGCCATCATCCGGCTCGCCGCCGCGGGCTTCGGCGCCGCGGTCCTCCCGCTCGCCGCCATTCGCGCCGAGCTTGCCGCCGGCACCTTGTCGATCATTCCTTGTTCGGCGAGCCTCGGGCCGCTGCGCCTGGTCGTCAGCTATCGCATCGACCCGACCAATCGGGCCTCGGAAGCGGTCGCGGCACTCGCCTCCGAGGAGGCGCTGAAATTTGCCCTGGGCGTCGGCGCCGGTATGGCGACACCGGGGCGCGGCTAAAGAGCTCTCGCGGCGGCAGAGATGGCGTCGACGGTTTCCGCCGTCCTGAACGTCTGCATTTCCGCAATGAAGGCGAGCTCCGCCGGCCCATGCTGGGCCGCGGGATTGGCGAGGAAATAGACGTCGGCCCCGAGATCTCCGGGCCCGAGGACGGGTATCTGCCACAGCCGGCCGTCGGCGATTTCATGGGCGACGGAGGCGACCGGGAGAATGCCGATGCCGATGCCCGCCGCGATGAAACGCCTGACCTCCTGAAGGTCGGGGCTCACCGCGACGACCCGGTTGGCCAGATCGGCGCCCAGGCGCAGCGACAGCATGGGTTCGAGCGAATTGGAGAATTCGGCGCAGGCAAAGGACACCCAGGGCTCCGCCCGGATATTCTGCAGCCCGACCTCTGTGGCGCCGAACAGAGGATGGCTGGGGCCGCAGAAGATGCTGAAGCTCTCGCGGAACAGGAACTGGCAGGTGAGCGTCGAGATCGGCTTGGCCAGCAGGCACAGGCCGAACGGCGTGATCTGCTGCGACACCGCGCGGACGATCTCGTGGCTGGTCGAGACCTCGACCTGGAACGAAATGCCGGGATGCCTGGAATGTAGCCGCCGGAACACGTCGTCGAGTTCGGGATTGACGACCTGCGTCACCACGGTGAGCCGCACCAGCCCGGTAATGCCGCGGGCGGCGGTCGCGAGCTTGGGTTCGAGATTGGCGATCGCGCGATAGAGGTCGCGGCATTCGGCGAACAGGAGTTCGCCTTGCGGCGTGAGGGTGAGCGGCCGCCCGCGCTCGAACAGGCGGCATCCGCAGGTATCCTCCAGACGCTTCAGCGCGGTGCTGACGCTCGGTTGCTGCAGCAGAAGCCGCTCGGCCGCGCGGGTGATGCTGCGTTCCTCCGCGATGATCAGGAAGGTCCGCAGCAGGTTCCAATCCAGGCCATTGGTCCAGCGCTCCGATCGAGACATGTGGGGACCCTGGGGAAGCCGGCAATCCGAGAGCGAAGACGCACTCTTGATGAACGCCCCGAGGCCGTCAACACGCGGGCTGTTGGCGCCGTCTAGAGGGCGCGGGCCAGGACCGCCTGGAGCAGCACGTTCACGCCCGGCTCGATGTCGGCCAGCGTCACGTTCTCCGCCTCGTTATGCGACAGCCCATCCTCGCATGGCGTGAAGATCATGGCGGTCGGCAGGTGCCGGGCGACATGCATGGCGTCATGTCCAGCCTCGGTCAAAAGGTCCGTGTGGCTGGCGCCGAGCCGGTCGACGGCGGCGCGCACCAGGCCGATGCAGCCGGCATCGAACTGCATGCCGCCATAGGACCAGCTTTCGCGGATCGCGATCCGGCAGCGCGACCGGGCTTCGAGGTCCGGAATGCGCTGCACGAACGCATCCATCATCTGCGCCACGACGTCCTCGCGTGCGTGGCGCAGGTCGCAGGTCATCTCGACCCGATCGGGGAGGATGCCGAGCAGGTTCGGTTCGGCCTTGAGCCGCATGGTCGTCGACTTGCCGCCGGTCTCGTGCCTGCTCCAGCCGATATCCTCGACGGCGAGCGTGACATGGGCGGCGCCGACCAAGGCGTTGCGCCGGGCCGGCATCGGCGTCGGGCCGACATGGCCGGTCTCGCCGGTCACCTCGACGATGAAGCCGCGCACGGCGAAGGCGCCGGTGACGATGCCGACCTGGATCTTTTCGGCGTCGAGGCGCGGGCCCTGTTCGATATGCAGTTCGAACAGGCTGTCGCACTGCGCGGGCCCGATCGTATCGCCGCCGCGGAAGCCAATGGCATCGAGTGCGGCGCCCAGCGTGATGCCGTCGCGATCGGTGCGCGAGCAGGCGAAGTCGACGCTCTTCTCGCCTGTGAAGACCGCCGATCCGATCATTGGCGGCTCGAAGCGGGCGCCTTCCTCATTCGTCCAGTTGACCACGGCGATCGGCAGCCGGGTCTGGATGTCATGGTCGTTCAGGGTCCGGATGAGCTCGAGGCCGGCGAGCACGCCCAGCACGCCGTCGAAGCGGCCGCCCTTGATCTGGGTGTCGAGATGGCTGCCGACCAGGACGGCCTTGCCGTCGGGATCGGTGCCGGGGCGCAGCGCCATCATGTTGCCGATGGCGTCCACGTGAAGGGTGCAGCCCGCCGCCTCGCACCAGGCGCCGAACTGGCGGCGCATCTGACCGTCTTCCTCGGACAGCGCCAGTCGCCGCAGGCCGCCGCGCGGGGTGGCGCCGATCTCGGCGGAACGCATCAGGGTCGACCAGAGCCGCGCCATGTCCACACGGACGTTTTCATGTCGTGCCATAACGGGTCTCCGGATTGCGTGGGGAGGAGGCGCGGCCGCGCCTCGGGCGAGGCGACCGTCGCCAGACGATGTCGTGGACGCGAGCCCATGGCGGGGAGGCGTCTGCCAGCCGTTCTTGCCCAAATGCCGGCCGAAAGGAAAATAGAAACGGGGCATGAAATGCATCTGCATTTTCTATGAGAGTTTGGCGCAAGCTGCGGATAGTCTTGGCAAATCGGGTCTGACGAGGCTCGGGCATGCCGGTTGCGGCGAGCGTTTCCAGGCTTGGTCGGCCCGCCGGCGGTGCCGCGGCCGCGCGGCGTGCAAGGCCGATCCGGCGCCGCATTCCACATAACGCGTCATGACGCAGAGGCGGGCGCTGCCATGCGGCGCTCCGCGCAATGCCGGTGCGTGCCCCGGGCCTTGATCCAAAAGTCCAAAAACCAGAGGGAATACGATGACTTATACTCAACCCGTCGACGCGGTGCTGGAGCCCGTGGAGGAGCCGCGCAACATGAAGAAGATCGCGGTCGCGAGCGTCATCGGGACCACGGTCGAATGGTATGACCTGTTCATCTTCGCGACGGCCTCGGCGCTCGTCTTCAACAAGGTGTTCTTTCCGAGCTTCGATCCGCTGGTCGGGACGCTGCTGGCCTTCGGCACATTCGCCTCGGCCTATCTCGCGCGCATGGTGGGCGCTGCCCTGTTCGGCCATTTCGGCGACCGGCTCGGGCGCAAGTCGATGCTGCTGGTCTCGCTGGTGACCATGGGCATCGCCACTTTCGCCATTGGCCTTCTGCCGAATTACCAATCGATCGGCATCTGGGCGCCGATCCTGCTGCTGACGCTGCGCGTCGTTCAGGGCCTGGCGCTCGGGGGCGAATGGGGTGGGGCGGTGCTGATGGCGGTCGAGCACGCGCCGGCCGACAAGCGTGGCCTCTACGGCTCCTGGGTGCAGATCGGCGTGCCCGCGGGTACCTTGATCGCCAATTTCGCCTTCCTGCTGAGCAGCGCCGCCATGTCCAACGAAGCGCTGCTGGCCTGGGGGTGGCGCATTCCGTTCCTCGCCAGCATCGTGCTCGTGGCGGTCGGCCTCTATATCCGTCTCAACACCTCGGAGACGCCGTCGTTTCGCAAGGTCAAGGATGCCGCCGCGCAGGTGAAGGTTCCGCTCGCCACCGTCATGTCGAAATATTGGAAGGAAGTGCTGCTCGGCGGTGTCGCCACCATGTCGACCGGCACCTCGTTCAACCTGATGGTCGCCTTCGGCCTGACCTACGGCACCCAGACGCTCGGCTTCTCGCGCAATGCCATGCTGGGCATCGTGCTGGCATCCTGCGCGCTCTGCGTCGTGCTGTTGCCGCTCTTCGGCCGCCTGTCCGATCTCGTCGGCCGCAAGCCGGTCATCATCGGCGGCATCGTTGCCGAAGCCCTGTTCGCCTTTCCGATGTTCTGGCTGATGGATACCGGGGTCTTCTCGTTCGCGCTGCTCGGCTATCTCCTGATGATGATCGCGTTCGCGGCGAATTACGGACCGATCGCAACCTTCCTGGCCGAGCTCTTCGGCACCCAGGTCCGCTATTCCGGCCTGTCGATCAGCTACATGCTGTCCGGCCTGCTCGGCAGCGCGGCGACGCCGATCATCACGACGGCGCTGCTGTCGGCCACCGGCCGGGGCTCGTCAGTCGCCTGGTACATGATCGGCTCGGCGGCGCTCTCGGTGGTCGCCCTGATCTGGCTCGCGGAGACGCTGAAGCGCGATCTCGGCGCCTCCGCCCGTCAGGAGAGCCAGGGCGCGGTACGCGCCTGAGCAGGGCCTTCGCGCCGAGGAGCGCGGCGCGGCCCCGGACAGCGGGACCTCGCCGGCCGCGGCCAGCCGCGATGTCTCCGGGCTTCGGGGCCGGGGAGGCCCATCCGGGATCGACTTGCCGGATGCCGGGCAGAAATGCGGCACGGCCGTGACTTGGGAGCTGGATGAATGGGTGCGTCGATAAGGTGGCGGCTGGCGAGCAGTTTCCCCCGGTCGTCCGATACGATCTGGCCGGCGATGACCGACCTCGCCGACCGGGTCGCCATGCTCACCGATGGCGGTTTCGTCATTGAGCCGAGCCCGGCCGGCGAGCCTCACGCTGCGACCGACGTCCTGGATCTGGTCATCCGTGGCGATGTGCAATGTGGTCACACGGCGGGGTCCTTCTTCGTCGATCGCGACCCCGTGCTGGCGCTCGCCACCTTCGTCCCATTCGGGCTCGACGCCAGGCGGCACGCCGCCTGGCTCGCGGGGCCGGGGGCGGAGCGTGCGGCAGCGGCCTGGGAGCGGCAGGGGCTGGTCGCGTTGGCCTGCGGCAATACCGGGGCACAGACCGGCGGCTGGTTTCGCCGGCCGGTGCAGGATGCCGCGTCATTCTCCGGCCTGCGGATCCGGACCGCCGGTCTGCCGGCCCTGGTCCTGGAACGGCTGGGGGCGAAACCGCGCTCGCTTTCCGCAAGCCAGATCCTGGCGCAGCTTCGCAGCGGCGAGCTCGATGCCGCCGACTGGATCGGCCCGCATGACGACCGGATGATGGGGTTCCATCGCGTCGCGCCGTTCCATCACTATCCCGGTGTGCTGGAGCCTTCCGCTCAGTTGTCCCTGGTCGTCGGCCGCGCCGGATGGGAGGCGCTGCCCGACGGCTACCGTGCGGCCTTGCATTGTGCCGCCGCCGCGGTCGAACGGGCTCTGCTCATTCGCTACGATACGCTCAACCCCATCGCCCTGGCGGGGTTGCGGGAGGACGGCGTCACGGTCGTCCGTTTCCCGGATCATGTCGTCGCCGCACTGAGAAGGGCAACCGCTGAAGTGCTCGACGAGCTGGCGGCGGGCGACCGCCATTTCGCCGATGCCCTGCGATCCTATCGCGCCTTCGCCGATCTCGGGCGCGACTGGGCGATGATGGGCGAGCTGGACACCGCCCGCGCGGTGCTCGGCGACGCTGCCGTCGAGCGCTGATCGCCCGCCGAGGCCTGTTGGGCGCGGGCACCGAAAGGCCATGCGCAGAAAATTCTATCGCCGGCCATCAAAATATCCCGTTTGACCCTTCGCCGGCCCGGCATCGATATGACGGCCCATCTTGCCAGTCTATCGAGGGTGAAAATGGCCGATCACGCGAATTGCCCGGGGCTTCTGTTCGTCTGGACCAATATCGATCCGCTGTTCGAGGCTGATTTCAACAAGTGGTATGATCGCGAGCATGTCGAGGAGCGTATCGCGATCGAGGGGTTCGTGGTCGGCACGCGCTACATTTCGAGCCAGGCGCCGCGCAAATATCTCGGGCTCTACAGGACCGAGAATATGGGCGTGTTCACCAGCGCCGAATACAGCAAGGCCTTCGCGCACCAGACCCCCTGGTCGGTCGCCAATTTCGGCCGGATGCGCGACGCTTTCCGCCGGGTCTGCGCGATCACGGCCGAAAGCGGCATCGGCGCCGGCAGCTGGCTCGCCATCGTCAGGCTCGGCCGCCCGGCGACCCCGACCGAACTCCTGACGCTCGCCGATCTCGGCAAGACCGTCTCGACCATTGACGGCGTGATCGTCACCCGCCTGCTCGAGCCCGATGCCGCGCTCTCGACGCCCTTGCCGGCCGAACCGCGCGAAAACCGGATCCTCGATCCGATCCTGCTGATCGAGGGGACCTCGGAGCCCGCGGTCTCCAATGCCGCGCGCGTGGTGACCGAGCAGATGGGCATTCCCTCCGGTGAGATCGCCACGATGGAGATGATGTGGCGTCTGCAGTCGACCGAAATCAACCGCCCGGCTGCGTGAGAGGGCAGGGCCATGACGATAGCCGATCGCACTGCCGACAACCGCAATGAAGGCGCCGTTGCCCGCCTCGCCCAGGCCCTGGAGCGGATCGACGCCGCGGACCGGGCCCCGTCGCCTTTCACCAGGCTCTACCGCGATGATGCGGGGCGTGCCGCGGCCGAAAGCGACCGGCGCAGCGGCGAGGGGCGTAGCCTCGGCCCGCTCGATGGCCGCATCCTGTCGATCAAGGACCTGTTCGACGTCGCCGGCGAGGTGACCACCGCGGGCTCGGCGGTGTTGCGCCGGCAGCCGCCGGCCGGACAGGACGCGACGGCGGTCGCACGGCTGAGACAGGCCGGCGCCGTCGTTGTCGGCAAGACGCTGATGACCGAATTCGCCTTCTCGGCGGTCGGTCTCAACCCGCATGACGGCGATCCCGGCAATCCGCATGACCGGGCGCGCATTGCCGGTGGTTCTTCGACCGGGGCGGCGATCTCGGTCGTCGATGGTCTGAGCGAGATCGCCATCGGCAGCGATACCGGCGGTTCCCTGCGCATTCCCGCGGCGCTCTGCGGCGCCGTCGGGTTCAAGCCGACGGCCGGCCGCGTGCCGACATCGGGCGCCTTTTCGCTGTCATCCACGCTCGATGTTGTCGGGCCGATGGCCGGTCATGTCGAGGATTGCGCGCTCGCCGATGCGATCCTGGCCGGCGAGGCGCCTGTAGCGCTGCCCCGGTTTCCAGCCGATGGGTTTCGCCTCGTGCTCCCACGCGGGCGACTGTTCGCCGACGCCGAACCGGCGGTCATGGCGGCTTTCGACGACGCGCTCGGCCGGCTGCGCGCCGCCGGAACCGTCGTCGAGGACGGCTCGCTCGAGCCCGAACTCGAGCGGCTCGCGGCCATCGATGCGATCGGCGCCTTCACCGCCATCGAACTCGGCGCGACCTTGAAGGAACTCGGCGTCGAGAGCCTGGCCGAGGTCGATCCCAAGACCCGCGCCCGGATTGAGGCCGGCCAGGGCAAGGCGGCGCCGGACTATGTCCGCATGATCAGGTTGCGCAACCGGCTGGTCGGCGACCTCCAGGCGCGCATGCGGGACAATATCGTCTTCGCGCTGCCGACCGTGCCGATCACCGCGCCGCTGATCGCGGATGTCAGGGAGGACCAGGCCTTCCACCGGGTCAATGGGCTGGTCCTGCGCAACCCGCGCGTGGCCAATCTCCTCGATTGCCCGTCGATCTCGCTGCCGATCGCCACGCCGGGACTGCCGGTGGGGCTGATGCTGATCGGCCGCAGGGGGACCGACCGCGCCTTCCTGGCGATTGCCCGCGCGGTCGAGGCGATGCTCGCCGGCTGAGGTCGAGATCAATTCGTCGCGGTGCTTCGGCCGCGCGCTCGCGCGCAAGCCGCGACCTTCACGCATGGAAACAATCCAGCAAGGGGAAACCACATGACGGCCGTTACCGCGACAGATCGACTGCCCGAGAGCCCGGATATGCGCAAACTGGCCTCCGCCAGTCTGATCGGCACCACGCTCGAATGGTATGAGTTCACCATCTACAACACGATGGCTGCGCTGATCTTCAACAAGGTGTTCTTTCCCTCCTTCGATCCGCTGGTGGGCATCATCCTGGCCTTTTCCACCTATGCGGTGGGTTATGTCTCCCGGCCCTTCGGCGGTGTCATTTTCGGCCATCTCGGCGACAAGCTCGGCCGCCGCTTCGTGCTGGTGGCGACCCTGGTGCTGATGGGCGTGACGACTCTGCTGATGGGGCTTCTGCCGACCTATGAGACGATCGGCGTGATGAGCCCGATCCTGCTGGTGGCGCTGCGCTTCATCCAGGGTGTGGCGCTCGGCGGTGAATGGGCCGGTGCGGTGTTGCTGTCGGTCGAGCACGGCCGCCAGGACAGGCGTGGCCTCAACGCCTCCTGGACCCAGATGGGACCCTCCGCCGGCACGCTGATCGCCACCGCGGTCATCGCGCTCGTCACTTTCGGCCTGTCGGACCAGGACTTCCTCGCCTGGGGCTGGCGCATTCCCTTCATTCTCAGCGTCGTCCTGGTGATCTTCGGCCTGTGGATCCGCCGTGGCGTCGACGAGACGCCGATGTTCAAGGAGATGGAGGAGCACAACACCAAGGCCGAGGCGCCGATCGGTGAGGTGCTGAGCCAGCACTGGCGTCGCCTGATCGTCGCCGGCGGCGTGCGCATCGGCTCGGACGTGCTCTACGCTCTCGTCGTGGTGTTCATCCTGACCTATGTGACGCAGGTCTTGAACCTGCCGCGTTCGCTGGCCTTGACCGCCGTGCTCATCGGCGCCGGCTTCAACGCCTTGGCGGTGCCGCTGTTCGGGCTCCTGTCCGACAAGATCGGCCGGCGGCCGGTCTATGCGCTCGGCGCCATTGGCGGCGTCGTCTGGGCCTTCGCCTTCTTCACGCTGCTCGACACCAAGGAGCCGGTGATGATCGTGGTGGGCGCAACCGTCGGCCTGCTGTTCCACGCGGCCATGTATGGCCCCCAGGCCGCCTTCATCGTCGAGCAGTTCCCGACCCATGTGCGCTATAGCGGCTCCTCGCTCGCCTATACATTCGCCGGCGTGGTCGGCGGCGGTTTCGCGCCCTTGATCATCGCGGCTCTGTTCCAGCGTTACGGTACGACGACGGCGATCTCGCTCTATGTCGTGGCCGCGCTGGCGATCACCTTGACCATGCTGGCCATCGCACGTGAGACCTCGCGGGATCACCTGAACGAGTGATTGGGAGAGGGCGAGACGCCTGCTCCCAGGCGAGGCAAGAAATGGCGTTCGACAATCGTTCGCGCCTTCCCAGGTAGCGCCTGAACCACCGCCATTCACCTCTCCCCAGCGGGGAGAGGTCGGCGCGGATAGCGAGTGCGAACGCATCTCGCGTTCGCTCGATGCTATTGCGCCGGGAGAGGGGGAATTGAGCATTCAGAACAAGGCTCCACGCGCTTCGCATGGTGACTTGTCGTCGAGCGCCTCGCCCCCTCTCCCGACCGCTCGCTACGCTCACGGTCGACCTCTCCCCGCCGGGGCGAGGTCGGGCAGTGGTTCTCGCACGAGGCGTCGAAGGGCAGTTGACCACCGCGCAGGCCACCGAGCACACGGATACTTTTGAGATGCGCGAATCCCGTTGCCGCTCCGGGAAGAGGTTAAGAGTGGCCCGCAATCCCGACGGAGATGCATCGTGCAGCCTAGCCCGTTTTCGACAGCAAGCCTGATCACCACCGACGGCGTCAGCCATTACGCCGTCGAGCGCAATTGGGCGAAACTGCCCGCCGGCCAGGAGTTAGGGCCGATCAGCCAATTGGCGGTGCGCAGCGATGGTCGCGTCGTCGTGGTCCAACGCAGCACGCCGGCGGTGCTGGTCTTCGCCCCGGATGGCCGTCTGGAAGAGAGCTGGCACCACGAACGATTGCCGAGCGTGCACGGCATCGCTTTCGATACCGCCGACAATCTCTTCATCACGTCTTTCGACGCCCATCAGGTGCTGCGCTTCAACCGCGATCGGGAGATCACGCTGGAGCTCGGCACGTTCAACCGGCCGTGCTGGGCCGGGGCCTTCAACCATCCGACCGATATGGCGGTTGCCGCCGATGGCGAGATCTATGTCACCGACGGCTACGGCAATGCCCGGGTGCATCGCTTCAGCCCTGACGGTCGGCTGATCGCGAGCTGGGGCGAGCCCGGCATCGCGCCTGGCCAGTTCGCCTGTCCGCATGGCGTCTGGGTCACCGCCGATGACAGGGTGATCGTGCTTGATCGCGACAACAACCGGATCCAGGTGTTCGACCGTTCCGGCGGCCTCTTGGATGTCTGGACCGGCTTCACCAAGCCGATGGACATCTGGGGCGATGCGAGCGGCGACCTCTTCGTGTCCGATCAGACGCCGCGCATCGTCAGGCTCGGCGGGGATGGCCGGGTGAGGGGCGCCATGCGGGCCTTTTCGGTCTATCCCCATGGCCTCTGGGGCGATGGAAAAGGCAATCTCTTCGTCGCCGAACTCCTGCCCTCGGGCGTCGCGAAATATCGCGCGATCGCCTGAGGGCCCGAGTCATTGGTGTCGCGGCTCAGCCGGCCGCCTTCAGGCCGCGGCCGATGAGCCGGCCGAGCCGGCCGGAAAAAGCCCTGGCATCGGTCGGGCGCTCGCCGTCGAGGATCTGCGCCTCGTCGAGCAGGAGATGAGCGGCGTCCTCGCGGAACGCCGCCTCGCCCTCGCCGAGTGCCGCAAGCCGCACGACGAGGTCATGGCCGGGATTGATCTCCAGGATCGGCTTGGTCGCGGCCGGCAGCCGGCCGGAACCGGCGAGCAGCTTCTCCAATTGCCGGTCCATGCCGTGATCGGGCGCCACCAGGCAGACCGCGCTTTCGGTCAGCCGGTCCGAGGCGCGCACGTCCGAGACGGCATCGCCCAGCGTTAGCTTGACGAAGGCGATGAAGCCGGTGACCGCCTCGCTGGCTTCCGTCGAGGGCTGGCTCTTGCCTTCGGCGAGCGGGATCAGGGTCAGGTCGGCGGCGCCCTGCGTCACCGACTTGAACGGCTTGCCCTCGAAGTCGATGCCGGCGGTGACCCAGAAGCTGTCGACCTGGTCAGGCAGCAGCAGCACCTCGATGCTGCGGGCGCGGAAGCCCTCGAGCTGGGGCGAGGCCTCGAGCCGCTCCAGGTCGTTGCCGGTGACGTAATAGATGGCGGTCTGGTTTTCCTTGAAGCCGGCGACATAGTCCTTCAGCGTGCGCCATGCGCCGCCGGAAGCGGTCGTCTTGAAGCGGGCCAGGCCGAGCAGCGCCTCGCGCCGTTCGAAATCCTCATAGAGGCCTTCCTTGAGGACCGCGCCAAAGGTTTCCCAGACGGTCGCATAGGCCTCGGCATCGTTGCTCGCGAGCTTGTCGAGCTCGCCGAGCACCCGGTGGGTGACGCCCTTCTTGATAGCGCTGAGGATCGGGCTTTCCTGGATCATCTCGCGCGAGACGTTGAGCGGCAGATCGGCTGAATCGACCAGGCCGCGCACGAAGCGCAGATAGCGCGGCAAGAGTTCGGCCTCGTCGGTGATGAAGACACGTTTCACATAGAGCTTCATCCGGCCGTGGCGGTCCGGGTCGAACAGGTCGAACGGCTTGGAGCCGGGCACGAAGGCGAGCACCGAATATTCGTGCCGGCCTTCGGCACGGTAGTGCAGGGTCAAAGCAGGCTTGTCGAATTGGCCGGCGACGCTGCGGTAGAAATCGGCATAGTCGTCTTCGCTGATCTCCGATTTCGGCTTGGTCCAGAGCGCGGCGCCGTCGGCGATCTCGGCGGGTTCGGCGCCCGGCTTGTCCAGGATGGCGATCGGCACCGGCACATGGCCGGACTGCGCCTTGACGATGCGCTCGAGCGTGAAGCGCTCGGCATAGGACTTGGCGTCCTCCATCAGGTGCAGGACGACGCGGGTGCCGCGCGCCGGCGCGTCGTCGAGCGCCGCGTGGCCGACCGTATAGGAGCCCTTGCCGTCCGACGACCAGAGGGTGGCCTCATCCGTGCCGGCGCGGCGCGAGATCACGTCGACCTTGTCGGCGACCATGAAGGCCGAATAGAAGCCGACGCCGAACTGGCCGATCAACTGGGCGCCTTCACCCGCCTTGTTGGCCTCGATCCGCTCCATGAAGGCTTTCGTGCCGGAGCGGGCGATGGTGCCGAGCGCTTCCACCATGTCGGCGAGGCTCATGCCGATGCCATTGTCTTCCACCGTCAGGCGGCGGTTGTCGGTGTCGAGCGTCAAGGTGATGCGCGGCTTCGGGTCGTCACCGAGCAACGCCGGTGCGGCGATCGCCTCGTAGCGCAGCTTCTCGCAGGCATCCGCGGCATTCGAGATCAATTCGCGCAGGAAGACGTCCTTGTCGGAATAGACCGAATGCACCATCAGATGCAGCAGCTTGGCGACATCGGCCTCGAAGGTGCGGCTCTCGGGGACGCTAGCGTCGACACTGGTCATGGCAGGCTATGGCTCTCTTCGTTGCGGGCGAGCGACCAGATGGCGGGAAGCGGGGGAGATTTCAAGGGCAGGAGGCGGAAACCATGCGCCTCAGGTCCGGCCGCCATTCCTCAGCACGATACAGGCGCCGCCGGCGGCGCGGATCCGGTCGCAGAGCGCATCGGCCGCCCGGCGTGTCGGGGCAGGCGCGCGGACCCGGTAGAATGTGCTCGAACCGCGGCTGCGCAGGCGCGAGCCGATGATCATCGGCTGGGTATCGCCGAGAATACCGGCGAGCCTTGCCCGCGCGCGGCCATAGCTCGCCAAGGCGATGGCCTTGGAGAAATGGCCGGCGAGCTGCACGCCCCAGGGAGCAAAGGGGCCTTCGACGGCAGCCAGGCTACCGCCGGGCCGGCGCAGCAGCGCGGTAACCTGCAGGCAGGCCTGCTGTGGATGGTCCTGCAGGACGCCGGCCGGCGGTGCCGCGCGCCTGACCTCCTCGACCCAGTCCTGGGCCGTGCGCCCGGTGATCTTGTAGACATAGTCCTGGGTTTCGGCGGGCAGGCCGCCCCGGCCCTCCAGAAAATTGGCCACCCGGGTCGGGCCGCCATTGTAGGCGGCGGCGGCGAGGCCGAGATTGCCGAATTGCCGGACGTGATCGGCGAGCAGGGCGGCCGAGGCGGCGATCGCCTGTTCCGGGTCGAAGGGGTCGGCGAGGCCGCGCTCGCGCGCCGTGCCGGGCATGAATTGCGCGACGCCCTGGGCGCCGGCCGGGCTCACCACGCCGATCCGGAAGCTGCTCTCCGCCCAGATCAGGCGGGTGAAGAAATGCACCGGCAGGTTATGCCGCCGCGCTCCGGTCTCGATCAGCCGGCAGAGTGTCTGTTCCAGCGTCTCGCCATCGGCCGCCTGCGCATGGGCCCGTGTCGGCGTGAGTGCAAGGCCGGTCGCAGCGAGCCAGAGCGCCGATACGATCGCAAGCGGGCCGAAGCGGCGGCGTTTCAAGGCTTCACCCTGGTCAGGCATGGCAAGCGCATTATCATTTCGGACGATCCGTACAAAGAGGGTGTGATGCAGGTCGAGATCCGTGAGGTCGGGCAAGGTGACGCGGCGCTGTTCGAGCGGGTAGCCGACGCGGTCTTCGACGAACCGGTCGATATCGCTCGCCTGACCGCCTATCTGGCCACGCCGGGCCACCACATGATGGTCGCGCTCCATGACGGCTGGATTGTCGGCCAGACGGCGGCGGTGGTTCACCGTCACCCCGACAAGGTGACGGAGCTCTATATCGACGAGGTCGGCGTGAGCCCGGCCTTTCAGCGGCACGGCATCGCACGGGCGATGCTCGACCGGATGTTCGCCCTCGGCAAGAGCCTCGGCTGCGGGGAGGCCTGGGTCGGCACCGAGCCGGACAATTGGCCGGCGCGGGCCCTCTACGCGGAGCGCGGCGGCCCGCCGGTCGAGAGCTTCGTCATGTATGTCGTGGCTCTCTGAAACCGCTCAGTTCAAATGGTCACGCCGCCGTCGATCACGATGTTTTGGCCGGTGACGAAGGAACCGGCCCGGGAAGCGAGGAAGACGGCGGCGCCGGCGATCTCGTCGGGCTCGCCGATCCGCCTGAGCGGCGTGGTGGCGGTGCGCTCGGCCAAGCCCTTCGGGTCTTCCCACAAGGCCCGGGCGAAATCGGTCTTGATCAGGCCGGGGGCGATGCAGTTCACCCGCACGTTATGCGGTCCATATTCGACCGCGAGATTGCGGGCGAGCTGCATGTCGGCCGCCTTCGAGATGCAATAGGCGCCGATGATAGGCGAGCCGCGCAAGCCGCCGATCGACGAGACGATGATCACCGAGCCGTCGCGGCGCTCGATCATGCCGGGCGCGACCATCGAGATCAGCCAGTTATTGGCGATGATATTGTTGCTCAGGATCTTGCCGAACTGGTCATCGCTGATGCCGGCGAGCGGCCCGTAATAGGGATTGGATGCGGCATTGCAGACGAGAATGTCGATGGCGCCGAAGGCGCGCCCGGTCTCGTCGACCAGCCGCTGGAGATCGTCCTTCGACGAAATATTGGCGGGGATCGCAATGGCGCGGCCGGCGCCGTGGCGAGCATTGATGTCAGCGGCCACCGCCTCGCAGGCGGCGGCCTTGCGCGACGAGATCACCACGCGGGCGCCATGCTCGGCGAAACGCTCCGCGATCGCCTTGCCGATGCCGCGCGACGAGCCGGTGATGATGGCGGTTTTGCCGGCGAGATCGAACAATGTCATGGGACCCTCCCTGGCGCGCGCTTTGGCGTGCCTTGTGTTGCTTGGGCTCCACAATGCCCTGATTGCGGTGCGCTGAACACTCGCCCGATCCCTCGCGGCGTTGCGGTTTTCAGAGGCGTTCGCCGGCTTGGATCGCGACGTCGAGCCGGTTGGCGGCCGGCGGCAGCGGGCAGATCCATTGCGGCGAATAGGCACAGGACGGGTTATAGGCGAAATTGAAGTCGACGATCATGCGACCGGCCCCGGTCCAGCCGAGATCTGCCCCCTTGATCGTGTCGAGCAGGTAGCGGCCGCCGTCGAATGTGGTCTTGCCGGTCGTCGCGTCGAGAAACGGCAGGAACACGCCGCCGCCATAGCCGCCGATCCAATAGAGTGTCAGCTCGCGCCCGAGCGTTTCGCTCAAGCCGGCGGTCTCGCCGAAGGGAAGCAGTTCGACCGTGCCGTCGCGGCCGGCCGGCAGGTGGTAGGGCGCGGTCTCGTGGGCGGGCGCGACCTCGACCGCGAAGCGCAGGCGCGGATCGTGGTCGAAATAGCGCGGCAGCGCCGCGCCCGGCAATAGCGGGGTCTGGGGATGATCACGAAACAGCGCGGCGCGCGCGTCGCGCCAATGCGTTGCGGCGGCCGCGGGATCATCCATGGCGCGGATGCGCCCATAGAGATCGCTCACCTGCCGGCGCCAGTCCCACAAGGTCCAATGCAGGTCGCGTTCGGCTGAGCCTGGCCCACGCTGGGGCGTCGAGATCACGGTCATGAGATGCAAGCCCTGCCGCGACGCGATGACTGCGCCGAGCCGGATTATGTCGCGAAAGGCCGACCAGATCCAATCGGCCGATTTCCGGTCGGGCAGGCACGTGCATGTCCTTGTTTAAAGCCATTCCATGCGACAAGATCGGTTGATCCGGATCGTCCATGCTCAATCGCCGATAGGGGGCCAAACCGCCGCGCCGCTCCGCTTCCGCGGTTTCGCGTGACGGCCATGGCCGACGGCGTGCGGCGCGATCGAGACGACGTGTTTCGCGGGCAACAGGGGCATGTCATGATTTTCGACCTGGCTACATTCACGGCCATCCACACGGCAATCAGCATCATCGCCATCGTCGCAGGCATCCCGGCGGTCGTCGGCCTGTTCGGCTCGGTGACGACATCGTTCTGGATGACGCTCTTCCTGGCCACCGCCGTCCTGACCAGCGCCACCGGCTACGGTTTCCCGTTCAACGGCGTCCTGCCGTCCCATGTGGTCGGCGCCATCGCGCTCGTGCTGCTGGCTGTGGTGCTCCTGGCGCGCTTCGTCTTTCGCCTCGAGGGTTCCTGGCGCTGGATCTATGCCGCCGGCTCGGTTTTCAGCCTCTATTTCCTGGTCTTCGTCGCGATCGCCCAGGCCTTCATGAAGATCCCGGTGCTGCGGGCCGCGGCGCCGACCCAGTCGGAATTGCCCTTCGCGCTGTCCCAGGGCCTCACTTTGGTAGTCTTCGTGGCGCTGGCGATCGCCGCGAGCAAAGCCTTCAGGCCGGAGCCCGCCTGAACCCGCGGGCCCTTCCGCAGGCGCCCAGGCTATTATACTGAGCAGCCATGGCGCCCAGGACCAAAGGAACCGCCGCCGATCTCGCCTGGACATCGGTCTTTCCGGCGGGCGAGCGCGGCGACCGGTTGAGTTATGTCGAGATCATGCGTGCGGTGATCCGGGCGATCGAGGCCGGCCGGCTCGCGCGTGGCACGCGTCTGCCCTCGGGGCGCGATCTCGCGCGCATGCTGAAGATCGGCCGCAACACGGCGATGCTCGCCTATGGCGGCCTGGTGGAACAGGGCTACCTGGTGGTGCGGCCTCGTTCCGGCGTGGTCGTCGCGGACCAGATGCCGAGCCCGGCGACGCCGCCGGCCGAGGCCGGGGAGGCGGCGGGTCCGGACTGGCGCGGCCGCTTCAAGATCGCGCTCGCCGATGACGCGGCCGGGGCGGCGCGGGCCGGCGATGCCGAACCGGTCTTTGCCTTCACCTATGGCCAGTTCGATCCGAGCCTGTTTCCGACCAATCACTGGCGGGAATGCGAGCGGGCGGCGCTCAGCGTGCTCGAGATCGCCCAATGGGGCCGCGACGTGGTCGACGAGGACGATGTCGAGCTGGTCGAGCAGTTGCGCCGTCATATCCTGCCCCATCACGGCATCTGGGCCCGGCCGGACGAGATCATCATCACGTTGGGCGGCCAGCAGGCGCGCTACCTGGTCGCCCAGCTGCTGGCCGGACGCGGCACCGTGGTCGGCATGGAGAATCCGGGTCTGGCCGATTTCCGCCATATCCTGGGGGCGACCGAAGCCGTCATCCGCGAACTTGTGATCGACGAAGGAGGCCTCGTCGTGTCCGAGGCCCTGGATCGCTGCGACTATGTCTATGTCTCCGGCGGGCACCAGTGTCCGACCACCGCGGTCATGCCGGCCGAGCGCCGCCTGGCGCTGCTGGAGCGGGCGGCGGCCAGGGACTTCATCGTCATCGAGGACAGCTACGACAACGAATTGCTGCGCGAGCCGAGCGCTCTCGCCGCCCTCAAGGGCCTCGATCGGCACCAGCGGGTCATTCATATCGGCAGCCTGTCGAAACTGGTCGCGCCGGGGCTTCGCCTCGGCTTCATCGTCGCGCCGGCCCTGGTCATCCGGCAGGTGAGGGCGCTCAGGCGGCTGATCCATCGCCACCCGCCCGGCAACAACCAGCGCGCCCTCGCGATCTTCATCGAGCGTGGCTATTACCGCGGCTATCTGCGCCGCGCGGCCAAGGCGCTGGGCGAAAGGTCGCTGGCGCTCGACGCCGCGCTGCGGCGCTGGATGCCGGACTTCGCCTGGCGCCATTCGGAAGGCGCCTCAAGCTTCTGGGTCGAGGGTCCCGAAGGCTTCGATTGCCGTCGGATCGCGCCAGCGGCGGCGGCCAGGGGCGTGGTGTTCGACGCCGGCGACCGGTTCTTCCATGGTCCCGATCCCTGCCGCCGCTTCATGCGGCTCGGCGTCTCGTCGATCCCGGCGGCGAAGATCGACGCCGGCATCCGCGCCTTGTCCGAGGCCGTGCGGCAGTGCCGGGCCTGATCCCCGCGCTGTTTCTGGCCTTCCAGATTCACCCCATCTGGCCCTTCACCCCTGTCGGTTATCGCTCCTAGTGTCCGCGACAGACGGCGCTGCGCCGCGCCGAAGACCAAAAAGTAGTCGAGATCGAGACCGGAGGGGTCGATGGGAAAACCAGGGCCAGATCGTTCGCTTGTGTCGTCGCCGAGCCGCCGCGACATGCTCCGCGCGTCCGCCGCGACCTTGGCCGGGCTCGGCCTCGGCGGCGGCGCGCTTGCCAGTATCGGGCCGGCCGATGCCCAGGGGCTGACCGCCCTCAAGGTCCAATATGACTGGCTGATGAGCAATGGCCAGATCGGCGACGTGATCGCCGAGAAGAAGGGTTTCTTCGCCGAACAGGGCTTGAACGTCAGTTTCGTGCCCGGCGGCCCGAACGCCCAGACCGTGCCGCCGGTGCTGACCGGCCAGGCGCTGGTCGGCCAGCTCTCCGGCACCTCTCAGGCCCTGATGGCCTATGGCGCGGGACGCCCGGTGAAGATGTTCGCCTGCGGCTATCAATATTCGCCTTATGCCTTCATCTCGCTGCCGCGCGCACCGATCCGCATCCCCTCCGACTTCGTCGGCAAGACGGTCGCCGTACAGCCCACCGGCCGCTTCATCCTGGACCTGATCCTGGCGCAGCACCGGATCGACCCAGCCAAGGTCAGGGTGGTCAATATGGGCCACGACATGACCGCGCTGACCACCGGCCAGGTCGATGCCGTCACCGGATTCATCACCAATACCAAGGCCATGCAGGTGGTCGGTCCGGACCGGATCGTGATGACCTCGGAATCGGCGGGCATCACCAATTACGCCAATGCCTATTTCACCTCGTCCGAGACCTATGAGGCGCAGAAGCCGGTGCTGGCCCGCTTCATCAAGGCGGTCGCCAAGGGCTGGGGCTGGGCGTTCCAGAACCGGGCAGAGGCGATCGACATTCTTTGCGACACCTATCCCAATCTCGACCGGGAGATTGAACGGGCGACCGTCGACATCGTCATGGAAATCTCGTTCGACCGGATCACCCGGACCAAGGGCTGGGGCTGGTTCGAAGCGGAGCGGATCGAACGGCAGATCAAGCTGTTCGACAGCATCAAACGCTTCGAGACCCGGGTGCCTGATATCGCCGGCTTCGCCACCCATGACATTCTCGACATGACCGCCGATGCGCGGCCGCGACTGGGCTGATCCGATGCTGCAACCGATCCAATGGGCGATCGACGTCGCCGATGCCGGCGTCGCGTTCAGCCGTGGCGACCAGGACATCCTCGCCTTCACCGGCGTGTCGCTGAAGGCGGAGGCGGGCGAATTCGTCGTGCTCATCGGCCCGTCCGGCTGTGGCAAGTCGACGCTTCTCAGGGCGATCGCCGATCTCTTGCCCTGTTCCGAGGGCGAGGTCGCCGTGTTCGGCGCCGAGCCGGCCCGCGCCCGCGCCGAGCGACGGATCTCCTTCGTCTTCCAGGACGCGACGCTGCTGCCCTGGCGCAGCGTCATCGACAATGTGCGCCTGCCACTGCAGGTCGGTGACTGGGAGCGCCGCCGCCGCGACGGCCGCACGCCCGAGGAACTGGTCGAGCTGGTCGGTCTGAAGGGTCGCGAGAGCGCGCTGCCGCACGAATTGTCGGGCGGCCAGCGCCAGCGCGTCTCGATCGCCCGTGCGCTCGTCACCAGTCCGGACGTGCTGCTGATGGACGAGCCCTTCGGCGCGCTCGACGAGATCACCCGCGACCGGCTCAACGACGAATTGCTGCGCATCTGGCGCGAGACCGGAACCACCGTCGTCTTCGTCACCCACAGCCTGACGGAAGCGGCCTTTCTCGGCCAGTCCGTGGTGGTGATGGGCGCGGGGCCGGGCCGGATCATCGAGACCATCGATTTGAGGGCGCGCAAGCCGGACAACCGCATCGACCGCAACGACCCCGCCTTTTTCGCCATGACATCGGATCTGCGCGCAGTGCTGGAACGCGCCTATGGGAGCGCGCCATGACCATCATCGAAACGACGCGATCGCAGGCCGAGAGGGCAGCCGCCGCCTCGCCCAAAATCATGACGACACGGGCCGTTTCGCGATCCGCGTCCTACCGGCGCCTGGCGAACGGGCTCTGGCCGGTTCTCGGCCTCCTGTCGCTGCTGGCCCTGTGGTGGGGGGCGATCGTCGCCTTCGACGTCAAGCCGTTCATCGCGCCGAGCCCGGTCGGGGTGATCGAGGCGGTCGGCGTGCATCGCGCCCTGCTGCTGATCAATCTCTGGCCGACGCTGATCGAGGCCCTCACGGGCTTCCTCATCGGCAATGCTGCGGCCGTCGCGGTCGCCTGCATCTTCATTCACAGCGCCACGCTGAAGCGCATGTATTTCCCGGTCGCGATCATCTTCAACACGATCCCGGTCATCGCGCTCTCGCCGGTGCTGATCACCATTTTCGGGCTGTCGATCGCCTCCAAGATCATGATCGCTGCGATCATCTGCTTCTTTCCGACCCTGGTGAACATGATCCGCGGCTTCGAATCCGTGTCGCCCTCGGAACTCGAGCTGATGCGCATGATGTCGGCGACCCGGCGCGAGGTGTTCTTCCGGCTGCGTCTGCCGCGCTCCATGCCGTTCCTGTTCTCGGCGCTCCGCATCGCCTGCACCACCAGCGTCATCGGTGCCATCGTCAGCGAGTGGATCGGATCCGAATCCGGCATCGGCGCGCTGATCATCCAGGCGACGTTCAACTACCGGACCGACCTGCTCTATGCCGCCATCCTGACCTCGTCGGCTTTGGCGCTGGTCATGTTCGGCACGGTCGCCGTCCTGGAATGGCGCTTCGTCCGCTGGCGCACGGCCTGATTTGCCTCGGGTGGAGGCACGGCCTCCGCCCGCACGATCTTCAAGGAGTCTTCCCGATGAATGCCCCCGTGCCGACCAAGGCGACCGCCGATACCGGCGACAGCACCCGCCATGACCTGCTCGCCACTCTCGACCTGCCGCGCTACGTCCTGCTTCCCGGCGATCCGGACCGGGTCAGGGTGATGGCCGGGCAGTGGCAGGAGGCCCGGGTGGTCGACCTGCCGCGCGGCTATCGCGCCGCGGTCGGCAGCTATGGCGGCGTGCGCATCGGCGCGGTGTCGACCAGCATCGGCGCGCCTTCGCTCGAGATCATCCTGCACGACCTGTTCCGCCTGGGCATCGACACCTTCATCCGGGTCGGCACCACCGGCGCCCTGCGCGACGACATCAAGACCGGCTCGCTGATCATCAACGACGCCTCCGTCAGGCTCGACGGCACCACCAATCTCTATGTCCGACCGGAATATCCGGCAGCCGCCTCGCATGAGGTGACCTTCGCACTGGCCGATGCCGCGGCAACGCTCGGCCATGCCTATCGCGTCGGTACCGGCGCCACCTCCGGCTCGTTCCTGGCCGGGCAGGGGCGTCCCGGGGTCAACGGTCACAAATCG
Organism: Hyphomicrobiales bacterium; assembly: GCA_017304475.1. Classification (GTDB taxonomy): domain Bacteria; phylum Pseudomonadota; class Alphaproteobacteria; order Rhizobiales; family Phreatobacteraceae; genus Phreatobacter. The sequence continues at coordinate 18,352 of JAFKKV010000016.1, read as the reverse complement.
CTGGAGGGCGAGCGCATCTTCGAGGAGATGAAGCGCGCCGAGGTGCTGAATTTCGAGATGGAGACAGCTGCGCTGTTCACGCTCGCGCGCCTCTCCGGTCTGCGCGCCGGCTCGGTCTGCTCGGTCATCGCCAACCGCATGACCGGCGAATGGGGCGACAATGGCGGCATCCTCAGGGCCTGCCAGACCGGCGCCGAGGCGATCCGGCGGCTGACCCTCTGGGACAATCGCAGGGTGGCCGAAGGTGGCGCCACGCTGACGGCCGCGGCCGTCACGCCGCTCGATCGGAGCTGAGCCCGGTCATGCATGACATCAGCCTTGTCGAACCCACCCTGGTGCGCCGGAGCGTCATCCTCGACGACGACGCGGTGCGGATCCTCGACCGCCGGACCTTTCCCTTCGATCTCCGTTTCGTCACCTGCACCACCTATGAGGATGTCGCGGTCGCCATCGAGGAGATGGTGACCCAGAGCAGCGGTCCGTTTTTCGCGGCCAGCGCCGGCATGGTGCTGGCGGCCCGTCTGGCCGAGCGCAGCGCGCGCGTCGAGGAGCGGCTCGCGATCATCGACCGGGCGGCGACCCGGTTGACCGCGACGCGGCCGACCAACAACCATATCCGCACCGTCGTCTCGATGATGGCCGAGGCGGCGCGGGGCCTGGCGCCGGATCATTTTGCATCGGGCATGCAAGGGATCATGGAGGATGCCTGGGAGAAGCGCTTCGCGCGCAACCGGCGGCTCGGCCAGAACGCCTCGGAACTGGTCGAGGACGGCGACACCATTCTCACCCATTGCTGGGCCGAGGCGAGCCTGATCGAGACGCTGGCCGCGACGCTGCGCGCCGGCAAGCGCGTCAAGGTCGTCTGCACCGAGACCCGGCCCTATCTGCAGGGGTCGCGGCTGACCGCCCACAGCGTCGCTGAAATGGGCATCGACGTCACCGTGATCACCGACAACATGGCGGCGCACGCCATGGATCGAGGCCTGGTCACCCGCTACATGACCGCCGCCGATCGCGTCACCTTGTCGGGCCATGTCATCAACAAGGTCGGCACCTTGCAGATCGCCATCGCCGCCCGGCATTTCGGCATTCCCTATATCGCCATGGTGCCGGCACCCGACCGCCATGCCGCGACGCCCGACCAGGTGCCGATGGAGGAGCGCGACGGACGCGAGAGCCTGATGTGCCTGGGGCAGCCGACCGCGACGCCGCTGGCGCGCGGCTGGTATCCGGCCTTCGATGTCACGCCGCCGGAATTCGTCGGTGCTATCGCGACCGGTGAGGGCGTGTTCGCGGCCGATGCGCTGCGCGCCCATTTCGGCTGAAGGAAACGCGACGACCATGGCGAGAGCGACCAGGCGTATCTGCATCGGCGGTGGCCAGGTCTGGACCGGCCTGGACGATCGTGGACCAGTGCCCGGCGGAGTGCTGGTCGAGGGCGACCGGATCGCCGCGATCCTGGCGCCCGGGGAAGTCGAGGCGGCCGCCGCCGGCGCGGATGCCGTGCTCTATGTGCGCGGCGCGTTGATCGCGCCGCCGCTCTATGACGGCCATGTCCATTCGAGCTCGACCTTGCTGCGCGGCACGGAAAACTCCCTGCCGCTCGAGCTCTGGTCCTATTACGCGATCAAATATGGCCGCGGCTTTTCCGAGCGCTGCGCCAGGGCGGCGATCATGCTCACCGCCGCAGAAATGATCCGCAACGGCATTGCCGGCTATGTCGACCATTATCCGCAGGTCGGCTTCCTCCAGGCAGCGTTCGAGGCCCATGCCAGGACCGGCATGCGGGTCGGTTTCGCGCCGTTCTTCCAGGATGTCACCGACCACGACTTCCTCGGCATTCCCTTGAGCCCCGACGTGCTGGCCGACCTGGCGCCGCGCGTGACGCGCTCGCCCGATGATGTGCGCGCTTCCTTTGCCGATCTCGCGGCAGAGGCCGGGCGTGGTGACGCCGCGCGCATCAGCCTGCTGCTCGGGCCCAATGGGCCGCAGCGCTGCTCGCCCGTCATGATCGCGCTCTGGCACGCGCTGCAGGACGAGCTCGGGCTCGGCGCCCATACCCATCTCCTGGAAACCTTGCCGCAGGCCGCGGCGAGCCGGGCAGCCTGGCCGGGCGGCCTGGTCGGCGAGATGAACCGCCAGGGGCTGCTGACCCCGAAATTGTCGGTCGCGCATGGGATCTGGCTGGAGCCGGGTGACCACCAGCTGCTGGCACGCCGCGGCGTGACCCTGGTGCACAACCCGACGAGCAACCGCATGCTCGGCTCCGGCCAGCTCGATATCAGGGCTTGCCTCGATGCCGGGCTCAAACTGGCGCTCGGCACCGACTGCTCGAATACCGGCGGCCGCCACGACCTGTTCGAGGCGATGCGCTTCGCCGTCATGTCCGGGCGCGCGCCGGGCTCGGACCATGAAACCTGGCTGAAGCCGGTGGAAGCGTTCCGCGCGGCGACGGCCGGCGGGGCGGGCGCACTCGGCGTCGAACAGGTTCAGGGGTTGCTGGCGCCGGGCGCGGCGGCCGATCTCATGGTGTTGAATTTTCGCCGGGAGCCGCTGACGGCCGCGCCCATCTCGATCGACAGCCTGGTGATGCATGCCGATGCGCGCTCGGTCAGCGCCTTGATGGTCGGTGGGGAATGGCTGATGCGCCACGGCCGTATCGAGTGCTTCGACGAGGACGAGGCGCTCGACGAGGCCGCGGCCTGCGCCGGCGAATTGCGTGCGCTCGCCGCCGACAAAAGTGATCTGGCCGGCCTGCATGCGCCCTATGGCGCCTGGCAAAGGCGGGTCTTCGACGGGGCATGCGGCTGTCCGGCCTGCGGCGCGATCGGGGCCGGCGGATTCAAGGCGGACTGACGGGCAGGAGATGACGATGAGCGGCGACACCGGACTGCGTGAAGAACTGATCGAGACCTGTCGGGCCATGAACCGGCTCGGCATCAACAAAGGCACGTCGGGCAATGTCAGCATGCGCCATGGCGACGGCTTCCTAATCTCGCCGACCGGCATCGCCTATGATGCGCTGAGGCCCGAACTGATCGTCGAGGTTCGCTGGGACGGCAGCTTCGACGGCGACGTGCTGCCGTCGAGCGAATGGCGTCTGCATCGCGATATCCTCAAGGCGCGCGACGACCTCAACGCTGTCGTGCATACCCATTCGACCCATGCCACGGCACTCGCCATCATGGGACTGGGCATTCCCGCCATCCACTATTCGATCGCTGCGGCCGGCGGACCGGATATCCGTTGCGCCGGCTACGCGACCTTCGGCACGCAGGAGCTCGCCGATGCCGTGACGGCGGCGATGCGCGGGCGGCGGGCCTGCCTCCTGGCCCATCACGGTGTCGTCGCCGCCCATGTCTCGATGGCCAAGGCGCTGTCGCTGGCGGTGACCGTCGAGGAGCTTGCCAGGCAATATATCCTCTGCCGCAGCCTGGGCACGCCGCCGACCCTCGACGACCAGGAGATCATGACCGTGGTCGGCAAATACCAGAGCTACGGCCAGCAGCCGGCTGCACGCCTCACATAGCGACACGGCTGTTGACACGCCCTGTCAGCAGGGGGCTGCTAGGCGATCCCCTCGAAAGGGTCGCAAGCGGGCGACCTGCGGAGGACGATGTCATGACGATCAAGGCAAGCTGTCATTGCGGCGCGACGCGGTTCGAGCTGGACGAGGCGCCGGCCAGCGTGACCCGCTGCACCTGTTCCTTCTGTTCGAAGCGCGGCGCGCTCTGGGCCTATTACAAGCCGGAACAGTTCCGGCTGACCACGCCGATCGAACAGGTCGCGACCTATCGCTGGGGGTCGAGGACGGTCGCCCATCATTTCTGCGCCACCTGCGGCTGCGGCACTTTTACCGAGACGCCCGACTGGTCGACCGGCACGGCGGATTTCGACAACCCGAAGGTCAGCGTGAATACGCGGCTGTTCGACGATTTCGACCTCGACGCCGTGCCTGTCGAAGTCATCGACGGCAAGAACCTCTGGTAGCACCGCGCAAGCCGGGCCGGAGGCGCCCAAGGACCCCGCGATGATGCCGCCGCGGAGCGCCCGATGCGCCGCGGCGCGGCCCGCCATGTTGGGCATTCCGGCGGAAACATCCCGCGCCTTCTGTCGAGCGGATCGCGCGAAGGCCCGGTGACGGCGGGATGTCCGGTGCCGTCGCGGTAGCCGTTGGCGGCGGGCGAATCGTGCCGGACGACCAGGCGAGAGCGCGCCGGGCCGCTCGGCCAAGGGCGAGCACGTCGCGCAGGCTCATTCGACATCACCATCGCGATCGCATCCTGCCCGTCCACTGTCGTGGCGCGGGCGGGTCGATCGCCCGTGCGCCGCGACAGCGTCGCCCTTGACAAGGGGAGGTGGCCAGAGGCTACTATACGGATAACGAATTAATGTTCGGATTCCGAGCAAATCAAGGGGGGTCTCGATGAATGACGGCAGGCGCCGAATTGCGCACCTGGGCGAAGCCGGGCCTGCGCAAAGCTGAAGGCCGCCCTCGGCTGCCCCACCCGCAGCCATCATTCATCATCGCCCACTCCAAGGAGGACCTGACCGATGGCGTCGACAGCCATGGCCGCCACACCGAGCGTGACCGCCTTTCCCCGCCCGCAAACCCCGCTGATCGAGGCGCGCCAACTTTCCAAGACCTATCGCACCGCCACCGGCGCGGGCGTCCATGCCCTCGACGGCATCGACCTTGCCATCGGCGATGGGGAATTCGTGGCGATCGTCGGTCCGTCGGGCTGCGGCAAGAGCACGCTGCTACGGCTGATCGCGGGACTGGACGAGCATGAGGATGGCGGTCTCGACCTGGACGGCAGGCCGATCACCGGCCCGTCGCGCGAGGTCGGCGTGGTCTTCCAGTCGGCCAACCTCTTGCCCTGGCTGACGGTGCGCGAAAATGTCCGCCTGCCGTTGCGGGTCGGCGGCAACAAGGCGAAGGAGGACGGCCGGGTCGACCAGTTGCTCGACATGACCGGCCTCGGCGATTTCGGCCCGCGCTATCCCTACGAGCTCTCGGGCGGCATGCAGCAGCGCGCCGGCATCTGCCGCGCCCTGGTGCGCGACCCGCGCATCCTGCTGATGGACGAGCCTTTCGGCGCTCTCGATGCGTTGACGCGCGAGCGGATGAATCTCGAATTGCAGCGGATCTGGCAGGCCAATGCCAAGACCATCGTGCTGATCACCCATTCGATCTCCGAGGCGATCTTCCTGGGCGACCGGGTGATCGTCATGTCGGCGCGGCCGGGCAAGATCATCGCCGACCTCAATGTGCCGATCCCGCGTCCGCGCAATCTCGACGGCATCATCAGCCACCCGGACTATGCGCGGCTGTCGCGCGAGATCCGAGGCCTGCTCAACGCCCAGGGAGAGGTCGAATGAGCTCCGTTCATCTGGTCGAGGCGCCCGCCGCCCCGTCAACCGAACGCAAGGCCAAACGCGAGCCCTGGCGCCCCGGCGGCGGCCTGCTGGCGGCCTTCGGTTTCGTCCTGCTGCTCGCTGCCTGGCTCCTGTCGGTACGCTACCTGCAGGTGCCGAGCTATATCCTGCCGGCGCCCGAGGCGGTGGTGAGGGCGCTCTGGTCCGGCATTGCCGTCAGCCCGTCGAGCCCGCTCGGCTATTACCTGCCGCTCTGGGGCTCGCTGAAGAACGCGGCCCTCGGCTTCACCATCGGCACCGGCCTCGGCCTGCTGCTGGGATCGCTGATGGCCGAGATCCGCACGGTCGAGAAGATCCTGATGCCCTATGCCTTCGCGCTGCAGAGCCTGCCGAAGGTCGCCATCGCCCCGCTGGTGGTCATCTGGTTCGGCTTCGGTGACGGCTCGAAGATCGCCATTTCGGCGCTGCTCGCCTTCTTTCCCGTGCTGATCAACTCGTTTACCGGGCTGCGCTCGGTCGAGCCGGAAAAGCTCGACCTGATGCGCTCGCTGTCGGCGAGCGCCTTCGAGACCTATCGCATCGTCAAGCTGCCGCATGCCGCGCCGTTCATCTTCGCCGGCCTGGACATGGCGGTGGTCTATGCCCTGCTCGGCACCATCGTCGCCGAGTTCCTGGGCGCCCAGCAGGGCATGGGCGTGGTGATCACCCAGGCTCAGGCGGTGACCGATACCGCCGGCGTCTTCGCTGCGCTGGTCATCCTGGGCGCGCTCGGCATCACCTTGCATTCGATCGTCCGCCGCCTGGAGCACCGCATCGTGCATTGGGGCCGGCGCGGCCAGAAATAATCTGAGCCCGGAAATAATCTGAACAAAGACCAGGGGAGGTCACGATGAACGTTACTCGCCGTCAATGGATGCTCGCTTCCACCGCCTTCGCCGGGGCGCTCGCCCTCGGCAACCGGTCGGCCATGGCTCAGGGGCTCGCCAGCCTGAAATTCGGCGTCGGGCTGAAGGCCATGGGCCCCTCGGTGATCAATGCGTTGATCGGCGAGGCGCTCGGCTATAACCGCGAGGAGGGCTTTACCATCGTGCCCGCCGCGCTCGGCACCAATGCCAATGTCCAGATCGCGATCGACAAGGGCGATGTCGATATCGGCATCGGCGTGCCGTCCTTCGGCCTGCCGCTGCTGGCCAAGGGCGAATGGAAGGGCGCGCTGAACTTCTACGAATATACCTATCCCTATAAGTGGGACGTGGTGGTCAAGCCGGACTCGGCGATCCGTTCCTATGCCGACCTCAAGGGCAAGCGCGTCGGCGTATCGGATTTCGGCGCGACCGAATATCCGGTCACCCGCAACGTGCTGAAGACGCTGGGCATCGATCCCGATGCCGACGTGAAATGGATCGCCGTCGGCAATGGCGTGCAGGCGGGTGTCGCCTTGCAGCGCGACGCCATCGACGCGCTGGCCTATTACGATACCGGGTTCGGTGTCATCGAGGCGGCCAATATTCCGCTGCGCTTCGTCGACCGGCCGGCCAACCTGCCGATGATCGGCGGCCAGTTCCTGACCGCCCGCAAGCCGTTCATCGAGACCAAGCGGTCTCTCGCCGTCGGCCTCGGCCGCTCGGTCGCCAAGGCCTCGACCTTCCTGCTGGCGAGCCCGCAGGCGGGCGCCCGCGCCTTCCTCTCGATGTATCCGGAAACCGCGCCGCGCGGCAGTTCCACCGAGGACGCGGTCAAGTCGGTGGTGCAGGGCATCGCCCGGCGGATCAAGCTTTATGCGCCGCCTTATCCGGGCGCCAAGATGGGCAGCATCGATCCCAAGGAGTTCGCGACCGAGGCCCAGATGAACGGCCTGCAGATCGCCGATCTCTCGGGCTTCTACACCAATGATCTGATCAACGACATCAACGCCTTCGATCCGGAGAAGATCCGGGCTGAGGCGCTGGTCTACAAGGGCTGAGCCGACGCCGTGACCAAAGCCTCCCATGACCCTGCCGTGGCGGGCCACGCGCTCGTCACCGGTGCCAGTTCCGGCATCGGCCTGGCGATCGCCGAGCATCTGGCGGGCGCCGGCTGGCAGGTTACCGGGGTGGCGCGCCGTCCGGTGCCGGATCGCGGCGAGCGCATCCGCAGCATCATCGCCGATCTCGCCGAACCTGGCGCGGTCGAGCGGGTGCTGGCCGAGGTGACCGGCGTCACCGCGCTGGTCCATGCGGCCGGTTTCCTGCGGTCGGGGCCGCTCGGCGCGCTCAAGGCGGAGGATCTGGCGGCCATGTGGCACCTGCATGTCGCTGTCGCCGAGGACCTCGCCAACCGGCTGGCGCCGTCGCTTCCCGCGGGCGGACGCATCGTGCTGATCGGTTCGCGCACCAGCGCGGGCTCGGCCGGCCGCAGCCAATATGCCGCGACCAAGGCCGCGATGGTCGGCATGGCGCGCTCCTGGGCGATCGAACTCGCGCCGCGCGGCGTGACGGTCAACGTCATTGCTCCCGGCGCCACAGAGACGCCCATGCTGACCGATCCGGCGCGCGGACCGGTGCTGCCGAAACGCCCGCCCATCGGACGCTTCGTCCGCCCCGATGAAATCGCCGCGCTCGCCGCCTTCCTGTTGTCGCCATCGGCCTCGGCTATGACCGGCCAGGCGATCACGGTATGTGGCGGAGCATCGCTCTAATTCGCGGAGACAGTGGTGGAAGACAATCCGAAAAACGTCGTGCAATCGGTCGGGAAGGTCTTCGCCGTGCTGCGGGCTTTTGACGTGACTCTGCCGGAACTGACCATCACCGAGGTCGCCGGGCGGGCCGGGCTCGACCGGGGCACGTCGTTCCGCCTCGTCCATACGCTCTGCCAGCTCGGCTATCTCGCGGCGGTGCCGCATAGCCGGCGCTACCGGCTGACGCTGAAATGCCTGGAACTCGGCTATACGCCGCTCGCGCGGGCCGACCTGAAGGTTCTGGCCCGGCCGCTGCTGGCCGAACTGGTACCTGACATGGTCGACGCGGCCTCGCTCGGCATGCTCGACGGCGCCGATGTCGTTTATGTCGAACGCGTGCAGGCCAATCTGCCGATGAACCTCGACCGGCGGACCGGCAGCCGGACCGGCGCCTATAGCGCGGCGCTCGGGCATGCCATGCTGGCCTATCTGCCGCTTCACGAACAGCAGGCGGTGCTGGAGCGCAGCAACCGGATCAAGGTTTCGGAAAAGACCCTGACCGATGTCGATGCCATTCTCGAGCGCCTCGGGGATGTGCGCCAGCAGGGTTATGCCGTCTCGGACGGCGAGAACGCCTATGGCCTCAGGACCGTCGCGGCGGCGATCCTCGATGGCGACGGCCTGCCGGTCGGCGGTGTCAGCGCCACCATTCATGCCCAGCGCATGCCGCTCGAACCCTTTGTCGACCTCGCCGCGCCGGCGATCCGCCGGATCGCCGCCGAACTCACGCGTGCCGTGCAACTGTCCTTCGGGGCGGTGGCCGCGGCACGATCCTGACGCCTTCGTCTCAACAGGACCTGACCCCGTGACTGCCTCCCAGACCCGCATCTTCCCAAAGAACCAGTTCAAGCAGGACCTCGGCCGCCGCCAGCAGATCGGGCTGTTCTCGACGCTGGCGAGCCCGTTGCTCGCCGAGCTCCTGGCCGGCTGCGGTTACGACTGGTTGCTGATCGACACCGAACATTCGCCCAACGAGCTGCCCGGCGTGGTCGAGCATCTGCGCGCGCTCGCCATGCATGGCACGGCGCCGATCGTGCGGCCGGCCTGGTCCGACATGGTGCTGGTCAAGCGCCTGCTCGACGCGGGCGCCCAGTCGCTGCTGTTTCCCTATGTGCAGAGCGCGGAGGAGGCCGAGCGCGCGGTGTCCTATACCCGTTTCCCGCCGCATGGCGTGCGTGGCGTCTCGGGCAGTTCGCGGGCGGCCCAGTTCGGCCTGATCCCTGATTATTTCAGCCAGGTCGCCGCCGAGCTCTGTGTCATCGTCCAGATCGAAACCGGCGAGGCTCTCGAACAGCTCGAGCGGATCGCCACGGTTCCCGGCGTCGACGCCGTGTTCATCGGCCCGGCAGATCTCGCCGCTTCGCTCGGTCATCTCGGAGATAACCAGCATCCGACCGTGCAGCGGGCCATCGACGATGCCTTCCGGCGGCTCAAGGCGATCGGCAAGCCTTCCGGCTATCTCACCGCCAACGAAGCCGAGGCCAAGCGGCGGCTCGCCGACGGCGTCGATTTTGTCGGCGTCGGCACCGATACCTCGGTGATCACCCGCGCTGCCACAGCTCTTGCCCGCGACATGCGCGGCTGATCGCGCGCCTGGAGATCGCCATGGACCAGCTCATCGAAACTCTCCCGGCGGTGGCCTTCGACGGCATTCTGCGCCCAGTGGCGGGCGCACCAGGTCGGCTGGAAGCCTTCCTGCCGGCGCCGACCGTACAGAACCACGCGGCCAACCTGCTGGTGCTTCAGAACGGCGACCTCGCCTGCGTCTGGTTCGGCGGCACCCAGGAGGGCATCCCGGACATTTCCGCCTATTTCTCGCGGCTGCCCAAGGGGCCGTCGGCCTGGACCGAACCGGTCAAGCTCTCCGACGACCCGACCCGCTCAGAGCAGAACCCGATCCTGTTCCATGCGCCGGACGGCCTGCTCTGGCTGATCTATACCTCGCAACGCTCGGGCAATCAGGACACGGCCATCGTGATGAGCCGGACATCGCGCGATGACGGGCTGACCTGGGGCCCGATCCGAACGCTGATCGACGAGCCCGGCACCTTCGTGCGCCAGCCACCGGTCTTTCTCGCCAATGGCGATTGGCTGCTGCCGATCTTCCGCTGCGTGGCCGAGCCTGGCCGGAAATGGGTCGGCGATGCCGATATCAGCGAAGTGAAGATCTCCTCCGATGGTGGCGCGAGCTTCGTGACCCATACGGTGCCCGGCAGCACCGGCTGCGTGCACATGAACATTGTCGAACTGGATGGCGGCCGGCTCGTCGCTTTCTTCAGGTCGCGTTTCGCCGACCATGTCTACCGGAGCCGGTCCAGCGATCAGGGGCGGACATGGAGCCCGCCTGAACCGACCCCGCTGCCCAACAACAATTCCTCGATCCAGGCGATCCGGCTCCAGGATGGCCGCCTTGCCATGGTCTATAACCATGCCAGCGCGGCGGACGCGACCGACCGGCGCATCTCGCTCTATGACGATATCGAGGACGAGGACGGCCTGGCCGATGCGGCGATCGACGATCCGGCCCTTGGGCGAAAGACCGCTTTCTGGGGGGCGCCGCGCGCGCCGATGAGCCTGGCGATCTCTTCCGACGAGGGCCTGACATGGCCCGTCCGTCACGACCTCGAAACCGGCAGCGGTTATTGCATGACCAACAATTCGCGCGAAAAGCTGAACCGCGAACTGTCCTATCCCTCGATCCTGCAGACCCGGGACGGCCGGATCCATGTCGCCTATACGCATTTCCGCCAGGCGATCAAATATGTCGTCTTGCCCAGGATGCCCTGATCGGGCGGGTTGGCTGACCGGTGCGCGCGACGAGCACCGCTGAGGCGTATTGCCTGGCGTCAAGGAATGGCTGACGACGGCATCGGGGCCGGTTCATATGCCGAGAGGACCGGCCTTGCGGGGCAGGGGCTTGTCCGGCCGTGGCCGACGGCCAATGCTGGCGATCCAAGTCCACGCGAGAAGAGATCCCGTCATGACCATGCTCAACGACCATTGCGCCGTGGAGCGGCGCGGCCAGGGGGTAGTCAGGCTCACCATCAGCAATGCCGGCAAGTCGAATATTCTCGGCAGCCCGGTCATCGCGGCGCTGACCGCCGGCCTCGCCGAACTGGCCGGCGAGCGCGACCTCAGGGCCTTGATCCTGACCGGCGCCGGCGAGACGAGTTTCATCGGCGGCGCCGACATCAAGGAAATGGCCGGGCTCGAGCCGGCATCGGCCGAGCGTTTCATCATGGGCCTGCGTGATCTCTGCGAGGCGGTCAGGCGGTTTCCCGCCCCGGTCGCGGCGCGGATCGGCGGCTGGTGCCTCGGCGGCGGCCTGGAACTCGCCATGGCCTGCGACATGCGCATCGCCGCCGAGACCGCCAAGTTTGCCATGCCGGAGGTCAAGGTCGGCATTCCCTCGGTGATCCATGCCGCCTTGATGCCACGGCTGATCGGCGCGGGCAGGGCGCGCTGGCTGCTCCTCACCGGCGCCACCATCGATGCCAGGACCGCGCTCGATTGGGGCCTGGTGGATGTGATCGCTTCGCCCGGCGACCTGGACGCGGCGGTGGACCAGGCTCTTGCGCCGGTTCTTGCCTGCGGGCCGGAAGCGATCCGCGCGCAAAAGGCGCTGCTGCGGCAGTTCGAGGAACTGCCGCTGAGCCAGGCGATCGCCGCGAGCGTCCCGGTCTTCGGCCAGGCTTTCGCCACCGGCGAACCGCAGGCGCATATGCAGGCCTTCCTGGCGCGCAAGCGCTGAGCCTCGGCGCCCGGTTGCTGGTGATCCGGTCGATTTCATCGCGGAATTCGTCCTTTTGCGCGCAATGAGAGGTCTCTTTGCGCTGAGTGCGACGACAACGCCGCGCGACGGATGCACAGCTTACGGTTGGTGAGATGGCGCCCCCGTGCGCCATCGGCGGCCTTTGGGCCGGGCCAAGTGCACTGTCGAGAGGTCGCGATGAGTTGGGTTGGAGCTCCTGTCAGGCCATTGCACGGCTCGCTTGCAACCCTATTGCTCGCCTCCACCGCGCTGGTCAGCGCCTCGGCGGCCTATGGCCAGGCGCTGCCGACCGGCGGCACGGTGGCCTCGGGTGGGGTGACCATCGCCACGCCCTCGGCGACCCAGATGACTATCAACCAGTCGACCGGCTCGGCGGTGGTTAACTGGCAGAGCTTCTCGGTAGGGGCGGGCGCCACCGTCAACATCGTCCAGCCTTCCTCTTCCTCGGCTTTGCTCAACCGGGTCACTGGCAATACCCAGTCGACCATTGCGGGCCAGATCAATGCCAATGGCCAGGTCTTCCTGGTCAATCCCAACGGCATCGCCATCACCCCGACCGGCACGGTCAATGCCGCCGGCTTCGTGGCTTCCACGCTGGGCATTTCCGACGAGGACTTCAATGCCGGCCGGCGCACCTTCACCGGCAGTGGCTCTTCCGCCGCCGTCTCCAATGCCGGCGCGATCAATATCGGCCGGGGCGGCTATGCGGCGCTCATCGGCGGCTCGGTCGACAATGCCGGCACCATCTCGGTGCCGCTCGGGCGGGTCGGCCTCGGCTCGGGCGAGCAGGCGACGCTGGATCTCTCCGGCGACGGCTTCCTGCAGGTGGCGCTGCCCACCAAGACCCAGGGCAATGGTGCACTCGTCACCCATTCCGGCCGGATCAGCGCCGATGGCGGGCGGGTCGAGATCCGGGCGGCGCAGGCGCGCGACGCGGTGCGCCAGGCGGTCAATCTCTCCGGCGTGGTCGAGGCCCGTTCGGTCTCCGGCCGGCAGGGCGAGATCATCCTCGGTGGCGGCGACGGTGCGGTGACGGTGACCGGCCGGCTTGATGTCTCCACCCGCCAGCGCCATGCGAGCCAGACCCGGCCGGCGCGCCCGACCCGAGCGGCGGCACCTGCGACCGGCGGGCGGATCACGGTGACGGCACGCACCATCGACATGCGCGGCGCCGCTCTCGACGCTTCGGGGCGCGACGGCGGCGGCCAGATCCGCATTGGCGGCGACTATCAGGGTACGGGCACGCTGCAGCGGGCCGAGACCACGACGATCGACGCGGCGACGACGATCCGGGCCGATGCGCTGCGATCAGGCAATGGCGGCCGGGTCATCGTCTGGTCGGATCTCGACACGCGTTTCGCCGGCCTGATCACGGCCCGCGGCGGCGCCCAGGGTGGCGATGGCGGCTTCGCCGAGGTCTCCGGCAAGGCCCGTCTCGGCTATACCGGCTTCACCGATCTCTCGGCGGTGCTCGGCCGCTTCGGCGACCTGCTGCTCGACCCCTATGACGTGACGATCTCCAACGGCGTGGACGCGAACCAATCCGGCTTCAGCGCCACCGGCAACAACAGCGTCATCAATGTCACCACGCTGCAGAACGCGCTGGCCGGCGCCAATGTGAAGGTCACCACGGGTGCGGGTGGCGCGCAGTCCGGCGACATCACGGTGGCCAACAGCGTCACCTGGACATCGCCGACGACGCTGACGCTGTCGGCCTATCGCAACATCACCGTGAATGCCGGCGTCAGCATCAGCAATAGCGCCGGCGGGGCCGGGCTCGTCCTTCAGTCCGACGCGACCGGCACCGGCACCGGCACGGTCAGCCTGCTCGGCACGGTCAGCCTCGCCAATGGCACGACGCGGATCTATTACAACACCGCCAATTATGCCGCCCCGACCGATTACAGCGCGGCTTCGACCGGCCCGACCACGGCCTATATGCTGGTCAATACGCTCAGCCAGTTGCAGGCCATGGCGACCAATAGCGGCGGCAATTATGCGCTCGGCCGCGATATCGACGCCACCGTCACCAGCGGCTGGAACGGCGGTGCGGGTTTCGTCCCGATCGGCCAGAGCTTTGGTACTGAATATTCCGGCAATTTCGACGGTCAGGGCCACAAGATCACCAATCTGACGATCAACCGGCCGACCGAGGACAATGTCGGCCTCTTCGGCCTCACCTGGCAGGGATCGGTCAGCAATGTCTCCGTCATTGGCGGCAGCATCGCCGGCAATCAGTATACCGGTACTGTCATCGGCCGAAGCATGGGCACGATTGTCACTGGCGTATCGAGTTCGGCCGCCGTCAGTGGCGGCTACAATACCGGCGGCCTCGTCGGCATGAACGAAGGGGTGGGGAAGGTCAGCCAGTCCTATGCCACCGGCAGTGTCACCGCTTCGTCCGGCAGCCAGGGAGTCGGCGGGCTTGTCGGCACCAACCGGGGCCGGGTCGAGCAGTCCTATGCGACCGGCACCGTCAACGGCGCCTCGTCATTCTGGGCCGGTGGCCTGGTCGGCACCAATTACGGCGTCGTCACCCAGTCCTATGCGACTGGCACGGTCAACGGCAATTGGGGAGCGGGCGGCCTGGTCGGCTGGAATGCCGGAGGTGCGATCAGCCAGTCCTATTCGACCGGAGCGGTCAGCGCCGCCAATTATCTTGGCGGCCTGGTCGGCACCACCAATGCCGGGGGCACCACGACCAATTCCTATTGGAATGTCCAGACCTCCGGCCTGGCCGACAGTGATGGCGGCGCCGGACTGACCACGGCGCAAATGCAGGTGGCGGCCAATTTCGTCGGCTTCGACCCGACGGTATGGGCGCCGGCCAATGCCAGCTACCGGCCGGAGCTCTTTGGCGTCTCCGGTGTCGTCGGCGTGTCGGGTGCCGCGACCCGCTATTACGGCGACGCCAATCCGACCGACGCCACCTATTATGGCGCGGGCCGCTGGAACACCATCACGACAGCGGTGAGCTATTCGACCACGGCGACGATCACGAGCGGCGTCGGCAGCTATTCGACATCGGTTGGAACCGGCGCGGTCGGGAGCTTCGCCAATGGCGGGGCGACACGTTTCGTCTATCTCTCCGGCGGGCAGCTGACGGTCGCCGCCCGCCCGCTGACCGTGACGGCCAGTGCCGCGACCCGAGGTTATGGCGACGCCAATCCGGCGCTGACCTATCTTTTGACCTCGGGTTCGCTCGTCAATGGCGACACGCTGTCGGGCAGTCTCGCCACCAGCGCCAATGGCACGTCAGGGGTGGGCGCCTATGCAATCACAATGGGGTCGCTCGCGGCGTCCTCGAACTATGCCATCACCTATGTCGGCGCGAACCTCACCGTCACGCCGCGCGCCATCACGGTGACGGCCAATACCGCCTCCAGGGATTACGGTGACGCCAACCCGGCCTTCACCTATGGGGTGACTGCGGGCTCGCTCATCAATGGCGACACGCTGGGCGGAGCTTTGGCCAGCGCGGCGACGGCCACATCCAATGTCGGGAGCTACGGCATCACCCAGGGAACCCTGGCCAATGCCAATTACGCGATCACTTATGTCGGTGGGAACCTCACCGTTTCGGCGCGCGCGGTCACCGTCACGGCCAATACCGCGAGCAGGGCTTACGGCGACGCCAATCCGGTCTTCACCTTCACCACGACGTCGCTCGGTGCGGGGGCCGCGCTGACCGGCACGCTGGCGAGCGTGGCCAACGGCACGAGTGCCGTCGGATCCTATGGCATTACCCAGGGGACGGTGACGACGGCGAACAACCCGAACTATGTCGTCAGCTATTCCGGCGCGAACCTGACGGTGACGCAGCGGGCGATCACGGTGACCGCCAATGCCGCTTCCAGGGCCTATGGCGACGCCAATCCGGTCTTCACCTATGGCGTGACCTCCGGTTCGTTGGTCAACGGCGACACGCTGAGCGGTGCCTTGGCGACATCGGCCACGGCAACATCCAATGTCGGCCTCTATGGCATCACCCAGGGAACGCTGGCTGCGTCCTCGAACTATGCCGTGACCTATGCGGGCGCGAACCTGACGGTAACGCAGCGGGCGATCACGGTGACCGCCGACGCCGCCTCCCGGGCCTATGGCGACGCCAATCCGGCCTTCACCTATGGCGTGACCTCCGGCTCGCTGGTCAACGGCGACACCCTCAGCGGCGCCTTGACGACATCGGCCACGGCCACCTCCAATGTCGGTCTCTATGGCATCACCCAGGGAACGCTGGCTGCGTCATCGAACTATGCCGTGACCTATGCGGGCGCCAACCTGTCGGTAGGCCAGCGGGCGATCACGGTGACCGCCAATGGTGCGTCCAGGGCCTATGGCGACGCCAACCCGACCCTCACCTATGGAGTGACGTCCGGTTCGCTGGTCAACGGCGACACCTTGACCGGCGCCTTGACGACATCAGCCACGGCCACCTCCGATGTCGGCCTCTATGGCATCACCCAGGGAACGCTGGCCGCATCCTCGAACTATGCCGTGACCTATGCCGGCGCGAACCTGACGGTGAGCCAGCGCGCGATCACGGTGACCGCCAATGCTGCCTTCAGGGACTACGGCGACACCAACCCGGCCTTCACCTATGGCGTGACGTCCGGTTCGCTGGTCAACGGCGACACTCTGAGCGGCGCCTTGGCGACGTCGGCCACGGCGACCTCCAATGTCGGCCTCTACGGCATCACTCAGGGGACGCTGGCGGCCTCCTCGAACTATGCCGTGACCTATGCGGGCGCGAGCCTGACGGTGAACCAGCGCGCCGTGACGGTCACCGCCAATGCGCTCAGCCGGGCCTATGGCGACGCCAATCCGGTTCTGACCTTCACCACCACGTCGCTCGGCGCGGGCGCCGCGCTGACCGGGACGCTCGCGACCACGGCGGATGGCAGCAGCGCTGTCGGCGCTTATGGCATTACCCAGGGGACGGTGACGACGGCGAACAACCCGAACTATCTCGTGAGCTATGCCGGCGCGAACCTGACGGTGACGCAACGGGCGATCACGGTGACTGCTGATGCCGCTTCCAGGACCTATGGCGACACCAACCCGGCCTTCACCTATGGCGTGACGTCCGGCTCGCTGGTCAACGGCGATACGCTGAGCGGCGCCTTGACGACATCGGCCACGGCCACCTCCAATGTCGGTCTCTACGGCATCACCCAGGGAACGCTGGCTGCGTCCTCGAACTACGCTGTGACCTATGCGGGCGCCAACCTGACGGTGAACCAGCGGGCGATCACGGTGACCGCCAACGCCGCTTCCCGGGATTACGGAGACGCCAATCCGACCTTCACCTATGGGGTGACGTCCGGTTCGCTGGTCAACGGGGACACCCTGAGCGGCGCCTTGGCGACATCAGCCACGGCCACCTCCAATGTCGGTCTCTACGGCATCACCCAGGGAACGCTGGCGGCTTCCTCGAACTATGCCGTGACCTATGCGGGCGCCAGCCTGACGGTGAACCAGCGGGCGATCACGGTGACCGCCAATGCCGCGTCCAGGGTCTATGGCGACGCCAATCCGGCCTTCAGCTACGGGGTGACGTCCGGTTCGCTGGTCAATGGCGACAGCCTGACCGGTGGGTTCGCAACGAGCGCCACCGCAACCTCCGATGTCGGCAGCTACGGCATCACCCAGGGGACGCTGGCGGCGTCCTCGAACTACGCCCTGACCGTTGTCGGCGCGAACCTGACGATCACCCAGCGCGCCATTACCATCACGGCCAACGACCTCAGCCGGCTCGCCGGCCAGCCAAATCCGCCGCTCACCTATGGCATTGGCGGCCGGGGCCTCGTCAATGGCGACAGCCTGTCGGGTGAACTCGCGACCTCGGCGACCGCGACCAGCGGACCGGGCAGCTATGCCATCACCCAGGGCTCTTTGGTCGCGTCGGCCAATTATCTCGTGACATTCCAGGCCGGCAGCCTCTCGGTCACGCCGGCCGGCGCCTCGGGCAGCGAGCTTGCCAGCGCGGTCGATTGGGCGTCGCGGGCCAATAGCATCGGACCGGCATCGCTCTACGCCATGAAGGCCTTCGCCATGCTGGCCGGAGCTCCCGCGAAAGGCCTTGTCGAAGATCCGCGCTTCAACGGCAGCATGGTCTGCCTGGGCCTGGGATCGGCTGCCTGTTTCGCGACGCCGTGACGGCATGGTCCCGAGCCGGCTTGGGCATGGGGCTTGGCGGGCTGGATCGGACAGCAGTGCTTTGAATGCGCAGGCGATTCGCCTCGTCGCAATACGGCCGGCCGGCGGGCGCTCCCTCGTGCCGGCCGGATTTGCCTGCCGGTTCAGATGCATGCGGGGATCCGATGAATCGGAAACTTGGTTGTGTGCGTCAAGTTCTGCAAATTAGGGCGGTCGGCGCGGCCGGCTAGGCGGCTTGGCGGAGAGCGATTTTCTTGTGTTCTCTGAGGTCGTCCATGTTGAGGTATCGGTTGGCCTCCATCCAGTTTTCGTGGGTTTCGACGGTG
>JAFKKV010000050.1 GCA_017304475.1 Hyphomicrobiales bacterium | reverse complement strand
CCCGCCTGATCGCCAAGGGCAAGAAGCCCAAATGCGCCCTCATCGCTGTCGCCAGAAAGCTCGTCGTGCTCGCCAACACCCTCATCGCTCAGGACCGCATCTGGACCGCCCACGCCCCAAAACAGGCTTGACGCGGAACACAGATGCTCACCCGGCGCCTCATAGCATCGTGCGAACGCGAGATGCGTTCGCACTCGCTATGCGTCGCCACCCTCTCCCGCAAGCGGGCGAGGGTTCGCGCGCGTCACCCTCCGCCCACGTTTTCGGGCGCGAAAGTTCACGCGCTCAGACCCGGTTCCGTCAAATCCCCGCTGCAGAATTGACGAATTGGCATGGCTTTCCGGGCATCATCCCGACTCTGACCCGATCAGGGAACCTCGCCTTGGCCTTTCGCTTCATCGTGCCCGCGCTCGCCGCCGGCCTTCTCCTCTGTCCCGCAGCCGCCGAGGCCGAGACCACGGCCCGGCAGATGGCGGCGCGCGACGCTGCGTCACGCCAAGCCTCCACACGCGAAGCCGCATCGGCCATCCAGATGATCAACGCCTACCGCGCGTCGTCATGGATGGGCCCCTTGCGGCTCGACCCGAAACTCACCGCCGCCGCGGCCGAGCAATCGCGCGCCATGGCGGCGGCCGGCACCATGTCCCATGACGTCGGCGGCGCCTTCCAGGCGCGCATGCGGCGCCACGGCATCGGCGATTCCGCCGAGAATATCGGCTACGGTTATGCGAGCGTCGGCGAAGCGGTGGCCGGCTGGCGCGGCTCCTATGCCCACAATGCCAATATGCTCAACCGGCTGATGACGCGTGCGGGCTTCGCGCGCGCGGTGGGCGCCGGCGGCCGGCCGTTCTGGACGCTCATCCTGGCGCGCTGAGCCAAGCTCTCGCCGAATGGGGATCGCGCGGCGCGGGGCTTGCGCCGGGCCTGTCTTGGTCGTAACCGAAGCGGATGACGCACGACACCATTCTGATCATCGATTTCGGCTCCCAGGTGACCCAGCTGATCGCCCGCCGCGTACGCGAGGCCGGCGTCTATTGCGAGATCCACCCGTTCCAGAACGCCGAAAAGGCCTACAAGGCCTTGAAGCCCAAGGGCGTGATCCTCTCCGGCAGCCCGGCATCCGTCACCGAGGACTTCTCGCCGCGCGCGCCGCAGCTCATCTTCGACGACAAGCTGCCGGTCTTCGGCATCTGTTATGGCGAGCAGACCATGGCGGAACAGCTGGGCGGCAAGGTGGAAGCCGGCCATCACCGCGAATTCGGCCGCGCCTTCCTCGATGTGAAGAAGAGCACCAAGCTCTTCCAGGGCGTCTGGGAACCGGGCAGCCGCCACCAGGTCTGGATGAGCCATGGCGACCGGGTGACCGCCATCCCCGAGGGCTTCGAGGTGGTCGCGACGTCGGAGAATGCCCCCTTCGCGGCCATCGCCGACGAGGCGCGCAATTATTACGCGGTGCAGTTCCACCCCGAAGTGGTGCATACGCCCGACGGCGCCAAGCTGATCCAGAACTTCGTCAAGAACATTGCCGGCGCCACCGGCGACTGGACCATGGGCGCCTTCCGCCAGGAGGCCATTGCCCGCATCCGCGCCCAGGTCGGCCGCGGCAAGGTGATTTGCGGCCTCTCCGGCGGGGTCGATTCCTCGGTTGCCGCCGTGCTGATCCACGAGGCCATCGGCAGCCAGCTGACCTGCGTCTTCGTCGACCACGGCCTGATGCGCCAGGACGAGGCGAAAGAGGTCGTCGGCCTGTTCCACGACCACTACAACATCCCGCTGGTCCACGTGGACGCCGCCGACCTGTTCCTTGGCGAGCTCGCGGGCGTCACCGACCCCGAGGCCAAGCGCAAGACCATTGGCCGGCTGTTCATCGAGGTCTTCGAGAAAGAGGCCAAAGCCGTCGGCGGCGCCGACTTCCTGGCCCAGGGCACGCTTTATCCCGACGTGATCGAGAGTATCTCGTTCACCGGCGGCCCCTCGGTCACCATCAAGAGCCACCACAATGTCGGCGGCCTGCCCGAGCGCATGAACATGCAGCTCGTCGAGCCCTTGCGCGAACTGTTCAAGGACGAGGTGAGGGCGCTCGGCCGCGAGCTCGGCCTTCCCGCGAGCTTCGTCGGCCGCCATCCCTTCCCGGGCCCGGGCCTCGCCATTCGCATTCCCGGCGAGATCACGCCTGAAAAACTCGACATCCTGCGCCAGGCCGACGCGATCTATCTCGACGAGATCCGCAAGGCCGGCCTCTACGACATCATCTGGCAGGCCTTCGCCGTCCTGCTGCCGGTGAAAACCGTCGGCGTGATGGGCGACGGCCGCACCTATGACCACGTCTGCGCGCTGCGCGCCGTCACCTCGGTCGACGGCATGACCGCCGACTTCTACCCCTTCGACATGAACTTCCTCGGCCGCGCCGCGACGCGGATCATCAACGAGGTGAGGGGGATTAATCGGGTGGTTTATGATGTGACGAGCAAGCCGCCCGGGACGATTGAGTGGGAGTGAGGGGGAGGGTGGCCAGTTGCGGCGACACACACCGCCGAACCCAATCGCCTTGACGTTGGTGCAGGCGCGTGAGTGCTGGAAGGCCGCCCAGGCCAGCCCTGATCCCGTAAGCTGGTGTTCGTGGACGAGAGTGGGGTTTGGACGGACCGATGAACGGCGAGGCCTTCCTGGTCTATGTCGAGAAGATGCAGGCTTCCCCCTCGGCGCAGGCGACAGTGGTGATCGACAACCTCTCCAGCCACGAGGCCCAGGGCGCGCGAAGCCATTGAGGCCAAAGGCCCCAGGCTGATCTTTCTGCCTTCCTACTCCCTCTCTTGAACCCGATCGAACTCGGCTTAGCCAAGCTGGGAACCCTCGTGAGGAAGGCAGCCGAGCGCGCCATCGACGCGCTCTGGGACCGGATCGGCCTGTTGCTCGCCGACTTCACACCCGAGGAGTGCGCCAGCTACATCGTCCACGACGGATATGCTGCAGCTTGGGTATAGAACGCTCCAAGGTTGGGAGGGGCAACAATTGACCAAACGTCCAACCTCCGGGGCTCGATCATAGGCGTGTTCCGAGCCCAATGCCGCTGTTAGCGCGATCTCCTTTGGTCTTGCCGTTCGATTGGAACCGGGTGCTAGTCAGTGGCTGGTCCTTGGAGGCCCTTGGGTGGCGGCAGCTCCGCATGCAGATATGCGGCAAGATCGTCGGGCTTCTTGGTCTGGCATTCCCAGATCGTCACCACCTTCCAGCTCAGTTCCCGGAGTTCTCGCTCAACAGTACGATCGCGAGCGACGTTGGCCTCCAGCTTCTTGGTCCAGAACTCTTCGCGGATCTTGGGGGTCGTCGCCCTATGGCAACCTTCATGCCGATGCCAGAAGCATCCGTGCACAAAGATCGCTATGCGGTGTCTGGGCAAGAGGACGTCAGGTCGGCCGGGTAGGCCTTTGCGTTGGAGTCGAAAGCGATAGCCAAGCGTGTGGAGGGCTCTTCTCACCGCAATCTCGGGTTTGGTGTCCTTGCCTCTCACGGCGCGCATGTTCGCCGATCGCTGGGGACTCACATCTGATGCGTCCATGGACGAAATACCTGCCAAAATATGAATGCGCGCGAGAAGTATCAGATGACTCCGGCCAGATGTTGGTTAGTGCCAATTAAACCGGGTTTGGCAAGTTCCTCCTTATCCGCGTCAGGGTGTACTTGCTCCGCCAGCGAGGTCGAGCCACTGTCCCACACGGCACGATCTGTAAACCGCGATCTCCGAAAATCACGCTGGAGAAGCGGTATGGCACCGCTTTGAGATTCGCATTGCCCGGTATATGGATTGGTGGGGAACAAACGTCGTGGGCACTCTGCT
Source organism: Hyphomicrobiales bacterium (assembly GCA_017304475.1). Taxonomy (GTDB): domain Bacteria; phylum Pseudomonadota; class Alphaproteobacteria; order Rhizobiales; family Phreatobacteraceae; genus Phreatobacter. The sequence goes on along the minus strand of JAFKKV010000050.1, from coordinate 35,196 downwards.
AACACCGATTTTCGGTGAGTCTTTTGTCTAATTTGAAATTCAAGGTTGTTGACCTCTTCGCTGGGGCCGGCGGTTTTTCGCTTGCGGCGATACATGCGGGGTGTGAGGTCATATTCGCGGTCGAGTTCGACAAAAATGCCGCAAATACATATCGAAAAAATATAGGAAAAATTGGGCGCAGCAAGGACGTCGTTGTCTATAACAAGGACATCACGATTCTGTCGGCTCCCGATCTGGCGAATTTACATTTCCCGGACGCAGACGTTTGTGATCTTCTCCTCGGCAGTCCGCCGTGCCAGGGCTTCTCCACCCACCGTATCAACGGCGCGGGCGTCGATGACCCACGCAATGCTTTGATTCACGATTACTTCGAGTTCGTCAAACATCTTCAGCCCCGCGCCTTCCTCATGGAGAATGTCCCGGGAATGCTCTGGCCCAGACACAAGAGCTATCTCGACGAATTTTATAGGCAAGCCCATGCGAACGGTTATGCGGTCTACGAACCGCAGAAACTGGATGCGCGCGACTACGGCGTGCCGCAACGCAGGCAGCGCGTGTTCATCCTGGGGTTGCGGGAGGATGTCAGCGCGAAGGGGGCTGAATGGCCGCCCGCCCCGACCCATTCGGTCTCGAACGAAGATATCGATGCCGGGATTGAGCCTTGGGTGTCGTGCGCAACGGCGTTTGAACCGCCGCCCGAAAACGATCCCAACGACGCTCATATGAACCATGGAGCGGAGCTAGTGGCCGCATTCGCAAGCACCCCTCACAACGGTGGGAGTCGAGCGGACTCGGGTCGCAGGCTGCAGTGCCATGTCGAGCATGACGGACACAGCGACGTCTACGGTCGGATCGATCCAAATAGGCCTGCTCCCACCATGACGACCGCTTGCATCAATCCGTCGAAGGGGCGCTTTGTTCATCCAACGCTTAATCACGGAATCACAGCGCGACAGGCAGCCAGGATTCAGACCTTCCCGGATGATTTCGTGTTCGAGGGAGGGCTCATGGCTGCAGGCAAGCAGATCGGTAATGCGGTGCCAGTCATGCTGGGTGAGGTCCTGATTCGTCACGTCAAGGCGCTTCTTTCATCCGAGCGGAACGTCGCCGTGAGCAGCTCCAAAGGCCGAGTTCACCCGATCAGAGCTGCAGAATGAAGACAGTAAGCTTCAAAACCCGCGCGAGAACCGTCGACCATTTGGGGCGTGAGCAGATCGCTGACGTGCCGACCGCGATATCGGAGCTCTGGAAGAATTCCTATGACGCGTACGCAAGATCCGTCTCGCTGACGGTCTTCGACGAAGAGCCGCTCGTCGTCACCATAGCCGATGACGGGCATGGAATGAATTACGACGAGCTAATTGATCGATGGTTGGTCGTCGGTACCGAGTCGAAGCTGTTTGAGGATACGCGATCTGCCGTCGATATGGACGGCCTCGAAGAGCGATCACGTCAGGGGCAGAAAGGGATTGGTCGACTGTCGTCAGCCCATCTAGGACCGCTACTGCTTCTGATCACGAAGCGACGCGATCAAGATCTTGCGGGCGCACTGATCGACTGGCGGCTGTTCGAAAACCCGTTCCTTATCCTAACCGATATCGAGATACCCGTCATCAGCTTCACTGCGCCAGAACAAATCATCCATCGCATTCCCGATATGGCGGAAGCGCTTCTGGAGAACGTACTCGGTGACGGGACCAAAAGCGAAAGATCAACACGCATAGTCGATGCCTGGTCGAACTACGATCACGTTATGACCCGCCCCCAATCCGAGCCTGACACCAAACGCCCGTCGAGTGTGATTGTCGATGCGTGCAGGAGATTCTCGCTTGATCAACGATATCTAGGCCCTTGGCCGGTGTGGACAGGTATCAAGGACCATGGCACCGCCATGGTGTTATCGGGGGCCACCGATGAATTCAATGTCCTCCTGCCAGCGAACAAGGATATGGCAACGGCGCGGGCAGATCGAGCGAGGTTCGAGAGCACTTTAGGGGGCTTCGTCGATCCGCTGTTTGACCCTGCACGACCGGAGGCGAATTCGGCCAGGACCGATTTCGAATACGGGGTTTTCCTGCACACGCAAGACGGACTCAAGAAGGTTATCGGTTCGGACATTGAGTTCAATCGATCATTAACCGATCAGATGGAGCACATCGTCGACGGTCGGATCGATGAGAAGGGCGTGTTCAGCGGTCAGATCAAGTCGTTCGGCAAATGGCGCAAGATCGGCAATGAGTATGAGATCAGGCCTCCCAAGGACGTCGTGATCCCGACTTGGAGCGCGTCAGCCCTGGGGCCGGTCGACGTATATTTCGCCACGTTCGAGCAGGATCAGAGGAATTCGACGCACACGCCGCGTGATTTCGAGCGTCTGAAGGAGCTTTCGGCCGATCATGCGGGACTGATGATCTATCGGGATGGATTGCGGGTACTCCCCTATGGTCGGGAGGACAACGACTTCTTTGAGATCGAGAAGCGGCGGAGCATGAACGCCGGGAGAGAGTATTGGAACGCCCGGCGAATATTCGGCCGCATCGCGATTAGTCGGCAGAACAATCCGAACCTGAAGGACAAGGCTGGTCGTGAGGGCTTCATCGTCAATAAGGCAGCGAAGACGCTCAAGGCCCTGATAATCAATATTCTCAGAGCTGCGGCCTATGACTACTTCGGGTCGAATGCAGATGACCGGAAGGTCGAGATCGAAGAGGCGCAGCGCAATTTCGCCGAGCATCGGGCGAAGGAAGCGCAGGCGAAACTGCGAAAGCGGAACAGGCAGAGGTTTAGGAGTAATCTCCAGGCCCATAACGCGGCGATACCGTCGATAACCGAGAAGGTCAGAGGCGACCTAGCCGAAACGCGTATCGAGACAGTGGACGACATATCCGCAGCGCAGGAGCGGCTCGAAACCACTCAGGCACGGTTCGTCGAGTTGCGCCTGCCCGGCGCCCCGAATCCGCTCGGTACGCTGGAGGACGACTATCGGTCCTACCGGCGATCGATGACCGAACTTGGCCAGTTGATCGCCGACTTCACCGAAAGAATCTCCGAGGCAGTGGAGCGAATGCACCCGCCGGCCCCGGAGGAAATCTTGGGCAAGCAGATTCAACGCAACGAGGCGCAACTTGCCTCCAGGGTCACGCGGTGGGCGAGAGAGATCCGTTCGCTTCAGGATGCCGAGCGCGACCGTGTGGCCGGCTTGGTCAGCGACCGAAACAAGCTTCTGCGTCAGGAGACATCATCGATCCTGCAGCAGACGGCGGACGCACGGCTTTCGTTATCCGCAGCATCCCGTGCGGTGACGGATGCGAAATCCCGCATAGATACTGAGAACGAGCTGCTATTCCAGAATTACATTTTCGCCTTGGAGAGTTTGCGCGACAGTATCGACATACAAGCGATCGCCGTTCTCGGAGGCGAGGAGAACACTGAGCTCAGGTCTCAGGTGGACCGCCTGAACGGTCTCGCGCAGCTCGGTATCACCGTCGAGTTCCTTGACCACGAATTCCATTCGCACGACTCAGCCATCGTCGACAGTCTGCGACGGCTTGAACGCAATCCTGCCGATGCGCCAGCGCTCAGGCAGCTCGCGACCGGATATGCGGGCCTCAAGCAAATCCTCGACTTCCTGGGGCCGCTGCGAATTGCTGGTCGTCACGATTCGCGCGAAATAACCGGCGACTACATTCACAGATACATATCGGACTTCTTCGGACGCTCAATCGACGGAAATGGGATTCGGCTGACCGCGACCGATTCCTTTCGAAGCTTCAGGGTCTTCGATCAGCCGTCGCGTCTACTTCCCGTTTTCCTTAATCTCGTGAATAACAGCCTATACTGGCTGATCAACGCCCGTGTCGAGGATCCCCAGATCCTGATTGATGTGCGGGGCGAAGAAGTCATCGTAGCCGACAACGGTCCTGGAGTTGATGACATCGACGTGAAGCGACTTTTCACCTTGTTCTTCACCAGGAAGGTGGAGGGTGGGCGAGGGGTAGGTCTCTATCTCTGCCAGGCGAATCTTGCGGCGGGCGGGCATTCCATCAGCTATGTGCAGGACGCCGACCGCAAGATTCTTCCTGGTGCGAACTTTTCGATAAGATTTCGGGGCGCGAATTTCGATGTCTGACGCAGGCGCGATTGTTGCAGACGAGGTCACTCTCTCCAGCTTGGTGAGGGAAGCATTCATTGACCCGATTAGGTCGGTTCTCATCATCGACGACGAATACCCGACGTGGGAGCAGATATTTGGCGCGGAAGGATACGACCCGAAAGATACCAGCGCTCGCTGGGCCGTGAACTCGAAAATCCTCGAGGTAATCAAGCAGTTCCGCAGGAAATCGCCCGCCCTGACTGTCGACATCCATGATGGATCGAAGAACGATGAGATCGGCAGTTACCTGCACCAATCGGATCTTCTGGTGCTGGACTATCAACTTGAGAAGGCCGAGCCTCATGGTGTCAGAGCGGTGGATATCATCGACGATCTTCTGTCGAGCCGCCACTTCAATTTGGTTGTCGTGCACACTGCGTTGGGCGAGCTGACGACTCCGTTCAACCACGTTCTTATGTCGTTGCTGTGCCCGTTGGCTCTCGACCCAACCCAAGTTCAAGCGGGGTTTGAACTCGTTAGACAGCTAGAGGAATCCGAAGATGGCAACGAAAACGCGGTCGCCGACATCAGGGCCGCCGTGTCGGAAAGCAACTATATTGCGTTCAGGAAGGCTGTCGCGAACGGAAAGACGGCGCGTGGCCTTATCGGTACTCCGCAGATGGTCGCCTTCAAGGCGATCTGCGACAACGCCGGCTGGGATTACGAAAAGAAGGAGAACGTTTTCCTGTGGGCCATCTCGGGCTATGAAGACCGCCTGATCAAAGCAAATGCGAAGCCGAGGGAGATCCGGTGGAACAGCCCTGGCGAGCCGGGACGGCCGTGGATTCGTTCCGGCGGCGGCTTTATCGCTTTTGCAGACAAGAACAACACCGAACTCCTGAAGACGCTTGGCGAGGCTCTGGAGGATTGGAAGCCATCCCCTTCTCGAATGATCTCATCAAAAATTCGGTCCGAGATCAGCGCGCAAGGTGTAGTGGCCGAGGATACCGCGCTGGCCGACAAGCACGCGTATTGGCAGTATTATCAGGAGTTGCGGGCAATATCCTCTGATGGTTCGAAGACTAAGAACCATCGCAAGACGCTGATTGAGGCGCATGCCGCACGTCATACCGAGCGATTGTTCGACATGGTCGGCGAGGAGGCTGTGAAATTCGGCCTGAAGTTGGTGGACTGCGATCCGGTTGCGAAGAATCCGGACGCGAAGGACGGCTTTTCGACGCACTACAACGTTAATGCCAAGAGCCCAGAAGATCGCGTGAAGGCTCTGCAGCACTACAATGCCTATATCTCGACAAAGCCAGTATCGGGCTGGCACCTTCAGCCGGGGCATGTCTTCAAGGTGGGCGGCGATCTTTGGGTATGCGTGTCGCCTGCATGCGATCTCGTGCCTATGCAGAAGCCGAATGCGGGTATGCACGAGTCAACGAAGGCGTCGACGAAACCGTTCATAGCTGTCCAGCTTCACAATCGGAACGGGTTGGACGCGGGCGAGGTCAATTCCAATACCTTGGTGTTCCTTCGGGACATGGCGACCGGAAAAATCAACACCTACAGCGTCTATCAGAGTTCTGGCGGATTTGGATCGCCTGTTTGGCGACTTTTTCTAGCGGCGGACTTCGGCCGTTTCACGGTCAACGAGGACAAAACTGCCGATCTGCGCTTGAGCTACGTTTTCGGCGAAGAAGATGGGCTTCATGTCGAGAACTGCGAAAGCAAGATCGTCGGTCATTTGAGGTACGAGTATGCGCTTAACCTGGTTCAGAAGCTCGGAGTCGAATTTACGCGCATCGGATTGGACTTCGTCGCGCCCGGGTGATGGAAAGGGCACTGTACGTTAACTGCGACAAATAAGGTTTGTGTGGAATGCGCCGATATAGATTCTAGGGAGGTAGGTATGCCATTGATCGATGTCGACGTAGTAGTTCGCTGGGACGAAGGTATCCGCAATCTGCATCCCCTTGAGGAGGAGCTTGCATCTTCGGAGGACGGAATTCTTCTAAATCTCGCATACTGCGACTATCGAGGCGCAACCAGGGAAGATGCGATCGAGGCGATAGAGGAAGAGGCCGATCTTCTGGTCGAGTTAGAGGCTGCAGATTGGAACACGGACGCGGCCGAGGAAGCGATTGAGGCCAACATAGGCGCAATGGGGCCGACGGGTGCCTTGGATCCAGGTGTGGCCGGCCTAGTGTTCGCGATATCGGCATTAGGTGGAACGCCGATTTCTTCCTGCAATGGCGGTCTCGTCGGCATTTCTCATCATACGAGCGACGTGCCACATGTGCTATTCACAGGCCCTCCTGAACTGATTGATCGGATATTGCCCGCCGCCAAGCGCCACCGAGTTGGACTGATCCACAATGAAGGTTACGCGGAGGCATTCACTAATCACCTTCCCAATCTCCACGCTTTCGCTCGAGAGCTTATCGGGGTGGCTTAGACTGAACTCTTCGGCCCGATACCGCACGACTCGGTCTGGGCGCCAAAACGCAGCATCGCCAGTTTCGCTCGCTCCCTTCGGCCTTGTCTCTCAAGTCAAATCCGACAATTCGACTGACGAGCGGCGATGTTCCATTTTTGCGCGCTGAACGTCATGAATCGGCTGTCCGGTCTCACACGTTACAGGAAGCTCGCCTGATAGCTGGTCGCCATCAACGCCACATGCGTCTCCAGCGGTGGCCGCAATTCGAACGCACGCGGATCCCGAGCAAAATTCCACAACCTAACCAACCGCCAATCATTGCGGCGCGCCTCAGCGACAGCCAGCTCATTGCGGGTGACGTGAAACGGCGTGCGCTCCCAGCCATTGGTGGTTTTCACCTCGATCAGCCGATCGCTGGCATCGGTATCGAAGCTCCTGATATCATAGCCGGCTCCGTCGCCATCGACATGCGACACCCAGCGAATGCGCTCGGCGAGGTCGGTTCGCCCAGCAGCCAGCAGGTTGGCGCGTTCATGCGTCAGCACGCGCTCCTCGCCGGCGCGACCGAGCGCCCGATTGCGGGCGTCTCGCTCGGCGACGTCGAATTTCCGGGCGATTATCGTCATCTGCTCGAGTTCGTGAGGCGGAAGCGCGTTGCTGTGCGTCGGTGGCGGACCGATCCACAATATCGCTTCCTCCCGGAGCGCCGATGGGGATAGGTCCATTCCCATTCGCGCGGCAGGTGCGCGCCAATCCGGATGGCGATCGAGCCAGCGCACCACCGCGTCGACGAGCGAGATTTGAAGATTGAAGGCCGGCTTGTAGCCGGGAATCCAATCTTCCCCCAGACCCTTGAGCGCCGCGCTGATGTTCTGGTGCTTGTACTCGATTGAGCCGCGCGGCCGGCCGATCACTGCCTGCAGGAGACGGTTGTGCCTAGCCTTGTTGTAGGGGCGGTCGGCGATGTCGTCGGCGAACATCGCGAAATAGTCCGCGACGATCGCGTCGTTCTGTTCGTCGGTCCAGTCAGCGGCCATCAGCGCTCTTGGCATGTTCGGAAGGACAGGAGAGAGCCCCTATCATGCCCGCGCGTCTCGTCAGCCGCTATCCCTTCTCGCGGCCGTGCCGTGCCATCCACATCTCGGGCAAAATCACGCCCGAGAAGCCCGGCATCCTGCGTCGGGCCACTGTCGCGATGCTCGTGGAGCCGGCTGTCCGCTCAGGTCGATATGTGGACATCGCCAATATGAGATCGCGGGCCTGGCGCAGGCCGGCTCAGGCACGCGCATGCACTTCTTGTGTTTGACCGAACCATCGCACGGTGGCCTGAGCCGCGTCTTCAGGATCAGGCGCGCCCTCAACCGCCCAGGCTACCACCCCATCCGGACGAACCAGAACGGCGCTCAAACCCAGCCGATCCCTGGCGTCACAGTCGACACAGGCAATGCGACCATCCCAGCGCGCTGCAAGCCCTCGAAGCGGTGCCCCCGCGCCAAAGTCCAGCAGCAGCCCTCCGCCCGTCCGGAGCAACTCCCCGAGCCTCGTTGCGTCGTCTAATGCGGCGTTGCGGTGACGGTGCATTTAACGTTGCGGAACGCCGCAACGAGAAATGTGCGCTCTCACCGTAGGGCCTGATCTGTAGGCGGCCCGTCGCGCCTTGCGCCTCCGCCGCCAAAAAAAATGCCTGACGATGTCGGCTTCCGAAAACCCCGTTCGTCGTTTCGATGCCAGGCCGATGGAGCCGGCTCGAACACGGAGGCGGACGACGTGCAACACCGCAATGGAGTGAGCGAGAAAAATGCACCGTCACAGCAATAAAGCTTGGGAAACGCAGCCTCACGGCGGAAGCCGCGTGGATCGAGGCGCATCGCAGGCTCTTCGAGGCCCGCTTCGAAGCATGGGACGACATCTTCGGAGAAACGAAACAGGAGGGAAGCGATGAATCAGCAGGCTGACGGTGCAGGTGGTGCGCAGAACCGGACGTCAATCGAACGCAGAGGGGATCGCGAACTCGTCGTAACGCGAGCATTCAATGCGCTGCCGAGCACGGTTTGCAGGGCGTGGAGCCAGCCCGAGCTGTTCCAGCGCTGGTGGGTGCCAAAATCGGTATCCGGCGTTTCGCTCGTATCGTGCGATATGGACGTCCGTACCGGCGGCAAATATCGGCTGGAATTCGGCGCCGACGGTTCGGACACCATGGCCTTCTACGGCAAGTATCTCGAGGTGGTGCCGAACGAGCGCATCGTCTGGACCAACGACGAGGGCGAAGAGGGCGCGGTCACCACCGTGACCTTCGAGGACCAGGGCGGGACGACGCTGCTGAATTTCCACGAAGTCTATCCGTCCCAGGAGGCGCTCGAGGAAGCACTCCAGGGCGCGGCTGCCGCATTACCGGAGCAGTTGGAGCAGCTCGACGCATTGCTTTCCAGCAAGGGCGGGTAGCGCGGGACGCGAAACGCGCCTCGGGGGGACGTCTCGGAGCTACGGTGACGGTGCATTGGACTGCATTTTTCGTTGCGGAACGCCGCGACGAGAAAAGTGCGCTGTCACCGTCATAGACATGAACGTCCTCGGTCGCGCCGCGACGCGGATCATCAACGCGGTGAGGGGGATTAACCGGGTGGTTTTCGACGTCACGCGCAAGCCGCCCGGTACGATCGCGTGGGAGTAGGGGGCGCAGGCCATAGCGCAGTTTCAGCCACGCATGTTTGGGCGCGTTCATTCTCCCATTTAAGATCACGCGCTATAGACAGCGTGCTATCGAGCGACGACATTGGCTGATGAGGCATGGGTCTCAAGACAGGTCCAGGGCAGGCGGTATGGCATCGCTTTCGGATTTCGATCAGACGGTCGGGCAGAGTTTTTCCGTTGAAGCCGACGGCAAGGCGATTGCGCTGGAATTGAGCGCGGTGAAGCCCATAGCCTCCAGTCCGCGTGATGGCGGCGGCTTCACGCTGCTCTTCAAGGGACCGCGCGAGGCGCCGTTGCCGCAAGCGGTCTATCGCTTCGTTCGCAATGGTTCTTCGCATGACATCTTCATCGTGCCCGTCTCGGCTGACGCGACGGGCTATGTCTACGAGGCTGTCTTCAACTGATCGGGCTCGCTTGAGGCCGGACGCGCCATCAGGTCATAGACGCCTTTGTCCTCGGTGACGGCAAAGCCCAGGCGCAGATAAAGCCGGCGGGCCGGATTGTTCTTTTCGACATGGATTGAAACAGCTTTGCCGACGGCGGCAGCCTCGTCGATCAGGTCGCTCAGCAACGCCGTACCAAGGCCCTTGCCACATTGCTGGGGCAGGAAGGCTATGTCGATGATGCGGTGCTGGCTCGGCCAGCGCTCCAGGTAGAGACGGCCGATGTCTTCTCGCGCACGCGTCACTACCTGCCACTCGCCTTCGGGATAGTAGCGGCGGTAATGCGCGCGCTGCGCCTGGAACTGCGCCTCGAGAAACTGCGCCTTGGCTTCCGCCGGCCATCGCACGTCGGCGAGTTCCGCATAGCGTGTCGAGGCATAGAGCGCTGCTATGAAGGGAATGTCGGCATCGGCCTCAGGCCTCAGCACCAGCCCAAGCGCTGCTGCCCGCTTGTAGCCTGCACCAGCCGCTATCACGACCATGACCGGCCGGCCTCAGACGGGCGGCGTCAGGTCGCGCACCACGACGATCTGCTTGACGTTGTCCTCCGCGAGCGTCGTCCATCCATAGTCCCATTCGGAACTGTCGATGCCCACTTGGCTTATGGTGGCGAGCGCATTTGTGCCGTTCGGCATGAGCATCAGGCTGAACAGGGCGAGCCGTCCGTCGGCATTGTAGTTGAGCGAGAGCCGCGTCGCGTACAGGGACACGCCGAAATCGCGCCAGCCCGACCAGTTCTGGCTGTTGGCGTCCCACTGAGCATTGAATTCGTGGATGCGCTGCTGATCCGAAGCGACCAGCACGATGTCGCCGTCGCCCTGGATGCCGGCTGCCAACGTGTATTTGGGGACCCTGGAATAACCTGGCGTCGCCCATTGCGTCCAGGTGTTCGATCCGGCGGGCTGCTGACGTGTGTGCAGCACCTGGCCGTTCTGGGTGAGGGCGAACAGGTTGGTGGCACCCAGCGGGCCGACCACGGGCGCCATTTCGGTAAACCCGCCGGTTTGCCCGGTGTCGATCTGCACCCACGGCGTCCAGTCGGTGGCCTTGAAGGCCTGCGCCGTCGCCTGCTGGCAACGGTAGAGATGGAGCCCGGAATTGATTCCGAACAGCGCAATGGTGCCGTCGCCCTGGCGGATCGCGGCGACCGTCACCAGGCCGCCCGGTATCTGGATCCAGTCGCTCCACATCTTGGCCGGTGGTGCGAGCTCGTTGACGGTGACGACGATCGGTGTCGTCGTGCCGGGCGGCGTGATGGTTTTCTGGACCTGCACGATCTGGTCCGGGTTCTGATAGATCCACCAGATCCGGCCCTGATTGTCGGTGACGAAAACCTCGATGCGGCCATCGGCATCGTTGGCCATCGACAGTTTCTGATAGCCGGCGGCGCCGGGCGGTGCGCCGATGTTCAGCGGCGCATTCCATTTGTCGACCGGCCCGATCTGGTTGGCGTCCTCGGTGATGAACGAGAGGCCGACTGTGCCTGACGGTTGCGCGACCACCGCCACCCTGCCGTCCTTGGTCAGGCCGGCTGTCATGATCAGCCAGGCGCCGGGAGCGATGACCGACCATGCGGAGGGCCATGGCCCGTTGGGCGAAGTCTGCGCCTTCTGGATCAGCCGGCCGGCATTGGAATCGATGCCGACGACCATCAGCCGCGAGAGTTCGAAAAACGGTGCACCGGCCGGCATGCTTTGGAACGAAGGGGCGGGACCGGCGCTGGCCTTCGAAGCCGTTCTTGGCGCCGCTGCGGAGGCCGATGCTTTTGACTTTGGTTCTGTGCTCTTGGCCATCGTATCGGTCCTGCCTTTGGCTCTGAATTCAGGTTCTCGGCGGGAAGACGCCTTGCAGCGCGATGCAGAAATAACAGGTGAGGTAGGGTTGCAGATTGTTGTGCGGCTGGTCGCCGCCGGCAGGCGCGAGCATTTGATCGCTCATCGGAACCAATGCCGGCTGAGGGCTGCCTGCGACATAGGCGAATGCGTTGACCGACCGGGCAAGCGACCGGGTTGGTGTCGGAGCCCCCTGATCGGCAGGTAGATTCGCCGCCATCATGCTATGCGAATGCATCGGAATCTCGGATTCGAGCAATGACACCGTGTCCGAGCCGCCTGTCTCGCCGAGATCGTGCAGCGACAGGCCGGGGCCTTGGCCAGGATGCATCGGCGTCCGGCCTTGGAGGTCGGGCAGGGCGAAGTTGGATTTGCCGTTGCCGCCATAGGTGGTGCCGAGCAGCGAAAACAGCGCCGTGTTCTGCGACAGCGGCAGAAGCTGTCCGTCGCACCACGCCCACCCCCTGGGCGCGAAGTTGAACGGAAAGATGCGAATTTCAGCGACGAACGGATCGGCCATGACGGTCCCTCTTCAAGTCTGCGTCGGGAAGATGCCGAACAGCGAGATGATGAAATTCACGCAGAGATAGGGCTGCAAATTGCTGTGCGGCTGGCTTCCGCCGACGGAGTTGACTGCCACCGCACTCATTGCAACTGTCGGAGGCTGGTCCTTGTACAGCAAGATCGCGCCGCTCATCTGGTCGAGGACGTTGCCTTGGGGGTTCGTGCCTGTACCCGTATTGCCGGACGCGAGCATAGGGTGGCTGTGTGCGGCGATTTGGTTGATGGTCAGCGTGATCTCTTCGGCTCCGCCAGTCTCGGAAAGGATGAAGCCGTTACCCTGATGGATTGGAAGCCGTCCGCGTAGGTCGGGCAGGGCGAAAGTACTCTGGCCGTCGCCGCCGTAAGTGGTGCCGATAAGATTGAACAAGGTTTCGTTCTCTGAGATCGGCAGGAGCTGTCCTTCGCAGAACATCCAGCCGGCTGGCGCGAAATTGCCAGCAAACATTCTGATCTCGCCAACATAGGGCTGTGCCATGATCCCGCTCCCTTATGTCGGCGACGGAAAGATGCCCTGCAGGGCGATGCAGAAGCTCAATGTCAGGAATGGCTGCATGTTGAGATGCGCCTGATTGCCGCCCTGATTTCCAATGGTCGCCGGATTGATCGATGTCAGTTGGGTGGGCGCGCTATAGGCGTTGTTGACGGCGCCCAAAAACGCAGCGCCCGGAATCGCGACTGCGCCATTCGTGTTCGTCGCCTGCCCGACATGCGTGTGCCTTGGCAGTTCCCCGATCGAAAGCGTGTGCGCCTGTTCGCCGCCCCGTTCGCCGAGCGTATGGCCGTTGCCGGCATGGATCGGCGCGCGCCCCCGATAGTCAGGCAGTGCGAAGTTGACCCGCCCGTCACCGCCGAACGTGGTGCCCAGCAGCGAAAACAGTCCCTGATTCTGGTTTATGGGGAGGAGTTGGCCGTCGCACAGCGCCCACCCCCTGGGCGGGAAGGCAAAGGACATGATCCTGATTTCGGAAAGAAACGGCTCAGCCACGCGTGCCCCCTCTATTTGAGCGCGGAGCGCACTATCGCACATTGCATTGGCGAGTCACTACCAATCTGCGCGTTCGTCGGTACAAATTTCAGGGCTCACGGAAATGTCTTCTTCCGGCAAAATTGTCCCGATTTTCAATATATGCCGGCTATCTCTCGCAACTGAGTGACGGAAGTATCCGCAATTTTACGAGGTGTCCGAATCTGCGAGGGCTTCAGCTGCCATACGAAGAGATGTGATGGCGACGTTCCGCGACGCTAGGTCATGCGCGATCACGGCGGCGGCATATGCCGTGACGACAGAAATATTGTCCGAATCGAGCGTATCGATGTTCCGTGGATCAATGCGGACAGGAACTGAGGGCTGCAGAAGAAGAATTCGTGTCGAGCTTTTGGTTTGGATCACCGAAGGCAAGGGCGGCTTGAGCATGGGTGGACGTGCCGTTGGTGTTCTCGGCAATGGTGTTCTGCGCTGCCGTGAAGTCGTAGGGTGTTCCGGCATCGTTCGGATTGCCTGTCAGGCCGACGCGGGAATTCCCCTCCTGCGCGATGAGGATACCGGCGATTATTCGACCAGGTGGCGTCGCATTCGCTCCAAGGTCGGCGTGATTGGCAAACCTGCCAGCGCCGCCGACCTCCTTCACAGGGCACGCTTTACCCCGACGCGATCGAGAGCATTTCATTCACCGGGGCCCCGTGGTCACCATCAAGAGCCGCCACAACCTGCCCGAGCGCATGAACATGCAGCTCGTCGAACCCTTGCGCGAACTGTTCAAGGACGAGGTGAGGGCGCTCGGCCGCGAACTCGGCCTGGCCGCGAGCTTCGTGGGCCGCCATCCTTTCCCGGGCCCGGGCCTTGCCATCCGCATTCCCGGCGAGATCACGCCCGAGAAGCTCGACATCCTGCGCCAGGCCGACGCGATTGATCTCGACGAGATCCGCAAGGCCGGCCTCTACGACATCATCTGGCAGGCCTTCGCCGTGTTGCTGCCGGTGAAGACTGTCGGCGTGATGGGCGACGGCCGCACCTATGACCATGTCTGCGCACTGCGCGCGGTCACCTCGGTCGACGGCATGACCGCCGATTTCTACCCCTTCGACATGAACTTCCTCGGTCGAGCCGCGACGCGGATTATCAACGAGGTGAGGGGGATTAATCGGGTGGTCTATGAAGTGACGTCCAAGCCGCCGGGCACGATCGAGTGGGAGTGAGGGATTAAACGGCGGCGATAACGGAGGTTCGGCAGCGATATTCGCTGCCGTGCCGTTACCGTCCGACCCGTTTTTGACTTCCGTCGAGCGGCGTTGATCTCCCTTTCAAAGCCTACTCATCCGATCTGAGTCCAATCCCCGAGCGAATTCCCCCGAGCAGGCGGGCAAGCTGGAGAAGGCTCGGATCAAGCTAGCAGCCGCGCGGGGACACCGAGCGCTGGCCCTGCTTCGGCGAGCCGCTGGTCAAGCGTATGCACCGTGGCGCCATGCTCCGAGGCGATGGCGAGATGCAATGCATCGCCGGCGCGGAGACCGAGGGCATGCTGATCAGCAAACTTCGCTGCCGCCCGGAACTGTCCGCCCGTCACGCCAAGCACGGTGAGGCTTTCGGCGACCAGTTTGTTGAACATGGCCAGCGCCGCCGCGCGCTGCTCGAGACTTATCTGTCCTGTGCGCAGCTTGATCGCCATGGCGGACGACATCTCGGTCACCGTCCAGTCGCTGATCATGAGCTGCGCTGGGTCCTGCTCCGCCAGCCAGGCCTGAACGCGCGGCGTCATCGCTTCGTTGGAAAGCGCCGCCACGATCAGCGAGGTATCGAGATAGAGCATCAGAAGCGATCGCCGTCCCGCATCGACCGCACGAGATCGGCTGCGCTCTGAGGTTGGGGCGGCATCGTTGCCGTCAGCGATTGGAGCAGCGTCGCGTCGATCGGTTTGCGCGGCCTGGCTACAGCCGTTAGCCGCGCAACCGGCTTGCCGCGCCGGGTGATGTCGATCGAAGCGCCGGCCTCGACCCGGTCGACCAACTCGCTCAGATGAGCTTTGGCATCCGCCAGATTGACCGCATTCATGTCACGCTCCTGACCATGTAGATGGTCATATAGCGTTTCGGGCTCAAGAGTTCCAGCGCGGCGTCTCTTCAAACTGGGCAAATCGTCCCAGGACCAAAAGCAGCCATAAGCGATCGAGCAGGCAGTCCAAGCGTTTGCCAACTTGGCTTGCCCAAGCGATCGGAAAACCGCATATGGCGGACGCCTTCTTGGCGCACGCCAGCCGCCAAATGGCATGGGCAAACCGGACGACCTTACCGTGACATCAAGCAACCGCATCGTCCTCTCCAGCGACCACGCCGCCATTCAGCTCCGGCAGGTCCTTGCCGCGCATATCGCGGGGCAGGGCTGGGAGGTGGTCGATATCGGGCCGGCGACGCCCGAGAGCACACCCTATCCTGAACATGGCGCGGCGGCGGCGCGGCGTGTTGCTTCCGGCGATTGCCGCTTCGGCATCGTTTTGTGCGGCACCGGCCAGGGCATCATGATGGCGGCGAACAAGGTCACGGGCATCCGCTGCGGCGTCTGCGCCGACGCGTTTTCGGCCCGCATGATCCGCCAGCACAACGATGCCAACATGCTGTCGGTCGGCGCGCGCGTGGTGGGCGAGGGCCTGGCGCTCGATATCGTCGATGCCTTCCTGGCGGCCAAGTTCGAGGGCGGCCGGCATGCGACGCGGGTGGCGATGATCGGGGCACTGGAAGGCTAGGGCACCATCGGGTCAGATTGAAGCGGGCTGCATAGAGGTTAGCCGTCCTTCGAGGCTCGCTGCGCTCGCACCTCAGGATGAGGGGAGAAGAGAACTGCAACAGCGTTGCCTATGAGGCGCAACGCGTGTCGTGCATCCTGCACTGGACTCGATGCCGATCTCTACGGCCCTCATCCCAACGCAAAAGCTTCGCTTTTGCGTGGAGGTGCGAGCGCAGCGAGCCTCGAAGGATGGCTGACCGAATTGCAAGATCGCCCGACGGCTTCAATCTGACGCGATCACGCTCCAGCGCCGTTCCTTCACGTCTCATCGAGCTTGCGCCGGGTGCTGGTTCCATCACCTCCCTTCCACCGATGGCCGTGACGCCGGAGGCGATCCAGATCAGGCGAGCGCCAAAAGCAGCGAGATCGCGCTCCGGGCCTCGTTGTTGAAAAAGCCCCGCGGCAGCAGGTCGTGGATCTCCGACAGTGAGAGCCACAAGAGGCCGGGGGCCTCGGCCTCGCTGGTCACGTCGCGCACGCGGTACAGGGACACGTCATGGAGGAAGCGGCCGCCTTCATCCGATTGACGCGCCTGCAGGAGCGTCTTCCCCTCGGGGCGATCCTCACCCATCCGGGTTGGCGCGAGCTCGGCGCCGGCGCCAAGGCCGGGCTCCCAGGCGGCGCGGAACGCGAAGTGCAAGGCCCCGTTGTCGTGCCGGCCATCGAGGTCGATCGTTTGTTCCCCTTGGCTGTCGAGGATCGGCTGGTCCCAGGCCGCGACCTCCCGGGATGCCGCGCGGACGTCGATATGGCGGAGCGCCAGCTTGCCATCGGTCAAGGTCGTCGTCCCACCGGGATCAAATCGCCAGCCCGGCAGCCGGTCCACGGGGCAAAGTGTTGCGGGCGCCGTCGCGTGACGGGCATGGCGCAACGCGGCCTCGACGCGCGCCAGCGTCTCCATGCGAACCGGCGCCCGGAAGGACTGGCTGAGAGCCCGCGACAGCGCATCCTCGCCTGGAAAGGGCGCGCGCCCGGCCAGCAGCTCCCACGGCGTGGTGCAGATCACCGAGCGCGCATCGGTATTGATCAGGAAATCGTCGAGCAGGAGCGGCCTGAGCGCGTCGAAGGCGGCCCAGCGGTGGTCATTCCCCACCGGCGCCGTGCCGTCCGACAGCACCACGACGTTGCGGTTGAACTTGCCGAGAAAGCGCGAACCCTGTTCGCTCTGCCGGGAATCCGAGAGCCGGGAGCCGGTCTCATCGGCAAAGGCCGCTGCATAAGGGGGCAGGGCGCCGCCATGCACGCGATCCCGGTTGCTGGCGGTGGCCTGGCAGGTCGGGCCGATCTGCGCGATGCCGACATTGCCCGGCTCGGCCTTGGCATGCAGCAGAAGCGCCAGCCCATGGGCCGTCTGCCGCGCCAGGAAGCCGAGCGTGCCGATCTCCCGCTGCTCGATGAAGGGCTGGCAATGCGCGGTGCCGCCCTCGCACCAGTTGAGCCCCACGACCTGGAAGAAGCGCCCGGAGGCATGGCGGATCACGCCGTCCTCAAGCCGCCAGCTCGGCGAGCGGGCAAGCGCGCCCGGCTCGACCTGCATGCCCGCCGCCGCGCGCCGCCGCTCCAGCCATTGGCGGATGGCCAAGGTCTCCGCCATCGCGTCCGGCGTCATTGGGGGGCGCCGTTCTGAAGGTGGAAGGCGGCCTGGCCGCGGCGCGCGATGAAGTCATGGATGAAGTCAGGCCCGAGAGCCGCGACCGCCTCCGCCCGTTCGGCCTGGTTTTCCATCACCTGCGCGATCACGCGGTCGGCGAACAGGGCATAGCCGCCGTCCCGCGGCCACCAGCGGCGCGCGAGGGCGACCTTTCGGGCGCCCCGTGTCGTCATGTCCCGCAGCTCCGGGAAGATCTCCGGCAGGCGATCGAGCAACGGGGGAACGGCGAAGTTCTCCAGCACGCTGGCGAGCTCGATTTGCGTTCGACGGCCCGCGGCGGGCGACGGTCCGCTGAGGTTGCGCCCCTCGACGATCCGGATGTCGCACAGCGCATCCGGCAGGATGGCGATCTCGCCGATGGCCGCCAGCCGCACCCAAAGATCGAAGTCGGAAAGCTGCACGAGGCTCGCCCGGAAGCCGCCAAGGCGCAGAAGTTGCCGCCGTCGCACCATGGCGGAGGAGATGGCGAGACAATTGCCGATGTCGAAGAAGTGACGGAGCCAGGCGAGCCCCGCGCGGTTCTCGGTGGTGAACAGGCCGTTCGCCCAATTGTCGCCGTCCGGCGCGCCATCGGCACCGATGATGCGGGTGGCCGTGCAGCAGAGGGCGAGTTCGGGCCGGGCTTCCATCGCCGCCACCTGCGCCGCGAGCTTGGCCGGGGACCAGACGTCGTCCGAGTTCTGGAAGGCGATGAAACGCCCCCGCGCGCGGCCGATCGCCAGATTGCGGGGATGAACCGCGCGATTGAGCGGCATGCGGATCAAGCTGAGCCGGGGATCCCTGATGGCCGCGACGACGTCGGGCGTGCCGTCGGATGAGCCGTCATCGACCACGATCAGTTCCAGGTCGTGCAAGGTCTGGTCGAGCACACTCATCACCGCCGCGCGGACGAATTCCGCGTGGTTATAAGCCGCGAGAACCACGGTCACGCGGGGTGTCGATCGACGGAACCACATCAGGGAGAAGCACCCGTACGAGGTGAGGCTTGGCTGGGTGCGGCAATATCGTGGTGCAAGAGGACTCGTCAATTGACGCGTGTCGTGGGTTGGGGCGGGCGGCAAGGGCGAGACACCCGCCTGCCTTGGCCGGCGGAGCAGCTCATTTCGCCTGGCTCAGATAGGCGCAAAACATGTCGGCCAAGGCGTCGGCATAGGTTTCGATCTCCACCGCGCTGCGCGGGGTCGCCGAGAACTGCTTCGCGATCGTGCTCATGGTGGCCATGATCAGGCCCCCGGCGAGAACACGCGTCGGCTCCGGGGCCTCGGGCAGGGCTTCGCGCATGAAAGCCTTGAAAATGCGTTCGCCTTGCCCGCGGGCCTCGCGGGCTTCGGGCGTGGCGCGATAGAGCGGGGCTGCGTCGGCCAGCGCGATGCGGATCTGCGCCTCCTCGCATTCGGAGCGAACGAAGGCGTGGACGAGGTCGCGCAGCCTGGCGAGCGGTGCGATCGCCGCATTCTCGAGGATCGACCGCATGAGTTCGCCGGTCTGGCGCCATTCGTCACTTTGCAGGCGAAACAGGATCGCCGCCTTGTTCGGAAAATACTGGTAGAGCGACCCGACGCTGACGCCGGCCTTTTCCGCCACGCGCGCCGTCGTGAAACGGGCCGCGCCTTCTTCGGCCAGAACGCGAACCGCAGCCTCGAGAATGGCCGCGACAAGCTCCGTGGAGCGCATCTGCTGCGGCTGCTTTCGCGAGGAAATACGAGGTGTTGAGGCGTTCGTCATCGGTCGTCGGTGCCATGCGAATATGAAACGCGACGAATTGATCGTATTTTCCGATCCGACACAAGCAGCTCGCTTGTCCAGGACCGGAGACACTGCATGAACACCCTGACGACCGCCCCGCTCGCCACCCTGCTGCCCCGCCTGTTCGCGGAGGCCGAGGCCGCCACCAGCCCCGCCTGGGCCGACGTCTCCCGCGCGGAGCGCGACCGGCTTTTGCGCAGCAAGACCGAATATCTCGACCTGTACGGACGCCTGAAGGACCTCTGGCTTCCAGTCTCGCGCGAGACCGGCTTGCTGCTCTACATGCTCGCGCGCAGCAGCCGCGCGCGGACGATCGTCGAGTTCGGAACCTCGTTCGGGCTCTCCACGCTGCATCTGGCGGCCGCGCTTCGCGACAATGGCGGCGGTCGCCTGATCACCAGCGAGTTCGAGCCCGGCAAGATCGAGCGCGCTCGCGGCAACCTGACGGATGGCGGCTTGATGGATCTCGTCGAGATCCGCGCGGGCGACGCGCTCCAGACCCTGAGCGTCGATCTTCCCGACACGATCGACCTCGTGCTGCTTGATGGAGCCAAGGCGCTTTATCCGGAGATCCTCGCACTGGTGGAGCCCCGGCTTCGCCCGGGCGCCCTGGTCGTGGCCGACAATGCCGACGACTCACCCGAATATCTCGCACGTGTCCGCGCGTCGGGAGGCGGCTATCTGTCCACGCCCTTCGCCGAGGATGTCGAGCTCTCCATGCGGCTCGGCTGACGCCGCCGCGCCGCTGCCTCCGAGGGCGGCGGCCCAGGCCTCGCACGCCGAATCTGGGCCGTTCGGCGCCAGATCCCCGGCCGGGTTCGGCCGGCCGGCCCATTTCATTGTGGTCGCGCCGTTGCCGGAAGGCCGCGGCCTTCAGGAGCCCAGGCCGAAGCGCTGGCGGATCCCCGCCAGCAGGGCTTCCTCGCCGATCTCCTGCCGCGCCTGCATGACGGCGAGCGCATCGTCGCCGATCACATAGCGCACCTGCGCGCTGCCATCGGTCGCCGCGCCGTAGAGCGCCTCGGCCAGCTGTTCGGGCGTGGAGCCGTTGGAGGCCCGGTTGGCCGCGAAGGCGCCCATGACCTTGGCGATCGAACCCGCGTAAGCGCCGCCGTCACCTTCGAAGGTGCGCGCCAGCGAGCGCCCGGAGAAGTCGGTCGACACCGAGCCCGGGGCCACCACCTTGACCCGAATGCCGAGCGGCGCGAGTTCGTGGCTCAAGGCCTCGGAGAACCCGACCACCGCATATTTCGAGGCCGCGTAGAGCGAATAGAGCGGCATCGCGACCAGTCCGGTCAGCGAGGCGACATTGACGATGACCCCGCTCGCGCGGTCGCGCATGCCGGGTAGCACCGCGCGGGTGACGGCGAAGACGCCCTCCACATTGGTCTGGAACTGGCGGCTGATCGCCTCCCGGGACGCGCTTTCGAAGGGCCCGAACAGACCATAGCCGGCATTGTTGATCACCACGTCGATCGGCCCGAAGCGCGCGACCGCCTTGGCCACCGCATTATCGACCGAGGCCTGGTCGGTCACGTCGAGCGCGAAGGCTTCGACCTGGCCCGAGCCTTGCGCGAAGTCCGCGGCCGAAGGTGTCCGCAAGGTCGCGGCGACATTCCAGCCCGCATCGGCGAAGCGCCGCACGGCGGCGGCACCTATGCCTGAGGAACAGCCTGTGATCAGAACCGTGCGTGTCATGGCCGAATCTCCGTTTGGTTATAGGGCAAAACAAGATCAGGACTTCAGGGCATCCCAGCACATCGAAAAGGCCGCGGCGCGGCTCGCCGCATCGTCGGGCAGGTCGCCGGCGCGGATCAGCCGCGCCGTCTCGCGCACCGAGGCCAGGAAATGCGCCGCCAGCAGCGCCACCGGAACGTCCTTGAGGATTTCCTCCCGGCGCCCCTCCTCGAGCGCCGCGGTGAACACGCCCATGGCGGAAGCGACCATGCTCTGGCTCGGTGCGCGAAACCAGGCGGATGCCGCGAATTGCTCCTGGAACGAGGCTTCGGCGAAATGGGCGAGCCTGTTGTGCAGCATGGCGAGCCAGATCGCCCGGCCCCTGGCGCGCAGCGGCGCCTTCGGATCATAGGCCTGCATCAACCGCGCGGCGGTGGCCGTCTTGGCGGTCTCATAGAGCCGGGTCAACAGGTCGTCCTTGGACGGGTGATAGACATAGAGCGTCGCCGTGGCGATGCCGGCCGCCCGCGCAATGTCCGACATGGTGAGTGCGGCGAGACCGGATTCCGCGACAAGCCGGAATGTCGCTTCGGCGATCGCCCGCTGCTTCTCGTCGTCCTTGGGTTTCATGGGGAAAGTTTAACCGAATGATGATTCGGTGTCGACGCGGAGTTTCACGGAGACAAGCGGGGCAGGTGAGGCGTCGTCAGGTGCAAGGCGGGTGCCTGCGACATCATCAGGCGGGCCTTCGCCGAGCTGTTCCGGCCAACGCCCCCGGTGGGACGGGCGAAGGCGCCCAGCAGCGGGGGCTGCTCACAGTACGCCGCGACCTTGGTCGATGACATGGCCGCCGATTCCCCGCCCTTCGGCGTAGACGTCTTGGGCCGCGCCCTGCGCTACGGTGACAGCGCATTTTTCTTTGCGAGGCACCCCAGAGAAGAGTGCTCTGTCACCGCAATATCCTGGAAGCGGGACGTTCGCTGCCTTCACTGGCGACGTCCCGGCGACAAATAGGCCGTCATTTGGAGAGCGCTTCGCCGCTCCATAGTATGCGGATTGCCCGCAAGGACGAGATCGTCATGTCAACATTTCCAGCTGCCGTCATCTTCGACATGGACGGAGTCCTGTTCGACAGTGAAGCACTGTACCACGATGCGATAATAGCCGCTGCCAAGGAACTCGGGCACAGCTTTACGACCGAAGATTTCCTGACGCTGGTTGGCCGCCCATGGCCGGTGAACCGCGTCGCCTTGCAGGAACATATCGGCCCCGCGGGTGACGTCGACGTGTTTCGCGCTACCTGGATCCGCCATTACCAGGGCAGGAAGAACTCGCTGGCCCTCAAGGCTGGAGTAGTGGAACTCCTGGATCGGCTGGATGAGCTCGGCCTGCCGCGTGCTATCTGCACCTCCTCGAGTCGGGAGGAGGTCCACCACAATCTGGAGCTGCACGGGTTAACTCATCGCTTTCATGCGGTGATAGCAGCCGGTGACTATGCGCAGGGCAAGCCTGCCCCGGACCCGTTTCTACGGGCCGCCGCCTTGCTGGGCGTCGCGCCTGCGAATTGTCTGGCCTTGGAAGACTCCCACAACGGTGTACGGGCCGCGGCAGCAGCGGGCATGCGCACGGTCATGGTGCCGGACCTGCTTCCGGCCACCGATGAGATCCTTCCGCTC
Source organism: Hyphomicrobiales bacterium (assembly GCA_017304475.1). GTDB lineage: Bacteria > Pseudomonadota > Alphaproteobacteria > Rhizobiales > Phreatobacteraceae > Phreatobacter. The sequence continues at coordinate 12,602 of JAFKKV010000050.1, read as the reverse complement.
TGCCATCTCGTTGCGCCCGATTTGCACAGCGTTCGCGTGCTATTGGACTGATTGCGTCGAGCAGTTACGCAGTTGCGGTGCGTTGCAGCGACAGTGCATTTTTCTCTGCAGCGCGTCGCGGAGAATGGCGCACTGTCAGCGTAATGCGAGTATCACTCGTGTGACGTTTGATCGCTTATGCCAACGATATCTGCGGATCCTCTTCAGTCGACCGACTTTCACCTGAGCTCACGATGCCTTCGACCGAACGAAGAGCCGGCACAGCGAAGTCGGTGAACGCCCGTACGACCGGGCGCATGAAACGGACGGAAGGATAGGCAAGAAAGGCTTCGGTTGGCTTGACCTCATAGTCCGGCAGGATGTGCACAAGACGCCCCTGCGCAAGTTCGTCGTTGACGAGAAGCTGCTGGACCGGACCGGCGGCGTGGCCCTCGACGAGTGTTGCGGCGATGACGTTGGCGTTGTTGGTGCGCAGAACGGCGCGAACGGGAACATCGACCAGATCGCCGCTGCTGTGACGAAGTGTGAGGACATCACGCGAGGCGAGCAGGGCGGAGCTGGTGATGATGCCGACCTCCGACAAGCGCTCTACGGTCGCGATGGCGCCGAACCGACTCAGGAATTCCGGCGAGGCGACGAGAATACGTCGGATCGAGCCGAGCCGGCGGATGATGAGTTCCTGATCGGCTGGGCGGCCATATTTGATCGCAAGATCGAAATTCTCGTAGACGAGATCGACGTCGCGATTGTCGAGAACAAGATCTGCCGTGACATCCGGGTGGCGGCGCTGGAAGGCCATCATGATGCCATGGAGATGCTTCGCCCCGAGGCATGACGGGGCGTGGATGCGAAGATTGCCTTCCACCGCACCCATATCCCGGCGGACACCTTCGAGCGCCGCCTCGATCGTGGCCAGCGCCTCCCGGCTCGCGTCATAGAGAGCCTGGCCTTGGGGCGTCGGGCGCACGATCCGTGCCGAGCGCTCCAGCAGCCGTGCGCCGACATGGCGTTCGAGATTGCGCAGATGCTTCGTAACGCCGGGCTGAGAGATCGCGAGATCGCGTGCAGCGGCGGTCACGGAACCGCGCTCGACAGTGCGGACGAAGGCTCTCAGTGCAGCGGCAATATCCATCGGCCATCACCCCAACTTCCAACCTGCGAGCGATATGAGGCGGTGTCCGGGACGCCTATCCTTTGAGCGGAATGAAATGCGTCCGCCGGTCATTCACTCCATGGCATGATTTTATCATAACCATCGGCTATGGAGCCAATTACACCATAATAGATAGACGCATATGGCGCCATCTGTTTCTGATCGCGGGGATTTTCATCTTTCGCGAGGTCGGGCGCCGATGAGTATGAGCAGACGTGGCTTTGTGGCCGCATTTTCCTTTGTAATGCCCGGCTGCACCATGCACGAGCAGCCGGGCGCCAGTCTGGTCGAGCCAGTCATCAACTCTTCCTACGTCTCCATGTATGCGGCGGTCGACACGGAGCCGTTTCCTCTGCCCGCGATCGATCTGTCGAGCGTCAAGCCGGAGTTCCTGCGCAGGGAGGTGGCTTATCGGACAAACGCGCGGCCGGGCACGATCGTCGTCGATCCAGCAGCCCGCTACGCCTATCTGGTGCAGGAAAATGGCCGTGCTCTTCGATACGGCGTCGGGGTCGGCAAGCAGGAGGGGTTCAATTTCCGCGGCGGGGCAACGATTGCGCGCAAGGCCGAATGGCCGGGCTGGCGCCCGACGCCCGATATGATCAGGCGTGATCCTGAGAGGTACGGCCCCTTGCGGGGCGGCCTTCCGGGTGGTGCCGGCAATCCGCTGGGCCCGCGTGCGCTCTATCTTTATCGTGACGGTCAGGACACCTATTACCGGCTGCATGGCACGGTAGAGCCGTGGACGATTGGCACCATGGTGTCGTCGGGCTGCATCCGACTGCTCAATCAAGACATCATGGATCTCTATAGGCGCGTCCCCATCGGCGCGAAGGTGGTCGTCCTGCCTGCCGGCCCCGCGACGAGTTGAACCCAGCCGGAACGGGAGAAGAAGGCGGCGATGTTCGGTTGACAATAAAATAGGAAGAACGTCCTGGCCGCGGCACTTTATCCTTCGATTTTTGCTGATTGTCATCGTTGGTTGAGCCAAAACGAGGAGCCATATGCAGTATCGTCGCGCATCATTTCTTGTCGCCTGCGCTGCGGCAATTTCGACCCTTTTGGCTATGCCATCGGTGGCAAGTGCCGAGGTGGCTCCCGATACGGCGCGCGGGGTGCTCTTGGACCAGCTGGCGATCAGGACGGTGATTGGCGGCATCGCCGCCGAGTTGCACGAGGGATACGTGTTCCCGGATCTGGGAGTGCAGGCGGCGGATGCTCTGGAGAAGGCGTTGCGCGACAACGCCTATGCAGGCGTCACGGATCCAGCTCAGTTCGCGCTGCAACTGACGGAGCAACTCCGAGCGATCACCAAGGACAGCCATATGAGGGTGATCTTTGGCTCACCGTTTCGAAACCAACCTCCGCCGACGGCGCCGAAGGATGCCGGCTTCGAGGTGAGACGATTGGACGGCAATGTAGGATATATCCACTTGGCGCGGTTCGTTCCGCCCGAGGTCTTCAATCCGGCGGCCGACGATGCCATGCGTAACCTGTCGGACACTGCCGCACTCATCATCGACATGCGCGACAACGGCGGCGGACATCCGGCGTCCGTAGCCTACCTTGTCAGTTTCTTCCTCGACCCGGGCGTGCGCGTTCATATCAACGACCTCATCTGGCGCAATCGTGGGGTCTCGACCTTCAGAACGGAGTCGTTTTGGAGTTCACCGACGCCGGTGCACTATCTTGGCAAGCCCGTCTATGTGCTGGTTGGCCCAAGGACTTATTCGGCGGGCGAGGAGTTCGCTTACGATCTGCAATTGCTCAAACGCGCGACTGTGATCGGCGAAACAACACGCGGAGGAGCTAATCCGGGCGGGTTGAATGCCCTCGGTTCCGACCTTTTCGTTGTTGTGCCGACTGGCAGGGCGGAAAATCCGATCACCCGAAGCAACTGGGGCGGCGTCGGCGTGCTGCCCGACATTTGGGCTGCCCCTGAGGCCGCTCAGGAAACGGCTGTGGCCACGGCGAAGGGACAGTTGGCGACGCAGTCGGCAAGGTAAGGGAATGGCATTGCCCTTTGGCGCCCGCTCTCCGCAGCGCTGGAAGACCGCCGGCTACGCATCGCAGCAGATCGTGGCACCGAATGATACCGGTGATACCCGCTACCGCGACAGTACATTCTTCAAGGCTGAAAGACTGCCATCGAGATGATCGACGAGGGGCGAACTGTCACCCTCGTGGTTCGCTGATATCGCAAACGGGAAATCACCAACGTGGCGCGGCGCTCCTTAGGTTGACGCCCGCAGCTCCTCCGGCCGGCCGAACCATACCACCGCGGCCTTTGCCATTTCGTCGAGGTCCGGCGCGCCCTCGCTTGCCCAGGCCACCACCCCGTCCGGCCGCACCAGGACCGCACTCACCCCCAGCCGATCCCGGGCAACCCCCGCGACATATCCAACCCTCCCATCCCAGCCCGCGGCCAGGCCCCGAAGCGGCGCACCGACGCCGAAATCCAGCAGCAACCCTTTCCCCGTCCGCAGCGGCTCTCCGAGCCTCGTCCCATCAGCCAGTTCGAAATCCGGGGCGCTCCTGCCCACCAGGGGGTGGTCGCTGCCCAGGTCGTACCGCAACGAAACACCCCACACGCGCTCGGCGAAATAGGTTGCGCCGTCGCGCGTATCGATGAGGTCCCGGATAATGGCCTCAAGCGCGCGCGAGCTGCGGCTCGGGCGCATGAGGGCGACCTGGGCGCGGGACCAGTCGAGGACAGCGGCGGCCACCGGATGGCGTTCGCGCTCATAGCTGTCGAGGAGACCGGCGGGCGCCTCGCCGCGGATCGTGGCGGCGAGTTTCCAGCCGAGATTCATGGCGTCGCCGAGGCCGAGATTGAGGCCCTGGCCGCCGAGCGGCGAATGGATATGGGCGGCGTCGCCGGCGAGCAGCACGCGGCCGCGGCGATAGGTGGTCGCCTGGCAGGCGCGGTCCGTCCAGGTGGTGGCTTGGGCAAGCGCCGTCACGGTGACCTCGGTGCCGGAGACATGGCGCAGCACCGATTGCACCTGGTCGCGGGTGATCGGCTGGGTGCGATGGAAAGCGCCGCCGTCAAAGGCGACCATGCCGATCGTGCCGGGCCGCGCATAGGTGTACATGCCCGTCGGCGTGTAGTGGCGGCCGGGGCTGAGCGCGTCCGGATCGGCCAGCGCGACTTCGACGGAATAGCCGGTGAATTCGGGCGCGGTGCCGGCGAAATCGAAGCCGGCGGCTTTGCGCACCGTGCTGCGGCCGCCGTCGCAACCGACCAGCCAGCTTGCGCGAAAGGTCTCAGGCCCGGCGCGAAGGGGCACGCCGCCCTCCGACGCGTCGAGGCCGTCGACGGTGAGCCCGCGCCGGATTTCGACGCCCATGGCGCTGGCGCGCGCGGCGAGCACGGTTTCGAGGTGTTCCAGCTCGACCGGCAGGCTGGTGCCGGCCGGAGACGGCAGGTGATAGCGCCACTGGGTGGTGTCGATCTTGTCCTTGTAGAACTGGATGCCTGCGAAATGGCCGCCCGGACGGCGCTCCTGCTGCATCCAATGGGCGGCCGCCGGCGAGCTGGTGGGGCCAGGCGCGTCCGTCGCGCGGGATGGCGCCGCGATGGCGTCCAGCAGGCCGCGGCGGTGCAGGGCGTCGAGGGTCGGCGCGGACAGGCCGCGCATGCCGAAGGGCAGCCGCTTCAAGGGGGAGCGCGGGTCCTCGGCTTGCTCCAGTACCAGCACGGAGATGCCGGCGAGACGCAACTCGCAGGCGAGAAACAGGCCGACCGGGCCGGCTCCGGCAATCACGACATCATGGGTCAAGGCTGAATTCCCTTAAAAAAGGTGGTCAGAGAACGCGGTTCGGTGCGGTCTCACATCGTCTTGGCCGGGCTTGTCCCGGCCACCCACGACGTGTTGCGTTTTGAATGCGTGGATCCCCGGGCCAAGCCCGGGGAAGACGAGCGGCGACGAGCTGTCCGGATGAAGCCCGCGAACGGCGTCTGATTGCTCGGCGGTCTTCACCGGCAAACGTCGCAGCTTCCCGAGGCGTAAAAGATATACTGAGTGTAAATTTATCTATGGTATAAAGATCACCATGTCAAACTGGACCGGACTGCGAGACCGCAAGAAGCAGGAGACGCGCCAGGCGATCTCCAATGTCGCCACGCGCCTGTTCGTCGAACGCGGCTTCGACAATGTGTCGGTCACAGAGGTCGCGCAGGAGGCGAATGTCGCGCGAAAGACGGTGTTCAATTATTTCCCGCGCAAGGAGGATCTGGTCTTTGATCGCGAGGAGGAGGGGCGGGCGCTCGTGCGCGAGGCGCTCTCCGGCCGCGGCGGCCAGTCGCCGGTCGGCGCGTTCCAGGCGCTGATGCGCGGGCTGGCCGAGCGGCAGCATCCGCTGTTCAGGATCTCGGAGCGCTCCGCGGGTTTCTGGCGCACCGTGGCGGAGAGCCCGGCGCTCGCGGCCCGCGCCCGTGAGCTGCAGGTGACGCTCGCCGACGATCTCGCGGCCATGCTGGCAGGTGCTGCGGGCAGGGCGCAGGCCGATCCCGAGGCGCGGCTCGCCGCGGCCATGCTGATGGCGGCGCTGGTGGTCGCCTATGGCGCGGCGCTGCGCGCCTTTCGCGAGAACAAGAAGCCCGAGCCGGCCTTCATGAGCTTGATGGAACGCGGCTTTGCCGGCGTCGACGCGGCACTTGCCGGCACGCCTTACGTCTGAGACCGAAACGCCGCGCGCCTGCGTCGTCGAAAAAAATGCGCGGCCCCATGTCGGCGGTCGCAAGGCCCGTTCGTCGTTTCAATGCCGGGCCGATGCTGCCGGCGCGATCAGGGAGGCGGATGATGCGCGTGATGGTGCTGGTGAAGGCGACCGAAGACAGCGAGAAGGGTTTCGACCACACGCCGGAGACCTTGGCGGCGATGGAGGAGATGGGCCGGTTCAACGAGGCGCTTCAAGCGGCCGGCATCCTGCGCGAGGCCGATGGCCTCAGGCCCTCGTCGGACGGCAAGCGCATAGCCTTCGACGGCTCCCGCCGCACGGTCATCGATGGGCCTTTTGCCGAGACCAAAGAGCTCGTCGCCGGCTTCTGGCTCTGGGAGGTCAAGGACATGGAGGAAGCGGTCGCCTGGGTGAAACGCTGCCCCAATCCCATGCCGGGGCCGAGCGAGATCGAGATCCGGCCGCTCTACGAGATGGCGGATTGGTTCCCGGAGGCCGCGGCGGGCGGCGACGGTCATTCGTGACCGGGCGCGCGACGCGCAGTTGCGAGGCGCGGGCCGGAACCCTCCGATCGACGGCAGGAGCTGGCGGGTTCGCGGCATTTGTTGGCGGATCCGCGAAAGCCGCCCCGGCGCCGGGCCTGTAGACAGAAATCCGTCAGATATTGCCCGTGGGGCCGCCTGTCGAACCGAAGCGAGATGCCGGCCTTTCGGTTTCTCCCGGTCGCGCGCCGTCCCCATCAAACAAGGTCATGGACGATGCTTCTCGACACTTCCTGCTTTCCTCTTGTGTTTCTGCGCGAGCATGCGGAAGCCGCCGCGCCCATCGATGAGCAATTTGAACGGCTGCTCGACAGACAATTGCCTTTCGTCCTGATCACCGATCATTCGCTTGATCATCACGGCGAAGAAACGCCGGAGGAGCGCAGGAACCGGGCGCTGTTCTTCAAAAAGGTCAAGGACCGCATGCGGCGATATTGCCGCGGCATGATCGTGATCGAGGGCGGCAAGCCGACGGGCGCGGCCGTGCGGCTCGCGGCGGCGGCTGTCAGTAAAGCCCTGGGCTTTGCCGTTCATTTCGAAGCGGATGCGCCGCATGCCGCGGTCAAGGGGCTGACTTTGCTGGACAAGGACGCGGCTTGAGGAACGGCTTGTTTGGTCTGGAATGCGTGGGCCCCCGGGCCAAGCCGGGGATGACGGATGTCGCGCGAGCGGCCTGAAATAGGGCTCTCAGGCAGGCGCTTATTGCGCTCAGGTGTCTTTTGGAGAGAAAGGGCCGCCGCAAGGGGCTATCAAGGTGCCGCTGCCCCGGGCCTGGTGCGGATCGGAGCGAGGTGATGGATATTTCCGGCCTGCCTGGCGTCGATGTCGTGAACGACAGTCCGCGCCCCGTCTTCAGCCTGATCACCGAAATGACCTTTGTCGGCGAGACCGCGCCGCATCACCATGCCAAGGCGCAGTTGATGTATGTGGTCAGCGGCGTGCTGACGGTGCGGGCGGCGGGCGGCATCTGGACCGTGCCGCCGCGTTGCGCCTTGTGGATTCCGGGTGGGGTTTCCCATGCCGGCCGCATGGCGGGTCACATCAAGATCGGCAGCCTTTATATCGATCCGGCTTTGGCGGCGCCGCTCGGCCGGGACTGCGGCATCCTGTTCGTCCAGCCCTTGCTGCGCGAACTCATTCTGCGCTTCGACACCGAGGCGCCGCCGATGGCCATGGACCCCGCGCGCGAGGCGCGGCTCCTCGCCGTGCTGCTCGACGAACTGGTCGCGGCGCCGCTCGAGCCGATCCACCTGCCCATGCCCGATGACCGGCGTCTCCGGCGGCTGACCGAGGCCATGATCGAAAATCCCGGCCTGCGCTGCACCATTGACGAATGGGGCGCGCGCGTTGGCGCCAGCAACAGGACGCTCAGCCGGCTGTTCCAGCGCGAAACCGGCATGTCGTTCCTGCGTTGGCGCCAGCAATTGCATGTCGGCCTCGCCTTGCAGCGCCTCGCGCAGGGCGAGCAGGTCACCACGATCGCCGGCGATCTCGGCTATGAGAGCGTCAGCGCCTTCATCACCATGTTCCGGCGCATGCTCGGCACGACGCCCGCGCGCTACTTTGGCCGCGACGGAAACGACGGCGCGGCAGAGGCAACGAGCCATGCCGTGAATGTCGTTCGGCTCAGGCGATAGGGCAGCAGGCACGCGGCACGCAGCTACCGATCCATGGCGGTGATGGCCACGGGTCGCCCATGGGAAGGCAGCCGTGACGTCGCAGCGCGTTCTTGCTGGCTCCCCAGCGATGCGTTAAATTGCACCAATAGTATGATTTCTCATGCCTCAAGAGCCATGCGGAGGGTGCGATGGGAACCGTGCGCAAGACGATCACCTTGACCGAACAGCAGGATGCGTGGATCGCCTCGCAAATCGCTGCCGGGCACTACACCAATGACAGCGAAGCGATCCGCGACTTGATCCGCCGCGAGCAGGAACGCAGTTTCGAAGCCGAGACGATCCGACAGGCTCTCATCGAGGGCGAGAAGAGCGGCGAGCCGGAACAGTTCGACTTTGCAGCGTTCAAGCAGCGCAAAGCCGCGCAACATGGCTGAGTTTCGGCTTAGTCCGAGAGCGCAGCGCGACCTTGATGGGATCTTCGATCATACCGTGAAGCAATGGGGCCTGCCCCAGGCGCTGCGCTATGCCGACCGTACCGAAGCGGTCTGCGCCAGCCTGGCGGAAGCGCCACAGCAATCCCAGGACTGCGCTGCGCTGAGGCCAGGCTATCGCCGACGCCATATCGAGCAAAATGTCATCTATTTTCGGCCGACAAGCTACGGGATCGCAATCATCCGCATCCTGCATCAGCGCATGGATCGGGCCCGTCATCTTTGAAGCCACAGCCGGGGCCAGGCGAAGGGCCACCCCGTAGTCCATCAAGTACCGCTGCACAGTGGCTACGACGGGCTGATTGCCGCGAGCGGATAAATACGTGGATGCCCGGGACAAGCCCGGGCAAGACGATGTGCTGGCGTCGCGGTGCGCTGGGCCACGGCGCGGATCCTGAGCCTGGTCGACCCTGCGCGCCCGCCCCAAGGACAATTCTCGTCTTGGCCGGGCTTGTCCCGGCCACCCACGAATTGATTGCCGAGCAGCTACCCCTGATGCTCCCGGATCACCTCCAGGAACGCCTCGCCATAACGCTTGAGCTTCGACTGTCCGACGCCGGATATGCCGAGCAGCGCGGAGGGGCTCGTCGGGCGTTCGGTGGCGAAGGCGATCAGGGTCGTGTCGGGGAAGACGACATAGGGCGGAACCGAGAGCTCGCGGGCGATCGCCAGGCGGGCGGCGCGCAGCGCCTCGAACAGCGCCATGTCGGCTTCATCGAGCGCGGATCTGGCGCTGGCCGAAGGCGAGGGCGCGCTGCGCGACGCCTTTCCGGTCGTCGGCCGATCCTTGCGGAAGCGCACCTCTCGTTCGCGCCGGAACACGGCACGCGCCTCCGGCGCCAGTTTCAGGGCGCCGAAGGCTGAATGATCGACCACGACGAGGCCGGCGGCGAGCAACTGGCGGTAGACCGACTGCCAGGTCTTGGCCGCGATATCCTTGCCGGCGCCGAAAACCGGCATCTCGGCATGGCCGAAGCGGGTGGTCTTCTCGTTGCGGCTGCCGGTGAGCACGTCGATCAGGTGGCCTGCGCCGAAACGTTCGCCGGTCCGGTAGACCGCCGCCAGCGCCTTGATGGCGGCCTCCGTGCCGTCCCAGGTTTCCACCGGCTTGAGGCAGGTGTCGCAATTGCCGCATTGGCCTTCATGCGCCTCGCCGAAATGGGCAAGGATCGCCTGCCGGCGGCAGCCGGGCGTTTCGCAAATGGCCAGCAAAGCATTGAGCTTGGCGCGCTCGACACGCTTGACGTCATCAGCCGAGCCGCCCTCGTCGATCATCCGGCCGCGCTGAATGACATCGGCCATGCCATAGGCGAGCCAGGCATCCGACGGCAGCCCGTCGCGCCCGGCACGGCCGGTCTCCTGGTAATAGGCCTCGACCGAACCCGGCAGGTCGAGATGGGCGACATAACGCACATTGGGCTTGTCTATGCCCATGCCGAAGGCAACCGTCGCGACCAGGCAGAGGTTCTCTTCCTTCAGGAAGGCGTCCTGATTGGCGTCGCGAAGCGCGCGGTCCATGCCGGCATGATAGGCACGCGCGCGGATGCCCTGGCCCTGCAGCCATTCGGCGGTTTCCTCGACCTTGGCGCGCGACAGGCAATAGACGATGCCGCTCGACCCCTTGTGGCGCGCGAGGAAGCGCAGGAGCTGCTGGCGCGGCTGGTCGCGCTCGACGATTTCATAGGCGATGTTCGGGCGGTCAAACGAGGTGGTGAACACCTCCGCACCGCGCAAGGACAGCCCGTCGATAATGTCTTCGCGGGTGTGCGGATCGGCCGTTGCCGTCAAGGCGAGGCGCGGCACGCCCGGATAGAGCTCTCCGAGATGCCCGAGTTCGCGATATTCCGGCCGGAAGTCGTGGCCCCATTGGGAGACGCAATGCGCCTCGTCGATGGCGAACAGCGCGATCCTGGCGCCGCCGATCATATCCTTGAAGCCGGACGTGACGATCCGCTCCGGCGTGACATAGAGAAGATCGAGCTCGTCCCTGGCGATCGCGCGGCGGATCTCGACATATTCCTCGCGCGTCAGCGACGAGTTGAGCGCGGCGGCCCGGACGCCCAATTGCTTGAGCGCCTCCACCTGGTCGCGCATCAATGCGATCAGCGGCGAAACGACGATGCCGACACCCTGGCGGCACAAGGCGGGGATCTGGAAGCAGAGCGACTTGCCGGCGCCGGTCGGAAACAGCACGACGGCATCGCCGCCCGCAATGACCCGCTCGACGACGGCGGCCTGCTTGCCGCGAAATGCCGGATAGCCGTAGACGCGCTTGAGCACATCCAGCGGGTCGTCCGCGCGGTCATTGCCGGACGGCGCATCGGCGAGGCTTCGGGTCGGCGGCATGGAATCGCTTTTGGCGGGACCGCCGCCTTATGGCACAGGTCCGCGGCCGATGGCATCCAGCCTCACCGAAAGGTGCCTTCGCACCTCACAGTGGCGGCGTCCACGGTGCATCGGCGCCCCCATAGGCAAGCCGCCTCACGCGGTCGAGACTGTGCCTGGAAAGAGAATAAATGCCATCCGCGCACATCCTGGACCTCACCGTCTTCTTGCCGGAAATCGTGTCGATCTGCGGTGGCTGATATCGATCCAGATGCTCCGTCGCGTAGCTGAAATTATCGTTCTTGTTGGCGATATCGAGCATTTCGAACAAGAAATCGGCGCTCTTCAGCTCGACCTTGTAGCGTGCTCCCCAGATCCTGTTGTTGCGGGCGGCCAGCTCGATTTCCTGCCAGGCATCGCGTGAAAACTGGCAGGCGGACGTGATGACCATTCCACGCGGAACGCCTTCCCTGAACAGCACGCCGTTGAGCTCACGGACAGTGTTGACGCCCTCGGTCGCGGAAAGCCGCGTGCGGCGTTTGACCTGGATGATGGTCGGCTCGTCATTTTCGGCGATCGCGAAGATATCGATGCCCAGGTCGCGCCGGCCCCCGACGAGCCTGATATCCGCCTTGGGATAGTAATGTTTCAGGCAATCGGCGACGAGTTTCTCGAAGACGAAGGGATCGACGGACACGACGGCGTCACGATGGGTGGAAAGCCACTTCCTGAGATCTGTGACGGGAATATCGCTGTCCGAGACGGAGAAACGCCGGAGAATGCCGCAGACCAGGCTATAGTCGCAGTCATTGTCGTTGCCGTCGCCGTCGCCGCCATTTTCGACCGCGTCATGACCTTCGGTTTCGATCGCCCACCAGCCACAATGGTCGCACTCGAAGACAGTCCTGGCAGCGGCACAGCCGTGTCTCATGTCATCGTTGTTCTCGGCATATCCATACGGCAATGACGGGGCCGGAAGGATCCGAAGCGGCCCTTTGCAGTAGTGACATGGAGCGAACGGCGAGAATTTTTCATCGAGAATGCAGGGAATGTCGAATATCGGTCCGATATTGGCGATGTCGCGAACTGATTTGAGCCTTATTCGTCGCTCATTTCTCGTGTATTCGTCGTCGAGCCGGCTTTCCTTCAGCTGGATGTGAAAGGGCACGTCGCGCTTGTCAGCGATGTAGACAGGGCAATGAACCTTGGCCCAGCCATTGCGGCGCATGTCCGGATGGGTTCGATAAAGAAGCGAGCGAAGCTTGTCCAAATTGCCGCGATAGCGGGAGAAGACGTTGTATTCGGAGTAAGCGCCGGACAGGCTGTAGATGAGGCCTTCGTTCAGGGAGAGATTGATCTGACGAATGTCCGATCGCCGAAAGTGGACGTAGCGATAGACCGATTCAAAATCGCGATAGGATAGAATGTCGTTGGCCGCCTTCGCGGGATGTTGGTCGAGCCGCCGCATCATCCGCCCCCGATCCCGCACGTCGCGCGCTTCGGCCGATCCATTCGCAGCAACAGCCCGCGGCGAACCCAGCTCTGCCCGATCAGGCTCTTCGCGCCGCCGGTTGCGTCATGCTAGCCGGGCTCCGGCCGGGCCGGAAGGCCGACCTTGGCGTGCCGGGTCAGGCTCCGGGCGTTGGCGCGCTTTCGTCATTTCTGTGCGTTGCGCGACGGTTATCCGTCTCGCGAGGTTCACGCCGGAACCACCGTTCCTCACCTCGCCCCGGCGGGGAGAGGTCGACCGCGTGCGCAGCGAGGGGCGGGAGAGGGGGCGAGGCGCGAG
>JAFKKV010000015.1 GCA_017304475.1 Hyphomicrobiales bacterium | reverse complement strand
CGCCATGCGAAGCGCGTAAAGCGTTGTTCTGACGCTCCGATTCCCCCTCTCCCGGCGCTACGCGCCGACCTCTCCCCGCCGGGGAGAGGTAAAGACGGTTGGTTCCGGCGCGAGCCTCGAAGGGTGGAAGATCGCCGTGTAACGCATTGAAAATACAAGCATTTTCGAGATTCACTCGAGTGCCCGATGCCTGCTCGCACCGGCCCCCCGATCAGCTCTCGTAAGTGTCCCTGACCATCCGGTCGAGCAGCCTGACACCCCAGCCGCCCCCCCAGGACCGGTTCAGGTCGGTCTTGGGCGAATTCATCGCGGTGCCGGCGACGTCGAGGTGGACCCAGGGCGTGGTATCGACGAAGCGCTGCAGGAACTGCGCGGCGGTGATGGCGCCGGCGAAACGGCCGCCAGCATTCTTCATATCGGCGAACTGGCTGTCCATGATCTTGTCGTATTCCGGCGTCAGCGGCATGCGCCAGACCTTCTCGCCGGTGACGAGGCCCGCCTCGGCCAGCGCCTTGGCCAAGTCGTCATTGTTGGAGAACAAGCCGGCATGTTCCTGGCCGAGCGCCACCATGATGGCGCCGGTCAGGGTCGCCAGGTTGATCATGAATTTCGGCTTGAACCGGTCCTTGGCGTACCAGAGCACATCGGCCAGCACGAGCCGGCCTTCGGCGTCGGTATTGATGATCTCGATCGTCTGGCCGGACATCGAGGTGAGAATATCGCCCGGGCGATAGGCATTGCCGTCGGGCATGTTCTCGACCACGCCGATCAGGCCAACCGCGTTCACCTTGGCCTTGCGCGCCGCGAGCGCGTGCATCAGGCCGACGACGGCGGCGGCGCCGCCCATGTCGCCCTTCATGTCCTGCATGCCCTCACCCGGCTTCAGCGAGATGCCGCCGGTGTCGAAACACACGCCCTTGCCGATGAAGGCCAGCGGCGCCTCGCCGTCCTTGCCACCGTCCCAGCGCATGACCACCAGTTGGCTGTCCTTGACCGAGCCCTGGCCGACCGCCAGCAGCGCGCCCATGCCGAGCTTCTTCATCTCTTTCTCGCCGAGCACCTCGACCTCGACGCCGAGATCGGCGAGCGCGCCGGCCCGCCGCGCGAATTCGGGCGGTGTCAGCACGTTCGGCGGTTCATTGACCAGATCGCGGGCGACGTCGACGCCGTCGGCCACCGCCTCGCGCGCCCGGAAGGCCTTGCGGGCGGCCTTCTCGTCACCGACAAGCAGCGTGACGTGGCGCTTCCTGGCCGCCTCGTCGCCATCCTTCTTCTTGGTCTTGTAGCGGTCGAAGGCGTAGAAGCGCAGGCGGATGCCGAGCGCCAGATCCGCTGCCTGTTCGGCGGTCAGGGCGCCCTGCCCGGTTTCGACAAGGATGGTCGCTTCGGCCGCCGCATCCGGCAGCTTGCCGACGATCGCACCGCCGAGCTTCACAACATCCAGCTCTTTCCAATCCGCCGGCTTGCCGCAGCCGGCGACCAGCAACCTGGTCAGCGCCAGCTTGTCGGGCGCGACGATGTCGACAAAGGAGCCGGCCTTGCCCTTGAAGCCGTCGGCGGCCGCCGCGCGGGCGAGAATGTCGCCGGCGGGCTTGACCAGGGCCGCGGTCGCGGGGCCTGGGGCGAGGTCGCTGCCGAGCAGCACGACGGCAAGGCCGGAGACCGGGCTGGACAGGGGGGCGAAGGTAATCTTGAGGGTGTCGGGCATGAACCACAATCTGGGTCGGGTGGGAATCAGACGCAAGCGCACCCCTTCAAGACTATCGGCAGGATGTGGCGCGGGGGAGACGCTGTGGCGGGAATCGGATCTGCGACCTTGCCGCCGCCACGATCGCCTTTTACCCGTCTGTGATGAGAAGATGCAGATGCCCGCGGCGTCCGCAAGCATGGGCCGGAAATGGAATCGCTCGAACGCTATATTTTCCGGCAGGCTGCGGTCGCCTTCGTGGGCGGCCTGTTCATTCTGACCCTGGTGGTGTGGATCACCCAGGTGCTGCGCCAGCTCGACCTCGTCACCAATAGCGGCCAGACGATCGCCCTGTTCTTCCTGATGACCAGCCTCGGCATTCCCGTGCTGGTGACCTTGATCGCGCCGATTTCGCTGTTCATGGCGATCGTCCAGACCCTGAACAAGCTGAACGGCGATTCCGAACTGATCGTCATGGCGGCGGCCGGCGTCTCGCCGCTTCGGCTGATGCGGCCTTTCGTGACCCTGACGGTGCTGGTGTCGCTGATGGTCGGTGCGCTGGCGCTCTACATCACGCCCTCGTCGATCCGCTATTTCCGGCTGCTGCTGACCCAGGTCCAGGCCAATCTCCTGACCGCCATCGTCCGTCCCGGCCAGTTCACCCAGGCCGATCGCGGCCTCACCTTTCACATCCGGGATCGGGCGCCCGGCGGCGTGCTGCTCGGCATCGTCGTCGCCGACAGCCGCGACCCGGCCCTGCAGATGACCTATGTGGCCGAGCGCGGGGTCATCAGCGAGCAGCCGCAGGGCACGTTCTTCGTCCTGGAAAACGGCAACCTGCAGCGCCGCGAAGTCAAGGACGGCTCGACCTCGATCGTCGTGTTCGACCGCTATGCCTTCGACCTGTCGCAGCTGACCCAGGCCGCGGAAACCATTTATAGACCTTCGGAACGCTATACCTACGAACTCATGAGACCGGATCCTGCCGATCCCATGCTGGAGCGTTGGCAGGGCCGGTTTAGACAAGAGCTGCACGATCGTTTCAGCGCGCCGCTCTACCCACTGGCCATGATGTGTATTGCGTTCGCCATGCTGGGACATGCAAGGACGACGCGGCAGAGCCGCGGTACGGCGATCGCCATCGCGATCATCGCCATGGCGGCCGTTCGCGGCGCCGGCTTTGCCGTTTCCGGCATGGCGGCGAGCCGGCCATGGGCGGTGCCGCTGGTCTATGCCGTGCCGCTCGCCGGCATCGTCTTGTTCGGGTCAATGGCGCTCGGCTGGTTCAGGCCGCGGCTGCCGGTCGCGGTCAGCCGGTCGCTCAGCGACATGTCCGATCGCATCGCGCAGCGGATCGCCGAGCGGTTCCCGCAAGGTGACCGGGCATGATCGGGCGGACCTTCGCGACCTATATGACGCGCAAGTTCACCGCCGCCGTGACCGGGGCGTTTTTCGGCACATTCGGCCTGGTGCTGATCGTCGACTTCGTCGAGCAGTTGCGGCGGGTCGAGGATTCCAGCCGCGCCCCGACGCAGCTGGTCGCCCTGCTGGCGGTCTATCGCGTGCCGGCCTTCATCGAGGTGGTGCTGCCCTTCGCCGTGCTGGTCGGCTCGATGCTGTGTTTCCTCGGTCTGTCGCGCAAGCTCGAACTGGTGGTGGCGCGAGCGGCAGGCCTGTCGGCCTGGCAGTTCCTGGCGCCGGCGCTGGCGGTCGCGGCCCTTATCGGGGTGGCCGCCGCCACGGTCTACAACCCGGTCGCCTCGGAATTCCGCGAGCGCGGCCTGCAGCTCGAAGCGCAATTGTTCGGCCGCAGCTATGGAGCCGATTCGCGCAATGATTTCTGGCTGCGCCAGGCGACCGATGGCGGCCAGGTGGTGATGAACGCGGCCTCGGCGACCGAACGCGGCCGCCGCCTCGCCGGCGTCAGCGCCCTGGTCTACGGCACCGACAACACCTTCCTGAAACGGATCGATGCCGAGGCGGCCGAACTGAACGACGGCTATTGGACCTTGAGCAAGGTGCGGGTGACGCCGGTCAGCGGCGAGCCGGAAAATCACCTGACCTATCGCCTGCCGACTCAGCTCACCCTCGAGCAGGTGCGACAGAGCTTCGTCATGCCCGAGCAGGTATCGTTCTGGGAGCTTCCACAGTTCATCGAGATCGCCCGCAAGTCGGGGCTGCCGAGCGCCCGATTCGAGCTGCAGTACCAGCTTTTGCTGGCCCGGCCCCTGCTTCTGGTCGCCATGGTGCTGGTGGCTGCCGCAGCGTCTTTGCGGTTCGCGCGATTAGGTGGGCTCGGTCGAACGATTCTAGGTGGCGTGGTCGCCGGATTTTTGCTTTACGTGGGGTCCGAACTCGCGGGGAACTTGGGGCGCTCCAATCTGGTGCCTCCCTTGCTCGCCGCGTGGTCGCCTGCATTCATCGGTGCGTTAATGGGTTTCATGGTGCTTTTGAAGCAGGAGGATGGCTGATGCGTTCCGCACCCAGCCTTCTTCCCGCCTTTCCGACCCGAATCGCCCGATCCGCCATTTATGTGTCGGTGAGCGTGGTCGCGCTTTTCGTCGCATGGGGCGGGTATGCGCCTCTGCGCGCCCAGACGGCAGAGCCGGTCGACACGTCGCGGTTGTTCATCGCCGATCCGACACGCGTCGATTCGTCGCAGCAATATCGCTCGCCGATCGGCTCCACCTCGGCGCCCGCGCCGGGCGTGGCTATCCCGTCGCCGGCTCCGACATTCACCCAGACATCGCGCAACGCGCCGATGCAGGTGAATGCCAACCAGCTGGTCTATGACGAGCGGACGTCGCGGGTGACAGCGCGCGGCCGAGTGCAGATCTATTACGATGGCCGGACGATCGAAGCCGATCAGGTCACCTATGACCGGCAGACGAACCGTGTGCGCGCCACCGGCAGCGTTCGGATCACCGAACCCTCCGGCATCATCGCCCATGCGCAGGACATGGAGTTCGACCAGGACTTCCGCAGCGGCTTCGTGCGCTCGCTCAATCTGGAGACGCCGGACCGGCGCTATATCGGGGCAAACAACGTCACCCGCGAGAACGGCGACGTCACGACCTTCGAGCAGTCGACCTATACCGCCTGCGACGCCTGCCGCGACGACCCGACACGGCCGCCGACCTGGATGATCAAGTCGAAGCGGATCATCCACAAGGAATCCGAGCGGACGATCTATTTCGAGGACAGCCGGGTCGAGATCTTCGGCACGCCGATCGCCTATATTCCCTATATGTCGTCGCCGGATCCCTCGGTGCGCAAGGCGTCGGGCATCCTGATGCCGAATATCGCCGGCTCGAACCGGACCGGCCTCGGGCTGGAAGTCCCCTATTTCTGGAACATCCAGCCGAATTACGACCTGCTTATCGCGCCGCGCTATTACCAGCGCCAGGGCTTCATGCCGGTGCTCGAATGGCGTCACGGCTTCGAGAGCGGCGCCTACAGCATCCGTGCCGCCGGCATCTGGCAGCGCGACCCCTCGGTGTTCACCTATAGCGACGGGACGCCGGAAGTCGGCAACCGCGACTTTCGCGGCGTTATTTCGACATCGGGCAGTTTCCGCATCACCGAGCGCTGGACTGTCGGCTGGGATCTCAATCTCATGTCCGACACGGCCTTCCTGCGCGATTATTCGCTCATGCTGCCGGGACAGACCGAGGCCAATTCCAGGCTCTATCTGCGCGGCCAGGGCCAGCGGAGCTGGTTCGACCTGTCGACCACCCGTTATGTCGGCATTACCGCGACAGACGTCGACAACAAGATCCTGCCGGTCAGCCATCCCGTGCTCGATTATTTCCGGGTGCTCGACCAGTCGGTGCTCGGCGGCGAGCTGTCCTGGCGGACCAATATCACCAGCCTCACACGCGAGGCAGCGGATGTCGCGGTGCGCAACCCGCTGACGCCGATCACTTGCCTCACGGCTTTGCCGCGGAGCCCGACGAACCTCAATCCGGCGAACTGCCTGGTCAACGGCATCGACGGCAATTACAGCCGCGCCTCGATCGAGGTGGCTTGGCGCCGGCGCGTCATCGACGCTTATGGCCAGGTCTGGGAGCCCTTCGTCTCGGTGCGTGGCGATGTCGCCGGTTATCAGTTGCGCGACAGCGGCAAGGTGCTCGGCTCGTTCGCCAACCTGATCGCCGACGACGGCCGGACCCAAACGCGGTTCATGCCGACCGCCGGCATGACCTACCGCTATCCCTTCATCGCGGTGACCCAATATGGCACCACCACGGTGGAACCGATCGCCCAGGTGATCGTAAGGCCGAACGAGACCTCGATCGGCCGCCTGCCGAACGAGGATGCGCAGAGCCTGGTGTTCGACGACACCAACCTGTTCTCGGCCAACAAGTTCTCCGGCTGGGACCGGGTCGAGGGTGGCGGCCGTTTCAACTACGGCCTGAACATCACCCATCGCTTCGTCAACGGCTCGTTCATGAACGTCATGTTCGGCCAGTCGGTGAGCATGTTCGGCCTCAACTCCTTCGCCTATGGCGATCCGAGCCTGACGACCAGCTATGACACGGCGAGTGCCGGAGCCAATTCCGGCCTCGACAAGCCGCGCTCGGACTATGTCGGCCGTTTCACCTATCAGCTGAACCGCGACTTCCGGTTCAGCGCGCGTGGCCGCTTCGACGAGCATTCGCTCGCCGTGCAGCGCGGCGAACTGGAGGCGACGGGCCGTTTCGGGGCGCTGGCCCTGACCGGCACCTATGCCTATCTGGCGCCGCAGCCCGTGCTCGGTTACCAGGTGCCGCGTAGCGGCATCGGCGCGGCCGCCTCCTATACGGTGGCCGAGAACTGGACGCTTTATGCCGCCGGCCGCTTCGCGTTCCAGCGGCAGAACCTGCTGGCTTCCTATCTCACGCCGACCGTGCCGATCGCCGAGACCAACAAGATCGAAGGCGTGACGCTGGGCGTCAATTATCTCGACGAGTGCTTCCAGTTCGGCTTCTTCTATTCGCGTGATTTCGCTGCCGCGGTCGTGACGACCGGCACGGTGACCGAGACCCGCGACGTCCATCGCTTCATGTTCCGCTTCAATATCCGTACGGTCGGTGACTTCACGGTATCGCAGAACGTCTCGAACTGGTTCAACCCACCGACGCAATGATCGGCCGTTCGCCCTGATTGCGCCACCGTGTTGCGCGACAGGGGGCGGCTCCATTGTCGTTACGTTCAAGGAAGATCCGCCCATGGACCTGATGCGTCCATTGCTCAGCTTCGCACTTGTCGCCGGCCTCGCCGCCGGCGCCGCCACAGCCGTGACCCCCGCCGCCGCCCAGGAAGGCCGGGTTCTCGCCACCGTGGGCGGTGTGCCGATCACCAGCTTCGACATCCCGCAGCGCCAGCGGCTGCTGCAGTTGCGCGAGCACCGCACGGTGACCCATCAGCAGGCGCTCGAAGATCTGATCAACGACCGCATCAAGTTCGCCGAGGCCCGGCGTTTCCGCGTCGAGGCCTCCGAGGCGCAGGTCAACGCCGCCTATGCGCAGGTCGCCCAGCGCTCGGGCATCGATCCCCGCGGCTTCGACCAGGTGCTGCGCGCGCAGGGCATCGAGCCACGCGTCTACAAGGGCAAGCTCAGGGCGGATCTGTCCTGGTCGAACATCGTCGGCGCGCGCTTCGGCCGGACGATCTTCGTGACCGACACGCAGCTCGCCGACGCCATCGCCAGGCGCCGGAGCGGCACCGAGAAGCCGATGGAGTATAATTTCCGCTCGATCGTGCTGCTGGCGCCGGCCAATGCCCCGCCCGCCGTGCTGCAGCGCCGCCTCGCCGAGGCCAATGCCCTGCGCGCCCGGTTCAACAGCTGCGCGACCGACCTCGATCAGGTCAGCCGGATCCCCGATGCGGCGGTGCGCGACCAGGTTCGCCGCACCAGCAGCGATATCAGCCCCGAATTCCGCCGGGTGCTCGACCAGACACCGGCCGGCAAGCTGACGCCGCCGAGCCGCTCGCAGCAGGGCTTCGAAATGATCGCGATCTGCTCGAAGAGCGAAATGCGCGCGGACGACACGACCGCCCGCAATCAGGTGCGCGAGGAAATGACCACGACCGAGATGCAGCGCATCGCCCGCGATTACCTTGCGCGGCTCCGCCGCGTCGCGGTGATCGAATACAGGAATGGCGGCCAGTAACGACCCGGCCGCCCTGCCCGCCGCGCATGATCCGCGGCGAACCGGTTCCCACTTTCATCTGACGCCGCCGAGGTATCGGTTCCACCATGCTGCCGCTTGCTGTGACCATGGGCGAACCGGCCGGGATCGGTCCGGACATCGCCCTGATGGCTTGGCGCGACCGGGCCGAGCATCGGCTGCCGCCTTTTTATGTCATCGGGGATCCCGGCCTGATGGAGGCGCGTGCCGCCCGCCTCGGCATCGGCGTTCCCGTGGTTCCGGTCCTGCCGGAGGAAACGGTCGAGACTTTCGCTTTCGGACTGCCTGTGGTGGCCGTCGAGGGGACGGCGGATGACCGGCCGGGGCAGCCCTCACCGGACACGGCCGGTCTCGTCATCGAGGCGATCCGGGCCGGTGTCGAGCATATCCGTTCGCACCGGGCACGCGCCATCATCACCAATCCTATCGCCAAATCGGTGCTGGCGGCCGCGGGTTTCGACCATCCCGGCCATACTGAATTTCTCGGCGAACTGGCGCGGCCGTTCCGGGTCGGTCCGGTCAGGCCGGTCATGCTGATCTGGAGCGAACAGCTCGCCGTCGTGCCGGTGACCATCCATATTCCGCTGTCCGAAGTGGCCGGCCGCCTGACACGCAATCTGATCGTCGAGACCGGCGCGGTGGTGGCCCATGACCTCAGGACCCGGTTCGGCATTGCCGAGCCGCGGCTGGCGATCTGCGGGCTCAATCCGCATGCCGGCGAGAGCGGGCTGCTCGGCAGCGAGGACGACGAGATCGTCGCGCCGGCGGTTGCCGAGCTCAACCGCATCGGCATCGCCGCGACGGGCCCGCATCCGGCCGATACGCTGTTCCATGCCGAGGCGCGCAAGGGCTATGACGTGGCGCTCGGCATGTATCACGACCAAGTGCTGGTGCCGGTGAAGACCCTGGCCTTCGACGAGGGGGTCAACGTCACCCTCGGCCTGCCCTTCCTGCGCACCTCGCCCGACCACGGCACGGCCTTTTCGCTGGCAGGCACCGGCCGCGCCCGACCATCCAGCCTGATCCATTCGATCGCCCTGGCGGGCCGGCTCACCGCGGCGCCCGACTTCCAGACGTCGATGCCATGAGTGACATGCCATGAGTGCCATGTCATGAGCGCCATCGACGACCTGCCGCCGCTGCGCGAGGTCATCGCCCGCCACGGCCTGATGCCCAAGAAGGCCCTTGGCCAGAACTTCCTGTTCGATCTCAACCTGACGAGCCGCATCGCGCGTGCCTCCGGCCCGCTGGAGGGCGTCACCGTGGTCGAGGTCGGGCCTGGACCTGGCGGCCTGACGCGGGCTTTGCTCGCCAATGGCGCGGCCCGGGTGGTCGCGGTGGAACGCGACCGGCGCTGCCTGCCGGCGCTGGCGGAGATCGAGGCGCGCTATCCCGGCCGGCTCCTGGTGATCGAGGGCGACGCGCTCGAGGTCGACCTCAAGCCGCATCTCGGCGAAGGACCTGCCCGCATCGTCGCCAACCTGCCCTACAATGTCGCGACCCCGCTGCTGACCGGCTGGCTCACCACCGATCCCTGGCCGCCCTGGTTCCAGTCGCTGACGCTGATGTTCCAGAAGGAGGTCGCCCAGCGCATCGTGGCGGCCCCCGGCTCGGACGCCTATGGCCGGCTCGGCGTGCTGGCGGGATGGCGGAGCCAGGCCAGGATCGCTTTCGACGTCGGCGCCGGCGCCTTCGTGCCGCCGCCCAAGGTCACCTCGTCGGTGGTCCATCTGGTGCCGCGCGCCGCGCCGCTCGAGGCCGGTGTGCGCGCGCTCGAGCGGGTGACGGCGGCCGCCTTCGGCCAAAGGCGCAAGATGATCCGGCAGAGCCTGAAGAGCCTCGGGCGCGACCCGGCTGGCCTGATCGCGGCGGCCGGTCTCGATCCGACCGCACGCGCGGAGGAACTGCCGATCGAAGCCTTCTGCACGCTGGCACGCTTGTTCGAGGCGGGTGCCTGATCGCGTTGCCGGGTCGCCCCCTGTTGCGAGCCGGAACGGCGTGAGCCCGACGGATCTTCATGTCAGGTCTTGGATGCAGGATAAGTCGTGGATGCCCGGGACGAGCCCGGGCATGACGATGCGTGAGCTTCACGGCCCTCATCGTCTTGGCCGGGCTCGTCCCGGCCATCCACGACTTCTCTCTTTAAGGTCGCTTGCCCCTTCAAACGCCGGGGCTCAGCCGAGAAAGCCCAAATCGTCGAAACCTGCGCCGTGCCGGACGCCATGGTCCAAGCCCGCCATTCACCCCCTGGCGAAGGTACTGAGATTGCCCGCAGCCAGGACCTTTTCGAGGTCACGGTCGAGCTCGGCGATCAGCGCTTCGATCTTCGGCCGCCGGCTCTGCTTCAACCGCTCGGCGGCGAGAATCGAACGCAGACCGGCGAAGGCCCGGTCCAGATCATCATTGACCAGGATGTAGTCGAAGTCGCGCCAATGGGCGATCTCATCCTTCGCCGTGGTCAGGCGGCGCAGGATCGCCTGATCTTCGTCGGTGGCGCGTCGCTTGAGCCGGGAAATCTGCTCGGCGACCGAAGGCGGCAACAGGAACACCGTCGCCATGTCCTCACGCACCATCTCGGCCAATTGCCGGACACCGGCGACATCGATGTCGAACAGCACATCCTTGCCCGCCGACAGCGCATCATCGACGGCCTTGCGCGGCGTACCGTAGAAATTGCCGTGCACCTCCGCCCATTCGAGCAACTCGCCGGCATCGCGCATTTGCCCGAAGCGGGCCTTGTCGATGAAATGGTAGTGAACCTGGTCGATCTCGTCGCGACGCTTCGGTCTTGTCGTGACCGAGACCGACAAGGCGATCTCGGTCTCCTTCTCGAGGAGATAGCGCGTGAGCGTCGATTTGCCTGCGCCCGAGGGCGAGGTCAGCACCAGCATCAGCCCGCGCCGGGCCGTGATCGGGTCCGTCATCGGCATCACTCCAGGTTCTGAACCTGCTCACGGAACTGTTCGACCACGGCCTTGAGCTCCAGGCCGATAGCGGTCAGCGAGACGTCATTGGCTTTCGAGCAGAGCGTATTGGTCTCGCGATTGAATTCCTGCGCCAGGAAGTCGAGCTTGCGCCCGACCGGTCCACCCGACGCCATCAGCTTGGCCGCGGCGGCGACATGGGCGTCGAGCCGGTCGAGCTCCTCCCGGATATCGGCCTTGCCGGCGAGCAGCAGAGCCTCCTGGTGCAGCCGGTCCGGATCGAAGGCCTTGCCGGTCTCCAGCACGGCGGCAATGGATTCGGCGAGCTTGAGCTTGATCGCCTCGGGCTTGCGGGCGGGATTGGTTTCCGCCTGCCGCTTCAGCTCGGCGATCTCGGACAGCCGATCGTTCAGCACCGCGCCCAAGGCCGCGCCTTCGGCCTGCCGCATGGCGACGAGCCCGGCGAGCGCCGTGTCGAGACCGGCGAGCACGGCCGCCTGGAGTGCTGCACGCTCCTCCTCGGTCTCCTCGGGCTCGACCACGTCGACCACGCCCTTGATGGCGAGAATGCCGTCAATGGCCGGCGCGCGGGCATCGATGCGTTCGGTGATCAGCCTGACGGCGTCGAGCACCTGGGCGAGCACCTGTTCGTTGATGCGGACTTCGCTGGCAGCGCCCTCGCGCTTCACCGAGAGGCTGGCGAAAAGGCTGCCGCGGGTCACCAGAGCCGCGATCTTCTGGCGAATGGCGGGCTCCGCGGGGTCGAAGCCCGAGGGCAGGCGCAGCTTGACGTCGAGCCCCTTGGAATTGACCGATTTGATTTCCCAGGCCCAGACCGCGGTGCCGGTCACGCCCTCGGCGCGGGCAAAGCCCGTCATGCTCGATAGAGCCATGGAATCCCCTGCAGTTGCCTCGCTGCCCTGGCGGTTAAGTGCCGGCGGCGCCAAGGTCAAGGGTCGACGGGCCGACAGGCCGACCCGATCTCATCACCGAGGCGGCGCCCCCTGCGCGCGGCGTATGCCGGCCGGGATCAGCGCGGCGTCGCCGGCTGATTGGGCGCCGTACCGGATCCGCCCGGCGTCGCCGTGCCGGTCGGCGCATCGCCGATCGTCGCGCGGTCGCGCACCGGGTCGGTCTGACCACGCTCCCGCTCGATCCGGCGCCAGTTGGCGACGTTGCGATTATGCTGCTCGAGCGTCTCGGCAAAGGCATGGCCGCCGGTTCCGTCGGCGACGAAATAGACGTCGCGACCGCGCAGCGGATTGACCACCGCTTCCATCGCCGCCCGGCCGGGATTGGCGATGGGCGTCGGCGGCAGGCCGTCGATCTGGTAGGTGTTGTAGGGCGTCAACCTCTGGATCTCGGCCTGGGTGATGCCTCGGCCGAGCGTGCCGCGGCCGAGCACCAGGCCATAGACGATCGTCGGATCGGATTGCAGCCGCATGCGGCGGTTCAGGCGGTTGACGAACACACTGGCGACCCGTGGCCGCTCGTCTGCCCGGCCGGTTTCCTTTTCGACGATCGAGGCGAGAATCACCATTTCCTCGATCGAGCGGATCGGCAGGTCCGGCGCGCGGCGCGCCCAGATCTGCTGCGTGGCGCGGGCCTGCAGCGCGGTCATCTGATCGACGATCTGCTGGCGCGACGTGCCGCGGGTGAACTTGTAGGTGTCGGGCATCAGCGAGCCTTCCTTGGGCACGCGTGCGACGTCACCGGTCAGGACGTCATTGTCCCGGAGGCGGCCGAGGATCTGTTCCGATGTCAGGCCTTCGGGAATGGTGATCCGGTATTCGATCGCCTTGCCCTCGATGACGATCGCCATCGCTTCGGCCATGGAGACCTTCTTGGGGAAGAGATATTCGCCCCATTTCAGATCGCCGCGCGCTCCGTAGAGCTGCACCGCCGCGACGAACAGCATGGGCGACGAGATGACGCCGTTGCGCTCCAGTGTCTCGGCGATCTGATCGGAGGTCGCGCCGCGCGCGATGAACACGGCGCGGTCCTGTTCCAGCGGGCCGGGCTGCACGAAGGCGTGCCGGGCATAGCTGAAACCGACGAGGCCGCCGACCAGCAGCACGAGCGCCAGCGACAGGATCAGGTTGCCGAGCACGACCCATTGGTTGCGGGCATGCCGCGAGGCCGGGGGAGCCGGCGGAGCCGCCTCCGGCTCCAAGGCGGCACGGGGCGACTTGATGGCCGGACGGGAACCGTTTTGGACCGGACCGAGCCCGGGGGAATCGCTCATTACGCTAGCTCTGAATCGGTGCTGTCACATCACTAACCAACTGATGCGAAGCGAATGTGGCGAAAGGCAGGTGGGGTTCGCAGACAAGCCGGATCGATCAGCGATCGATACCCACTCCGCCTCCGAGTCGCGCCAGTCTATCGCATTTTCCGCCGCCGCGGGCCCCATCAGGGGCCAGCGCGACAATTGGTCAGGCAGCAGCCCGGAAGATCAGCGAGGCGTTGGTGCCGCCGAAGCCGAAGGAGTTCGACAGGACCGTTTCGATCGACCGCTTGCGCGCCTCGTGGGGCACCAGGTCCATCACGGTATCCACCGAGGGATTGTCGAGATTGAGCGTCGGCGGCGCGATCTGATCGCGAATCGCCAGCACCGAGAAGATCGCCTCGACCGCACCGGCCGCGCCCAGGAGATGGCCGATCGACGACTTGGTCGAGGACATCGAGATCTTCGAGGCGGCATTGCCGACGACACGCTCGACGGCGGCGAGCTCGATGCCGTCCGCCATGGTCGAGGTGCCATGGGCATTGATGTAGTCGATATCGCTGGGTGCGATGCCGGCGCGCTTGATCGCCGCCTGCATGCAACGGAAGGCGCCGTCGCCGTCCTCGGCGGGAGCGGTGATGTGATGGGCGTCGCCCGACAGGCCGTAGCCGATCACCTCGGCATAGATCTTGGCGCCGCGCGCCTTGGCATGTTCATAGGCCTCGAGCACCACCACGCCGGCGCCCTCGCCCATGACGAAGCCGTCGCGGTCGCGGTCATAGGGCCTGGAGGCGCGGGTCGGTTCGTCGTTGAACGCGGTGCAGAGCGCGCGGCAGGCCGAGAAACCGGCAAGCGACAGCCGGCTGACCGGCGATTCGGTTCCACCCGCCACCATGACGTCGGCATCGCCGAAGGCGACCAGGCGCGCGGCGTCGCCGATCGCATGGGCGCCGGTCGAACAGGCGGTGACAACAGCGTGATTCGGGCCTTTGAGGCCGTGCAGGATGGAAACATAGCCGCCGGCGAGATTGATCAGCCGGCCGGGAATGAAGAAAGGCGAAATGCGCCGCGGACCCTTTTCCTTGAGGATCAGGGAGGCTTCGGCGATGCCGTCGATGCCGCCGATGCCGGAACCGATCAGCACGCCGGTGGAAATCTGCTCTTCGCGGGTCTTGGGATGCCAGCCGGCATCGTTGAGCGCCTGGGTGGCGGCCGACATGGCGAAGATGATGAAGTCGTCGACCTTGCGCTGCTCCTTCGGCTCCATCCAATCGTCGGGATTGAACGTGCCGGCGGTGCCGTCGCCGCGCGGGATCATGCAGGCGATCTTGGCGGCGATGTCGGAAACGTCGAAGTGCTCGACCTTGCGTGCGGCATTGTCGCCCTTGACGAGCCTTGCCCAGGTCGTCTCGGCCCCGCATCCAAGCGGAGAGACGACACCCACGCCGGTCACCACTACACGCCGCATCATCGTTTCACCCGTTCCCGATCCCACACCCTATCTCCTGAACGAAAGGCCGGAGGCGTTCAACGCTCTCCGGCCCCTCGAACATCGATTATTTGGTCCAACAGCGCGTCAAATCAGGCGCTGGCAGCCTTTTCGAGGAATTTCACCGCGTCGCCGACGGTGAGAATCGTCTCGGCCGCGTCATCGGGGATCTCGACGCCGAACTCTTCCTCGAACGCCATGACGAGCTCAACCGTGTCGAGGCTGTCGGCACCCAGGTCGTCAATGAAGCTCGCGGCCGGGACCACTTTCTCGGCGTCGACGCCGAGCTGCTCGACGACGATCTTCTTCACGCGGTCAGCGATATCGCTCATTAGTTTTATCCTCGTTCCATCCGACGATAAGGCACCGCCCACGATGGGACGCGGTGTGCGGCATTCAGGATTGGTGGTGGCGGGCCGCTCCGCCGTGAATCTGGATCGTCTCGGGAAGGCCCCCTGCCCGAACCGTAGGGCTCTCTAACACAGGCCTCACGGTTTTGCCAGCGTGCCTCCGAAACGTCGAAATACGTAATTATATCATGGCCATGCCACCATTGACGTGGAGCGTCTGACCAGTGACGTAAGCGGCTTCTTCCGACGCGAGATAGACAACGGCGGCCGCGATTTCATTCGCCCTGCCGAGCCGACCGGCCGGAACCCGCGTCAGGATGGTCTCCTTCTGCTTGTCGTTCAGGACATCGGTCATGGCGGTTTCGATGAAGCCGGGCGCCACGCAATTGACCGTGACATTGCGGCTTGCAACCTCAGCCGCAAGCGCTTTCGACATGCCGATAATGCCGGCTTTGGAGGCCGCGTAATTGCCCTGGCCGGGATTGCCGGTCACGCCGACCACCGAGGTGATCGAGACGATCCGCCCCCAGCGCTTGCGCATCATCAGCTTGGTGGCGGCGCGGGTCAGGCGGAAGCTGGCGCTCAGATTGACCGCGATCACCTGGTCCCACTCTTCGTCCTTCATCCGGATGAACAGATTATCCCGGGTGATGCCGGCGTTATTCACAAGAATATCGAGTTGTCCCATCGCCTTCTCGGCGGCCGGAACCAGTGCCTCGACCTCTTCGATCGACGACAGGTTGGTCGGCAGGACATGCGTGCGCTCACCGAGCGCGGCCGCCAGCTCGTCGAGCTTCTCCCGGCGCGTGCCCGATAAGGCCACCGTCGCGCCGCGTGCGTGCAGGGCCGCGGCAACCGCGCCGCCGATGCCACCGGTCGCTCCGGTGACGAGTGCGGTCTTGCCTGTCAGATCGAACATGGAAGCACCTCTTATCCGCGCGAAGCCTTGAAGGCGGCAATATCGTCGGGGGAGCCGATGGCGCTGCCGGTGGCACCGTCGGCAATGCGCTTGACCAGGCCGGACAGCACCTTGCCCGCGCCGACCTCATAAAAGGTGGTGACCCCGAGCCCGGCCATGGCGGCGACGCATTCGCGCCAGCGCACCGTGCCGGTGACCTGCTCGATCAGCCGCCTGGTGATCTCGGCCGGATCGGAAATCGGCTGGGCCAGGACGTTGGCGACGACAGGCACGACCGGGGCCTTGGCCGGCACCGTTGCGAGCGCTTCCGCCATGGCGTCGGCGGCGGGCTTCATCAAGGCGCAATGGAACGGCGCGGAGACCGGCAGCGGTATGGCGCGCTTGGCGCCGCGCGCCTTGGCCAGTTCGCAGGCGCGCTCGACCGCCGCCTTATGCCCGGAAATGACCACCTGGCCACCGCCATTGTCATTGGCGGCCTGGCAGACCTCGCCCTCGGCGGCATCCGCTGCCACCGCCACCACGGCATCGAAGTCCAGGCCGAGAATGGCGGCCATGGCGCCGACGCCGACCGGGGTCGCCGCCTGCATCGCCTTGCCGCGAATGCGCAGGAGGCGTGCGGCATCGCCGATCGAGAAGCTGCCGGCGGCGGCAAGCGCGGAATATTCGCCGAGCGAATGGCCGGCGACATAGGCGACGTCGCGGGCGAGGTTCAGCCCGGCCTCGGCTTCGAGCGCGCGAAGGGTCGCGAGCGAGACAGCCATCAGCGCCGGCTGGGCATTCTCGGTCAGCGTCAGCGTCTCGATCGGGCCATCCCAGATGGTCGCCGACAGTTTTTCGCCGAGCGCGTCATCCACCTCGGCGAACACCGCGCGTGCGGCGGGAAAGGCGTCGGCCAGGGCCTTGCCCATGCCGACAGCCTGGCTGCCCTGGCCAGGAAAGGTGAAAGCAATGGACATGGAACCCTCGCGCGCCGCTTCGAAGTGGCGGCGAACTCGCATCGGGTCGCGCAAGAGTCAAGCGCAACCGCCCCGGCGACCGGTCCGGGCGGAGAAAAGATCAGACGTCCTGAGGCGTTTTCGGCTTGCTTCGGAAGCTTTGGAAGAACTGCTTGAACGGCACGATGATCTGGCCGGCGAAGTCCTTCGGGAAGTCCGGATCGAAAGTGCCGTATTCCTGCGGCAGCTTGCCGTTCGGCATGTAGAACGTGCCGAACATGACATCCCAGAACGCGAAGGTCGGGGCATAGTTCATCATGCCGCCGTCGTCGGGATGGCTGTGGTGCCAGCGATGGAAGACCGGCGTCGCGAAGACATATTTGAGCGGCCCGAGCGTCCACTTCAGATTGCTGTGCACGAAGGCCGCGGTGACGATGTCGAACGGCACCAGGGCTACCATGACCACCGGCGACACGCCCAGCCCGATCATGATGAGATTGACCAGCGTCGGCCCCAGCAGCGTATTGACCGGGTGGAACCGATAGGCGGAGGTCCAGTCGACGTCCTCGGACGAATGATGCACCGCGTGGAACGGCCAGAGATGCATGCCGTGAAACAGCCGGTGGCTCCAATACAGCAGGAAGTCGGTCGCCAGCAGATAGAAGATGGCCTGCCCCCAGAGCGGCAAATGGCTCACCGGGCCCCGGCCGTTCTGCATGAAGTCGACGATGTCGTCGTCGCTGGCCGAGCCGCGCGCGATCGCCACCACCAGGATGATCAGGCAGACGCGCAGATAGGGCATCACGATCGGCAGGATCAGGCCGTATTCGGCGTCGGTGAGCAGGCCGCGATTCTTCCACCAGGGTTTGCCGGGATTGCAGGTCTGGCTGGAAAAGATGGCGAGCACCGTGAACATGGCGGCCAGTCCGATCGCCCAGGGCAATTGGACTATCAGCACTTCGCCGAGCCGCGCGATGATCGCCCAGAGGATATCCATGAGCCCGTGGTCCCTGCCTGATGGAATCGGCCGATTGAAGCGCGGCCGCGTTAAGATGCCGTTAGGGACCGGGCTTCGGAACAAGGCGGTTTCTTAAACAAGCGATGTTAGGCAGATCCGTCACCTGTCGAGAGATCCGCGGAGAAACCGATTGCTCGCTCGCCTGTCCTCCCGGCTTGCGCTGGTCGTCGTCCTGGTCGTCGGGCTCGGCACCGGCAATGCCGTGCGGACGCTGGCCACGCCGGTGCCGCAGACGACCGCCCTGCAGGACATGACCTGGATGGAGGTGATGAGCGCCCTTCAGAACGGTTTCACAACTGTCATCGTGCCCACCGGCGGTGTCGAGCAGAACGGCCCGCATATGGTGCTGAACAAGCATGATCATATTGTCGGCCATGCTGCCCGCGCGATCGCCGGCAAGCTCGGCCGGACCCTGGTCGCGCCGGTCGTCTCTTTCGTGCCGCAGGGCGATTACGCGCCGCCGACCGACAACATGCAGCTTCCCGGGACGATCGGCCTGCGCGAGCCGGTGTTCGAGCAATTGCTCGACGGCATAGCCAGAAGCCTCAAGACGGCCGGCTTCAAGACCATCCTGTTCATCGGCGATCACGGGCCGAGCCAGGCGGTCCAGGCCCGGGTCGCCGCCGCGCTCAGCCTGGAATGGGCGCGCGACGGCATCCTGGTCGCCCAGGTCGACCGCTATTACGAGGATCGCGAACAGAACCGGCTGCTCGAGGCTCAGGGCGAAAGCACCGCGACGATCGGCTTCCATGCCGGCCTGATCGACACGTCCGAACTGATGGCGGTGTATCCCTCCGGTGTCATGCTCGACCGCTTGCAGGGCCTGCCCGGCAGCTTGCGCCAGATGGGCGCGAGCGGCGACCCGAGCCGGGCATCGGCCGACCGCGGCGCGGCGCTCCTGGCAATCCGGATCGACGCGGCGACGAACCAGATCAGGGCGATCCTGGCCGGGCGCTAAATCGGTTGCGACTTGCCGGCGGCATGCCATGCCGCCGGCAGTCTTGCTGGCTTGGCGCAGCGCGTCGCGCGAGCACAGGACGTCACCCCCGGCCGAGCGAAGCGAGGGGAAGGGGGACCAGGAGCCAACGGGCCGCGCTCTCAGCTCATAATTCAAGTGATTTCGCGACGTCGAGGACTGGGCCCGGTAACTCCTGGTCCCCCTTCCCTCGCCTCCGCAGAAGCAGGGGCTTCTGCTCTGGCTCGCCGGGGGTGACGTAGAGAATGTCGGCGATCGCGCGGGCGACTTCGCCCGCGCTCGTTCACGTCCCGCGGGTCAGGTCTTGCGACGCCGCGCTCAATCAAGCTATGTTATATCATAACATTTCTTGGAGCCCTCATGCCCGCCGATCCCTCCGACAAGCGCCTGCCCGTCACCGTGCTCTCCGGCTTCCTCGGTGCGGGCAAGACGACGCTGCTGAACCACATCCTGAACAACCGCGAGGGCCGCCGCGTCGCGGTCATTGTCAACGACATGTCGGAGGTGAATATCGACGCCGACCTCGTCCGCGACGGCGGCGCCAACCTGTCGCGCACCGACGAGCGGCTCGTCGAGATGACCAATGGCTGCATCTGCTGCACGCTGCGCGACGATCTCCTGAGCGAGGTCAGGCAGCTCGCTGAGACCGGCCGATATGACTACCTGCTGATCGAAGGTACCGGCATCGCCGAGCCCCTGCCGATCGCAGCGACCTTCTCGTTCCGATCGGAAGACGGCGAGGCGCTGGAGGATATCGCGCGGCTCGACTGCATGGTGACCGTCGTCGACGCGATCAACCTGGTGAAGGACTTCAGCGGCCACGACATGCTGGCCGATCGGGGCGAGACCGCGGGCGACGGCGACGACCGGACCCTGGCCGACCTCCTCACCGACCAGATCGAATTCGCCGACGTGGTGATCGTCAACAAGACCTCCGACGTGCGGCCCGGCCAGCTCGCGCTCGTCGAGAAGGTGGTTCGCGCGCTCAATCCCGACGCCCTCGTCGTCAAGACCGATTTCGCCAAGGTGGCGCTCGCCGACGTGCTCGACACCGGCCGCTTCGACAAGGAGGCCGCCGAGACCCATCCCTTGTGGGCGAAGGAACTCTACGGCTTCAAGGATCATGTGCCGGAGACCGAGGAATACGGCATATCCTCCTTCGTCTATCGTGCCGCCCGGCCGCTCGATCCGGTGAAGTTCGACGCCTTCCTGAAGGCGACCTGGCCGGGGCTGATCCGGGCCAAGGGGCATTTCTGGCTCGCCACCCGGCCGAACTGGTGCGGCGAGCTGTCGATCGCCGGCGCGGTCTGCCGGACCTCCGCCATGGGCTTCTGGTGGATCGCCGTGCCTAGGGCGCGCTGGCCCGACAGCGACGAGTGGCGCGCCATGCTGAAGCGGCACTGGCACCCGGTCTATGGCGACCGGCGCCAGGAGCTGGTGTTCATCGGAACAGGCCTTGATGAGCAGCGCATGCGCGCCGCGCTCGACGACTGCCTGGTCGGCCGGGCCTCGGCGACACGCTTCGACGCCGCCGAGCATGCGGGGCTCGCCGACCCCTTCCCGGCCTGGCGCAGCGAGGCCGACGCCGCCTGACGTGAATGGGCCGGCGAAGAGGGCCGCGGACGACGGGCCGGAGGCAAAAGGCCGATCGCCGCGTCTTGGCCGGGCTTGTCCCGGCCATCCACGACTTCGTTTGGCGAGGCCATAGAAGGCCGGCTATGAAGGAAGGGGCGCGGGCCAGCCAGGCCTTCCCGGCCAAGACGCGGTGGGGACGGCGCCACGCGGCGCCCTCCCCGGCTCGGCCCCATCCGCCGCGTCTTTCTCCATCGAGGCCGTCCTCGCGCGCCCTATATGCGCTTTACCCTTGAACCCCCGGCGTTTTCGCGTATAAGGCCGCCTTCGCTTCGATCGGCTGGTGGCTGAACGGGTGGCAGGCTTGCCTGCAGAGGATCTTTAAACCCCTCGTCATCCGGTGTCTCCGCCTTCGAGAATTCTGTCGGGCCTGTCCAGGGCTTGAGGGGCTTCGCGCCGAAGAAGCGGTGTTTCGAACCAGGAGACAGGCCGAATGCCTCTCTATGAACACGTATTCCTGGCGCGCCAGGATGTGACTGCGCAGCAGGCGGAAGCGCTTGCGACGCAGTACAAGGACGTCATCGAAGCCAATGGCGGCTCGGTTGCCAAGACCGAGTCCTGGGGGCTGAAGTCGATCGCGTTCCGGATCCGCAAGAACCGCAAGGCTCATTACACGCTGATGAACATCGACGCGCCGCACGCCGCGGTCGCCGAGATGGAGCGTCAGATGTCGATCAATGAAGACATCCTGCGCTTCATGACGATCAAGGTGGAGGCTCTCGAGGAGGGCCAGTCGGCCATGCTGCAGAAGCGTGATCGCGACGACCGCGGCGAGCGCGGCTTCGGCGACCGTGGCTTCGGTGGCGGCGGCGGCTTCGGCGGCGGTCGTGACCGTGGATTTGGCGGCGGCGGCGGTGACCGCAGCGGCGGCGGCGGCGGCGGTGCCCGCCGTTTTCGTGACCGTGACGGCGGCGACGTCGAAGCCGGTGCCGAAGCCGTTGTGACGGAGGAGTGAGCATGACGTCCGCATCGACCTCGACCGGTGGCGGCGCCCGCCGTCCCTTCTTCCGCCGTCGCAAGACCTGCCCGTTCTCCGGTCCGAATGCTCCGGTGATCGATTACAAGGACGTGCGCCTGCTGCAGCGCTACATTTCCGAGCGCGGCAAGATCGTGCCGTCGCGCATCACGGCGGTTTCCGCCAAGAAGCAGCGCGAGCTCGCCCAGGCGATCAAGCGCGCCCGCTTCCTCGGCCTTCTGCCCTACGTGATCAAGTGATCACGTGACGTGATCACTTGATCACGCGACGCGATCGTTCGATCGCGTCCTGAGATTGCCGGTGGGACGGCCGACGCCCCACCGGTACTGCCAAGTTGACGAATGATCGTCGGCCGGACGGATGCCCCGTCACGGCTGAAGTTGGGGTGAATCCCCCTAACCCTCGGGATCGAGCGGGACAGCTGACGATGGGACCGACCCTCGCCATTGCTTTCGGCGCCGGACTGGCGTCCGCCCTCCTCTTCGCGACACTCGCGTCGGGGAACCCGCTGGCTATTGTCCTGTTCTATTTCGCGGCCCTTCCCGTGCTGATCGCAGGCCTCGGCTGGGGCCACTATGCCGGCGCCTTCGCCAGCACGATCGGCGCGCTCGCCTTGTCGCTGGCGCTGCGTTCGCAGCTTGGCCTGTTCTTCTTCTTCTCGATCGGGCTGCCCGCCTGGATCCTGGCCTTTCTGGCGCTCTCCACGCGCCCGGCACCGACCGCAGCCGACCCCGATGCGGTGGAATGGTGCCCGCCCGGCCTGCTGCTCGCGGTCATCGGCGCCGGCGCGGTGGCGCTCACCCTGTTCGGCATGGCCGTGCTGTTCGGCTTCGATTTCGAGGCCTATCAGACCTCGCTGCGCGCGGCCGTCGACCAGACGCTGCGCCAGATGACCTCGGTCGACGGCGAGACCCAGGCGATGCTCGCCGCATTCATGACCGCCGCGGTGCCGGTCGCCGCCGCCATCGTCTGGACGTTCGTCACGGCGCTCAACCTGTTCGTCGCCGGCCGGATCGTCCGTGCCTCGGGCAAGCTCGCGCGGCCCTGGCCGGACCTGCCGTCGATGCGGCTGCCCCGCTGGACGGCCGTCGCCCTGCTCGCGGGGACCCTGGCGTCGTTTGCCACCGGCATCGTCGGCCATGTCGGCATCATTGTGACGGCCGTCGGCCTCGCGGTGTTCGCGCTGGCCGGCTATGCGCTCGCCCATGACGTGACGCGCGGCTGGAGCATGCGCGGCTTCGCGCTCGGGCTGCTCTACGCCCTGACCTTCATCATCGGCTGGCCGATGATCTTCGTCGCACTCGCCGGCCTCGCCGACGTGCTTTTCAACCTGAGGGCCAAGCGCCAGGCGCCCCCCTCGGCTCCCTCCAACACATGACATGCACCTGACACTACGAGGAGATTGAACATGGACGTGATTCTGCTGCAGCGCGTGGCCAAGCTTGGCCAGATGGGCGAAGTCGTGAAGGTGAAGCCGGGTTATGCCCGCAACTACCTGCTGACCCAGGGCAAGGCTCTCCGCGCGACCGAGGCCAACCGCAAGAAGTTCGAGACCATGAAGGTCCAGCTCGAGGCGCATAACCTCGAACTGAAGAAGGATGCCGAAGGCGTCGCCGCCCAGCTCGACGGCAACACCTATGTGATCATCCGCCAGGCCGGCGAGACCGGTCACCTCTATGGCTCGGTGTCGGCCCGCGATCTCGCCGAGGTGATCACCGAGGGCGGCGTGACGGTCGCCCGCGCGATGATCCAGCTCGACACCCCGATCAAGGCCATCGGCCTGCACAAGGTGACGATCGCCCTGCACCCGGAAGTCGACGCCCATGTCACCGTCAACGTCGCCCGTTCGGTCGGCGAGGCCGAGCGTCAGGTCCATGGTGAAGACCTGACCCAGCGCGCCGAAGAGCCGACCTTCGAGACCTTCAATCCGGAAGAGTTCATGGATGCCGGCGAAGCCGGCCAGGGCGAGGGCTGAGCCCCTTCGCTTGTCGATGCCGGCTGCCCCTCGGGCGGCCGGGTCGCCAGAAAGAAAAACGCCCGGCTGCGAAGCCGGGCGTTTTTTGTTGGGACCGGCGGGCCGTGAAGGCCCGCTCCGCCCCGAACGTGACCGCGAGGGATCAGTAGCGGGCGACGATAGGCTCCACCGCGACCGGCGGCGCACCGAAGAGATAGCTGACGCCAACCCGAACCGCGTGGGTCTCGATACGGTTGCCGATGTCGGAGGAGTTCGCGTTGACGGAACAGGCATCCTGCGCGAAGCAGTTGCGCGAGCCGTAATTGGTGTAGCGGTATTCGATGCGGGCCGACCAGTTATACGAGAACTTGTGCTCGATACCGGCACCGAGCGTCCAGCCGACACGCGTCGAGGTATATTTCACGACGTGGCCGACATTGCCCTGGCAATCGTTGAGAATGGTACAGGCCTTGAAATTGCCGAAGGCGAAACCGCCGGTCAGATAGAACAGGGTCTTGACGTTGTGCACCCAGCCGATACGGGCCCGCACCGAACCCTGCCAGTTCGAACGAAGCCGCTGCTGGTAGTGGTTGCCGACGCCGAAATCCGGGTTCGAATTGTACCAGGACGACGAGATGCCGGACATCGGGCCTTCGAAATCGGCTTCCACACCGAACAGGACCTGATTGAACAGGCGCTGATAGCCGGCATGCAGGCCGTAGCTGACGCTGGTCTTGCCGTAGTCGTAGTCGAAATCGTAGTGCTGGACGCCGTTGCCGTCGGGCCTGGTCGAATTGGTGGCGTCGCTATGCGAGCCCCAATTGCGCTGCGACTGCAGGCCGACCTGGCCGCCGATATAGAAGCCGCTCCACTTGTCGACATAGTCGGGAGCCGCGGCAATGACTTCCGAGCCTCGGAGCGCCGCTCCGCCGAGATCGGCCGCCTTCGCACCGACCGATGTGAGGGCCGCTAAGGCGACCATGGGTAATGCGACACGCTTGAACATGGGAGCGCCCCTTCACGATTGAGTAACCGCTTGTGCGGATTGCAAAGGGATCGCATGGCAGAGTTAACGTTGGGTTTCCGCGCTAGGTAAAAAGTTGATTTCACCGCGACATCTATGGGGTGCCAGCCGATTTCTTACCCAGGGCTTGCGCCTGCCCCTGAAGGCCGCAGCGGCGGCGAGGCCGGCGCCCCCGTGTCAATCACTAAAGCGTTTCTTTTCCGTGCCTGTGAGAATCGGGGACATTGGGGCTCCGCCGGTGCCACCCGGAAAAGGCTTTACGCCGGGCACCGCAAGCCTGCTAGAGACGGGGTCCCCCTGGAATCCAGCTGTCGAAGCCCGAAGCAATGTCCGCCCTGCCCGCCCTTGTCCCCGTCGGCACCGCCGAACCGGCGTTTCGCCAGGCCCCGCACAATATCGAGGCCGAGCAGGCATTGCTGGGCGCTATCCTCGTCAATAACGAAGCGTTCTACCGGGTCGCCGACTTTCTCGAGGCGAAGCATTATTTCGACCCGCTGCACCAGAAGATCTACGAGACCACCTCGTCGCTGATCCGCGGCGGCAAGATCGCCACGCCGGTGACGCTCAAGACCTTCCTCGACCCGCAGCTCGACATCGGCGGATTGACGATCGTCCAATATCTCGCGCGCCTGGCCGCCGAGGCGACGACCATCATCAATGCCGAGGATTACGGCCGCTCGATCTATGACCTGGCGATCCGCCGGGACCTGATCCAGATCGGCGAAGGCATGGTCAATGTCGCCTATGACGCGCCCGTCGACATGCCGCCCCGCGCGCAGATCGAGGATGCCGAACGCAACCTTTTCGCTTTGGCCGAAACCGGCCGCTACGATGGCGGCTTCACGCGCTTCACCGACGCCGTGGCCCGCGCGATCGACATGGCGGGCCAGGCCTATCAGCGCGACGGCCACCTCTCGGGTATCTCGACCGGCCTGCGCGACCTCGACAAGACGCTCGGCGGCATGCAGCCCTCCGATCTCGTGGTGCTCGCCGGCCGCCCGGCCATGGGCAAGACCTCGCTCGCCACCAATATCGCCTTCAACATTGCCAAGGCCTACAAGTTCGAGGTCGAGGCAGACGGCACGCACAAGACCACCAATGGCGGCATTGTCGGCTTCTTCTCGCTGGAAATGAGCGCCGACCAGCTCGCCACCCGTATCGTCGCCGAGCAGGCGCAGATCTCGTCCTACAAGATCCGCCGCGGCGACATTCAGGAAGACGAGTTCTACCGGCTGACCGAGGCCGCCCGCGAAATCCAGTCCATTCCGTTCTACATCGACGATACCGGCGGCCTGTCGATCTCGCAGCTCACCGCGCGCGCGCGCCGCCTGAAGCGCCAGCGTGGCCTCGATTTCATGGTGGTCGACTATCTTCAGCTGCTGTCCGGCTCGTCCAAGAACAACCAGAACCGCGTGCAGGAGCTGACCGAGATCACCACGGGCATGAAGGCGCTGGCCAAGGAGCTGAACGTGCCGATCCTGGCGCTGTCGCAGCTGTCGCGCCAGGTCGAATCACGCGACGACAAGCGCCCGCAGCTGTCCGACCTTCGCGAATCGGGGTCGATCGAGCAGGACGCCGACGCCGTCATGTTCGTGTTCCGCGAGGAATATTACATCCAGAACCGCGAACCGAAGCCGGGCACGGAAGAGCACATCAAGTGGCGCGACGAAATGGCCCGGCTGCACGGCAAGGCCGAAGTCATCATCGGCAAGCAGCGTCACGGACCGACCGGCACGGTTACGCTGCAATTCGAGGCCAATGTGACGCGCTTCTCGGATCTCGCCGAGGAGGACCATTTGCCCCAGAGGATGGAATAGAGGCCTGACGATACGATGAGCGGGGCATTAAAAGTGCCGGCGGAAGAGGCTGGCGCGCGTCTGACGATCGATCTCGGCGCGATCAAGCGCAATTACCGGGCGCTCGCCGCCATGACGGCCGGCGCCGAATGCGCCGCCGTGGTCAAGGCCGACGCCTATGGCACCGGCATCGAGGCGACCGGGCCGGCACTGGCGGATGCCGGCGCGCGCACCTTCTTCGTCGCGCATCTCTCCGAAGCCAGGCGCTTGCGCGCCGTGCTGCCGGACGCGACGATCTATGTGCTGAACGGCCTGTTCGGCGAAGCGCTCGCGACCTATGCCGATCATGCGCTTCGCCCGGTGCTCGGCAGCCGCGAGGAGATCGAGATCTTCAGCGCCTTCTGCGCGGCGACGGCCAGGCGCTGGCCGGCCGCCATCCATATCGATACCGGCATGAACCGGCTCGGCCTCGATCTCGCCGAAGCGGCGCTCCTCGCCGAGCCCGGGCCCCATGCGCTGGCCTTCGAGCCGGCCTTGCTGATGAGCCATTTCGCCTGCGCCGACGAACCCGGCCACCCCCTGACGGCGCGCCAGATCGACCGCTTTGCCCAGATGCGCGCGCTGTTTCCCGGCGTCGCCGGCTCGCTCGCCAATTCCGCCGGCTGCACCATGGCGGCGGCCCGTCACGACATCGTCCGCCCCGGCATCGCGCTTTACGGCGCCCGCTTCTGCGCCGGCCGCGATCCGCTCGAGCCGGTGGTGCGCCTGGAAGCGCCGCTCGTCCAGGTCCGCGACGTCAGGCCGGGCGACGCGGTCGGCTATGGCGCCACCTGGACCGCCGCCAGGCCGAGCCGTGTCGGTATCGTGTCGGTGGGTTATGCCGACGGCTATCTGCGCGCCGCCGGTTCCGCGGAGCGCAATGTCCGGGCCAAGGTCCGGGTCAATGGCGTCGCCTGCCCGCTCGCCGGGCGCGTCTCGATGGACCTGATCGCCATCGACCTCACCGAGGCAGGCCCCGTCAGGCGCGGCGATCTCGTCACCCTTCTCGGCGACGGCATCGGCGTCGACGAGATCGCCGAGGTCGCCGGCACGATCGGCTACGAAATGCTGACCAGCCTTGGGCGGCGCTATAACAGGCGTTATACCGGAGGCTGATTCCGGCTCACGCAGGCTCCATGGCGCGCAATATCACCTCTTTCGTCTGTCAGTCCTGCGGCGCCAGCTATGGCCGCTGGCAAGGCAAATGCGAGAGCTGCGGCGCCTGGAACACGATCGCCGAAGAGAGCGTCGCCACGACCGGCGTCGGCGGCGCGCCGGCCAAGGGCGGCGCCAAGAAGGGCCGGACCTTCGCGCTGGCCGGGCTCGACGGCGTCAATGACCAGGCGCCGCGCACCGAGACGCAGGTCGGCGAGCTCGACCGGGTGTTCGGCGGCGGCCTGGTCAAGGGCTCGGTGATCCTGATCGGCGGCGATCCCGGCATCGGCAAGTCGACCCTGCTGATCCAGGCTTCTGCACGGCTCGCGCGCATGGGCCACCGGGTCGTCTATATCTCCGGCGAAGAGGCGGTCGGCCAGGTTCGGCTGCGCGCCGAGCGGCTCGGGCTGACCGCGTCGCCCGTCGAGCTCGCCGCCGAGACCAATGTCGAGGATATCGTCGCGACCCTGTCGGAAGGTGGCACGCCGCGGCTGGTGGTGATCGATTCGATCCAGACCATGTGGACCGACAAGGTGGAGAGCGCACCGGGCACGGTCAGCCAGGTCCGTTCCGCGGCCCAGGTGCTGATTCGCTACGCCAAGAAGTCCGGCGCGGCGGTGATCCTGGTCGGCCATGTCACCAAGGACGGCCAGATCGCCGGCCCGCGGGTGGTCGAGCACATGGTCGACGCGGTGATGAGCTTCGAGGGCGAAGGCGGCCATCACTTCCGCATCCTGCGCGCGGTGAAGAATCGCTTCGGCCCGACCGACGAGATCGGCGTGTTCGAGATGACCGGCAAGGGCCTGCGCGAGGTGCCGAACCCGTCGGAACTGTTTCTGGCGGGCCGCGACCTGGGCGCGCCCGGCACGGCTGTCTTCGCCGGAATGGAGGGCACGCGGCCCGTCCTGGTGGAGATCCAGGCCCTGGTCGCCCCCTCGACGCTCGGCACCCCGCGCCGCGCGGTGGTCGGCTGGGACGGCGCGCGCATGTCCATGGTTCTGGCCGTGCTCGACGCCCATTGCGGCGTCAGGCTCGGCAGCCACGACGTCTATCTGAATGTCGCGGGAGGCTTGAGGATCGCCGAACCGGCCGCCGATCTCGCGGTCGCCGCCGCACTCGTCTCCTCGCTGACCGGCGCCGTGCTGCCGGCCGACGCGGTCTATTTCGGCGAGGTCAGCCTGTCCGGCGCGGTCCGGCCGGTGGCCCAGGCGGCGGCGCGCCTGAAGGAGGCCAAGAAACTTGGCTTCACCAAGGCCGTGGTGCCGGAGGTGGCGCGCGGCGAGACTGGCGAACCGGGGCTCGGCACCCAGTCGGTCAACAATCTCTCGACCCTGGTCGCCGATATCGCCGCCGCCGGCGTCGGTGCGCGCAAGCCCAAGGCGGTTGCGAACGATTGATGGTCAGCTGACGGCGAGCTCCAGGCTCGTCTTGCCCGGGCTTGTCCCTGATACCCACGACTTCCCCTGCGCCACGATAACTTTGTTCAATCCCGTTGCGAGTGTTTGCCGCGACCGGGGTGCAGGTCCGACGGGATCTGTCTCGGGGACTATGGGGTTCAATTCGTGGGTGGCCGGGACAAGCCCGGCCAGGACGAGAATGGCCGTCACGGTCGGCGCGCCGGCTCGCCCGGTCAAGGACGCGGACCCATGACGCAGAATGACGTGAGCCCAACATATCGTCTTGCCCGGGCTTGTCCCGGGCATCCACGAATTCTGGCGCGTTTCAGGACCGCCGCGATTTCGCTCTGTCGCGCCTTGAGGGCCGCTGAGCCGAATTCGTGGGTGGCCGGATCGCCGGCCGCGCAGGCATCCACCACCCGTATCGGTCGTGTCGCCGCCTGTCGTCTTCCGCGAGCACCGTGGATCGCCCAGAAACACCATCCATCCGACGGCCGAATTGCATCGGTGATTTGCCTGTGGCTGACGGGGTGACGGCGGCCACATGCCTCGCTATAAGCGCGTGATCGCGCGGCTTGATACGACTCGCGCCACTCGTTCTGCTTGCCCGGAGCCCTCCCCCGATGCCGGTCACTTATCTCGACATGGGCCTCGCCGCGATCATGCTGATTTCAGCGCTGCTCGCGATGGTCCGCGGTTTCGTCCGCGAGGTCCTGTCGATCGCCTCCTGGGGCCTGGCGGCGCTCGCCACCTGGTGGGCCTTCCCGCGGCTTCTGCCGATCGCCCAGACCCAGGTGTCCAACGAACTGGCCGCCAAGGCCATTGTCATCGCCGGTGTCTTCCTCACCGTGCTGGTGGTCGTCTCGCTGATCACCATCCGCATCTCCGACGCCATTCTCGACTCGAAGATCGGCGTGCTCGACCGCACCCTCGGCTTTGCCTTCGGCCTCGCCCGCGGCCTGGTGATCGTGGTGGTGGCCTTCGCCTTCTTCACCTGGCTGGTGCCGAGCACCAACCGGCCGGACTGGATCGCCAAGGCGAAGTCCTATGCCTTGCTGGAGAACACCAAGGACTGGCTGATCGAGAAATTGCCCCAGGATATCGAGGGTTCGGATATCCTGCGCCGGCTGAACCGTTCGCAGCAGCCTCCGGCCGCACCGGCCGAGGGCACCGCGCCGCCGGCGGCGCCTGCCGCGCCGGCAGCCCCTGGAGCGACGCCGCCGGCCCAGCCGCAGCGCCGTCTGTGAGGCGAGTATTCGGCCCGGCGGCGCATGGCCGCCGTGCATGGGGTGGAAAGGGTCTTTCTAACCGGCGCATCGCCCCGCATATGACGTGACGGGGCGACGATCGGAGCCTTCGGAGCACTGAGGCGGTCCATCCGGATCGTGGCAGGGCTCGTATTTCTGTTGGACCAAGAGATCGCGCCGACGGCCCATGCCGGGCCCCGCCGGTCTCGTTCTTGGACGAGGATGCCATGACGCGATCCCTAGAGGTGCGCCACCACGAGGCGGACCTGGAGCATGCGCGCGAGGACTTCGACCGACAGGCCCCGGATGACGGGGTCTTCGACAGCGAGGCCGACCGCCTGCACGAGGAATGCGGTGTCTTCGGTGTCCATGACCATCCCGACGCCGCCGCGCTCACGGCGCTCGGCCTGCATGCCCTGCAGCATCGCGGCCAGGAAGCGGCCGGCATCGTGTCGTTCGACGGCGCCCGGTTCCATTCGGAACGCCGGCTCGGCCTGGTCGGCGACAATTTCTCCAAGCGCGAGGTGATCGAGCGCCTGCCCGGCCAGTCGGCCATCGGCCATACCCGCTATTCGACCACCGGCGGCACCATTCTGCGCAACGTCCAGCCGCTCTTCGCCGAGCTCGAGACCGGCGGTTTCGCGGTCTGCCACAACGGCAATCTGACCAATGGCCTGACCTTGCGCCGGCGCCTGATCGCCGATGGGGCTATCTATCAGGCGACCTCCGACACCGAGGTCATCCTGCACCTGGTCGCCCGCTCGCGGCGCAACCGCTTCGCCGACCGGTTCATCGACGCGCTCGGCCAGGTCGAGGGCGGTTACGCCTTTGTCGGCATGACCAACAAGAAGCTGATCGGCGCGCGCGATCCGCTCGGTATTCGCCCGCTGGTCATCGGCGAACTCGACGGCAAATATATCCTGACCTCCGAGACCTGCGCCCTCGACATTATCGGCGCGCGCTTCGTGCGCGAGGTCGCCAATGGCGAGGTGGTCGTCATCTCCGACCAGGGGCTGGAATCGATCCGGCCGTTCCCGCAGCGCAAGCTGCGCCCGTGCATCTTCGAATATGTCTATTTCGCCCGGCCCGACTCGATCGTCGACGGCAAGAATGTCTATGGCCTGCGCAAGCAGATCGGCGCGACGCTCGCCGCCGAAAGCCCCGTTGATGCCGACGTCATCGTGCCGGTGCCGGATTCCGGCGTGCCGGCGGCCATCGGCTACGCGCAGAAGTCGGGCATTCCCTACGAGCTCGGCATCATCCGCAACCACTATGTCGGCCGCACCTTCATCCAGCCGACCCAGTCGGTGCGCGAACTCGGCGTGCGCCTGAAACATTCGGCCAACCGGGCGGTGGTCGCCGGCCAGCGCATCGTGCTGGTGGACGACAGCATCGTGCGCGGCACCACCTCGCGCAAGATCGTGCAGATGATGCGTGATGCCGGGGCCCGCGAGGTGCATTTCCGCATCGCCTCGCCGCCGATCCGCTTCCCTGATTATTACGGCATCGACATGCCCGACCAGGACAAGCTGCTCGCCGCCCGCATGTCGCTGGACGAGATGAAGACCTATCTCGGCGTCGATTCGCTCGCCTTCATCTCGATCGACGGGCTCTATCGGGCGCTCGGCGAGCCGGGCCGCGACCCGGGCCAGCCGCAGTTCACCGACCATTATTTCACCGGCGACTATCCCACGCCGATCACCGACCTGGTCAGCGAAGGCGCCAAGCAGCTCTCGCTGCTGGCCGAAGCGAGCTGAGATCCTGCCTTCATGACCGACAAGCCTCTTTCGGG
This sequence comes from Hyphomicrobiales bacterium, assembly GCA_017304475.1. Classification (GTDB taxonomy): domain Bacteria; phylum Pseudomonadota; class Alphaproteobacteria; order Rhizobiales; family Phreatobacteraceae; genus Phreatobacter. The sequence goes on along the minus strand of JAFKKV010000015.1, from coordinate 283,714 downwards.
CCGCGTGGCCTGCATCACCGGCGCTTCGCGCGGCATCGGACGGGCCACGGCCCTGCTGCTGGCTGAAGCCGGAGCCCATGTGGTGGCGGTGGCCCGCACCCAGGGCGGCCTCGAATCGCTCGACGACGCGATCCGCCAGGCCGGCGGCACGGCGACGCTGGTGCCGCTCGACATCAAGGACGGCGACGGGCTCGACCGCCTGGGGCTCGCCATCCATGAGCGCTGGGGCAAGCTCGACGTGCTGGTGGCCAACGGCGCCATTCTCGGCCCGATCTCGCCGCTCGGCCACGTCACGCCGAAAGAATGGGACCACACCGTCGCCGTCAACCTGACCGCCCAGTGGCGGCTGATTCGGTCGTTCGACCCGCTGCTGCAGCAATCGGATGCCGGCCGCGCCGTGTTCGTCTCGTCGGGGGCGTCATGGCGCAACCGGGCGTTCTGGGGTCCCGATTCGGCGACCAAGGCGGCGCTCAAGTCGCTGGCGCTGACCTATGCCGCGGAGAACGTCAACAACCCGCTCAGGGTCAACCTGCTCAATCCCGGGCCGATCCGCACCGCCATGCGAGCGCAGGCCATGCCCGGCGAGGATCCGGCGACGCTGGAAGCTCCCGAAGGCCCGGCCGGCGCCATCCTGGCGCTCTGCCTGCCCTCGGTGACCGAGACGGCGATGATCTACGACTATCCGACGAAGACGCTGAAGGCGTTCCAGGACCCGGCCTGAGGTGCGCGCAAACCCTCGCCCGCGCCTTCGCGGGAGAGGGTGGCCGCGGAGCGGCCGGGTGAGGGTCTGAAGCGGGCCGACCCATCAATTTCCAGTCGGCATGCACGGGGCGGGCGAACGCAACCACCCTCTCCCACGAAGACGTGGGCGAGGGTTCATGCGCGATGCCCCTTCACTCACGCCGCTTCCGACATGCCCTGCCCGCCGTCATAACGCTGCTGCGCGGCGGCGACCTCGCCGAGATGGGTCTCGGCCCAGAGACGCAGGCTGTCGACCGCCGAATAGAGGGTGAGGCCGAGCGGCGTGATGGAATATTCCACCGTCACCGGCACGGTGGCGAAGGCCTTGCGGCCGACGAGGCCGTCGCGTTCCAGGCTCTTCAGGGTCTGCGACAGCATTTTCTGCGATATGCCGTCGATCCGGCGGCGTAATTCGTTGAAACGCAGCGGTCCGGCCGCCAGCAGCAGCAGGATCAGCACGGCCCATTTATCGCCGACACGGTCGAGCACCACCCGGGTCGGGCATTTGCCGTCGAAGACATTGGGATAATGCAAGGCGATTTCTCCGGGGTGACCACGTGACCTGAAAGTGCCTTCTTTACAGCTAAGGTTCTGACGCGCACTTGGTATCCATCGGTTACTACCACATGGAGACCCTTTGATGAAAGTCGCTCTGATCGGCGCTTCCGGCAATGCCGGCTCGCGCATTCTCGCCGAACTCGCCCGCCGCGGCCACGCGGTGACCGCCATTGCCCGCGACCCCTCCAAGATCGCCGCCGGTGCCCATGTCACCGCCGTCAAGGCCGACGCGGACGCCCCCGAGGCCCTCGCCAAGGCGATCGCCGGCCACGACGCCGTCATCAGCAGCGTGCATTTCGCCGCGTCCGATCCGCGCAAGCTGATCGCCGCGGTCAAGGCGGCCGGCGTGCCGCGTTATCTGGTGGTGGGTGGTGCCGGCAGCCTCGAAGTCGCGCCGGGCGCGCGGCTGGCCGACCAGCCGGCCTTCCCTGCCGCCTACAAGGCGGAGGCTTTGGCCGGCGGCGTCTTTCTCGACCTCTTGAAGGCCGAGCCGACCCTCAACTGGACCTTCCTGTCGCCCTCGGCCCTGTTCACATCGGGCGAGCGCACGGGCAAGTTCCGCATCGGTGGCGACCAGTTGCTGACCGGCGCCGACGGCAAGAGCTGGATTTCCTTCGAGGATTACGCGGTCGCCCTGGCCGACGAACTGGAAAAGCCGGCCCACGAGCGCAAGCGCTTCACCGTCGGCTACTGAGCGCTTTGGCGGCCACCGGGGCGCTCTGGCACCGTGACGCGGCGATGACGGCTGCTTGATGAGGCGCAAGCAAGTCGTGTGTGCCTGCGAGCCCGGGCAGGACGATGAGTTGACATTGTCGCGTGCATGGCCACGGCGCGCGTCCTGCGCCTGGCGGCGAGGGGACGACTCTCGTCTTGGCCGGGCTTGTCGCGGCCATCCACGACTTGTCTGTCACCATCCGAACAATGCGTGGATGCCCGGGACAAGCCCGGGCAAGACGAAGTGCGGTGGACAAAGGGCAAAGGTGAAAGTCGCCGTCGCCGCTTCTGCGAAAGACGTCGCCGGGCCGATCCGGTCAAGCAGCGATCGTCGCTGAGAGGCTGCCCTCAGTAGATCTTCCGGCTGCCATCCGCATAGGGATTGTCCGTCTTCTTCAGATGGAAGCGGATCGGCGTTCCCTGCAGCTCGAAGCTCTCGCGCAGGCCGTTGACCAGATAGCGCAGATAGCTTTCAGGCAGGGCCTCCGGCCGCGAGCAGAAGGCGACGAAAGTCGGCGGCCGCGTCTTGGCCTGCGTCATGTAGCGCAGCTTGATGCGCCGTCCGGACACGGCCGGCGGCGGATGATGATCCACCGTTTCCTGCAGCCAGCGGACCAGCTGATTGGTCGAGACGCGCTTCTGCCAGGGCACGCGGGAATCGACGATCGCCTGCATCAGCCGATCGAGGCCTTGGCCAGTTTCGGCGGAATTGGCCACCACCGGGCAGCCCTTGATCTGCGGCAGCCAATGGTCGGCCTCTTCGCGCAGCTTGGCGGCCTTGCCGCCCTTGTGCGGGATCAGGTCCCATTTGGTGAAGGCGAGCACGACGGCCCTGCCCTCCTTGGCCGCCAGGTCGGCAATGCGCAGGTCCTGGTCCTCGAACGGCTTCTCGGCGTCCATGCAGACGACCACGACCTGGGCGAACCTGATGGCGCGCAGGGCGTCGGCGACCGACAGCTTTTCGACCTTGTCCTCGATCCGGGCGCGCTTTCTCAAGCCCGCAGTGTCGACCAGCCGGAACTTGCGGCCGCCCCAGTCCCAGTCGACCGCGATGGCGTCGCGGGTAATGCCGGCCTCGGGGCCGGTCAGCATGCGGTCCTCGCCGATCAGGGCGTTGACCAGGGTCGACTTGCCGGCATTCGGCCGACCGACAATGGCGACCGAGATCGGCTTGTTGGGATCGTCGACCTCGTCTTCGCCTTCTTCCGTCTCTTCGTCTTCGAAGACCGGCGCCGGCATGTGCACGGCCAGGGCATCGTAGAGTTCGGAAAGGCCCTCGCCATGTTCGGCGGAGAGCGGCACGGGATCGCCGAGGCCGAGGCCAAAGGCCTCATAGGCGCCGGCCATGCCGACCTTGCCCTCGCTCTTGTTGGCCGCGAGGATGACCGGCTTGCCGGACCGGCGCACCAGATCGGCGAAGACATGGTCGTCGGGCGTCAGGCCGACCCGGGCATCGACCATGAAGACGATCAGGTCGGCAAGCCGGATCGCCTCTTCCGTCTGCGCCCGCATGCGGGCCTCGAGCGTGCCGGTGCCGGCGGCCTCGAGGCCGGCGGTGTCGATGATGGTGAATTCCAGATCGCCCAGGCGGGCATCACCCTCGCGGCGGTCGCGCGTCACGCCCGGCCGGTCGTCGACCAGCGCGATGCGCTTGCCGACCAGCCGGTTGAACAGCGTGGACTTGCCGACATTGGGACGGCCGACAATGGCGAGGGTGAAAGCCATATTCCTGCGATCAATTCGTGTCTTGTGCAGCGGGGCGGCTGGCCCGGCGACGGCGCGGCTGCTGCTCGGCCGGAGGCTGTTCGGCCGGCGGCGCGGGCGGCGCCACGTCCGGCGGCGCATTGGCCGGCTGCGGGATGGTGCGATCGACGCCGGGAACGCCTTCGGGGAACACGGCCTGGCGGTCACCCGGCAGCGGCGGCGGCTTGCGCTCGAACATGGCCGGAATGTCCTGCAGCGATTCGCAGGCCGTCAGCCCGAGACCGAGGGCGGCGAGCGCACCGGCGCGCAGAACGAGGCGTCGATCGAGGCGGGAGCAAGTCATGTCTGTGGTCCGTTCGGCTCTTGAGGTCTGAACGCTGGTGCTACCCGGCGCGTCGAGCAACGCGGCAAGCAGCACCATTTCACTGGCTTCTACCGCATTTTCGCGCGCAGCGGCGACCGCGTCGCGTGAAAATGCCTGGATGCGGCGAGAGCGGCATCCAGTGCTGGCGAATTGCGGCTATTTGGCGAGGCCGGCGCTGACCGCGGCGATCAACTCGGCCCGGCCACGCACGCCCTGCGGCGTCTCCTGGTCGGCCTGGATCGCCTGCAGCCACTTGTCGACCCCCGCCTTGTCGCCGGCGCGCATGGCCGCCAGCGCCATCAGCTCGCGGGCCGAATGGCGGAACGGCAGGCCGGCCGCGGTCAAGGGCTCGACGCGACGGGCGACGTCCGCCTGGCTCGCGGTGTCGACCAGCAGATAGCCCGCGCGGATGCGCGCGACATCCTGCAGCACCGACCCTATGCCGCTATCGGCCGCGATCGCGTCGAAAGCGGCAACGCCCGCCGGCTTGTCGCGGCTGGCGAGTTCGGTCGCCTGACGAAGCCGCGCCAGGATCCGGTAACCCGACGGCGCATCGGCGGCGATCGTGGCAAACTGAGCCTCGGCTTCGGCGCCATTGGTGCGCGACAGCCGCATGGCCGCCTCGAAACGCGCGCCGGCGGCGGCCGATTGCTGCTCCTGCCGCCATTCATAGAAGCGCCAGCCGCCGATCACCAGGATCACGACCGCGGCGAGCGCGGCCATGACCGGCCAGTATTTCTGCCAGAACTTCTCGAACCTCGCGCGACGCAGGTCCTCTTCGACTTCATCGAAAATATCGGCCATCGGGTCATCCAAAGGGGCAGCACCGCGCTCCCAAAGGGGCGGCGGCCTGCCGAAGCGGCGCGGAACCTATCAACTCCCCCCTTCCGAAGCAAACGCCGCATGGATGGGGCATTGCGACGCGGCCGATCCCGGCCGCGCGGTCAGCGGATGATCGCCGGCACGCCGATGATGATCGGATGCAGCCAGATCATGAACACCACCGTGGCCGCGAGGCCGCCGACGATGGCGATGACGTCGCCCGTGCCCCAAGGCGCCGGCGCCGGCTCGACCGCGTCCGGCCGGCGCTTCAGGGAGATTCGCGCCGCCACTGCCCAGGCCAGGAAGGACCCGAACAGCAGCATCGAGGCCAGATCGCCATTGACCAGGAGATGGCCGAGCGCCCAGGCCTTGACCGCGACCAGCATCGGATGTTTCAGCGTCGACTTGATCTTGCCGTTGGGCGCGCCAAAGGCGACCAGGGAGACGAAGGCGACCACCATCAGCAAGGCCGTGACATGGCCGAAGACCGCCGGCGGCGACCAGATCTGGACATAACCCTGCGCGCGCGCCGCGCCGTAACCATAGATGACGAGGCCGAGGCCGACCGCCGAGACCAAGGAATAGAGGCCCTTATAGGGACCTTCGCCGAGCCTCTGAACGAGTTGGGCCCTCGGCCCCCTCAGCATGGTGAGGACATGCACACCGAGAAACACTACCAGTCCCAGGACCAGGATCGACATCAAGGAGCCCTTCCACCGCTTTTTCGGCCGACGCCACGCGGTCGCCGTATTTGCGGAGCTAAACGAGGCGATCAGCTCCGTGAGTAACCCTATCATCTGGCCAGCAAGCGGCGGAAGTGATAGCCGTGCTGCTGTCAACCAATCGATTGTAACTGATGACCCCAGCCCAATTGCCCGAAAGCGAGCGTGCCCCCCGCATCGACCAGGATGTGGCGGCGGCGCCGCCAGCGGAGCGCCTCTACGATCCCGAGCAGGAACGTGTGATGGCGAAACGGCTGCAGGGCGGCCGATGGCGCGGTCTTCTGATGACGAGCGCCGCCGTCTGCATCGCCGCCGCCGCCGCGGCCGGCTTCACCTTCAGCAATCAGGACCTGTCGGCCGGCAATGACGCATGGGCGGCAACGCCGCCGGTGGCCCCGCCGGTCGCCGCCCCGGCTCTCGCGTCCAGCTCCTCGACCCCGGTCCGGCTGGTTCAGCCCGATATCGACCCGAACAAGCGCCAGGAGCGCGTCTCGGTCAGCGCGCCGGATGCCCCGCCCGATCATGCCGGCCGTCCCAGCGTCGCCCTCCAGAACGGCCAGGAAGCCACCGCCGACGGCGTCCGGCGCATTTCGCTCAACCCCGGCCGGGTCGCCGAAGCGGCGCCGCAGGTGGCCGATGCCGCGCCCGCCGCGCCGGTTGCCGCGACCGAGATGACCATGCCGCTGGCGCCGCTGCCCAAGCCGCGGCCGGCCCGCGCGCGCTGAGCGCCCGAAACCCTCGCCTTGCCGGCAAGCCACCGGATGGAAATGCCCCGCCTCTAGAACGTCGATCCGACCGCGAGGGACGATCGATATGCGCATGTTCTGGTGGGGCCTGTTCGGCGCGACGGCGGGCCTGATTCTCGGCTATCTCGCAACCGTCGCCATCGGCGTCGTCGCGATGGAGCTTTTCCAGGTGTCGCAGCGCGAGGGCGCGGCGGCCATGGGTCTGGTCTTCATCATCGGCCCCCTCGGCGGTCTGGTCTCGGCCGTCATCGGCACGGCCTGGGCCCTGATCGCGACCAGGCGGCGCATGCGCCGTCGTGAGGCGGGTACGCTCGGCGCCCCGCAACCTTTCAGCCCGACCACGCGTATCGCCCTCGGCATCGTGATCGGTCTCCTGGCCGGCTATGCGGCCGCCTGGTTGCTGATGGAGATCTTCTACGCGGCGCGCGGCGATCGCTTCTTCGCGACCTATGCCGCGGCGCTGACCGCGGCCTGGACGCCGATCGTGATGGCCCTCGGCGGCGGTGGTCTCGGCGGCTGGCTGGGCGCCGGCTTCGCCCACCGGCCTAAGTCTTCGATGTGAGATCGGCCCGCGGCCGGTCCATCAGGCCGGCGGCGGGTACGGCCGGCCAGCGCAGCGTCGCCAGAATGAAGCCGCCGAGAATCAGCGCGGCACCGGCGAGATGGAACGCCCTGACGGGTTCGCCGAGCAAGATGAAGGCCAGCAGCGCGGTGAACAGGGCGACCAGGTGGAAGGAGGCGCCGGTGATGCTCGGCCCGAGCGTCGCGATGCAGCGGTTCCACAGGACGAAAGCCAGGAGCGAGGCGAAGACGCCGATATAGAGCACGGCGCCGAGGGATGCCGCATCACGCGGCAGCACCGCGCCCCGGGCCATCTCGACGATCCAGAACGGCAGGAGCACCATGAGCCCGCTCACCATGGTCGCGCCGAGAAAGACCAGCGGGTCGAGATCCCCGGGCTTGCGGCGCACCAGCACCGAATAGAGCGCATAGTTCGCCACCGCGAGCAGCACCAACGGCTCGCCCGCCGAAAGCCCGACATGCGCCAGGCTGGAAAGATCACCGCGCGCGACGATCCAGATCACGCCCACAAAGGACAGGACGATGCCGGCGAGCGTCGCCGGCCGGACCTTCTCGACGCCAAGCGCGAAGGCAGCGATCGGCACCATCAGCGGCAGCGTCGAATTGAGGAAAGCGACGCTTGCCGCGGGCACGCTGTGCAGCGCGACATAACCGAGGGCGTTATATCCGGCGATGCCGAAAGCGCCGCAGGCGAGCACCAAGAGCCAGTGACGGCGGAGCAGATGCCTCTGGTTCCAGGCGGGGCCGGCCACGAAGGGCAGAAGCACCCCAAGCGCGACCAGCCAGCGGCCGACCGCCAGCGAAACCGGCGGGAAGGTCTCCGCCAGCGCCCGCCCGAGCACGAGATTGCCGGCCCAGAACAAGGGCGGCAGCGGCAGCAGCAGCAATGGCCGCGCCCACAGGTGATCGAGCAGGCTCATCGCGTGGCCATGGCGGCAAAGGCGGAAGCCTGGGCGCCCGGCCTGCGCGCCGGAACGCGCGAGCCTCGCGGCTGCGGGAAATACGGCATCGGTTCCATCCTGAAATGAAAGCGCCCGCGGCCGGATGGCGTCCGGCCGGGGCGATGACGGTCGAAGATGAGGCTAGGTCGACGCGCCGTTTGGTTTATTGGCGAAAATTGCTGCAGTGCAATCTCACGCCTTGATCGCGTGAACCCATTGCCGCGGCGTGATGCCGTAACTGCGCTTGAAGTGCCGGGTGAGCGCGCTCTGGTCGTAGAAACCCGCGGCCAGGGCGGCCTCGACAATGGGCCGCCCCGCCGCGAGCGCGGCGCTGGCGGCCTTCAGGCGCACCTGCGTGAGAAAGGCGTGGGGCGTGAGCCCGGTGGCGCGCTTGAACAGGCCGATCAGCTGGAACGGCGAGAGATCGACCTCGGCCGCCATGCCGTCGAGGCTGAGATCGGTGGCGTAATGGGCGCGGATCATGTCCCGCAGGGTCGCCATCCTGGCCTGGTCACGCGGGGCGATGGACAATCGGGCCGGCCCCGAGCCGTGCCGGCGAAACAGCGTGCCGAGGCCGTCGATCAGGAGCTCCCGCTGCTCGAACGGATCGTGGCCGGTCTCGAGGGCATGGTGAAGCGCGACGAAGGCGGCGATCAGGTCGTCATCGCCAAAGGCATTTTCGGTGAAATAGGGCGTGTTTTCGAGCTGGAGCGCGCGCTTGACCGCATCGACCGCATCGGCACCCAGATAGAGGCCGCGATAGAGCCACCGCTCGCTGCGTCCCATCCGGCCGGAATGCGGCTCGTCCGGATTGAAGACCAGGAGGACCGAGGAGGTCGCCTCGTCGGTGCGGCCGCGGCTGCTGAATTCGGAACCGCCGGCCTCGGTGACGGCGATGACGAAGGCCTCGTGGCTATGGGGGGCATAGTCATGGGTGGTGAAATCGGCCGCCAGGCAGCTCAGGCCCGCCATCCCAGGGGCTTGCCAGAAGCGGGCGCTGTTGTTGATGTCGACGCGCGGCAATCCCGAGGGCTCCCTCTGCTGGCGCCAGTCTATCAAGATTGGCGCCGATGGGCGACAGTGCCCTGCGCCATTTGAATCATCATGCCGATCGCGCGGTGCGGCCCAGCCCGTCCGACAGGGAGACCGCCGTGTCCGAGACCGCAGCGATATCAGGATACCCCATTCCAGCGACGATCGCCGTGGTGCTGCGGGATGGCCAGGTTCTGCTGGTCCGGCGCGCCAATCCGCCCGATGCCGGCCGATGGGGCTTTCCGGGCGGCAAGATCGAGCGAGGCGAGACGATCGCCCAAGCCGCCATCCGCGAACTCGCCGAAGAGACCGCCGTGCAGGCCGAGGCGCTGTCGGTGCTCACCGCCGTCGATGCCTTCGATCATGACGACAATGGCGGCCTGCGCCGTCATTTCATCCTGATCGCCGTCGCCTGCCGCTGGATATCAGGCGAGCCCGTCGCCGGCGACGATGCGCTGGAAGCAGCCTGGTTCGCCGTCGCGGATCTCGACCGGTGCGACCTCGCCATGAGCTTCGGCGTCGCCGATGTCGCGCGCCAGGCGGTCGCCCTGCAGGCGGCCGGCATCAATCTCTTCTGACCTTGCTTGGACGCCATGAGCACAGCACAGAGCATCACGATCTCCATCGACGACAGCCAGGCCATATCCGGCCTCTGGCAGAGGCCGGATATGGCGCGGGCCTTGCTGGTGCTCGCGCACGGCGCGGGTGCCGGCATGGCCCACAAATCCATGGCGGCACTGGCCGAGGGGCTTGCCGCGCGTGGCGTCGCGACGCTCCGCTACCAGTTTCCCTATATGGAAAGGGGCTCGAAGCGGCCCGACAGTCCGCCGGTGGCCCATGCCGCCGTGCGGGCCGCGGTCGCCGAGGCCGGCCGGCGCGCGCCGGACCTGCCGCTGTTTGCCGGCGGCCGATCGTTCGGCGGTCGCATGACCTCGCAGGCCCAGGCGCTTTCGCCGCTGCCGGGGGTACGGGGGTTGGTGTTTTTCGCCTTTCCGCTCCACCCGGCCGGCAAGCCATCGACCGACCGGGCCGCCCATCTCAGCGAAATCGCGCTGCCGATGCTGTTCCTGCAGGGAACGCATGACGCGCTGGCCGAAATCGACCTGTTGCGCCCGACCGTTGCCGGCCTGGGCTCACGCGCCACGCTCGCTCTGTTCGACGACGCCGATCATTCCTTCCACGTGCCCGCCCGCACCGGCCGCAAGGATGCCGATGTACTGGCGGCCCTCCTGGATGCGACGGCCGATTGGATGGCCGGACGGTGACGACGTCTCATTGAGCGGACAGGCATGGCGAGACTTTTCGCGCGCAAGACGAAGTGGTGCGAGCGGAAGGACGGCGTCGTCGCGGTCCGGGCCACGGCCCGCATTCCGGGCCGCTCTCGGGGCAGCCTCCTCGTCTTGGCCGGGCTTGTCCCGGCCATCCACGAATTGCCCAGTCCCGAGAAGAAGACGTGGATGCCCGGGACAAGCCCGGGCAAGACGAAGTGGTGCGAGCGGAAGGACGTGGCGCCAAGTCGCCGCCGTAAACTGAAATTTTATCCGTTATATCAATTTATTATGACATTTTTCTCATGCGCAATATCAGCGCGACGGCACGTCGCCGTCGGTACCAAAATCGCTGCGCGCCAGCGCTAGCCCAGCGCCTTCTCGTAGATCTCCGGCTTGAAGCCGACGATCAGCTTGCCGCCGAGATCCAGCACCGGCCGCTTGATCATGGCGGGTTGGTCGAGCATCAGCGCGATCGCCTTTTGCGCGTCGAGCCCTTCCTTGTCCTGGTCCGGCAGCTTGCGGAAGGTCGTCCCGGCGCGATTGAGCAGCGTCTCCCAGCCGACCTCGCGCACCCAGCCTTCGACCCGCGCGCGATCGATGCCGGCCTCCCGGTAGTCGTGGAAGTCATGACCGACACCGTGGCCCTCGAGCCAGGTGCGCGCCTTCTTCATCGTGTCGCAGTTCTTGATGCCGTAGATCGTGACCGGCTTGGCCATCTCTTACCCCATGCGATAAAGCCTCGCGCCCTCAAACCACCGATCGGTGAGGCGATCAAATCTTCCGCGAGACAGGCGCAGTGCGGCACGCAAGCTATTGCGATCATGTGAGAAAGCGGTTTTCGGCACGCCCGCGATGCGAGCGCCGCGCAGCGCGACCTGCCTCTGGGCCGGCGTGATTCGGCCTTGCCCGTCTGGTCTCAGCGCAGCGCCCAGCGTCCGAGTTCTTGGTATTCGGCCTTCCCGTAGAGGCTGCGCACCAGCACAAAGTCGGTGACCGGCATGACGATGGGCGCTTCGAGCGCCACATCGGCGAAAGATTTCGTGTCATAGAGCAGCGTCATGTGCGGCACGGCGCGTGTATCGAAACCCTGCGCCAATCCCTGACGCAAAAGGGCCTCGCCGATGGCGGCGCGCAAGGCCGTCAGCTGTGCCAGCCCCTCGCCGCAGAGCAGGACGACCGGACGGCGCTTCTCGCTCTTGAAGCTCTGCAACTGATCGAAGGTCAGTTCGAAGCGCGCTATCGCGACGGTCGAAGCCGCCTGGCTTGCCCGGGCAAGAACCTCGGGCGGCAAGGCCGAAGAGGTGCCGACGTGATTGAGCGAGACATGCAGGACCCTTGCGGGCCGCGGGATGCCGTCAAGCTGGGACCGCCGCCGTTCTTCCTCCGCAAAGGCAAAGATGCTGCCGGCCATCGCGGCGCCGGGCAGAAGCGCGAAGAAGACCTTGTCCTCGCCACGCCGCCACGCGTCTCGCTCAAACGGCGAAGGCTCGAGGCCCTGTCGCGCCGGCTCGAGGGGCAGCAAAAGCTGCCCCGGAATATCGTGAAACGAGCCTCTCGATCCGCGCCCCATGGGCCCTCCGCCGCGGTGGCTGCCTTCAAGTCCCTATCTAGCGATCATCCATCGCCTCGCCGAGGATCCAGGCGCGGAAGGCCGCGACCTTGCGCCTGCCATGGCTTGCCTCCGGATAGACCAGATAATAGGCGAAGGCCTCGAGCATCGAGATGTCGGCGAGCCTGACCAGACGGCCCTCGGCGATGTCGGGCGCGACCATGGCAGCCGGCAGGAGACCCGCGCCCTGCCCGGCCAGCACGGCCTTCATCAGCAGCCCGGAATCGTCGAAGGAGGCGCCGCGTGGGGCACCGATCTCCTCGATGCCCTGCGCCTGGAACCAGAGATGCCAGCCCTTGCGCTCGGCATCATGCACCAGGGGCCAGCGCGTCAGCCCGGCGGCGCCGCGTGGCAGGCCCAATTCCGCGACCAGAACCGGAGCCGCCACCGGAACGACCTCCACCGCCACCACGCGCTCGCTCCAGAGACCGGGATAGCGGCCGAGGCCGTGGCGGATCGCGACATCGACCCCGTCACGGGAGAAGTCGACCAGGGCATTGCTGGTCACCACCTGCAGGTCGATATCGGGATGGGCGTCCTGAAACGCCTTCAGGCGCGGAACCAGCCAGGCCGCGGCGAAAAAGGGCGTGACGCTGACGGTCAGCAGGTTGGTCTCGGCGGCGACCGCGATCCGTTTCGACGCCTCGGCGATCTGCCGGAAGGCATTGCGCACCGGCGGCAGATAGCCCTGGCCGGCATCGGTGAGGAAGATGCCGCGATTGACGCGCTGAAACAGCCGGACGCCGAGATGCAATTCCAGCGTCTTGAGCATCTGGCTGACCGCGCCGGGGGTCACGCAGAGCTCGGCCGCGGCGTTTTTCACCGACAGGTGCCGCGCGGTCGCCTCGAAAGAGCGCAAGGCGTTGAGCGGCGGCATCTTGTGACCGTCCATTTAGTTTTCCTAATGCGAAATGCTCAGAAGATCTGGTTTGCGGCGGATCTCGCGTTACGCGATGCTGGCTTTCCGATCGGCTCGGCGTTCCTGGATCGCCGCGCCTCCACCGGATCAGATTAGCTGAATTCAATCGACGAGGAAACCGCGACGGGTCAGGCCATTGGCTTGGCCGGCCGGTGTTCCCGTCAATGCCGTCTCCGATATTGGACAGAAACACCGATGCATGCCCCCTCCTCCGACCTGCATTTTCTCGAACTGACCGAGCTTGCCGCCCGCATCCGGGCCCGCGACGTCTCGCCGGTCGAGGCGGCCCGCGCCGCGCTCGACCGCATCGCCGCGCTGGACGACACGCTTTGCAGCTACGCTCATGTGACGGCCGAGACCGCCATGGCCGAGGCCAGGACCGCCGAGGCGGACATCGCCGCGGGCCGGTATCGCGGCGCCCTGCATGGGGTGCCGGTCGGCGTGAAGGACCTGCTCTGGACCGAGGGCGTTCCGACCGCCGCCGGCATGGCGATCCACCGGGATCACCGCCCGACCGAGGATGCGACGGTGGTCCGGCGGCTGCGGCAGGCGGGCGCCGTGCTGCTCGGCAAGCTGCAGCTCACCGAGGGCGCCTATTCCGACCACCATCCCACTGTGATCCCGCCGAAGAACCCCTGGAATGCCGATTATTGGCCCGGCATCTCGTCGAGCGGCGCGGCGGTCGCGACGGCCGCCGGCCTTTGCCATGCCGCCGTCGCCTCCGACACGGGCGGTTCGATCCGCTGGCCCTCGGCCGCCAATGGCCTGACCGGATTGAAGCCGAGCTGGGGCCGTGTCAGCCGCCACGGCATGTTCGCGCTCGCGCCATCGCTCGACCATGTCGGGACGATCGCCCGCAGCGCCGCGGATGCCGGCGCCATGCTGGATGTCATCGCCGGTCCTGATCCCCAGGATCCGACCGCGCTTCGTGCGGCCTTGCCGGACTGCCTTGAAGCCTCCGGCGAAGGCGTGGACGGCCTGCGCATCGGTATCGACGCCGCCTGGAACGGCGACGGCGTGGACCCGATCGTCCAGGCCGCGCTGGCGGAGGCGCTCGCGACATTCCGCGCGCTCGGCGCCGATATCGTCGACGTCCGTTTCCCCGATGTCGCCCAGGCGATCGCCGATTGGTCGCCACTTTGCGCGGTCGAAGCGGCGGTTGCCCATGAGGCGACCTATCCCGCGCGAAAGGAGGAGTATGGCGCGGTGCTCGCCTCGGTCATCGAAACCGGGCGCGGGCTGTCCGGGCTCGACCACCAGAAGATCCTTCTGCGCCGCATGGACCTGCGCGGCCGCGTCGACGCGCTGTTCGGCACGATCGATCTTTTGCTGACGCCGGCTCACCCCTTCGCGCCCCTGTCGCTCGCCATGATCCGGACGCTCGGCGAACAGCCCGGGCTCATTGCCGACCTGCAGCGCTATACCTGCCCGTTCAACCTGACGGGACATCCGACCATCACGCTTCCGGGCGGCTTCACCGCGGCGGGGCTGCCGGTCGCCTTTCAACTCGTCGCCGACCATCTCGGCGAAGCGACGCTGGTTCGTGCCGGCGCCGCGTTCCAGGGCGCCACGGCCTGGCATCGCCGGCATCCCGAGGTTTGACATGTTGCGTGAACCCGAGACGAATTCCGCCCCATCGGCCGGTATGAAGGAGAGCGATGTGGCCATTCAATCGTTGCGGCCCGCGCCTCGGCTGTTCCAGGGCTGGCTGGTGGTCGCCGGCGCCTTCGCGGTGACCTTTGTCGGCTTCGGCAGCGCCTATACGTTCAGCGCTTTCGTCGAGCCCCTGCAGGCCGATTTCGGCGCCTCGCGCGGCTCGGTCTCGCTGGTGTTCTCGCTGGCCGGCTTTCTCTATTTCGGCCTCGGCGTGGTCAGCGGACCGCTGGCCGACCGCTGGGGCTCGCGCCGGCTCGCCGTGCTGGGCATGCTCCTGACCGGCCTCGGCATGGCGATCGCGAGCGTCGCCGGCAGCCTCACCCAGATCTATCTGGCCTATGGATTGGGCGTCGGCCTCGGCGTCGGCTTGTCCTATGTGCCCGTCATCGGCGCCGTGCAGCGCTGGTTCGTCCGGCGGCGCGGCTTCGCCTCGGGGCTCGCGGTCAGCGGCATCGGCGTCGGCACGCTGGTCATGCCGCCGCTGGCCTCGCTGCTGATCCAGACCTTGGGCTGGCGTACCGCCTATCTGGTCCTCGGCGGCCTCGCGGCCGCCATCGGCGCCGGCATGGCACTGCTGATCGAGAACGATCCGCGCGACCGGGGACTTGCACCCGACGGCGACCCACCGGTCTCCGGCCATCAGGCCATGCCGCCGCAGGGCTTCTCGGTGCGGCAGGCCGTGACGTCCCGGCGTTTCGCCGGGCTCTATGCCGCCTGCCTGATCTGCTCGTTCGGGCTGTTCGTGCCCTTCGTTCATCTGGTGCCCTATGCGGTCGACCATGGCGTGGCGCCGGCATCGGCCGTTCTCCTGCTCGGCGTGATCGGCGTCGGCAGCACGGCCGGGCGGTTTTTCCTCGGCGGCCTGGCCGATCGCCTGGGCCGTGCGCTGGCACTGTTCGCCATGTTCCTCGGCATGGCGCTGGCGCTCGCGATCTGGGCCCTGTCGGCCGGGTTCTGGCCGCTCGCGGTCTTCGCCTTCGCCTATGGCGTGTTCTATGGCGGTTTCGTCGCCCTGCTGCCGGCCCTGGTCATGGACCATTTCGGCGGGCGCAATGTCAGCGGCATTATCGGCATTCTCTATACCAGCGTGGCCTTCGGCACCTTGATCGGCCCAAGTGCCGCCGGCTTCGCCTTCGATGTCAGCCGCAGCTATATGCTGCCGATCCTGGCCGGCATTGCCGGCAACCTCGTCGCAGCCGCCATCGTCGGCGCGATGTCGCGGGCGGAGCGACCGGGGAACGGCCAATAGGCAGAACAATAGGACGAAACAATAAGGCGGACGTCATGAGGCGGGCGTCACGCCGCGCAACAAGGGATGACCGATGAACGACGCAGTGCAAACCATCCAAGTCTCCCAGGCCGGCAGCCTGCCCGGCCATCTCGGCTTCGACTGGATCGAGGCGCGTCCCGGCTTCGTCGAGGGCCGCTTCGACGTCCAGCCGCACCACAAGGCCCCCAACGGCTTCCTGCACGCGGCGGCCGTCGTCGCGCTCGCCGACAGCGCCAGCGGTTTCGGCTGCAAGCTGTCGCTTCCGGCCGACGCTTCCGGTTTCACCACGGCCGAGCTGAAGACCAATTTCCTCGGCACCGCGCGCGAGGGCGGCGTGCGCTGCCAGGCGCGCCTGGTCCATGGCGGGCGCACCACCCAGGTCTGGGATGCCGAGGTGAAGAGCGAGGCGACCGGCAAGACCATTGCCTTGTTCCGCTGCACCCAGATCGTGCTCTATCGGGCACCGTCCGGAGCCGTCGCCGGCTGACGGAAGCCGGCCCGACACTCCGCCGCCGCATGCGAGGCCTGCCACCTTGCGGGAGGTGCAACGGCGAGCCGTGGTTATGATCCCCCCAAAGCAAAGACATCGAGGGGGACAAGCAATGCACGGACGCCGGCCGACAATAACATCGCTCCACGGCATGGTGGCCGCGGCGCATCCCCACGCGGCCCAGGCGGGCGCGCGCATTCTGGCCAGCGGCGGCAATGCCTTCGACGCGGCGGCGGCGGTCGGCGCCGCGCTCAATGTCGTCGAACCCTTCATGTCCAGCCTCGCCGGCGAAGGCCTGGCGACCATGTGGGTCGCCGCCGAGCAGCGCGTGCGCGTGCTCGACTTCGTGCCACCGATCCCCTCCGCCTTCCCGGTCGACCGCTTCCGCGAGCGCGCCGAGCTGGAACGCGGGCCGCTGCCGGTCGGCACGCCGGGCAATCTGGCGGGCTGGTGCGAACTGGCCGGCACCTATGGCCGCAAGCCGCTGGCCGAGATTTTCGCGCCGGCGATCGCGCTGGCCGAGGACGGTTTCGCGCTGGCCGAATTCGGCGCCGAGGAATTCGTCGAGCAGGCGCCGCTGCTCGCCCGCCACCCTGCCCTCTACGAGCACTGGGCCAGGGCCTATCTGCCCGGCGGCGCCAAGCCGGCGATCGGCATGCTGCTGCGCCAGCCGGATCTCGGCGCCACCTTGCGCGCCTTGGCGACCAAGGGGCCGGAGCACCTCTATGGCGGCGAGCTCGGTGCCCGGATCGTCGCGCATCTGGCGAGCCTCGGCGGCATCCTGCAGCTCTCCGATCTCACCGATTTCAAGCCGGTCTGGCGCGATCCGCTGCCGGCGCGCTATCGCGATCTTACCATTCACGTGCCGCCGCCGCCCTGCGAAGGCTTCCAGTTCCTGCTGACCCTGCGCATCCTCGAAGGCCTCGACCTGAAGACCAAGGCCCATAACAGCGTCGACCATCTCGACCTGGTCTACCGCGCCATCCGGCTCGCAGCCGGCATTCGTATCGCCCACAACAATCCGCCGCCGGACCGGCTCGCCGATATCATGTCGGATGCATCGGTCGCGCGGCTGCGCGCCCGGGTCCTCGACGGCACGCCCATATCCGGGCCGACCGAGCAATGGATGGCGCAGGCCGGCGAGGATCCGGCGCATACGACGTCCTTCTCGATCGCCGATCGCGAGGGCAACATGGTCTGCGTCACGCAGAGCCTGGGCAGCCCCTTCGGCAGCGGCGTGGTGGTGCCGGGCACCGGCCTTTGCCTCAACAACTTCCTCTATTGGGCCGATGTCCAGCCCGGCAGTCCGAACCGTTCGCGGCCGGGCGGCGCATTGCTCATGTGCATGTCGCCGTCGATCTCGACACGCGACGGCAAGCCGGTCCTGGCGCTGGGTACGCCCGGCAGCTACGGCATCCTCCAAACCCAGGCGCAGGCCTTCGTCCACCATATCGATTTCGGCCTGCCCTTGCAGGAAGCGATCGAGGCGCCGCGCGCACGGCTCTGGGACGGCCGCTTCATCCAGACCGAGAACCGCGTCGCACCCGAGGTGGTCGCCGGTCTCGCGGCGCGCGGCCACGCGATCGAGGCCTTCACGGAAGGCTGGACGATGAAGGTCGGCGGCATGCAGGCCGTCAGCGTCGATCCGGCCACCGGGCTGTTTACCGGAGCCGCCGACCCGCGGCGCGACGGCTATGTAGCGACGCCCTGAGGTCTCGTCGTTGCAGATTGAAGCGCGGCGCCAAGGTTGGCCGTCCTTCGAGGCTCGCCTCGAAGGGTGACTAAGCCTGGTACAGAGCGTTTTAGCCTGAAACGACCACGCCCCTGACCCGACCGCGATCGCTTTCCTCCGGCACGGAATCGCGGCAAGACGGCCATGGTTTCGATCGGCCGTCCGGAGAAATGAATTGCGTCGACTGCTTCCCGCCCTGCTCTGCCTGCCCTTGCTCGCGGGCTGCGCAGGGCCGATCGCACAGGTCGATCAGGCGTGCCCGCAGCTGAACGGCCGACACATGCTGCAGGCCGAGCTGTTTTTCGGCCGCGACATTTCCGGCCATGGCCGGGTCTCCGAGGCGCAATGGGCGGCCTTCCTGCGCGATAGCGTGACGCCGCGCTTTCCCGATGGGCTGACATGGCAGCCGGCGTCCGGGCAATGGCGTGACCGGGAGACCGGGCGGGTCACCCGCGAGCCGTCCTTCGTCATGCGCCTGGTCTTCGCGGAGACGCCGGAAAGCCTGGCGCGCGTCGCCGAGATCAGGGCGGCCTATATGCAGCGCTTCCGCCAGCAGTCGGTCGGCCTCGTCCTGTCGCCGGTCTGCGCCGCGTTCTGACGCCGCAAGCAGCGCGTCGGCGCTCTCACCACTGATAACGCATGGTGCCGCTGCCGCCATAGGTCTGGGAGCGTCCGGAGAATTCGCCGGAAAACTTGGCGCCGAGCGACCAGCCATTGATGAAGCGCCATTCGGAGCCGAGCGAGGCGATGAGCGCGTCGCGCGCCGGCACGGTGCCGTTCACCACGAAGGGGGTGCTGGGCAAGTTGTCGAAGCTCGCAGTCAATGTCGGGGCGCCCGAAAAATCGTGACGCCAGGCGAGCCGCCCGCGCAGCAGCAGGATAGACTCGTCGGTCAGCGCCAAGCGCGTGTCGAAGCGCAGCCCGAGTTCACTCTGCATGCTGGTGAAGCTGCGCGCGCCATAGCTCAGTGCGAAAGCGCCCGAGCCCGCGGTGCCGGTCTCGCTATACCCCGGCTGGCGGAAATTCTGCGCCTGCAGCGCGGCGAAGGGAGTGATGCCGGCCGCGCTGGTCACCGCGAGCCGGTAGCCGGCTTCGATACGGCCGGCGAAACTCTGGGCGCCGAAATGGCCTGTCAGGTCGCCGCCGATTCCGGTGAGCCCCACCGAGCGGCTGGTCGACAGCGCATAATGGCCATAGGCCGCCGAGCCCGAGAGATAGCCGTCACCGAGCCGGGTGGAAGCGTAGAGGCCGACCTTGAACGCCTCGCCCTTGCCCGAACCGAAGCCGCCGAGGCCATAATTGAGCGAGGTTCCCGATAGGGCGAAGCCGATGAGCGTGCCGGCATCGACGCGGTAATCGGCGCCGGCGGCAACGCCCGCCGCGCGGGTGCTGAGGTTGGACGAGCCGAGCGCGGCATTGCCGGCGAACGAACCGGCGCCGGCATAGGCCGTGCCCCAGCTCGTCCAGCGCCGCTCGTCGGGCCGCGCCGTGCCGCGCCCCGGCAGGCTGGCATAGGCGGTCATCTGCGCGAAGGAACCCGCAAGCTCGCTCGCTTCGAAAGCCAAAGCCGGCCCGCTGGCGCTGGAGGGCGTCCCGCCGGCCCGGCTCTCCACTGAAGGGTCGAGCATCAGGTCGAGGAACTGGCCCATGTCCTGCGCACCGGCCACCGCCGCACTGGTACCGATCTGGCCTGACAGCTGCGACAGTGCGCTGGCAAGGCCCGCCGCCGACAGGTTGAACAGGCCGACAAAGGGCGTCGGGGCATGGCCCGCGGCGAAGGCCGTGTCGATCGAGCCGGCGACATTGCGCGGATTGCCCGCGGCATTGGCCGGCAGGAACGGCGAGATCGAACTGGGAGCAAGCTCCAGATAGACGTTGTTGTTGTCGTAAATGAGCTTCGGCTTGATCGCGAGCCCAAATCCGGTGGTGAAATCCGCGGTGCCGAATGTGCCGGTGATGCCGCCGGCCGCATTGAGAATGAGATAGCGGGTGTTGATCACATAGGTTCCGGCCTGCGGCAGGAAGGTTGCCGTACCGGCAAGGCTGGCGGTGCCGGTCACATTGGTCCGGTCGGCGCCGCCGGGCGCCACCTCGACCCGATAGCCGCCGCCGGCCGCGAAGCTGAGATTGCCCGCGACCGTGATCGTGCCGATGGAATTGCCGGGCGCGAGGATGCCGCCGGCATTGATCCGGGTCGTCGACAGCGTTCCCGTGCCGCCGATGACGCCGCCGCTGTCGATGTCGAGGCCGTTCGCGCCGATCAGCGTGCCATTGACCGTCACGACGCCGGTGGTCGTGAAGGCGCCGGCCACCGTGTAATGGCCACCGGCGGCCACACCAAGGGTCGCACCAGAAGCATTGGCGAAGGCGTCGTTGCTGGTGACGGTGCCGGTGACGGCGAACAGGCCGGCATTGTTGACGATCGGCCCATTGACGGCGCCCGCGACGGCGTAGACCGAGCCGCCATTGGTCAGGCCTCCGGCCAGCGTGCCGCTCGTGGTCAGCGTGCCGGAATTGCTGATGCCGGCATTGCCGGTCAGGGATCCGCCGGAAGCTATCGTCAGCGTGCCGGCATTGGTGACGAGCCCGGTCAC
Source organism: Hyphomicrobiales bacterium (assembly GCA_017304475.1). GTDB lineage: Bacteria > Pseudomonadota > Alphaproteobacteria > Rhizobiales > Phreatobacteraceae > Phreatobacter. Next base: position 263,247 of record JAFKKV010000015.1, on the reverse strand, counting down.
CGTGTAGTCGCCGGCCGCCTTCACCGCGAGCGTCGCGCCGGAGGCGTTGGTGAAGGTGGAATTGCTGGTGACCGTGCCGCCGACGGAGAAGGTGCCGGCATTGTTGGCGACGGCGCCGTTGATCGCCCCGCCATTGGCGTTGACGGTGGCCGTATTGGTCAGCCCGCCGGTCACCGAACCGCCGGTCTGCGTGAAGCTGCCGCCGGTGACGCTGACCCCGCCATTGAGCGCACCGGCATTGGTGGCGGTGCCGGCCGTATTGGTGACGAGCCCCGAGACCGTGGCGCCGGCCTTGTTGTCGAAGGTTCCGGCATTGGCGATCGTGCCGGTCCAGGTGCCGAAATTGGTCAAGGTGCCGGTGCCGTTCGTGGCATTGCCGATCCAGGTGGCGCCGGCCTGGTTGGTGATGGTCCCGGAATTGGCTAGGATGTCGCCGGTCCAGGAGCCGGCATTGCCGATGACATGGGCATTGCTGGTCACCTGCCCGGTCCAACTGCCGGTCGCGGCATTGGTGATGGTGCCGGTATTGGTGTTGACGATCGCCTTGGTGGTCAGGTTGTTGGTGAAGCTGCCGGAATTGTCGAGATCGTCGATCAGCGTGCCGTTATTGACGACCGTACCGGCATTGGTGAGCGACCCGATCGTGTAATGGCCGCCGGCATTGATCGTCAGCGTGCCCAAGGCATTGTTGGTGAAGCCATTGGCGCTGGTCACCGTGCCGCCGACAGTGAAGCCTCCGCTGTTGACGATCGCCCCGTTGATCGCCCCGCCATTGGCATAGACCGCACCGGAATTGGTCAGGCCGCCGGTCACCGATCCGGCCGTCTGGGTGAAACTGCCGCCGGTAATGCTGACCCCGCCATTGAGCTGGCCGGCATTGGTGGTGGCGCCGGCCGTAACGGTGAGCAGGCCGGAGACCGTGCCGCCGGCCTTGTTGTCGAAGGTGGCGGCATTCGACACAGCGCCCGTGATCGTCGCGTTGTTGGTGAGCGTGCCGGTGCCCGAGACGGTCACCGCTCCGACCACCAGGTTGTCGTTGATCAGCGTGCCGCCGGAGACCGTGGCGCCGCCGTTGAGCTGTCCTGCATTGGTGGTGGTGCCCGCCGTGTTGGTGAGCAGGCCCGACACCGTGCCGGCGGCCTTGTTGTCGAAAGTCGCGGCATTCGACACCGCGCCCGTGATCGTCGCATTGTTGGTGAGCGTGCCGGTGCCCGAGACGGTCACCGCTCCGACGATCAGGTTGTTGTTGAGCAGCGTGCCGCCGGAGACACTGGCGCCGCCGTTGAGCGCACCGGCATTCGTCGTGGTGCCGGCCGTGTTGGTGAGCAGCCCTGAGACCGTGCCGCCGGCATTGTTGCCGAAAGTCGCGGCGTTCGACACAGCGCCCGTGATTGTCGCATTGTTGCTGACCGTGCCGGTGCCGGAGATGGTCACCGCTCCGACCACCAGGTTGTTGTTGATCAGCGTGCCGCCAGAGACACTGGCGCCGCCATTGAGCTGACCGGCATTCGTCGTGGTTCCGGCCGTGTTGGTGAGCAGGCCTGAGACCGTGCCGCCGGCATTGTTGTTGAAGGTCGCGGCATTCGACAGCGCGCCCGTGATCGTCGCATTGTTGGTGAGTGTGCCGGTGCCCGAGATGGTCACGGCACCCGCGATCAGGTTGTTGTTGATCAGCGTGCCGCCGGAGACCGTGGCGCCGCCATTGAGGTGACCCGCATTGGTCGTGGTGCCCGCCGTGTTGGTGAGCAGCCCCGAGACGGTGCCGCCGGCATTGTTGTTGAAGGTGGCAGCGTTCGACACCGTGCCCGTGATCGTGGCGTTGTTGGCGAGCGTGCCGGTGCCCGAGATGGTCACCGCCCCGACGATCAGATTGTTGTTGGTGAGCGTGCCGCCGGAGACCGTCGCACCGCCATTGAGCGCGCCGGCATTGGTCGTGGTGCCGGCCGTATTGGTTACGAGCCCCGAAACCGTGCCACCGGCCTTGTTGTCGAAGGTCGCGGCATTGGCGATCGTGCCGGTCCAGGTGCCGAAATTGCTCAGCGTGCCGGTGCCGTTCGTGGCATTGCCGGACCAGGTGGCGCCGGCCTGGTTGGTGATGGTACCGGAATTGGCCAGGATGTCGCCCGTCCAGGAACCGGCATTGGTGATGATGTTGGCATTGCTGGTCACCTGCCCGGTCCAGCTGCCGGTGGCACTGTTGGTGATGTTGCCGGTATTGGTGTTGACGATGGCGTTGGTGGTCAGGTTGTTGGTGAAGCTGCCGGAATTGTCGAGATCGTCGATCAGCGTGCCGTTATTGACCACCGTGCCGGCATTGGTGAGCGAGCCGATCGTGTAATGGCCGCCGGCATTGATGGTCAGCGTGGCCCCGGCATTGTTGGTGAAGCCATTGGCGCTGGTCACCGTGCCGCCGACGGTGAAGCTCGCACTGTTGCTGATCGCCCCGTTGATGGCGCCGCCATTGGCAATGACGGTGCCGGTATTGGTCAGCCCGCCGGCGACCGTGCCGCTGGTGGTCAGTGAACCGGAATTGCTGATGCCGGCGCTGCCGGTGAGCGCGCCGCCGGAAGCGACCGTCACCGTGCCGGCATTGGAGATGAGCCCGGTCACCGCGTAATTGCCGGCGCTATTGACCGCCAGCGTCGCCCCGGTGGCATTGGTGAAGGTCGAATTGCTGGTCACCGTGCCGCCGACGGTGAAGGTGCCGGCATTGTTGGCGATGGCGCCGTTGACGGCGCCGCCATTGGCGTAAACCGTACCGGTATTGATCAGACCGCCGGCGACCGTGCCGCTCGAGATCAGCGAACCCGTATTGCTGATGCCGGCGCTGCCGGCGAGCGTGCCGCTGGAAGCGACGTTCACCGTGCCGGCATTCGAAATGAGCCCGGTCACCGTATAGTTGCCGACGGCATTGACCGCGAGAATCGCACCGGAGGCATTGCTGAAGGTCGAATTGCTGGTCACCGTGCCGCCGACAGTGAAGGTGCCGGCATTGTTGGCGATGGCGCCGTTGATCGCGCCGCCATTGGCAATGACGGTACCGGTATTGGTCAGCCCGCCCGATACCGTGCCGCTCGAGGTGAGCGAACCCGCATTGCTGATGCCGGCGCTGCCGGTGAGCGCGCCGCCGGAAGCGACCGTCACCGTGCCGGCATTGGAGATGAGCCCGGTCACCGTGTAGTTGCCGGCGCTATTGACCGCCAATGTCGCGCCGGAGGCATTGGTGAAGGTCGAATTGCTGGTCACCGTGCCGCCGACGGTGAAGGTGCCCGCATTGTTGGCGATGACGCCGTTGATCGCGCCGCCATTGGCATTGACGGTACCGGTATTGGTCAGCCCGCCGGCCACCGTGCCGCTCGAGGTCAGCGAACCTGAATTGCTGATGCCGGCGCTGCCGGTGAGTGATCCGCCGGAAGCGACCGTCACCGTGCCGGCATTCGAAATGAGCCCGGTCACCGTGTAATGGCCGGCGCTATTAACCGCCAATGTCGCGCCGGAGGCATTGGTGAAGGTCGAATTGCTGGTGACAGTGCCGCCGACGGTGAAGGTGCCGGCATTGTTGGCGATGGCGCCGTTGATCGCCCCGCCATTGGCATTGACGGTACCGGTATTGATCAGCCCACCCGCTACCGTGCCGCTCGAGGTGAGCGTGCCGACATTCCTGATGCCGGCATTGCCGGTCAAAACGCCGCCGGAAGCGACCGTCGTGGTGCCGTTATTGGTGATGAGACCGGTCACCGTGTAATTGCCTGTGACACCGACCGCGAGCGTCGCGCCGGAAGCATTGGTGAACGTGCTGTCGCTGGTGACCGTGCCGCCGACATTGAACGTGCCACCGGCATTGTTGGTGATGGCACCGTTGATATAGCCGCCATTGGCATAAACGGTGGCGCTGTTGATCAGGCCGCCGCTGACCCCGCCGGCGGTCTGGGTGAAGCTGCCGCCGGTGACGGTGACGCCACCCGAGAGCGTGCCGCTATTGGTGGTCGTGCCGGCCGATTGGGTGAGCCGGCCCTGCACCCAGCCGCTATTGTCGAAGCTGCCGCTATTGCCGACGGTGCCGGTGATCGTGCCGGCATTGATGAGCGTGCCGCCGACGCTGTTGACGGCGGTGCCGGACCAGGTCTGCCCGGCATTGTTGGTGATCGTGCCGGTATTGCCCAGGATGTTGCCGGTCCAGCCGCCCGCATTGGTGATCGTGCCGCTGTTGGAGTTCACCTGCGAGGTCATGCTGCCATTGTTGGTGACCGTGCCGCTATTGGCGATGCGGCCGGAAAAGGAGCCCCCGTTGACGATACTGCCTGAATTGGTGGTGATGCCCGTGACCGAGATCGAACTCGCCACCTGGGTCGTGACCGTGCCGCTATTGTTCAAGGTGCTGGTGAGATTGAGCGTCAGGCCGGTCGCCGTCTGCAGGCCGGCGCCCGCATTGACCGACCAGGCCAGCGAATTGGTGCCGTAGACGAACCAGGTCCCCGTGCCGTTGACCGCGACCGAGCTGAAGCCGGTGAATTGCGAGCCGAGCTGGTTCGAATTGAACTGCCCGTTGGCGCTGCCGCCGAGCCGCAGTTGATCGTTGCCGTCGCCGGCCACCTGGCCAGAGAACGAATAGCCGTTCCGCAGTTCCAGCGAATTATTGCCGCTGGTGAAGGTCACCGCATTGGCCTGGCCCGTGCTGCCGTAGCCGCCATTGATCGCACCCGACGTGATGATGGTGAGGTTGGAACCATAGACGCCCTCGCCGCCCTGGCCCTGCGCGCCGGCGACGGACGAATAAAGCGACGATTGCCCGGACCCGCCGGCGCCACCGCCGCCGCCATTGCCACCTTGAACGGTACCATTGTTGATGAAGGTGAAATTGGAGCCGTAGACGCCGATGCCGCCGTCACCGCCATTGCCGCCATTGCCGCCGACGATCCTGAACCATGCATCCGGCTGGGTGTTCGAGGCGTTGCCGCCGTTGCCGCCGGTGCCGCCATTGCCGCCCTGGACCAGGCCGGTCGAGGTAACGACCGCGCCGCTGCTGCCGACGGCGCCATAACCGCCGGCGCCGCCGCCGCCGCCGCCGCCGCCGCCCGAAGCGCCGGTGGACGAGCTGGTCCCCGCGATATTGCCGCCGCGCCCGCCGGTGCCGCCATCGCCGCCGACGGTCGAGCCCGACAGGTTGGCCGTGCCGCCATTGCTGACCGAGCCGTGCCAGCCGCCATTGCCGCCGCCGCCGCCGCCCGGGGCATATTGCACGCTGTCGCCGCCGGCATTGCCGGCCGTGCCGCCGGGAATGATGAAGTCGGGGGACCCCGGGCCCGGTGATCCGGCATTGGTGTAGCCGCCGGTACCGCCGATGCCGCCGCCGGCACCACCGCCGCCGCCGCCGCCGCTGCCAAGAAACAGGATCACCGCGCCGGGGGCATACCAGTCCGCGCCATTTCCGTTGGTGCCGGCTGCGCCCGGCGTCCCGCCGGGACCGCCGAGCGTGTAGGCCCCACCAGTCACGCCGCCATCATAGCGCCCGCCGACGCCGGAACCACCGGTACCGCCGCTGGTCTGGGCGAAGGCCGGGGCGGCACCGAGCAGGACGGCCGAGCCGAGAGCAGCCGTCAGCGGACCGAGCGCCCGGCCAGCCGCTGTCGACGAGGTCCGCTTGCCGCGCTTCCCCCGAAATGCCCTTCGCCACGAACCCACGCCCGGTATGCCCTGTCCTTGCCCCGCATCCCATGGATGCGGCGCGACGCTAGGTCATTCCGCGAAGTGGAGTCTTCTCATTCAGCGCAAGACGCGGGCCGCGACAAAAAGTCTTCGGCCCGTTCTATGGCGCTCCGAGATGGGCAATGCCGCGCTTTTCGCGGCCTGGGTGGCGCCGGGCGATCGACCAGGTCCGGATTCCGGACCGTGCGGTTCGCTGCCGGCATGCTAGGGTTCGGCCATGCCAGGTTATGGTCAGTTCTGTTCGGTCGCGCGCGCCCACGAGGTCCTGGGCGGACGCTGGACCTTGCTCGTCGTGCGCGAACTCCTGTGCGGCAGCCGGCGCTTCAACGACATCCGGCGCGGCATACCCAGGATTTCCCGCACCATCCTCTCGGAACGCCTGCAGGCCCTGATCCAAGTTGGAGCGGTGGCACGGGTCGATGGCGCACATGGCCCCGAATATGTGCTGACCGAAGCCGGCCGGGAGCTGGCGGACCTGGTGGTCTCGCTGGCGAGCTGGGGCCAGAAATGGCTGCCGCGGCGGCCGGCGGACGAAGATCTCGATCTGGAGCCCCTGCTCGTCGACATGCAGAGACGGGTTCGTTTCGAGGCCTTGCCCAGCGAACCGCTCGTCCTGCGCTTCGAGATCGATCGGCATTCGCCGCGTTTCATGCTGCTGAAGGCTTCCGAAGCCTCGCTCTGCACGCAAAATCCAGGCTTCCCCGAGCCCCTGCGCATTCGCAGCCCGCTGCCCGCCCTGGTCGCCTGGTGGCGCGGCGATGTCGGTTTCGCCATGGCGCAGCGGATGGGCCTCGTCACCGAAGGACCGCGGCCCCTGGCGCGCGCCTTTCCGGACTGGTTCGAACGCTACCAGTTCGCCCATATCGCGCCGGCGGCGTCATGAGCGCAGCCGGACGGTCCGGATTACGGACCCCGCGAACCGGCCGGACCGGGCGATAAGCCTTCCGTGGCTTCACCATCACGCCGGAGGACAGGCTCATGACCGCCCATCTGATCATTCTCTATCCCCATCCCGAGAATGCCGAAGAGTTCGACCGGGCCTATCGCGACGAGCATCTGCCCTATGCCGGGCCGAAGCTCGCCGGCGCCATCGGCGTTGCGACCCGGCGCGTCGTCGGCCCGGCCTTTGCGCCGCCGCCCTATCACCTCGTCTCGGATGTCAGCTTTCCGACGATCGAGGCCCTGAAGGCCTGCGCCGCCTCGCCCGGCGGCCAGGAGGCGCTCGCCCATGCCGGATCGATCAGTTCCGGCGGCGCGCCGACGATCCTGGTGCTGACCGACGGCCTCTGAGCCAAGACCGGCTTTTCGGAGGTTCGGACCCGTGAGATCGTCGACCTGTCCGGCCGCCCTCACGCGCGGCCGGATGGCTTTCATGGCCCTGCCGGCCGCCGCCACATGAGGACAGACAGCATGACGAAACGGCCGCAGACCATTCTCGACACGATCGGCAAGACCTCGCTCATCGCCTTGCGCCATGTGGTGCCCGGCAATGGCTGCCGCATCCTCATGAAGCTGGAGAGCGAGAACCCCACCGGCAGCATGAAGGACCGGATGGCGCTCGCCATGATCGAGGCAGCCGAGGCCGACGGACGCCTCGCCGCCGGCGGCTCGGTGGTCGAATATACCGGCGGCAGCACCGGCGTGTCGCTGTCGCTGGTCTGCGCGGTCAAGGGCTATCGCCTCGATATCGTCACCTCCGACGCCTTCGCCCGGGAAAAGCTCGAACATATGAAGGTGTTGGGCGCGCGCCTGCGGATCGTGCCGAGCGAAGGCGGCCGCATGACTGGAAAACTGACGCGCGACATGATCGAAACGGCCCGTATCGTCACAGCGGAGACGGGCGGCTTCTGGACCGACCAGATGAACAACCGCGACCAGATCGCGGCCTATCACGCCATGGCCGAGGAAATCTGGGTTCAGACCGAAGGGCGGATCGACGGCTTCGTCCAGAGCGTCGGCACCGCCGCTTCGCTGCGCGGCACCGGCGAAGCCCTGCGCCGCCGCGACGGCCGGATCCGCATCGTCGCCGTCGAACCGGCGGAATCGCCGGTGCTCTCGGGCGGCGCGCCGGGCGGCCACAAGATCGACGGGATCGGTGCGGGTTTCGTGGTGCCGCTGTGGCAGGAGGGCATTGCCGACGGGATCGAGCAGGTCTCGACCGACGAGGCCGCGGCCATGGCCGATCGCCTCGCCCGCGAGGAAGGCCTGTTCGCGGGTACGTCGACCGGGGCCAATGTCGTCGCCGCGCTGCGGCTCGCCGGGCAATTGGGGCCGGGCGCGACCATTGTCACCGTCATGTGCGATACCGGCATGAAATATCTCAGCAAACGGTAGGGTGTGACGATCTCGGATCGAGGCATTGCATCAACGAACGCCGTCCGCTCCCATGCGCGCCGGCTCACGCCGCCTTCGAAATCAGCGCCATCCGGCCGGCGACGGCCCGCACCTTGCGCGGCGCGGCGAACCAGATCGCGAGCGCCGAGAGCAGGCTCAATGCCATGCCGATCCAGAAAGCCAGGGCGTAGTCGCCGTAGATGTCATGCAGGATGCCGGTGATCCACGGGCCGGCAGCCCCGCCCACGAGCGCAACGAACATCACCGTGCCGAAGATCGTGCCGAAGTTCCGGCCCTGGAAGATCTCGGCGACGACCGCGCCCATGATCGAGGTCAGGCCGTAGCCGAGAAAGCCCTGGACGATGACCATCACATAGACGAGCAGCAGGGTCGGCGTGGACTGGAGCATGATCAGCACCGCGAAACAGATCGCGAAGCCGAGGCACGAAATGGTCCAGATCCATTCTCGTCCGATCCGGTCGGAGAGATGGCCGAGCGCGATCTGCCCGGGAATGCCGAACAGGCTGACCAGGCCGAGCGCCCAGGCCGCCGACGTCGCGGTGAAGCCGATCTCGACCAGATATTTGGTCTGGTGCACCTGGACCGCGTACCAGACATAGAGGCCGCAGAAATAGCCGAGCGCCAGCCACCAGAACCGGGCGGTGCGCAGGGCTCGGCCGAGCGTCCAGTCGACGGCGGCCCAGGCGGGATCGACAATATTCGACGGCGCCGCCGCGACCGCCGGCCCCGCCGCGTCGTCGCCGTCGGGCCGAAGACCGATATCCTCGGGGCGCTTGCGCAAAAGCAGGTTGAGCGGCGCGAGCACGGCGAGCAGCAGGATGCCCATCATGGTGCTCGCCGAACGCCAGCCGGCCTGATCGATCACCAGCTGCACCACCGGCAGCAGGGTGATGGAACCGAGGCCGACGCCGGCAAAGGCGATGCCGACCGCCAGGCCGCGCCGCCTGACGAACCAGTTCGGCAAATAAAGCGATTGTCCGGAATAGCCTAGACAGACGCTGCCGCTGCCGACCAGCACACCGATCGTGACATAGAGGTGCCAGGGCTGCGTGGTGAGCGGCGCCAGCAGCAGGCCGGCGCCCATCAGGATGACGCCGAGCTCCATCACGGTGCGCGGGCCGGTGCGGTCCATCAGCTTGCCGAGCAGCGGGCTGAGCACAGCGGAAATGAGAAAGCCGAAGGAGAAGGCGCCGGCCGTGACGCCGCGCTCCCAGCCGAATTCGTCGATGATCGGCGAGAACAGCAGGGAGAAGGACGTGCGGGCATTCACGCCAATGCCCATGGTGACGAAAGTCACCGCGACGATCACCCATCCGTAATAAAAAGGCAGGCGACGCATGTGCAATTCCTGACGGTCCATATCGCCCCTATGGGAGCCGGCGGCACTATGGCCGCTGCCCGGCACGGGCGAAAGCTGGCCGGACGGAGTGGCTGCTCCCCGGTTTCCGGTTGCCGCCCATGAGCCTGCACGCCTCGGATGAGCCGCCGACCGCCGGCCTCGCGCGCGGGACGACAACCGGTGGGTGGTCACCGGCCGCGGGTCAACAGTATTCCCGAGACGATTTGCGCCCTATCTTGGCAATCCATTGCACGAAATACATCCTTCGGTTGTAGTTCAAGATTCTCTGTGCCATGCTGCGCGTGCAATGCTGTCACTCCTCTCCCGAGGGGAAAATCGGAACATGACGTGCCATCCGATTGATCCATGCAGGACGCGGCGCGCGCGCCTGTCCCGGCGGCCAGGCCGGCCGGGGCATGCGCGGTCACGTTGCTGAAGAAGTCCGACAGAACGTCGGGCCTTCACTGGAAGCAGCCGTTGACTATCGCGATCGAGCATTCCGGTGAATGACCTGTTCCTTGGCGTCAACAGATCCTTTCGGACCTTGCCTGACCTGCTCGAGAGCGTGATGCGCGCACTCACCGAGCGCGCCGGCCTGATCGGCGCGTCGGTGGTGCTGCGCGAGGGCGGCGCGCTCGACGTCCGGCGGGAGGGCCGCGCAATCGTCTCCGAATGGAGCATCCGGCCGCGCGGCGGCGGCGCTGCCGCCGGCACCGGGCCGCGGACCCGCTCGGTCGACGACGCCGTCCATGCTGCGGAATGGTTCGGCGTCGAGCGCCCCGCCGTGCCGAAATTCGCCGCCCGCTCCGCCCCGCCGAAGACGGGACGCGTCCTGCCGCTGGCCTATGCCGACACGCCGATCGGCGAGCTGCGGCTGATCGGACGCAATGCGGCGGATGCCAAGGGGCCGCCCCAGCCCTGGCTCGCCGGTTTCGCCCGACAGCTCGCCTTCCTGATCATGCGCTACGAGGTCGAGGTCTGGGCCACCAGGCGGCTCGGTGCCCCGATGCGGCTGGTCGGCATGGGCCGTGTGCTGCAGGACCTCGAGAGCCAGCTGGAGCGCGCCGCGCGTACCGATCTGCCGGTCCTGCTGACCGGAGAGTTCGGCACCGAGAAGCCGCAGCTGGCGGCCATGATCCATTATGGCGGCGCCCGGCGCGACCAGCCTTTTGTCGAGGTCAATTGCGCCGAACCGGCCGGCACGCCGGTCGAATGGTTCGAAAAGGCCGCCGGTGGCACGGTGTTCCTCAGCGGCGTCGACGAGCTGCCGCCGGCCCTGCAGCGGCGCTTGCCGCAGGCCATGCGCTCGTCGCTCGGCCAGTGGCTGGCCGATGCGGACGCGCCCGACGTGCGCGTCATCGCCGCCAGCACCGCCGACCTGCGCGAGCGCGTGCGCGACGGCCGCTTCTCGCAGGCCCTGCTGGCCGAGCTCGACTTCCTGTCGATCGCCGCCCCGCCCCTGCGCGATCGCCCGGAGGATATGGAGGCGCTGGTGGCCGCCGCCTTCGAGCGACGCGGCTTCTCGGCCGCCGACAAGCGCAGCGATGCCCTGCTCGCGGCCTGCCGCGCCTATGCGTGGCCGGAAAACCTGTTCGAGCTCGAAAGGGTGGTGGCGCGGCTGGCCGTGATGACCGACGGCCGGCCGATCGAGCGCGACGACATCATGCGCCATACGCCGTGGATCGCCGCGGCCGCGCCGGCCCGGGCGCGGCCGGCCAAGTCCGCGGGCCTGCAGGAGCCGCCTGCCCGGCCGTTCGACTATGCGCCGGCGGGCGGCCTGGACCGCTGGGTCCATTGCGCGCTCAACAAGGACGCCGCGGAACTGGCGCGGCTGCACGACGCATTGCGCAAGGCCCTGCTCTATCTCGGCGAGCATTTCGCCGAGCCGATTTCGCTCGACCAGCTGGCCCGCCAGGCCCATGTCAGCCCGTCGCATCTGAGCTTCCTGTTCCGCAGCGCCCTGGACATCCAGTTCAAGACGCTGCTCGGCCGCATCCGCATCCACAAGGCCAAGGAGATCCTCGCCGCCCAGACGCGCCGGCAGATCACCGATGTGGCGATGAGCGTCGGCTTCACCGACCTCAGCCATTTCGAGAAGAGTTTTCGGCGCGTGGTCGGCCAGACTCCACGCGAGTTTCGCCGGAGCACGGCCGGGGTGGATACCGGGCGCTGAGGCTTGGAGCGTGTCCGGTCGGGACGCTGCGGTTCGGTCGTCGTCCTTCGAGGCTCGCTGTATCGTATCGCGATCAGCCTCTCGCTACTGCTGAAGATAGTCGTTGCGGGGATCGAGTTGCTGGACCGCCGCTTGGCCGGCCTGGCTCTCCAGGATGTCGAGAACCTCGTCGACGTCCTGCGACGACAGGAAATGGACCACATTGATGCGCGCGGCCACAAGCGGCGGAACCGGCGAGACCGCTAGATCGGTGTCCAGCGTCAGGATCTGCTGGCCGGAATCGTAGACCGTGAACGGCGTCGGGCAGCGCGCAAGACCGGTGAACAGCGCCAGGACATTGCAGCGGAACGGTCTGAAATGCGCCCAGATCTGCTGGAACGTCGCATTGGCCGGTGGCGGCCGCTGGATCCGATATTGCGGCGCGGTGAGGATCTGCACGGCGCGCGCGGTGACCATGGTTTGCACCTGATCGCGGTCGAAATCGGCGAATTGCGCCGGCACGAAGCCGAGGATGGCGCGCTCCGCCGGCCCGATATTGGCCGGCAGCGTCGCAAAGATGAGCGCCCGCAACTGCCCCCAGATGGTCTGGCTGTTGCCATAAGCGGTGTCAAAGATCTGGCCGATCTCCCAGAAGGTGAAGAAGGCCGAGACCGCGTCGAGGTCGCCCGCATAGCGCCCGAGATAGCGAGCGATGTCGTCCTGCGTCCAGGGCTGTACCTCCGGCAGATGGCTGAGGCCGGTCACGCCGCGGGTGATCACCGTCATCTCGTCATTGATCGCATTGCGGATGGCGTTGCGGTTGCGCGCCGCCAGATCGCCCTTGATCCGGCCCCAGAGCTCCCGGGTCATGATCACTTCGGTGATGCTGTAGACATTGGAATAGAGCACCCCGTCCTCGGCGCAGAGGCCGGCGAAGGTCGGCAGGAGCGCGGTGGACACGCAGAAATCGAGCACCAGGATCCGCGCGCGCAGGCCGGAGCGCCGCATCGGGTCGACCAGATAGGTCTGCAGGTCGGCGGCCGACCAGTTGCCGAACTGGCCGGCGCCGCCGACGATGCCGCCATGATCCTGGTTGAGCACCAGGAGATCGAGCGTGCGGTCCTGATCGCTCGGCGGCAAGGTCAGTGCCCGGCGCAGCGCCTCCCGGTTGCCGGTCATGACGATCTGGTAAGCCGTGCCGTCCTGATAATAGCTCGGCGGATAGTCGGCATTCGGGCCGATCGCCATGGCCGCGCTGCTGATCATCAGATGCCGGCCGAAGGGTGCGGGCGGCGGCTCCGGGTTCTCCGCGCGCAGCAGGATTTCGGTGAGCGCCGCGGTGGTCTCCTTCAGCCGGGCACGGGCGCCGAACTCCTCGACCGCGGCCGAGCGCCTGCGGTACTCCATGATCAGGTCGCGCAGGCCGAGCGTCGGATGATCCCAGATATAGGCCAATAGCGGCCAGATCCCGGGCTTGGCGGTGCCGATCGTGATCATCAGGGGCGCATAGGTGAACGGCTTGATCTCCACCTCGCTCGGCCAGAACAGCCGCAGCGGGCCCGCGGGATCGGTCGGCAGGACCTCCACGAAGATGCCGGGATTGTCGTCGAGATATTCAGTGACCAGCGGCTCGACCAATTGCATCATCGTCGCGCGGTCGGCCGCGGGGTTATAGGCATAGATGCGCAGCGAGGCGACATCGACGGGCTGTATCTCGGCCGGCCGGGCGAATTTGGTGTAGTCGGCATGGAGGAAGGCGGCCAGGCTGCCGGTCACCGCGATCTGAGCCTCCAGCTCCTCGCCCGGTGAGAAGACCGAGGCGGCGTAGATCGACTGGATGAAATTGCCGATGACGGTGTGCTGCTCCTGCATGAACTTGCCGCGCAGTTCAAAATGGACCGTCATCTGCTTGGAGATCCACTGCGCATAACCGACGGCGTCGGACAGCAGCCGATAGATCGGCCGCCATTGCGGATAGTCGCGGATGGCGTCGTTCAGATCGGCGGGATATTGCGCGAGCTCCGCGGCATTGGCGAGGTTTCCGGCAAACAGGCCATCGAAGCACTTGGCCAGGTTCGGATCGAGATCCACGGCATAGGCCCGGCAGAACTGGCTGAGGATGCAGATCAGGGCGCGCTTGACCCCGAGGTCGTGCACCTGGCCGATCGCCGCCAGCGACTGGGGAAGAAGATCGGCCGGAATATGGTCCTGCTCTTCCTTGATGGCGACCGCCAGGCCGGCGTCGGGCAAGGTCAGGATGGTGTAGAGACGCTCGATGCGGGCGGGCGCCTTGCTCATCGACGGCGACAGGCCGGTGAAGACCTCGCGCACCAGCATCAGATATTCGTTGATGTAGTAGAGATAGCCGGGATAGGGCATGCCGTCGTCGGCGACCAGCAGCTTGCCGTTCAGCTGGGCCCACTGTTCCATTGCCTCGACGGTGTCGTTGCGCGGCAGGCCGACATCGATCAGCTCGGACTTGCAATTCATCCGATAGCGCTCGGCGAGCTGCTCATCGTCGACGACAGGCACATCGGGATCGGGAGCCGCCGGCCCTGGATCGGCCCCGCCGCCGCCGCCGGCCGCGGCGCCTCCGACCGCCGGCTGAACCGGCGGTGGGACAGTGTCGAGTTCGTCCTGAAACTGCTCAGCCTCGTGCTGCATCAGCACATAGAGCTCGCGCTTGAAGCCCTGGAGCGCCAGCAGCACGGCGTTCTGAATGTCCTGGAACAGCTGGTACCATTGCGCCGCCGGCAGGTTCGGGTTGATGACGATCTGGGTGTCCCAGTCGTTTTCCCCGGTCTCGGGCTGGCCTTCGAGATATTTGATCGCCCGACCGCCCTTCAGGAAGAACAGGGTGTTGCGCGAGGGATCGACGATCCCGATCAGCGCGTTCAACTCGAGCAGCTTGTCGCGCAGCCAGGTCGAAAGCCAGGGATGGCCATTGGCGATGAGCTTGGTCAGGCCTTTGCTCGCGCCCATCGCATCACCCGGGCGGATGACCTCGCCGGACTCGATCCGGTAGCGCACCAGGAGCCTGAAGAGATAGAAGCCCTCGATGGCGTAGAACATCTGCACGGCCGCGACGCTTTTCTCGAAGGTCTCTTCGAGCGCCGCCGAACCGACGTCGAGATGCCTCCAGGCCACCTCGAACTGCTGCCAGTTCGTGGCCCGGCGGATCCACCTGTCCAGGTCGTTGAACTCGCGGATCGCCTCATTCAGGATCGGCGCGCCCCAAGGCAGGGAGCCGGGAATGGTGAAGAACGAGCCCAGTACGGCATCGCATTCGCGCAGCGCCAGGAGCAGCGACCGGCGGACGTCTTCCGGATCGACCTGGGCGCGGATGGCCTCGGCCAGCGGCGGCAAGGCCTTGCGGACGTATCGCAGGCGATCCTCCATGATCGGGAACCGTTCGCCGCGATACTCGCCGCCGCGCGGCACGCCGAGCAATCGCGGCGGGCCGGCGTCGAACAGGAAGAACTCGCCCATTGCCCGGGACTCGACCTCCTTGCGCAGGTCGGGATCGACGATCCCGCGCACGGCGTCGTGGACGATGCCCTGGTACTCGTTCTCGAGCGCCTGCATCGGGTGCACGGCGGCGGCCTTCCAGATCAGCGCCTGGTCCTTCTGGTTGGCGAGCGAGATGGTCTGGCCCGGTTTCGACGGCGCGAGCTCGGCGACATAGCGCAGGCAACTCCAGGCGGTCGCCGGCCCGCGCTGACGCTTGGCGGGAGGGGCAACGACCTGGAACGGGCGCAAGCGTTTGGGCATCGGGTTTTCTCGCCTACGCTGGATCGCTCGCGTGCAACGTCGTCCGGCCGCGCGGGACCGGATGAGCCGCGATGCGATTTCGGGACCTGTCGCCGGAATGCCGGATCGCTATTGCGTCTGGGCGATGATGTGGTCGGTGGCGGCGACTGCTTCGGTCGCCCGCAATTGCGCGATGTCGACGGCCTTTTCCTGCGCCACCTGGGCAGCGTGGACGGCGCGCTCGGCGATGGCCTCGGCATGGTCGACCACCCGCTCGATCGTGAGATCGGTATGATGGACCGCCCGCTCGGCGATCGCCTCGGCATGCTCGCCGCGGGCGCGTTCGGCCGGCACCAGGCGACCCTCGCCGACGGAGGCCTCGCGCACGGCCTCGGACGCGACCGCCTCGGCCTCGCGTGCACGGATCTGGGCGCGTTCGGCAGCCTCCTGGGACGGCCGGCTGCTGACGGGGATGACCCGCTCGGTCGGCACGCGGCGGGCAATTCTCGGCTTGCGGAGCTTCGGCATTAGACTTTCTCCATCGTGGCTTCGGCGCGGCCGTGACCCGCGCTCGTTGCCGGCTTGCGTTTGGGTTTGCGTCGGAAGCAGTTCAGGGTGATCAGGCCGGCCGCGGTGAGCTGGATCTCGGCCTCGTGGTCGCTGCCTTCGATCGGGAAGACGCAGGAGGCGCCGTCCTGCGCCATCAGGCCGAAGGTCACCGGCACGGCGCGCAGCAGGTTCTGGGCGGCACTGACATAACCGCTGACGAAGACATCCGGGTCGTCGGCGCCGTTTTCCTCGAAGGTGGTGTTCTCTATGATCTGCTGGGCGCCCAGCGACAGCCGGGTGAAGCCGATGCGGCGACCGGAGGAGAGCCGGTCCTTGACCGCCTCCGCTACCTCGGCCGGGGCGACGAGGCCGCCGACCTGCGGACAGTCGAGATGATCGAACAGCCGGGGTCCGAGGGCCGCGAGCGCGGTCTCGCACAGAAGCTGGCGCTCCTCCGGCGAGGCGGCGCGCCCGCCGAGCTTGCGGGTATATTGCAGGAAGAACTTGAAATAGTCGGCGAATTCCGCCGGCGTATGGCCCTGCGCGCGGGCAAACGCGGCGGCCTCCTTCTGCAGCTCGATCCCGGGCGGGGTGCGGTCGTCGGGCAGATGCAGGAGATCGTAGATCGCCATGCGCCCCTCGTAGCCGAGGAACTGAAAGACCGGCGCTTCGGCCACGCCGAGATCGGCGAGGAAACTGGTGGTCGGCGCCAGGTCTTCCTCGGTCAGCAGGGCATGATCGGCCAGGATGCGCTTCAGCTGCACCGCGGCCTTGGCGCTCTTGTCGCCATGCTCGATGCGCTGCAGCAGCCTGAGATCCGCCGCGCCGAGCGTCATCAGCTTCACCGGGCTGACCGCCAGCCCGAGATTGGGCAGCAGGGCCAAACGCGAGGCGTGAAGGCCCTGCTGCACGGCGCCGACAAAGGCCGTCTCGTCGGGGAATTGATAGGTCGTCGCGGATTCCAGCGCCGCCCAGTCGAACCACTGGGACCCGCCGTCGACGAAGGCGAGCGCGAGCCGGCCGATATCGGACAGGTCGGCGCGCCGCATCAGCGCAGTGTCGGCCACCATCAGGGTCATATGCGTAACACTCCGCTCAAATGCCGGGATGAATTTCGGATCAACCGGACGGGAACCCCTTGAGCACCCCGGCGGCCGCGGCGCCGATGGCGCCGTAGTCCTCGGTGGCGCCCTTCATCAATTGCTGGGCATGGGTCAGGGCCTTGGCATAGCGATCGTCGCCGGTGGCCAGGTACTGCGCCATGGCGACGCCCACCGCGGTGGTGGCGATCGTCGAGACGTTGCGCAGCGCGTCGGTGGCGTCCTGCACCGCGATCGCCGCCGACTGGGCCACGGATTGATAGGCCTTGCCCGCTCCGCTGGTCAGCACGACCTGCGGTCCCATTGTGGCCAGCTGCGCCTGGTTGATGACGTCGATGACCTGTGCGTTGACGCTTGTCGGATCCGGCATGTCGTCTCCTTAAACCTGTATTCGCGCGCGACGTCCGCGCGGCCTCAGCCCCCGGGCGGCGGCGTGGGGGGCGCGGCATCCTTGGCGAGCTGGGCCAGGTCCGCCTGGGCCTGGGTGGCATTGGCGCCGGTGCCCTTGGCCTCGGCCTGCAGGACGCCGATGGCGGCACCACCTTCGGCGAAGGCGGCGGCGATCACCGCCGCGGGCGGCGGCGTGCTGGCCGCGGCATCCTTGGCGAGCTGCGCCAGGTCCGCCTGGGCCTGGGTGGCATTGGCGCCGGCACCCTTCGCCTCCGCCTGCAGGATGCCGATGGCGGCCTCGCCTTCGGCGAAGGCTGCCGCGATCATCGCCTTGGGCGGCATGCTGGGCGGTGGTCCCGGCAGCGGGTTGACCACTGGCGGGTCGGGCGGCGCCGGCGGTGACGGCGGGGGAACGATAGGGAACGGCGTCTGCAGCATCTTGGCGCAGGCGGCCGTCACCGCGGCGGCACTGACCATGCCGCCGCCTTGCTGGCGGCCGACCGCGTTGTGCATGGCCATGCCGAGGGTCTCGACCATGACGGCATCCAGCATGCCGAAGGCCTGGGACGGCGACTGGCCGCTCAGCAGCGTGACGACGCTGGCGACGGAATCGACCACCCGGCTGTTGACTGTGCCTTCATCGCTCATGTGCCTGTAGCTCCCTTCGAAATGATCAGCGCCAGAGCCTGAACCGTGGCGGCATTGGCGATGACCTGGCCGCGCTGCTGATTGGCCACCGCATTGGCCATGGCGAGCGCGATGCTGTCGGCGCCGGCCAGGTAGGTCATCGCCATGGCCGCCGACGGGGCGAGCGCCACGTTCAGCGTCACGCCCGTCGCGACCGAGCCGGTCATGGTCGCGATGCCGGATCCCTCGGCCACGCTGACATTCCCCCGCCTGGGACGGCGCCCCCTATGCGGACCGGCCGCTGTCCGTCCGGCCGATGGCGCGAACGGACCTCGTCACGGCTTCGCGTCAGTAGATCTTGTGGGTCGCCATGCCGGTGGAGGCGGTGTCGACGGTCAGCAGCGTGGCGACGGCCTGGGCGGTCGAGGCCTGCATGGTGACATAGGACTGCTGCTGGTTGTTGGTGGCATTGTGGGCGGCGTTGGAAAGGGCCTGGCTCGTGGTGACGAACAGGTTGCCCATGGCCATTGCCGGCGCGTCGCCCAGGACCTTGGTATTGACCTGGGTGATGGAGTCGGTGATCTGGCTGTTGAGCGATGTCGGGAAAGCCATCGAAGATGCTCCTTGTCGTGCAGGGGGTTATGGCGGGATCAGGCGGCGCCGGGACGCCGCCGGCGCGTCATCCGAGGATTTTCTTGGTCGCCACTCCCGTCGACGCGGTGCCGAGGGAATAGAGCAGAGCAACGCCCGTGGTGGTGGCGGCCTGGGCCGTCACATACATCTGCTGCTGCGCCATGGTGGCGTTATGCGCCGCATTGGCCAGGGCCTGGGCGGTGGCCTGATAGAGATTGCCCATGGCGATGGCCGGCGAAGCGCCGAGCACCTGGACATTGGCCTGGGTCACGGAGTCCGTGATCTGATCATTGACGGCGGTCGGAAAGGCCATGGCTGGAAATCCTTGGGATCGTCATTCCGGAGACACTGCGTCGCTGGCCCCTGTCCTTAGGCGACTAAGGGCCGGCGAGATGCGCGTCAGGACGACAGGATGTCCTTGGTCGCCACGCCGGTGGCCGCGGTGTCGAGCGAGTACAGGGTCGCGACCCCCATGGTGGTGGCGGCCTGGGCGGTCACATAGCTCTGCTGCTGGGCATTGGTGGCGTTGTGCGCCGCATTGGCGAGCGCCTGGGCGGTCGCCTGATAGAGATTGCCCATGGCGATGGCCGGGGCGTCGCCCAGCACTTTGGTATTGGCCTGGGTGACCGAGTCGGTGATCTGGCTGTTGACAGCCGTCGGGAATGCCATGTGGACCTCCTATGATGCCTTCGGGGTCGGACGGCCGAAAGGCCTGGGGTTGAGCGGTTGCGGGTGACGGCGCGGATTAGAGGCCGCGGACCGACGGCGTGAGGATGTCCTTGGTGGCGACGCCGGTCGCCGCGGTGTCGAGCGAATAGAGGGTCGCGACCCCCATCGTCGTTGCCGCCTGGCTGGTGACGTAGCTCTGCTGCTGGGCGTTGGCGGCATTGTGGGCCGCATTGGCGAGCGCCTGGGCGGTCGCCTGGTAGAGATTGCCCATGGCGATGGCGGGCGCGTCGCCCAGCACCTTGACGTTGGCCTGCGTCACCGAGTCGGTGATCTGGTCGTTGACGGCTGTGGGGAATGCCATTGCCTCTCCTCGCGTGCTGAGTGTGCCCCCGCCGACGCAGCCGGCGAGCTCCCGGGGCAACTTTCGGTTGCCTTGATGGAGCGCGCCCACCCTAGGGACGCCAGAACGCGGAAGATTGGCGTGGACGCTGAAAATACTCGCTCAGATTGCGGAAAAACGGGCATGCCGGAACGTCAATACGGGCAAAGCCGTTGCCCAGCCAGCCGGCAGGCCATCGTCGTCATCCGCCGCGGCAGCCCTTGCCGCCCGGCCGTTGCGCGACAACAGGCGGACTCGGCGGAATCGCGCATTCGGCGGAATCGACGGAACCACGCGGGATCGCCGAACCGGCGCTCCGCCTTGCGCTGAGCATGTCGAGGACGCGGTGTCGCGGAATGCGCAATGGCCTGGATGCCGCCGGAGGCGGTACGGCCGCATCGGGCCGTGCATCGCGTCAGACGCCGGCACCTTAGCAGATCCCGCCGGGGGCGTCGCGGCCTCGGCCCCCTCGCCTTCCGTCAGCCGGGCGAAGCCTCGTCGCCGGCCGACCGAACCGGCGTGGGCGGTTAGTATCGTTGGGTTGTGATTGTGACCGTTTGATTCTGGAGCAACAATTCATGGATGCCCGGGACAAGCCCGGGCAAGACGATGTGTTGATCTTGCTGTGTGCAGGGCCACGGCGCGGGTTCTGCGCTCGGTCGGTCCAGCACCTGTCGCTCCGAGGACAATTCTCGTCTTGCCCGGGCTTGTCCCGGGCATCCACGAATTTATCCACTCGGGGAAATCAAGCCATCATCATCACCGTGCAGCAACACTAGGCAACGACCGCGGCCATGGCGAAGTCGATGACGTGCTGGCGCCGTTCCGCAAGGGCTGCGTCTTGCGTCAGATCCGTATCGAGGACCGCCGACAGGGTGTAGGCGTTGGAAATATTGAAGAAACACAAGGCGCTGATGCTGATATAGAGCTGGCGCGCATCGATGCCCGGCCGGAAAACCCCGGCATTCTCGCCATTCCTGACCAGCGCGTCGAGCCGTTGAATCAGCGGTTCGTACATCGCCTTCAAGGTCTTCGATTTTCCGATGATCTTGCCCTTGTTGATGTTTTCGCTGCTCAACAGGCTGACGAAATCCCTGTTCTCTTGGACATGATCGAACATGAACGTCACGAAGTCGCGCAGCGCGGCCAGCGGATCGGCGGCGTTCGGGTCGAGACTTGGATCATTCGACCGGAACGCGACATAGGCCGCCTCGAGAACGGCGAGATAGGCCTTCTCCTTCGAGCCGAAATGATGGGACAGGATCTGGTTGCTGACGCCGGCCCGCTTGCAGATGCGGGCGATGCTGGCGGCGTGATAGCCGAGATGGGCGAACTCCCTGTAGGCGGCGTCCAGCAGGTTTTGCCGCGTACGCTCGGGATCGCGCGTCCGCTTGGACCGGACCGGCCGGCGCGTGGAGGAAATCCAGTATTCCGGTGTCTGTTCGTCCGAGGCGCGACTGCGGTTTTTCAATTTCGAAAATGTCCCAAACTCGATGTCGTCGGATGCGGGGCCTCGTCAGCGACCTGATGCCCCCTCGGGGCTTCGTTCACCCCGGCCGGACCCAGCATCTAGCGCATCTCAGCTGCTTATTCAATCATTCGCCTGATTGACATATGCCTTGGAAGAGCCGGACCACTGAATCCAGATGTCCGATCACAACCGTCTGGAAAACCAACAGGAAAGGCCATGATCGACCGAACGTGATCGGACCTTGAATTTAATCAATCAATCAGCTGATTGACTCCCAATTCGCCCTCTGTATGCTCGCGGCTCTCGACACGACGTTCGCGAGAGGCCTGGAGGGCAGCCCCATGAGATTTCCGAAGCTCTTTGCCGTGGCGCTTTCGACCTTCCTGCTCGCGCCGGGCATTGGCGGCGCCGCCGCCCAGAAGGGCCCGCAGGTGCTGCGCGTCGTCAGCGGCGACGTCACCGACCTGGACCCGACACAGGGCAGCAGCCGGGTTTCGCGCGTCTATGCGCAAATGGTGTTCGACACGCTCTTCGCGCTCGACAGCACGCTGTCGGCGAAACCCATGATGGTCGAGAGCTTCTCGCTCAGCGAGGACGGCCTCAGGCGGCACTACACCTTGCGAAGCGGCCTGCGTTTCCATGACGGAAGCCCGGTCACCGCGCGCGACGTGACGGCCTCCATCGCGCGCTGGATGGACAATACCTCGGTCGGCGCGCAGCTGAAGTCGCGCCTGGCCACCATGACCGCCGAGGATGACCGCAATATCAGCCTCGTCCTGACGGAGCCTTTCGGCCTCGTCGAATTTCTGCTGGCCGGAGCCGGATCACCGATCCCGGCGATCATGCGCGAGGCCGACGCGAAGCGGCCCTACAACACGCCGATGCCGGTGCCGGTCATCGGCTCCGGCCCGTTTCGCTATGTCGATGGCGAGCGGCTGGAAGGCAGCCGCGTCGTCTTCGCGCGAAATCCCGACTATCCCGCGCGCAGCGAGCCGACCGATGGTCTCGCCGGCGCAAGGGTGGTCAAGGTCGACCGGGTCGAATGGCTCATACTGCCCGACGCGACGACCGCCTCGAATGCGCTGGCCGCCGGCCAGGCCGACTTCTGGGCCGAGGCCGACCCGGACCAGATCGCCTTTCTGCGTGCCCGCGGCCTGCGCGTGAGGCCGAATGGCCTGCCTTTCGTGTCCTTCGTCCGTCCCAATTTTCGCTTTCCACCGTTCAATGACGTCAGGGCGCGCCAGGCGATCGCCCTGCTGGTCGATCAGAACGAGATCATGCCTGCGGTCGCCGGCGATGCCGACTGGAAGACCTGCTACGGCTTCGGCGTCTGCGGGACGGCGCTTGGAACGGAAGCTGGCGCGGAGCCCTATCGCCGGCTGGATGTCGAGCGGGCCCGGCGCCTGCTCGCTGAAGCCGGTTATCGCGGCGAAACGATCGTGTTGCTGAGCACGCCGACGGGCCCCAACAATGTCGTGGCGCAGGTCCTGGCCCAGCGCCTCCGGCAGGCCGGCGTGAAGGTCGACCTGCAGGTGACCGACCTTCCCACGCTGTTGCAGCGGGTCCGCAACAAGGACCGGACACCAGCGACCGGCGGCTATCACCTGTTCGCCTACAACGCCACCGGCAGCATCTGGTTTCATCCGCTGACCAATTCGGCCCTGGACCTGTCCTGCGGCGGCCAGAACTGGCCGGGTTTCCCCTGCGACGAGGCGGGCGAAGCGCTTCGCCAGCGCTTCCTGCGCGCCACCGACGCGGCCTCGGCCAAGGCGGCCTTCGGGCCCTTCGCGGAACATCTCTGGCAGTTCCTGCCCTATGTGCCCGTCGGCCAATGGGAGGTGGTGAATGCCTATCGCGCCAATATCGCCGGCGTTCTGCACGCCTATGTTCAACCCTACTGGAATATCGAGAAGCGCTGAAAACCGCGCCGCAAGCTCATCACCAATGGAGAAGACAGTGTCAAATCGTCAGGTCAGCGTCGAAGACATGCGCAAGCGCGTCGCCATCTTCAAGGAACTGAAACCGAGCACGATGCCTTTGATCGATGCCGTGATGCCACAGTATCAGCGCGAGCTGCTCAGCATCATCGGCAGCGGCGTTGCCGAGGATCCCTCGATCAGCCCGCCGATCACCGATGTCGAGGGTTTCCACCTGTCCATCGTGCGGGCCGGTCCGGGCAAGGGAAGCGCCCTGCACAATCACAAGACGGTGGAGGTCTTCATGCCCCTCACCGGGCGGTTCTCGGTGCAATGGGGCGACCGAGGCGAGAACGAGTTGTTCCTCGAGCCCTATGACGTGATCTCGCTGCCAGTCGGCGTGCTGCGTGGCTTTCGCAATGAAAGCGCCATCGACGCCCTGCTCCTGGTGATCATCGGCGGTGACGATCCGGGCAGCGTGGATTGGGTCGACGAAGTCACGCAAGCCGCGCGCGCCAAGGGAGTGGGCCGCGACGAGCGGGGCAAGATCACCGAAACGCATGCGGCGTCGAAAGGCTGAGGCATCCCATGAACCGGGACGAACTCTGCGACATGCCGGCCACGCGAATGGCCGCCCTGATCGCGTCGCGCCAGCTGTCGCCGGTCGAGGTGACGGAAGCCGTGCTGGCGCGTATCGCGCGGCTCAATCCCTCGCTCAACGCCTTCGCCCTGCTCATGCCCGACGAGGCGCGCGCCGCGGCGCGCCTCGCCGAAGCGGAGGTCATGTCCGGCAAGGAGCTCGGCCCGCTTCATGGCGTGCCGATCACCGTCAAGGACAATGTCAGCCTTGCCGGAGTGCCGCTCCGCAACGGATCGATCGCCGCCGAAGCCGTCGTGCCGGCGACGGATGCGCTGGCGGTCGGCCGGGTCAAGGCCGCCGGTGCCATCGTCATCGGTAAGACCACGCTGCCGGAATTCGCTCATAAGATGCTGACCGAGAACCTGGCCGACGGCGTGACCCTCAATCCCTGGAACCGGGAGCACTCCCCGGGCGGGTCCAGCGGCGGCGCCGGCGCGGCGCTCGCCGCCGGGCTGGCTCCTCTCGCGGTCGCAACCGATGGCGGCGGATCCATCCGCTGCCCCGCGGCCTGGACCGGGGTTCTCGGCCTCAAGCCGACGCTCGGGCGGATCCCGAACGAGGCCGCGCCTGATAGTTTCGGCAATTTCGCCTATGTCGGCCCGATGGCGCGGGTCACGGATGATGTCGCGCTGCTGCTCTCGGTCATGCAAGGGCCTTGTCCGGCCGATCCGTTCGCGCTCGCGGCGCCCGTCGAGCCGGAACGGATGTCGATCCGCGGCCTGCGGGTCGGCTGGATCGCCCATTTCGGCGAGTATCGCACCGAAACCGAAGTGCTGGCCCTGACGCAAGCCGCGATGTCGCGCTTGTCGGCCCTTGGCGCGGCTGTCGAAGAGGTGAAGGAGGCCTGTTTCGATGGCCTCTATTCCATCTATGCGACGCTGGCGAGCACGGTCCGCGCCCGGCGTTATGGCCACATCTTCGATGCCGCCGGCGACAGGATGACCGCGACGCTTCGCGCCGGCATCGTCCAGGGCCGCGGATGGTCGGCCCTCGACTTCATGGCCGCCAGCGATCGGCGCACCACGCTGTTTCGTGCGGTGCAAGGATTGCTGCAGCGCTACGACGTCCTGGCCATGCCGACGGTGACTACACCGGCCCCCCGGCTGGACTCGATCGATCCCGCCTATCCGGGTTCCTATCCGCAATGGGCCGCCGCGCTGCACCCCTTCAACCTGACCGGCCATCCCGCTCTTTCCACGCCGGCCGGGTTCACCGCCGCCGGCCTGCCGGTCGGCCTGCAACTGGTCGGTCCGTGGTTTTCGGAACAGCGCCTGCTCATGGTGTCCGGGGCACTGGAGCAATCGCTCGGCCTGAGCGCGAGACACCCGCCTTTGATCGCCGACACCGGAGGCTCGCCATGCCTCTCTTCCTGATCCGTCGGATCCTGTCGACCATCCCGGTCATGGCCGTGGTCGCGCTCATGGTCTTCAGCCTGCTCTATATCGCCCCGGGCGATCCCGCGGTTCTGGTCGCGGGCGATCATGCAAGTCCTGCGGAGCTGGACCGTATCCGCGTCTCCCTCGGGCTGGACCAGCCGTTCCTCGTCCAGTTCGCGGACTGGGCCTGGCGCATTCTGCAGGGCGATCTCGGACGCTCGATCTTCACCAACCTGCCGGTCGCCGCCCTGCTGGCGGAACGCGTCGAGCCGACCCTGTCCCTGATGATCGTGACGCTGGTCGTGGCAGTGACGATCGGCGTGCCGCTCGGCATCGCGGCTGCCGCCCGGGCCGGTACCTGGATCGACCGCATCGTCATGACGACGGCAGTGTTCGGCTTCTCCATACCCGGCTTCGTGCTCGGCTACCTGCTCGCCTACAGCGTCGGCCTGCAGCTCGGCCTGCTGCCGGTTCAAGGCTACACGCCCCTGTCGGAGGGCGTCGGCGGCTGGCTGCAGGGCCTGCTGATGCCATCGCTGGCCTTGAGCGGCGTCTATGTCGCCATCATCGCCCGCACCACACGGGCGACGCTGCTCGAGGTTCTCCAGCAAGGTTACATCCGGACCGCGAAGGCAAAGGGCCTCGGCCGGACCAGCATTCTCTATATCCACGCCTTGAAGAATGCCGCGGTCCCGATCGTCACGGTGGTCGGTATCGGCATGGCGCTGCTGGTCAGCGGCGCCGTCGTGACCGAAAGCGTCTTCGCCATACCGGGCCTCGGCCGGCTGACCGCCGACGCCATTCTCCGGCGCGACTATCCGGTCATCCAGGGCGTCGTGCTGTTTTTCTCGTTCACCTATGTCTTCGTCAATCTGCTGATTGACCTCGCCTACATCCTGATTGATCCGAGGGTTCGGTATTGACCGCTTATCGCGCAGATCAAGCTGTGGCCCACCGCGCAGGCGCGGTCGCCGCAAGACAGCTTCCAGAGCTCTTTCCCGAGATCCGCCTGCCCCGCGGCCTGCATGGCCTGGTCCGGCGCCATCCGACCATGATCGTCGGCGGCCTCATGCTGCTCGCCATGGTGCTGATCGCGATCTTCGCGCCCGGCCTCATGACCAAGGATCCGGCCTCGGTCGCGCCCGTGCTGCGCAAGCAGGACCCTTCGGCGCAGTTCTGGTTCGGCACCGACATGCTGGGGCGCGACGTCTATTCGCGCGTCCTGTTCGGCGCGCGCGTCTCGCTCATCGTCGGTTTTTCCGTCGCGCTGCTGGCCTGCGGCATCGGATTGGCGGTCGGATTGGTCGCCGGCTATGTCCGCTGGGCCGACAATGTCCTGATGCGGGTCATGGACGGCATGATGGCTGTGCCGCCGATCCTGCTGGCCATCGCGCTGATGGCGCTGACCCGCGCCAGCATCGAGAATGTCATCCTGGCGATCACGGTGACCGAAATACCGCGGGTTTCGCGCGTCGTGCGCGGCGCCGTCCTGGCGATCCGCGAGCAGCCCTATGTGGAAGCCGCCATCGCCTGCGGCACCCGCACGCCGACCATCATCATGCGCCACATCCTGCCCAATGTCGTCGGTCCGCTGACCGTCCAGGCGACCTTCATCTGCGCCAGCGCCATTCTCATCGAGGCGGCACTGTCCTTCCTGGGCGCGGGAACCCCGTCCAGCATTCCGTCCTGGGGCAATATCATGGCGGAGGGGCGCGGCATCTGGCAGGTCAAGCCTCATCTCGTGCTGTTCCCTGCCCTTTTTCTCTGCATCACCGTCCTTGCGATGAACCTGCTCGGCGACGGCGTGCGGGATCTGCTCGATCCGCGCATGAGCAGAAAGGCCTGACATCATGACGAAACACGATGACGCGCCCTTGCTGGCGGTCGAAGACCTGCAGGCGCATTTCCTGACGCCGGACGGGGTGGCCCGCGCCGTGAACGGCCTGAGCTTCCACGTGGATGCCGGCGAAACCCTCGCCATCGTCGGCGAAAGCGGCAGCGGCAAGTCGGTCACCGCGATGTCGATGCTGCGGCTTCTGCCGGAGCCCCCGGCGCGCCTTGGCGGAAGCATTCGTTTCCAGGGCCGCGAGCTGCTCACCTTGTCCGAGGCGGAGATGCGGACCATTCGCGGCAATGCGATCAGCATGATCTTCCAGGATCCCATGTCGAGCCTGAACCCGGTCCTGACGGTCGGGCGGCAGATCAGCGAAACCCTGCGCCTTCACCAGGGCCTGCGGGGCGGCCCGGCACAGGACCGGGCGATCGAGATGCTGGCCATGGTGGGCATTCCGGAGCCGCGCCGGCGCATCGGCCAGTACCCGCACGAGCTCTCCGGCGGAATGTGCCAGCGGGTAATGATCGCCATGGCCCTGGCCTGCGACCCCAAGCTTCTGATCGCCGACGAGCCGACCACGGCGCTCGACGTGACGATCCAGGCGCAGATCCTGGAGCTGATGCGCGATCTCAAGCAGCGGATCGGGACCGCGATCATCCTGATCACCCATGATCTCGGCGTGGTCTGGGAAGTCGCCGAGCGGGTGCTCGTCATGTATGCCGGCCAGGTGGTCGAGGCGGCGGCGACCACCGACCTCTTCGGCACACCCAGGCATCCCTATACGCAGGGGCTGCTCGGCGCGGTTCCCGCGCTCGGCGCCAGTCGGGCAGGCTCCGGCGGACGCCTCGCCGAGATTCCCGGAACGGTCCCGAGCCTCAAGGAGAAGATCCAGGGCTGCGCCTTTGCCGGCCGGTGCCGCTCGGCAACCGATCTCTGCCGCAACGTCGCGCCACGGCTCGCGGCGAAGGCCGCGGGCCATCTGGCCGCCTGTCACTATGCCCCGGCAAACGTGGAGGTGGCGGCATGACCCAGCCTCTGCTGTCTGTCGAAGGCCTGAAAAAGTATTATCCGGTCCGGACCGGGCTCGGCCGCCCCGCCCGCCTGCGCGCCGTCGACGGCGTCTCCTTCGCGATCGAACGGGGCGAGACCCTGTCGCTGGTCGGCGAGAGCGGCTGCGGCAAGTCCACGGTCGGCCGGGCCGTGCTCGGCCTGCTCCCCGTCACCGCCGGCCAGGTGAGCCTCGACGGCGGGCGCATCGACAATCTCGGCCCCGCGGCCTTTCGCCCGGTGCGCAAGCGGCTGCAGGTGGTCTTCCAGGACCCTTTCTCCTCGCTCAACCCGCGTCTCAAGGTCCGCGAGATCGTGGCCGAACCGATCCGGAACTTCTGGCCAGACCTGCGGCGTGAGGACATCGATCGCCGGGTGGCCGAGGTTCTGGACAAGGTCCGGCTGCCGCGCGGCTCCGCCGAGCGATGGCCGCACGAATTCAGCGGCGGCCAGCGGCAGCGCATCGGCATAGCCCGGGCCCTGTCGGCCGAGCCCGACCTGATCGTCTGCGACGAGGCCGTCTCGGCCCTGGATGTCTCGGTCAAGGCGCAGATCGTCAATCTGCTGCAGGACCTGCAAGAGGAGCTCGGGCTCGCTTTGCTGTTCATCAGCCACGACCTGGCGATCGTCGAGCACATGGCCCATCGGGTCGCCGTGATGTATCTGGGAAAGATCGTCGAACTGGCGCCCCGCAGCGCCCTGTTCGCGGCGCCGCGGCATCCCTACACGAAGGCGCTGCTGTCGGCCGCGCCGCTCGTGGGGCCACGCGCGGCCGGAGGCCAGCGCATCATCCTGAGCGGCGACGTGCCGAGCCCGATCAATCCGCCCAAGGGCTGCAGCTTTCACACGCGCTGCCCCCTGGCCGTCGGCCGCTGCCGGATCGACGAGCCGGCATTGCGGCCGGTCGGCCCCGGGCATGTGTCGGCCTGTCATCTGGACGACGACTCGGATGCCGCGACCGGCGGCCGGCCCAGGCTTTCATGACCGATCCCGATATCGCGCTGGAAGGAGGCGATCTTGGCTTTGCATCGCGTGGCGGCGACGCCCGACACTGTCCGCATCGGCATGTTCGATTGCGAATTTCCGCCCATCCTGACGGTGTCGTCGGGCGACACCGTCATCCTGGAGACCGTCTCCGGGAAGGCCTCGCTGCTGCCGCCGGCCGGTCTGGGAATGACGGTTCCCGCCGCGCTCCGGCATGTTCTCGACGCCGGCCTGCCCTCGCTCGCTCCGCACATCCTGACCGGGCCGATCGGGATCGCCGGCGCGGCCCCTGGCGACATGCTGGAGGTCGGCATCGACGCCGTCGACCTCGGATCGGACTGGGGCTACACCTATATCCGCCCGCTGGCCGGGACATTGCCGGACGACTTCCCCGAAATGGTCCTGACGCATGTCGCCGTGGACCGCGAAAGGGGTTTGGCCCGGCTGCCCTGGGGCATGGCCCTGCCGACGGCGCCGTTCTTCGGGGTCATGGGCGTGGCGCCGCCGCCCTCCTACGGCCGGATCTCGTCAAAGGAGCCGCGCCGTCACGGCGGCAATCTCGACAACAAGGAACTGGTCGCCGGAAGCACGCTGTTCCTGCCGGTTCACGCCGAGGGCGGCCTGTTCTCGGCCGGTGACGGGCATGGCTTGCAGGGCGACGGCGAGGTGTCGGTGACCGCACTGGAGATGTGCCTCACCGGCCGGCTCACCTTGACCCTTCACAAGGGCGGCGGGCCGCGTGACCCCCGCCTGCGCTTTCCCAGGGCCGAAACCCCCAGCCATTTCATCAGCATGGGCTTCGGCGAGGATCTCGACCAGGCCCTGAAACAGGCGCTGCGGGAGATGATCATTTTCATCGGCGATCGCACCGGTCTGTCGCCCGCCCATGCCTACCAGCTCTGCTCGCTATGCGTCGATTTTCGCGTCACCCAAGCGGTGAACGGCGAGAAGGGCGTGCACGGACTGCTGCTCAAGACCCTCATCGCATGACCAGCGCCGGACCAGCGGCACAGGGCGCGGTCCCCACCCGCTGATCGCCCCGCCGGCAGGACAATCCCCCTTCATTCACAAGCGGGCGAAGACCCCCGCAGATCCCGAGGGCGCACCAGGCGAAACGGCACGGCCCAATCATCAATCAGTCGGCTGATTGATAAGCACGAAAGAGCCGAACGGCGGCGCGATCACGCGGCGCGAGCACGGAGAGGCCGGGCCTATGCCGCCCGGCGCGCCGCCGCCCCTCGCCGGGCGCGCCGGCCCCAACCACCGCATGGGCGCCGCGTGCGAAAGCCGCGGCTCGCGCCCGCGCGACCTGACGACACCAAAACCAACAACCGGGAGGGCGACGCAATGAACAGGACTATACGCATTGGATTGATCTGCGGTGGGGCGCTGCTGGGGGGCGCGGCACTGCTCGCGGCCGCCGGGCAAGCGAGCGCCCAGAGCGCGTTCACCAGGGTCGTCGCCTTCGGCGACAGCTGGGCCGATACCGGCAATTTCTTCAGGCTCCTCGGCCTGCCGAACCTGCCCCAATATCCCACCGGGCGGTTCAGCGGCGGCACCAATTACGTCGACACGACGGCGCAGCTGCTGGGCATTCCGCTGGTCAGCCACGCGATCGGCGGCGCCACGACGGGCTCGATCAATCTGGCCCTGCCCGGCATCCCCGGCTTCGCGCAGCAGTGGCAAGGTTTCGTCGCCGGGCAGAGGATCGCGCCGACCGACCTCGTCACGCTCAATATCGGCGGCAACGACGTCCGCGTCTTCTACCAGGGTGGCGGTACGCTTGCCGGCGTTCCCGCCGCCGCCGCGATCAGCGCCAACCAGGCGCTGGCCGGCGTCAATGCGCTGGTGGGTGCCGGCGCACGAACATTCGTCGTCACGACAGGCGATACCGGCGCCGCGCCGGCATCGGCGGGGACGCCATTGGCGGCCATCGGCACCGCCTATAGCCGAGACTATAACGGCCTGATGCAGGCGGGTCTCGCAGCCGTCGCCCAGACCGGTGTCCGCGTCGAATTGATCGACACCGCGATGATCGTCCGCCAGATCAAGGCGTCGCCCGCGCTCTACGGCATCGCCAATGTCGGCGTTTGCCCGGTCGCCTGCGTCGGGGATCCCGCGCTGCAGAACCAATATCTCTACTATTTCGACGGCGTGCATCCGACATCGCGCGGCTTTGCCATCTTCGCCGCCTATCTCGTCAACCGGCTCAATGCTCCCCTCACATTCGCGCCACAAGGCGATCTGGTGCTGAGCACGGCGATGGGCTTCGCCTCGACGCTGTTCGGCAGGCTCGACCTGTTCCGTGAGGCCTCGGTCCTTGCGCCCTCGCCCCGTTCTCCTACCGGCTCGCCGGCACCGGCGGCATTCGGGCGCACGCCCATCCCCAGCCCCTGGTCATTCTACATGCAGGCCAATGGCGCCATCGGCGAACGGTCGCGTTCGGCCACATCGGCCGGTTATCGGTTCGACAGTGCCGGCGGCACGCTCGGCCTCGAATATCGCATCAGCGCCAACGCCTTTGTCGGAGCCGCCTTCGACTACGCCAATCCCAAGGCTCGGCTGCGCGACGGGGCCGGCACCCTGGACGTCAATTCCTATCAATTCGGCCTCTACGGCGCCTGGGCCGACGCGAACTTCTTCGCCCAGGGGCTCGCCACCATCGGACGCCAGGACTCGCGCAACACACGCCCCGGCGTGGTCGATACGCTCTCCTCGCGGCCGGATGGAACAACAGCGATGGCAGCCGGCAAGCTCGGCTACCTCTTCGACATCGGCCCGGTGCAGGCTGGCCCCATCGGCGGCCTGACCTATGCCTGGGCCCGGGTGAACGGTTATTCCGAGTTTGGCGATCCCGTGCTGACCTTGAAGGTCGGCCCGCAAGTGGCCCAGGCTCTCGTCGGCAGCCTCGGCGCGCAATTCCGCACCAGCCTCCGGCACGACGACCGGATCATCACGCCCTATCTGAACCTGACTGCCGAACACGATCTCCTCGGCAATGGGCGCATCATCGCCTATCAGGCGAACTCGGCGCCGCTCATCGTCAATGCCTGGACGATTCCGGGCGCCCCGAGGTCCATCTATGGACGCGTCGCCGGCGGTTTTTCCGCCGCCATCAACGCCAATGTTGCCTTGTCCGCCACTCTGTCCCGGACCGTGGGGCGGCGGGGTGGCGACGACTTCCAAGGATCGGGCGGCATCAGGATTTCGTTCTGACGTCAGGAGAATTCAGGCGGGCGCTCGCGACGCGCCCGCCCCGGTTTCGCATGAGGCCGTCAGCCCCGGCGCCGTTCCGGCGCGAGCCTGTGCGCGAAGAAAGCCAGGATCTCGTCGCGCGCGGCGATCGTCGGCTGGCCGGCTTCGTCGATCAGGTGCGCGGTCACCACGCTGTGCGGACATGCGACGTGGCGCTGGAAGAACGGCGCGGTGTCGGGGTTGGCGGCGCTGTCGGGCAAGACGCGCGGCATGAACCGGTCGCCAAGCGCCGCCGAGAAAGCCGCGAAGCGTTGCGCCCGGCAGAACTGGTCGCCTTCGAAGCGATAGGCGAGCACGGTGAGGTCCTCGCGTTCCAGGCGCTCGCGCACCGCACGGAATTCCTCATTGGCAATGCCGGTCCCGGCGGGATCGTCCAGCGGCAGCGAGGGCTGGGACAGGACCGGCGCCAGCACCGCCGGTTCCAGCATCATGGTGAGCGCGAAATTGCCGGTGAAGCACATGCCGATGGCGCCGACGCCCGGGCCGCCGCATTCGGCATGGGCGAGCCGCGCCAGGGCCCGCAGCCAGAGCGTCACCGGGCTCGACCCGGCGCCGGCAAAGGCACGGAACTCGGCGCTGACACAGGCCCGCTTGAACACCGCGGCGCCGTCCTCCGCCGTGCGCACCACGCCGTCCAGGCCGAAGAGCGAAGGCATGTAGACGGTGAAGCCGGCATCGCGGACCCAGCGGCTGAAGCGCGCCACATGCGGGCTGATGCCGGGCATTTCGGTCATGACGATCACGGCCGGCCCGGTGCCGGCGACATGGACGACCTTGGTGACGCCGTCCAGGGTGATCTCGCGCGGATCGAAATCATCCAGCGGGTCGTCTTCGTGCATGGCGCGGGCGGCGGTCGGCATGGCCTTGTCCTCGTCTGTGGCGATGAATGGTTCGTGGATCGCCGGCGCTCAGGCCGGAAACGGCGCGTTGGCGACGAGATCGAGCACGCCGGCCCGCGCCTGCAACCGGCCGATGCGCGACTGTGGCTTGGCCTCGATTTCTCGCCTGAGCAGCGCGCCGATCAGCGCCTTGGTGCCGTCGCGCGGATAGTCGGCGACGACCTGCTGAACGAGCTTCGGCGCGATGTCGTCGATGCGCGTGCCGGTGACGTCGACCAGCACGCCCATGCTGAGAAAGGCGACTTCCGGGCGCGGATCCCTGGCGCTTTCAAGGGAGGTGTGGACATCGATCGCGGCCGAAACCTGGCGCGCCAGCCGGTCATCGCCCCGTGCGCTCAGGAACCGGCCGGCCTCGCGCGCTCCGATCGTCTCGTAATCCTCCGGTCCGGCGAAGACCGGCTCCAGCCCGAGATCATGCAGCAGGCAGCCGACATAAAGCGCTTCCAGGTCGGGTTTCGCCCCGGCCTTGTCCGCCAGCGCCTTGCCGAACAGGTAGCTGCGCTTGCAATGCCGGATCATGACGGCCGAGGACAGCTCCGCCAGATAGGTCTCGGCCGCCCGCGCGGCCGGCGTGTCGGGTAGCGCCGACCCTGCCCCGCCATCGGCGAAGAGAGGTGCCCCGGCGGACCGCGACATGCGCCCGAAACGCAGGGCCGCGGCGAACCGGCGGCAAGGACACGGACAATTCCGGGCATGGGCATTTCGGGAATGGGCTTGCGAAGTCACCGGGTCATCCGCGCTGGCGTTACCGGAGCGGATCATTGCCATTGGCCGGCGTGGCCGCTAGTGTCGAAAATGACATTGATCGCGGTGTTTTTGACATGACCAGGATTGCCGTTCTCGAACTTCAGGGCTGCATGGCGTCGAGCGCGGCGATCACCCATGACGTGATGGCGACAGCCAACCGGATCAGCGCCGGGGCGAAGCGCGTGCCGCCATTCGAGGTCACGACGGTCAAGTGCGGGCCACGGCGCGACACGGCGGCGCTGCACGGCGCGGAGCTCGTCATCGTGCCCGGCCTCGGCACCGCGGCGGCCGACGAACTCGACGCCCGGCTGAAGAGCGCCGCCGGCCGTCATGCCCGCGACCTGCTGGCCGGAGCCTTCGCGGCCGGCGCGACGCTCGCCGCCTCCTGCGCCAGCACCTTCCTGCTGGCGGAAGCCGGCCTGCTGGATGGCCGGCGGGCCACCACGACATGGTGGCTGGCGCCGCTGTTCCAGCGCCGCTATCCGAAGGTCACGCTCGTGACCGACCAGATGGTCGTCGCCGACTGGCCGATCGCCACCGGCGGCGCGGCCATGGCGCAGATGGACCTGATGCTGGCGGTGGTGGCGCGCTTCGCCGGGCCGAGCCTGGCCAGGACCTGCGCCAATTACCTGCTGCTGGACGAGCGCCGGTCGCAGGCCCCGTTCATGGCGATCTCCTATCTGGCCGGCCAGGACCCGAGCATCGCCAAGGCGGAGCGCTGGGTCCGCGACAATATCGCCCGGGATTTCGCGATCGAGGAGCTCGCGGAAGCCGCGGGCCTCGCGCCGCGCACCTTCGCCCGCCGGATCGCGGTGACCTGCGGCGTCTCGCCGATTCAATTCGTGCAGCGGATCCGCGTCGAGACGGCGCGCTATCTGCTGGAGACCACCCGCCTGCCGGTCGACGCGATCGCGCGGCAGGTGGGCTATGCCGAGCCCTCGACGCTCAGGCGCCTGATCCGGCGCGATACCAGCCATCCGCCCGGGCATTTCCGTCCGGCTGCGTGAGCGGCGCCCCATGCGCCTCTTATTCGCAGCCGCCGCCCATGTCGAGGCGAGCCGCCAAGCGGAAATGCGGATATGGCGACGTGGCGCCGCATGGTATCGGTTGCGGCCTTTCAACAACCCTGCGGGTCGCTCAAATGGTGGCGCAGCACCAAGAGGTCATCGAAGCCCTTGCATTCCCGTATAAGGCGTCCAAGGCCTATCGGGCATTGCTCGATCTCGGGATAGGCGCACTTCCCGCGGTGCGAGCCGGGCTGCGGCATGACGCCCCCGATGTCCGCCTGCATTGCTGCCGGTTTCTCGACCGATATTTGTCGCCCGACACGCTCTCCGATCTGATGACGATGCTTGATGATGGCGACGAGCGCGTCAGATGCTCCGCCTTGCACAGCTTGGCATGCGAAAGATGCAAGGAAGGGACCTGCAGGCCCGCGGAGGCCGAGGTGCTTCCGAGGGCGATGACATTGCTCGAGGGCGATCCCGAAGCGCATGTCCGCGCGATGGCGATCGAAGTGGTCGCGCAATTCGTCCACACCAATGCCCTGGCCGCCGCGGCGATCTCCGCTGCCCGGCAGAATGACGAAAGTTCGACCGTGCGCAAAAAGGCCGGATGGTATCTGCCGGGAGGCCCGATCCACAAACGCACCCAACCGAGGCTTTGATGCCGCCGACGGGATGGGAGGCACTCCGGCAATGGGGTGAAGACGCAGCGCGCATCGAACGCCTCGCCGGCGGTGTCGCCAACGACGTGTGGAGCGTGCATGTGCACGGCCGCCTCGCGGTCGCTCGCCTCGGTACCAGGAGCGACGCTGATCTCGCCTGGGAGGCGGGGCTCCTCCACGCTCTCGACCGCCAGGGCCTGACCGTGCCGGTGCCGATCCCGACGATCGACGGCCGCCTGTTCGCGGACGGTTTAATGGTGATGACCTATGTCGAGGGCGGACCGCCCGAGACGGAGGCCGACTGGCGTCGCGTGGCCGACACGCTCCGCCGGCTGCACCAATTGACACGCGACTGGCCGCAGCGCCCGGGCTGGCGATCTTCGACCGATCTCCTGCGGGCCGAGAGCGGAACGAGGATTGATCTGGCCGCGATGCCGCCCGAGGGCGTTGCGCGATGCCGGGCAGCATGGGCGCGGCTCATCGGACGTCCGATCTGCGTCGTGCACGGCGACGCCAATAATCGCGGCAATATCCGCATGACCGCGGATCGGGTCGCGCTGATCGATTGGGACGAGTCGCATGTCGACGTCCCCGACCTTGACCTGGTGCTGCCCCACAACGCCGCCGGCCTCGCCGCCGGCGAACTCGACATCGCCGCGCAGGCCTCGGCAGCATGGGAAGCCGCGGTCTGCTGGGACGATGCGTTCTCGATCAGGCGGCTTGCCGAAGTTCGCGCGGTCTGAACGAGCGGGGCTGGACCGGGGTTCGAATGATGCGCGACGAACGCGCCGGTCATGAAGGAACGGCCCTCAGGCAAGGCCGAGACGAGCCGTCAGTTCGCGCGCGGCGGCGGCTCCGGCCCTGTTGGCGCCGATCGTCGAGGCGGAGGGGCCATAACCGACCAGATGGATCCGCGGATCCCTGGCGACCTCGGTCGCGAGGCGGCCGGACATGACGATGCCGCCATTGTCCTCGCGGATCTGCAGCGGCGCGAGATGGTCGAGCGAGCTACGAAAGCCGGTGCACCAGAGGATGACGTCGACCGGCTGTTCGGTCCCATCAGGCCAGCGCACGCCACGTTCGGTGATCTCGCTGAACATGGGCAGCCGGTTCATCGCGCCGCGCGCGCGGGCGGCCCTGAGGGCGGGCGTGAGCGGGATGCCGGTCACCGAGACCACGGAACCGGGGATCAGGCCGCGCCGGACGCGATCCTCGACAATGGCGACCGCCGCGCGGCCGTCCTCGGGCGTGAACGCGCCCTCGCGAAATTGCGGCTCGCGGCGCGTCACCCAGGTGGTGCGGGTGACCTGCGAGATCTCGTCGAGCAATTGCAGCGCGGAAATGCCGCCGCCGACCACCAGGACATGCTGGCCGGCGAACTCCTCGGCGGCGCGATAGTCGCGGGTGTGCAACTGACGTCCGGCGAACCGTTCGGCGCCCGGATATTCGGGAATATAGGGTGTCTCCCAGGTGCCCGTGGCATTGATCAGGCCGCGCGCCGAAAAGGTTTCCCGGTCGGTCTCGACGCGGAAGCGCTCGCCGCGGTCGCAGACCACCTTCACGGTCACCGGCCGGTAGACCGGCAAGTGGAACTTCTGTTCATAGGCGGCGAAATAGGTGGGAACGGCAGTCGAGGCCCTGACCTCGGGGTCGAGGCCAACGATGGCTTCGGCGAAGGCCATGCCCGGCAGGTCATGAACCCGGTTGACGGTGCTGAGCGTCAAGGAAGGCCAGCGATATTGCCAGGCACCGCCCGGCTCCGGCGACTTGTCGAGAACCAGATAGTTCCGCCGCGGTACGAGCCCGAGATTTCGTAGATGATAGGCGGATGAGAGCCCCGCCTGCCCGGCGCCGATGACGACGATGTCGACCTTGAAGGCAGTGCGGATGTCGCTCCTGCCGGGCTGATGATCCGGCGGCGGCGAAGGCGATGCGGGCTGCGACTGTTCATGGGCCATGATGGCCAAAACTGGGATGGGCCAGGCGCGAATTCAAGCCGGTTGCGTGCGGTGCCGGTTCCGTTCGGCTGATGCAGTCACGCCTCGAAGATCAGGCAGGTGGTGGTGCCATGAACCAGCAGCCGGCCCTGCCCGTCGGTCAGCCGTCCTTCCGCCGTGCCGACCCGGCGGCCGCGATGGATCACCTTGCCCTCCGCGCTGATCGGGCCGGTTTGCGGCGTGATTGGTCGAACGAAGGATATCTTGAACTCCAGGGTGGTCGAACCGAACCCCTTGTCCAGGGTCGAGTGGACCGCGAGCCCCATGCAACTGTCGAGCATGGTGGCCGCGAGGCCGCCATGGACGGTGCCGGCCGGATTGAGCTGCGTGTCCTTCGGCACGGCGGTCACCACGACCCGCCCGTGCTCCGCCTCGGCGACATCGTAGCCCAGGGTCTGCGCGATCGTGTTGAGCGGCAATGCTCCCGTGGCGAGGCCTTGGACGAAGGCGAGGCCGGTCAATTGTCTTTGCTGCTCGGGCGGGACCGTCCCATAGGTCTTGCGGGCAGTCGGCTGCGTCATTGTCGGCTCCTGGCGAAGGCTGGATGGACCACGCCACCTTGCCCTGGGCACGCCCGGGCGGCTCGCAGGAAACGGACGTGATCACCTGGCCGGCGGCGTTCGGATCAGCCTGCCGCGCGCATCCAGGCCGAGAAGGCCGCGATGATCGCGGCCCGGGGATTGTCGGGCATCGAGACGAGGTAGAAGCCGTAGCCCGGCAGCGACAGTGGATGGGCCTTGACCAGCGCGCCGCATTCCAACTCGTGGCTGACCACCACATCGCTGCAAATGGCAATTCCCTGCCCCGCGACCACCGCGTCGATCGCATGCAGCTCCTCGCGAAAGCTCAGGTCCCAGGGCCTGTCGATATCCTTCAGCGCGGGATCGATCGAGCGCGCCGTCGCCAGCCATTGCCGCCAGGTCGGGGCATCGGGATCGCGGCTCGTCCAGTCGAAATGGATCAGGGGAAGCCGCAGCAGATCCGCGACGCGCTCGACGGGACGGCCGTCACGCGCCAGCAGGTCCGGGCTGCAGACCGGAAAGAAGGTGTCGCGGCAGACCTCCTGCACGGCGAGGTCCAGGGGCGGCCGGCGCGTGTAGCGGATCGCCACATCCGCGGCGCCAGCGCGCAGGTCCAGCACCTTGTCGGTGCCGATGATCTCGAGCGGAATGGTCGGGTTGGCGTCGCGCCATTTCGGCAGGCGCGGCACCAGCCAGCGGCTGGCGAAGGCATTCGGGCTGGTCACCCGCAGCGGCGCCTGCGCGTCCGGTCCGGCCAAGGCCGCGATGGCGCCGGCAAAGGCGTCGAAGCCGCTGCGCAGCGCCGGAAACAGCCGCGCCCCGGCGCTGGTCAGAACGAGCGGCCGCCGCTGGAACAAGGCATGGCCGCAGGTCTCCTCGAGCAGACGGATCTGATGGCTGATCGCGGTCGGCGTCACGCCGAGCTCGGCTGCCGCTAGCTTGAAACTGCCAAGCCGCGCGGCGGCCTCGAAGGC
This sequence comes from Hyphomicrobiales bacterium, assembly GCA_017304475.1. Classification (GTDB taxonomy): domain Bacteria; phylum Pseudomonadota; class Alphaproteobacteria; order Rhizobiales; family Phreatobacteraceae; genus Phreatobacter. The sequence continues at coordinate 224,271 of JAFKKV010000015.1, read as the reverse complement.
GTGCAGCGCGCGGAGCGGCGGAAGTTTTCTCATTGCCCCAGCCTAGATGAGTTTTTCTCATCACGCAGCTGAGATCTTCGATTTTGCGGCGCATCGCCGGCGCGTGAGATCGTGTTTGGCCGAGACCCGGGAGGCCATGATGGACCAGCAACAGCCACGCGCCGGCGCATCGGGCAAAGCTCCCTTCGGCAGCTCCGCGCTCGCGCGGTTTCGCCAGGATTTCCGCGGCGACCTGATATGGCCGGGGGATGCCGCCTATGACGCCGCGCGCCGGGTCTGGAATGGCGCCGTCGACCGGCGGCCGGCGCTCATCGCCTATTGCGGCGATGCGCAGGATGTCGTCGCCGCGGTCGCCCTCGCCCGGTCGCAACGCGGAGCCGTCGCGGTGCGCAGCGGCGGCCACAATGTGGCGGGCCTCTCCGTCTGCGACGACGGCCTGGTCATCGATCTCTCGCGCATGAAGACGATCACGGTCGATCCGGTGCGCCGCATCGCGCGGGCTGAGGCGGGCCTCAGCCTCGGTGAATTCGACGCGGCGACCCAGGCCCACGGCCTGGCGACCACGATGGGCGTCAACAGCGATACCGGCATTGCCGGCCTGACGCTCGGCGGCGGCTTCGGCAAGCTCGGCCGCAAATTCGGCCTGACCTGCGACAACCTGATCGCCGCCGAAATCGTCGTCGCCGACGGCCGGCTGATCCGGGCGAGCGCCTCCGAGCACCCGGACCTGTTCTGGGGCCTGCGAGGCGGCGGCGGCAATTTCGGCATCGTGACGGCCTTTGAATATGCGCTTCATCCGGTCGGCCCGGCCTTGCTCGTCGGCTCCGTGCTGCATCGCTACGACCAGGCACACGAGGCCATGCGCTTCTACGAGACCTTCGCCCGCCAGGCGCCGGACGAGGTGAGCGCCGACGCTGCGCTGTTCTCCACCCCATCGGGCGAGCGCTTCTTCAGCGTTTCCGCCTGCTATGTCGGCCCTGCCGCCCTTGGCGAGCCGGTGCTCGCGCCCCTGCTGCGGTTCGGCCGGCCGGTGGAGAGCAGCCTTGCCGCCCTTCCCTACCTGCAGATCCAGTCCAAGGGCGACAGCCTGTTTCCGCGCGGCCGCCGCTATTACTGGAAGGCCCAGTTCCTCGATGCGATCGGCGACGGCGCCATCGATGCCCTGCTCGCGCACTTCGCCCGGGCGCCCTCGGCCTCGTCGCTTCTGGTCTTCCAGCAGGTCGGCGGCGCGATCGCCCGTGTCGGGCGCGCGCAATCGCCCTATGCCAACCGGGACGCGCTTTATGACTGCTTCCCGCTGGCGATCTGGGACGATCCGGCCGCCGACGAGGCCAATATCGAATGGGCGCGCGCGCTGTGGAACGCCGTCAGGCCTTATGGCACCGGCGGCGTTTATGCCAACAATCTCGGCGACGAGGGGGACGATCGCGTGCGCGATGCCTATGGCGACAACCACGCACGCCTGGTCGCGCTGAAGACCCGTTATGACCCCTCCAATCTGTTCCGGCTGAACCAGAACATCCGGCCGTCCAGCGCCGCATCGCAGACCGACCGGTTGCCGGCCTGACGGAGCCGTCGCGATGCCCAGCCGTTGGACCATTCTTGCCGTCCTCTTTGCCGCCCGCGCGGCGATGGCCTTTCAATTTCAAAGCGTCGCCGCCATCGCCCCGCAGCTGAGCCAGGGTCTCGGTGCAAGCCTCGCCGATATCGGCATTCTGATCGGGCTCTATTTCGCTCCGGGCACCGTGCTCGCCCTGCCCGGCGGCGCGATCGGCCGCCGCCTCGGCGACAAGACCGCGGTCCTGGCCGGCCTCGCGATGATGCTGGCCGGCCAATGGCTGATGACCGCGTCGACCGGATGGGACGCCCAGATCGCCGGCCGGCTGATGGCCGGCGCCGGCGGTATCGTGCTCAATGTCGTGATGACGAAAATGGTCGCCGACTGGTTTTCCGGGCCCGAGATGGCAACCGCCATGGCCATCTTCGTCAATTCCTGGCCGGTCGGCATCGCCGTCGCGCTCATGGCCCTGCCGGCGATCGCGACCGGTTTCGGGCTGGGCGCGGCGAACTGGGCGGTGATGGCGCCGATCGCCGTCGGCATCGTCCTCGTCGCCTGGCTCTACCGCGCGCCGGACATGCCGGCCGCCGGCCCGGGCGGCGGACGCCTGTCACCCGGCGCGGCCGCAGCGGTGATCGCCGCCGGCGTCATCTGGGGCCTCTACAATCTCGGCCTCGCCATGGTCTTCAGCTTCGGCCCGTCCATGTTGGCCGCGCGCGGCTGGTCCGCCTCCGCGGCGGGATCGACCATCAGCATCGTGCTGTGGCTCGCCACGCTGTCCGTGCCGCTGGGCGGCGTCCTGGCCGACCGCAGCAAGCGGGGCGACCTTATCCTGGTCGACGGCTGCATCGCCTTCGCCGTGCTACTGCTGCTCCTGTCGCGCAGCGGCACGGTGCTGCCCGTCGTCCTGGTCCTGGGGGCCATCTGCGGCTTGCCGGCGGGCGCCATCATGAGCCTGCCGCAACGCGTGCTCGGACCCGACAACCGGGCGATCGGCATGGGGCTGTTCTACACGGTCTTCTATGCGGGCATGCTGCTTGGTCCGATGGCCGGCGGCAGGATCGCCGTCTGGGCCGGCAATGCCGGCGCCGCTCTCGACTTCGGCGCCGCCGCGCTTCTGGCCTGCCCGATCATGTTCTGGCTGTTCCGCCTGATCCCGGGCGGCATGGCCCGGCCCGCCGCCGCGCGGACCTGACGGCCGCCTGGCGTCCGCGGCCGGCTCAGCGGAGCGCTTCGGCCAGCATGCGGCTCAGCCTGGACGCCGCGGGCCCGAACGGCCTATCGATGCGGCGAATGGCATAGAGCGTCAAAGGAGCAGGCTCGGGCGCCCGGTGGGCGGCGAGCGCGACCCGCGCCAGCCGGCCGGCGCGGACATTCTCGGCGACCATCCAGAGCGGCAGGTTGCCCCAGCCGACGCCCGCCAGGATGAGAGCGTGTTTGGCCGCGATATCGCTCACCCGATGGGTTCGCTGCGACAGGACCCCGAAATCGCGGCCCGCCGAGCGTTCCGACGGGTCGGCTATGACGATCTGCACATGGTCGGAAAGGTCGACAGTCGCCCATTTGCCCTGCTCGCCCGCGCAGGCCAGGCGATGATCGGGATGGCAGACCGGGATCATGCCGTCGATCTCGCCGATCACCTCGGCCGCGATATGGGCGTCCTGTTCGTCGGCGCTGGTGAAACCGAGATCGCAGCGGCCGTCCAGCACCATGGCGAGCGCCGAGGTCATCGGTGCGGTCTCCAGTTCCAGCCGGACGCTAGGATAGTCCGCCTGGAACCGCCTGATAACGCCGGCGAGCAGCGGCAGCGGCAGCAAGGGATCGAGCGCCAGTGCGAGCCCGGCCTCGACGCCCTGTCGGAAGCTGTTGGCGCGGGCGCGAAAGGCATCGGTCCGGATCAGCAGGGTCCGCGCCTCGGCAAGCAGCGTGACACCCGCTTCCGTCAGCACGGGCCGGTGCTCCGAGCGATCGAACAGCGCAACCTCGAGCTCAGCCTCGAGATTGGCGATGGCGCTGCTGAGGCCCGACTGGGCGCGGCCGAGCGACCTTGCCGCGGCGCGAAACGAGCCCCTGTCGGCGATCGTCACGAAGACGCGCAGCTGATCGAGCGTCAAGGCATCCAGCATGATCGTCAAACCTGATCGTTTCGATCGCATTTTGAGCAATTGCACGGATCGCTCGACGCGACAATCTTCGCATCTGGAGGACATGATGAAGAAGGCCATCATCTACGACGCCGCCGGAGCGGATCCCCGGCGCGACCGTATCGTGCGAAAAGACCTGACCCTGGTGGCTGTCGGCGATCCCGCCGCGCTCGCCGTGGTGGCGGCCGACCTGGCACGGGACGGCGCCGGGCTGATCGAGCTCTGCGGTGCGATCTCGCCCCGCTGGCGCCCCATCGTCCAGGCGGCCGTCGGCCCGCAGGTCCGGGTCAGCTCGGTGACCTTCGGCATCGAGTCGCTCGCCGCTGCCGCCCGCTTCAGCCAGGCCTCCATCGACGGCACGCCGCCCCCCGGGGCCTTCATTTTCATCGAGGCCGGTGCCGATCCGCGCGTTGACCGCTTCGCCAGGTCGTTCCCGCCACAGCACACGACCTTCGTCGCCGTGCCGGACGAGACGGCCGCCGCAGCCGTCGCGCGCGAACTCACCGGCCGCGGCGTCGGGCTGATCGAGCTCTATGGCGGCTTCACCGGCAAAGGCGCGGCGGCGGTCATCGACGCCGTCGACGGCCGCGCGGCCGTCGGGATCGGCAGCTTCACGCTCGATGCCATCGCGCTACCCGCAATCGCGGCGGCCTGAAACCGCCGTCGATCCGCCCCTATCACCCCACGGCCCTAAGGGCCGACATGCAGGACCTGCCATGACCGACCGATCCGTTCTTCACGCGACCTTCGCTGTCTCGCGGCTTTATCCGGCGGCGCCCGCGCGCGTCTTCCAGGCTTTCGCCGATCCCGCGATCAAGCGGCGCTGGTTCATCGAGGCCGATGGCTGGACGATCGACGAATACACCGTCGATTTCGCCGAGGGCGGCCGCGAGCGCAGCCGCTTTCGTTTCGGCGACGGGCCGCCCATGGCGAGCGACGCCGTCTATCATGAGATCGTGCCGGACCGGCGCATCGTCTACAGCTACGCCATGACCGTCGAGGGCAAGCGCATCTCCGTGTCGCTGGCCACCATCGCGATCGCCGCCGACGGGACGGGCACGCGGCTTGTCTATACCGAACAGGCCGCCTTCCTCGATGGCGCCGACGTGCCGGCCAATCGTGAGACCGGATGGCGCGAGCTCCTGGACATGCTCGCCCTGGAGCTCGACCGCCAGACGGCCGCGGCCTGACCGAGGCCTCGGCCCGGCCGCATCAGATCGGCTTGCCGGCATAGGGCATCGATGCGGTCAGGCCGCCATCTACCGGAATGGCCTGGCCGTTGACATAGGATGCCTCGTCGCTTGCCAGGAACAGCCCCATGGCGGCGAGCTCATGGGGCTGGCCTGCCCGCTTCAGCGGATTGAGCTGGCCGATCCGGTCTTCCGTGCCGCGCTCCCTGGCGCCATCGAAGATCGGTTTGGTCATGCCGGTCTCGATCAGGCCCGGGCAGACCGCATTGATGCGCACGCCGGTGCCGGACAGCGAATAGGCCGTGGTCTGCACCAAGCTGATGACGCCGGCCTTGCTCGCCGCATAGGGATGGCCGCTGGCACCGGATTTGAGACCGGCGACGGAGGCCGTGCAAACAATGGAGCCGCGGCGCTGGCTGATCATCTGCGGCATGGCATGCTTGATCGCCAGGAACGGCCCGATCAGGTTGATGCGCAGGATCTCCTGCCAGTGCTCCGGCGTCTGCTCGCCGAGCGGCACAAGGCCGCCGCTGATGCCGGCATTGGCCCAGATGACGTCGAGCCCGCCATAGGCGGAAACCGCCCTGGCGATGAAGCCGGCCACGTCCGGTTCCGAACCGGCATCGGCGATCACGGCCTCGGCCGTGCCGCCGGCCTTGCGGATGTCGGCCACGGTGTCCGCGACCGCCTCGCTGCGGTCGACCGCGACCAGCCTGGCGCCTTCGGCGACGAACAGCAGAGAGGCGGCGCGGCCGATGCCGCTGCCGGCGCCGGTGATGACAACTGATTTGCCTGCGAGACGGCCCATAGGATCTCCCCCGGAAAGCTCAGCGCTTTCGCGGCGCCGGATCCGGCGCTGCTGCCGCTGCCTGCTCCGCCTATGGAAGGCCGGCGGCCGGGACGGCGTCAATCCGGCGTTCGACCATGGCGGCACAACGCGGCCGGTTTCCGCCGCCGCGCGCAACCGCGGCAAGAGTGCCCGGTCAAACCGTGACGACGATCTTGCCGAATTGCGCATTCGATTCCAGGAAGCGATGCGCCTCGACGATCTCGTCGAAGGCGAAGGTCCTGGCAATGACGGGCGCAAGCGACCCCGCGGCGAGCCCGTCGAGAATGAACGCCTTGGCGGCGGCGAGCCGTGCGGGATCGCCGATGATCTCGTGCACCAGATAGCCGCGCAGGGTCAGGCTCTTGGCGAGCACCGTGAAAAGCGGAAATGGGGTCGGCTCGGGGCTGAGACCGCCATATTCGATGAGGATACCGCCGCGCGACATCGCGGCCGTCAGGGCCCCGAAGATCGGACCGCCGATCGGGTCGAAGACCACGCGCGCGCCTTGCGGGCCGGCAATCTCCGTCAGCCGCGTCTCCAGGTCGTCTTCGGCAGAAGCGACGACATGGGCCGCGCCGATATCCCTCAAGGCCTGGCTCTTGGCCGATGTGCGCGTCACCGCTATCGGGGTCGCGCCGACCGCCTTGGCGATCTGGATCGCGGCAAGGCCGACACTGCTCGATGCCGCGGTGATCACGACAAGGTCGCCGGCGCCGAGCCTGGCGATGTCGATCAAGGCGCCATAGGCGGTGAGGTATTGCATCCAGACGGCCGCCGCCGTCTCGAAGCTCAGGGATGACGGATGCTTGACGACATGTCCGGCGGGGAATGTGGCCAGCTCGCCATAGGCCGGCCAGCGGATCATCGAGGGCGGCGGCACGATGCTGACGGCATCGCCGGGCGCGAAATCGCTGACGCCCGCGCCGACCGTTTCGACGAGACCGGCGGCCTCGAGACCGAGGCCGGACGGAAAGACGGCCGTCTCGATATAGGTCCCGCGACGCAGCAAGGCCTCGGCGCGGTTGAGACCCAAGGCCTTGACCCGGATCTGGACTTCGCCCTGACCCGGTCCCGGCAGATCGACCTCCTCGATGCGCAGAACCTCGGGACCACCGTGGCGGTGAAAACGAACGACGCGGGTCATGCCGCACAACTCCAAATCAGTTGAACCGAATATGGCTATGCCAGCAGCGTTCGTTCGGATAAATCGACGGATCGGCAGAACAGTCGAAACCACGGGTTTTGAATATGGATCGCCTGACCAGCATGGCGGTGTTCGTCAAGGCCGTCGATCTCGGCTCGTTCGCCGCCGCCGCGGCGGCGCTCGAACTGTCCGGACCGATGGTCGGCAAGCATGTGCGCTTTCTCGAGGAACGCCTCGGCATGCGCCTGATCCACCGGACCACACGGCGCCAGAGCCTGACCGAATTCGGGCAGGCCTATTATGAACGCTGCCGCCTGGTGCTTGCCGAAGCCGAGGCCGCCGACGCGCTGGCGGCCGATCAATTGTCCGAGCCGCGCGGCAGGCTGCGCGTCACCGGCCCGACGCATTTCGGCCGGCACTGCGTCGCCCCCATCCTGCTGGAGCTGGCGCGGCGCTATCCGACGCTGGAGCTCGATCTGTCGTTCAGCGACCGCATCGCGGATCTCGGCGAGGATGGTTTCGACCTCGCGATCCGGACCGGCGATCTCGAAGACAAGGCCGGAGTGATCACGCGCCGCGTCGCACGCCAGCACATGATCGTCTGCGCCGCGCCATCCTATTGCGACAAGCATGGACAGCCCGGACGGATCGAGGAGATCGGCGGACACCAGGCCATCGCCTACCGGCGTTCCGGTCCGGTGCGCCCCTGGCTGTTTCCGCGCGCCGGCCAGGCGCCGGCGGAGATCATGCCGGCCGGCCGGCTGCGGCTCGACGACCTCGATGCCATCGCCGATGCCGCGGCCGCCGGCATGGGGCTCGCCTGGCTACCCTCCTGGCTCGTTCGCACGCGCCTCCGGGCCGGGACACTGGTCAAGCTGCTGCCGGATCAGCCGGACTTTCCCTACGACGCCCATGCCCTGTGGCTGCAGGCCCCGCATTTGCCTCTGAAGATCCGCCTGGCCGTCGACGCGCTGGCGGCGGGCTTGCCCAGGTTCATGATGTGACGGTCGCTTGAATCGGCGATGACGATGCCGTGGAATTCCGAGCGGGAGCAACATGATCGTGCAGAATTGGCTGTTGAACAGTGAGACCGAGGTCGTCGTCGACGTGCCGGTCGAGCGGCTCTGGACCGCGTTGATCGCAGACGACGACGCGCGGCACTATTTCATGGGCGCCCGCGTCAGCGTCGGTGAGGAAGGCGAAGCCTATCGGGTCGCGCGGGAGGACGGATGGGGCGCGACCGGCATCGTCCTGGCGAAGGAAGCGCCACGCAGATTGCGGATGACCTGGGGGATCAAGGCGCCACCTGGTGTCACAATGCCGAATTGCGAAGTGGAATATGCCATTGAACCCGTGGTTTCGGCGCAGGCCGGCGCGCGCGCGAAACTGACGATCCGCGAATATGTCGACGGACCGATCCCGCCTGAATTCGCCAAAGCAAGCCGCACCGGGTGGTCGATGATCGCGCGGAGCCTGAAGGCCTATCTGGGTTGAAGGCCGATCTGGGCTGAAGGCCTGGGACGGGGCTGGTCGATTCCATGCGTGCGCTCCCGGCCGGGATGAACCACGCCGCGCCTGACCGGCTCAGCGCGTCTGCGACACCGCCCGCAGGACATCCCTGAAGATGCCGGACTGCACCTGAAAGGCGCGCGGGCTGTAGTCCTGGTAATATCCGGCGGTCACCACGACAACGAGATCGAGCTCCGGGACGATGCGGATCGACTGTCCGCCTCGGCCAAGCGCACCGGCCCAGTGGATCTCACGCCCATTGATGAGGGAGCGGCCGAGCCACCAGAGATAGCCATAGGACAGGCCGCTGGTGGCGGTGATCTTCGCGGCCGTCGAGGTCTCGATCCAGCCTTTGGAAACGACCTCGCGGCCGTTCCAGCGCCCGCCCGCCAGGACGAGCTGGCCGATCTTGGCCATATCGCGTGGCCGCAAGCGCAATCCGCCTCCGGCATCGGTATCCCCCTTGACCCGGATCCACTCCGCCCGGGCAATGCCCAGCGGCTCGAACAAGGCCGCACGGGCAAATTCGTCGAGGGGGCGTCCGGTCGCCTTGCGGATGATCGCCGACACGAGCGTCAGCGCGCCGGTATTGTAGAAGAAGCCCTGCCCTGCCGGTGCGGTCGCCGCCAATCCGAGGACATAACGGCACGGATCCGGCGCCTGATGCATGCGCACCTCGTCATTGTCGTCTCCGGTCGCCGGCGTCGCCTCCACCCAAGCGAGCCCCATTGTCATGGTGAGTGCGTGCAGCAGCTGGATCCGGTCCTTTTCAGGTGAACGCAGGTCCGACAATTCGGGGAAGAAGCTGAAGATCGGCTCGTCGACCCCGCGGATCAGCCCGCGATCGATCGCGATGCCGAGCGCGAGCGATGCGACGCTCTTTGAAACCGATTTCGTGTCGTGAAGTGTCCCGGCATCAAAGGCGACGTTCTCGACCCGACGGTTGTTGACCTCATCGGAGCCCCTGAAATACCGCTCGAACACCAGCTTGCCGGCGCGCACCACCAGAATGGCATGCACCTCGGCCGTGCTGGACACCGCAAGCCGATCGGCCATCCGGCCGAGCGCGGCGCGGTCGACCAGCTCATCCTCATTGGCGGAGGCGACGCGCCAGCCATCGTCCCGCGCGACGGGCACGCCACTGTCGTCGGGCGGGTCCGGCAAGACCGGCAAGGCCGTGAGCGGCACCAGCGCCGCACCACCGAGAAGCCCCATGAAATCGCGCCGTTGCATGCAATTTCACCCCTGGCGCAGCCTTGAATCCCGTCAGCCACCCTTGTTTGGGTTGGGCACCAGTGCTGGCCCGCACCGATCCTACGGCCTGGCGCGACCGGCGGCAAAGCCGAATGCCCGCGCCGCGGTTCTTGGCGCGTTCGAGATGTCGTAAACTGGGAGCAGTCTCGTGCCGTGACGCCCCGATGTCCCGAGAAGCGTCCTCCAACGCGTTGGGAGACAGGAAATGACCGATCCCGCCGATCCGAATGCTCGCGCCGTCACCGCGATCCCGGCCGACGACCCCGGCCGCACCCTGACGCTCGCCGATCCCGATGGCGCGGACATGCCGCGTGTCTCGGTTGCCGGTGGCACCTATACGATCCTGGTGTCGGGCGCGGAAACGGCCGGCCGCTATTGCCTGATCGACATGCTGGTGCCCGCAGGCGGCGGACCGCCGCCGCATCGCCACGACTTCGAGGAAATGTTCACTTTGCTCGAGGGCGAACTCGAATTCACCTTTCGCGGCCAGTCGCAGGTGGTGCGGGCGGGATCGACCGTCAATGTGCCGGCCAATGCCCCGCATGCCTTCAAGAACCTATCGGGCAAGACAGCCCACATGCTGTGCATGTGCACGCCGGCCGGCCAGGACGAATTCTTTCTGGCGGCCGGTTTTCCGGTCGCGAGCCGCATGTCGCCGGCGCCCCAACCAACCCCGGAGGAACGTGCCGCCAAGGCGCGGCTGCTCGAAACGCTCCTGCCGCGATACCGGACGGAGATGGTGAGGCCGTGAAGCGCATGCCGCCGATCGTTCAAGCGACGGCATGCGAAGACCATGGCCCGGCATGGCGACCATTCGCCCGGAGGCACGCCGCTCGTGCTTCTGCACAGTGATTGTCAGGGCTTGGATTGTGAGGGCTTGATTGCCGCGAGCAGGTGAATGCGTGGATGCCCGGGACAAGCCCGGGCAAGACGATGCGTGAACCTCACTTGTCCACTGGGCGACGGAGCGAAGCCTGCGCCTGTCTCCAGGCCCCACCCTCGTCTTGGCCGGGCTTGTCCCGGCCATCCACGAATTCGGCCGTGCGCTATCGAAATCACCGAGACTAACGTCGCCTCATCGATCCGGCCGAAGAGTCATGATCACTGCGACGGAACGCTAGCTGGCGAAGCGCGCCTCATAGACCTTCAGCAGCCGCGCGTGTTCCGGCCAGAAGCGGCGCGGTGGGCGTTCGGAGAGAAGGTCGATGAGAATGCCGATATGGGTGTGCCATCCCGCCGCGACGCCGAGCAATTGCTTGTGGCTGTCGAGGCGCCGGTGCGTGACCACGAGCCTTGTTTCCGGCCCCCGCGAGGTCAGCTCGAACGCGGCTTCCGAGCCGGTGCCGTCGCTGCTCCAGTTGAACGCCAGGAGGAGCGGCGGGGCATATGCGATGATGACGCCCTGCATCACATGATCGACCCCGCCGGGCGGCCTGGTGCCGTTCGGGTTGGTCTCTCCGCCGGACAGGTCGCCATTGCGGAACGTCAGCGTCACCGCGCCGCCTTCGCGCGGCTCCATCGGACCGCCGGCGAACCATTTGGCGCGCTTGCCGGATTCGGTCAGATAGGCCCAGACCAGGTCGATCGGGGCGGGAAGACTGCGTTCCAGGCTCAGTGTCGCCGGAGCCGGCATGGTGGCATAGGGCTCGGCGACCTCGCCGAAGACCTGGGACTTTGCTGCGATGGTCATCGTTCCATTCCTTCTCGTCTTCTGCCTGGGCCTTGTCTCGTCCACGTCCGGGGAATTGCGGTGCGTCGAACGCAGCGCCTTCCGGCGCTTCGTCACCAGCCGCCATGCCCCGGCCGCCACGCCGCACGAGCGGCCCCTTGCGCGTGCGGTGTCACGCCGGGCGGCGCTTCAGCCCGGCGGCATCCCCTCGAATTTCGTAAGTGCCGGATCGACCCGGTCCCAGGCTTGGCCGCGCGCGACATAGGTCACGGCCTGAGGTGTGTACCGGGCCGGATCGTCCAGGGTCGCGGCATGAATGGTGAACACATCAGGCCAGTCCTTGAACGTCAGATAGACGGGCGAGCCGCAGGTGGCGCAGAAGGCGTGGCTCTTCACATTGCCGCTGTCGGCGACGATGTCCCACGACTTCGCCTCGCCCTCGAGCCTGACCTGGTGCCGATCCGGAAAGCTCAGATAGGAGCTGTGCCCGGTGCCACTCCGGCCCTGGCAATCCAGGCATTGGCAATCGTTCTGCGCGATCGGCTCGGCCGCGATGTCATAGCGGATCGCGCCGCAAGCGCAGCCGCCGGTGAAAGCCTTGCTCATATGGTTTCTCCCGTTTTCAAGAGGCCGAGGGCCAAGCCCCGCCGGCCAGCGATCAGCCTCAGCCAGGGCGGCAGGTGGAAGGCGCTCATCAGCAGGTACATCGGCGCCATGCCGCCCAGCTGCCCGCCCATGAGCAGCCCCTGCCGGGCGGCCGAGCAGAGGATATCCGGCTCGCCCAGAACGCCCGTCAGCAGCGCCATGACGGCGAAGGTCGGCGCGGCCGCGAGACACAGCCAGTCGACGGCGCCAAGGCGCGCCGCGCCGTCGCGCGCTTGCGGGCCGGCCGCGGCGTCATGCCGAGCAACAGCCGTCATCACGCCCTTCCTTGCGCCCATGGGAGGGGCTGCCGTATTCGTCGTGGCGGCGCCACCAGATGCCGGTCTCGTTGCGGCCCCTGGGGGCACGGTCGAGCCAGTGGTAGATGCCGAAAAAGGCATCCACGCCGCGCGCATAGGTCGAATAGGCGTGGTAGACGACGCCGTCCTCGAGGACGAAAGAGCTGACGCCCGGCCGGTCGCGGTGGTAGCGCGCGGTGTCGACCCCGCACATGGTCGCAAGCTCGAATTCCGCCACCGCGCCGCCGCCCTCCTGACCGGGGCGCCATTGGAATTTCGGCTCGCGATGGAAGTTGTACTCGATCCCCTCGCGCTGTTGCTCCTCGCTATAGGAGGCGGAGAAGTCGAAATTGAATTCGCTGCCTTGCGACGAGGCCCAGGGAAAGCTCCAGCCCATGCGCTGCCGATAGGCCTGCAGCTTGGCGAGCGGCGCCCGTGACACGGCCCAGAGCATCACGTCATGGTTGGCCAGGTGAACGACGGAACCGTTGAAGGTGTCGGCAATCATCGAGCACGAGGGACAGCCCGCGGCCCAGTCCGGCCCGAACATGAAATGATAGACGAGAAGCTGCGAGCGCCCCTGGAAGAGATCCGCCAGCGAGGCGCCGCCCTGTTCCGTCTCGAAACGATAGTCCTTGTCGACCTTGACCCAGGGCAGGTCCTGCCGCCGCTGCGCCAGGGCGTCGCCGCGCCGGGTCAAGTCCTTCTCGTCCTGAAGCAGCGCCAGACGGGCGGCAAGCCAGTCCTCGCGTGTTCCGATCCGGTGTTTCGTCATCGCCTTTTCTCCCTCGGCTGGTGAACGAGACGGAGGTTAGGACCGCGGCCCGGAAGGGTGGGAGTGACAAGTGTGGCGGGATTCCTGTCGCCCGGATGCGAAGGCCCGGCCGGGGCGCGGCGAATGGCTCGCAGCTGACCTGCGACCGGGCCCGGTTCCGCGCCACGGCGGGCCGGCATAGCATCGGCCCGTTGAACGGGAGGCCGCGATGGGCAAGCGCGACAGCAGGGTCGATGCCGTCTTCGCCGACATGGCGGCACCGCAACATCCGGGCGCGGCACTCCTCGTCATCGACCACGACGAGATCGTCTACCAGCAATGTTACGGCTTCGCCGATATCGAAGCTCAGCGGCCGATCACGCCGGACACGTCATTTTATCTGGCCTCGATGTCCAAGCAATTCACCGCCATGGCGGTCATGATGCTGGCCGAGGAAGGCCGCCTTGGCTACGAGGACCGCCTGCCCGCCTATTTCCCGCAGCTGCCGGCCTGGAGCGCGGATGTTTCCGTGCGCCACCTGCTGCACCACATATCGGGCCTGCCCCACTATATGGAGTTCTTCTCCTCCCATGACGGCATCCCGGAATGGACCCGCGACGTCGACGGCGTCAGCAATGCCGACGTGCTCGAACGGACAGCCGGCCTGGCCGGGCTGCAGTTTCCGGCCGGCACGCAATATTTCTACAGCGGCGTCGGCTATACGCTGCTGGCGCTGATCGTCACGGCCGTTTCGGGTCAATCCTTTGCCGACTTCCTGAAGGTCCGGATCTTCGACCCGCTCGGCATGAAACACACCGTCGTCTATGACGAGGCCCGTCCCGCGCGCCACAAGCTGGCGCATGGCTATTGGGAGGATGCGGGACAATTCAGGCGCTGGGACTATCCCTTGCTGACCGCGGGCGATGGCGGCCTTTTCTCCACGCTCGACGATCTCTTCCTCTGGGATCAGGCCCTGAACGGCGAAAGCCTCGTGCCGCGCGCGGCGCTGGAACAGGCCTATACCTCCGGCAAGACCAATGACGGCACATCGGTCGGTTATGGCTTCGGCTGGATCACCGATGTCTTTCCCTATTGCAACGCCGCCGAGCGCGAACAGCTGCTCGCACTGGGCGGCCCCAACCTGCGCCACGCCGTGCATGGCGGCAGTTGCGTCGCCTATTTCAACTATGTCATGCGCCTTCTCGACAGCCGGCGGACGATCATCGTGCTGACCAATCATCTGGGCGTTCCGGGCCCGCGCATCCGTGCGCACCAGGTCGCGGAAATCCTGTTCGGCGGTAAAGAGCGGATCATTCCGGGGCATCCTTTAGCCTTCCGCCCCGGTGAAACGGCCTGATCGGGCATTGCCGGCGAACCTCCTGCTGCTATGCCGGTTGTCGAACGCGACCGATTCCGGGCCAGAATAGCGGATGGCGAAAACGACAAATCCGACAGGGACCCCATGGACTCGATGATCACGGCCGCCGCGCGGGCGCTGGCCGCCGGCGATCCCCTCGGTGCGTTGAAGCGGGTGGCGCTGCGCGACGACGCTCCGGCGCTGGCGTTGCGCGGCATCGCGATGGCGCAGCTCGGCGAACTCGCCCGCGCCAAGGCGCTGCTGCGGCGGGCCGCGCGTGCCTTCGGGCCGCGGGAAACGGTCGCCCGCGCACGCTGTGTCGTCGCCGAGGCCGAGATCGCGCTCGTCTCGCGCGACCTCGGCTGGCCGGCAAAAACGCTCGACGCGGCGCGGGTGACGCTCGAGCAGCATGGCGACCGGGTGAACGCCGCCTATGCGCGTTATCTGGAGGTCCGGCGCCTCGTCCTGATCGGGCGGCTCGACGAGGCCGAGCGCCTGCTCGACGCGCTCGACCCGACGCCGCTGCCGCCGGCGTCGCGGACGGCGCACGAACTGGTGGTGGCGGGCATCGCGATGCGCCGGCTGCGGACGGCGCCGGCACGCGCGGCACTCGTCCGGGCCGAACAGGCAGCCCGGCAAGCAGGGATCCCGGCTCTCACCGCCGAAGTCGAGAGCGCGGCGCTTGTTCTGGCCAATCCGGCCGCGCGTCTGGTCACGGGCGGTGAGGAGCGCCCTCTCCTGCTCGACGCGGTCGAGGCCCTGCTGACGTCGAAGACGCTGGTCGTCGACGCCTGCCGTTATGCCGTCTGCCATGCCGGCACGGTGGTCTCGCTCGCCACCCGCCCGGTCCTGTTCACGCTCGTGCGCGCCCTCGCCGAGGCTTGGCCCGGCGACGTGGCGCGGGACGTGCTGGTCGCCCGCGCCTTCCGGGCCAGGCACGCCGATGAATCCCATCGCGCCCGGCTGCGCGTCGAGATGGGGCGGCTTCGGGCGGAACTGCGCATGCTGGCCGGCGTGAACGCGACCAGGCAAGGCTTCGTATTGGCGCCGCGCGGCGACGCCGAGGTCGCCGTGCTGGCGCCGCCGGTCGAGGATGAGAACGGCGCCGTCCTCGCCTTCCTGGCCGATGGCGAATCCTGGTCGAGCTCGGCCCTGGCGCTGGCGCTCGGGGCCAGCCAGCGCACGGTGCAGCGGGCGCTCGACCAATTGGCGGCAGCGGGCAAGGTGCAGCCTTATGGGCTCGGGCCGGCACGCCGCTGGATGACCCCGCCCATGCCGGGATTCACGACCACTTTGTTACTCCCGGGCCCGCTGCCGAGCGACTAGGGTCTCCGCATGCCCAACGAGGACCGCGTCATGAAACACTCCGCTGCCGAAATCATTCAAGAATACGGCCCGTTGCCCGGCGTAGAGCAGGTCGGTGGGGTCACCTATGACGGCCGCCATGTCTGGTTCGCCGCCGGCGACACGCTGAGAGCCTTCGATCCCGCCGACGGCGAGCAGGTGCGCGCGATCGACGTCGCCGCGCATGCCGGCACTGCCTTTGACGGCGAGCACCTGTTCCAGATCGCCGAGGATCGCATTCAGAAGATCGATCCGGGCACCGGCAAGGTGCTGGCGACAATACCGGCGCCGGGCGGTGGCGGCGATTCCGGGCTGACCTGGGCGGAGGGAACGCTCTGGGTCGGGCAGTACCGGGACCGCAAGATCCATCAGATCGACCCGCAGACCGGCGCCATCCTGCGCACGATCGAGTCCAATCGCTTCGTCACCGGGGTCACCTGGGCCGACGGCGCGCTCTGGCACGCCACCTGGGAAAATGACGAAAGCGACCTGCGGCGGATCGATGCCCAGACCGGCGAGGTCCTGGAAAAGCTCGATATGCCCTCCGGGATCGGCGTGTCGGGGCTCGAATATGACGGCACCGACCGGTTTTTCTGCGGCGGCGGCAAGAGCGGCAAGGTGCGCGCGGTCCGCCGCCCGCGCTGACGCATAGTGATCCCTCGGGTGGCCACGTGCCACCCGCCCGGATGTCAGGCGCCGCGCCGGACATTCGACGAGATGACCCGGCCGGTGAGCTGCCCGCCATCGACGGGCAGCACCGCGCCGCTGGTGAACCCGGATGCCGGCGACGACAGCCAGAGCACGGCATGGGCGACATCGGTCACGGATCCGAGCCGTCCCATGGGGACGGCCATGGCGGCCATCCGCTGGATGTCGCCGCCCGCGGCCTCCAGGTGATGGGTGAGAATGGGGCCCGGCGCCACGACATTCACCCGGATGTTCCTGTCGGCATAGTCCAACGCCGCGACGCGGCTGAGCCCGATAATGCCGGCCTTGCCCGCGACATAGGCGGCAAGGCTCGAAACCCCTTCGACACCCGCCGTCGAGGCCATGTTGACGATAGTGCCGCCGCCATTGTCCAGCATGGCCGCGATCTGGAATTTCATGCCGTGAAACGTGCCGTGAATATTGGTGCGGATGCCGAGATCGAATGCGTCGACATCGATCTCCGCCAGCGGTGCCGGCCGTGGTCCGTCGGTGGCATTGTTGAAGGCCGCGTCGAGGCGGCCGAATTGGTCGACCGCGCGCGCGACCAGAGCCTTCATGCTGGCGGGATCGGTGACGTCGGCCGCAACGGCCAGGGCCCGGCCGCCGCTCGCCTGGATCTCTCCCGCCACGTCGGCGATCGCCGCCTGGCTGCGGGCCGCGAGCACGACCGCCGCCCCGGCGCGCGCAAAAGCCCTGGCCGCCTCGGCGCCGATACCTCTGCTCGCGCCGACGACCAGCGCGACCTTGCCCGAAAAATCGAATGACACCGTCATGTCCGTCCCCTGAATGGGTGTACGAGGGCAAGGCCGCTCCAACGTTCGACAGCCGTCGCGCGCGCCGTTCATGCCCCGGACCGGAGACATAGTCTGGACAATTGCCCTCCAAAATGGGCAGTGTCCTGAAGGCATCATGAAGTCAGGCTTAATGATGGATCCGAACATCCTGGCCGCGCTGCCGGTCTTCCGCATGGTGGCGCAGGCCGGCGGCTTCACGGCGGCCTCCGGCCGGCTCGGCATCTCCGTCTCGGCGGTGTCCCAGTCGATCCGGCAGCTGGAACACCGCATGGGGATCCGCCTGTTCGACCGGACCAGCCGCAGCGTGCGGCTCACCGAACGCGGGCGCCTGCTGCTGGACGCCGTCGAAGGGCCGATGGGTCTCCTCTCCGGCGCCATCGAAACGATCGGCCAAGCCGATGGCCAGCCATCAGGCCATCTCAGGATCACGCTGTCGCGGCTGGCGGCGGAGATCTGCGTCCTGCCGACGCTGGCCGATTTCGTCCG
This sequence comes from Hyphomicrobiales bacterium, assembly GCA_017304475.1. Taxonomy (GTDB): domain Bacteria; phylum Pseudomonadota; class Alphaproteobacteria; order Rhizobiales; family Phreatobacteraceae; genus Phreatobacter. The sequence continues at coordinate 206,590 of JAFKKV010000015.1, read as the reverse complement.
GCGCTACCCGGCCGTCCGGCTGGAGCTGTCGACCGACGACCGCCTGACCGACATTGTCAGCAACGGTTTCGATGCCGGCATACGCGTCCACGGTGCGCTGGAGCTGGACATGATCTCGGTGCCGACCGGTCCGCCATCGCGCCGCTCCATGCTCGCCAGCCGCGATTACCTGGCGCGGGCCGGAACGCCGCAATCACCCGAGGATCTGTCCGGCCATGCGGTCGTCCGCTATCGCTTTCCCGGCAGCGGCCGGCTGGAGCCGCTCACCTTCCGGCGCGGCGACGAGACCATCCAGCTCGACCCGCCGGCCGCCCTCATCCTGGACGACAACAGCCATTTCGCCCTGGCGTCGCGCGCCGGACTGGGCCTGGCCCAGCGGTTTCGCGCCACGGAAGAAGCAGCGATCGCATCCGGCGAACTCATCAGCGTGCTCGATGCTTACGAACCGGAACCGCTGCAGTTCCACATCTATTTCCCGTCCCGCGACCTTCAGCCGGCGAAGTTGCGCGCCTTCGTCGACTGGTTCAAGCGGGTGCGGTGAGGCAACCGTCCGGCATCCGGCGGTTCATCGAATACGTCTTGCCACCCGGTCAGCGCCATTCTCGTGAAGCGTCAGCTGGGTCGCATCGGCCGCGTCGCCGAGATCGAATGTCAGGGCGGCATCGATGGCGGTGAACAGGAAATCGCGCTCGTTTTCGGGGATGATCTCGAACCGCTCGCGGCCCGTCGCCTGAAAGAACAGGCGAGCGCCCTGCCTGGAGACGCGGATGACGACCTTCGACGGCAGTTCGTAGTTTCCGGTCAATCTGTCGAGCAAGGCGGGGTCGACCACCGTTCTCTGGAGGGGCCGGGCCTGGCCCGCCGGCCAGTCATATTCGGCAGCGACGGCGCGCAGAATCTCGGCCGTCAGCAGCCAGCCGCGCGCGCCATTGGTCATGACCGCCGCGCCATCGCCGTTTTCGAAGGCGATCATCGCGCTGACGAAGCCCTCATTGACACCCTCGTGCAGGAACCGCCGATGGGGCGCAGCGCCGCGGACAATCAAACCCAATCCATAGTCGCCGAAACCAGGTGTGAGCATCTGGGCGGCCATGGCCTGGGACAAGACGGACGTGTTCCGGCCGGCCCAGGCCTCACACAAGCCAAGCCCAAAACGCGCAAGGTCGGCCGGCGTCGTCCACAAACCCGCGGCGGCGAGCTCAGAATACACATGGGCTCCGCCGGGCACGGGCGCGCCGTTGCCCCGATAGGGAGTTGCCGCCGATGGCGCGTCCTCCTTCGGCAGCGGCTGCGCGAAGCTGCTGCGGGTCATCCCGAAGGGCTTGAGAACGAGGTCTCGCACAAGATCCGGAAAGGGCCTGCCGGTCACGTCGACCAGCAATTGCTGCATGATCGTATAGCCACCACCCGAATACTGGAACCGCGTTCCCGGCTCATGGCCGACGACGACGGGCGCGGTATTGGCGGGCGGCACGCCGTTGAGAATGTCGACGAGCGATGGAACGGCAGTGCCCGCGGCGTAGCCCGGAAATCCATGCACGGTCATCCCGGCCGAATGATCCAGCAACCGTCTCAGCGTGACCTTGGATCGGCCGGTAAAAGCATTGGCGGGGATCTGCCAGCTCTTCAGGCGCAGGTTGACGTCGCCGTCGAGATCGAGCTGTCCGGCCTGGACCAGAGCGAGTGCGGCGACCGCCGCGACAGGTTTGCTGATCGAACCGGCCTGAAACAAGGTCTCGGGCCCCACGGGCGGGCCACCGATGGAGACGGATCCGAAGCCGAAGGCCTCGATGACGCCGCCATGCATCACCGCGATGCTGGCGCCGGGGATATTGAGCTCCCGCATCCGCTCGGTAAGCTTCATGGGGGCGTCGCCGGCGAGGAAGACGGCGGGCCTCAAGCCATTGACGATCCGTTGCATGTGCGCTCCGACCTCATTGGCTTCGCTCGCGGCGGCACTGCCCTCAGCCCATGACGGCCGGGTGACCAGGGCGCTTCCCATGGCGGCCAGCATGGCCCGGCGACCAGGATCCGGCATCATCGACGGCGGCAGGCGGCGGGGCGGTCTCGGCATGGGTGCGACTCTATCAAAAAGTGCCCTTTCCACCAGGGTTGTCGGTGGCGATTTCGCCCTGTCCGCGCCGGGCCGGCGGCTGCCGCGCGGGCAGTTACCCTACCCCTGCCATTGCGAGGCGTTACCCGCCGCCACGGCACGGGCCAGCCCAAATGCAATGCCGGATCGCCTCGACTGCACAAAACGGCTCGTTTCGTTTTGTTGATCCAGGCAGCTTCTCCGCCACAATGGCAGGTTTCATCGATGCGTCGCCGGCCAAGCGCAGAGGCCTTTGGATAAGCGAAAATACGATCCCGAAAAACCGTGACGATCCGGCTATCGCAAGCCGAGGCGGCCGTCCTGACGGCGATCTGCAACAGGATCGCCGAACTCGGCCTTGCGCCCGACGAGGAGCATGGGCGGCGGGAGGTCGAAGCAACGATCGAAGCGCAAGTCGACTTCATCTTGTCCTCGGGCTATCGGTCGATCCTGGTGGACATCCGGCGCAGGATCCGGCGGGAACGCGACCTTGCCGGCGCGCCACAGCCCGGCGACGCGGATCCGGACGAGGCGTGCACGTGATGATCTGGTTCGACGCAGCCCTGGAACATCCCGCGGATGATGATCTGTTGCGGCGCTGCGTCGCCGCGCTTCTCGGGCTGGATATGCAGAGCGTGGATGTGGTTCACGCCATCGGCGAACTCCGCGATGCACCGGTCACGTGCCTGGTCGAAAATGCGTCGGAGCGCGCTTTTTCGCAAATCATGACTCTCTATCTCCAGGAGACTTTCCGGCAGCCGGACATGCTCGAGAGCGGCGCGCGGCTGGCGCGATCGCTCGATCGGTCATTGCTTCTCGCGAACGATTCCGCCGCCGATCCCTATTCCTTCGTTTTGGTGTCGAGGACGGGAGCGCTGTCGGTCGTATCGGTCGATCCCGTCGAGCTGGACGAAAACGGCCGCTATCTGATCGCGACGCGAGAGGGCCCATGAAGAAGCACCGGAGCTTCGGCGCGCGAGGCTGCGGCCGCGGATGACCGGCTTCATCGCCAGGACAGCGCCGCGGGCTCCGATGACCATAGGCGATGGGTCGCATTCGATCGCTGCATTGGCTTTCGGCCGGCTTCGCTGGCACGAAGAGCCGAGCCTCATCCGCCTCGGAGCCCGCCATGCCGCGCTTTCCCTACGAGACCGTCGACGTCTTTACCGACCGACCCTTCGGCGGCAATCCGCTCGCCGTCTTCACCGATGCGCAAGGGCTGTCCGACGCGCAGATGCAGGCCCTGGCGGCCGAGATGAACTATAGCGAGACGACCTTCGTCCTGCCGCCCGACGATCCCGCCAATGACGCCCGCGTGCGCATCTTCCATCGCACCGCCGAGATGCCGTTTGCCGGCCACCCCAATGTCGGCACGGCCTATGTGCTGGCGCGCCACGGCCGCGACCGCGACGGCGTGCTGCGCTTCGAGCAGAAGGCCGGCCTGGTCGAGATCGCGGTCGAGCGTGATGTGACCGGAGAGGTGGCAGGCGCGGTCATCGCGGCGCCGCAGCCCTTGTCCCTCGGCGTGGAGTTGCCGGTAGATGCGATCGCCGCCTGCGCCGGGCTATCGGCCAAGGATATCGTCACGGCGGCCCACAGGCCGGTGCAGGCCTCGGTCGGCGTCACATTCGTGCTGACCGAGATCGCGGCCGGGGCGCTGGCTGCGGCCACCCCGGACCTCACCGCTTTCCGCAAACTGGCGGGCCAGCATGCCGCGCTCGCCGGGCGCTTGTCGCTGTTCCTTTATGCGCGTGACGGCGACGCGATCCGGGCGCGCATGTTCGCCCCCCTCGCTGGCACCTGGGAGGACCCGGCCACGGGCAGCGCCAGCGCCACGCTCGGCGCCCTGCTTGTCTCGCTCGACGGCGGTGAGGCGGCTTCCTACACCATCACGCAAGGCGTCGAGATGGGCCGGCCGAGCCTGCTCAAGGTGACCGCGCGGCGCGCCGCGGACGGCTTCCGTTCGCGCGTCGGCGGCAGCTGCGCCCCGATGTTCCGGGGCGAGACGCTGCTTTAGGGCGTGCGGCATGACGCGGACTTGGTCATGCCCTGAATGCCTCCGCCGCGCGCTCGCGCGGCGGCCGTCAAATCGCTCGAACGTGCCAACGCGATCGTCGCGCTTCGGTCGAAGCGAACCGTTGCCCGCTGCCGACCGGGCGCTCACAGCCTCGCGCTGAAAGTGGCGCGAAGGGTGCCGTCGGCGGCGACCGAATTCAATGGCCGCACCCGCGACCCGCGAAGATCAGCCGCAGCGATATGACCTTGACGTTTCTTCGATCGCGACGATAACATTTATTCAAATAATGCGACATGGAAATGCAAAATTGTCGACTGAAAATAACTCTATAATCATACCTCCATATTCCGGGCGCTCGATTAAAATCTCCGCCGGCCAATTCATATCCATCATGGATCCGCAAGGTCAGCAGGTCTCCGATCTCTGGGCCTTCGCGATCGGAGATACATTGGATTGGCTCAGCACGTCGCAGACGCGGGATATCAATGAAAGCCTGTTTCCGGCGATCGGACAGAGCTTCTACAGCGACAAGGGCCGCCCTCTGCTGACGCTCGTCGAAGACGGTTCCCCGGGTCCGCATGATATGCTGTTCCCGGCCTGCAACAGTGGCTTGTTCGACCGCGTCGGGCTGCCCGGCCATCCAAACTGCCGGGACAATCTATTGCGGGCGATGCAGGAACAAGGCATCTCGCTTGCCTTCGTTCCCGACCCCGTCGACTTCTTCCAGAACTCCCTGCCATCGGCCGATGGCAGGCTGGAGGTCTCGGCCTCCGTGAACCCGCCCGGCGGATTTGTCGTATTGCGCGCGGAATGCGATCTTCTGCTGGTCGTCACCGCCTGTTCCGTCGATTTCCATCCGACCAATGGCGATCGTTGCACCGAGATCGAGGTGACGGTTTCCGCACACCACAGTCGGCAATGAGAACGGCTCGTGAAACAGCATGACTTGCCGGCGGAGGTGGCCCTCTCGGATCATCAGTTGATGGCTCTCTGGGCCGCGGATTGCGCCGAACAGGTCCTGCCTCTCTTCGAGGGGCCCTATCCGAGGGATCGCCGCCCCCGGCAGGCCATTGCCGCCGCCCGCGCCTGGGTGCGAGGCGAACTGGGCGTATCGGCGGCCCGGGACGCGGCATTCGCGGCCCATGCCGCGGCACGGCTCGCGAGTTCACCCGAAGCCGTCGCCAGTGCAAGGGCCGCGGCCCATGCCGCGGCAACCGTCCATGTCGCGGGCCATGCGCCTCATGCGGCGCGCTACGCCCTGAAGGCTTGCGCCAATGAGCCTGGACGGGACGCCGAGAGCGCCTGGCAGCGGCTGCGTCTTCCGGTTCATCTCCGGGACGTGATCCGGCCGGCCTGAGGGCGGCGGCGAGGCGTCCGCCCTGCCCGCTCAGGCCTCCGCGGTGACGGGCCGGCGCACCGGCTGGCCGGGGCGTGCCGCCACGTCCATGATGCCGTCGCTGATCACCGCCTGGCCGCCGACCAGAAGATGTTTCACGCCCTCCGCCGGACGGTTCATGGCCTTGAAGTCGGCCCGGTCGGTCAGCGTCTCGAAATCGAAGGCGACGATATCGGCATCGGCGCCCGGCCGCAGCCGTCCTTTGGCGCGCATGGCGGGCGTGCTGGCCGCCAGGATCTCCGCCGGGATCAGCGTGCATTTGGCGATACCGTCGATGAGCGAGACCGCCTGGCGCTCGCGCACCCAATGGCGGATGAACCGGGTGAAGGTGCCGGCTGAACGCGGATGCGAGGTGGCCTCGTCGGGCAGCGGCCAGGCATCGCCGTTATAGGTCGTGGCATCAGCCAGGCTCCAGGGCATGGCGTCGGAAGCGATGGCGCCGCCCGGATAGAGCACCGAGAGATCGAGCATGCGGCGGTGATGTTCGTTGTTCTCGGTGTCGAGCACGTGCCAGAGCACCAGGGTCGACGGTTCCTCCGCCTGCGCCGCCAGCAATTCCTGCCGGTCGCGGAAACGGCGCCCGTCGGCCACCCGCTGCACGGCATCGTAGCTGGTGCCGTTGCGTGTCTCGAATTCGGGATCGCTGAAGAAGGCGGCGGCCAGCACGGTCGAGCCGGTGCCATAGGGGTAGGCTTCCACCGTGATCGGCAGACCCTGCGCCTGCGCCTGCATCACCAGCTCGGCGCAGCGTTCGACGTCGGTCTTGCTGGAGCTGTTGAAGTGGCAGATGTGCATATGGGCGCCGGTCGCGCCGGCATAACCGATCAGGCGGATATAGGCCTCCACCGCGCTTTTCGGGTCGATGCGCGACATGTAGGCAATATGGGTGAAGGTCGGGACATTCTCGGCCGCCGCGAGCTGGCAGACGGCGGTCAGCTCCTGAACGCCGGCGCCGGGCGCATAGGCATTCAGGATGCCGATGCCGATGCCGCCTTCATGCAGGCCCTGGGCGATGCGCGCGACGATGCCGGCCTGCTCGGCGGCGCTGGCGATATTGTTGATCCAGCGCGGGTCGCGCATGGCGCGGCCGAACGCCTCGAGCGAGGATTCCTCGTTGGTGCCGACCATGGCGCCGATGCGGGCGAAGGCCCAGTTGGCGGACGCGCCATAGTTCAGGATCCGCCCCTGCTCGGCCTGGCGCCGGTACCAGGAGGCGACCGGCATCACGCCGGCTTCCAGATCCAGCGTCGTGGTGACCCCGTCGAAAGCCTGCATGCGGTCGGCCGGGATGGACTGGCCATGGGCATGCAGGTCGATGAAACCGGGCGCGACCACCAGGCCGGTCGCGTCGATGGCCCGTTCGGCCGAACCGAGGCCGGTCCCGACGGCGGCGATCCTGCCGTCGAGAATGACCACATCGGCCACGGCATCCATGCCGCTTTCCGGATCGACCACCCGGCCGCCCTTGATCACCAGACCGCTCATCATGCCGCTCCGCATGCCAGATCCCGCGCCTTCGGCGGGCGTCGCCGCATCCACTAGCACGCGCCCGCCAGGAGTGAAGCGCGCCGGACCTGCCTGCTGCTATGCCTTGATGAAATCGACGAAGGCGCGCAGCGCCGGCGGCACGAGCCGCCGGCCCGGATAATAGAGGAACGGCCCCGAGAAGCTCGGCCACCAGGGCGCGAGCACGGGCACCAGCGTGCCGTCGTCGAGATGCGGCTTCAGCCAGTCCTCGAAGAGATAGATGATGCCCAGGCCCGCGGCGGCGGTGCTGATCGCCAGGTCGATCGCCGCGCCGAGCCTGACCACCAGGGGGCCGCCCGGATCGACGCGGACCACCTCGCCCGCGCGTTCGAACTCCCAGACCGGCATGGCGCCACCGGCGAACTGGCCGCGCAGGCAGGCATGGCCGAGCAGGTCGCGCGGATGGTCGGGCCGGCCGCGCTCCGCGAGATAGGTGGGCGCCGCGGCCGCGGCGAAACGCTGGACACGCGGGCCGATTGGCACCGCGATCATGTCCTGTTCCAGCCTTTCGTCATAACGGATGCCGGCATCGCAGCCGGCGGCGAGCACGTCGACGAAACCGTCCTCGACGATCACTTCCAGCCGGATCTCCGGATAGGCCTTCAGGAACGGCGCGATGATTTCGGGGAGGATCAGGCGGGCGACGTTGGCCGGCACGTTGAGCCTGAGCGTTCCCGCCGGCCGGTCGCGAAAGGCGTTGACCACGCCGATCGCCGCCTCGATCTCGCCGAAGGCCGGAACCAGCCGCTCGAGCAGGCGGGCGCCCGCCTCGGTGGGTGCGACGCTGCGCGTGGTGCGGTTGAGCAAGCGGACGCCCAGCCTCGCCTCGAGCCGCCCGACGGCCTCGCTTAGGCTGGAGGCCGAGGTGCCGCCCGCCCGGCCCGCCTGGCGAAATCCCCTGGCTTTGGCGACCGAAACGAAGGCGGAGAGATCGTCCAGTTCCATCGCCATTGTTCGCCATTCCGTACGGCCCGTTACAATTATATGGGATTATCGCGCATGACCAAGCGGTTCATAGTCCCGGCATCAGTTTCCGGGAGACCTCAGATGACCAGCCTCACCACCGCGGGGACCTTCCCGCTCGGGCACCGCTCCGTGAACCGCCTGGGATATGGCGCCATGCAGCTCGCCGGACCCGGTGTCTTCGGGCCGCCGAGGGATCGCGACGCCGCGCTCGCCGTGTTGCGCCAGGCGGTCGCAAGCGGCGTCAATCATATCGACACCAGCGATTTCTACGGCCCGCACGTCACCAACCAGATCATTCGCGAGGCGCTTCATCCCTATCCGGACGATCTCGTCATCGTCACCAAGGTCGGCGCGGTGCGTGGCGCGGACGCGTCATGGAACCCGGCCATGGCCCCCGCCGAGCTGACGCGGGCGGTTCACGACAATCTGCGCAATCTCGGCCTCGACGTGCTCGATGTCGTCAACCTGCGCATCATGGGACAGGTGCACGGCCCGAGCGAAGGATCGATCGAGGCGCCGCTCACGGTGCTCGCCGAGCTTCAGCGCCAGGGCCTGATCCGCCATCTGGGCCTGAGCAACGCCACATCGGCCCAGCTGAAACAGGGGCGCGGCATCGCCGAGATCGTCTGCGTGCAGAACAATTACAACCTCGTGCACCGCGACGACGACGCGCTGATCGACGAATTGACCGGTCTGGGCATCGCCTATGTGCCGTTCTTCCCGCTCGGCGGTTTCACGCCGCTGCAATCGACCGCCTTGTCGGATGTCGCGACATCCCTGGGCGCGACGCCGATGCAGGTGGCGCTGGCCTGGCTGCTCCATCGCGCGCCCAACATCCTGCTGATCCCGGGCACCTCGTCACCGGATCATTTGCGCGAGAACCTCGGGGCGGGCCAACTTGCGTTGCCAGGCGCGGCGCTTGCCCGGTTGAACGCAATCGGCAAAGCCGGTCACCTGGGCTGAGGCGATCGCGAGCGATGATCGGCATGGCCGAGTGGTTGTAGGGAAACCACGGCGTCGGCACCTTGCGCCGCCGTGGCACCGAACATGGCGGCCCGCGCCCTAAACGGACGTCCTGAAAGCCGATGCGGATTTTCCGGCTGGCATGATCAATCCCGCTGCCGTCAGCCCCGCTTCGGCATCAGGCCATAGGCCATTCTCACTTTCTTCTGTTCCTGCTGGACGTCCACTGACGCGTCGACCAACAAACGCGCGCCCCAATCGTCCTCCCGATCGACGCGAAAACCGGCATCCCGCAACATGGCCTGAAGACATTCGCGGTTCGGCGCCCAAAAATTGGTGATGTCGCCGGCAAGCGTTCTTGCTTCGTAGTACCTTGCGACCGCTACTCCTGGCGTCAGATCCGGTTCGTATTGCGTTTCGACGAAGAGTCTCGTTCGGCAAAGACGCGAGATAAGATCCAGAGCTCGCATCATATCGGGCAAATGATAGAGCACGCCCAAAAACAACACGACATCGAATTCACCAAGGCTTGACGGATCGATGTCGTACAGATTCATCTGCATATATTCGAATGTCAGCCCCGACAGAGCTTCCATGGCTCCAAATCCATGGGCGTCCTTGGCCCTGTAGTCGATCGCCGTCACATGCGCGCCACGACGCGCCATGTGCATTGAAAAGAACCCGTCGGACGGTCCGATATCCAGGGCCCGGACACCGGTCATGTCGGCCGGCAATTGCAATTTATCGAGCATGAACTGCGGATCGTAGCTGCCCGGCGTCACCAGGCCCGGAACGATCTCGAACTTGTGGTGCCAGTGCGGCACCCTGGACACCATGTCCTGGGCCTTGGCCCAGTCGGCGGAGCCGGGCGTTGCTACTTGGTATGTCATGTCGCGAAGTCCCCGCTCCCGTCCCCTGCGTCGGGAGGAAATGATAATTCGTGCAAAAGCCAGATCTTGCCAGCTGAACCGGTCATACTTGCCAGGCAAGCCGCGCGCCCCCGAGCCTCAGGAAGACCACCTGAAGCGCACCAGGTACCAGATCGCCTTGACGCCGTCGCGCCAGCCGATTTTCTTGCCTTCCGCATAGGTGCGGCCGAAATAGCTGATGCCGACCTCGTAGATGCGCCAGCGACCGGCGCGCGCGAACTGTGCACTGAGCTGGATTTCGCAACCGAAGTCGTCGCAGGTCAGGCGCAATCGCTCCAGGACCTCGCGCGTGAACATCTTGTAGCAGCACTCGATGTCCGTGAGCGTCTGGTTATAGAGCAGATTGAAGACCAGTGAGATGAACCGGTTCGCCAGATAATGGTGGAAATTGAGCGAGCGATGCGGCCGGCCGTAGAAGCGCGAGCCGTAAACAACATCGGCAACTCTGCGCCTGGCAATGAGGTCGTACATGGTGACCCAGTCGGCAGGGTCATATTCAAGATCCGCGTCCTGAATGACAATGACGTCGCCACTGGCCGCCGCCAGCCCGGTCTGCAGGGCGGCGCCCTTGCCGCTGTTGCGATCATGATAGAGCGGCCGCACCGTGACCCCGGCCATCGCCGGTTCGTCGGTGAAGACGAGACGGCCGTCCGTGTCGACCGTCACGCAGGTTCCGACGCTCGGGCCGGTCGAAAAATTTGCCCGGAGCCATTCACGCGTCCCGTCGACCGAACCGTCGTCGACAATGATGATCTCCTTGTCGACCGCGGGAACCGCCGCGCTCACCAGCGCGACCACATGCGGCAATGTCGCGACTTCGTTGAAGACCGGGATGATGACGGAAAGCATAGAGAACGGGAGGCCTTTCGTTGTCGGCTTCGGTGCGGAAAAGCCACAAGGCCGACTAGGAGAGAGGAACTGTCACGATCATGACGATGCCGATCAAGCCGAAGAATACGCGGTAACATTGCTGCAGCCGACGCAAGGCTCCGAAGGTGAGGCCGGCCCGGATGGCCTGAAAGGATGCAAACAGATGCGCCGGAATGAGCGCCGCAGCGAAGACGAGCACGAAGGGCACGATGCCGAGCACGGCAAGCGTGGCCAGTAATCCGTATGCAGCGACAAAAAGAACGAGCCCGGCGACAAAACTCCCGGTCTTTCCGAAGGCCACGGCGTTGGTTCGGATGCCATTGAGCAGATCGGCGTCGTGGTCACGCGTCTCGTGCGTGAAATGGCCGGCGGTGAAGACGAGTCCGAAGAAGCAGCCCACGACGAGACCACGCGCGTCGATCTGGCCAAAAGTCACGTAGCCGAGCAAAAAATGCACGGTGCCGCCAGCGAAATGCAGGGCCGAGTTGAAAAGCGGGGCTCCCTTCAAGTGCGCGGCCGGCGCCGAATAGAGCGCGCTCAACACGGCGATCGCCATCGCGACGAGAAGGGGTCGCGTGCCGATCAACCCGAACAGGAGGAGACTGACGGCGAGCAGCAGGCCTGCGAGATAACCGACGTCCGTTCGAGCCAAGCCCTTGTCGGCAAAGGTCTGCCGGGCTCGGTTCGGATCTCTGAGATCGCCGTCGATCCCTGACCAGTCATTGAGAACGAAGACATGGGCCATCAGGCAGACGTTGCCGGCAATCAGCAGAGCGACCGTCAAGCTATGGTCCGCAGACAGTACCCCGATCGAAAAACTCGCACCGATCAGCGGCGCGCCCTGAAGCGCAGCGACCTCGTCGAAGCGGATGCAGGACAGCAGACGGCGCAACCGCCCGCCCGGCCGTGGGGGGCCTTCAGGAACTGCCTCGGTCGAGATCTGTGTCACTCGTCACCGCATTTCCGCTCGAGACCGCCTGCGCTACAGCGCAACCTTGACCGCAGGCCCTCGTTCGCGAAATGGAGCCTCAGCCAGAGTGCATAGCCGAAATCTTGCGACCAGTAGAATCGGCTTACGGTCGCGCTGAGATCATTGTGATAAAGAAGCGGCGGCGAACTCCTCAGCAGGGAAAATTCGTCCGCGGCAAGATCGCGCAGCAACTCGGTCGCTTCCCGAGAAACCGCGTCGGTCCCAGCCTGGTTTTCCATCTCCCGGATCAGTCCGGCTGCGCGAATCCAGATCTCCTGGCCGGCCACCTTGGTTTGCAGGCGCGACGGCGGGAATTGCGGCCGGCACCCGGCCCGTTCCAGGTCGGCGAGCCGGAGAATTGTCATGAGAGGTGCGACTGCGTAGTAGACCCAGATATCGTCGTCGCCAGCTTTTCTGATCAGGGCCTCGCACAACGCTCGCGCAGCCGGTTTGTCGACCTGGTCCAGAAACATGAAGATATGCATCTGGATGCCGATATCGGCGGGGTTGGGATCTTTGCCGGGATCAAGACATTCGTAGCGCTCACGCGGCGCTAGCCAGGTCCGGTAGAGGCCATCAGGCCGGCGGTATTCGCCCAAAGTGGTGAGCGCCTGCTGCAGGAGCGCCTTGTTGTCGCTGGGCGCCACGCGCCAGACCAAGGCGGTGTCATCCGAATCCGGGGTGATGGCGCAGCCGAGCGTACCGATCGTCGATGCGTCGGGCCGGCCATGATACCGAACCAGGCCCCCCGCTTCGATCTGGGTCTGCAGGAAATGACGCGCCTTTGCCAGCGAGACGGCAATCCCGGCCGCCTCGGCGACCGGGCCGGCGATGTCGAGCATCATGGCATTGAGATAGGTGTTCATTTCCGGACGGCGCTGCTCGAAGCGCGTGCCGCTGGTGTAAGAGGTCTGCCAATAGCCGACGGGTTGCTGACGGCGGGCGAGGATTTGTCCGGCACGGCGCGCCGTGTCGGACAGGTCGGAGGGACGGCCTCGAATCGTGCCGGGCCCCACCAGCGCGAACGAGGTCTGCTTCAGCAGGCGCGGCTCGCCCCCCTCGGTCGCGCGGACGAGCACCGCGATGAGATGGTCTCCCGGAGCCAGCCCATCGACCGGCAAGGTGACGCGCCAGCCTGCCGGGCTGGTCTGGCCGAGCGCAGTTTCGACGTCCGGCCGCCGGAAGAAGTCGCTTGTTCCGGCCATCGGACGGCCATCGATCAGGACCTCCAGGTCAGCAGGTGAGCGATTGTTGGCAAGCGCCCATCCCAGGATCTCGACTTGCTTCCCGACCAGGTCGTCAGCCGTCGCGCCGAACGGCGGGGCATTCACCACGTCAATATTGCCGCGCAGATCGACAAACAGGTCGGCCTTCGGGCGCGAATGCCGCAATTCGGCAATGAACGCCGCATTACGGACGTCCCAGGCGGCCCGCATCCTGTCCGGGCCCTGGGCGAACACGAGTGGCGCGTCGCTGACGCCGGTATACCAGAAGGCGCCGACCGCCTGAATCGCGACCGCCACGGCACATGCAAGACCGAACACCGCGCGGCCCGAGCGCGACAGCGCCTGGAAGACAGGCACAAGCATCCACATGAGCATCGGCAGCATCTCGGTCAGCCAGCGCGGCCCCCAGGACATTCCCTGCCGCCAGTCGATCATGGCGTAGAGCAGCACCTGCACGATCATGGCGCAGCCGGCAGCGATGGTGAGACCGCGGCCCTTCGGTTCGGCCAACACCCGCCACAGAAAGAGAGGCACGAACAGCAGGAACGGCGAAAACACGAGGAGGCCGCGCATCGGACTGATCAGGAGTCCGGCGATGCCGTCGATCATGCTGTCGTTGAAATGCGCGGATTGAGCCACCAGTGCATAGGCACCCGCGATGTGGCCGACCATCAAGAGATTATAGGCGAGCGTCAACGCGACTGGAACGAGACCGGACAGCACCAATAGCGGGGCCATGCGGCCGGCCCACCACAAACCGTAGATGCCGAGACCGGCAGCCAGGATGGCATCGGGCTGCCGATTGGCCGCGATGAGCGCACAGAACAGCCCAACCCAGACGGCCCGCAGCCTGGTTCTCGGGCCAGTCAGCAAAAGCATCGTGGCGACCACGAGAAGCTGGGCGAGCCCGTGCGCCCAGAGCGCCTGACCGCTGATCACCCAGGTTGTCGTGCCAAATGCATAGGCCAGGGCCAAAATCGCGGCGGTGCCAGGGTCGGCGCGCCGCCGCAGCAGCAAGTAGAGCAGCGCGACCGAAGTCGCCGCGATGGAAGAAGCGCTGAGCTTCTCCATGATCCGGGCAACTTTGTCGAAGGTGACCGGGTCCCAATCCACCCTGTGCAGATAGGCGACGGCCGGCAGATAAATGGGGGCGAGGATGACCGGGACGACGATGGGGTAAATCGAGACGTAATGATCGCGCGGCCCCTTCACGATCCAGTATGCCGTATCGACCTTGCCCTGTTCCGTCGGAACAGTCCGCCCTTGCGCCATATTGATCAGGATTGGATTCAGGGCCACGCTGTGGCTACGCCAGATTGAAAATGGCAAATAACGCGCGGCATAAGTGTCGGCCGCGGCAATCGAGCGCAGATTTGCATTGTAAACAAAAAAAGAAACCAGCCCGAGGAGCAATGCGATGACGACATCACGTGTGCTTATGCGTCGGAAAGACGGGACCGATATGGCCCGCTCCGACGCATGCACTGAGACTGATTCAGCCGCCAATACTTTGACCCCATTCGACTTTGGCCAAAGCTATAGCGACACGGGCAGCAGGCGACAACGGCTGCCCTGGCGCGTCAACAGAAGAGATCTTCTGGTCACGGATTTGGCGTACCGCCTGGCCGGCCGGCGTTCGATATCCGAGCACCGCGTGGGGGCGTCGCTGATTGCCATGTCGACCTCTCGGGTGACCTAGCGCTCCCGGCCGGCCTGCCATTGCTCCCAGGCGATCTGGGTGGTTGCGCCGAAGCCTCGAAAGGGTTCCGGCGGGAGCCAGTTCGGGCCCTTCTGCTTGAGGCGATCGGTCAACAGCGCGGATTGCGATCCGCTGGCAAGCTCGGCCAGCAGCTTGCCGTGGATCGTGCCGCGGACGACCCCCGCACCGCCGCAGCCGACCGAGGCATAAAGCCCCGGCCGCGCCTCGCCGAAATAGAAGCCGCCATTATGGGTGACCGCGGTCAGGCCGCCCCAGACATGCTCGAAGGCGTGGGCCCGCATATGGGGAAACCGACGCCGATAGAGCTCCGTCAGCATGGCTCGAACCTTGTCCGGATCGAGCTCCCGCTCGTAGGAATCGCCGCTCCTGATCAGCAGCCGGCGCCCGGTCTTGCGCATCGTCGTTCCCATGCGGTGCGCCGGCAGAACTCCCCATCGGGGCGCTTCGCCCAACCGGGCGAGTTCGCCGTCCTCGAGCTCCGGCGTGAAGGCGCCATAGGTGTAGATGCCGATCATCCGGTTCTGGACGAGCCCGAGCGACCTTGCGTGGAGATTGTTGGTGACGAAGACGCGGTCCGCGACGAATTCGCCCCGGTTGGTCTGGACGCGGAGAGGCGCCCCCTCGCCCACGGCGACGACCTGCGTGTTCTCGACGAGAACCACCGTCTCCGGCAGGCTGTCGGCGAGCCCGCGATGGAGCGCTGCCGGCTGAACCAGCGCCCGCGTCAGGGATTGGAGGCCGTAGCGATAATAGTCGGTGCCGATCATCCTCTGGAGGTCGCGCGGACCGTATTCCTGGGCCACCAGGCCCCAGTCGAGATAGGTCTGGCGGGTCTGGCGCGCCGATTTTTCTACCCTGGCGGTGGCGGCTGCCGTGACGGTCGGCGTCGCCTCGTCCCAGTCGCAGGCGATGGAATGGGTTTCGACCAGTTTGCGCAGCCCGTCGAACCCGGCTCTCGCCAGCGCGAATTGCCGCGTCGCCCAATCCGCCGAGAAGCCGGCGGCATTGGCGCTCGGCTCACCGGGATTGATCAGGAGGTAGCCGGAATTTCGCCCCGCGGCGCCCTCGCCAATGGTCGAGGCCTCGAGCAGCAGCACCTCTTCATCGGGGGCGAGTTCTGCGAGCCGGCGGGCCGCGGCGAGGCCGGTATAGCCGGCGCCCACGATGATGGTGCGGAAGCGCCGTGTCGCCGGCACATCCTCCCTGGCGATGCGTTGCGGCAGCAGGGCATTCCAGCCCGACCGCGACTTGTACAAGGGGGCACTGGCCATGGGCTGGTCTCGATTTCAGTTGGTTGCGCTGGAGGGCCGCTCGCCATGAGCAGCCGGGCTGAAGTCGTGGATGGCCGGGACAAGCCCGGCCAAGACGAGAATTGTGCTTGGGACGCAAGGCCCTGGATCAACCGCGGGCGGAATGCACATGGGCGCCTGTCACGCGCCTGCGCTCACCACATCGTCCTGCCCGGGCTCGTCCCGGGCATCCACGAATTGCTTGCACCGCAATCGACCCGATATCATCGCCTCTAAACCGCCTGCCGCGCCTCGAACACGCCCCCCGGCACCGCGGCGATGAGCTCGCGCGTATAGGCGTCCTGCGGCGCCTCGAAGACCGATTGCGCCGGGCCGAGCTCGACGATCCTGCCGCGCTTCATGACCGCGATGCGGTCGCAAATGTTGGATGCGACGCGCAGGTCGTGGGTGACGAAAATCATGGCGAAGCCGAGCCGGCGCTGGAGATCCCCGAAGAGGCGCAGCACCTGCGCCTGGACGGAGACGTCGAGCGCCGAGACCGCCTCGTCGGCGACGATGATCGAGGGTTCCATGGCGAGTGCGCGGGCAATGCAGATGCGCTGACGCTGGCCGCCGGAGAATTCGTGCGGGAAGCGGTCGAGCACGTCGCGGCCGAGGCCGACAAGCTCCATCAGCTCGCGGGCGCGCGCGGTCGCGTCAGCCATCGACGCACCGTGCTGCACGGGCCCCTCGACCAGCGACTGGCCAACCCTTCGGCGCGGATTGAGCGATTTGTAGGGGTCCTGGAACACCATCTGGATGTGCCGCCGGAAGTCGCGCAGCGCACGGCCGGTCCAGGCCGCGACGTCGCTGCCCTTGAACAGGATCCGGCCCGAATCCGGCGTCTCGAAGCGCAAGAGGGTTTTGGCGAGGCTGGTCTTGCCCGAGCCGGATTCGCCGACGATGCCGAGCGTCTCGCCGGCCGAGAGCGTGAAGGACACGGTATCGAGGGCGCGCGTCTCACGTTTGCGGCCGAGAAAGCTGGTGTTGCGATAGGTCAGGTTGAGGTCTTCGACCGCCAGGATCGGCTCCGGCCGGGGCGGCGGCGGGGCGCGATAGCGGAAGCGCGGCACCGCGTCGATCAGCGCCCGGGTATAGGGGTGCGCGGGCGCCTTCAGCACCTGGTCCGGCGCGCCGCGCTCAACCACCTCGCCATGGCGCATGACCACGACATGGTCGGCGACATCGGCGACCACGCCGAAATCGTGGGTGATCATCAGGACGCCGCTGTCATGCTTGGTCAGAAGCTCGCGGAACAGCCGCAGGATCTGCGCCTGGGTGGTAACGTCGAGGGCGGTGGTCGGCTCGTCGGCGATGATCAGCGCCGGCTCGAGCGCCAGCGCCATGGCGATCATCACGCGCTGGCGCTGGCCGCCGGAGATCTGATGAGGATAGACGCGGGCGAGCGCCGCCGTATCGGGCAAATGGACATCGCCCATCAGGTCCAGCACACGCGCCTCGACGGCAGCCGCCGCCATGTCCGGGCGATGGATGCGCAGGACCTCGGCAACCTGGTCGCCGATGCGCATGACCGGATTGAGCGCGGTCAGCGGCTCCTGGAAGATCATCGCCATGCGGCTGCCGCGCAAGGCGCAGATCCGCGCCGTCGAAGCCGTGGCGATGTCCTCGCCTTCGAGCCGGATCGCGCCGCCTGATATGCGCAGCACCTTTTCCGGCAGGAGCCGCATCACGGCTGACGCCGTGACCGACTTGCCCGAGCCGGATTCGCCGACGACGCAGACGATCTGGCGCCGATGGACGTCGAGCGAGAGGTCGCGCACGGCATGGCTGCGGTCCAGCCCGTCAGGCAGGGCGACGCTGAGATTCTCAATCCGCAGGATGGGTTCGGAGGACGTCATGACGAGACCCTGGCGGCGCGCGAGAGACGGGGATCGAGCCGGTCGCGCAGGCCGTCGCCGAGCAGGTTCACGGCCATCACGGTCATAGCGAGGAAGAGCCCGGGCGCGATGATGGTCCAGGGCGCGCGCTGGAACACCGCGCGGCCTTCGGCCAGCACATTGCCCCAGCTCGGAATGTCCGGCGGAAAGCCGACGCCGAGAAAGCCGAGCACGGCCTCGGAGAGGATGGCTGCGGCGAACATATAGGTGGTCTGGACGATCAGCGGCGCGATGCAGCTCGGCAGGATGTGGCGCGTGAGGACGAGCGCGGAGGGAATGCCGAGCCCCTCGGCCGCCCGCACATAGGTTTCCTCGCGCACGCTCAGGACGACGCTGCGCACCAGCCTCGTGACGCGCGGGATCTCGGAAAAGGTAATGGCCGCGACGATCGAGACGAGGCTCGGCCCGACGAGCGAGACCAGAGCCACCGCGAAGAGAATGCCGGGAATGGCCATCATGCCGTCCATCACCCGCATGACCACGGGATCGAGCCAGCGGACATAGCCGGTGACGAGGCCAATCGCCGTGCCGATCACCGCTCCGGCAAAGGCCGCGAACAGCCCGACCAGGAGGGAGAGCTTGCCGCCATGCAGGACCAGCGCGAAGACGTCGCGGCCGAGCGCGTCGGTGCCGAACCAGAAGCTACCATCCGGCGGCCGCAGCCGCATCCTCGGGCGGATCAGCAAGGGATCGGTGCCGGTGAGCGCCCCGGCGAAAATCGCCGAGAGCACGATCGCCGCGAGCAACAGGGCGCTGAGCAGCACGACACGGTTGGATGTGAGCGCCTCCAGGAGCGCGTTGCGCCGCGGAGGCGCCGAGGTCTGTCCCGATATCGACATGGCCCCGCCCTCCTCAGTAGCGAATGCGCGGATCGACGATCACATAGGCGATGTCGATCAGGAGGTTCACGCCGACATAGATCAGCGCGAAGAACAGCATCAGCCCCTGCACGACCGGATAGTCGCGCGCCAGGATGGCATCGATGGTCAGCCGCCCGACGCCGGGCAGGTTGAACACGCTCTCGGTCACCACGACGCCGCTGATCAGGAGCGCGATGCCGAGACCGACGACGGTGATGACCGGCACCGCCGCATTGGGCAGCGCGTGGCGCCAGAGCACGCGGCTTTCGACATTGCCCTTGGCCCGCGCGGTGCGGATGAAATCCTCGCCCAGCACTTCGAGCACGCTGGAGCGGGTGACCCGCGCGATCAGCGCCATGAAGACCAGCGCCAGGGTCAGCGACGGCAAGGCGAGATGGCGCAGCGCCGCCAGGGGATCGACGAAGGGGCTGACATAGCCCTGCACCGGGAAGAGATCGACCTTCACGGCCAGGAACAGGATCAGGAGGTAGCCGATGACGAAGGCCGGCACGGAGAAGCCGACCACCGAGAGCATCATGATGCCCCGGTCGACCCAGCTGTTGTGCCGGAAGGCGGCGATGGCACCGAGCGGCACCGCCACCAGCACGGTGATGACGATCGCCGTCAGGGCGAGCACCAAAGTCGGCTCCAGCCGGTCATGGATCAGCGCCAGGACCGGCACCTTGGAGAGGATGGAGGTGCCGAACCGCCCTTGCGCTATCTCGGCGAGCCAGCCGAGATATTGCAGCAGCAAGGGCCGATCGAGCCCCATTTCCGCGCGGATCCGCGCCAGGGCCTCCGGCGTCGCATTGTCGCCGGCGAGCACCATGGCGGGATCGCCGGGGCTGAGCCTCAACAGCAGGAAGACGATGGTCGCGACGACGAGCATGACCGGAACGGCCATGGCGACGCGCAGGGCGATGAGCCTCAGCATCGGAACCGGGGCCTAGCGCTTGTCGACGCCCCAGACGACCATGACGGGCGACTGGACATAGCCGGAGACATTGGCGCGATAGGTCTCGTAGTCGAAATAGGTGCCGAGCGGGATGTAGAAGACCAGCTCATAGGCGCGCTTCTGCATCTCCTCGACGATCGCCTTCTGCTTTGCCGGGTCGACCTCGCGCTGGTAGCGGCCCTTCAGCGCCTCGGTCTCGGGGTCGTCGACGAAACCGGTATAGGCGACCTTGCCGCGCGCATCGAAATTGAGGTTGCCGAGCGGCGAGATCAGGTCGATGCGGTCGAACACGGCATGGGCCAGGTTCCAGCCGCCTTCCGAGACCGGCACGGGCCGGGCGCGCCTGGTCAGGAAGGCGCTCCATTCCATGGTCTGGATCTCGGAGTCCATGCCGATCTGGCGGAGATATTGCTGGGTCAGCGGCGCCAGCGGCGCGAAGGAGGCGACGTCGCCGGGCGTGATGATGACGATCTTCTCGCCCTTGTAGCCGGCCTCCTTGAGCAGGGCCTTGGCCTTGGCGACATCCGGCTTGCCGGTATCGGGAAAGCCGACGGCGGTTTCCAGCGGCGTGCCGCAGCCGAAAAAGGCCGGACAGATCTGGTAGGATTCCGGGTCGCCGATCGTGGCGTCCATATAATCCTGCTGGGTGATGACCGCCTGCACGGCGCGGCGGATCTTGACCTGGTCGAAGGGCGGCTGCGCCCAGTTGAAGCGAATGGTCGAGGCATTCGGCCCGGGCCGGCGGCGGACCACCACGTCGCGGTTGCCCTGCAACATCGAGCGCTGGTCGGCATTCATGTTCTCAAGCAGGTCGATCTCGCCCTTGGCGAGCGCATTGATGGCGGTCTGCTTGCTCGGGAACCAGATCACCTCCACGCGGTCGACCTTGACCTGCTTGCCACCGGCGAGACCGTCAGCCGGCTCGTCGCGCGGCACATATTTGTCGTTGCGCTCATAGGCCCAGCTCACCCCCGGTCGGAACTCGGACGCGACGAACTTGAACGGGCCGGAGCCGACGACCTCTTCCAGCACCTTGTCCGGCGCGAGATCGGCGATGCGCTTGGGCATGACGAAGAGCGGGATCGAGCTCGGCCGGGAAAAACCCTCGAGCATGGGGCCGAAGGGCTCCTTCAGGCTGATCCGGAAGGTTTTCGCATCGACCGCGGTCATCCCCGCCGTCACCGCCGCGAGACGCAGGCCGATCACGTCCTTCTTCACCCAGCGGGCGATCGAGGCGACGCAGTCCTCGGCGGTCACCGGCTGGCCGTCATGGAAGGCCAGGCCTTCGCGCAAAGTGAAAATATAGGTCAGCTTGTCGTCGCTGACCGTCCAGTCCTTCACCATTTGCGGCTGCGGCCGGTAGAGGGAATCGACCGAAAACAGCGTGTCGTAGACCATATAGGCGTGGTTGCGGGTGATATAGGCGTTGGTCACCACGGGATCGAGCACGCGCAGTGCCGCATGGGGCGCTAAGCGCAGCGTCTTTTTCGCCTGGGCGCCCGCGCCGCTCGTCGTGGCCAGGAGGGCGCCGGCCGAGAGGGCCAGGGCTTCGCGTCGGTTGATCAGCATGTTCCGTTCCCCTTTTTGTTTGGCTTGCCGCGCTGATGCGCCGGCGGACTTCGCCGGCTTGCGCGTTGTTGTCGTTCAGTAGCTGCGGCCGCGCCGCGGATCGGGCCAGAAGGACGTGCCGGCGCGCGCGGCGCCACCGCCGACCCCCATGGCCACGCCGTCGGCACGCCAGCAGGCAGCTCCGGTCATGACGCCGTCCTCGGCGAAGGTGATGGCGCACATGCCGCCCGCGACATGATCGACCGGGGCGACCCGATGGCCGAGGCCGGCGAGCGTGGGGCGCACCGCTTCGGCCATGCCGAGCTCGACTTCCGCCTCCTGGCCCCAGGTGAAGACGCGCGGCGCCTCGACGGCCTCCTGCACGTTCATGCCATGGTCGACGAAATTCAGGACCGCCTGCATGGCGCATGCCGGGATGCGATGGGCACCGGGCAGACCGAGCGCGAAGACCGGACGCCCCTCGCGCTTGCCGATCAGCGCGGTGATGCCGCTGGTGATGCGCTTGCCCGGCTGAAGCGACAGCGCGTTGCCGGGATGCGGATCGAACAGATACATGTAGTTGTTGGGGATGATCCCGGTTCCGGGGATCATGATGCGCGCGCCGAACAGGCTGTTGATCGTCTGCGTCGAGGTGACGATATTGCCCTCGTCATCGGCAATGGTGACGTGGGTGGTGTTGGCGGATTCGTTCGACAGGATCTTCGCCTCGAAGGCCCCTGCCTGGCCTGGATCGATTTCCGGCCGGCGCAGCGCCGCATAGTCCTTGGAGATCAGGCGCGCGACGGGCACGTCGACGAAAGCGGGATCGGCGGTCACGGCGCGCCGGTCGGCGGCGGCGATCTTCAGCGCCTCCAGGACCAGGTGCAGCGTTTCGGGCGTGCCGAAGCCGAGCTGGCCGATGTCATAGGCTTCGAGCAGGTTGAGGATCTGCAGCGTATGGACGCCGCCGGAACAGGGCGGCGGCGGCCCGACCACTTCAACGCCGCGATAAAGGCCACGCACCGGCTCGCGCTCGATCGTGCGATAGGCGACGAGGTCTTCGAGCCGCAGGAACGAGCCCGCCTTTTCAAGATGCTCGGCGATGCGGCGTCCGAGCGCACCGCCATAGACAATGTCCGGCCCGTGCTCGGCGATCTGCCTCAGCGTCGCCGCGTAATCGGCCTGAACCAGCAGATCGCCGGCGGCGAGCGGCCGGCCCTCAGGCAGGAAAACGGCGGCGATCGCCGGGTCGAGCGCCAGATCCGGCGCGATTTCCGTGATACAGGTGGCGAGATAGGGCGACAGGCGGAAGCCGCGTTCGGCATGGCGGATCGCCGGCTCCATGAGGTCGCGGAGCGGCAGGCGGCCATAGCGCTCGGCCGCCTCGCACCAGGCTTTCAGCGTGCCGGGCACGGCCACGGCTTTCGGGCCGACCCGGTTGGCGCGGCCCTTGGTCTCCATATAGTCGGGCCAGACGTCCGAAATCGGCGTGAAGCTGTCTGGACGGGCCGCCGCGGGCGCGGTGGAGAGCCCGTCGAGCGCGATCTCGCGCCCGTCGGCGAGCCGGATCAGCGCCACGCCGCCGCCGAGGATGCCGACCATCATCGGCTCGACCACGGTGAGCGTGAACAGCGCCGCGACCGAAGCGTCGACGGCATTGCCGCCCACCGCCATGATCTCGACCGCCGCGGCCGAGGCCAGCGGGTGATTGGTCACCGCCATGCCCCTGCTGGCGCTGACCGCCGTCTTCTCGCAAGTGAAGGGGCTTCCCGCCCGGTCGCGCCAATCCATCGCCGCCCGCCTGATCGCTGAGATCAGGAAGTATCGGCGCAGTTCATCAAATCAGTCCAATATGCGCTTTCATGATTTTTGATAATCATGACTTCTCAATGGAGTCCGAAACCCGCGATTTCCGTTCGAGCCTCGCCGAGCGGCGGGCATGGGCGGCGAAGGCGCGCGCCACCGGCGAGGGCTCGTTGCGCCGATAGGCGACCGCGAGCTCCGCCAGGACCGGATCGCCGCCGATGCTCCTGTAGCTGAGGCCCGGAACCTGGATGCAGCGCAGCGACTGCGGCACCAGCGCGACGCCGAGACCGACTGCCACCATGCTGGCGATCGTCACGAAATCGCGCCCCTGGGGACCGAGGCGCGGGAAGAACCCGGCCGCCCGGCAGGCCGTGCTGGTATGTTTGTGGAAGCTCACCTCGGGCGGATGGCGCGGCGTGATGAAGATGTCGCCGTTGAGCTCGGCAAGCGGCACGGGGTCGTGGGCCGCCAGCGGATGGCTCTCGGGCAGAGCGAGCATGATCTCCTCGAACAGGATGGGAATGCTGGCAATGCCGGTCGGCAAAGGCACCGGCGGGCGAATGAAGCCGATGTCGAGCCGGCCCTGGTCGAGCTGGTCGAGCTGCTGCTGCATTTCCATTTCCGAGATCTGCAGGTCGACCTCCGGATAGGCCGAGCGGAACTCGCCGACCAGCGTCGTCAGCGCGCCGGTATAGGCCGCGGACCCGACATAACCGATGGCGATGCGCCCGAGTTCGCCGCGCCCGGCGCGCCTTGCGACCAGCAGCGCCGTATCGGCCTGGGTGACCGCCTTGCGCGCTTCCGCCGCGAACAGCTCGCCGGCGAGCGTCAGCTTGACCGAGCGCCTGGTCCGGTCGAACAGCGGCGTGC
Organism: Hyphomicrobiales bacterium; assembly: GCA_017304475.1. GTDB lineage: Bacteria > Pseudomonadota > Alphaproteobacteria > Rhizobiales > Phreatobacteraceae > Phreatobacter. Next base: position 182,688 of record JAFKKV010000015.1, on the reverse strand, counting down.
CGACGATCTCCTCCAGATTCATGATCTGCTGGCTGAGGCCCGGCTGGGCGATCTTCAGGCGCTCGGCGGCACGGCCGTAATTGAGCTCCTCAGCGGTGGCGAGGAAATAGCGGAGATGGCGCAGTTCCAGCGTGGCGCTGGTCGGACGGCGACCGGGGGCCATGAAGCCTCTCATAAGCAGCAGTTCTTGAAAACAGGATGGCCGCATATTGGACTGATATCAGGACCATCAGCAATATCCGTCGGGACAGCCGATGCGGCGACCTTCCGCGATCGGGACCACGCTTGGCGAGCCCCGCATGGATGATCCGCGTTCCCGGTCAGCCGGTACTCCGCATGCCGCCCATTGGGGCAGTTTCTCCGCGCGCTGGGATGGCGAGAGACTGGCGGTCACCCCCCACCCGGATGATCCTGCCCCCTCGCCCATCCTCGGCAATTTCACCGATGCGCTGCGCCACAAGGCGCGGATCACCCGCCCCATGGTCCGGCGCGGCTGGCTGGAGCGCGGCCCGGGGCCACGGCGGCGCGACTTCTCCGACGATCTCGTCGCCGTCGGCTGGGACGAGGTGCTCGACCGGCTCGCCGGCGAGATCACCCGGGTCAAGGCCGAGTTCGGCGCCCAGGCGATCTATGGCGGCTCCTATGGCTGGGCGAGCGCTGGGCGCTTCCATCACGCCTCGGGTCAGATCCATCGCTTCTTCAATGTCGCCTGCGGCGGCTATGTTCGGTCGGTCAACAGCTACAGCGCCGGCGCTTCCTCGGTGATCCTGCCCCATGTGCTGGGCGCGTTCGAGGTCTTGTCCCGGCGCAACATCACCTGGGAGCAGATCGCCGAGCATACCGACCTCGTGCTCGCCTTTGGCGGCATGCCCTTGAAGAACCAGATGATCGCCAGCGGCGGCATCACCCGCCATGTCGAACCCGACGCGATGACCCGCGCCGCTGCCCGGGGCACCCTGTTCTGCTCGGTCAGCCCGCTACGCGACGACATGCCCGAGGAGGCAAGGCCGCTCTGGCTGCCGATCCGGCCGGGCACCGATGTCGCGATGATGCTGGGCCTCGCCCACACGCTTCTCTCCGAAGACCTGCATGACCGCGCCTTCCTCGCGCGCTACTGCGTCGGCTTCGATATCTTTGCCGGCTACCTTACCGGCGCCGAGGACGGCATCGTCAAGGACGCCGCTTGGGCCGCCGGGATCACTGGCATCGCCGCAACCACCATCCAGGACCTGGCGCGCAGGCTCGTCGCGGGGCGCAGCCTGATCACCGTGGCGCATGCGCTGCAGCGCGCCCAATATGGCGAGCAGCCGGTCTGGATGGCCGCCGTGCTCTCCGCCATGACCGGGCAGATCGGCCTGCCCGGCGGCGGCTACAATTACGCGCTGGGCGCCATGGGCCATACCGGCCGGCGGGTCAATGCCGTGCCGATCCCGACCATGCCGCAGGGCCGGAACGGCGTGGCCGACTTCATCCCGGTCGCCCGCATCGCCGACATGCTGCTCAATCCCGGTGAGCCCTACGACTATAACGGCCAGCGCCTGACCTATCCCGATATCAAGCTGATCTATTGGGCCGGCGGCAACCCGTTCCATCACCACCAGGACCTCACGCGGCTGCGGCGCGCCTTCTCGCAGGTCGACACCATCGTCTGCCACGAGACCGCCTGGACGCCGATGGCACGTTTCGCCGACATCGTCCTGCCCGCGACGATGACGCTGGAGCGCGACGATATCGGCGCCGCCGCGACCGATCCGCGCCTGATCGCCATGCGCCAGGTGGTCGAGCCGATCGGCGAGGCTCGCGACGATTTCACCATCTTCTCAGGCGTTGCGGCGCGGATGGGCTGCGAGCAGGCCTTCACCGAGGGCCGTTCCGCGCGGCAATGGCTCGAGCATCTCTACCAGCCGACGCGGCAGGCGCTCGCGGACAAGGGCTGGCCCGCGCCGTCCTTCGAAACGTTCTGGCAGGCCGGCGAGATCGCCCTGCCCTCGGCCCCTGATGATGGCGGCATCCTCAGGGCCTTCCGCGCCGACCCGAAAGCCAACCCGCTGACGACGCCGAGCGGGCGCATCGAAATCGTCTGCGAGACCATTGCGGGCTTCCGTTACGACGATTGCCCCGGCCACCCGACCTGGCTGCCGGCGACCGAACAGCCCGATGCGGCCGCGCCGCTCACCCTGATCGCCAACCAGCCGGCCACCCGGCTGCACAGCCAGCTCGATTTCGGCGCCTATAGCCAGTCCGCGAAACGGCACGGCTGTGAGGTCATGCGGATCAATCCGTACGACGCGGCAGAGCGCGCCATCGCGGACGGCGACCTAGTGCGGCTGTTCAATGCCCGTGGCGCCTGCCTCGCCGCGGCCCGGCTGAGCGACGCCGTGATGCCCGGCGTGGTTCATCTGCCGACGGGGGCCTGGTACGACCCGCAGGGCGAGGACACGGACGAACCGCTCTGTGTTCACGGCAATCCGAACGTGCTGACCCGCGACATCGGCACCTCGCGCCTGGCCCAAGGCTGCTGCGGCCAGGTGACGACGGTGCAGTGCGAGCGCTACACCGGTGCGCGTCCCACGATCAGGGCCCATGAACCACCGGGCCAAGCCGGAGAGCAAGCATGACCGATCCCGGCATGACCGATCCCGTTTCTTCGCAGAGCCCCGGCCAGGGTGGCGGGGGGCCGCTCGCGGGCGTCCGGATCCTGGACCTCACATCCGTGCTGATGGGCCCCTACGCCACCTCGATCCTCGGCGACATGGGCGCCGACGTGATCAAGCTCGAAAGCCCCGACGGCGACATCATCCGGCAGGTCGGCCCGAGCCGCGGCGGCGCGATGGGCGGCATGTTCATGCATGCCAATCGCTCCAAGCGCTCGATCGCCGTCGACCTCAAGGCGCCCGCCGGCCGGGACGTCGCGCTCCGGCTGGCGGCGACCGCCGATGTGCTGGTCTACAATGTCCGGCCGCAGGCGATGGAACGGCTGGGGTTGGGTTATGACGCCGTCGCGGCGGTCCGGCCCGGCATCATCTATGTCGGCACTTTCGGCTTCGGCCAGGACGGCCGTTATGCCGCCCGTCCCGCCTATGACGACCTGATCCAGGGATTGGCGACGATCCCCTCGCTGATCGCGGAGGCCGGCGACGGGACGCCGCGCTACGTGCCGGTCAATATCGCCGACCGCGTCGTCGGCCTGCACGCGGCGACCGCTATCCTCGGCGCGCTGCGCCACCGCGACCGCACCGGCGAGGGACAGCGCATCGACATGCCGATGTTCGAGACCATGGCGAGCTTCGTGCTGGGCGACCATCTCGGCGGCCTGAGCTACGATCCGCCGCTCGACCGGGGCGGCTATCCGCGGCTGCTCGCCCGCGACCGCCGCCCCTATCGCACGGCCGATGGCTATCTCTGCGTCGTCATCTATACCGACAGGCACTGGCGCCGTTTCCTGGAGATCGCCGGCCAGGCCGAAGCGCTCTCCGATCCGCGCTTTGCCAGCCATGCCAGCCGCACCCGCCATATCGCGGCCATCACGGAACAGGTCGCGGCCATCTTCCTCACCCGGAGCACCGCGGAATGGGAAGCCTTGCTCGGCGCCGCCGATATCCCGCACGCGCCGATGCACACGCTCGAAACCATCATGGAGGATCCGCATCTCGCCGATGTCGGCTTCTTCGCCCGCGCCGATCATCCGACCGAGGGCGCCGTGCGCACCATGCAGGTGCCCTCGCATTGGAGCGCCAGCCAGCCGACACCGTCGCGCCCGGCCCCGGACTTCGGCGAGCATACGCTGGAGATCCTGAGGGAACTCGGCCTGAGCGAGGCCGAGGCCGGCGAACTCACGGCCAGCGGAGCCGTGCGGACGGCGGAACGCTGAGGCCCCGGGCCGGGAAGCGGCCGGGAGCCACGTCGCGCCTTACGCGAAGGGAAGATCTTCGTCGGCCCAGCCGGTCATCCCGCCGATCATCACCTTCACGCGCTTGTCGAGCTGGGCCAGTCGCCAGGCGGCCTTGTCGGTGCCGTTGCAATGCGGACCGGCGCAATAGACCACGAACAGCGTATCGTCGGGCCATTCCGCCATCTTGCGGGCGGTCATCTTGCCGTGCGGGAGATTGACGGCGCCGGGAATATGGCGGGCCGCGAACAGCGCCGGGCCACGCACATCGAGCAGGACGAAATCCGGTTCGCCGGATTGCATCGACAGGAAGACGTCGGAGCAGTCGGTCTCGAAGGCGAGCCGCTGGCCATAGTGCCGGGCGACGATGTCAGGTGACGCGGTCGGTATTTCGCTGACGCGGCTTGTCATGCGGAAGCTCCTTTTGGGCGTTGCCGATGGCGACCTTGCCTCGAAAGAGGCTTGCTTGAAATTGGCTGCAACGCCACTTAGCATCAAGATCATGCCAAACGCGCCATCTCCTGACCTCACCGGGCCCCTGGTCGTGTCGCTCGCCTATGACGGGCTCTGCACCTTCGAATTCGGGGTGGCCTACGAGATTTTCGGCCTGCCGCGGCCTGAAATGGGCGAGACATGGTATCGCTTCGCCGTATCAGGCATCGAGCCGGGCCCGTTCCGCGCGGCCGGCGGCCTTTCGGTCTCGGTCGGTCATGGCCTCGACATCCTTCAGGCCGCCGACCTGATCGTCGTCCCCGGCTGGCGGGCGATCGACGCGCCGGTTCCCGCGCCGCTGATCGCAGCATTGCGCGCCGCCCATCACCGCGGCGCCCGCATCATGTCGCTCTGCTCCGGCGTCGCCGTGCTGGCGGCGGCCGGCCTGCTCGCCGGGCTGCGCGCGACGACCCATTGGCGTTATGTGCGGCCCATCGCCGATCGCTATCCCGACATCACCCTGGACGCCGATGTCCTCTATATCGACCAGGGATCGGTGCTGACGGCGGCCGGCAGCGCCGCCGGCATCGATCTCTGCCTGCATGTGGTGCGTGGCGACTTCGGCGCCGAAGCCGCCAACAGCGTCGCCCGCCGCCTCGTCGTTCCGCCCCATCGCGAGGGCGGCCAGGCGCAATTCATCGAAGGGCCGGTTCTGCAGGAGCGGGAGGGAGCGCGGTTCGGACCGCTGCTCGAATGGATGCGCGCGCGGCTGCACGAAGACCAGCCGATCCGCCTGCTGGCGGACCGGGCCGGCATGAGCATGCGCACATTCCAGCGCCGCTTCGAGGCATCGACCGGCCTGACACCAGGTGAGTGGCTGATCGGCGAAAGGCTGCGGGCGGCGCGCGACATGCTCGAAAGAAAGCTCTCGGCGCCGCTCGAAGACATCGCCGCGGCGAGCGGCTTCGGATCGCTCGCCACCATGCGCCATCATTTTCGCACGCGGCTCGGCGTCAGCCCCAGCGCCTATCGCCAGCGGTTCGCCTGCGGTGAATGACCCGGCCGCGCGCGGCGTTCGCGCGACGGTCCGGGTCAGTTCTTCGCGACCTCCGGAGACATCCCGCGGTCCTGACGCGGCCCGGAGGCCCAAAGCACGACATTGCCGACGACCAACGCCAGAGCGGCGATGACGCTCGCCACCGTGAAGGCGTTGCCGGAGCCGGCAAAGGCACTGACGGTCAGGGGGCCCGCGATCTGGCCGACGGAAAAGGCGGCGGTCATCATGCCGATGCCACGCGAGGCCTTAGGGCCGCCGACGCGCAGCACCTCCTTGATGCCGGCCATGGTGATGACCATGAAGGTGCCGCCGACACCGATCGCCGCGATCAGCAAGGTCGCGAGGTTCAGCGAAATCACCGGCGCCAGCAGGCCGGCCACCAGCACCCATTGAGCGCCCATCCACAAGCGCGCGGGTGGGAGACCTTGGCCGAACCGTGCCGCTGCGATGGTGGACAGGGCGGCGGCGGCGCCGAATACCGGCCAGACCCAGCCGAACACCGCGGGATCGTCGATATATCCGCGGGCCAAGGCCGGCAGGAAGGTCGCGGGAATGATGTAGCCATAGCCGAACAGGCCGTAACAGGCGGCGACGACCAGGGTCCGGCGCGGCATGGCCTGCGCCTTTGGCTCCGTCCTGTCCGTGACGACCCCATCGCTGGCCAGTGGCCGCCACAGCGGCAAGGCCAGCGCCACCGCGACAGCCCCCATGACGATCCACGTCGCGCCCGAGCCCCATGCGTCGAGCCCCGCGGCCAGGCCCACGAGACCGGCAAAGGCGATACCGATGCCGACGCCGGCAAAGACCCATCCGGACCAGCGCTCCTTGCCGGAGCGCGCGAGGATCGGCATCGCCCAGGCCGAAACGCCGACCAGCACGAGGGCGCTGGCCGCGCCTGCGAAAAACCGGAGGGCGAGCCAGAGTAGCGGCGAATGGCTCAATCCCATTGCCACGGTGAAGACCGCGACGCCAATGAGCCCCCAGCGGATCGCCGATACCGGACGGGGCGCGAAGGCCATGCAGGCCAGCGCGCCGACGAGATATCCCAGATAATTGCCGGTCGCGAGCCAGGCTCCCGCTGCAAATGTCAGCCCCCTGTCGTGCTGCATCAAGGGCAGGATCGGCGTCAGCGAGAAACGGCCGATCCCCATGGCGCTGGCGAGCGCGAGCAGGCCGACTGTTGCCGCGACGGCGGCGGAAGGCTTTGTCGATGGGCTGGTCATGGCCTCAAACTAGGCCTATGAGATATTCTTCGATATCGAATAACTGAGAATATTTTGTTCTTCTTTTGAAAATATATGGCCGCCATGAACTTCGCCGATCTCAAAGTCTTCAAGAGCGTCGTCGACGAAGGCGGCATCATCAAAGCCGCGCGCAAATTGCACCGCGTGCCGTCCAGCGTCTCGACGCGGATCCAGCAGCTCGAAATCTCGCTCGGCGTGACGCTGTTCCGCCGCGACCGGCAGCGCCTGCATCTCTCCCCCGCCGGCGAAGTGCTGCTCGGCTATGCAGAGCGGCTCATCCAGCTTTCCGACGAAGCGCGTTCTGTCGTCTCCGGCGGGACGCCGCGGGGCACGCTGAAGCTCGGAGCCTTGGAAAGCACGACCGCGAGCCGGCTGCCGCGTCTGCTCGCGGAATTTCACCACCGCTATCCGGACGTCCGCCTGGAACTGACGACCGGCACCAATGACGACCTCGTCAACAAGGTCGCCGACCGCCGATTGGACGCGGCCTTCACCGCCGAACCGCCGCCCGCGCGCCTCCTGGAGCATGTTCCGGTCTTCGCCGAGCGGCTGGTCGTCATATCGAGCTCCGGCCATCCGCCGATCCGGCGCGCTCGCGACGTCGACGGCGCCTCGGTCATCGCGTTTCCAGAGGGCTGCGCCTATCGCCGCGTGCTGCAACGCTGGCTCGGGCGCGACAGCCTCGCGACGCTGCGCGTGCTGGAACTGAATTCCTATCACGCCATCGTCGCATGCGTCTCATCCGGCACCGGCATCGCGCTCCTGCCTGAATCGGTGCTGGACACCATGCCGGAGACGCCTGTGCTCCGGCATCCGATCGCCAGGGCGCAGGCGGAGATCACGACGCCCCTGGTGTGGCGGCACGGCGAGATTTCGCCGTCGGTGCTGGCGCTCCGAACGCTCGTCGCATCGTTGCCGGCCTGACGTCGCGCACGCTGCCGGCCGGTACGACAGAAAGCCTGCCTGTCGTGCGCGTGTCATTCCACCGGCGATGGAGCAAGGAGGCCCTGATCACCTGACGCCTGGACGGGGCGCTTCGCTTCGGCCACCAGCCAGTCCCACAGCGCGCTGACAGCGGCGTGGCGCAGATTGCGCGGATGGGCGACCAGGACGAAGGGGCTCGCCGAGGCCATGCCGCGGTCGCCGCAAAGCACCAGCTCACCGCGCTCCAGCCGCTCGGAGGCAAGGTTGAGGCTGCCGAGACAGACGCCGAGGCCGCGCGCGGCGGCGTCGAGCATGATGCCGGAATCGGAGAAATTCAGACCCTTGACGGCTTGGCGCTGGTCGACGCCGCCGGCCTGGAACCATTTCTGCCAGTCGTCCTCGGTTTCGTCATGCAGCAGCGGGCAATCGAGAAAGGCCCGCGCATCGGGATCCGCGGGCATGGTGGCCCGCAGCGCCGGCGCGCATAGGGGCCAGACCGTATCGCTGAACAGCGTGACCGAGACCAGTCCGTCCCGGTCGGCGCGGCCGCGTGTCACGAGAATGTCGACCTCGGAATCCGCCAGATTGACCTCCTCCTCGGTGGTCAGCAGCCACGGCTCCATCGCCGGATGGTCGGCCTTCAGCCGGGCCAGCCGCGGCATGTACCAGCCGGTGGCGAAGGCCGGCGGCATGGCCAGCACGACCGATCCCGGCTTGGTGTAGAAACCGAGCCGGCGCACCCCCAGCCGCAGCGTTTCCAGCGTGGCGACCACGGTCTTGTGGAAGTCCCGCCCGGCATCGGTGAGCTCGACCCGCCGGTTGAGGCGCAGGAACAAGGGCTGGCCGAGATGCTCTTCCAGTGCCCGGACCTGATGGCTGACCGCCGACTGCGTCATGTTCAGCTCCCGCGCGGCCAGCGAGAAGCTGGACAGCCGCGCCGCGGCTTCGAACCCCGCCATCGCCGCCATGGGCGGCATGTTTCGATAAGGGTTCACATGAGTGTTTTTCATCAACCGCCTGACGGATTCGCGTTTGTGAGGGCGAGACGCGCTCATTACCTTGCAATTTATCGAAGAACGGTCGCTACGGCGACGTTGATCGATGCGCATTCTTAATCCGGAGATCAATCGGCGCGCGACCGGCGACAGGGTTGCGCCGAAACAGCCCGGACACCTCGTAACCACCATTCGCATAGGCGATTTTCATGATGACACGGCGAGACATCCTGTGGCGGGGCCTTGCGGCCTCGGGGCACGTTCTTGCGGCCGGCGGTTTCGCCGCGACCGGCCGGGCCCAGGGCGTCACCTGGCACATGCCCGATGAAGCGGCTCGCCATGCCGCCACCTGGATGGCCTTCGGGCCGAGCGCCGACATCTGGGGAAACCAGTTGCTGGCCGTGGCGCGGGACAATCTCGCGCTCATCGCCAAGACGATCGCGGCGCACGAGCCGGTGAAGATGCTGGTGCGCGCGGCCGACCGCGACATCGCGGCGCGGCTCTGCGGTCCCTCGGTCTCGCTGGTGGTCCAGCCGATCGACGATTTGTGGATGCGCGATACCGGGCCGGTCTTCGTCAAGGACCGGTCCGGGCGGGCCGGCGCGGTCGACTTCAATTTCAACGGCTGGGGCAAGAAGCAGGCCCATGGCAGGGATGCCCAGGTCGCCGCTTTCGTCGCCCGGACGGTGGGCACCCCGCTCATCGAGACCGCGCTGGTGCTGGAAGGCGGCGGCATCGAGGTGGATGGCGAAGGCACGGCGATCATCACCGAAAGCGCGGTGCTCAACGCCAACCGCAATCCCGGCCTGAGCAAGGCCCGCTGCGAGGCGGAACTGGAGCGCCTGCTGGGCTTGCGGAAAATCATCTGGCTGCCCGGCATAGCCGGCAAGGACATTACCGACGGCCATGCCGACTTCTATGCACGCTTCACCAGCCCCGGCGTTGTCGTCGCCGGCCTTGATCCGGATCCCTCATCTTATGACCACGCGGTGACCCGGCGGCACCTGGAGATCCTGCGGCAATCGACCGATGCCCAGGGGCGCAAATTGCGGGTGGTCGTGCTGCAGGGCCCGTCAACCGTGCGCAGCCGTTATGAAAACAAGGAATTCGCGGCCGGCTATATCAATTTCTACGTCTGCAACGGCGCCGTCATCGCCCCGGAATTCGGCGACCGGGCCGCGGATGCCAGATGCCGCGACGTCCTGGGGGACCTGTTTCCCGGCCGCGAGGTCATCCAGCTGAACATCGACGGCATCGCGGCCGGCGGTGGCGGCATCCATTGCACGACGCAGCAGGAGCCGGCTTGAAGGCTGGTTTGAGAGAGTGGTCGAGGCGGTTCCGCGCCCATCCTTCAGATGAGCCTGAATCCGCGCGGCCTCTGAGATCTCGTGCTGGGACCACCGCTCCTTAACCTCTCCCCGGCGGGGAGAGGTCGGCGCCAATAGCGAGTGCGAACGCATCTCGCGTTCGCTCGATGCTATGGCGCCGGGAGAGGGGGAATTGCAGTATCAGAACAAGGCTTCGCGCGCTTCGCATGGTGACATCTCGTCTCGCGCCTCGCCCCCTCTCCCGCCCCTCGCTGCGCTCGCGGTCGACCTCTCCCCGCCGGGGAGAGGTGAAGGGCGGTGGTTCCGGCGCGCGCCTTCAAGGCCGCCTCAGCCACCGGCCGCGCGGGCCTTCAGCCTGGCGCGCTCGGGCTTGCCCATGGCATTGCGCGGAATGGCGTCGACGACCAGAATACGCTTCGGGGCGAGATGTTCCGAACGCCCGGCGCACCAGGCCAGGAGTTCGTCGGTCCGCACCGGACCACGTGGCACGATGGCAAGCCAGATCTGGTCGATGCCCGCGGGGCCTGGCAGGCCGAAAGCCGCGCAATCGGCGATGTCCCTGCGATCGGCGACGAGAAGCTCGACGCGCTCCGGCGCCACTTTCAGACCGCCGGCATTGATCAGCTCGTCGGTCCGGCCGACCACGATCAACAGGCCGTCCTCGCGGAAATAGCCGGTGTCGCCCGGATGGAACCAGCCGGGCGTGCGGTCGGGATAAAGCCCATCGGGGACGACGGCCTGCCCGCCGCCTGCAATGAGGATGCGGATACGGCCGGTGGCGCCGGCTGGCAGAGGCCGGTCCTCGTCATCGACAATGTCCACCGGCTTGTCGGGGACCGGCAGGCCGACACAGCCCGGTTCGGATTCGAGCATGGCGAGCGACGCCATGGCGGTGCGCCCGGCTTCGGTGGAGCCGTAGATGGAGACGATATGGGGGCTCAGGCGGTGCTTGATGCGCTCCAGCAGTTGCGGGCTCAGGCGGCCGCCGCCGGTCTTGACCAATCGCAGCGAGGCGCAGGAGGCGGGGGTTTCGTCAAGCGCTTCGAGCAGGGCCGACAATTGCTGCGGCGAGCCGATGACCGTGCCGACCTGATAGAGGTCGATCATGCGGGCCGCCTCCTCGGCGGAAGCGGCAAAACACAGCGTGCGGGCGGCCACCAGAACACGCGCCGCCTGGGCGAGCGCCCATTGCGAACTCAAGCCGAGCAGAAGCAGGTCACGCTCGGTGCCGGGCGCCGGCTGATAGCGGTAGAGGTCGCGAATGCGCCGGTCGAGGTCCTCGACCGTGAACGGAATGAATTTGGGCTGGCCGGTGGTGCCTGATGTGAGCGCCAGCAGGGTCAGCCGGCCGGGGTCGCTGGCGTGTGGATCGAGTGGGTATGGCACCCGGTTGGGCTGGAACCATAGGTCGTCCACCATCACCAGACGAAGCCCGACGGGGGCGGCGAGCGCGGTATCGGTGACGATGGCGACGGCGCGCGCCAGTGCCACCTTCGGTGCGTCGCTGGAATGAACCGGCACCACCACGATGCCGAGCCGCATCAGGGCCGACATGACGGCGATGAAGCGGATCGGGTTGTCGATGGCGACGATCACGGTGTCGCCGGGCCTGAGGCCGGCAGCCAGGATCCGGGCCGAGACCCAATGGATCGCTTCCGCCAGCATGCCGAATGTGACGAGACGATCCGCCAGCATGATCGCGGGGCGGTTGGGGAACAGCCGCCCATGCATGAAAATGGCGTCGACAAAGATCATGATGTGGCCTTGATGGTCGGGCTAGAGAGGGGCGGCTGCGCGACGTCGCCAGCATCGGCGGAGCCTGTTGGATGACGATGCGGCCGGACGCGCGGGGCATGAGCCGGCGGCAAATGCTGGTCGGCAGCAGCCTTCTGGCCTCGGGTATCGTCGGCGGTCCCGCTTCTGCCTTGAACGGCGCTTCGTTGCGGATCGTCGTGCCCTTTTCGGCGGGCACGATCATCGACGCCATGGCGCGGCGCCTGGCCGAATCGATGCAGGCCCCGCTCGGGGCGCTGCCCATCGTGCTCAATCGCGAGGGCGCTTCGGGCACGCTCGCCTTTGACGAACTCGCGCGCCGGGAGGCCGACGCGGCCAGCGTCATCTTTTCGGCCGCCAGCCAGTTGACCATTCATCCCCATCTCATGCGCGAGCCGCAGCTCCGGGTCGCCGACTTTTTTCCGATCTGCCAGATCTTCGAGCAGCCCTTCGTGCTCGTCGCGTCGCGGGCCGGCGGCATGGTCGATGTCCCCGCGCTGATCGCGCAGGGCAGGGCGCGGCCGGGCGAATTGAAGTTCGGCCATTATGGGCTGGCGTCCTCGACCCACCTGCAGCTTCTCGGTTTCGCCCAGGCTGCCGGTCTCGCGGTGATCGCCGTGCCCTACCGCGCACATGGCCAGCTCATCGCCGATGTCGCGAGCGGAGCGCTGGATGGCGCGATCACCTCGGTCGCGTCGTTCGACACGGCCGTCATCCGGCCGCTGGCCCTGGTGACCTCTTCGCCTTCCGCCGTCTATCCCGGCCTGCCGACGCTGCAGTCGCTCGGCTATCCCTCGCCCGTGACCGTGTTTGGCGGGTTCTTCGCCCGGGCCGGGCTCCCTGACGAGCACCGGCATGAGCTGGAACTCGCCTGCCGCCGCGGTTTCGATGCACCGGACTTCCAGGTGACGGCGCGGCGGATGGGCGTAGAACCCATTCATGCCGATTCCGCCGCATTCGCCAGCCGCATAAACGAAGAGAGCCTGCGGATGCAGGCTCTCTTGATGCGGTTCGGGCTGGCGTCGCAATGACGCCGGCCAATCAGAAGCGGTAAGCGGCGCCGGCGCGGATCTGCACCTGCGACGAGCGGGCGCGCATCACATAGCCGGTCGTGTTGCCGAAATCGGTCGTGCCCGCCGGCGTCACGTCGGTCGCGGTGCGGTTGCCGAAGTCGTAATAGAGAGCTTCGAGGCGCACCGTCCATTGCGTGCTGACCATGTATTCGGTGCCGACGCCGACCACGTAGCCGGCGCGGAAACCGTCAGCCTTCCAGGCCGCGCCCGAAGCCTCGACCCAACGCTGCGACGGATTGCCGAGAGCCAGACCGCCGGTCACGTAGAACAGCGCGCGATCGACGACGACACCGGCGCGTGCGCGCAGGCTGCCGGCGAAATTCGAGCGAGCCGTCACATAGGCGGGCTCGGTGGCGACGAAGGCGCGGCCGCTGGCGGTATTATAGGTGATGTCAGCTTCGACACCGACCAGGAAGTTCGGCGAGACCTGCCAATTGTAGCCGGCGAAAAGACCGAGCGCGATGCCAACCGGGCTCGAATTGTAGCTCTGGCCGGCGGTATTGTACCAGCCGTTGACGTCGGTCCAGTGGTTGAAGCCGATGCCGACGCCGGCCAGCGCACCCGCATAGGCGCCGGTCCAGTTGTAGGACTGTGCCATGACGGCGACCGGCATGCGCGGCACGCCGAGATCGGCAGCCTGGGAGCCAACCGAAAGCGCGAGAAGGGAGACGGAGGCAAGAATTGTGCGGCGCATCGGAATCTCCAAGGGAGTGTTGTGCTTTGCGTAACACGCGATCGGCCGCTTCTCCGTATCATTAATGACACACATGGGGGCGAATTCCGCACAGTAAGCTCTTGTTAATATTGATTATTCGGAGAACTGCTTACAGTCCGGAAGGTTTCCGCGCCAGGTAAGGCGTCGCCCGTGTCCGATCGATCAGGTGCAGACGCTGCCGCAACTGCGAAAATCCGCTTTGGCGCCTGAACCTTTTCGCGGCCCGCACCGACCCATGGAGGACCGGGGCGCTGGAGCCCTTCAGACCCTGCTGGGAGATCACCATGACCCGCTTCAAGACCCTTGCTCTCGCCGCCCTCGCCGTCTCCGCCCTGACCTTCGCCACCGCCCCCCAGGCCGAAGCCCGCGGCCGCGGCATCGGTTTCGGCCTCGGTGCTCTCGCCGCCGGCGTCGTGGTCGGCGGCGCCGCCCTCGCCATCGCCAATTCCAACGCCTATGCCGCGCCGGCCTATGGCGACTGCTACCTGACCCGCCAGTGGGTCGACACGCCCTACGGCCCGGTGCGCCGCACGGTCCGCGTCTGCGACTGATCGAAAACCGCCTCCAACCTCTCCTGATATGCCTCGAACCCTGGCCTCGGCCGGGGTTCTTGGCGTCTCGGGGGCGGTTGCGATGCGACCCGCGCCATGTCGGCCGCGATGGCCGCCCGGGATCGGCGCCGTCATCGTCGATCGCGCGACCTCAGCGCGATCCGCGCCGCGGAGACCGGGCGCGCGGGGCGGTGTGAGACATGGGCCGCCGCGGACGTTCCTGTGCATCGCCGGCGTGCCGGCGCCCCATGTCATCCGCCCGTTGCGAAGTCCTCCTAGCTGAACGGCTTCAGTTTGGAGGGCATCTTGAGCCGACGGAATGTATTGCTGATCGTGGTCGATCAATGGCGGGCGGATTTCGTGCCCGAGCTGATGCGCAGCAAGGGCCAGGAGCCGTTCCTGCGCACGCCGAACCTCGATCGCCTGTGCCGGGAAGGCGTGACCTTCGAGAACCACGTCACCACCGCGGTGCCCTGCGGCCCGGCGCGGGCAAGCCTGTTGACCGGCCTCTACCTGATGAACCACCGGGCGGTGCAGAACACCGTTCCGCTCGATGCCAGGCATTTCAACCTGGGCAAGGCGCTGCGCGCGCTCGGTTATGATCCGGCCCTGATCGGCTACACGACGACCGCGCCCGATCCGCGCACGACATCGCCGAACGATCCGCGCTTCCTGGTGCTCGGCGACCTGATGGACGGCTTCCGTTCGGTCGGCGCCTTCGAGCCGAACATGGACGGCTATTTCGGCTGGGTCGAGCAGCAGGGTTTCGAACTGCCGGCGCGGCGGGAAGAGATCTGGCTGCCGGAGGGCGAGGACGCCGTTCCCGGCGCCACCGAAAGGCCCTCGCGCCTGCCCAAGGAATATTCCGATTCCTCCTTCTTCACCGAGCGCGCGCTGACCTATCTCAAAGGGCGCAACGGCAAGCCGTTCTTCCTGCATCTGGGCTATTACCGGCCGCATCCGCCTTTCGTCGCGCCGGCGCCCTATCACGCCATGTACCGTCCGGAAGACATGCCGGCGCCGGTGCGCGCCAGGACCTGGGCGGAAGACGCGGACCAGCATCCGCTGTTGAAATTCTACATCGAGCATATCGGCAAGGGCTCGTTCTTCGAAGGCGCCGAAGGCCAGGGCCATACGCTGAGTGAGGCCGAGCTGCGCCAGATGCGCGCGACCTATTGCGGGCTGATGACCGAGATCGACGACTGCCTCGGCCGGGTCTTCGCCTTTCTCGACGAGACCAAGCAATGGGACGACACGCTGGTGATCTTCACCAGCGATCACGGTGAACAGCTCGGCGACCATCATCTGCTGGGCAAGCTCGGTTTCTATGACGAGAGCTTCCGCATTCCCTTCGTCGTCAAGGCACCGGAGACGGCCGCCAGGGGCGGGCGGATCGAAAGCGCCTTCACCGAGAGCGTCGACGTCATGCCGACGATCATCGACTGGCTCGGCGGCGAGCCGCCGCGCGCCTGCGACGGCCGCTCCGTGCTGCCGCTGGTCCATGGCGAAATCCCGGCCGACTGGCGCACCGAACTGCACTACGAATATGACTTTCGCGACGTGCATTATTCGGCGGCGCAGAGCCGCACCGAGCTGCACATGGACGAGGCGAGCCTCTGCGTCGTGCAGGACGCCAACTACAAATATGTGCACTTCGCGGCGCTGCCGCCGCTGTTCTTCGACCTCAAGGCCGATCCCCACGAGTTCAACAATCTCGCCGGCGACCCGGCCTATGCCGGGCTCATGCTCGGCTTCGCCCAGAAGATGCTGTCCTGGCGGATGATCCATGCCGACAAGACGCTGACCCATTACCGCGCGACGCCGCACGGCCTGGAGCGGCGCGATCCCGAGACCGGCGTTCCGGTCAGGCTCCGGACGATCCCCTGACAGCTTCGAACCCAAGCCGCCGGTGCGGGCCGGCGGCTTCTCTCCATCGACCCCGCCTCTTTCGCCCCTGACTCATGCGACCCTGGAGACGATCATGCCCATCATGACCCGCCGAAGCGCTCTCGGCTATGCCGCCGGCGGCGCCGGCGCCCTTGTCCTGCCGCGCTTCGCCATCGGCCAGCCCGACAACCGGCCGTCGATCACCATCGCGGTGCAGAAAGTGTCCAATTCCAACACGCTGGACGTGCTGCGCGAGCAGTCCAATGTCGGCGAGCGGATCTTCTTCTCGTCGCTCTGGGAAGGCCTCATCGACCGCGCCTGGACCGGCAAACTCGAAGCCGTGCCGTCGCTGGCCACCGACTGGAAGCGCCTCGACGACAAGACCGTCGAGCTGAACCTGCGCCGCGGCGTCAAGTTCCACAATGGCGACGAGATGACCGCCGAGGACGTGGCCTTCAGCTTCGGCAAGGAGCGCATGTTCGGCGACAGCCAGCCGTCGGCCGGCACCACCATCTCGATCACCGAACAGGCGCCGAACAGCCGCTCGGGCAAGGAACTGCCGCCGGAAATTCCCGCGGTCGCGCGGCGCGGCTGGCCGGCTCTGCTCGGCGTCCAGGTGGTCGACAAATATACCGTCCGCTTCATCAACGGCACGCCCGACATCACCCTCGAAGGGCGCATTTCCCGCTATGGCAGCCAGATCACCAGCCGCCGGGCCTGGGCCGAGGCGCAGTCCTATCTGGACTGGGCGCGCAAGCCGGTCACGACAGGCCCCTACAAGGTGGTGGAGTTCAAGGCCGACAACATGCTGGTCCTCGAGGCCCATGACGAATATTGGGGCGGCCGCCCGCCGCTGAAGCGCATCCGCTTCCTCGAAATTCCGGAAGTCGCCTCGCGCATCAACGGCCTGCTGTCCGGCGAATTCCAGTTCGCCTGCGACATTCCGCCGGACCAGATCGAGCAGATCGAAAAGAACCGCGCCTTCGAGGTTCAGGGCGGCACCATCCTCAATCACCGCCTGACCGTGTTCGACAAGAACCACCCGCAGCTGGCCAATCCGCTGATCCGCCGCGCCATGAGCCATGCCATCGACCGCGAGGCGATCGTCGCGGCCTTGTGGTCGGGCCGCACCGTGGTGCCGCGCGGCCTGCAGTGGGACTACTATGCCGACATGTTCATCGCCGACTGGAAGGTGCCCGACTTCGACGTCAAGCTGGCGCGCGATCTGGTCAAGCAGGCCGGCTACAAGGGCGATCCGATCCCCTATCGCCTGCTCAACAATTACTACACCAACCAGGCGGCGACCTCGCAGGTGCTGGTCGAGATGTGGCGCGCGGCCGGCCTCAACGTCGAGATCCAGATGAAGGAAAACTGGGCGCAGATCCTCGAGAAGACCCCCTCGCGCGCGGTCCGCGACTGGTCGAATTCGGCGCCGTTCAACGACCCGGTGTCGTCGCTGGTGGCCCAGCACGGTCCCAACGGGCAGCAGCAGCAGGTCGGCGAGTGGACCAATGCCGAAATGAACACGCTGTCGGTGGCGCTCGAGTCGAGCATGGATCAGGCGCGCCGCAAGGTGATGTTCCGGCGCATGCTGGAGATCTGCGAGCGCGAAGACCCCGCCTATACCGTGCTCCATCAGAACGCGACCTTCACCGCCAAGCCGAAGGCGCTGCAGTGGAAGGCCTCGCCGGCCTTCGCGATGGATTTCCGCGAAGGCAATTGGGGCGGCCGGAGCTGAGCCGGCAGAAGCCGCCGGTCAGGATCTGACCGGCGGCCTGCCAGCCCGTCCACGGGGGGAGAGCGTTGGCGGCCGGTGCCGCCGACGCGTGTCGACCGGATCGACCAATCGAACGCGCCCGACACCCTTGTCCGTGAAGGGCGCATCATGGGCGCCCGGCGGATCCGGCCGGTGACGGCCGTCGCAAACCATGGCATTGCCTTGTCCAGCCATTGATCCGGGCGGCAATGGCTTTGCCTGGGGAGCCACGGATGATCGGACTGTTTTTCGAGGTCACGCCCAGGCCAGGCCATGACCAGGCCTATTTCGACATCGCGGCCGGCCTGCGGCCCGAACTCGACAAGAACCCGGGGCTCCTGTTCATCGACCGGTTCAAGAGCCTGACCACGCCGCGCATCATCCTGTCGCACTCGCACTGGCGCGACGAGGCGAGCCTCGCCGGCTGGCGCACCCAGGCCAAACATCACGCCGCCCAGGTCGCGGGGCGCCAGCAGCATTTCGAGGACTATCGCCTCAGGATCGCCCAGCAGATCTGGGAATGGCGTCCCGATGCGGGCATCGGCCGCGGCAGCACGGACAACAGCTACAACGATCCGCAGCTGCAGCCGGAACGGTTCCTGATCGCCGCCACGGCAACGTCGGAAACCGCCTGCGGGCGCGACGGCGAGGTGCTTTCCAGCGTCTACCGCGACAATGAATTCATTATGCTGAAGGCGGCGGTGAGCCTCGCGGAAGGGCTCGTGCTGGCCGAGGCGCTGTCGGCGGCCGGACAGATGACCTCGGTTCGCCTGTTCCTGGTCTCACGCGACTACGGCATGTACGACCGGCGCGAGGCGCCGCAATATTATCCGCCGGTGGCCAGGGATCGTTGACAATGGGGCCGGCGGCACCTCCTCGCGTTTCGGGCGCGATGGTCGCCTCGCACTTTCGCCCGCTGGTCGAAATCAAGCCCCGGTCGCCGGGGCTTCGTGTCGCGGGGAACCGGCTTGCCCTTTGTCAGGAACACTTTACCTCTCGGTCATGGCAATGTTCCGACGGTTCGTTATCGCTGGTGTTTTCTCCCTTGGGCTCGCGTCGACCGGGCTGGCGCAAGACGACATGCCCGCCGCCTTGCGCCGCTGTTCATCGATCACTGAAGACCTGACCCGGCTGGCCTGTTTCGACGCGGTGGCGCGGTCGGTCGCGCCGGCGGCGCCGTCGTCCGGCGAGGCCAGGGGCGCCTGGGACATTCAGACGCGGCCGGGCTCGGTGGTCGCCAGCCAGCGTCCGGCCGGGCCGCCGAGCGAGGACGATATCAGTCTCGTCGTCGGCTGCACCGGCGGGGTGACCAGCGTGTCGGTTCGCCGGCAACCGGTCGTCGCCCGCAGCGCCTCGACGCTCGTGACCGTGCATGTCAACGACCGGCTGCTGGACAGCGACCTGTGGGCGACCTCGGCCGACCTTCGGTCGGCATCCATGCCCGGCGACGCTGCGGCCTTCCTGCGCGGGCTGCCGAGCGAGGGCGAACTGATGATCCGGCTCGAAGGTTCGCGCGGCTTTCGCTTCGAGGGAACATTCGCGTTGCGCGGCCTCGATCAGGTCCGTCGCGCCGTCGGCCAGGCCTGCCGGTGGCCGTGAGGCGCGGGCAACCCGGCGGAGGCGCCGGACGAGATCACCGCCCGGTCCATTTCGCGTCGCGTTTCTCCAGGAAGGACGCGACGCCCTCGGCATAGTCCTGGCCGGTCATCGCCAGCAGATACTGGTCGCGGTCGAGCCCGCTGGTCGCCTGCGCCAGGGCATTGGCATAGAGGTCGATGCCCTGCTTGCACATGCGCACCGAGACCGGCGGCAGGCTCGCCGCGCGGCGCGCGAATGTGGTGGCGACGGCAACGGCCTGGCCGTCATCGGCGACCTCGTCGGCGAGGCCCCAGGAGACCGCGCGGGCCGCGTCGATCCGCTCGGCCAGGACGACGATGCGCTTGGCCTTGGCCGGGCCGACCAGATTGACCAGGCGCGGCAGTGAGCCCCAGCTCATGTTCATGCCGCGCTCGATCTCGGGCACGTAGAGGGTCGCGCCGCGGCCGACCACGCGCAGGTCGAGCGAGACCGCGAGCGCCACGCCGCCACCGACGCACCAGCCTTCGATCGCCGCGACGGTGAAAGCCTCGATCTCGGCCCAGGCCCGGCACATGCGCGGGCCGATCGAGACCAGCTCGCGCCGTTCGGCCAGCCCGGCATCGAGCCGGTCGCCGGCCGCCTTGAGATCGAAGCCGAGCGAGAACCGATCGGGCCGCCCGGTGAGCACCACGGCCGTCACGTCGCGGTCGCGCTGCAGGCCGAGAGCGCAGTCGTGCAGCGCCTGCATCGCCTCGATCGACAAGGCGTTGGCCGCGGTTCCGGTGTCGAAGACGACATGGGCCAGGCGGCCGTTGTCGGACCGGGTTACGGCGACGGGATCGGTGACCATGGACGGCGTTCCCTCGATTGTGCTGGTGCGCCGGGATGAGAGGGCGCCGGGCGTGCGAATGCAAGCTCGGAGGTCGGCCCGACCTTCCGGCCTATCGCCGGCGCATGCGATCAGCGGCTGGGGGCCCGTTGCTCGATCGTGACGCTGTTCTCCGAGACGATCAGGCCGTTCGGCGTGGTGAAGTCGACGCCCATGTTGATGCGCGAGGCTCCCTGCGACGAGGCGCCGCGCTGGCCATTCGCGGTTATCCAGTCGACGACGGCGGTGAAGTCGCAGATATCGCCACCGCAGGCGATGCTTTCGGGCTCGCCACGGACCGCGTTAACGGCGGCTCGGCCAGCGCTCGATGAAAATCACATTGGTGATGACGACCTGGGCCCGGCTCTTGATTTCGCCGGAATAGTCGACGCTGCCGCCATAGACCGAGCGGACATAGTCGATCGCCGCTTCATTGTTGTTGTTGCTGGACATGGCGCTGAAGTGGTTCTGGATGAAATAGTGCGTCCGTGTCCGCAGGTCGCTCCTATAGGCCTCGGGTGGCAAGGCCGGCCGCTCGGCGGGGGCCGGACCGGCGCCGCGGGGCGGTGGCGCGGGGGTCGGTGCGGGTGGCGCCGCGGCGGTCTGCGGCTGCTGGGTCTCGTCGAAATGCCGGACGTCGATCTGATGACGCCGGGCGTCTTCGAAGGTCAGCCAGGCCATGTCACCCAGGTCCGGCCGCGTGATGTAGACCACCGCGGCCGTCGGCAAACCGAGATGATTCAGGTAGGAGCCGATCAAGGCATTGCCGACCGATGTGATGTTGCGTCGCTCATCGGACGCGGCGTGAAATCCGACCCTGGCGGAGGTCGTCATGATGCGCGGATTGCCGGCAAGCCAGGCCAGGCCACAGGCGGACGCGCAGAGCGCGCCATCACCGACGAAAGTTCCGAACCCTTTCAGCCTAATGGCCTTGCCGATTTCCAGGCCGGCGTCGAGGCTGCCGCCGTGGCTCTCGAGCACGACGACCGCACGTCGGAGCGGCAGCACGGTGTCGATGAATTTCTTCTGGTCGCCGAACTCGAAATCGCCGGTGACATGAACCAGCGTCAGATCCGGGCTGATCGCTTCGAGCTCGATGGTCGCGCCCTGGCTCGCGGTGGCCCAAAGGCAGGCCGCGATGCAGATGAGAACACGTCCCAAGGAGCTCATATCGACCTGTCCCGGCCTCGTCTCATCGCGGCGACCGTGAAAGATCTAGCATAGGTTGCGCCGCGATCAATCCGGCCTCGTCGGACGGCGTGCGTGCCTCGAACAGCCCGGCGATCGGCAGGCCCAGCGCGTCGGCGAGCGAGGCCAGCGCCTTCAGCGAAGGTGACGACAGGCCACGCTCGATCTCGCTGAGGAAACCGATCGACAGGGCATTGGCCGCCGCTCCGGTGTCAAGGACGACATGGGCCAGGCGGCCGTCCTCGGATCTGGTCACGGCGACGGGATTGTCGGCCACGCAGCTCCCCTCGATTGCGATGTCGGGCGACAATCAGGGTGCGTCAGGTGGATGAATGCAAGGGTGGGGGCTCGCTTCGCGTGGTTCGGTCAGGGGCAGGGAGAGGCTATCGCGTGGTCGGCCGCGGCCCGGTCCGTCAGGCCGTGGCCGGCGGTGGCGCCGCGAATATGGCATGGGTGATCGACACGATCGTGCCCTGCTGGTCCATCGATACGTCGACGCCGGCACCGAGCTGCCGTGCCAGCGCTTCGATGATGCTCGTGCCGAGCCCCGGCTTGGTCTTGTCGAGATTGCCAGGCGGCCGGCCGATGCCATTGTCGGAGACGGACAGCCGCCAGTTCGGCTCGGCGAAGTCATAGGCGACAACGACGCGGCCGTCGTTCTGTTCGCCTGGAAATGCGTGTTTGAGCGCGTTGATGACGAGTTCTGTTACGATCAGGCCGAGGCTGACGGCCTGGCTGGACGAGGCGGTGCCGCGATCGACCTCGACCTTCAGGGTGATCGGCCTGCTGTCGCCGATCATCGATGCCGCGAGGGTTTCGCACAGGCGCGTGAGATAGGGACCGAGCTCGATCACGTCCTCGCTCCGTGAGCCGCGCAGATGCTGCTGCATGGTAGCGACCGACATGATCCGCTGGTGGGCGTCGTGAAGATGCCGCCGCGTCTCCTCCGATTGCACGGTGCGCGCCTTGAGCAGGAGGATGCTGGCGATGATCTGCAGGCTGTTGGCGACGCGATGCTGCATCTCCTCCAGCAGCGTCTCCTTCTGCCGCAGCAGGTCGGTCGTCTCGCGCTCGGCGACGCGGCGCTCGGTAATGTCCTCGATGGCGAGCAGGATGGTGGTTTGGGCGGCGTCGCGATAAAACAGCGCGCGGGCGTTCAGCAGCATGGTCCGCGGACCGAGGCCGGGAAAGTCCTGGGCGACCTCGAAGGCCTCCATCACGGTGTGCCGGCGCAGGATGCCGTCGAGCAGCAGCCGCAGTTCCGGAATGTCCCACTGGCCGTTCCCCAGGGCATGGACCGGCCGACCCTGGACATCCTGCCGGCCGACCTTGAAAACTTTGTAGAAGGAGCGGCTGGCGAGTACGACGCGCAGATCCCGATCGAGCACCAGCAGCGGCTCGCGGATCGTGTCGACGATCGCCTGGGCGAGCGCCCGACCCCGGTCGCTCTCCAGGAGGAGCGGATCGGGTTGGGGCGCATCCGGCGGCGCCAGGGCCGTCGCAAGCAGAGGGTTTCGCGTGGCGGTCGGATCGGACGACATGGCGCTTCCCTTTTTGGGAGTACCGGGAAACAAGCCCGCGGTCGGCGCACGTGCCAAGAGCCTCAAGCCATGCAAAGGAGCGGGCCCGGTATTTGGCTGGCAGCGCCCAGGCTAGGCGGGGAGCGGCCGCGAGTCTGTATAGAATTGCTCACTTTTGTTGGATGGAGATCGAGCTATCACGCTCCGCGAGCGCCTTGGCTAAGGCCGCCATGGCGCTCCGGATGAGTTGGCGAGATGTCGCGATTGGTCCGGCAGCACGGTTGGCAAGCGTTACCAGCCTCGGCCCCAACGGCCGCCCCAGCCGCTCCGCCAGCCGCCACCGCTGCGACGAACGAGCCTGACGACCAGCAACAGCAGCAGCGCGCCGATGGTGGCGTTGACGATGGCGGCGACGAGGCCGGCGCCAAGGTGAATGCCGAGCCGCGGCATCAGCCAGCCGCCAATGAAGGCGCCGAGAATGCCGATGACGAGATCGCCGACAATGCCGAAGCCCGTGCCTTGGACGATCTGTCCGGCCAGCCATCCCGCAACGATGCCGACCACGATAATGATGAGCAGACTTTCACCCGACATGGCACCCTCCCTGCGATCGCGATGGAACGGCGACACCGACAGCCCCGGGACGTCCGCGGGAGCGGGCGCCTCGAAGCAATGGGGCAACCCTGCGGCCGCCAGCGTCACGCACCACGGAACGAGCCTACGGTAGGGCAGTCGGTCGCATGCCGTCTGTGCAATATTGCTCACTCGCTCGGGGAATTTCCGACCTGCGGGGTGTCTTCGCTGCCATCCTTGATCTGCGGCTGATCGTGCAGGATCACGTTCAACAGGGAACTGTGAACTTCGATGCCGCCATTATATTCGATGAAGCCCAGCTTGCGGAACTTGTTCATGAAGAAGCTGACGCGTGAGCGGGTCGTTCCGATCATTTCGGCCAGTGTCTCCTGGCTGATCTTGGCGATCACCGGCTCGGGCTTGCCTTCCTTGCCGAAGTTCGCCAGCAACAGCAGCAGTCGCGCCAGGCGTTTCTCGCTGGAATTGAACAACTGGTCGATCAGATCCGCTTCGACCCGGATGGCGCGGGTGAGAAGATGCGCGATGAACATTTCGGAAAAGGCCGGCTCGTCGTGAAGAACCCGGACGATCGCCGCTTTCTCCAGGCGGGCGACGACACATTCGGTCATGGTCGCAACCGTCGCGATGCGACGCGTCTGTCCGGCCAGGCAGCCTTCGCCGACGAAGTCGTTGGCGCCCAGCATGGCGACGACCGCCTCCTTGCCTTGCTCGGAAACGACGGTGACCTTGACCTTGCCCTTCTGGATGTAGAACACCGCGTCGGCCGGATCGCCCTGGCTGAAGACGAGTTGATCCTTGCGATACTTGGCAATACTGCGTCCTTCGCCGACCTTGGCGAGAAAAGCTTTGGCATCGAACGGCAGTTTGTCCTTGATCGCTATGGGATATCGTCCTTCATCGAATGCGGGACATGCCGACGCGAAGCCTCGCCGGAAGTCCCCATTTTACCATGGGGCGGAACGAAAGAGGGCAAGGAAAGCAGCGCCGCGGCGCGATCCCGCAGCACCAAACGCGTGGTCGCCGATCGCGACCCACACAGGGTCTAGCAGTCTCCCGGCCATCGGGTCTGTGCAATATTGCTCATGCGGTGCGGAGCGCGGCGCGCCTCACGTTCGGGCATTGACCCAGACCACCCGGGCCTCGCCCTTGCCGGCATTGGCGAAGCGGTGGGGCCGCACGCTCTCGAAGCGGAAGCTGTCGCCGGCCTTGAGGGTCCAGCTGCGTGCGTCGACGGTCAGCGTGATCGCGCCTTCCAGCACCAGGCCCGCCTCTTCGCCGCGATGGCTATAAGGCTCGTCGCCGGTGGAGGCGCCGGGCGCCAGGATGATGAGAAAGACGTTCAGCGTGGCGTCGGGGCCGTCAGGGGTGAGCAGCTGCTTGACGATGCCCGAGCGCCAGAGCTGCAGCACGCTCCGCTCATCGGCATGGACGACGATGGTGCCGGCCTCGTCGGACGGCGTGCGCGCTTCGAACAGGCCGGCGATCGGCAGGCCCAGCGCGTCGGCGAGCGAAGCCAGCGCCTTCAGCGAGGGTGACGACAGGCCACGCTCGATCTGGCTCAAGAAGCCGATCGACAAGCCGGCCGTGCCGGCGACCGTATCGAGCGACAGGCCTTTGGCCTGGCGCAGCGCGCGGATGCGGGCGCCCACCTCGCGGTCGACCGTCGCGGGCAAAGGCAGGATCGAAGGCGAGGTCATCGGCGCTTCCGGGCACGTGGCGTCGACTATTTCATATTGGTGAAATCAGCTTGCCAGCAAGTCCGGATCGTGCACAGATTTTCATGAAAATGAAAATGCGGCGGAAGCCGCAGCGAGGGGAAACCAGCCATGAGGCGCCGTACATTCCTGACATCAGCCGGTGCCGGCCTCGCGGTCGCCGCCATCCGGCCATCTTATGCCCAGACCCAGACCCTGCGCGTCGGCTCCACCGCAACGGGCATTCCCTTCACCTTCCTCGACACGGCGACCAATTCGATCCAGGGCATCATGGTCGACCTGATCACCGAGGTCGGCAAGGATGCGGGCTTCAATGTCGCGGTCGAGGCGATGCAGTTCTCCGCGCTGATCGGCGCGCTGACCTCCAACCGTATCGACATCATCTCGGCCGCCATGTTCGCGACCGCCGCCCGCAAGGAGGTCATCGATTTCTCCGACACGGTCTATACCTATGGCGAAGGCCTGTTCGTGCCCAAGGCCGACAACGCCAATTACACCGCGATCGCCGAGCTCAAGGGCAAGGTGGCGGGCGTCCAGGCCGGCACCGCCTTTGTCGAGCCGCTGAAGAGCGCGGGCGTGTTCTCCGACGTCCGCATCTACGAGACCATTCCCGACATCATGCGCGACGTGAACAATGGCCGGCTCGGGGCCGGCTTCGCCGACTTCCCGATCGTCGCCTACAATCTCCAGCTCGGCCGCTTCCCCGAAGTGCGGCCGGTACGCAGCTACAAGCCGACCATTCCCGGCTCGGTCGCCTTCGGCGTGCGCAAGAGCGACGGCGAGTTGGTCAGGCGGCTCAACACCTCGCTCGCCAAATTGCAGGCCAACGGCACGGTCAAGCGGGTGCTGGCGAAATGGGGCCAGGAATAGGCGAAAGAGCGAAGGCCCGGGCCTTGCCTGCCTGATCGCTCCGGCGGGGCGGATCAGCCCCGCCTCGTCTCCCGTCACGCCCAGGGTCGTCCATGCAGACTTTCATCCGGCAAGCCACGGAATTCCTGCCGATCCTCGCCCAAGGCCTCTGGATGACCGTTCTGGTCACGGCCGGATCGCTCGTCCTGTCGACCGTGCTCGGCCTGGTCTGGGCGATGATGCGCGTGTCGGGCATCAGGCTGCTGGCGATGACCGCCGCGACCATCGTCAACGTCATTCGCGGCATCCCGATCATCGTGCAGCTGTTCTGGATCTATTTCGTCCTGCCCGATCTCGGCATCACGCTGACTGCGCTGCAGGCGGCGATCATCGGGCTCGGCGTGGCCTATTCGGCCTATCACGCGGAGAATTTCCGCGCCGGCATCGAGGCGATCGATCCAGGCCAGATCGAGGCGGCGCAGACCATCGGCATGGGCTGGTGGATGACCATGCGCCGGGTGGTGCTGCCGCAGGCCTTCAAGATCATTCTGCCGCCCTACGGCAACATCATGGTGATGATGCTGAAGGATTCCTCGCAGGCCTCCACCATCACCGTGGCGGAACTGGCCCAGCAGGGCCGGCTGATCGCCGCCTCGACCTTCCAGAACAGCACGGTCTTCACACTGGTCGCCATGCTCTATCTCGCCATGTGCCTGCCGCTGATCGGGCTCGTGTCATGGCTCGAAAAGAAGTTCGGACGGAAATAGCGTCATGGCCATGATCGAACTCGTCGACGTCGAGAAGAGCTTCGGCCAGAACCATGTCGTGCGCGGCTTCACGGCGCGGGTCGAAAAGGGCGAGGTGGTCTGCATCATCGGCCCGTCCGGCTCGGGCAAATCGACCATCCTGCGCTGCATGAACGGGCTGGAAAGCTATGATGCCGGCACGATCACGGTGGAAGGTGTGAAGGTCGAGCGCGGCCAGCGCTCGATCCAGGCGATCCGCCAGCAGGTCTCGATGGTGTTCCAGCGCTTCAACCTGTTTCCGCACCGGACCGCCCTGGAGAACGTCATCGAGGGACCGATCTTCGTCAAAGGCGAGCCGCGGGCTGCCGCCACCGAGCGGGGCAGGGCGCTGCTCGCGCGCGTCGGGCTCGCCGACAAGGAAGCCGCCTATCCCGCCCAGCTCTCCGGCGGACAGCAGCAGCGCGTGGCGATCGCGCGCGCGCTCGCCATGCAGCCCAAGGCGATCCTGTTCGACGAGCCGACCTCGGCGCTCGATCCGGAACTGGTCGGCGACGTGCTCGGCGTGATGCGCAGCCTGGCCGACGAGGGATTGACCATGGTGGTGGTCACCCATGAGATGGGTTTTGCCCGCGAGGTCGCCGACCGCGTCATCTTCATCGACGGTGGAGTGATCGTCGAGCAGGGTCCGGCCGCGGCGGTTCTCGGATCCCCCCGGGAACCGCGCACCCAGGACTTCCTGCGCCGCGTGCTGCGCCCGATCTGAAGGAAGAGCGACGTTGGCCGTACCATTTCCGCTCGCTCCCTCGCTCTGGGCCACCACCGCGCCGGCGGCTGCGCCAACCCCGCCGCTCGACCAGTCGATCGCGGTCGAGACCTGCATCGTCGGCGGCGGTTATGCCGGCCTGTCGACGGCGCTGAGACTGGCCGAACGCGGCATCGCGGCGGCCGTGCTGGAAGCGCGCGAGCCCGGCTGGGGCGCCTCCGGCCGCAATGGCGGCCAGGTCATTCCGGGCATCAAATATGATCCGAGCGAGCTGATCGCCAAATATGGCACGGCGGGTGGCGAGGCGCTGACACGTTTCGTCGGATCGACCGCCGACCGGGTTTTCGACCTGATCGCGCGCCATCAGATGGACGTGCCCTTCGTGCGTGCCGGCTGGATCCAGGGCGCGCATACGCAGGCCATGGTCGAGACGGTCAAGCGGCGGGCCGGGGAATGGGCCGCGCGAGGCGTCTCGACCAGGCTTCTCGACCGGGACGCCATGCGCGAGGCGGTCGGCGCCGAGCAATATCTCGCGGGCTGGCAGGACGGCCGCGCCGGCTCTATCCAGCCGCTCGCCTATGCCCGCGGCCTGGTCCGGGCAGCGCAGAAAGCCGGCGCGCAGATCCATGGGGACACGCGCGTCACCGGCATCGTCAAGCGCGGCGAGGTGTTCGAGATCCAGACCACCCAGGGGCCGACGGTGACCGCGCGCCGCGTGGTCGTCGCCACCGGCGGCTATCCGGACGGCCTGATCCCGCGGCTGAACCAGACGATCATCGCGCCGAACTCCTTCATCGCGGCAACCGAGCCGCTCAGCGACACTATCGCCAAGACGATCCTGCCCGGCGGCCAGGTCATCTCCGACACGCGCCAGCTGCTGTTCTATTATCGGCGCGACCATACCAACCGCTTCCTGATGGGGGGCCGCGGGCCGTTCCGCGAGCCGAAATCGGCCGATGACTGGGCCCATCTGGAGCGGGCCGCGGTGAGGATCTACCCGCAGCTCGCCGGCGTGAAATTCGACCATCGCTGGTGCGGGCGCGTGTCGCTGACCCGCGATTTCCTGCCGCATATCCATGAATCTGAACCCGGCCTGGTGGTCGATATCGGCTGCATGGGGCGCGGCGTCGGGCTGCAGACCGCCATGGGTGAGGCGCTGGCCGACTATGTCGCGACCGGCGACAAGGCGGCGCTGCCGTTCCCGGTGGTGCCGGTCACGCCGCTGCCGCTGCATGCGCTGCACAAGCTTTATGTCTCGGCGATCATCACCTGGTACCGCATGACCGATGGCGGCCTGAAGGCCTCGGCCTGACCGGCGAGAACGGGTGCCGGGCGTCATCGGAAATCAAGGCCCAGTAATTGGTCAATTATACCCCGATCGAAGTGTCGATTTCGGTGCGATTTTTATTTCGGAAATACCGATTTTTACAAGAATAAAGCGCAGATTGAGGCCGGCCTGTGCTAGGATCGCAGATTATCGAGATCGATTTCGATTTTGATATCCGAGGATTTCGCGATGAAAACCCCTGACTGGCTGAAGCCAGGACTTTACGGCGCGGTTTGCGGCGCGGCGGCTCTCGCCATCGTCGGTTTCTCATGGGCCGGCTGGATGACCAAGGGGGGCGCCCGGCAGAATGCGTTCGAACGCTCGCAGACGGATGTGGTTGCCGCGCTCGCCTCGATCTGCGTCGACCAGGCCAGGCGTGATCCGAAGAACACCGAGCGGGTCGCGGCACTCAAGGCGGCCTCGTCCTGGACGCGCGGCGACATGGTCGTTCAGAACGGCTGGGCGACCATGCCCGGCAAGACCGAGGCGGATCGCATGGTGGCCAATGCCTGCGCCGATATCGTCGGCACCTGAGACGCGAAACCGTCTTCGCCGCGGGGAACGCGAGGCAGGCGATGGACGCGGGTCGGTGACGAAAAGTCATCCGGCGCGAGCCATGGCCGGCCTGTCGATCGCCGCCACGCGGCATGTTCCCATTCACCCCGGAGGAACCGTTCGATGGCTGGTGAAACCAGATATACCAAGAACCTGCAAAGCCTGCGCGAGCGCTATGTCGAGAACCGGCGCACGACGGTCCGGGACATGCTCGCGGCTTTCGACGACCGGTCGCGCCGCTCGTCGCTGCAGGACAATCTCAAGCTGGTCGACGAACAGATCAGGATGATCGATGCAGCCTTGGCCGACGAGTTCAGGCTGGGCGAGCTGCCGGTGGAGCAGGCGCCCTCGCTCTCCGGCGAGTGAACGGCTGGTTCCGATCGGGCCGCACCGGCGACGTCAGCGAAAGACGCTGGCGTCGTAAACGAGGCCGGCGGAGCGGCCGCGCGGATCGGTGACCGAAAGCGCGGTCCAATCTTCGTCAGCCTCGAAACCCAGATCGATCATTTCGCTCTGGTGCAGGGCGGTGACCCGATAGGCGCCGCTGGCGGCGGCGGAGCAGCCATTGGCGCGCAGCGCATTGGTGAAGGCGGTCTTCTGGCGCGCCACCGGGGCGGAGCGACGCTTGGCCTCGGCGATGGCCGCAACCACCTTCATGGCGGCGTCCGGGCTGGGGCAGATATGGCCGCGCCGGTCGCGGGCGGCAATGGTCAGCGTGCCGCCGGGCGCATTGGACGCCAGCCAGCGCGTGAAGGGCGTGCGCGGATGCCGGTTATTGCCTTGTTCGTTGACCAGGCCGGTGACCCTCTGGCCGTCCTGCATGGTGCCGCGATAGAGCATGTAGGTGACCGGCGTGCCGAACTGGATCATGTCCTGCCGCCTGAGCACCTCGACGATACGGATCGGCCCGCTGTTTTCGGTCCGGGCGCGGCAGCCGGTGGCCTGATAGCCCGCCTGCATCCGGTTGTGCTGGAGATAGTCGACCAGCATGGTGGCTGCGGCGGCCTCGGTCGGGCAGAGATAGGTAGCGTAGTCCTCGGCGATCTCGGGCTGTTCGGGAAGGCTCAAGGCTTGTCCGAATGCCGGTGCGCCGAAAGACAGGGTCAAAAGGCCGAAAGCCACGCCAAGAGATTTCATCGCTGGGTCCTGCTCATGCTACCTGAGCGAGCATGTGGCGGGCGAAGCCGGCGGAATCGGGGCGATGCTGGGGAATGGCGGGCCGTCAGTCTCTCGACCGGCCGCCGACCGGATCGCCGCGCGTCGAATGGCTCAGCCCGAAGCGCCGGCCATCGTGGCCGCCTCGGCCGCACCGTCGAGCGGTAGGCCGGTGACGTCGTAAGCCCAGACCCGGAACGATGTGAGCAAATGCGGGCCGAAGGAGTTGATCAGCGGAATGTCGGCGGCATCCCGGCCGCGGGCAACCAGGATCCGGCCGATGCGGGGAACGTTGTTGCGTGGGTCGAAGGTGATCCAGCCGCCATCGAGGTAGACCTCGATCCAGGCGCTGAAATCCATGGGGTCGACGATCGGCACGCCGATATCGCCGAGATAGCCGTTCACGTAGCGCGCCGGAATGTTCATGCAGCGGCATAGCGCGATGGCCAGATGGGCATAGTCGCGGCAGACGCCGATGCGTTCGCCATAGGCTTCATAGGCCGTGCGCGTCGAGCGGGCGTCGAGATAGCCGAATGTGATATGGCCATGGACGAAATCGCAGATCGCCTGCACGCGGGCCCAGCCCGGCCGCGACCGGCCGAACATGTCCCAGGCGATCTGGCTGAGCTTGTCGGTCTCGCAATAGCGGCTGCCCAGGAGATAGACGAGACAGTCGTCGGGCAGCGCGGCGATCGGCACTTCCGCCGCGCCGGAATGGATCGGATCGCGCTCGCCCGAAACCTCGATCGTGCCGTCGCCCCAGAGCTGGAGCGCGCCGGCCGGCGCGACGAAGCGCCGGCAGTGGTTGCCGAACAGATCCCGGTAGGTGGTGCTCGGTACCGGCGGCGTGGTGACCAGGGTTTCGGCCTTGCGGAGATCCGCCGCGCGGTCGTCATGCACGGTCAGAAGGCTGACCATCGGGGTCGGTTCGGCACAGGTGACCGTGATGTCGTAGCCGTAGCGGATCAGCATGGTGATGCAGCTCTCGTTGAGGACGTCATCCCAGGGATACGATCCGGGCCGGGCGACATCGGCTCAGGACGCGGCCGTGGCCTTGGCCTTGCGCGCCGCTTTGGCATTGGCGACGCCGGCGAGCTTCTTGGCTTCGGCCTGTTCGGCGGCCAATTGGGCGTCGGCGGCTTCCTTCGCCTCGCGCAGCGCCTTCAGCCGCTGCATCTTGGCGCCGACGGCATCGCGCGCTGCCTGCTGCGCGGCGACGGCCTTGGCGGACTCCCGCTTGCGCTGCTCGAGGCTGTCGAAGCTCGACTGCGCCTTCTGCTTGATCTCGTCGACGGAGAGGCCTCGAAATACCATGGGAAGGGCTCCTGGCTGTTGTGATGCGGCGGTTTTTCCGCCTGCTGGAAAGGATCTGAAGCCCGGAGCGCCGTGGATGCGGCGCTCCGGGCTGTTGTGCCGGGGCTCAGTAGCCGCCCATGCCGGCCGGCGGGCCGGCAGGCGCATCCTTGCCCGGCAATTCCGCGATCATCGCGCCGGTGGTGATCAAGAGGCCGGCGACCGAGCCGGCGTCCTGCAGCGCCGTGCGCACGACCTTGGCGGGATCGATGATGCCGGCCTCGATCATGTTGACGTAGCGCTCGGTCTGGGCGTCGAAACCGGCATTGGGGTCATTGGCTTCGAGCAGCTTGCCGACCACGATCGACCCCTCGACGCCGGCATTCTCGACGATCTGGCGGATCGGCGCTTCGAGCGCCCGCAGCACGATGGAAATGCCGGACTGCTCGTCCGCGTTCAGGCCCTTGAGCTTGAGAAGAGCGGCCTTGGCGCGCAGCAAAGCGACGCCGCCGCCGGGCACGATACCTTCCTGGACCGCCGCGCGCGTGGCATTCAGCGCATCGTCGATCCGGTCCTTCTTCTCCTTGACCTCGATCTCGGTCGCGCCGCCGACCCGGATGACGGCGACGCCGCCGGACAGCTTGGCCAAGCGTTCCTGCAGCTTTTCCTTGTCATAGTCCGAGGTGGTCTCCTCGATCTGCGCCTTGATCTGGCCGATGCGGGCGTCGATATCCTTCTTCTTGCCGGCGCCGTCGACGATCGTGGTGGTGTCCTTGTCGATCATCACGCGTTTGGCCCGGCCGAGCATGTCGAGCGTGACATTCTCCAGCTTGATGCCGAGATCTTCCGAGATCACCTGGCCGCCGGTCAGCGCCGCGATGTCCTCGAGCATGGCCTTGCGGCGATCGCCGAAGCCCGGCGCCTTGACGGCCGCCACCTTCAGGCCGCCGCGCAGCTTGTTGACCACCAGGGTGGCGATGGCCTCGCCTTCGACATCCTCGGAGATGATCAGCAGCGCCTTGCCCGCCTGGACCACCGCCTCGAGCACCGGCAGCAGCGGCTGCAGCCCGGTCAGCTTCTTCTCGTGGATCAGCAGGTAGGGGTCATCGAGATCCACCGACATCTTTTCGGCATTGGTGATGAAATAGGGCGAGAGATAGCCGCGGTCGAACTGCATGCCCTCGACGACGTCGAGCTCGGTATCGGCGCTCTTGGCCTCCTCGACGGTGATGACACCCTCGTTGCCGACCTTCTTCATCGCCTTGGCGATCATGTCGCCGACGGTCTTGTCGCCATTGGCGGCGATCGTGCCGACCTGCGCGATTTCCTGGGACGACTGGACCTTCTTGGCGCGCCCTTCGATGTCCTTGACCACGGTCAGGACGGCGGCGTCGACGCCGCGCTTCAGATCCATCGGGTTCATGCCGGCGGCGACCAGCTTGGTGCCCTCGCGAATGATCGCCGCCGCGAGAACCGTGGCGGTGGTGGTGCCGTCGCCGGCGAGGTCATTGGTCTTGGAGGCGACCTCGCGAACCATCTGCGCGCCCATGTTCTCGAACCGGTCGGCGAGTTCGATTTCCTTGGCGACGGTCACGCCGTCCTTGGTGATGCGCGGGGCGCCGTAGGAGCGCTCGATGATGACATTGCGGCCCTTGGGTCCCAGGGTCACCTTGACCGCGTTGTTGAGGATTTCGACGCCGCGCAGCATGCGATCGGTCGCGTCATGGGAGAATTTAACGTCCTTGGCGGCCACGGTTCGGTACTCCAGGGTGTCGGTTCAAATGGGTGATGAAAGCGCAGGCTTGGCAAAGTCTCGGATCGCATGGCCGCCTTGGCCGGTTGGCTCGCGGCCATGATCAGGGCATCGGCCCTGGCCATGATGGAAAGGCCACAACGAGCGATCTGAAGGGTCAGCTCGGATATGTCCGGTTGGAACGGCATCGCCGGCTCGCGCGATGGCGCGCGGCGGTCGTTCAGAATGCGGGGGCCGGGCGCCGCCGATGAGGCCCGTTTTTCAAGACGCCCGTACATCTCCTTCGCCACATCAGGGATGACGATCCCACCCCTGGATCCGGGCCTCGCTGTCGAGACATGGACATGATCGGGGCATGTGGGCGGAATGTCGCGCCGGTTCTTTCTGGTTGGGCGCGAGAACCTGTTTCTTCAATATAGAGGCTTTGGCACTCCAATGATAGGAGTGACAGAATATATTCCGCCGGGCCGCCTCAGTTTTTCGACGGCTTTTTTCTCGGGCCACAAAATATTTTCGCGAAAACGAGGGCTTGAAAATTATTGGTCGACCGCCGATATCCGCACGATATTATCGAGAATTACATTCCATCGAAGTCGATTTGGCGATAATCTGATGACGGTCGCAATGCGCTTCGCGCGGCGGCCGGCCGCTGCCGGAACGGTGGCGCCAGGGCAGGCCGTCCCGCATCGGCTCCGGACAGATGGCGGTTTCGCGATGGTTGAAAAGACGACGGATCTCGACGGGCGTCGCGGCATGGCGGCGCAAAAGGCGACCGAATTGCGCCGGTTGCGGATCGAGGTGGAGAATGACCAGGCTGCCTTGCGCGGGCGCCAGGCGGCGCTCGAGAAGTCGCTCGCCGCGGCTCCCGCCGGCGGGTGGCCGGAGGCGGCCGAGAAGGCGCGTTATCTGATCGGGCTGTTTGCCGAAACGCTGGCGGCCGAAGATCCCCGACGCCAGCTTCTGATCAAGTCGCTCTATGCCGATTTCGATCGGCTCCTGGCCGCCCAGGGCCATGACAACGACGATCGCGCGCCGGAGTGAGCGGGCCGTCAGGGCCTTTGCACGCAGGCGAGCTTTGAAAGACGGCCACGCATTCCGCGTCGCCGTTCATCCCGTCGATCATTCAGTCAGGAAGCCAATGGCCCGCGAGACGATCCACGTCGTCCAGGCATATCATGCCGGCAAGAGGGGGGGCCTGAAAGCCGAAACCCCGATCCCGTGCCGGTCGGCGGAGGCGGCGCTGAGAGCCGCCGAACGGCTGGCGCCGCTTCGGCTGGGGGTCGTCGCCTTCACCACGTCGGGTGACGCCGAAATGGGGGATTACGATGACGAGCCGAGCATCATCTTCAAGGCCGGCACCTTGCCGCCGCCGTTCAACGAGGCATGACCGACCGGTCGGCGGGGCCGCAGCGAAGGCCGCGGCCCGCGCGCTCGTCGGGGATTACTTCTTGCGGGCGTTGGCGGTCTCCATCGCCTTCTTCTGCACCGCCGCGAAGCTGCTCACGGCCACCGGTTCGGCGGCTTTCGGCTTCTTCGGTTTCTTGGCTTCGCGATTGCCCTTTTTGTCGCCTCTGGCCATGGCCGTTCTCCGGTTTGGGTGAAGTCAGATGTCTGAGGCGGCGAGCCGATAGGAGCTCTGGCGGCCGCGGCCATAGGCCACGCCCGCCGCCGCCTGGATGCGGCCGCGATGGGCGTCGAAAACGCCGAGCATCGAGGATTCGTCGCCGCGAATGTCGGGGTTGAGGCTGCGCAAGGCGTCCTCGCCGATATGGAAGGTGAATTCGAAGGTGGAATCGTAGCCCCAGAACGAGATGCTGCGTCGCGCCGCATCGAAACTGCGACTGGTATTGGGGAAGGAAATGGCCATCGGTGGTCCCTTCATGGACAGGTCGCCGTGACCGGCGGCGGTCAGACGGTTTCGTCGGTATCCCCCAGAAAGGCGCGGTCGAAGTCGGCCCGGTCGATCGGGACATGTTGGGTCGTCGCCTGCGACGTCGCGATCGCCGGAAGGTGCAGCCGCGTGGCGACGCGCCGATAGGCCAGCCGCGATATCCCCTCGATCAATTCTTCGTCCGTGTCGACGATATACTGGCCAGATGGCTGAATTTCGTCGATAGCGTTCAATTTGAACGGTTTTGTAAAAGTGAACGTCTCGCTTGTCGTTCGGATTGTCACGGAATGACACCTTGGGTGAACCACGTGGATTCATCCCCTATATGGCGCTCGCTCACGAAAATATTAGATCGCGGTGGCGGTTTATTTTTTGGGCACAAGAAGAATCGCGAGACGTCGCGGCGGCGCCGAGGTGTGACGAAGGACGAGGTTCTCCGCACGTTTCGCATTGACGCCAAACAGCAAAAGCGCGGCCCAGTCGACCCTCTCCCAGAGGGAGAGGGTGGCGCCGTCAGGCGCCGGGTGAGGGGTCGTCCATCTCCGGATGAGGCAGCATGCTCGACGTGCATCGGGGTGAGTTCTGGGCGCTCACGCCCCTCACCCGGCAGCTGACGCTGCCACCCTCTCCCTCTGGGAGAGGGTTGATTCCGCTGTGCTTTCCGACCTTTGGCGACCAGGTGGGCGAGCCTCTGCCGCGACCTGGCCCGACCTATTCCTCCACGAACCTCACCGCCTCTTCGGCCGCTGCCCGGCTGGTGCGGAAGCCGTTGACCGGGTGGGTCTCGTCGGCGAAGCCGAAGGAGATGCCGCAGACCACCAGGCGGTCATCGGTTATGCCGAAATGGTCGCGCAGGAATTCCGAATGATGGGCGAGCGCAGCCTGCGCGATGGCGCCGACGCCGCAGGCCTGGGCGGCGGAGAGGAAATTGGCGACATAGGCGCCGCAATCGAGCGCGCCATAGGTGCCGAGCGCTTCGTCCGAGGTGATCAGCGCCAGATGCGGCGCGCCGAACAGGCGGAAATTCTCCAGCACCTGGCGCTGCCGCGCCTCCATGTCGGCCCGGCCGATACCGAGCGCCTCGTAGAGCGCGAAGCCGGTCTCGCGGCGGCGCGCGAGATAGACGCCGCGATATTCGCGCGGCCAGGGCAGGTCGGACCCGGTGGGCGCATCCCCGGTTGCCCGGCCATAAAGCGCGGTGCGCAGCCGTTCGGTCGCCGGCGGCATGGTGACGGTGACCTGCCAGGGCTGGGTGTTGCACCAGGTGGCCGTGCGCTGGGCGATGTCGAGGACGCGCCGGATGGTGGCGCGCGGCACGGGCTCCGGCCGGAAGGCGCGGCAGCTGAACCGCGTCCGGAGCAAATGCTCGAGCACCATGTCGGGCGCCGGCGCGGGCCCGTCGCCGGCCGTCGTTTCACCGATCATCGCCACCTCCTCGCGTCAGGCCCAGCCTATGCCGCTGCCTTGACCTGGGGGCATAGGGCTTTGGTCAGAGGGCAAGACCAGGCGGTCCCGCCCGCATGGTCCTGCACAGATGGCCTTGCTCACATGGCTTTGGCGAAGGCCTCGGGATAGACCACCTGGAGCGTCGCATCGCGCGTCCATTGCACCATGAGCGCGGAGGAATCCCGGGGCAGGCGGTCCTCGGCGAAGGCGAGGCCGTTCTGCCGCGGCATGATCATGGAGGGGTGGCCGAAGGGCAGGTTGATCGCCTGGATCGCCGCGGCGATGCGCTCGCGCTCGGTTGAGCCGGCGGCTTCCAGCGCTTCCTTGATGACCAGGGCCGATTGCGCGGCGAACATGGAGAACTGGCCGAACGAGCGCTTCAATTGCGCATGGCGCACGACGTCGTCGATGAAGCCGTTGGTCGGGCCGGGCAGGCCCGGCGCGAACAGCGCCAGACTGTAATAGTCGCGGGTCAGCACATCGGCGGCGATATCGCGGCCGAGCTCGTGCCAGAGCGAGGGATCGGCGGCGCCGGTGCTGCCGATGAAGATGGCGCCGCGATACTGGGTGTCGTAGCGCGCCCGGTGCAGCTTGACGATGTCGCCCTGGGTGTTGAAACCGATGACCGCGTCCGGCTTCAGCGAGCGGATCTTCAGCATGGCCGCGGTATGGTCCTGCGCCCTGGTGTCGAGCGGCACGTCGCCGGCGATCACATAGCCGGCCTCCTTCAGCCGCTCGGTGGCGAGCCTGGTGAATTTCTGGCCGGCTT
Source organism: Hyphomicrobiales bacterium (assembly GCA_017304475.1). GTDB lineage: Bacteria > Pseudomonadota > Alphaproteobacteria > Rhizobiales > Phreatobacteraceae > Phreatobacter. The sequence continues at coordinate 145,054 of JAFKKV010000015.1, read as the reverse complement.
CGTAATTCGACGAGGCAGTGACGACGGACGTGATCTTGCGGCCGCGCTTGCCGCCGATGAAGTCGATGAAACCCTTCATCGACTGGACATAACCGCGGTCATTGTGCAGGCCGAGCGAGAACAGATAGGGCGAGGCGCTTTCCGAGGCCATGAAGGTGAGCATCGGGCATTTATGCGCGTCCAGGATCGGGCCGATGGCCAGCGCCTCCGAGGTCAGCACGAAGCCGGTCAGGAGCGAGACGTTTTCCTGGGTGATCAGGCGCAGTGCCTCGGCCGCGGCGCGCGCCGGCTGGCCGGTGGAATCGGCCAGCACGATCTCGATCTTCGCGCCGCCGAGGCTCTTGATGCCGCCGGCCGCATTGATCTTCTGAACCAGGTATTCGATGACCGGCTGGGTCTCCTGGCCATAGGCCGATGTCGGGCCCGACAGGGGCTGGATCACGCCGATCCTGACGACGCCGGGGGTTTGCGCGGCGGCTGGGCGATATGTGGCGAGGCCGCCGAGCGCGCCGGAAATGAGGGCTGCGGCCTGTCTGCGGGTGGGGTTCATGGCGCGAGCCTTTCTGATGCGATGGTCGGGTGAAGCCGGTGGGATCCGCGAGACCGTTCGGATGGCGGGTTACGCCGCGTGCGCATGGGTTCTCATGTCGCTCGGGCGCTGGTTCTCATGTCGCTCGGGCGCGGCTGTTCATGTCGCTCGGGCGCGGGTTTTCATGTCGCTCGGGCGCGAGCCTCGGCGCCGGCGAAATCGGTGGGATAAACGACGTCCTGGCCCTTGTCGGCGCGCCACTGGGCGATCACGCCATAGCTCTGGGTGAGCATGCGGTCCTCGCCGAAACGCATGCCGTCGGGACAGGCGAGATAGAGATTGGCGTCGCCGCGCGGCAGGTGGAACCGGGCGAGCGCCTGGTAGATGGCGGCCGGCTCGGGCGCCTCGGCGCTTTCCAGCACCGCTTCCAGCACGCGGCCGGCCTGGGCGGTCTGCAAGGCGGCCGTGCTCAGATGCAGGTTCGGCTGGCGCTGGATCTCGGCGACCAGGCGCCGGAGCGCCGGCAGGCGGGCACCGGTGGAGACGCCGACCAGGGCGAACAGGTTGCGGGTCAGCACGGTGTCGCCGATGGCGCTGCCGAGGTCGTGCCAGAAGCTGATGTCGCCATAACCCGGCGACAGGAAGACCGGCTCGTGCACGGCGAGGCTGTGGCGGGCCTGCTGCAGCAGCACGCCGTCGCGCGGCAGGATCAGGCCGGCGACCAGATCCGGCTTGCGCGAGCGAATGCGCACCATGGCCGGCGTCAGGTCCTGGGCGCGGGTGTCGAGCGGCACGTCGTCGATCACCTCGATGCCATGGGCCTTCAGGCGGGGCTTGAGGAAATTATTGACCTGCTGGCCGGCCTCGTAATTGGAAAAGGCCATGACCGCGGTCCTGATCTTGTAGCCGCGCTCGCGGTTCAGATAGGCGGCGAAATCGGCGGTCGGCTGGGCATAGCCGCGGTCGAAGGCAAGGCCGAGCGAATAGAGGTAGTTGGCGCGCGCCGTGCCGGCCCAGATGGCGACGGTGGGCATTTTCAGTTCGTCGATAACAGGGGCGAGCGCCAGGCTCTGCGGCGTCGTGATGGTGCCCATCAACATGACGACGCGTTCCTGGGTGATCAGCCGGCGCGCTTCGGTCGCGCTGCGCCCGGGCTGGCTCGCATCGTCGGCCAGCACCAGCTCGATCGGCGCGCCGCCGAATTTCTTGATGCCGCCGCCAGCATTGATCTGGGCGACGACATAGTCGAGCGCCGGCTGGCCCTGCAGGCCGTAATTGGACAGGGCGCCGCTCATCGGCTGGATCATGCCGATGCGGATCGGCCGCGGCTGGGCGCGGACGGCGGGCGCGGCCAAGGCCGCGGCGGTGGCGCCGGTCGCGGTCTTCAGGAGCAGGCGGCGGGTCAGGATGGTCATGGCGGATCTCCGCGAAAGGGGCTGTCGGTTCAGCGTGCCGCGCGTGGCCTGGGCGTCGTGCCGGCGAAGGCCGCGGGGTAGACGACGTCCTGGCTCTTGTCGGGACGCCATTGGACCATCACGCTATAGGGCGTGGTCATCATCCGGTCGGCGCCGAAGCGGATGCCGTCGGGGCTTGCCAGGTAGAGGTGCGGGTCGCCAGGCTGCAGATGAACACGCGCCAAGGCCTGGTGGATCGCCTCGGGCTCCGGTGCCTCCGCCGCCTCGAGCGCGACCTGCATCACCCGGGCAGCCTGGGCGGCAAGCAGGGCCAAGGAGGTCATCTGAACCTGCGGCTGGCGGCCGAGATCGGCGATCAGAGCCTGGAGCGCCGGGATCTTGGTGTCGGGGCTGATGCTGACGAGGGCGAACAGGTTGCGGGTCAGCACGGCCTGACCGACCTCGGGACTGAGGTCGTGCCAGAAGCTGATATCGCCATAGCCGGGCGAGAAGAAGACCGGGTCGTGATAGGCGAGGCTGTGGCGGGCCTGCTGCAGCAGCACGCCGTCACGCGGCAGGATGAAGCCGATCACCAGGTCCGGGCGCTTGGCGCGGATGCGCAGCATGGCGGCGGTATGGTCCTGGCCGCGGGTGTCGAGGGCGACCTCATCGAGGATTTCGACGCCGATCTCCTTCAGCCGCGGTTTGAGCATCGTATTGATCTGTTGGCCGGCTTCGTAATTGGAGAAGGCCATGACGGCAGTCTTCATGGCGAAGCCGCGTTCGCGGTTCAGATAGGCGATGAAATCGGCCGTCGGCTGGGCGTAGCCACGCTCGAACGGCAGGCCGAGCGAATACTGGTAGTTCGCCTTGATCACACCGGCTCCGATCGAGAGCGCCGGAACCTTCAGTTCGTCGACGACCGGCGCGAGCGCCAGGCTCGCCGGGGTGTGCAGCAGCCCCGACAGCATGGCCACGCGCTCCTGGGTGATCAGGCGGCGGGCCTCGGTCGCGGTGCGCCCCGGCTGGGTGGCGTCATCGGCCAGCACCAGTTCGACGGGGGCACCGCCGAACTTCCTGATGCCGCCAGAGGCATTGATCAGCCTGACCACATGTTCGAAGGCCGGTTGGCCCTGCTTGCCGGCCGTGGACATGCCGCCGCTCATCGGCTGGAGCATGCCGATCTTGATCGGCCGCGGCTGGGCGCGGATGGCCGGCGCGGCGACCAATGCCAGCGAGGCCCCGGCTGTTGCATGCAGCACGTTCCGGCGCGTGAAGGGACGCGTCATCTCTTCATCTCCTCGAACGACGTTCTGTGATCAGCGCGCCGTGATGGCCGGCGCGCGGGTGGCGAATTGCGCGGGGTGAACCACCTGCAAGGTCCGCTCCGCATCCCATTGGACGACCAGGGTCGAAGCGTCGCGGGCGAGCCGGTCCTCGGCGAAGGCGACGCCGCCGGCGCGCGGCAGGATCATCGCGGGATGGCCGAGCGGCAGTTCCAGCTGGCCGAGCGTATCGGTCAGCTTCTGGGGATCGACGGAAGCCGCCTTTTCCAGCGTCTCCTTGATCACCAGCATGGCCTGGGCGGCGAAGATCGAGAACTGGCCGAGACCGTGTTTCAGGCGCGGCAACTGCTTCGCCTGGTCGGCGATCGCGGTCAGGGCGTCGATCTTCAGGCTGGGCGCATAGAGCGCCAGGCCGAACGTGTTGCGCGGCAGCACCCTGGCGGCGATGTCCGGCCCGAGATCGGTCCAGACCGAGGGATCCGACACGCCGAGATTGCTGACGAAGATGCCGTCGAAATATTGCAGGTCGAAGCGGGCGCGTTGCAGCAGCAGCAATTCGCGCTGGGTCTGCAGGCCCACCACCACATCGGGCCGAAGCGAACGGATCTTCAGCATGGCGGCGCCGAGATCCTGCGCCTTGGTGTCGAGCGGCACGTCGCCGACCACCTCGAAGCCGCGCGCCTTCAGCTTGGCGGTCAGGAAGCCGGTAATCTGCTGGCCGGCCTCGTAATTCGACGAGGCGGTGACCACACGCTGGGTCTTGGCGCCGTGATCCCTGCGCAGGGCCTCCAGGAATTGCACCATGGTCTCGGCATAACCACGGTCATAGGGCAGGCCGAAGGAGAACAGATAGGGCGAGCGGCTGGTGCCCGAGACGAAGGAGATCATCGGCACTTTCAGCTCGTCGAGCGCCGGGCTCACGGCAAGCGCCTCGTGCGTGATGATGGCGCCGGCCAGGATTGCCACCTTTTCCTGGGTGACCAGCCGGCGGGCCTCGTTGGCGGCGCGCGCCGGCGAGCCGCTATTGTCGGCCAGCACGATCTCGAGTTTCGCGCCGCCGAGGCTCCTGATGCCGCCGGCGGCGTTGATATTGCCGGCGATCATTTCGACCACCGGCTGGGTTTCCTGGCCATAGGCCGAGAGCGGTCCGCTCATCGGCTGGATCAGGCCGATGCGCACGGCCGGCCCCTGGGCCCGCAGCGCGGGTGCGGCCAGCGGCAGCAAGGCCGCGGCGGTACCTGCCCTGAGCGCGGTTCGACGGGTCAATAGAGTCACTGATCGGTCCTCCCATGGACGGCAGGGGCCTCTGCGGGCCCTCTGTCAGATCGCTACGAAATTCGGTCTTCGTTTCTCCAGGAAGGCCTGGACGCCCTCGGCGAATTCGGCGCCGCCGAAAGCGATGGCCTGGGCCATGGCTTCCTTTTCCAGGAAGGCCGGGAAGGTCGGGCCCATGGCCTCGTTGAGCAGCATCTTGGTCAGGCCGAGCGACAGCGCCGGGCCGGCGGCGATCTGTTCCGCCATGGCCATGGCCTCGTCGAGCAGGCCGGCCGGCGGGACGCTGCGCAAAGCGAGGCCGAGCGTCACCGCTTCCGCCGCCGTGACGCGCCTGTTGGTCAGCAGCAGCTCCCGGGCGCGCTGCAGGCCGATGACGCGCGGCAAGGTGAAGGCGAGGCCGAGATCGGGCGCCGCGCCGATATTCGGGAAGCCGGCGCGGAACGAAGCCTCTTCCGAGACCAGGACCAGGTCGCACAGCATGGCGAGCGAAAAACCGGCGCCGGCCGCCGCGCCGTTGACGGCCGCGATCACGGGCGTCTTGCCGGTGACCAACTGCTCGACCCAGGCATAGCTCTGCTGCATGCGGGCAAACACCGAGGGCGCCCGCCGGTCGGTCATGTTGCGCAGGTCGCCGCCGGCGCAAAAGGCATTGCCGGTGCCTGTGATGACGAGGCAGCGCACCGCGGGATCGGCGACCAAGGCCGGGATATGGACGCTCAAGCCGGCCTTGATGTCGGGGCTGATCGCATTCATCGTTTCCGGCTGATTGAGCCGGACGAGCGCCACCGCGCCGCTCTTTTCGACCACCACCGCGTCCACGGCAATCTCCATATGCAGAAATCGATTTTGCATCGTCACCGATGTCCGTCAGACTGTCCATCGGCCGAAAGGCCATTATTGCAAAATTCGATTTCGCATTGCGGTACAATGGGGCCTGTGAAATCATGGCCTCAATCAAAACAACAGGACCGGGAGATGCGCCAATCATGGGTCTGACGCAGTGGCTAACGCATGGCGGCCGGCAGCGCGCCGACGAGATTGCCCTGGTTTTCGGCGACAAGCGCTACAGCTGGCGCCAGTTCGAGGATCGGGTCAGCCGGCTGGCCGCGGTGCTGCGCGACAGCGGGGTCGGCGCCGGCGACCGGGTCGCCATGCTCGCCAACAGCAGTCATCGCTATATCGAATATTATTATGCCGCGCTCTGGGCCGGCGGCATCATGGTGCCCCTGAACACCCGGCTGGCCTTGCCCGAGATCATCGAGCAGGCGCGCGATTCAGAGCCGGTCGTGCTGATCGTCGACGAGAGCTTCTCGGGCCAGGCCGGCCCGCTGATGGCCGCCGCACCGTCGTTCCGCCATGCCATTTTCGCGAGCGACGATCCGGCGCCGGCGGGCATGATCGCCTATGAGGCGGCGCTGGCCGCGGCGATCCCCATGGCCGATGCCGGGCGCGACGGCGACGACATCGCCTGCCTGTTCTATACCGGCGGCACCACCGGCCGGGCCAAGGGCGTCATGCTGAGCCACGCCAACCTGATCGCCAATGCGAGGAACACCCTGGCGCTGACCGGCTTCGACGAAACGCTGGTGCACCTGCATGCCGGACCGCTGTTCCATCTCGCCGCCGGCGGCCGGGTCTTCGCCACCACCATTGCCGGCGGCCGCCACGTGGTGGCGCCGCGCTTCACGCCGGAAGACGCGCTGCAGATCATCCAGCGCGAGCGCATCACCACCGCCACCTTCGTGCCGACCATGCTCGGCATGATCCTGCAAATGCCGGATTTCGACAGCTACGACCTGTCGAGCCTCAGCCGCATCACCTATGGCGCCTCGCCCATGCCGGAAGCGCTGCTGCGCGAGGGCCTGGCGCGCTTTCCCGGCGTCGCCTTCGCCCAGTCCTACGGCATGACCGAGCTGTCGCCGATGGCGACCTTCCTGCCGCCGGAGGAGCATCGTCTCGACGGCGATACGAAGCGGCTGCGCTCGGCCGGCCGCGCCGTTCCGGGCGTCGAGGTGAGGGTGGTCGACGAGGCCGACGCTCCGCTGCCGGTCGGCAAGGTCGGCGAGATCGTGGCGCGCGGGCCGACCGTCATGAAGGGCTATTGGCGCCAGCCGGAACTCACCGCCATCGCGCTGCGCGGCGGCTGGATGCATACCGGCGATGCCGGCTATTTCGACGAGGACGGATTTCTCTATGTTGTCGACCGGACCAAGGACATGATCGTCTCGGGCGGCGAGAACGTCTATTCGACCGAAGTGGAGAACGCTATTTGCCGCCACCCGGCCGTGGCGCAATGTGCCGTCATCGGCGTTCCCGACGCCAAATGGGGCGAGGCCGTGCATGCCATCGTGGTGCCGCGGGCGGGCAAGGAGATCGACGCGGCATCGGTGATCAGCCACTGCCGGGAGCTGATCGCGGCCTATAAATGCCCGCGCAGCGTCGACGTGCAGCGCGATCCCCTGCCGCTGTCGAGCGTCAACAAGATCAACAAGGCCGTGTTGCGGGCACCGTTCTGGGCCGGCCGCGACCGGCAGGTGAACTGATCGCAAGTGAGCTGATCGACACGGGAACGGGCGGGCAGGAAAGCGTCATGAAACTGAGAACAGGTCTGGTCAGCGGCGATCGCCATGTGCCGGTCGCCGAACTCGACGAAAGGGTCCGCCGCGCGGCGGTCGGTTTTTCGGCGCTGGGGATCGGCGCCGGCGATACCGTCGCGCTGATGCTGCGCAACGATTTCGCCTTCATCGAAGCGACCAGCGGGGCCCAGCGGCTGGGTGCCTATGCCGTGCCGATCAACTGGCACTTCAAGGCCGACGAGGTGCGCCACATTCTCGACGACAGCGCCGCGCGCGTGTTGGTGGTCCATGCCGATCTCCTGGTCGAGGTCGCCGGCGGCGTGCCCGCCGGCGTCAAGGTGCTGGTGGTCGAGGTGCCCCCGGAGATCGTCCAGGCCTATCGCATCGCGCCGGACAAGGCGGCGCTTCCCGGCGGCGTCGAGCGCTGGGAGCAATGGCTGATGGCGCAGGATCCGGCGCTGGCCGCGCCCGCCCGGTCGAGCGAGAGCATGATCTATACGTCGGGGACCACGGGCCGGCCCAAGGCTGTGCGCCGGCAATTGCCGACGCCCGAACAGGCCGCCAAGGTGATCGCCATGCGCATGCAGGTCTACGGCCTGGAGCCGGGCATGCGCACCGCCATGAGCGCGCCGATGTATCACTCCGCGCCCAACAGCTATTCGATGAACGCTGTGCGCCAGGGCGGGCTGGTGATCCTTCTGCCGCGTTTCGATCCCGAGCAATTGCTCGAGACGATCGAGCGCGAGCGGCTGACCCACATGTTCATGGTGCCGACCATGTTCGTGCGGCTGACCAAGCTGCCGGCAGAGGTCAGGGCGCGCTACGACATCTCGTCGATGCGCTTCATCATCCATGCCGGCTCGCCATGCCCGCCCGACGTCAAGGACGCGATGATCGACTGGTTCGGCCCGATCGTTCACGAATTCTATGGCGGCACGGAATCCGGACCGGCGGTCTATTGCACGGCGGAAGAATGGCTCGCCCATCGCGGCACGGTCGGCCGGGTGATCGACGAGACGACGGTCAAGGTGATCACCGATGACGGCCGCGAGGCGAAGCCGGGCGAGACCGGCGAGATCTTCATGCGGATCCACTATTACCCGGATTTCACCTATCACAACCAGGATGAGAAACGCCGCGAGATCGACCGCGATGGGCTGATCACCTGCGGCGATGTCGGTTATTTCGACGAAGACGGCTTTCTCCATATCTGCGACCGCAAGCGCGACATGGTTATTGTCGGCGGGGTCAATATCTATCCGGCCGAGATCGAGGCGGCGCTTGCCGCCATGCCCGATGTGCGTGACTGCGCCGTGTTCGGCGTGCCCGACGCCGAATATGGCGAGGTCCTGATGGCGCTGGTGCAGCCCTTCGAGGCCGGCTCGATCACCGTCGAGGCGGTGCGGTCTTTTCTCAAGGGGCGGCTCGCCGACTACAAGGTGCCGCGGCTGATCGAGTTCCGCGACGAGCTGCCACGCGAGGATTCCGGCAAGATCTTCAAGCGCCTGTTGCGCGAGCCCTATTGGCGCGACGCGAAGCGGGCGGTGTAGGGCAGGGCAGGGCGGAATTGACCCTCTCCCAAAGGGAGAGGGTGCCGGCGTAGCCGGCGGGTGAGGGGCGTAAGCGTCGAGGACTGATACCGCCGCTCGCGCCGCATGCCGCCCCATCCGGATATGGACGACCCCTCACCCGGCGCCTGACGGCGCCACCCTCTCCCTTTGGGAGAGGGTTGATTTCGCAGCGCTTTTCGAAGTCGCTTGGCTGCCGGTAGCCAGCAACGAAAAAAATCTCACCCATCCTGTCGGTTCACCTCGCGCCCGTTCGTCCTCTGATCAGTACCAACCAGAGGAGACGTGCATGACCTATGTTGATGGTTTCGTGGTTCCCGTGCCGAAGCAGAATATCGAGGCCTATAAGGAGATGGCGCGTCTGGGCGGCAAGGTCTGGAAAGAGCATGGCGCGCTCGCCTATGTCGAATGTATCGGCGACGATGTTCCCTATGGCGAACTGACGTCGTTTCCGCGCGCGGTGCAGGCCAAGGATGACGAAGTGGTCGTGTTTTCCTGGGTCGTCTACGAGTCGCGTGCCAAACGCGACGAGGTCATGGCCAAGGTGATGGCGGACCCGCGCCTGAAAGAGAGCATGACGAACATGCCGTTCGACGGCAAACGCATGATCTTCGGCGGCTTCGAGAGCTTCCTGCAGCTGTGAGCGGCGCAGGGAGGCCGGCTGGCCATCGAGGCCAGCCGGAACCGGCCCCTGGTTCCGGATGGCTTGGCGCCCTACTTGCGCGGTGAACGCGCCGGCATGTCGCCGCCGAGCAGAGCGATGATCCTTTGCGCGGCATCGGCCACCATCGGTCCGACCTCCGCGGTGACATATTCGGGCGAGGCGAGATAGGCCGGGCCGCCAATGCTCAGGGCATAGAAGCCGCGGCCATCCGGGATCGGGATCGCGGCGGCAGCGCCGTTGATGTCCTTCTGACCGCCGATCGAAACGCAGAACCCCTGTTCCTCGATATCCTTGATGCTGCGCTCGATGGAGCGCCGCATGCTCGGCCATTCGTCGCCGAACTGGCCGCGCAGGGTCTCGAAGATGCCGGCGCGCTCGCTTTCGCTCACCACGGCGAGATAGGCGCGGCCCATGGCGGTGTTGGCGATCGGCATGCGCGAGCCGGGCGACAGCCTGAGGCCCACCAGCGCCTGGCCTTCGCAGGTCTCGATGTTCAGCATCATCAGCTTGTCGCGCAGCGCCAGCGCGACCGTCAGGTTGGTGGCGTTGGCGAGCTCCTGCATGAAGGGGCGGGCAATGCGCCGGACGTCGAGATTGGACAGCGCGGCATAACCGAGCGACAGGGTGGCGCCGCCGAGTTCGTATTGGCTGAGCCGCTGGTTGTAATTGAGATAGCCGAGCTGGGTCAGGGTGTGGGTGATGCGCGAAATGGTCGGCTTGGGCAGGCCGGTGCGCTCCGCCAGCTCCTGGTTGCCGAGGCGGCCTTCGCCGCGCCGGAACGCGGCCAGCACGTCGAGGCCGCGGGCAAGTGCCGTGACGAACTGGCGGTCGCCGGTCTCCGGCCCGTCGAGGTCGTCGTCGGCGCGGGCGCGCGGCCGCCGGATGGCGTGGCGCGAGCCGGCGCGGGCCGGTGCCGCCGCGACCTCGGTCAAGGAGGGCACGGCCTGCACCACCTTGGCCTTGGCGCCTGTGCTCGCCTTCGCCTGGGCGACCCGCGCGGCCGGCTTGTCCTTGGCGGCGGCCTTGGTCTTCAACTGGCCCTTGCCCTGACCTTTGGCCGGAGATGGAGAGCGCGGCTTGGAGCTTGAGCGCGGCATCTCAGTTCTTCCTCATGTTGGCGCGGTGCCCGGGCGTCCGGATGGTCATGCGAAGTCTCGTGTCGGCATGGGCGAATTTGCCGTGGATCGACTGCGAGACCATCGTTTCAGGCAGATCTCGTCGCGAGATCTATTGACTTCGATGCCGCGCCACAAGTCCGCCCAATGTCTCATTCGCCACATTCGCATTTCGTATTGCAGAAATCAATTCCGCATGTCTTAGCTTGGTGAAGGACGCGGCCGGCCAGACCGGCCAGGCGCCGGCGACAATCACAAGACAAGGGAGCAAGCATGCCGATCGATCGCGAGCAGCTGTTGAACTGGCCGTTCAAGGATGTCGAACAGACCTATAGCGCGCGGGACACCATGCTCTACGCGCTGGGCGTCGGCCTCGGCGCGGATCCGCTGGACGAGGCGCAACTGCCCTTCGTCTATGAGGGCAGCCTGAAGGCCCTGCCGACCATGTCGGTGGTGCTCGGCTATCCCGGCTTCTGGCTGAGCGATCCGGCGACCGGCGTCGACTGGAAACGCCTCCTGCACGGCGAGCAGGAGCTGGAAGTGTTCAAGCCGCTGCCGGCCTCGGGCACGGTGATCGGCCGCACCCGCGTGGTCGACGTGATCGACAAGGGCAAGGACAAGGGTGCGCTCGTGATCAGCGAGCGCGACATCGTCGACAAGGCCAGCGGCAAGCTCCTGACCCGCCTGTCGTCGACCTCGTTCCTGCGCGGCGACGGCGGCTTCGGCGGGCCCTCGGGGCCGGTCACGCCGCCGCATGTCCTGCCCGAGCGGGCGCCGGACCAGACCGTCAGCCTCGCGACCCTGCCGCAGGCCGCGCTCATCTACCGCCTGTCGGGCGACTACAACCCGCTGCATGCCGATCCGAAAGTGGCGCGCGCCGGCGGCTTCGACCGGCCGATCCTGCACGGGCTCTGCACCTTCGGGGTTGCAGGCCATGCCCTGCTCAAGGCGGTCTGCAACTATCAGCCGGATCTCCTGCGCAAGCTCCGGGTCCGCTTCACCGCGCCGGTCTATCCGGGCGAGACGATCCGCACCGAGATCTGGCGCGACGGCCCGGTCGTGTCGTTCCGCTGCCTGGTGGAAGAGCGCAATCTCGTGGTGCTGAGCAACGGCCGCGCGGACCTCGCGGTCTGAGCCGACCGCGGGCTGGCTGAACGAAAGCCTTCGCGCGGCCGACAATGCGGCGCGAAGGCCAGGCGAACGGCTTGCCGCGAGGCGGTGTCCGCATCGGCGGCGCCGGCTCGTGGGGACGGACCCATTCGGGTCTTTTCCGGATTTTATTCCTCTTCGAGATGCGGCAAGGCTTGAGACGGTGAAGTCTCGGGTCCTGCCGTCGCTGGCACCTCGCTTCTCAAGGGTGGTGCGCCGTCATGCTCCACTCCGCCATGGCCTGTCTTTCGACCTGCAAGCATGGGAAGGGGTGGGCCAGTGAGCGATGCCGCGCCGGATTTCATGGCAGCCCTGGGGGCGCTCGCGGCGCACGAGACCCTGCCTGATCCGGCGGCGGATCACGCGGCCATCCGGCCGCTGCTCGACGCTGTCTCGAAACTGCCGCCGAGTGCCAATGCAGAACAGCTGGCCGCGATGAGTGCGGCCGTAGGGCCCTATTTGACCTATCAAGGGCCGGGTCCCCTTGAATTGGCCCCTGGCCATAGTGCGCGGCACGACATTCAGAACTACGCCAATGATTGCCTTCAGCTGCCGCTGGTGAGCTTTCCGCCGGATCTGGTCTATTCCCTGCCGCAGGCTGATTACGATCGGCTGATCGCCCCCTATCTGGCCTGGCTCGAAACAGCGGCGGACGAGCTGACGATCGATCAGGCGCTCTATGTGGGAATGTTACGAAAGCCTCCGATCAGGCAGGCATTCGTGGATTTCGCCAAGCGCCTGGAGATCGCGGGCCGTCGCAGCCGGGCCTGGATCAATGGGGTCGACGAGGCGATCCGATTGGCTGTGCGTGCCGCCGAACGGGGATTTTCCGACTGGGTTCAAGCGAAGAGCGTGTTGATCGATCTTCTCAAACATCCGCATGAAATGGTGCGTGCGGGGGCAGCAAGGGCTTTCGGGGTCGAGCTCTTCCGCGCTCTCCGGACGCTGGAGGCCAGAGGCCGCGGCGGCGCGCCATCCTTGGCCAAGGCACTGCGGCTGATCGCGCGGCGTGAGGCGGATGGTGGCAATGTCGCGGCCGGATTCATCAATGGCTTCGGGCACAGGGCAGGCCTCCGCGTCCTGACCGAGCCAAGCATCGCCGACCTGGTCGTCGCGGAGGGGATCGATGTCCGGGCCTGGGTCCTGGAAATCTGTAAGGCCGGTCTCGGCGAGCGCCGCATTGCCGCCAACGTCGAGCCGTGGTCATCCTTTGTCAGCGACTTCTTCTGGGCCGATCCAGACGCGGTCGGGAAGCTCGTTGCCATGGGCCAGCACCGCATGGCCTTTCTGACCGCCAGTGCCAGGCCGTCCGAGGCCATGATGCCGATCATCGTGAGGCTCGCGATCGGCGACGATCCGGAGGTCGCTCGCGACGCCCGGAATTTCTTGCGCAGGCTGCAGATGTCTTGAGCTGGAAGCCGTCTCTTATCGAAGCCGGGCGAGCCAGATCGTATGCCCGCCACAGGTCGGATCCTCCGCGATATGCGTGACGACATCAAAGCCGTTGTCGTCGAGCAATTGCCGGTATTCGGAAGGGTCCAGGCTGCCGTGATAGAGCGGCTTGCCCTGGAACGAACCGATGGCCTCGCCATGGGCGGGGCCGCTGGTGAACATCAGCGCGGCGTTCTCGGCGGCGTGAGCCCGGAACACCGGAAACATGCGGCGCTGGTCGTCATAGGCGAGGTGAAAAAAGCTGTCCCAGGCGAGCAGGCCATGAAAGCGCCGGCCGAGCGCCATGGCGCGCATATCCGACGTCAGCCAGTCATGATCCGGGAAGCGGTTCCGGCACATCTCGATCAAGGACGGCGACGCATCGATGCCCGTGACGCGATGGCCCTTCTCGATGCAATAGCGCGCCATGGGTTCGGCGGCACCGCAGCCGATGTCGAGGATGGCGGCCGGTGTCGCGGGCAGGGCCGCGAGAAAGCGGTCGAGCCAGGCGGCTTCGAGCAGGCCGCGTCCGCGGCCTCGATCCCAGTCCAGCGCGTGATGCTCGTAGAGCTCTATGATCTGGTCGGCAGGTGAGGGCACGGTGGAACTCTCAAGCTCCGGCACGGCGCGACTTGTACGCCGGGCACCGAAACAGTCATCCTTGGACACCGGCTTATAGCGCGACGCGGTCGATTTTGCGGCGGCGCGCGTTGACGCCGGCACGCGCCGGGAGGCGACGCTTTGCCGTCCCAACAGAAGAGAACGACCATGCCGCCTGCCGTGCCGGTTCACCCGATCGATCCCGATTTCGACCGCTTCGATGAGCTGAAGGCGCTCGTCCATCAGGCCTTCGGCTACATGGAGGGCGTCGTCGATCCCCCGGCCTCCGGGCTGCGGCTCACCGTGGAGGAACTGCGCGCCAAGGCCCGGACCGAGACCGGATTGATCGTCTATGATGGGGACCGCATCGTCGGCTGCGCCTTTCTCGCCGAGAAAGACGACCATCTCTATCTCGGCAAGCTCGCGGTCGCGCCCGACCGGCAAGGTCGCGGGATCGGCCGAGCGCTGGTGCGCCATGCCGAGGGGCTGGCGATAGCCGCCGGAAAACCGGCGATCCAGTTGCAGACGCGGATCGAACTATCAGGCAATCACGCCGCTTTCAGCCGCATGGGTTTCGTCAGGACGGCGGAGACGGCGCATCCCGGCTACGACCGCCCGACCTCGGTCACCATGCGCAAGACGCTTACAGCCGGCGCTGGCTGAGCCCCTATGACAGCACCAGCCCCAGGCTGAGCAGGCCGAGCGCGATGACGCTGAACACGCCGTTCCAGCGCGGCCCGACCTCCATCGGCGAACGCTCGATCAGCGGCGCGACCATCAGCACGGAATTGCTCAGGGGCGCGACGCCGACCGACAGGGCCCAGCCGCCGGCGAGCGCCACGGCGACGCGGATCGGCTCGAGGCCGGGCAGGCTCGCCTGGCCGAGCGCCGAGGCGAACAGCGCGACCGTCACCATCGGCGTGAGGCCGACAAGGGCGAGACCGACGACCAGCCAGAGCAGAACGACGAGGAACAGGCCGGAATGACCGGCGAACTGGCCGACCAGCCAGGGCGCGGCGCCGGCCGGGATCAGGTCGAGGGCGGCAGCGCTGATCAGGCCGGAGGCGGCGAACAGCACGGTCTCGTTGCGCGCCGCCGGGAAGCCGCGGCGGGCGGCCCCGGCGATCCGGTCGACCGCGCCGACGACCGCCTTGAGGCCATGCACGCCGCGGCCCCGCCACTGCACCGAAGCCCAGGCGAAGGTATAGAGCGGGATGACCAGCATGGTGGCGAGCTGCAGGCTCGAGCCGATCAGCCAGGCGGTTCCGACGCAAAGGACGGTCAGGCCGAGGATGAGCAGGCCGAGGCCGAGAACCGCCGTCCAGGGGCCAGGATCGGTCTCCGCCGCCAAGGTCGTCCGCGGTCGGAACTGTACGCGGTCGACCACCCAGCCGAGCACGATGAAGGCGGAAGCGAGCGCCAGGCCGACCGGGGCGACGTCGATCCAGTGCAGAGCCGGGTTCGATTGCAGGATGGCGATCAGGGCGATCGAGGTCGGCGACCACAGCGGCATGGTGATGAAGCCGCGCATGACGGCGGTCACCATGCGCCGCTCGCGGATGTCGTGGACGCGCGTATCGGTCGTGGTGTTCGACTGCTTGATCATGGTGGTCAGCAAAGTCAGCGCGCCGAAGCTCAGCAGCAACCCGATGAGATGACCGCCCCAGGTCAGCGCCCAGTAGCGCCGGCCGGGCGGTTGGTTGACCAGATAGCGGCTCGCCCGCAGCATCAGCGGCGAGGTCACGGCGGCCTCGCGCAGCAGCGCCATGGCGACGGGAAAGGCTGAGAAAAAGGCGGCCCGGCCGACCGCTTCCACCGCCGGCTGCGCGTTGCCGCGGCTGATCATGGCCGCCACGACGGTGGCGATGCCGATGCCGATGAGCAGGCGCGGCATGGCGCGGATGCCCGGCCATTCCCAGGCCGCATAGAGCGCGAGCGCGAGGCCCGCCGGGACGAGCCAAAGGGTCTGGCCGGTCAGCCCCTGCGCCACCACCGCGACCAGCACCAGGGCAAGCGCGATGGCCGGGACCGGGCTCGGTGCGGGAAGGGCCGTCAAGCTGCTGTCAATCGCCATTCCGAGGTCAGGGCTCCCGCCGTCTTGCATGGTTTCGGCGGATCTTCCCCGACCGGGGACAACAACCGGTTGACGGCGCGACATTGCGTCGCTGCCATGGGAGCGTCAAGTTTGCGAAATCGCGTTTCGCATATTCCCAACGGCCTATTGCGGAGGCCCGGAGCGGTCTGTAGCATCGGTAAAAATAGCGATGGCGAAAAGCCGTTTCGCGACTTGGGGCGTGACGGGGTCGCGACCGGGAGGACATGATGCATTCACCGCTCGCCGACGTGCGCGTCGTCGATCTCTCCGAGCTTTTGCCGGGGCCCTATGCAACGCAGTTGCTGGGCGACCTGGGCGCGACCGTGATCAAGGTCGAGCGGCCGGCGGGCGACAATGCGCGGGCCATGCTTCCCGGCCTGTTCGCGGCGGTCAATCGCGGCAAGCAGAGCGTCGTCATCGACCTGAAATCGGACGCCGGGCGCCGGCAGTTCCGCGCGCTGGTCGCCGATGCCGACGTGATGGTGGAAGGTTTCCGGCCGGGCGTCGCGCAGCGCCTCGGCGTCGACTATGCGAGCCTTGCGGAGCTCAATCCGCGGCTGATCTACGCGTCCCTGACCGGCTATGGCCAGGCCGGCGCCATGGCCGACCAGCCGGGCCATGATCTCAACTATCTCGCCGCCAGCGGTGTGCTCGGCTTGATGCCGCCGCCCGAGCCCGGCCGCCCGCACGGCATAGGCCTTCCGGTCGGCGATCTCGCTGGCAGCATGTTCGCCGTGGTCTCGGTGCTGGCCGCCCTGATGCAGCGCCAGCGCAGCGGCCGCGGCCAATATCTCGACGTGTCCATCACCGACGCGCTCAGCCATTGGATGACGCCCCGGCTCGGCATGATCCTGCATGACGGCGCCGGCCAGATGCACCAGCGGCCGGGCTATGGCTTCTTCGCATGCGCCGACGGCCGCATCCTGGTGCTGGCCGCCATGGAGGATCACTTCTGGAAGCGGCTGGTCGACCTGCTCGACCTTGCCGATTTCGCCGGACCGGACTTTGCCACCTACCGGCAAAGGCAGGCGCGTTACGACGCGATCAAGGCGCGCCTCGACCAGGTCTTCCTGGCGCAGCCGCTTGCCGCCTGGCTGAGCGCGCTGCAGGCGCACGACATTCCCGCCAATGGCATGGCGACGCCGGAAGAGACGCTGGACGACCCCGCGGGGCGGGTGGTCGCGCGCGACGGACAGGACCTGATCGCGCGGTTCCCCGTGCCCATGCAGGCCTTGCCGCCGGCTGAGCGGCGTTCGCCGAAGCTCGGCGCGCATGATCGCAGGGCCGGTCCGGCCAGGACGGCAGAGGTTGAGGCGCGGTCGTGACGCGCCGCGAGGGTGGAGTGATCGAGATGAGCGGTTCGAAAATGCCGGGCGTGCAGCGCCGGGCCTTCCTCGGCGGCGCGGCGGCGGCCGCCGCCGCCCTGTCGCTGCCGGCAATCGTCCGGGCCCAGGGCACGCCGACCATCAAGATCGGCATGATCCAGCCGATGAGCGGCAATCTCTCGGCCTATGCGACCGAGGGACAGCCGGTCTTCGACTACGTGATCCGCAAGATCAACGCGGAAGGCGGCATCAAGAGCCTGGGCGGCGCGAAAATCGAGATCGTGCTGGCCGACGATGCCAGCCAGCCGGCCCGCACCGCGGCGGAAGCGCGGCGCCTGGTCACCGAGCGGCAGGTCTCCATGCTGGTCGGCAGCATCCTGTCGGCGCAAATGCTGGCGCTGACGCCCGTCGTCGACGAGCTGGAAATCCCGACCTTGTCGATCTGGGCGGGGGCCGCCCGTTCGAACCACATGTTCTCGCTCGGTTTCCCCTATGACAAGGGTTACGCCGAGACACTCGCCGCCTTCATCCGGCAATTGGCCAAGGAGCCGGCCTTCCGGGTCAAGACCGCGGTCATGGCCTATTCGAATTACGAGGCCGGCCAGCAGGTCAACAATTTCCTGAAACCCAAGCTCCTGGCCGCCGGCCTGCAGATCATCGGCGACGTGCCGCTCGACACCAAGGCGCAGGACCAGACCGCGGCGATGGTGCGCATCCGCTCGTTCAAGCCGGACGTGGTCACCGGCCTGGTCACGCCGCGCGACGGCATCCTGCTTCACCAGGCCCGGTTCAACCTGAACTATCACGACAGCCTGTTCGTCGGCGGCACCGGCGGCTATTCCGACTTCTCGCTGTGGAAGGAGCTCGGCCAGGATATCGGCGCCTCCGTGCTGACCCGCAACACCTTCGGCATGACCGGCTTCAGCCCGGGCGCCAAGCTCGACTCCATGCAGCAGATCGTCCGCGAACTGCGCGCCGCCGAGCTGAAGGTCGAGATCGGCCAGTCGGCGATCCAGGCGGCGCAGGCGGCCCGCGTGCTGCAGCATGCGCTGGAGGCGGCCGGCGGCCTCGACCGCGCGGCGCTGATCAAGGGGTTGAAGGCGGTCGACATCCCGTTCGGCCACCAGCACCTCTATCTGGCGCGACCTCAGGGCCTGAAATTCGGCGAGGATCGGATGCCCGCCGACAGCACGGCGCTGATGATCCAGTGGCTCGCCAACCAGCAGCAGCAGGTGGTGTTCCCGGCGCAGTTCGGCGACGTCGCGCCGCGCGCCCGCGCCTGACCGGGGTTGCCGGCGGCCCGGTCGCGGGCCGCAGGCCTGCCTCTTCTCTCCAGCAACAGGCTTCCTCGTGGCTATCCTAGACGTTGACAATGTCAGCAAGCGGTTCGGCGGCCTGAAGGCCGTCTCGGATGTCAGCTTCTCCGTCGAGCCGGCGGAAATTCTCGGCATTATCGGCCCGAACGGCGCCGGCAAGACCACGCTGTTCGGCCTGATCTCGGGCTTCCTGCCGCCGAGCGCCGGCGACGTGCGGTTCAAGGGCCAGTCGATCGTCGGCCTGCCGCCGCATCGCGTCGCCCGCCTCGGCCTGTCGCGCAGCTTCCAGATCGTCCAGGTCTTCGCGGCCATGAGCGTGCTCGACGTGGTCACCACGGCGGCCCTGCTGCGCCATCCCATGCGCGAGGCGATCAAGCGCGCCACCGCCGTGCTCGAGCGTGTCGGCCTGAAGGAGAAGGCCGAGGAAATTCCGGGCTCGCTGTCGCTGCAGGACAAGAAGCTGCTCGAGCTCGCCAAGTGCCTCGCCACCGAGCCGCAGATGATCCTGCTCGACGAGGTGATGGCCGGGCTGACGCTGGGCGAGGCGCAGGTGCCGCTCGCCATCATCCGCGACCTGCGCGCGTCGGGCATCACCTTCGTCATGGTCGAGCATGTCATGCCGGTCATCATGAACACCGCCGACCGGCTGGTGGTGCTGAATTTCGGCGAGCAGGTGGCCGCCGGCACCCCCGACGAGATCGTCGCCAATGAGCGCGTGCGCGAGGCCTATTTCGGGGACGATTCCCATGCTTGAGGTGCGTTCCATCACGGCCGGCTACGACGGCAGCACCGCGCTCGACGACGTTTCGATCGAGATCAGGGACGGCGAGCTGGTCGGCCTGCTCGGCGCCAACAATGCCGGCAAGAGCACGCTGATCAATTGCCTGTCCGGCATCGTCAAGCCGCGCGCCGGCTCGATCCATTTCGAGGGCGAGGACATTTCCGGCCTCGCCCCGCACGAAGTGGTCGAGCGCGGCATCATCCAGGTGCCCGAGGGGCGGCTGGTGTTCCCGCAGATGAGCGTGCGCGAAAACCTGCTGATGGGCGGCGTCGGCCGCCAGGCCCGCGCGCTGCGCAGCGAACGCATGGACAAGGTGCTGGTCACCTTTCCGCGCCTGCAGGAGCGGCTTGCCCAGGATGCCGGCACCTTGTCCGGCGGCGAGCAGCAGATGCTGGCGATCGGCCGCGGCATGATGGCCGGCGCTCGGGTGCTGATGCTCGACGAGCCCTCGCTCGGCCTGTCGCCTTTGTTCGTCCAATATATCTTCGAGACGATCCGCGCGCTTCATGACGGCGGCCTGACCATCCTGCTGGTCGAGCAGAACTCCAACCTGACATTCCGCCACGCCTCGCGCTGCTACGTCCTGGAGCGCGGCCGGGTCGCCATTCACGGCCCGAGCAGCGTGGTCAAGGACGATCCCGCCACACGCAAGGCCTATCTCGGTCTCTGAACGGATACCGCACCATGGATACGGACATTCTCCTGCAAGCCATCGTTCAGGGCCTGTTGATCGGCAGCACCTATGGCACCGTCGCCCTGGGTCTCGGCCTGATCTACAGCGTATCGGGCGTGGTCAATTTCTCCCATGGCGACTTTCTCTCGCTCGCCATGTTCATCAGCTACGCGCTTTACGCCGCCTTCGCGCTCGACCCCTATGTCTCGGTCTTCATCACCTTCCCGGTGCTGGCGATATCGGGCGGCCTCGTCTACTGGACGCTGATCCGGCCGGTCATTTCCGGCCACCTGCTGATGATCATCCAGCTCACGCTCGGCCTCAACCTGATGCTGCAGAACGGCATGCTGATGGTGTTCGGCGGACAACCCCTGCGCGTGCCCTCGATCATGGAGACCAAGCTCCTGATCATGGGCGACGTGATCATGCGCTGGCCGCTGGTGATCGCCTTCTGCGCCTCCATCGTGCTGGCCGGCCTGTTGTTCCTGATGCTCAGCCGCACCGATTTCGGCCGCAGCATCCGCGCCGTGCACCAGAACCCCAAGGCCGCCGCCCTGATGGGCGTCAATGTCGCGCGGGTGCGCATCCTGGTCTTCGCGCTGGGCATCGGGCTCTTGGCGATCGCCGGAGCGCTGCTGCTGCCGGGCACGCCGCTGCATCCGAGCATGGGGCTGCGCTACACGGTCATCACGCTGCTGACCCTGGTGCTCGGCGGCATGACCAATTTCGTCGGCATCCTGCTCGGCGGCCTGGTCATCGGGCTCTCCGAGGCGATCGGCACGATCTATGTCTCGGGCATTCTCGGCATGATCCTGCCCTACCTGATCCTGGTGCTCATCCTTCTGTTCCGCCCTGCCGGCCTGCTCGGGAAAGCCTGACATGAGACCGAATTTCTACCATGTCGTCTTCTCGCCCCTCTGGTGGGTCGCCATCGCCGCGTTCGCGACCTTGCCGCTCTGGCTGCCGAGCTATTATCTGCACATCGCCACGCTGGCGCTGATCTATGCCGGTCTCGCCGCGGCCTGGAACATCGTCGGCGGGCTGACCGGCCAGATTTCGCTCGCCCATTCGATCTTCGTCGGCATGGGCGCGGTGTTCGCCAGCGCGCTACTCTTGCAGCTCGGCATCAATCTGTGGGTCGCCGCGGCCATCGCCGCGGCGCTGTCGGGTGCCATGGGCGCGGCGATCGCCTGGATCGATCACCGCTTCCGCCTCGGTCATCTCTCCTTCGCCCTGATCACGCTCGCCTTCGCCGAAATGGCCGAGCTGGTCGTGCTCGGCTGGGACTTCGTGGGCGGGGCCTCGGGCCAGTCGCTGCCGCGCGACGAGGGGCACTTCCTGCAATTCCAGTTCGGCGGCTCGCACGGCTATTTCTGGCTGGTCATGGTGCTGGCGACGCTGGCGCTGGTGGTCAATCTGGCGATCGTCAACGCGCCGCTCGGCTATTTCCTGCGCGCCATCCGCGACAACGAGAATGCCGCCCAGGCGCTCGGCGTCGGCCTGCTGCGCAACAAGATGCTGGCCATGGCGATCAGCGCGGTTCTGACCTCGATGATCGGCACGGCCTATGCGCGCTATTCGACCTTCATCGACCCGCACATGTTCGCTTCCCCCGTGCTGACCATTGAGATCGTGCTGTTCGCCACGATCGGCGGGCTCGGCACGGCCTTCGGACCGGTGGTCGGCGCCATCCTGCTGGTCCCGCTCGGCGAGATCCTGCGCGGCCATCTCGGCGGCGTGCTGCCGGGCCTGCATTATTTCATCTACGGCACCATTGTCGTGGTGGTCATCCTGGCGCTGCCGCAGGGCATCGGCCCGGCGGTCGCCAAGATGGCGCGTCGGTTCCGCGCACCGAAGCCGGCTGTCGCGGGGAGCGCCAAGACCCTGGCTGAAGGGCAGGGGGGCTGAGGCGTCTCGCAGGTTCGATTGCGGCATCGATGATGAGGCCAAGGGGGTGGACGTCCTGCGGGATTGGCGCCGGAACCGTTCACATCGGTCGCAGGGCCTGAGCGAGCGCAGCCGCAGCAGGCCGTCCGGTCGTCGGAGTTCTCGACGTGACCCCCGGCCGAGCGAAGCGAGGGGAAGGGGGTCCAGGAGTTGCAGCGCGCGACCTCGAAGTGGGGAAACCATGTCGATCGCATGCACGGCGAGCGCAGATGAAGCGGCCCTGGACCCCCTTCTCCTCGGCTTCGCCTCGGCCCCCGGCAAAGCAATTGCTTTGCCTTGGGGTGACGTCCTGCGCTCTTATCGCGTTGTGCGAATCCGTTAGCCCCGCCAGGGAGAGGTGAGCGTGGGTGCTTCACGCCAGAGCTTTGATAGGTGACAAAGCAGCCGCCGGCGGCACAGGATGTTTCCGCCGCTGCATGCATGGGAGCCACGCATGATCGATCTCCATTACTGGCCGACACCCAATGGCTGGAAGATCTCCATCATGCTGGAGGAATGCGGGCTGCCCTACCGGGTGCTGCCGGTGAACATTGGCGCGGGCGACCAGTTCAAGCCGGATTTCCTTGCGATCAGCCCGAACAACCGCATGCCCGCCATCGTCGACCATGACCCACCAGGCGACGGGGATCCGGTCAGCGTGTTCGAGAGCGGCGCGATCCTCATCTATCTCGCCGAGAAGACCGGCCGGTTCTGCCCCCATGACCTGCGCAGCCGGCTCAAGGTCATGGAATGGCTGATGTGGCAAATGGGCGGGCTCGGGCCCATGCTCGGCCAGAACGGCCATTTCAAGCTCTATGCGCCCGACAAGATCGCCTATGCCATCGACCGCTACGGCCGCGAGGCGAACCGGCTCTATGGCGTGCTCGATGCCCAACTCGCCAGGACCGGCACCTGCGTCGCCGGCGACTATTCGATCGCCGACATGGCGATCTTTCCCTGGGTGGTGACGCATAAGCGCCAGGAGATCGCGCTGGACAGCTTTCCGCATGTCCAGCGCTGGTTCGCCGAATTGCGCGAGCGGCCGGGCGTCAAGGCCGGCATGGCGGTCAGGCGCGACCTGGTGTCCAATGCCGCCGTGGACGATGAAAAAGCGCGCGCGATCCTGTTCGGGAGGCCGTCATGAGCAAGGTTGAATTCTTCTTCGATCTGTCCAGTCCCTGGACCTATCTCGGTTTCACCAATGTCCAGCCGATCGTCGAGCGATTGGGGGTTCCCATCGTCTGGCGGCCGATCCTGGTCGGCGGCGTGTTCAACGCGGTCAATCAGGAGCTCTACAAGTCGCGCGAGAACATGGACACGCCGCGCATGCGCCATGGCGCCAAGGTGCTGAAGGACTGGGCGGCCTTCACCGGCGTGGCGATGAATTTCCCTTCCGTCCATCACCCGGCCAAGAGCATCCACGCCATGCGCATGGCCTGCGCGCTGGAGGCCGACCAGCCGGCGCTCCAGACTTTCGCCAAGGCCGCCTTCGAGGCCTATTTCGGCCGGGCGGAAAATCTCGACGATCCCGAGGTGCTGATCGCGGCGGCCAATGGCGCCGGCCTGGACGGGGCGGCCATTCGCGCGCGATCGGTGACCGACGAGATCAAGGCGCGGCTCAGGGCCAATACCGACGAACTGATCGCCCGCGGCGGCTTCGGCTCGCCGACGATTTTCGTTGGCGGCACCGACATGTATTTCGGCAATGACCAATTGCCGCTGGTCGAGTTCGCGCTGAAGGGTGGGGTAAGATAGGGGCGAAAGTCCCTCCACGCTTGGTGTCGCCACCGAAAGCGCAGCAAAATCAACCCTCTCCCAGAGGGAGAGGGTGGCGCCGTCAGGCGCCGGGTGAGGGGTCGTCCATCTCCGGATGAGGCGGTGAGCTCGACGTTGGGTCTCCGAATGCGCGTCGGCCGCCGCTGTCGTTCTCGACGCCTACGCCCCTCACCCGGCAGCTGACGCTGCCACCCTCTCCCTTTGGGAGAGGGTCGATTCATCGGCGCTTCTTTCTGTGAAGACGCGGTGTTGCTCCAAGCTTGGCGCTGGCCTGAAAAGCGCAGCAAAATCAACCCTCTCCCAAAGGGAGAGGGTGGCGCCGTCAGGCGCCGGGTGAGGGGTCGTCCATGTCAGGATGAGGCGGTGAGCTTGACGCAGGGTCTCGGAATGCGCGTCGGCGGCGGCTGTCATTCTCGACGCCTACGCCCCTCACCCGGCAGCTGACGCTGCCACCCTCTCCCTTTGGGAGAGGGTTGATTCATCGGCGCTTCTTCTATCGAGGCGCAACCGCCTGGTATCCCCTCACCCCCGCTGATTGAACCGCCGGCCGACCAGCGCGGAGGCGATGTTGATCTTCTGGATGTCGATGGCGCCGCCCGCGATGCCCCAGCCCCAGGCGTCGCGCATGCGCCGTTCCATGCCGTATTCGCAGGCATAACCGTAGCCGCCCATCAGCTGCATGGCGTCGCCGCAGACGCCGCGCACCATCTCGTTGGCGAAACACTTGGCCATCGAGGCCTCGCGGGACGAGGGCAGGCCGTCGGAGGCATTGGCGACGGCGCGGTGGATCAGCAGGCGTGCGGCATCGACCCGGATCGCCATGTCGGCGAGCTTGATCTGCACGGCCTGGAAATCGACGATCGCCTTGCCGAACTGGCGCCGGTCCTGGACATAGGCCAGCGCCTGGTCGAGCGCGCTCTGGGCCAATGCCAGGCTCATGGTGGCATTGCCGCAGCGCTCGAGGTCGAAGGCGGTCATCAGCTTCGAGAAGCCGCCGGCGGGCGCGACGATATTGCCGACGGGTACCGTGACATTGTCGAGGAAGATGTCGGCGCTGGCGACCCCGCGAAAACCCATCAGCCGCTCGCGCTTGCCGAAGCTCAGGCCGGGTGTGTCCTTGTCGACATAGACGGCGCCGATGCCGCGTGCGCCAGGCTCGTCCGACAGCCGGCAATAGACGACATAGCCGTCGGCATGGCCGGCGCCCGAGCACCAGCGTTTCTGGCCGTTCAGCACCAGCGTATCGCCCTGGCGCACGGCGCGCGTCTTCAGGTCGGTCAGCGCCGTGCCGGCATCCGGTTCCGACATGCTGGCGGCAATGATCATGTCGCCCGAACAGACCTTCGGGACCAGCCGCTGCTTCAGGGCATCGGAGGCGAAATGCTGAATGGTCAGGACCGGGCCGAAACAGGATTCGAAGATCGGGAAGGCGACCGAAGGCGAGATCTTGGCGATCTCTTCGAGCACCAGAACCGCCTCGACATGGCTCGCGCCGCCGCCGCCCAGCGCCGGGTCGAGATTGATGCCGAGATAGCCGAGCTCGGCGAAACGCTTGACCAGGGCGTGCGACGGCGGCTGGTCGTTGTCCTCGATCTCGCGCGCCGGCTGAACCAGTTCGCGGGTGGCGAACTGGCGGGCGCTGTGCTGCAAAGCGAGCTGTTCTTCGTTGAGCGAGAAATCCATCGCGAGGGCTGCCTTCCGGGCACGCCGGATCGAAAGCGCTCGCGATTGCCGCCGCGCGGGATCCGGACCGATGAGGGGATGACGTTTCGGGACTGGGGGAAGGCGGGCAGGGGCGCCGCCTTCCGCTGCCGGTGTTTCAGAGATTACGTGCGATCAATTCGCGCATGATCTCGTTGGCGCCGCCGAAGATGCGGCGCACGCGCGCATCGGCATAGGCCCGTGCGATCGGATATTCGGTCATGTAGCCATAGCCGCCATGCATCTGCAGGCACTGGTCGACCACCCGGCCTTCGAGCTCGGTGATCCAGTATTTGCACATGGCGGCGGTTTCGACATCCAGCTTGCCGTCCAGGTGCAGTTCCAGGCAGCGGTCGACGAAGGTCCGGCCGATGGTGACCTCGGTCTTCATCTCCGCGAGCTTGAAGCGGTTGTGCTGGAAGTCGGCGATGGCCTGGCCGAAGGCCTTGCGGTTGCGGGTATATTCGAGCGTGACGTCGAGCGCGCCCTCGGCGCCGGCCATGGAGGACATGGCGACCAGCAGGCGCTCCTGCGGCAGTTCCGACATCAGATAGCGGAAGCCGCGGCCTTCCTCGCCGAGAATGTTGGAGACCGGCACGCGCACGTCGTCGAAGAACAGTTCCGAGGTGTCCTGCGCCTTCATGCCGAGCTTGTCGAGATTGCGGCCGCGGCGGAAGCCCGGGCGGTTCGCCTCGACCAGCAGCAGGCTGACGCCCTTGGCGCCCTCGCGCGGATCAGTCTTGCAGGCGAGGATCACCACATCGGCGAGCTGGCCATTGGTGATGAAGGTCTTCGAGCCGTTGACGACATAATGGTCGCCGTCACGGATGGCGGTGGTGCGGATGCCCTGCAGGTCGCTGCCGGCGCCGGGTTCGGTCATGGCGAGGGCGAAAATGACCTCGGCCTTGGCCATTTTCGGAAGCCATTTCCGCTTCTGCTCCTCGGTGCCCTGGTGCAGGATGTAGAAGGCGGCGATGTCGGAATGCAGGCGGAAGCCCGGGCCGCTATACATGCGGCGGGCGAATTCCTCGGTCATGATCGCGCTGTGGCGGAAGTCGCCGTCGCCGCCGCCATATTCCGAGGGGATGGAGGTGCAGAGCAGTCCAAGCTCACCGGCCTTCCGCCAGAGTTCGCGGCTGACCTGGCCGTCCTTCTCCCACTGGCTGTGATGGGGCGCCACTTCGTGCTCGATGAAGCGGCAGACGCTGTCGCGAAACATCTCGTGATCGGATGTGTAGATCGTCCTCGGCACCATGGCCATTTCCTCCTGCCGTCGTGTTTCTGTCGTGATGGCCTATTCCGTAAGGCGGAATTGATTTCCGCACAAGTTTGACCTTTGATAGATCCATGAGCAGGTTCGCCGCGATCAACAGCGGCCGTTATCCGTGCCTTAGGAGAGGAAATCAGATGAGCCAGACAACCAGTCTCGACGGCAAGGTCGTCATCGTCACCGGCGCCGGCCGCGGCATCGGCCGGGAGATCGCGCTGTTGGCGGCCGCCGAAGGCGCGCGCGTGGTGGTCAACGATCTCGGCGGCAGCCCGGAAGGCGAGGGCGCCAGTGCCGCTCCGGCCGAAGAGGTGGTGGAAGAGATCCGCAAGCGCGGCGGCACGGCGGTGGCCAATTTCGACAGCGTTGCCGAGCCGGCCGAAGCCAACGCCATCATCAAGACCGCGCTCGATACTTATGGCCGGCTCGACGGCATCGTGAACAATGCCGGCATCCTGCGCGACGCGATCTTCCACAAGATGAGCGTCGCCGATTTCGAACTGGTGATCAAAGTCCACCTGCTCGGCAGCTTCTACGTCTCGCATGCGGCGGCCCGGCTGTTCCGCGACCAGAACAGCGGATCGATGGTGCATTTCACCTCGACCTCCGGTCTCATCGGCAATTTCGGCCAGGCCAATTATGCCGCCGCCAAGCTCGGCATCGTCGGCATGTCGAAGTCGATCGCGCTCGACATGGCGCGCTTCAATGTCCGCTCGAACTGCGTTTCACCCTTTGCCTGGAGCCGGCTGATCGGCACGATTCCGACCGAGACCGAGGCGCAGAAGGCACGCGTCGCCAAGATCCAGGCCATGGGACCGGAGAAGATCGCGCCACTCTCGGTCTTCCTGCTCGGCGATGCCGCCAAGGACGTCACCGGCCAGATCTTCGCCGTGCGCATGAACGAGATCTTCCTGATGGGCCAGTCGCGCCCCATTCGCTCGATCCACCGCTCCGAGGGCTGGACCTGCCAGTCGCTTGCCGAACACGGCATTCCGGCGCTGAAATCGTCGTTCTATCCGCTGGAGCGGTCGGGCGAGGTGTTTTCCTGGGACCCGGTCTGAGGAGCGCGCGATGTCGATCGGAATTCTGGCCTATGGCGCGCATGTGCCGCGCCTGCGCCTGCAAAGAAAGGCGGCGGCGGAAGCCAATGCCTGGTTCAATCCCGGGCTGAAGGCCCAGGGCAAGGGCGAACGCGCCATGGCCGGTTGGGACGAAGACCCGATCACCATGGCGGTGGAGGCGGCGCGCGACTGCCTCGCCGACCTGCCGCGCGAGACGATCCAGGCGGTGCATCTGGCCTCCACCACCTTGCCTTTCGCCGACCGCTCGAACAGCGCGGTGGTCGCTGCCGCGCTCAACCTGCCGCAGGCGGTCCGCACGCTCGACCTTTCCGGTTCGCGCCGGGCGGCGACCTCTGGCCTGATCGCGGCGCTGCAGGCGGTGGCCGGCGGGGCTGGCGAGACGCTGCTGCTGGCGGCCGACAAGCGCAAGGCCAAGGCCGGCAGCCCGCAGGAAATGCATTATGGCGACGGGGCCGCGGCCCTGATCGTCGGCGAGGGCCGGCCGATCGCCAAACTGGTCGCCGCCCATACCGAGACGGTCGATTTCGTCGACCAGTTCCGCGCCTATGACCGCGACTTCGACTATGGCTGGGAAGAGCGCTGGATCCGCGAGGAGGGCTATCTGAAGATCGTGCCGCCGGCGGTCAAGGCGGCCCTCGCCAAGGCCGGCGTCGGCGCGGACGGCATCAGCCATTTCTGCATGCCCGGCACCTTGCCGCGCATCGCCGCCCTGGTGGCGCAGAAATGCGGCCTCGGCGAAACCACCGTGCGCGACAATCTCGCCGGTGTCTGCGGCGATACCGGTGCGGCCCATGCCATCGTCATGCTGGTTCATGCGCTGGAACGCGCCAAGGCGGGCGAGCGCATCGTGGTTGCCGGCTTCGGCCAGGGCTGCGACGTGCTGGTGCTCGAGGTGACCGAGGCGATCGCTTCACTGGCGCCCCGGCGCGGCGTCACCGGCAGCCTGGCACGCCGGCGCGAGGAGACGAGCTATGCCAAGTTCCTCGCCTTCAACGACCTGATCCCGCTCGATCGCGGCATGCGGGCCGAGCTCGACAAGGCCACCGCCATGACCGCGCTCTACCGCAACAACGAGATGGTGCACGGCCTGGTCGGCGGCCGCTGCACCGAATGCGGCACGCTGCAATTCCCCAAGAGCAAGATCTGCGTCGGGCCGAATTGCCACGCGTTCCACACGCAGGTCGACCATCCCTTCGCCGAGATGACCGGCGAGGTCATGTCCTATACGGCGGACATGCTGACCTACAGCCCGGAACCGCCGCAGCATTTCGGCATGGTGCAGTTTCGCGACGGCGGCCGCATGATGATGGACTTCACCGATGTCGATGTCGGCAAGGTCGCGGTCGGCATGCCCATGCGCATGGTGTTCCGCATCAAGGACCAGGACCAGCAGCGCGGCTTCACGCGCTATTTCTGGAAGGCTGCGCCCGTCGGCGCGGCCCAGGGCTAGAGGAGAGGCACCATGGCTACTGGCATTCGTGACAAGGTCGCAATCCTCGGCATGGGCTGCTCCAAGTTCGGAGAGCGCTGGGACTGCAACGCCGAAGACCTGATGGTCGAGGCCTATGAGGAAGCGCTCGGCGACGCCGGCATCGAGACGAAGCAGATCGAGGCGGCGTGGTTCGCCACCGGCATCGAGGAGCAGCATGTCGGCAAGTCCGGCGTGCCGCTCGCGGTGGCGCTGCGCCTCGGCTACATCCCGGTGACGCGGGTCGAGAACTATTGCGCCTCCGGTTCGGAGGCCTTCCGCGGCGCGGCCTATGCGGTCGCGTCAGGGGCCTGCGACATCGCGCTGGCGCTCGGCTGCGAGAAGCTGAAGGACACCGGTTACGGCGGCCTGCCGCAGCGTGGCCGCGGCGTGGTCAATTCGATGTATTGGCCGAACCTGTCTGCCCCCGGCGTGTTCGCCCAGCTCGGCGCCGCCTATCGCGCCAAGCACGGCGTCGATGCCGGCGACTTCAAGCGCGCGCTCGCCCATATCTCGGTGAAGAGCCATGACAACGGCTCGCGCAATCCGAAGGCGCATCTGCGCAACAGGATCACCGAGGACACGGTGATGAACGCGCCGATGGTGGCCGAGCCGCTCGGGCTGTTCGACTGCTGCGGCGTGTCGGACGGGGCGGCCTGCGCCATCGTCACCACGCCGGAAATCGCGCGCAGCCTCGGCAAGCACGACCTCGTCACCATCAAGGCGCTGCAGCTCTCGGTGTCGAACGGCACGGAGGCCCAGCACAATTCCTGGGACAGCACCTATTTCGCCACCACCCGGATCGCCTCGAAGCGGGCCTATGCCGAAGCCGGTATCACCAATCCGCGCGAGCAGATCTCGCTGGTCGAGGTGCATGACTGCTTTTCGGTGACCGAATTCGTCACCATGGAGGACCTGCACATCTCGCCCGAGGGCGGCGCGCTGCGCGACGTCATGGACGGCTTTTTCGACGCCGACGGCAAGGTGCCCTGCCAGATCGACGGCGGCCTGAAATGTTTCGGCCACCCGATCGGCGCTTCGGGCCTCAGGATGATCTACGAGATGTACCTGCAGATGCAGGGCCGGGCCGGCGAACGCCAGCGCAAGACCCAGCCGGTCTTCGGCGTCACCCACAATCTCGGCGGCTTCCCGCACCAGAACGTCTGCTCGGTGGTGGTGGTCGGCCTCGACGGCGCCTGATCAGGGGATTTGGGGATTGATCGACAGGCCTGCTCCCTTCCGAGGGGGCAGGCTTTTTTGTGGGGGTGGGGGGTTGAGTGCCCTTCGAATTATGCTTGGCCAGCGTCAGGCCGATGGCTTCGGGCTGAACGATGCACTCTACGTCACCCCCGGCGAGCCAGAGCAGAAGCACTTGCTTCTGCGGAGGCGAGGGAAGGGGGCCCAGGAGTTGCAGAGCCTCGTCCTTAGCGCCGCGAAATCACGTTGCCGACATGCACGGAAGGCGCCGATGAGGCCGCCCTGGACCCCCTTCCCCTCGCTGCGCTCGGCCGGGGGTGACGTCGGTGTTTCTCGCGCACACTTACGTCGGACCGGCGCCGCTCGGTCGCTCCTACCTCAAGCGAAAGTCGCCGAGGCGCTCATTGCCGTTACCCCGCTAGGCCCGATCGCCTTCAGCTCCGCCCCAGCCTCACCATCCGCCCGGCCCAGGACCTCGAAAGGTGCCGAAACGAACAGCGGTGCCTCGGCGCGGAACTTGAAGAAGCTCAGGGTCTTGCCCGCTTCGATCCGAAGGATGTCGGCGAGGCAGACCGCGATCAGCGGGCCGTGCACGACGAGGTCGGGATAATGCTCGATCTCGGTCGCATAGGGCCGGTCGTAATGGATGCGGTGGCTGTTGAAGGTCAGCGCGGAAAAGCGGAACAACAGCACCAGGTCGGGCGTGATCCGGCGCGACCATGACGCGGCAAAGGGCGGGGGCGCTCCGGTTCCACCGGCCGCCGCCGGCGGCCGGCCGGCATCCTTGTAGACGATCGACTGGCGCTCGGTGAGGCAGAGCCGGCCGTCCTGGCTGAATTCGTAATCGACGGTGACGAAGACCAGCGGACCGCTCTTGCCGGCCTTCGGCGTGACGTCGCGAATGATGCCGCGCCGTTCGGCGGCGAGGCCGAAGCGCAGGGGCCGGTGTACGGTGAGCTCCGAGCCGGCGAACATGCGCTGGGGCAGGTCGACCGGCGGCAGGAAACCGCCACGTTTCGGGTGGCCGTCCGGGCCGATCTCGCTCTGCGGTGCGCCAGGCAGAAAATAGAGCCATTGCCAGCAGGCGGGCAGCGCATCGCCGATCTCGAACCGCGTCCGCCGGTCGTCGAGGGTCGCCGCGAGCAGTCGGGTCGGCGTCAGGCCGAGACTGTCATGGACCGTCTCCTCGCGGCCGATCCAG
This sequence comes from Hyphomicrobiales bacterium, assembly GCA_017304475.1. Taxonomy (GTDB): domain Bacteria; phylum Pseudomonadota; class Alphaproteobacteria; order Rhizobiales; family Phreatobacteraceae; genus Phreatobacter. The sequence continues at coordinate 113,659 of JAFKKV010000015.1, read as the reverse complement.
GCCTTCAGGTGCTCGTTGGCGTCACTCATGGGAAGGGGCCTTTCAGGCGGCTGCGGGGCTGAGGCCCGAGCAGATCGCCTGGAACGGTGCCGAAGTCCATCCCGGCCGAAAGGCGGCGAAAAGCGTGGCAGATCTGCGCGGCCGGGGTAGCGGATCGGCCGAAAGGCTGATGTTATTTCCGCGATGCGGAAATATGTTTCATGTTCCGCCAGCGCGGCACCGCGCGACGGCATTAGGTTTCAATCCGGGGGTTCGGTTTTGTTGGCGCAAGCGGATCAGGCCCATTCGGCGGCAGCGCAGCGGATCGCGCCGGATCACGGCCTGCCGCAAGAGGTCGCGGCGGGCCTGTTCTCGGTCAGGCTACCGCTTCCTTTCTCGCCCTGGCACGTCAATGCCTGGCTGCTCGATGATGGTGAAGGCTGGACCGTCATCGATACCGGCACGGGCGATGCCGCCAGCAAGGCGGTGTGGGAAGAGGTCTTCGCCCATCACCTGGCCGGGCGGCCGGTGACCAGGGTCGTCGTCACCCATTTCCATCTCGACCATGTCGGCCTTGCCGGCTGGCTCTGCGCGCGTTTCGGCGCGCCACTCTGGATGGCCAGGACCGAATGGCTGCAGGCGCGCGCCGCGCTCAGCGAGGATGCCGGGCAGGCGCTGGCGCAGCAGCAGAAGCTGCACCGCATGGCCGGCTGCTCGGAAGCCTTCCTGGCCTACCTCGTCGAGAACAACAGCTTCTACACGCGCGGCGTCCGGCCTTTGCCGGCGTCGTTCGTCCGCCTGCGCGACGGCGATGATCTGGCGATCGGGGGAACCAACTGGCGGGTGCTGGTCGGTGCCGGCCATGCGCCCGAACAGATCTGCCTGTTCGATGCCGGCCGCCGCCTGCTGATCGCCGCCGACCACGTGCTGGAGACCATCTCGCCCTATATCGGGGTCGTCGCATCCGAGCCGGAAGGCGATCCGCTCGGCGACTATCTGGCGGCGCTCGAGCGGTTCAAGGCTCTGCCGGCGGAGACGCTGGTATTGCCCTCGCATGGGGCGCCGTTCCATGGCATGCATCAGCGTATCGACACGCTGATCGCCGGCCACAAGCAGCGGCTGGAGCAGGTCGTCGGGTTCTGCGAGGAACCGCGCATGGCGGCCGATATCGCGGGCCGGCTGTTCCGCCGCGCGCTTGAGCACCGCCAGATGAAATTCGCCGTCGGCGAGACCCTGGCGCATCTGAACTTGCTGATCCGGCAGAAGCGGGTGGTGCGGACCGGGGCGGGCGAGGGGGCGTATTTTTACACGGCAGTTTGAGCGCGGCGCGCAACCCGACGAGAACCTTCTCCCAAAGGGAGAGGGCGGCGCCGTCAGGCGCCGGGTGAGGGGTGGTCCATCTCCGGAGAAGACTGCATGCTCGACGAGCATCGCGATCAATTCTCGACGCCTACGCCCCTCACCCGGCAGCTGACGCTGCCACCCTCTCCCTTTGGGAGAGGGTTGATCGCGTTGGGCTTTTGTCTCCAGGGCGGCCTCGGCTGCGCGCAGGCGCTCACCCTCAATCCGGGTTCTCCAGGCTGAACATGCCGGTCGTCTGGTCGAAGGCGAAGGCTTCGGCGTAGCGGGCCCAGGAGGTGACGCCGCCGAGCGTCTGTTCGGCGAAGCTCTCCGACATGTGGTCCTCCAGTTCGTCCTGGAAACGGGCGGCGGGGGCCCGATGGCTCGGGCGTTCGTCGAGCACGCGCCGGATATGGGCGGCGAGCGGCACATAGGCGATGAGGTGCTGGGCGAACAGGCTCTTGCGCGCGTCGACCTCGCCGGCGGCGAAACGCTGGCCCTCATCGGTCAGCCGAACGACGCCGGAATCGAGTTCGGCGAAGCGCAGCAGCTGCAGCGTCTCGGCCATCGGGAACAGTTCGTCGACCTCGAGCTGCAGCTCGGAAGCGAGCGCCTGCAAGGTGGCGCGGCCATGATGTGGCGGGCCGGAGACCGCCTCCATCAGGCCGGACAGCACGTTGGTCGAGACATGCGGCAGCACCATGCCGAGGCCGCTGCCGAGAAAGGTGCCGCCGCGCTGGGCCGGCGATGTCGTCCTGGCAGTCATGCGGGCATAGATGTCGTCGACGATCTGGCGGAAGGCCGGGTCGAGGCGATTGCGCGGCTGCGGCAGATCGACCTTGATCTCGGCGATGACCCGGCCGGGATTGGACGAGAAGACCAGGATGCGGTCGGACATCAGCACCGCCTCCTCGATATTGTGGGTGACCAGCAGGATCGCGCGGATCGGCATGCGGCCTTCGGCCCACAGGTCGAGCAGGTCGGTGCGCAGCGTCTCTGCGGTCAGGACGTCGAGCGCCGAGAAGGGCTCGTCCATCAAGAGCACCTTGGGGTGGACGACCAGCGCGCGCGCCAGCCCGACCCGCTGGCGCATGCCGCCCGACAATTCCTTCGGGTAGGCGCTCTCGAAGCCGTCTAGGCCGATCAGGTCGATGGCGGCGAGCGCGCGCTTGCGCCGCTCGGCCGGCGCCACGCCCTGGGCCTCCAGGCCGATCTCGACATTTTCCAGGACGGTCAGCCAGGGAAACAGGGCAAAGGACTGGAACACCATGGCGACCTGGCTCGCCGGCCCCTTGACCGGCTGGCCGTCGATGGTGACCGTTCCGGCGCTTGCCGGCATCAGGCCGGCAATGATGCGCAGCAGCGTCGACTTGCCCGAACCGGAGCGGCCGAGCAGCGAGACGATCTCGTTCTCGTGCAAGGCGACCTGGACGTCGTCGAGCACCAGGAGGTCGCTGGCGGAACCCTTGCGATAGAGGTGGCGCAGGTTCTCGACCGAAACCAGGGCATTGCGCAGGGTGGCCGGGGCGGGCGGGGACATCACGGTGTGGTTCAGCATCGCTGCCTCCGTCAGTTCAAGGTGAGGCGACGCTCGGCGAAGCGATAGAGCGGCCGCCAGAGCACCTGGTTGAAGATCACCACGAACAGCGACATGACCGCGACACCGAGCACGACGCGTGGATAGTCGCCCGCCGTGGTGGCATCGGCGATATAGGAGCCAAGCCCGGCCGCCTTGAGCTTGGTGTCGCCCCAGGTCGCCACCTCGGCGACGATGCTGGCGTTCCAGGAGCCGCCCGAGGCGGTCAGCGCGCCGGTGACGTAATAGGGGAAGATGCCGGGCAGGATGACCCGCCGCCACCATTGCCAGGTCTTCAGCCGGAACAGGGTGGAAACCTCGCGCAGGTCGGTGGGAAAGGCGCTGGCACCGGCAATGACGTTGAACAGGATGTACCACTGGGTGCCGAGCACCATCAGCGGCGACAGCCAGATATTGGCGTCGAGCCCGAACGAGACGATCAGCACGACGGCGAAGGGGAACAGCACATTGGCCGGGAAGGCGGCGAGGAACTGGGCGATCGGCTGGACCTTCTGGGCGACCGCCGGCCGAAGTCCGATCCAGACGCCGACCGGGACCCAGACGAGGGAGGCCAGTGCGATCAGCACCAGCACCCGGGCCAGCGTGAACAGGCCATAGCCGACGGCGGTGACGAGATCGCTCAGCGCCAGTGTCGCCGAGAGATAGCTGACCATGTGCCAGAGGCCATAGGCGACCGCGACGCCGACCAGGGCGAACCAGGCGCCGCCGGCGATCGGCCCGGCAAGGCTCGGAACGGTGATGCCGGCCCGGCCGCCGGTCCGCACCGCCAGCCGCGCGACCTGGCCGATCAGCCAGGCGGCCGGCTGGAACATGCGCTTCATCAGCCGTGTCTTGCGCACCAGGTCGAAGACCCAGGATTGCGGCCGCTGCTGGGCGGCGGTGGTCTCGAAGCGGAACTTGTCGGCCCAGGCGACGATCGGCCGGAACACCAGCTGGTCGTAGATCAGGATGGTGACGGCGATGGCGGCGACGGCCAGCGCCACCGCGGTCATGTCGCGCTTGTCGATGGCCAGCGCCAGCCAGGAGCCGATACCGGGCAGCGCCACCGTCACGTCGCCCACCGAGATCGCCTCGGAGGCGACCACGAAGAACCAGGCGCCCGACATGGACATCATGGCGTTCCAGACGAGGCCCGGCACGGCGAAGGGGGCTTCCAGGCGCCAGAAGCGCAGCCAGGGCGAGAACTGGAACTGCCGGCTGACCTCCTGCAGGTCGCCGGGCACGGTGCGCAGCGACTGGTAGAAGGAAAAGGCCATGTTCCAGGCCTGGGCGGTGAAAATGGCGAAGATCGCGGCGCATTCGGCGCCGAGCTGGCTGCCCGGGAACAGGTGCAGGAAGAACACCACGGTGAAGGTCAGGAAACCGAGCACCGGCACGGACTGCAGGATGTCGAGGGTCGGAATGATCACCATGGCCGCCCGCCGGCTCTTGGCCGCGAGCGTCGCGACGATGAAGGTGAAGACCAGCGAGGCGGCCATGGCGGCGAACAGGCGCAGCGTCGTGCGCGCGGCATATTCGGGCAGCAGCCACGGGTCGAGGCGGACCGGCGTGATGTCGAGGGCGGCAAGCGGCGCCCGCATGTCCTGCACCGAATGGGCGATCAGGCTCAGGACGCCGATCACCAGGATGAAGGCGACGAGATCGAAAAGATTGGGGGCATAGGCGCCGAGGCGCAGACCGAGCGGGGCCTGCCGCATCGCCTCGAAGATCGGGCGGGAATTCATGGCTCACCTTATGGGCGTGATCGTCGGCCGCGACGGTCACGGGTGAGCCGATCTCAGGAGATCAGGCCGGCACGCGCGCCGTCAGCGGCTTGGACAATCGGCTGCTACTGTCGCTGGGCATTGTCGTTGAAGTCTCTGAGGTCCGGCGCCGAAACGGGCAGGCACGCCGTTGCGCGCCCAATGCTCCCGCCGGGCGTTCAAGTCAAATAAAAAACCGGTAAGGAGCGCGGCCGCAGGGTTCAGGCGCGGGGACGCCCAAGGATCGAGGCCTCGACGAAGCCGATCAGCGCCTCGGCGAAGGCCTCGGGACCGACATTGCGTTTGCGGTACTTCGCGCGCTTGACATACCAGTCCTGGATCATCGGCTTGATCAGGGCGGCGGTCATCGCGATGTCGCCGACCGCGAAACAGCCCTTGTCCCGGCCGGCCTCGAGCGCGGCCGCGATCATCGCCTCGGTGCGCTGCTCGCTGGCGGTGGCCTTCCGGCGCTCCCTCGGCGGAAAGGCCTTGGCCTCCATGTAGGAGAAGACGAACCAGGGCAGCATGGTCTCCGACAGGAAGACATGGCTGCGGATGAACCAGGCCAGCCGCGCCACGGGCGCATCGACAACCTCGGCGGGCGGCTGGTCCAGGATCTCGGTGACGACATCCGAGACGGTGTCGAGGATCATCGCGAGCAGCGTGTCCTTGCCGTCGAAATAGGCATAGAGCGCGCCCATGCTGAGGCCGGTCTCGCGCACCAGGTCGCGCAGCGTCATCGAGTGGAACGAGGTGCGGTTCGCAAGCTTCAGCGTCGCGTCGATGATGCGGGCGAGATTGGCGGTGGCCAGATGCGGCTTCTTGACCCGGATGGCGTCGCGGTGGCGCGCCAGGATGCGCGCGCAAAGCGCCTCGGTGCTCAGGTCGTGGCGCGCCTGAAAGGTCGAGAGCCGGTCCAATGCCAATCCTTCCGCCAGGTGATCGCGACCGTGGTGCAAGACCAGCCATTCGTATCATTGCCACAGGGCAAACGCCAATTTATAAAACGAGCGCTCGCTCGGAATTTGACGAAAAGAGGTTGGCTGATGGATTTCACGATTTCGCCTGAACTCGACGCCCTGCGCTCGCGCATCGCCGCTTTCGTCGACAAGGAGATCCTGCCGCTGGAGGCCGATCCCGCCGCCTATGACGCCCACGAGAACATTGAGATCGGGCTGCTCGACCGGGTCAGGGCCAAGGCCCGCGCCCAGGGGCTGTGGTGCCTGCAGCTGAAACCGGAGACGGGCGGTCTCGGCGTCGGGCGCATGGGCATGGCGGTCTGCTACGAGGCGATGAACCGCTCGATCTTCGGGCCGGCCGTGTTCAATTCGGCGGCCCCCGACGACGGCAACATGATGGTGCTCGAGGCGATCGCCACGCCCGACCAGAAGAAGCGCTGGCTCGACCCGATCGTCGACGGCCAGGTCCGCTCCGCCTTCGCCATGACCGAGCCCAATCCGGGTGGCGGCTCCGATCCGTCGATGATCCAGACCACGGCGGAAAAGCAGGCCGACGGCTCTTACCGCATCCACGGCCGCAAATGGTTCATCACCGGCGCCGAGACCGCGGCCCATTTCATCCTGGTGGCGCGCACTTCCGACAATCCGCGCAGCGGCCTCACCGCCTTCCTGTTCCACCGCGACCAGCCCGGCTGGAAGATCGTCCGGCGCATCGGCATCATGGGGCCTGAGGAACATGGCGGCCATTGCGAGCTCGAATTCGACGGCCTGACCGTCCAGCCCGAGGACGTCCTGATGGGCGAGGGGCAGGGCATGAAGATCACCCAGATCCGGCTCGGGCCGGCCCGCCTGACCCATTGCATGCGCTGGCTGGGTCTCGCCAAGCGCTGCGTCGAGATCGCCAACGACTATGCGGCGGTGCGCCACGGCTTCGGCGTCAGGCTCGCCGACCGGGAAAGCGTGCAGCTGATGCTCGGCGGGCTCGCCATGAATATCGAGATCGGCCGGCTCCTGGTGATGAAGGCCGCCTGGGAGCTCGATCGCGGCAATTTCGCCCGCAAGGAGGTCTCGATGGCCAAGATCCAGGCAGCCAATACCTTGCACCAGGCCGCCGACGTGGCGATCCAGATCAATGGCGCGCGTGGCTATTCCAAGGATACCGTGCTCGAATGGATCTATCGCTACGCCCGCCAGGCCCGGCTCGTCGACGGCGCCGACGAGGTTCATCGCATGGTGCTCAGCCGGGCGCTGAGCGGCGAGGGCCCGGACTTCTGGCGCTGGCCGGTGGCGCAGGCGTGAACGGACGGGACAGGCCATGACTGAGGACAGGACGGTCGAGTTCGATGCGGGCCGGCTGGACGGCTATCTCCGGCAGGCGCTCGGTCTGTCGGGCGGCCGTCCGGAGATAGCGAGGATCTCCGGGGGGCAGTCCAACCCGACCTTCTTCGTGAGCTATGACACACGGCGCCTGGTGCTGCGCAAGCAGCCGCCGGGCGACCTCCTGCCCTCGGCCCATGCGATCGACCGGGAATACCGGGTCATCTCGGCGCTTGCAGGCACCGACGTGCCGGTTCCCCCGGCGCTCCTCTATTGCGACGACCGCAGCATTGTCGGCACGCCCTTCTACGTGATGGAGCGGCTCGAGGGCCGGGTGTTCCACGATTGCGCGCTCGACGGCGTCGCGCCGGAGGAGCGCCGGGCCATGTACCGCTCCATGGCCGAGACGCTGGCGGCCCTGCACAATGTCGACCCGGCCGCCCGTGGCCTCGGCGATTTCGGTCGGCCGGGCGACTATTTTGCGCGCCAGATCGGCCGCTGGTCGAAGCAGCTTGTGGCGGCGGGCAGCGACAAGGATCCGCATTTCGCGCGCCTGATGGCCTGGCTGCCGCAGCATATCCCTCAGGACAATACGTCAGGCATCGCGCACGGCGACTATCGCCTGGGCAATCTGATGTTCCATCCGAGCGAACCACGGGTCATCGCCGTGCTCGACTGGGAGCTCTCGACGCTTGGTCATCCGCTCGGCGACCTCAGCCATTGCTGCATGACCTGGCAGACCGCGCCGGATGAATATGGCGGGCTGGCGGGCCTCGATCTCGGTGCTTTGGGCATTCCGCCCCAGGCAGTCTTCGAAGCCGACTATTATGCCCTGGCAAGGCACGGCGCGCGGCTGCAGCCCTTCCACATGGCCTATGCCATGTTCCGCTGGGCGGCGATCTTCGAGGGCATCGCGGTGCGGGCCAGGGCGGGGACCGCTGCCGCCGACAATGCCGAGGCGGTCGGCCGGCTGGCGGGCGTGTTTGCCAGGCGGGCGGCCGAATTCACCTGAGCCGCCAAACGAAAACGGGCCGCCCGAAGGCGGCCCGTCCGTCACGATCCCTGGAGATCGCGAGGTGATCAGTAGCGGGTCACGGCGCCCGGACCGGTCGAGAACAGATAGTTCACGCCGACCTTGAACAGGTGCGCATCGTTGTTGCTCACGCCATAGGCAAAAGCGGCATTGGCACCGGACACGGCATTGATCGTGCGGTTGTTGAAGCGAACGTAGTTATATTCGCCCTTGATCGTCCAGTTCTGAGCGACCGCATATTCCACGCCGCCGCCGATGGTCCAGCCGAAATCGGTCGAGCGCGACCCGGCCAGGGTGCCCGGACCGCAGGGAGCCGCGGTGCAGGTGTCGCTGATGCGCAGGCTGCCGCCGCCGAGAGCCAAACCGCCCTTGACGAAGAACAGGGCGCGATCGACCGTGAAGCCGGCGCGGGCCGTCAGCAGGCCGTAGACGCTGTCATTGATGCGGCCGGTGGTGTCGAGACCGGCCGAGCTGGGCTGAGCGCGGCGGGCACCGCCGAGATAGCCGACTTCAGCCTCGACGCCGAGCAGGAAGCTGGGGGTCAGCTGCCAGTTGTAGCCGGCGGTCAGACCACCGAGGAAGCTCGTGCGGTTCACGTTCCAGCTTTCGCCGGCAAGGTTGTAACCGTTGACATCGGTAAAGCGCGACTGGCGCGAGCTGCCGCCGACATAGCCACCGACATAGAAGCCGGTCCAGTTGAACACCGGCGAGACGATCGCGGCCGGGACGGCGACGCGCTGGACCCCGAGATCGGCGGCCTGGGCGCCGGAGGCAAGAGCGGCAAGGGCTGCGCCCGCGAGCAGAAACTTCTTCATGACGATGCTTTTCCTAATCCTGATTGGATCGTACGCATTGCAATGCGGCGAGAAGCCCGAATGCCCGGTCCGGCGTCAATCGGGGCGGGCGCCGCGGTGCCTGTTTTCGCGGCTTGGCCACAGCGTTCGGCGGCGGAATGTGCCCCGGCCGACACATGTTTTGGCGGGAAACGGACTGATTTGGGGCCGATTTGAGGCGCCGCCTGCGGGTCGAGGCGGCCCGACGGCCCCCGCCCGGGCGCCTTACCGGATCGTGGGCTGGCCTGATTCACCGGCGACGAGCGGCGCCCATTCGGCCTGGCTTTCGGCAAAGGCCTGCTCCAGGCGCTGGACGAACAAGGCGGCCGCCGCCGACAAGGCGCGACGGGCCGGGTGGACCAGATAGAATTCCAGGTCGACCGGCGGGTCGGTGCGCCGCGCCGCCAGTTCGCCGCGCTCGAGCTCTTTCAGGATGGAGGTGATCGACAGGAGCGTCACCCAGTCGCTGCGCTTCACCACCTCCAGAATGCCATGCAGGCTGTCGATCTCGATCAGCCGCTCGACCGGCAGGTTGGCGGCATGGATGTAGCGGTCGAGCATGGTGCGCAGGCCGTTGCGCGGTGAGGGCAGGACCAGTTTCAAAGGCGGCATGGCGGAGAGCGGACCGGACGAGGTGGCGGCGAGGCCGCCGGGGGCCGAGATCAGGAAGATCGGGTCGGGCGCCAGCCGCCGGATCACCAGGCGCCGGTCGGCCGGCGGCACCGCGACCACGGCGAAATCGACGTCGCCCGACAGCGTCCATTCCGCGAGCGGGCCGGAAAAGGCCTCCGCGATGCGCAGCTGGACATCCGGATAGTCGGCGAGATAGCCGGCGATGAAGCGCGGCATCAGGCCCTTGGCGACCGTCGGTGCCAGGCCGATATGGACCGGCCCGGCGATCCGGTCGACGCCGCTGACCACCGATTTGCGCGCCGCGTCGACCTCGGCCAGCACGCGCAGGCAATGTTTGTAGAAGGTGTCGCCGGCGCTGGTCGGGCGGGCGCCGCGCGCCAGGCGCTCGAACAGGGGACCGCCGATCTCGGCCTCCAGGTCGCGCAGGATGCCGCTGACGCTCGGCTGCGCCAGGTTCAGCCGCTGTGCCGCCCGGTTGATGCTGCCCTCTTCATAGGCCGCGACGAAAGCCGTGATGTGACGGAGATCCAAGGGTTATATCCATGGCCTATAACTGGGATCGCCTCTTATCGCATTCTCAAGGGAAGAGGAACCTTTAGCCTTCGATCGTCGCACCGGTTTCCGGGTTTTGTCCGGGACCGGGCCGTCGGCCGGAGGCTGCCATGGGATATGCCGTTTTGAAGGACGAGGCGCTCGCCCAGCCATTGGACCAGCGCGCCTTCCGCGATGCGCTCGGCCGTTTCGTCACCGGCGTGACGGTGGTGACCAGCCGGAGCCGCGCGGGCAGGCCCTGCGGCGTCACGGTCAATTCCTTCAGCTCCCTGTCGCTCGACCCGCCGCTGGTACTCTGGAGCCTGGCGGCGAGCTCATCGAGCCATGCCGCCTTCGAGGAGGCGAGCCATTTCGTCGTCCATGTCCTGGCCGAGGGCCAGGAGGCGCTCGCCCGGCAGTTCGCCCGCTCGGGCATCGACCGCTTCGCCGGCATCGAGACGGAGGAGGGACCAGAGGGCATTCCCATGCTGGCCGATGTGGCGGCCCGTTTCGAATGCCGCACGCTCTATCGCTATTGGGGCGGCGACCACGTGATCTTCGTCGGCCGGGTCGATGGCTTCGCCCAAGCGCCCGAGCGCGCGCCGCTGGTGTTTCATGCGGGCGCCATGCGGCGGTTGGCAGCGGGTGATCGCCTATAGGCCCAACCGATAACAGGCATAGCCCCACCCTTGATCTCAGGTCGGGAGGGGCGGGCTAAGCTTCTTTCAAAAACACATGGAAAGGGAGGCTCGCATGGCGCGGCCGAAGGTCATTCTCCAGCTTTATCCGATGTTCCCGAGCGCGGATTTCGACGACCGCGTCAGGAAACGGCCGATGGGCGTCGACCGCGACATGTACCAGGAGATCGTCCACGAATGGACCGAGGTGGTGCTGGCGGCCGAGGCCATGGGCGTCTGGGGCGCCTCCACCATCGAGCACCATTTCCATTCCGAGGGCTATGAGGTCGGGCCCAATCCGGGCATCCTGAACGCCTATTGGGCGGCCAAGACCTCGACCATCAATGTCGGGGCCATCGGTTACGTCATGGCGACCCAGGACCCGATCCGGGTCGCCGAGGAAACCGCCATCATCGACCACCTCAGCAAGGGCCGCTACTGGGTCGGCCTCGCCCGCGGCTACCAGTCGCGCTGGGCCAATGTGCTGGGCCAGTGGGCAGGTTCGGTCGCCACCGTCTCGGACGGCAGCGCCTCCGACCAGAAGAACCGCGACGTGTTCGAGGAGCGGGTCGACCAGCTCATCGCCTGCTGGACCCAGGACGCCGTGGTGCTCGACGGGCCGACCTACAAGGCGCCCTATCCGATCACCGGCATCGAGGGCTATCCCGCCGCCCATACCGCGCGCGCCGCCGGCGTCGAGGGCGAGGTCGACGACCAGGGCCGCGTCGCCAAGATCGCCGTCGTGCCGAAACCCTATCAGCGGCCGCATCCGCCTTTGTTCGTCGCCACGACCAAAAGTAAAGAGAGTGTGGAGTTCTGCGCCCGCCGCGGCTTTCACCCGACCTATTTCTCGCCGCTCGCCCAGGTCGCCGACGGCGTCCGGCTCTATCACGACGTCGCCCGCCGCGCGGGTTTCGATTTCCAGCTCGGCGAGCGGCAGAACATCGTGCGCTTTCCGCATGTGACGCGGTCGCGGGCCGAGTTCGACGAGCGCCTGAGGAAATACGACCTCGACATCTACCGGAACTTCTACGGGCCGTTCTTCCCGCAATTGCCGCAAGGCGACGACGCGACCCTGGTCGAAGGCATGAAGAAGAGCGAATTGTTCATCGGCGGCACGGTGCAGGACAACCGCGATGTCTGGGGCCGGATCTACGACCAGGCGCCGTGCGAATACATCACCTTGATCTGGCATTGGGCGCAATGCCCGAAGGAGGTGATGCTGGAAGAGCTCGACCTGTTCATGCGCGAGGTGCTGCCGCAGCTCGAAACGCCGGAATATCGCGCCGCCGCCGAGTGAACCACCCGCGGCGCGGCCGGGCTCTCGCGGGCCCGGCCTCGCATGGCATCCATACGCAGGCCGTAGAGGGGAATGCGTCCCTTTAGCCCATAGTCCCAGACCAGCAACGAACGCTCAACGCGGCCAGAGACGCCGCGGCGTTTTCCGGGAGGAAACCATGACACGATTCATTCAGACGCGGCGCGGCGTCATGCTCGGTGCGGCCGGCGCGCTCGCGCTCGCCAAGGCGCCGTTCGCCGCCCATGCCCAGGCAGCCGAGCCGATCAAGATCGGCGCGGTGCTCTGCCTCACCGGCCCGGGCGCCGGTCTCGGCCAGGCCGAGCGCGCCGCCATGCAGCTCGCCGAAAAGGTGCTCAACGAGGCCGGCGGCATTGCCGGCCGGCCGATCAAGGTGCTGATCGAGGATGACGGCTCCAAGCCGGACATCGCCAAGAGCAAGGCCGAGGCACTGATCTTCAACGAGAAGGTCGCGGCCATGATCGGCGGTTCGCTGACCGCCAGCACAGGCGCGATCGCGGCGCTGGCCGACGGCGAGAAGATGGCCCAGGTGGCGCTGACCGGCCTCGGCCCGGCGATCGAGCTGACCTACAAGTCGCTCTACCACGTGCTGCCGCCCCAGCCGCTGAACGCCAAGGCCATGCTCGAATATACCAAGGCGCAGGGCTTCAAGAAGATCGGCGTGCTGCACGATTCCGGCTACGGCCAGCTGGTGTTCAACAGTCTGCGCACCATGGCGCGCGACTATGGCGTCGATTTCGTTTCGGTCGAGAAATTCGAGGTGGGCGCGACCGATGTCTCGACCCAGGCCGCCAAGGTGCGCGCGGCCAATCCGGAGGCGGTTTATGTGGTGGCGACCTCGCCGGTGCCGTTCCGCGGCGCCCGCCAGGTCAAGATCACCCAGCCGATCATTTCGGCGATCGGTTCCTCGCCCTATGACTATGTCCGCGGCATGGGCGAATTCGCCGACGATATCGTCTTCCCGGAATTCCTGGTGGGCGAGGATCCGGAGCCGCATCAGAAGGCCTTCGTCGAGCTCTATCAGAAGGCTTATGGCTCGCTGCCGAAGAACTACGAGGCGGCCGGCTGGGACGCCGTGCATATCGTCGCCGACGCCCTGAGAAAGGCCGGCCCGACCGACAAGGCGGCGATCGCCCAGGCCATGCGCCAGCCGTTCAAGGGCGTCATGGCGAGCTATGATTTTTCCAAGGACGATCTGACCGGTATCGACCTCTCCAGCTATGTCTATTCCAAGCTGGTCAAGCAGCAGTTCACCCGGCTGCCGTTCAAGGTCGCGCGCTGACCCCCTGACCTTTTGACCTCCGGCGGGCGCCGGCAAGCGCCCGCCTCCCGCCATTTTCTGCCGCGAACGGGCCGATGACGACAACCCTTCTGATCCAATCGCTGCTGTCGGGCGTGACCAACGGCTTCGTCTACGGCCTGATCGGGCTCGGCATATCCGTGATCTATCGCGGCACCCGCGTGGTCAACGCCATGCAGGGCGACTTCGCCCTGGTTGCCGGCATCGTCTCCTATCTCGCCATCGAACGGCTCGGCGCCCCGATCCTCATCGCCTTTCTCGGCGGCACCATGGCCGGCGGCGTGGTCGGCTGGGCGGTGGAGCTCTTGTTCGTCCGCCCGACCAAGCGGCGCGGCGGCACCGAGGATTCCTTCCTGCTGGTGACGCTCGGCGGCGCCTTCGCCGTCTCGGCCTCGACGCTCCTGTTCTTCGGCCGGGATTCCCATCCCGTGCGCGGCCTCGGCGGCAATGGCTCGCTCGACGTGTTCGACGCGGCGATCCGTGTCCACGCGGTCTGGCTGATCGTGTTCAGCGTGCTGGTCGTGGTGGCGCTCCGGCTGTTCTACACCAGGACCTTCATCGGCAAGTCGATCATGGCCGCCTCGATCGATGCCGACGGCGCCGCCACCATCGGCATCAACGTGCCGATGATGCGCACGCTCACCTTCGTGCTCGGCGGCGCGGTCGGCGGCATTGCCGGCGTGCTGGTCTCGCCGCTCATCACCCTTCACTACGAGATGGGCCTGCTGCTGACGCTCAAGGGCTTCACCGCCGCGATCATCGGCACGCTCGGCAATCCCTTCGGCGCGGTCATCGGCGGCCTCATGCTCGGCCTGGTCGAGGCGCTGGCCATCGTCTTCGTCTCGTCCGGCTACAAGGACGTCATCGCCATGGTCTTCCTGATCCTGATCATGATCGCCATTCCCAACGGCATTCTCGGCCGCAAGGGGCGGGCCGGCGGATGAGCATCGAACGGATCCCCATGACCCCGGCTGCCCTCGCTCCGGCCCGCGCGCGGAGCCTCGTCGTCGCCGCGCTCGCGCTCATCGGGCTTGCGATCTGGGTGGCGGTGCCGCTGGTCGCCTCGCGCGGCACGGTCGACCTCCTGGTGTTCACCGCGCTCTATGCCATGGCCGGGCTCGGCGTCGCCTTCCTGCTCGGCCAGTGCGGCATCATCTCGCTGGCGCAGAGCGTGTTCTACGGCATCGGCGCCTATGCCACTGCCTATGGCGCGACCGCGCTCGGCTGGCACTGGCTGGTCGGGCTCGGCGCCGGCATGCTGGTCAGCGGCGCCACCGCCTTCCTCATCGGCTGGCCGATCCTGCGCCTGTCGGGCCATTTCCTGGCGCTCGCCACCCTGGCGCTGGCGACCATCGGCCATGTCCTGTTCCTGGAATGGGACTGGCTCACCGGCGGTACGCTGGGCATTGGCGGCGTGCCGCGCATCACCCTGTTCGGCTTCCCGCTCAGCACGCCGCAGCGCTTCTATTACTTCGTCTGGCCGGTGGCGGCCCTGGTGTTCTGGCTGCACTACAATCTCCTGAGGTCGCGGGCCGGCTACGCCATGCGGGCCATGCGCGACGCGCCCCAGGCGGCCATGGTGCTGGGCGTCGACGTGCACATGCTGAAGGTGAAGGTCTTCGTGCTGAGCGCCATGGTCGGATCGCTCGCCGGCAGCCTGTTCGCCAATTACGTCTCCTTCGTCAGCGTCGACAGTTTCGGCATCGACAAGGCGGTCAGCTTCCTGCTGCTGGCGGTCATCGGCGGCGTCCAGACGGTGGCCGGCGCGGTGTTTGGCGCGGCCTTCGTCACCATCGCCCCGAACCTGCTGAGCAAGCTCGGCGACGTCCATCCGCTGCTGTTCGCGGGGGCCCTGGTGCTGGCGGTGATCTTCCTGCCGCAGGGGATCGGCGGCCTCGTCCGGGATGTCGCGAAGCGCCTGCTGCCGCCGGCCGGGGAGCGCCGGCCATGACCACGCCTGCCATGACCGAACCCGGCATCGACGACGACGCCATGCTGCGGCTTCGCCGCATCTCCAAGAGCTTCTTCGGCCTGTCGGTGCTGCGCGATGTCAGCCTCGACATCGCCAAGGGTGGGATCACCGGGCTGATCGGGCCGAACGGCGCGGGCAAAAGCACGCTGTTCAACATCGTCTCGGGCTTCCTGACGCCAGACCAGGGCGACGTGCTCTATCACGGCGCCAACATCGCGCGCGCCTCGGTCGCCCAGCGCAGCCGCCAGGGTCTGGTTCGCACCTTCCAGACGCCGCAGGTCTTCGCGCATCTGAGCGTGCGCGACAATCTCATCGCCGGCTGCCACAAGCGCGGCACGTCCGGTTTCCTCGCCAATCTCCTCGGCCTGCCGTCGTCGCGCGCCGAACTGCGCCGCATGGAAGGGGAGGCCGACGCGACGCTGGCCCGCTTCGGGCTGAGCGCCATTGCCGATATCCGGGCCGGCGACCTGCCGGTCGGCCAGCAGCGTCTCGTCGAGCTCGCCCGCGCGGCCGTCGGCGAGCCCGACCTCCTGTGCCTCGACGAGCCCTCGTCGGGCCTCAATGCCGAGGAGACCGAGCAGTTGCGCCAGATGCTGGTCAAGCTCAACCGTGAGGGCATGACGATCTTCCTGGTCTCCCACGACATGGACCTGATGGGCGTCTCCTCCGTGGTCAATGTGCTGTGTTTCGGCGAGATCATCGCGCGCGGCGACTTTGCCGCCATCCAGGCCGACCCGCGCGTGCGCGAAGCCTATCTGGGAGCCTGAACGCCATGTTGTCGGTCGAGACCATCACGGCGGGCTATGGCGCGATCACCGTGCTGCGCGACGTCAGCCTGGCCATCGGCGCCAATGAGGGGGTGGCGGTGATCGGGCCGAACGGCGCCGGCAAGACCACGCTGGTGCGCGCGCTCTGCGGCCTCAATCCGGTCCGCTCCGGGCGGATCGTCAAGGACGGCCGCGAAATCCAGGCGGTCGCGGCGCACCGGCGCGCGGCCGCCGGCATTGCCGTGGTGCTGGAGAACCGGCGCCTGTTCGGCGAGCTCACCGTGCGCACCAATCTCGATCTCGCCGCGCGCGAAGGCGACAAGCGCGGGGCGGATCAGCGCCGCTTCACGCTCGACGGCATCCTGGCGCTGTTCCCGTTCATGGCCGACCGGCTGGACGCCCATGTCGAGCTCTTGAGCGGCGGCGAGCAGCAGATGGTGGCGATCGGCCGGGCGCTGCTGCTGCAGCCGGACCTGCTGATCCTGGACGAGCCTTCCACCGGCCTCGCGCCCAAGATCGTCAAGAGCCTGGTCGGCATCATCGCCAGGATCCGCGGCGAGGGGGTGAGCGTGCTGCTGATCGAGCAGAACGTGCAACTGGCGACGGAGGCCGCCGACCGGGCCTATGTGATGAAGCTCGGCCGGGTGGTCAGCGAGATCGGCCCGGAGCACTGGCGCGGCGCGGCCAAGGACGAGAGCCTGACGCGCGCCTATCTCGGGGCATGAGCGAGGCGAGCGCTCAGTAGCGATAGCCGATCGCCAGGCTGGCGCGATGGTCGGCCTGGCTGACCCTGACCGAAAAGCTGTCGGCTGGGCTCGCGGTGAAGAAGGTGTGGCTCAGCGTCGGGAAGGCCGCATAGCGATATTCGGCGCGGGCGAACCAGTTGTCGGCCAGCGACGTTTCGACGCCGGCGCCCACCGTCCATCCGGCCTGGGTCACAGCGAAGCTTTCATAGAGCGGGGTGCTGCAGGCATAACCGTTCGTGCAGCTCGCACGGACGGTCGCGCGCTGGAGGGCCATGCCGGCCGTGCCATAGACCATGAGATTGGGCGCGACGACGGCGCCCAGGCGGCCGCGCAGGCTGGCGTCCCAGCCGCGCAGCACGGTGGTCTCGTCGCCGCTGGCGTTGAGCATGGCCGGCGTGCCGGAGCCCGGAATGCCTCTGCGGCCGCGATTGGCATTGGCAAGCCCGATATCGGCTTCGATACCGTAGAGCCAGTTGCCGGCTTGCCAGAGATAGCCGGCGAACAGGCCGGCCCGCGGCGCGCCGGCATTGTAGGGACGGGAGGCGGAACTGGTGTCGACCGGGCCCGGCGGGGTGCCGTGGCCCGTGGTGCTCCAGCCGGCGTCCTGCCAGAGACCGCCAATGGCCGCCCCGCCATAGGCGCCGCTCCACGAGACCGGCGCGACGCTGCCGGTTTCGGTCGAGGCGCCCCCGCGCGAGGCGAGGGGAGCGAAGCGCAGGCCGACCGAGACGGTATGGGAATGGTTGCTCGCGCCGCCCGCCTTGCCGCCAGAAACGATCGGCGGGCTGCCGTTCATCCGATCCTCGGTCGACGGTCCCTGGGCAATGCGCCAAGCCTGGTAGCGGTAGTCGGCCGTGAGGGTGACCGTATCGTTCAGGCGGTAGCCGAGACCGAGTTCAGCGGCCATCATCTGGCTCGGGCCGAGCCGGTCGGTGAACAGCAGCGCGCGGTTGTGGTGATTGTCGACGCCGGTGGCGGTGGCCCAGACCGAGGCGATGAGCCGGCCATGCAGGCTCCAGCGGCCGAATTCCGCCTGCACGCCGAGACCGAGATAGGGCGCCCGCCACATCTGCGTGTAGCTGATGCCGTTGCCTGGCGTGGGGGCGGCATAGTTCAAGGTGCCGCCGATCGCCTGCCAGTAGTAATAGTCCGCCTTGTAGCCGGCGATCGCACTGAGCTCGACCGGGCCGAGCTTCAGAAAGCGGGCGGCGGCGAAGGCGTCGACCAGGACGGCGTTGCGCAGCGTCGTGTCGGGATGGCTCGAATGGCACTCGGTGCCGCCACTTGGCGCCGGCGGGCACCACGCCAGATTGTAGTCGTAGTCGTGCATGAAGGAGGCGCCCGAGAGATTGGTCGCGCCTTTCAGGCCGAGCGTCAGCCAGTCGAGCGGGCGATAGGCGAGGCCGGCCTGAAACATGGCGACGTTCTTGATGTCCCAGGTCAGCTTGCTGAGCATGCTGCCATTGGGGTTGAGGACATATTCACGGCCCGTGCCGTTCATGACGCCGATCGAGGCGTCGACGGTCAGGCTGTCGCTGCTGGCTTGCCAGGAGCGCAACGGCGTCTGGGCCTGGGCGAGGCTCACGCCGATCAGGCAGGCGGCAAGCGCGGTCCCGGAGCGCAGGGCCGCGCGGCGGAGGTTTGCGTGGCGCCGCGTGGTCGCGGTGTCGAGCATGCACTGTTTCATCTGTCACGGCCGTCCGGATCGAGTGCTGGGCAGGCGCATGGTCCAACGTCCTGAACCCGCATTGCGAAAGGAGGAGGGATTCGCGCCCTGGCGCAACAGCGCATCGCCACGGCCGGGCGTTGGCTGGGGACAAATCGCGGCCTGGCGCCGGATGGTCGCCATGCCCATGGTCATGCGTCAGGAGGCTGAAGCGAGCAGCGGCTGAGCAGGGGGGCAACGTGAAAAGCGCAACGCAATCAACCCTCTCCCAAAGGGAGAGGGTGGCATCGGCAGAAGCAATTGCTTCTGCCTGACGTCAGCTGCCGGGTGAGGGGGCGTCCATTTCCGGACAGAGCTGCATGCAGCGCAAGCATCGGCATCAGTTCTCGACGCTTACGCCCCTCACCCGCCGGCTACGCCGGCACCCTCTCCCTTTGGGAGAGGGTTGATTTGGTTGAGCTTTTCAGGCGCCCCAGCTCGCTCACCCGCCAACCGGCGTCTGATGCTGGCGGGCGATCAGCTGCAGGCTGTTCAGCGTGACGGTTGCTGCCAGGAAGGCCGACATGCCGCCGACATCGTGCGGCGGGCTCACCGTGTTGATGTTGATGCCGACGAGGTTCAAGCCGCCGCAGGCCTCCAGCACGGCGAGGCCCTCGCGTGCCGAGGCGCCGCCCCAGGTCGGCGTGCAGACGCCGGGCGCGACCGAGGGATCGAAGAAGTCCATGTCGTAGCAGAGATAGACCGGCCGGTCGCCGATCGCCTGGCGGATCTCGGCGAAGACCGCCTCGATGCCGCGCGCCAGGAGCTCCGCCATCGGCACGACATTGTAGCCGAGCGACAGGCCGTGGCCATGCACGCCGGGTACCATGGTCGAGCCGCGCATGCCGACCTGGTAGGAGCGCCCGGCATCGACCAGGCCTTCCTCGACGGCGCGCGAGAAGGCGGTCGCAGTGTTGTAGCCGGGGATCGGATAGGCGTCGGTATGAGCGTCGATATGGACGGTGACGAGATCGGGATAGACCCGGTGCAGCGCGCGCATTTCGGGCAGCGCGATGGCGCCGTCGCCGCCGAGCGAGACGACGACCGCGCGTTTCGAGGCGATCGCCTCGACCGCGCTTTCGATCGCCGCGTAGGACGGTTCGATCTCGCCCGAGGTCACCCGGGCATCGCCGACATCGATGACGCCGAGCGCCTCCAGCGGGTTGATGCCGGTCGTCCAGTCATAGGCGCGCAGGAGCTGCGACTGTTCGCGGATCGAGGCCGGTCCCAGGCGCGAGCCGATGCGGTGCGGATGGGTGCCGCAGTCGAAGGGCAGCCCCAGGATCACCGCCTTGGCGTCGCCGATCTCGGTGCGATGGGGCACGCCCATGAAAGTGGGGGCGAACGCGAAGGGAGAGGCGGTCATGGAAGGTCCTGCTGCCTGGAATGAGGGATGCGCGGGCCGGCCCGGTCGCCGGCCCGCCTGTCGTGCCGCGATCAGGAAGCGATCACGTCCATGTAGCGGTTGAGTGCCGCGGCGTAGTGCTCGGCATACCAGTCGCTGTCGACCGCCACCTGCTTGGCGAAATTCTCCGGCGAGCCGCAGTCGAGCGCCTTCATGTCGGCGGGAACGAGCGCCGCGGCGGCCGGATTGATCGGGCCGTTGCCGACCCGCTTGAACAGCTCCACCTGGCTCTGCGGGTCCTGGGCCGCGGCGATGAAGTTCCAGGCGAGCTTGCCGGCCGGATTGCTCTTCGGCACGATCCAGGCGCCGGCGAACAGAACGCCCTGGTCGAAGGTGAACCGGATGCGGTCGCCGACCTCCTTGGCGAGCAGCATGGAGCGGGTGTGCCAGAGATTGCCCATCACCACCTCCTTGTTGCGGAACAGCTGCTGGCTCTCCGCGCCGGTGGTCCAGAAGATGGTGTGCTGCTTGATCTGCTTGATCTTGTCCAAGGCGCGATCGACATTGATCGGATAGATCTTGTCGGGCGCCACGCCATCGGCCATCAGCGCGGCTTCCAGCATGCCCTCGATATTGTTGCGCAGCGTCCGCTTGCCGGGAAAATCCTTGACGTTCCAGAAGTCGGCCCAGGTCTTCGGCTCGGCGCCCTTCAAGGCCTGGCGGTCATAGGTCAGCGCGAAGGAATAGAGATAGGCGCCGACGCCCCAGTCGGAACGGTGAGCCGGGCGCAGCTTGTTGTGCGCGACGATCGTCCAGTCGACCTCCTCGAGCAGGCCCTGGCGGCCGAGCTCGACGGAAGCCGGCATGGTGCGGTCGCAGACGTCCCAGGTCACCGCGCGGCTCTCGACCATCGCCTTGATCTTGCCGGAGGTGGGGCCGGCGCCGTTGATCACGGCCTTGATCCCGGCATTGGCGGCGTTGAACGGCTTGGCCCAGATCTCGTCATAGGCCGGCACCGCGTCGCCGCCCCAATTGACCACCACCAGCTCGCTCGGCGCGGCATGGGCGAGGGGGGTGAATTTCAGCGTGGTGGGGATGACGCCAAGGGCGGCGATTGCCTGCAGGAAGCGGCGGCGATGGACACGCTTGCCCTCGGTCTGCTCGCGCAGGATGGCCAGGCAATCGTCCCGGAATTCCTGATGCTCGGTCTTCGACATGCTGCTCTCCTCTGTGTCGTGAATGGCCCGTTTTCAGGCCTTGGCCGGTGTCCGGATGGTCTTGATGGTGACGATGGCGATGGTGACCAGGATCATCAGCGTGCCCATGGCGGCGATCGCCGGGTCGATATTGTCGGCGAGCCCCTCCCAGATCCGGCGCGGCAGGGTGGCGACGCGCCGGCTGGTGACGAACAGCGCGACCACGGTCTCGTCCCACGAGGTGATGAAGGCGAAGGCCGCGCCGGAGATCACGCCGGTGGCGATCTGCGGCAGGATCACCCAGCGCATCGCTTGCGAGGGCGTGGCGCCGAGGCTGCGGGCGGCCTGTTCGAGCTTGTGGTCGAGATTGGCCAGCGCGCCGGCGACGGTGAGCACCACGAAGGGCAGGCCTTTCATGGTGTGGATCAGGACCAGGCCGAGATAGCTGTCGAGCAGGCCGATGACCGCCCAGGCCTTGTAGAAGGCAATGGCATGGACGATCGGCGGCACGATGATCGGCGCCAGCATCAGGAGCCTGAGCCGCCGGGCGAGCGGCACGCCGAGCCGCCAGGCACCGACCGCGAAGGCGGTGCCGAGCGATACGGCGAGCACGGTTGCGCCGAGGGCGACCATCAGGCTGTCGACAATGCTCTTCGACCAGCGCGGATCGTTGACGAGGCTCGCATAGTGGCGCAGCGACAGGCTGTCCGAGGGCAGCGACAGATAGCGCTCGGGCGTAAACGATATCGGGATCACCACCAGAATCGGCAGGATCAGGAATGCGGCCGTCGCCCAGGCCAGGATGCGGGCGAAGGAGGGCCCGCGCGGGCGTTCATCTTGCAAAGCCATGGCGCCCTCCCGTCACTTCTTCAACGCCGCTTCGACGTCCATGAAGCGGCTGAGCCAGAAGACCAGCAGCAGGACGCTGGCGAGCAAGGTGGAGGCGAGCATGGCGGCGAGGCCCCAGCGCAGGGTCTCGGAGATCTGCACGCTGACATATTCGGCGACCATGATGGTCTTGCCGCCGCCGAGAATGGCCGGGGTGATGTAGAAGCCGAGCGAGAAGATCAGCACGATGACGCCGGCGCCGATCAGGCCCGGAATGCTCATCGGCACGAAGACCCAGCGGAAGGCCTGGAACGGGGTTGCGCCGAGCGCACGCGCCGCCGGAACCAGGCTTTTGTCGATGCCCGCCATGTTGGCGTAGAGCGGTAGGATGGCATAGGGCAGCATGTAGTGGACCATGCCGATCATCACGCCCAATTCGTTGCGCACGAGCTGCAAGGGGCTGTCGATCAGGCCGAGCCCCATCAGGGCATTGTTGATCAGCCCCGACGATTGCAGGATCGCCACCCAGGCGAAGGCGCGGATGAGCGCACTGATCCAGAAGCTCGCCAGCACCACGGCGAGCAGGATCTGGCGCTCGCGCTGGCCGCATTGGACCAGCGCATAGGCGACCGCGTAACCGAGCGCCAGCGTGATCGCCGTGGTGATCGCGCCGATCCTCGCCGTGGTGATCAGCACGCGCTGGACTGCGCCATTATTGGCGAGTTCGGCATAATTGGCGAAACCGGTCTTCGGCACCGTGACGCTCATCACCAGCACGTTGATGACGGGCACGACATAGAACAGGCCGAGGAAGAGGCAGGGCAGGATGAGCAGCAGCCAGTAGAGCCGCTCGCCGCTCGCGCCAGACCCGGTCTTCAGGTCTTCAGTCGCCAGGGCCGCCATCACGCCGCCGCCTGTTTCGGCTCGACCAGGATCGCGGCATCGGGGGCCCAGGAGGCGACGATCTCGTCACCCTCGGCGAGCGCGATGGCGCCGGCGCCGATCGTCGCGGTCAGCCTGGTCTCGCCGACGGCAAGCGTGACCTCGACACTGGCGCCCAGATAAGTCAGCTCGGTCACCCGGCCGCGTGCCGAACAGGCGTCGCCCGAAGGTTCGGTCCGGTGCAGGCGGATCTTCTCCGGCCGGAGCGCGGCGACGGCATGATCGCCGGCGCCAAGCATGGTCTGGCGCCCGACCGAAGCCCAGCTCGCCAGGTCGACGGCATCCAGTTCGGCGAGACCGTCGGCGCGCCTGGTGATCCGGCCGCGCAGGAAATTGCTCTTGCCCAGGAAGCCCGCGACGAATTCGGTCGCCGGACGCTCATAGAGCTCGCTCGGCGGGGCGCTTTGCAGGATCCGGCCCTTGTCCAGGATGACGATGCGGTCCGACATGGTCAGCGCCTCCTCCTGGTCGTGGGTGACATAGATGAAGGTGGTGCCGACCTTGCGGTGGATCGCCTTGAACTCGGACTGGAAATCCTTGCGCAGCGAGCGGTCGAGCGCGCTCAAGGGTTCGTCGAGCAGCAGGAGCTCCGGCCCGAACACCAGGGAGCGGGCGAGCGCCACGCGCTGCTGCTGGCCGCCGGACAATTGCCGCGGGAAACGTTTGGCGAAAGCGCCAAGCTGCGCCATGTCGAGCGCCGCCTCGATCTTCGGCCGCGCCTGATCGCCGCGAATGCCGCGGGCGCGCAGGGGAAAGCCGACATTGTCGTGGACTGTCAAATGCGGGAACAGCGCGTAGCCCTGGAACACCACGCCGAAATTGCGCCGCTCCGGCGGCAGGCCGGTCACGTCCTGGCCGTCGAGCAGGATCCGCCCGGAGGAGGGCGCGACGAAACCGGCAATGCTCATCAGGATGGTGGTCTTGCCCGAGCCGGACGGGCCGAGCAGCGTGACGAATTCGCCGGCCTTGATGTCCAGGTTGGTCTCGTGCAGCGCGACGAAATCGCCATAGCGCTTTTCCAGACCCGACAAGACCAGATTGTGTTTCACGACGCCGTCCCGTTCCCCATGCCCTTGGCGGGCGCTTGGCCAAAGTGTTGGGACAGGCAGGGGGCGAGGTCAAAACGAAATATGTGTGAAAGATATAAGGATGGGTTATAACTGGAAGGATATAGGCGTTATGGTACGCGGTCGTTTCGTTTTGGACGATGACACCTTTGAGGGCAGAAAGCCGCGCTGAATCAACCCTCTCCCGTAGGGAGAGGGTGCCCGCGTCAGCGGGCGGGTGAGGGACGTAAGGGTTGAGAACGGATATCAACGCTCGTCGAGCATGCCGCCCGATCCGGAGATGGACGACCCCTCACCCGGCGCCTGACGGCGCCACCCTCTCCCTCTGGGAGAGGGTTGAGCGGTGGTTCCCGCGCGCGCCCGAAAGAACGGACACGCTGAACACCACTTCATTCACCCACCTCCCGTGAACCCCCATGGACACCCGTCACCTCGAAGCCTTTCGCGCGGTCATCGAGACCGGCTCGATGACCGCCGCGGCGGCGCTCACCGGCAAGTCTCAGCCGGCGGTGAGCAATCTGATCACCCGGCTCGAGGATGAACTCGGCCTCGCCTTGTTCAAGCGGCGCAAGGGCAAGCTCGAGGCGACGCCGGAGGCGGCGCTGTTCTATGAGGAGGCGCGCCGGGCGCTCGGCGTGCTCGAACGCACCGTCGAGGTGGCGCGCGATCTCAAGCGGGTGAAGTCGGGCACGCTGGCTCTCGCCAGCCAACCGGGGCTCGCCACCTATGTCCTGCCGCCGATCATCGCCGAACTCCTGAAGCGCTGGCCCGACGGCACGGTGCGCTTCATCACCCGTTCGTCGCCCACCGTGCGCGATCTCGGCCGGATCGATGCCTTCGACATCGGCTTTGCGGAACTGCCGATCGAAAGCCCGGCGGCGATCATCGAGGTGTTCGAGATCGCATGCGTGGCGGTACTGCCGGCGGGCCATCCGCTCGGCCGCCACGACGTGATCACGCCGGCTCTGCTCGACGGCGTGCCGTTCATTTCGCTCTATGCCGACCACTTCCTGCATGAGGCGATCGAGCGGGCCTTTGCCGAGAATGCGGCGCGGCTGAAAATGGCCGCCCATGTCGAATTTTTCGGTTCGGCCTGTGCCCTCGTCATGGAAAATCTCGGCGTCACCATTGTCGACGCCTCAACCGGCGCGCATTTCGACAAGGTCGGCCTCACGATCAGGCCGTTCGAGCCGACATTGTTCTACAAGTTCGCCATGTTCCGGCCGACCAACCGGCCACTGTCGCGCATCGCGCTCGATTTCGTCGCCGAGTTCAGGCGCATGTCGACCGCCAGGCCGGCCTGAGGCCAGGAGCGCTGGGGACCATGGCCGCCGGCGCTGCGGTCGTGGCTTGGTTCGGCACGCGGTATCAACCAATGATACCGGTGTTCAACCGGAGCTTGGTGGTTGCCGACTCTGCCACCCCTCTCTACCGGTGGTCGGGTGACGCCATGCCGAGAGCTGCCAGCCATGCCGCAGTCCCCCCGAAAGGTGCCTCCCCGTGCGGGAGTGCCCATCGTGCGCGCCGTCGAGCGTTCGATCGCCCTGTTGCGTGCCTTCCGGCCGGGGCGGACGCGCCAGACGCTGACCGAGCTCGCGAGCACGACTGCGCTCGACAAGAACACCACGCGGCGGCTGCTGCACACGCTGGAGGCCGGCGGCCTGGTCGAGCATCAGAACGGTCTTTATGCGCTGAGCTACGGCCTGCTGGAATTGTTCTCGGCGGTCGATACCGGTCGGCCATTGCGTGAAATCGCCGGCGCCGTTCTGCCGGTCATCGCGGCCGAGACCTCGGCGACGGCTTTTCTATGGGTTCACAAGGACGGCATGGCCGTCTGTGTCGAGCGGGTCCGGCCGCCGCAATCGCTGGTCGAGGTGACCTGGTCGGCGGTCGGCAGCCGCACCACGCTGAACAGCGGCGGCGGCCCGCAGGCCCTGCTCGGCCATCTGCCCCCGGCCGAGCTCAAACGGGCGCTGGACCAGGACCTGGCGCGGCGCACGCCCTTCACCATCGCGGATCGGGAAGCGCTCGCCGCGCGCGCCGCCGAGATCGCCAAGGATGGCCATGTGCTGGCCGTCGACGACTATGTGGTGGGCTTGTCCGCGCTCGGCGTGCCGGTGTTCGACCGGCACCGGCAATTGCTCGGGGCGATCAGCATCTCGACGCTCGGCGACCATGCGCGGCAGCTGGTGGCATCGGGCTATTTCGCCACGCTCGAGAGCCATGCCGCGGAGATCGGCCGGCGGGTGTTCTAGGCGTCAGCGCCAGCGTTGTCCCGATGGTGACCGCCCGGGCGATCGCGCTGTTCAGACAAGCCAGCCCGTCGGGTCACGCATCCCGTGCACGATGGCGACGACGAGCACGCCGTCGAGCCCCGGCTCGCAAATGACCACATAGTGGTCTAGCCCTGGTTCAGAGCTTTTGCCTTGAATTCGGCAAGCAAGGTCTCTGCCGTGACGTCGCGTCCGCGGCCGCTGGCGATCCCCTCGGCGTAAGCCTGCTTCAATCGCGTCAGTTCCAGAGCACGGATTTCCTCGCGCTGCTCCCACAGGCGCAAAGCATCACGCATCACTTCGCTGTTCGAGGCATAGGCCCCGGTCGCGACAGCCTGCTGCACACGGCTCGCCTGCTGGGGCGAGAGTGAAACTGTCATCGTTTTCATGATCTTGTCCTTCTCGTTGGATTAGGGGATTCCAACAAGAACTAACAAGATCCAATAATTGTTGCGGAGGTCGTCTTTCGCGCGGCCTGAGCCGGCGCCTCGAAACGGGCCGCCGAACACCTCACACCCTCTCAAAGCCTGACGATGCGGACCTTCGTGCCGAGCACGCGCTCGGCGCAGGCGACGACATATTCGTGATGGGTGAAGACCAGCACCTGCGTCACCGCGCCCATTTCACCGAGCAAGGCGAGGCCGCGTTCGGTCCTGCCCTCGTCGAAGGAGATGAAGATGTCGTCGCAGACGAAGGGGAGCGGCGTCGCTCGGCGCGCATGTTCCTCGATGGCGGCGACGCGCAGCGCCAGGAACAGCTGGTCGGCCGTGCCTTCGGACAGCGCCTCGATGCCGTGCAACCGGCCGTTGCGTTGTGCCGCCAGGCGCGCCGGTTCCTGGTCATAGTCCACGCCGATGCCGGTCCAGCGATCGCCGGTCAGCATGGCGAAAGCGCGCGAGGCCCGTTCGATGATCGGGTTCTGGTGGCGTTCGCGATAGACGTCGATGGCGCTCGACAGGAGCCGTGCGGCAACATGGTCGCGGGTGAAGCGGTGCACCGCCTCGGCGATCTCGGCAAGGGCATCCTGCTCGTCCTGGGCGGCGCCGGCGGCACCGGTGGCCTGTTCCACCTCGCGCAAGCGGGCCTTCGCCGCCGCGTCGCCCTCGATGGCCGTGTCGCGGGCGCCGCGCGCCGTCTCGGCCGCCGCCTCGGCCTCGGCAACCTGGCGCACCAGCGCCTCGTCGTCGAGATCGGCGAGATCGGCGCGCAACTGGTCCTCGCCGCGGCCGCCGCCGGCCGCAGCCAGGCGGCGGCTCGCCTGGGCGAGCGCCTGGTCGATGCGGGCCGCCGCATCGAGCTGCCGCAGCAGCGGAGAGAGGTCGGCGATCCCGGCGAGACCGGCCGCGGCGAGCAGGGGCGCCAGGGCCGCTTCGCATCCGGACAAGGCCTGCCGCGCTTCGGCCTGCGCCTGCTGCCGCTGCCCCATCGCCCGGCGGGCCTGGTCGGCGCGCGAACGATCCTGCTGGGCGGCGCTCAATCGGGCCCGGAGCGTCCTGGCGGCGACGAAGGGGTCCGCGTCGGTCCCCCCGATGCCGGGGCGCCCGCAGAGGTCGCCGATCTCGGCGACAAAACGGTCGCGGTCCCTGTCGATGCCGGTGATGCGCCGTTCGGCGGTCCTCAGGCTTTCGACGAGGCCGGGCGCCTCGGTCCAGAGATCGAGGGCGGCCCGCGCTTCGTCCGCCGTCGCCTCGGGCCGGATCGACAGGGGCGGGAAGACGGCCGCGGCCTCGCGGGCGAGGTCGCCGGCGAGCCGGCGGAGCGCGTCGTCGCGTTCGTCCAGGGCGGCGGTCTCGGCGGCGATCCGGCCGAGGTCGCGCAGGTGGGTCTCGACCGCGCGGAAGCGGCTTTCCATGGCATCCACCGCCTGCCTGGCATCGGCCACCTGCAGCGGCCCCTCACCGACGGGGGCGAGGCCAAGCGCGACACGCAGCGCCTCGACCTCGCGCCGTTCGACCGCCAAGGCCGTGTGAACCGCTTGGGCTTCTGCTTCGGCGCGCAAGGATTGCGCACGCTTGTCGATGATGGCGCCGGCCTCGCGGAGGAAGCCCAGCATGTCTTCGCCATCTGCCGGCGCGATCCGGCTCGCCGTCCAGAGTGCCTGCCAGGCGTGATCGGCTTCCGCGGCCTTGGCCTTGGCCTTGGCCAGGCGCTGCTCGCCGAGCTGCCGGCTGACCTGAAGGTCGGCCAGCGCCAGTTCGGCATCCGACAGGCCGACCAGGCGCGCCGTTTCGGTCAGCCGTTCGTCGGCCAGACGATCGGCCGAGACGATGGCGGCGTCGAGGTTATGGGCGGTCTCGGCGTCTTCCCCGGTGGCGGCGCGCCCGCCGCCCGCCAAGGGCCTCAGCCGGGCCCATAATCCGTCGCGGAGATCGCGCGCGCCGGTGATCGCGGCTGGGGTCGGCGCGGTGCCGCCGGCATGCAGCGTCGCCAGGCGGGCTTCGGTCCGGGCGACCTGCTCGTCGATCCTGGCCAGCGCCTCGGCCTCCCGGGCCTGAAGGTCCGCCGTCTCGTTCCGGCGGCGCAGGGCCGCCGTCGCCGCGTCGAGCGCGGGCAGGGGCAGGACAGCCAGGGCGTCGCCGTCGGCGACGGCGAAGGGCAGCCGCCGCAAGCGTTCCGACAGGTCCCGGCCGGTGGCCGCCAATGCGGCAGCCTGGGCCCTGGCGCTTCGGTCGCGCTCTTCGGCGCCGTCGAGGGCGTTGAGCCGGCGGCGTGCTTCGGCCGGATCGGCGGCGGGGCTGAGGCGCGCCTGCGCCTCCTCGGTCAGGCGCCGACGCGTGGTGAGCGCCTGCCGCTCGTCGCCCAAGGCCTGCGTGCGGACCGCGAGGTCGCGCAACTGGTCGATCAGGCGTCCGGCCCGGGCCAGCAGCGGCGGGCCGGGAAGGCCTTGGATGAGCGCGCCGATATCGGCGATGCCGAGGCCAGCGGCGATCCGCGCGAGGCCGCCGCGGGCAAGGCTTGCTTCCTCGTGGCGCCGCGGCAGGGCCTCGACCTCCTTGGCGACGGCCGGCCGGGTCTCGTCGGCGCGTTCGATCGCCTCGGCGAGCGCGAGAATGCCGTCATCGACGCTGATCGCCGCGGCCTCGGCGGTGGCGCGTTCCGCCTCGCTGGCCGCGAGCGCCGCGGCGCCGGATGCCGCGTCCCAGGCTTCGAGCGCGTCATGCGCGCGGCTGGTGAAGCCATCGGGCAGGTCCGGCAGCAGGCCGAGACCGGACCTCTCCGCTTTCAGTTGATCGATGGTCCTGATCTCGCCGGCGGCCGCCGCGAGCCCCTGGCAGCGGGCGAGGCGGGAGCGCGCCTCCGCCTCCGCGGCGACGGCCTCGCGGCGGGCGCCGTCGGCTTCGTCCGCGGCGGTCCTTGCCGCCCGGACCACCTCGACGCGCAATTCCTGCGCGCGGATGGCGGCGCGCGCCCGGTCACGCTTGTCGAGCGCCTGGTAGAGCACATGGGAGGCGACCTTGCGGTCGGGATTGAAGATCTGCGCGGCGCTGGCTTTCAGCTGATCACGCAGGCCCGCGACCTGGCTCAGGCCAGGCGCCGCGGCGAGCAAGGTCTGCGCCAGGTCGCCGCCGCCCGCCAGCAGCTTCCTTCCACCTTCGCGCAGCCGCGCCTGATCGAGGCCGAAGATCTCCAGAAAGGCCTGCCGGTCATGGGCGCCGATGAAGGGGGTCAGGCAGTCGTCGGCGAGCACATCGCCACCCTCGGGGTCGACCAGCGTCGCGCTGCGCCGCTTCAGCCGCCGGAAGGCCAGCGTCTGCCCGTCGCGTCCGGCCACCCGGGCGCCGAGATGCATGGTCTTGTAGTCGTGCAGGAAGTTGAAGCGCGAGCGCTCCTCGATACCGAAGAGAACATCGGTGACGGCGGCGAGCGCGGTCGTCTTGCCGGCCTCGTTGCCGCCATGGATGACCGTGACCGGCATGTCCGGATCGAAGTCCAGCACGCGGTCGGTGAAATGGCCGTAGCGTTCGAGCGCCAGCGATAGGATCTTCATGGGCTGTCCGTGTCGGTCGCGCCGCCGCCGAGGGCGGCCTGGACCAGCTCCTCCGCCGCGCGGATGGCGGCATCGGCAATGGCCTCGGATATGCCGTCGCCGACATCCCGCAGCCCGAGCGCCTCGGCGGGGATCTTGGCGTGCAGACCGGCGAGCGTCGCGGTGATTTCGGCCCGGAAGGCGGGGTTCGCCGCGGCGCTCGCGAGCGCCGTCTCGAAGCCGGTGACGGCCAGGGTGCCGGTGCCGCCGCGCGGCATCGTCGTCGCGTCGACGACCTTTTCGATCAGCAGGTCGTCGGCCGCCTCCCAGGCGAGCGCCTGCAGGTCCTCGCGCGTCTGCTCGGGATGGGCGGCGAAGCCGTCATGCAGCGAGGTCTCGCCGGTCAGGACGAAGCGGAGCGCCAGCGGCCGGCCGTCGGCCCTGTCGCGCGCCTCGCCGATGGCGCGGCGGGCGGCATCGACGAAACCGGCGCGCTCGGCGACCTCGGCGAGATCGAGGACGGCCTGGTCGAACCGCGCGGCATCGAGGGTCAGGGCGTCGATCGCGGTGATGCGGCCGTCGGCGACGCTGACAAGCGTCGCGCCCTTCGGCCCGGCCTCGCGCGCATGGCGTCCTTGAAGATTGCCGGGAAAGACGATCGGCGGCGCCTCGGCGACGACCTGACGCTCGTGAACATGGCCGAGGGCCCAGTAATCATAGCCGGCGCGGCGCAGATCATCGACCGAGCAGGGCGCATAGACGTCGTGGCCTTCCTGTCCGGTCAGGGAGGTGTGCAGGATGCCGATATTGAAATAGCCGGGTTGTGCGGGCGGATAGGTCAGCGCGACATTTTCCGCGACATGGCGGCTGGCGAAGCCGCGGCCGTGCAGGGCGACGCGCAGCTCCTCGATATGCACGGTTTCCACCGCGCGGACCGAGAAGGCATGGAGATTCTCGGGCGAGGGCAGGGCGCGTGTGATGACGGTTTCGGCGTCGTGATTGCCGCGGATCGTGAAGACGCGAATGCCGGCGCGCGCGAGCTGGCCCATCTGGCGCATGAAGAACTGGCCGGTGGCATAGTCGCGCCAGTCGCCGTCGAAGATATCGCCGGCGATGATCAGGAAGGCGACCTTTTCCTCGATCGCCGCCGCAACGAGGTTTTCAAGGGCGCGGCGGGACGCCTCGACAAAGGGGCTGGCGGCCTCGCCGCGGCGCAGCAGGCCGCGCAACGGGCTGTCGAGATGAATGTCGGCTGCGTGAACAAAACGAAACGACATGGCATGCCCTGGCGCAACGGGCCGATTCACGGTCGCCTGATCGGCTCGCACGCTCATTGCGGCACGCGCGCCGACTTGTCCAATGCCAAGCGCGCCACCAAGCCTTCCGCCAAGGTCTGTCCCGTGTGATGCGGCCCAAGGCCGCTGCTGCCGCCATCGTTGGGCCTGCCGCCCGCCGGCACGATTCGGTGAAGGCGCCGACTTGGCACTTGCAAGGGCGGGGGCAAGCCGTAGTCTTCCCTTCAACAGGGCCAAGCCCCGAGGGAGGAACAACAACAATGACCTATTCTTCGATGTCACGACGCAGCATGCTGGCGGGCACCGCCGCCGCCGGTGCGCTCGGCCTGTCCGGCCTGCCCGCACGCGCCGAGCCGCAATGGCGGAAATTTGCCGGCACCACGCTCGAAGTGAACCTGGTCAAGGGGCCGCGCGGCGACCTTTTGCAGCGCACGGCCGGCGAATTCACCGAGCTCACCGGCATCAAGATCGGCTCGGAGGTCATCCCCGAGCAGCAGCAGCGCCAGAAGGCGGTGATCGAGCTGACCTCGGGCAGACCGAGCTTCGACGTGGTGCATCTGAGCTACCACGTGCAGAAGCGCCAGTTCGAAAAGGCCGGCTGGCTCGCCGACATGTCGGGTTTCCTCAAGGATCCCGCGCTGACGACCGCCGACCTGACGGAGGGCGATTTTTCGGCCGCCGGCCTGCAATATGCCAGGAATGACAAAGGCGCGCTGCATTCGCTGCCCTGGTCGGTCGACTATTTCATTCTCTACTGGAACAAGGAGATCTTCCAGAAGAAGAACGTCGCGCTGCCGACCAATTTCGACGAGATGATGCGGGCCGCCGAAACCCTGCATGATCCCGCGGCCGGCATTTCCGGCTTTGTCGGGCGCGGCCTGCGCAACGCCAATATGGCGCTGTGGGGCAATTTCTTCTTGAACTATGGCGGCGAATTCCTCGATGCCAGGGGCAATATTCTCACCGATGGCCCGGAGGCGATCGAGGCGACCAAATATTTCCAGCGGCTGATGACCAAGACCGCGCCGGCCGGGGTCGTCGGTTTCAACTGGATGGAATCCATGGCCGCCTTCACGCAGGGCCGCGCCGCCATGTGGCTCGACGGCGTCGGCTGGGCGCCGCCGCTGGAAGATCCCAATGCCTCCCGGGTGGTCGGCAAGGTCGGTTACGCCGTGGTGCCGAAGGGCCCCAAGGGCGGTTATTCGGCCACCTATGGCGACGGCATCGGCATCGCCCAGACCAGCAAGAACAAGGAAGCGGCCTTCCTCTATTGCCAATGGGCGGTCAGCAAGGTGCAGGGCGCGCGCCTGCTGCAGGCCGGCGGCGGCGTGCCGTTCCGCAATTCGATCCTCAATGACGCCGACGTTCGCAAGGGCGTCAAGATGCCGGCGGAGTGGCTGGGCTCGGTGATCGATTCCGCGAAGATCAGCAAGCTCGGCCTGCCGGTGGTCATTCCGGTGGCGGAGTTCCGCGACATCGTCGGCGCGGCGGTGACCGCGACGCTGTCGGGCGCCGACCCCGCGACCGAGCTGAAAAAGGCCACCGACCAGTTCCGGCCGATCCTGGAGCGCAGCGAGCGGACGTGAGCGAGACATCCTTGACCGGGGCGGCCGAGACCGCGCCGGGCGCCGCCACCGCCGGAGGCGGTCTCCGGCGCCCGTCCTACTGGCCCTTCGTGGTGCCGGCGATGATCGTGGTTCTCGCGATCATCGTCTTCCCCTGGGTGTTCACCGTCTGGATGAGCGTCAATGAGTGGAAGATCGGCTCGCCGACGACCTATGTCGGCCTGGCCAATTATCTGAGGTTGCCGACCGACCCGCGTTTCGTCGAATCCGTCGTGACGACCCTGATCTATACCGCGCTGTCGGTGATCCTGCCGCTGATCCTCGGCACCTTCGCGGCCGTGCTGTTCAACACCCGGTTCCCGATGCGCGGCTTCCTGCGCGGGCTGTTCATCCTGCCGATGATGGCGACGCCGGTCGCCATCGCCCTGGTCTGGACCATGATGTTCCATCCCCAGCTCGGCGTGCTCAACTACTTGCTGTCGCTGGTCGGCCTGCCGGCCCAGCTGTGGGTGTTCCACCCCTCCACGGTCATTCCGTCCCTGGTCCTGGTCGAGACCTGGCAATGGACGCCGCTGGTCATGCTGATCGTGCTCGGCGGCCTGGCGGCGCTGCCGACCGACCCCTATGAAAGCGCCTTCATCGACGGCGCTACCCAGTGGCAGGCGTTCCGCTACATCACCTTGCCGCTGGTGACGCCGTTCCTGTTCATCGCCGCGATGATCCGCATGATCGATGCGGTGAAGAGCTTCGACATCATCTTCGCGATCACCCAGGGCGGACCCGGCACGGCGTCGGAGACGATCAACCTCTACCTCTACAGCGTCGCCTTCGTTTATTACGATGTCGGTTATGCCTCGGCGATCGCCGTGGTCTTCTTCGCCATCATCGTCGGGCTCTCGGCGGTCATGCTTTATCTGCGCGGCCGGATGCACTGGAACGAAACCGGCGGTGAATCATGAATGCCAGATCCATCCTCGGCCGTATCGGGCTCGCCTTCGCGCTGTTCGTCATCGTCTCGCCGGCGATCCTGTTCTTCGTCTGGATGGCGTCGCTGTCGGTCAAGTTCGAGATCGACAACGCGACCTATCCGCCGATCCTCATTCCCAGCCGTTTCGCCTGGGAGAATTACGCCACCGTCCTCTCGTCCAACCGCTTCACCACCTATTTCTTCAACAGCCTGATCGTCACCGGCACGGCCACCCTGTTCGCCTTGGTGATCGGGGTTCCCGCCGGCTACGGCATTGCCCGCATGCGGGCGCACAAGGCGGCGATCGTCATCCTGATCGCCCGCATCACGCCGGGCCTGTCCTATCTGATACCGCTGTTCCTGGTGTTCCAGTGGCTCGGCCTGCTCGGCACGCTCTGGCCGCAGATCATCATTCACCTGGTGGTGACCGTGCCGATCGTCATCTGGATCATGATCGGCTATTTCGAGACCACGCCGATGGAGCTGGAAGAGGCGGCCTTCATCGACGGCGCCAGCCGCTGGCAGATCTTCCGCCACGTGGCGCTGCCGATCGCGCGGCCGGGGATCGCGGTCGCCTTCATCCTGGCGGTGATCTTTTCCTGGAACAATTTCGTCTTCGGCATCGTGCTCGCCGGGCGCGAGACCCGCACCTTGCCGGTGGCGGTCTACAACATGATCTCGTTCGACCAGCTGAGCTGGGGGCCGCTCGCCGCGGCCGCCCTGATCGTCACGCTGCCGGTGCTGCTGCTCACCGTCTTCGCCCAGCGCCAGATCATCGCCGGCCTCACCGCCGGCGCGGTCAAGGGGGGATGAGCGCGGCGCGGCGAGCTTGCCGTCCAGCGCCCGGATCGCAGCGAGCGACCCGGGCGGTTGGGCTAGCTCACGACAGATGGTGCACCGTCTGAAGGCCGTAGACGGGCGTGGCGATACCTTCCTGCCGGGCTTTGATCTGCAGCGCCAGATATTGGGAATAGTGGCGCGACTGGTGCAGGTTGCCGCCGTGGAACCACAGCGCCTCCTGCTGCGTCGGCTTCCACATGTTGCGCTGCTCGCCTTCCCAGGGGCCGGGGTCCTTGGTGGTGGACGAACCGAGGCCCCAGCACTTGCCGACCTTGTCGGCGACCTCGCGGGAAATGAGGTCGGCGGCCCAGCCGTTCATCGAGCCATAGCCGGTGGCATAGACGACGAGATCGGCCGGCAGCTCGGTGCCGTCGGAGAGGATGACGGCCTTGCGGGTCAATTCCCTGATGCCGACACCGCTCTTCAGCTTGATGCGGCCGTCGGCGACGAGTTCGCAGGCCCCGACGTCGATGTAATAGCCGGAACCGCGCCTGAGATATTTCATGAACAGGCCAGAGCCGTCATCGCCGAAATCGAGCATGAAGCCGGCCTTTTCCAGCCGGTCGTAGAATGCCGCGTCGCGTTCGCGGATGGCGTCGTAAACCGGCCTCTGGAATTCGTGCATGATCCGGTAGGGCAGGGACGCGAAGATCAGGTCCGCCTTGCGGGTGGTGATGCCGGCCTCCACCGCCTTTTCGGAATAGAGCGAACCGAGGCCGAGCTCCATCAGCGAGTCCGATTTGACGATATGGGTCGACGAGCGCTGGACCATGGTGACGTCGGCGCCGCCTTCCCAAAGTGCGGCGCAAATGTCATGGGCCGAATTGTTGGCGCCGATGACCACCACTTTCTTGCCGGCATAGGCCTCGGGGCCGGGATGTTGCGAGGAGTGCTGCTGCTCGCCCTCGAAGACGTCCATGCCCTTGAAGTGGGGCATGTTGGCCTTGCCCGACATGCCGGTTGCGAGCACCAATTGCTTCGGCTTGAGCACGATCTCCCGGCCGTCGCGCTCGACGACCACGGTCCATTCCCTCGCCGCCTCGTCATAGGAGGCGCTCTTGGCGGTGGTCGAGCTCCAATAGTTCAGCTCCATCACCTTGGCATACATTTCCAGCCAGTCGCCGATCTTGTCCTTGGGCGCGAAGACCGGCCAGTTCCTGGGGAAGTCGATATAGGGCAGGTGGTCGTACCAGACCGGGTCGTGCAGGCAGAGCGACTTGTAGCGCTTGCGCCAGCTGTCGCCGGCTCGGGCATTGCGCTCGATGATGATGGTGGGCACGCCGAGCTGGCGCAGCCGCGCGCCGAGCGCGATGCCGCCCTGGCCGCCGCCGACGATCAGGCAATAGGGCTGGCGCGAGAAGCCGAGTTCGGCCGCCTCCTCCTGGCGCTCCTCCGTCCAGGTCTTGCGGTTTCTGGCCGCGCCATGCTTGGCGCCGAGCGGGCGGGCATGGCCGAGCGGCTCCTCGTGGCCCTTGAGCTCGGCCATGGTGGTGAGCAGCGTCCAGATCCGGCCGTCCTTCAGGCGGATATGGCCGAAGCCGCGCGCCACCCCGGTTTCG
Source organism: Hyphomicrobiales bacterium (assembly GCA_017304475.1). GTDB lineage: Bacteria > Pseudomonadota > Alphaproteobacteria > Rhizobiales > Phreatobacteraceae > Phreatobacter. Next base: position 77,365 of record JAFKKV010000015.1, on the reverse strand, counting down.
AACTCGATCCAGCTTTCGGTCACGCCGTCGGCATGGGTCGCATCTTCGCCCGCCGCGATGGCGAAGTTCTTCGGCCTGGTATGGCCGAGCTGGGCGGCGAGCATGTCGCGGACCTGGTCGCGGCCTTCGACGGTCTTGATGTTCCAGGTGAAGGCGACGAGGTCGCGCCAGTAGCAATCCTCCTGGAACAGATCGACGGCGGCTTCGATGTCGCCCTTCGCCAGCGCCGTCGCGAGCCTGTCGAGAAGCTGGGTGACCTGGCCATTGGGTGATGTGTCGAGCATTGTTTCCTCCTGCGGACCGAGCCCTTCGTTTGCCGAGGGCGGCTGCGGCGAGTTGCGCAAGCGCCGTGCCAGGACGGGCGAGCAGGAGAACTCTCTGGAATAGTGAGACTTTCCAGTGAGGCGCAGGGCGTGCGCCCGAGGCCGCCACGTGGCAGGCTGTGGCGGGCGCCACATGTGGCGCATCGCTCCGCCGGGCGCGCGCCATGTGACCTAAGGCCGATGGTCTCGGGGCACGGCAGCGGCCGCGCCAGGTGATATCACCTCATGCCGGGTCGCCATGCCGAGGAGCCAGTCTTGACGCCATCACCACGCGCATTGATGTTTCATCCCTTCGCCGAGACGATCCAGCTGCGCATCGACGAACAGGGCCCGGGTCACAGCATCTGCTCGATCGAGATCGCGCCCGACCTTCATTACAATCCGCATCGGGTCACCCATGGCGCGGTGCTTTATGCCCTCGCCGATACCGGCATGGGCGTCGCGCTCTACCCGACCCTGGAAGAGGGCGAGACCTGTGCGACCATCGAGATCAAGATCAGCTATTTTCGCCCGGTGCCTTCAGGCATCATCCGTTGCACCACGGTCCTGCTCAACCGCGGGCGGACCATCGCCAATCTCGATTCCCGGCTCCACGTCGACGACAAGCTGATCGCCCAGGCCAATGGCAATTACGCGATCCTGAAGCCGCGGGCGCAGGCGGCTTCATAGTGGGGCAGGGGCTTAACATCTAACGCGTGATGGCGAGGCCCAGGCGCTTCATCCGGCGGTAGACGGTGGTGCGGTCGACGCCCAGGCGGCGGGCGACTTCGGACAGGTTGCCGTGGCACGCGGCCAAGGCGGCTTCCAGCGCCTCGCGGCCTGCCGCGGGCTGAGGCCGTGGCAGAGCCGGCACGGCGACCTTGTCATTCCCGGCCGGTTTCGCGCGGCGGAACGGCGGCAGGTCGTCCGGCGCAATGACGCCGCTGTTGCCGAGTGCCAGGGCGACGTCGATCACATTGGTCAATTCGCGAATGTTGCCGGGCCAGTCATGGCCGGCGAGCCTGAGCCGCGCCGCCGGCGCGAGCGTCACGTGCCGGTCCTGCGCCCGCGCCCGCTGCTGCACGAGGCGGTCGAGCAGCCAGTCGAAATCGTCGCGCTCGCGCAAGGCCGGCAGGTTCAGCACGGCGGCGTTCAGGCGATAATAGAGATCCTCGCGAAACCGGCCCTGTGCGGCGAGATCGGCGAGATCGCGGTGCGACGCGGAGATGACCTTGACCCGCACCGGCCGGGGCCTGGAGCCGCCCACTGGGACGATCTCGCGCTCGGCGAGCACGCGCAGCAGGCGCGACTGGAGGCCGAGCGGCATGTCGCCGATCTCGTCGAGAAACAGCGTGCCGCCGTCGGCCTCCTCGATCAGGCCCTTCTTGCCGCGCGCCAGCGCGCCGGTGAAGGCACCGGGCGCATAGCCGAACAATTCGCTCTCGATGAGATGTTCGGGAATGGCGGCGCAGTTCACCGCGATGAACCGCCCGTCGCCCGGGCGGCAGTCATGGACCGCGCGGGCCAGATATTCCTTGCCGGTGCCGGTCTCGCCCTGGATCAGGATGGGAATGTCGGTAACCGCGAGTTTGGCGGCACGGGCCTGCAAGGCTTCCATGGCGCGATCGCCGCCGCTGAGGCCCGCGAGCGATTTCGGCCAGGCCGGAATGGCGGTGCGCCGGCCGGACGGGCGCCGCTCCGGTTCGATGGCATGGGCGAAGACCGCGCTGGCATTGCGGGCGAAGACGACACGCTCCTCGGTCGGCCGGGCGCGCGTGAAGCTCGGCAGGTCGTCGACGCTCATGTCGAAGAAGCGCGACAGCGGCTGGCCGATGAGCCCGTCGGTGTGGCGCCAGTCCATGCCGGTGACGCCGGCGAGCAGCCTGGCGCCGCCATGGGTCATGCCGAGGATGCGGCCGGATCCGTCGAGGGCGACGGCAGCCTCCGGATCGACATCGAGGAAATCCGGCGAGCGGGAAAAGCGCAGCACCCAGTCGGAGCGCATCTGCGCCATCAGATTGGCGAGCTCGATGCGGCGCGCCGAGGCGGTCACCAGATGCAGCGCCAGGTTCTGGCTGACCTTGGGCTGGGGCGAGCGCAGCAGCGAGATGTCGAGCACGGCGGTCAGCTTGCCGCTGGTGTCGAAGATCGGCGCCGCGGTGCAGCTGAGCGGCGTATGGGTGGTGTCGAAATGGTCGCTCTGGTGGATCGTCATGGCCTCGCCGGTGACGATGCAGGAGCCGACGCCGCAGGTGCCGGTGCGGGCTTCCGACCATTCCGACCCGAGATAGAGGCCGGCCTGGCGCAGGTGGTCCATGAAGGCCTGGTCGCCCAGGAAGTCGACCGTCACGCCCTTGGCGTCGGCGAGCAGCAGCACGTAGTTCTGGCCGGCGACCTGGCGGAACAGGTTTTCCAGCCCGGTGCGCGCAATGCCGATCAGCCGCTCGGACTGCTCGCGATGTTCGCGCAGCTGGGTGTCCGGCACGATATAGGCTTCCGTCGGCCGGGCCGGATCGAGTTTGTGTTCGTCGACGCAGCGCAGCCAGGAGCGCACGACCGTGCCGTCGCGGGCCGAGGCCGCACCCGAGAGAACGCGTTCGATCTCCCTGATATGGTCGCTCTCCAGGCTTCTTGCAGACGACGTTCCCGAGCTCGCCATCATCCGCGATCTCCTCCCTGTCTCGTCATGCAGCTCTATCGGTGGCTCCGTCGAAAGGAGCACCATCGGCGCTTGGAACCTGAGAATAGCGAGCCCGGGCGAGGCCGCAAGGCGGCTCGCGCGACCCGCTGGGGGAAGCGGGTGCGTCTATTGTCGCGATTGACTTTCCCCGGAATGTGGTCGGAAACTAGGCAAAACCGCATGTCGGCGATGAGGCATTTGACGTTCATCGCTCAAAACGACGCGGAATCGGGTGGAAACGGATGGCGGGCATGGTTGCAACAGGCAGGCCGCATCACGCCGATCTGATCTATTCGACGCTGAGCGACGGCGCCGCGACCGCGCAATCGGCTGTTGCCGCCTCCTGGTCACGCTCGCTGAAGACCCATGGTCTCGACCCCGATCACGGCCGCCCGCCGCAGCGCCTCGACCAGGCCGCGTTCGGTGCCGCGCTGGAGCGCATGGAGCTGCTGGTGCGGCTGTCGCAGGCGACCATGGACAGGCTGTTTCAGGCGGTCGGCGAGGCCGGCTGCTGCGTCATGCTGACCGACCGCGACGGCGTGCCGCTCGACCGGCGCGCTGTCGCCGGAGACGATGCCGACTTTCTCAGGTTCGGCCTGTGGACCGGCATGGTCTGGAGCGAGGCGAGCGAGGGCACCAATGGCGTCGGCACCTGCCTTGCCGAGGCGCGCGCCCTGACCATCCACCGGGATCAGCATTTCCTGACGCGCAATATCGGGCTGAGCTGCACGGTGGCGCCGATCTTCGACGCCAGGGGCAGGCTCTGTGCCGCGCTCGACGTGTCCACCTGCCGGTCCGACCTGACGCCGGCCATGCTGAAACTGATCGCGGCCGCCACCAACGAGGCGGCGCACCGGATCGAGGCGAGCCATTTCCGCGAGAGCTTCCGCCATGCGCGGATCCTGGTCGGCGAGGATAACGGCCGCGGCATGGGCGGCCTGCTGGCGGTCGACCGCGAGGACCTGGTGATCGGCGCGAGCCGCGCGGCGCGGCTTGCTTATGGACTGACCGATGCGCATCTCGCCCGGCCGTTCCCGGCCGAGGATCTGCTGGCCGGCGAGCCGGCGAGCCCGGCCGAGGACCTCGCCTCCGCCGAGCGTGGTGCCGTGCAGCGGGCGCTGTCGCGCGCACACGGCAATGTCTCCGCCGCGGCCCGGCTCCTCGGCGTCAGCCGGGCGACGCTGCACCGCAAGCTCGCCCGGCTCGGCCTGGAGCGGCCGCGCTGAGGCTGGTGGCTGCAATCACACCCCTTCCTGGTCAAAGGATGCTTCCGGGCAAGCCGATGTGTCGCAATCCTGCGACACATCGGGCGCGCAAAGCGCGCTGGCCATCCTGACAGGCCAGGCAGTCCCGCCGATCCTCCGGCTCGCTCCGCCGCGATGGCGCAAGTCTGGAGGAAACAATGAACAAGCCGGAACTCATCCGCACGACGGCGACGCCGTTCAAGGCGCGCTACGGCAATTTCATCAATGGCCGCTGGGCCGAACCGGTTGCCGGTCGCTATTTCGAGAACACCTCGCCGGTCACCGGCCGGTTGCTCTGCGAGGTCGCCCGGTCCGACGCGGCCGACATCGAGGCGGCGCTGGACGCCGCCCATGCCGCCAAGGACAGCTGGGGTCGCACCAGCCCGGCCGAACGGGCTGTCCTGCTCAACCGGATCGCCCAGGTGATCGAGGACAATATCGGTGTCCTGGCGCTCGCCGAAACGCTCGACAACGGCAAGCCGATCCGCGAGAGCACGGCGGCCGACCTGCCGCTCGCCGTCGACCATTTCCGCTATTTCGCCGGCGCGATCCGCGCCCAGGAAGGCAGTATTTCGGAAATCGACCACGACACGGTGGCCTATCATTTCCATGAGCCGCTCGGCGTCGTCGGCCAGATCATTCCCTGGAATTTCCCGCTGCTGATGGCGGTGTGGAAACTGGCGCCGGCGCTCGCCGCCGGCAATTGCGTGGTGATCAAGCCGGCGGAACAGACGCCGGCCTCGATCCTCGTCCTCGCCGAGCTGATCGCCGACATCCTGCCGCCGGGCGTCCTCAATATCGTCAACGGTTTCGGCCTGGAGGCGGGCAAGCCTCTGGCGTCGAGCAACCGGATCGCCAAGATCGCCTTCACCGGCGAGACCACCACCGGCCGGCTGATCATGCAATATGCCAGCCAGAACCTGATCCCCGTGACGCTGGAGCTCGGCGGCAAATCGCCGAACATCTTCTTCAAGGACGTGGCGGCCGAGGATGACGATTTTCTCGACAAGGCGATCGAGGGTTTCGTCATGTTCGCGCTCAACCAGGGCGAGGTCTGCACTTGCCCGAGCCGCGCGCTGATCCATGAGAGCATCTATGACCGCTTCATGGAAAAGGCGCTGGCGCGGGTGAGCGCGATCACCCAGGGCGACCCGCGCGATCCCGCGACCATGATCGGCGCGCAGGCCTCCTCCGAACAGCTCGAGAAGATCCTGAGCTATTTCGACATCGGCCGCCAGGAAGGCGCCGAGGTCCTGGCGGGCGGTGCCCGCAACGCCTTGCCAGGCGAGCTCGCCGGCGGCTTCTACGTCCAGCCGACCGTGTTCAGGGGCCACAACAAGATGCGGATCTTCCAGGAGGAGATCTTCGGCCCGGTCGTCTCGGTCACCACCTTCAAGGATGACGAGGAAGCCCTGTCGATCGCCAATGACACGCTCTACGGCCTGGGCGCGGGCGTGTGGAGCCGCGACGGCAATCGCGCCTACCGCTTCGGCCGGGCGATCCAGGCCGGGCGCGTCTGGACCAATTGCTACCACGCCTATCCGGCCCATGCCGCCTTCGGCGGTTACAAGCAATCGGGCATCGGGCGCGAGAACCATCGCATGATGCTCGACCACTACCAGCAGACCAAGAACCTGCTGGTCAGCTATTCGCCCAAGAAGCTCGGCTTTTTCTGATCCCCGCCGCCCGGCGCTTCCCCGCCGGGCGACCTTTCCCGGCACGGCCCCCGCACCGTTCGGTGCGATGGTCGTGCCGGGCCTTTATTTCCCGTTCTCCCGCGGACGAGAGGTCCATCATGACGGAGGCCTTCCTTGATCGCGTCACCGCGACGCCGGCCGCGCTCGACCTGATCCAGAGCCTCACGGCCCGGCACGGACCGGTCCTGTTCCATCAGTCGGGCGGCTGCTGCGACGGCTCGTCGCCGATGTGTTACCCGCAAGGCGATTTCATCATCGGTGATCGCGACATCCTGCTCGGCGAGATCGGCGGCGCGCCGGTCTATATCAGCGCGTCGCAATTCGCCGCCTGGCGCCATACCCAGCTGATCATTGACGTCGTGCCCGGGCGTGGCGGCATGTTCTCGCTCGACAACGGCACCGAGCGGCGCTTCCTGACCCGGTCGCGCGCCTTTTCGGGCGAAGAGATGTGCCGCCTCGACATGCCCAGGGGCGGCTGATCGCGGCTGTTTGAGCCGAGACTGGGCGGGCGTTGCGGGTCTGCCGCCGCTCCGGCTGTTTTCGGGGGTGGTCTTCGCCGGTATCCGCCAAAGCAGCGTGTGACAATGAAACCTGCATCGCCCTATGATGCCGCAACGAAATTTGCGTGCCGAGCGGGGAGGGCGACGTGGATGGGGGGCAGCCTGGCCGGCGCAGCAAGGAAGAGCTGAAGCAGATCGTCGGCTCGATCATCCTCAGCCAGGGCAATGACTTCATCAAGGAACTGCTGCGGCAGAACAAGATCCCGATCGGCACCACCAAGCCTGAATTCGGCAGGAACCTGAGCCAGGCTATCGATAGCGGCGCGCTCAGCCAGGCGATGATCGAAGACTGGCTGGGGGATGTCGAAGGCTGGGGCAACCAGCACGTCTATCTCTACCGGTCCTTGCCGATGACGGCGAGAGCCATCAGGACCCGGATCGGCGCGTCGCGTTTCGCCGGCCTGCTGGCGCACAAGGTCAGCTATGAATTCCCCGAGGCGCTGCAACTGACCAGCATATCGCTCGACGCCGATCGTCTTTCGCTTGTCTGGCATATCGGCAGTGCGGGCTGGGAGCGGGTCAAGCCGATGGACCGGTTCGAGGAGGTCGGGCTCGACTTCTACAAGTTCGAGGCCTATCGGCGCCGGGCCGAGCGCAATCTGGTCCGCTTCGAATGGCGCTTCGCCGACCCCTATTGCGCGATCCTGATCGAACTGGCCAACCGGGACAGCCAGCACGACGAGGCGATCGCTCAGGTCCGCAGCCATCTCGGCGAGATCGGCATTGCCGCCAGGCTCGATGCGGTTTCGCTCAGCCAGGCCGCCAAGCGTGCCAGCGCCGATCCGAAACTCGTCGCCCTGTCGGCCCGGATGACCGCCGAAGGCGGGCATGTCGATTTCGTCTCGACGCTGCTGGAGGGCGGCATCGGCGATGTCGAAGCGGTTCGCCACGTCCGCAACGCGGTGAACGAGAGCGAATTCCACGCCGCCGAGGGCCTGTTTCACTTCACCACCAAGAGCCATCCCGCCTTGAGCCGGGCGATCAAGGTGCAGGTCTTCGGTCGGGAGAGCCGCATGCGGCTCTGGGCGCAGTGCAAGCGCGACGATGTCTATCTGATCATCGACGCGCTCTGGGCGAGCAATCAGGTCTCGTAATGCCGGATCTTCGCCAACGCTTTGGAGACCGGCTGGTCGAGGCGCTCAAGGCGCGCATCCGCTCGGGCGCCTCGCCGGAGATCAGTCCGGAGGCTTTCGCCGCCGGGCTCGGCCGAGCTTATCCGGATGCCGAGATCGACGGGTTTCTGGATGCGGCTGCCGATGACGGGCTTCTCACGCGCGACGAGGGCTGGATCTGCGCGGTTGCGACCTGCCGCCAGCCCATGGACGCGGATGCCCGCGCCGGTCACCTCTGCCCGACCTGCGATACCGACGACCGGGAGACCGGCGAGGAACCGCTGCATGTCGTCCGCTACAGGATCCAGGGCGGCGTGAGCCGCGACATTCACTGGCTGATCGCCGTGCATGGCATGAATACGCGCGGCCAATGGCAGGAGGATTTCAGCTGGCGCATCGCCAACAAGCTGAAATACAGCGCGCCGGTGCTGATCTACAAATATGGCTGGGCCAGCTGGGACGTGCTGTTCGCCTGGCGGCACAGGCAATTGGCGCGCGGCCTGGGCGAGCGGATCCGCGCGGCGGTGACCTTCGCGCGCTCCAACGGCATCACCGCGCCGCCGGACATCGTGGTGCACAGTTTCGGCAGCCGGCTGTTCTCGCTGGTGCTTCTGGACGAGGCCTTTTCCGACCTGCGCTTCGGCCGGGTGATCACGGCGGGCTGCATCATTCGTCCCGATTTCGACTGGAGCAGGCTGATCGTCGGCGGCCGCGTCGAGGCCGTGCTCAACCATTGCGGCGGCAAGGACCGTCCGGTGCCCTGGGCGCATTATACCATTCCGGGCACCGGGCCGGCGGCGCGCCGGGGTTTCGGCGATCCGAAGGCGTTCAATGCCATGGACGCGGATTTCGGCCATTCCTCCTGTTTCGCGAGGGCCAATCTCACCGACAATCTCGGCAAGGGCGGTCTCTGGGACCGGTTCCTGCAGCACCCGCTCGAGACGTTTTCCGATCCGCGCCTGTTTACGCCGGAGGCTTGGCGTCCGGCATGGTGGCCGGCGCGGCTGATCGTCCGGCTCGTCGTGCTGGCGCTGGTCGGCGCCGTGGTCCTGGGGGTGTTTGGCGCATTTGCCATCGGCGCCTATGAGGTGGCCGGGTGCCTGCGCGGCCTCGTCGCCCGGATCGGTCCGATCATCGGCCTGAATTAGCTGGCCGCCGGCCATGCGGCCGAGCCTTGCTTGCGCGCGGTCACAGTCCAGTCAAGAAAAGGCGGGAGGCTCGTGCCGTTCTCCGTCGCGCCGCCCTCCGCGGATCGCGCCGTTCGCCACCATCAGGATTGCCTCGCCATGAGCCGTGACAAGTCCGCCGGCGCGCCGCCCGCGCCGCAGAACATCTATGACGATACGACTTTCTTCGAAGGCTACCGGAAGCTCCGGCAGGCCGATTCCGGCCTCAACGGCGCGTTGGAACTGCCGGCGCTGCGCGGGCTCCTGCCGGCCCTGGACGGGCTTGATATTCTCGATCTCGGTTGCGGTTTCGGCGACTTTGCCCGCTTCGCCCGGGCGCGGGGCGCTGCCCGGGTCACTGCCGTCGACATCTCCCGGTCCATGCTCGACGAGGCCGCCAGGCTCACTGACGATCCGGCCATCACCTATCGGCGCGAGGCGATCGAGGATTACGTCGCCGATGGGCAGGCCTTCGATCTCGTGGTGTCGTCGCTGGCCTTGCACTATGTGGCGGATTATCCGGCTGTGCTCGACCGTGCCTTCGCTGCGCTGAAACCGTCGGGCCAATTCGTCTTCTCGGTGGAGCATCCGATGTGCACCGCCAACCCCGTGGGCTGGCTGCGCGGGGAGGACGGCAAGGCCCGGCATTGGCCGGTGGACCACTATCGCGAGGAGGGGCGGCGGGAGACGCGCTGGTTCGTCGACGGCGTGATCAAATTCCACCGCACCGTCGAAACCTATGTCAACGGACTGATCGCGAGCGGCTTCCGGCTCGACCATCTGGGCGAGCCGGCTCCGACCGCCGAGGCGCTCGCCGCCAGACCGGCACTGCAGCTGGAATGCCGCCGGCCGCCATTTCTGTTGCTGGCAGCCACGCGGCCGGGCTGAGCTGGAGGAGAGGGAGGCAGCCGGCCAGGCGCTTGGCCGCCGATTGCCGCTCAGGCGACCCGCGCGCGTGACGCGGCCGGCCTGCGGCGCGCGAGCCAGGCCTCCAATTCGCTCGCGCGCAGTGCCGGCGCGAACAGGAAGCCTTGCAGGACATGGCAGCGCAGGGCTTGCAGGAAGCGCCGCTGGGCCTCGGTCTCGACGCCTTCGGCCACCACGTTGAGCGCCAGGCTGTGGCCAATGCGGATGACCGCGGAGGCGACCGCGCGGGCATTCTGATCGGTTTCCAGGTCGCGCATGAAGCTGCGGTCGATCTTGAGCTCCTCGATCGGCAGGCGGGTGATGGAGGAAAGGCTGGAATAGCCGATGCCGAAATCGTCGAGCGACAGCCGCACGCCCAGCGCGTGCACGGCCTGGACGGTCGCCGCGGTTTCCGGACAATCGTCCATCATGACGCCTTCGGTGATCTCAAGCGTCAGCGCACCGGCCTCGAGGCCGTGGCGCTCGAGGGCGCCTGCGATCAGCTCCGGGAGACGGTTGTTGCGGAAATGCAGCGGCGACAGGTTGACCGAGACGACAGGGACCGCGACGCCGCGGCGGCGCCATTCGGCCATCTGGCGGCAGGCTTCGCCCAGCGCCCATTCGCCGATCGCCTCGATCAGCCCGCATTCCTCGGCGATCGCGATGAACTTGGCCGGCGGCACCTGGCCGTGGACGGGATGATGCCAGCGCGCGAGGGCCTCGACACCGTGAAGGCTGTCATCCTCGGAACGGATCTGCGGCTGATAATGCAGCTGCAGCGCGCCATGGCACAAAGCATCGCTCAGCGCCGCGCCGAGGATCAGGCGCTCCTGCGCGATCAGGTTCATGTCCTGGCTGAAGAAGCGATGGGTGCCGCGGCCCGCCGCCTTGGCTTCATACATGGCGATGTCGGCATGTTTGAGCAGGGCTTCCTTGTTGGGGCCGTCGCTCGGATAAAGGCTGATGCCGATGCTGGCCGAGACCGGCAGCGTCATGGCGTCGACCAGGATGGGCAAGGCGAGCGCCTCGAGGATCCGGCCGGCGACGCTTGCCGCGTGCTCGACGCCGCAGTCGAACAGCATGACGACGAATTCGTCGCCGCCCAGCCGGCTGACGATATCGCCGGCGCGCAACTGGCCTTGCAGGCGCCGGCCGATCTCGATCAGCAAGGTGTCGCCGGCGGAGTGGCCGAGCGTATCGTTGACGTCCTTGAAATTGTCGATGTCGAGGAAGAGCAGGGCCACTTCCTTCTGGGCCGCGGCGGCGGCGGCGATCGACTGGTCGATCTTGTCGCCGAACAGCAGGCGGTTCGGCAGGCCGGTCAGCGTGTCGTAATAGGCGAGCTGGTCGATATGGGCCTTGGCATCGTGACGCTCGATCGCCAGCGCGCAGAGGTGCACGCAAGCCTCGACCAGGCGTTCATGCCAGGCGCTCGGGCCGCGCTTCTCACGGAAATAGAAGGCGAAGGTGCCGGCGACGCGGCCGTCCTTCAGCTTGATCGGGCTCGACCAGCAGGCGAGCAGGCCGAGCGGCAGCGGCAGCGACTTGTAGGGCTGCCACAAGGGGCTGGTCTCGATATCGTCGACCAGGACGGGCGCGCCGAGAAAGGCCGCGGTGCCGCAGGACCCGACATCGGGGCCGATCTTCAGGCCGTCGAGCGCCTGGGAGTAATGGTCCGGCAGGCTCGGCGACGCCAGCGGATGCATCAGCCCGTTCGGATCGACGGTGAGGATCGAGCAGGCGACGCCGGGGGTGATCGCTTCGACCTGCCGGCAGATCAAGTCGGCGACCTCGAGCAGCGGGCGATCATTGGCCAGGGCTTCCAGCACATGCTGTTGCAGCACCTGGGTCTGCTTGGTCTCGGTGATGTTGGCGATCACCGAAACCGCGTGCTGGAACTGGCCGGTTGGGTCGAAGATCGGGTTGATGGTGGCCGAGAGCCAGATTTCCTTGCCCGACTTGGTATAGCCGAGCACCTCCTCGTGCAGCCCGCGCTCGCGGCTGGCGAGCTCGTTCAGGCGGGACAGCGAGCGCGGATCGGTGTGCTGGCCGCGCAGCAGCGCGGTCGGCGACTGGCCCATCACTTCCGAGCGCTCGTAACCGAACATGTCGGTGAAGGCGCGGTTGCAATAGACGATCCGGCGCCTGCTGTCGGTGATGATCACCGCGCGGTCGGTCTCGTCGGCGACCAGCGACAGCAGGTAGAGTTCCTCGCGCCGTTTCACCTCCTCGGTGACATCCTTGATGAAGGCCGAGAAGAGCATCTTGCCGTCGGCGCGGATCCTGGACAATGACAGCGATCCCCAGGCCGCCGTGCCGTCCTTCCTGGTGATCGGCACCTCGACGGATTTGCCGACCAGCGTGTCGGCGCCGCCGGCGCGGTTGCGATTGATCTGGCTGTCATGGGCCGCCCGCATGCCCTGGGGCACCAGCAACCGGACATTCTTGCCGAGGACTTCCGCGCGGCTGTAGCCCCAGAGCTTTTCCGCCGCCGTGTTGAAGAAGATGACGTTGTTGAGCTCGTCGATGATGACGACGGCGTCGATCGCCTGTTCCAGGACAGGGATGAGGATAGCGCCGGAACTTTCTGCTATCTGGCTGCCGCGCATTGCAGGACCTGGAGAATTTCACGCCGCTGCCGCGTCGCGGTACGGCGCTGGATTGAGCGATGGTGCCCAGTAACCGCCAAAAGTGTAAATATTCCATCATGCTCGCGGGCGCGCTCTCCGTGAATTCTCAAGTATTTATTTTACCTTAGGTAATGATTATCGGGGGTTTTGCTCGGCCGCGCTGATGCTGTACCGCCGGGCCTCCTGGCCGGGATCGGCTCCTCCTGCCGGCAGGACTTTTCAGCTTTCGGTCCGGGAATTGCGGCCGGCCTTGACTCCATGGCGCCGGCGCTGTTTGATGTGAACGAAACAGGAACAAATGACATGGCCGCGGCTCCGGAAACCGTCCGCGCGCTGAGGTCGAAGCTGGCGGCTCTGGAGCGGCCGGCGGACCTCGGCGCGTCCGATTTTTTTGCTTTTGGCTTGCCGGGGGTGGATGGACCGCTGGGGGGCGGCCTCGAACGGGCGGCGGTGCATGAGATCTTCGCGCAAGCCGCGGCGGATGCGACGGCGGCTGCCGGTTTCGCGCTGGCGCTGGCGCTCAGGGCCGCCGATGGCGGCAGGATCGTCTGGGTGCGCCAGGACTTCGCCGATCGGGAGGCGGGCCGGCTCGATGCCCTCGGTCTCGCCGAGTTCGGCCTGGATCCGGGCCAGCTCCTCCTGGTCCGGGCCAGGGATGCCGCGGATGTGCTCAAGGCGGGCGAGGAGGCCGCGCGCTGCGCGGCGCTCGGCGCTGTGCTGATCGAGCCCTGGGGCGACCCCAGAGTGCTGGATCTCAATGCCACGCGCCGCCTGTCGCTGGCCGCGGCGGCTTCGCGGGTGACCGCCTTGATGGTGCGTGTCGCCGCCGCTCCGGCACCGAGCGCGGCCTCGACCCGCTGGACGGTGCGGGCCGCGCCCTCCAGGCCGCTGGAGGCCAATGCGCCGGGCCTTCCGGCCTTCACCATCAATTTGTTGCGTCACCGTGCCGGCGTTCCCCCCCGGCAATGGCGTGTGGAGTGGGATCGTGATGTCAGCCATTTCAAGAGTGGAGACTGGCCCATCGCAGCGCCGCTACCTGGCCGTCTGGTTGCCGTTCCTGCCGGCCGACCGGTGGAGGAGGTTCAACCCCTCCGTCGCGCCGGATGACCTGCCGCTGGTCTTCACCGACAAGGTCAGGGGCGCGCTACGGCTGGCGGCGGTCGACCGGCGGGCGCAGGCGCTCGGGCTGGCGGCCGGCCTGACTCTGGCCGATGCACGGGCGCGCGTGCCCGATATCCTGGCGATCGAAAGCGATCCGGCCGCCGACGCGGCCTTCATGATGCGGCTCGGCGAGGCCTGCGACCGCTACACGCCGCTGGTCGCCTTCGATCCGCCCGACGGGCTGACGCTGGACGTCACCGGCTGCGCCCACCTGTTCGGCGGCGAGGCGGCGCTCCGGACCGATCTCGGTGCCCGGCTCGCCGGCATCGCGGTCCAGGGCAGGGCCTCGATCGCCGGCACGCCCGAGGCGGCGCGCGCGCTTGCCCGCTTCGGCCGGCTGGCCATCGTCGCGCCCGGCGGCGAGGCGGCGGCGGTCGAGCCGCTGCCGGTGGCGGCGCTCGGCCTGCCCGCCGAGACGGTGCTGGCTTTGTCGCGTGCCGGCCTCAAGACCATCGGCGATCTCGCGGCACGGCCCTCGGCGCCGCTGGCCGCCCGGTTCGGCGCGGCCCTGACGGCTCAGCTCGGCCGGGTGCTGGGGCTGGAGGATATCCGCATCACGCCGCGCCGGCCGGTGCCTGCCTGCATCGTCGAGCGGCGCTTCGCCGAGCCGATCGCGCGCGCTGAGGATATCCAGGGCACGCTCGCCTTGCTGATGGCCAAGGCCGGCGCGCTGCTGGAACAGCGTGGCGAGGGCGGGCGCGCCTTCGAGGCGAGCTTCTTCCGGACCGATGGCGCGGTCCGGCGCATCGCGGTGGAGACCGGCCGGCCGACCCGTGACCCCAGGGCGGTGATGCGGCTCTTCGCCGAACGGCTGGAGGCGCTGGCCGATCCGATCGATCCGGGTTTCGGTTTCGACCTGATCCGCCTGTCGGTGCCGGCGACCGAGCCCTTCGCGGTGGCCCAGAACAGCCTCGACGGCCATGCGGTCGAGGATGACGAGATGGCCGAGCTCATCGACCGGCTGGTCGCCCGCTTCGGCACCGACCGGGTGCTGCGCTTCGCGGCGCGCGACAGCCATGATCCCGACCGCGCGGCCCATCTCGTCCCGGCGCTTGGCGCGGCGGCCGAACAGGTGGCCTGGCGCCAGGCCGAAGCGGACGAGCCGCCGGCGCGGCCCCTACACGTGTTCGACCCGCCGCAGCCGATCGAGGCCATCGCCGAGGTGCCGGACGGACCGCCCATGAGCTTTCTGTGGCGGCGCTGCCGGCATGACGTCACCCGCGCCGAAGGGCCGGAGCGGATCGCCGCGGAATGGTGGCGGCAGGCCGACCGGCCGGCGCGCGACTATTACCGGGTCGAGGATAGCGACGGCCGGCGCTTCTGGCTGTTCCGCAGCGGCTTTTATGGCGGGGCGGCCAGCCCGCGCTGGTTCCTGCACGGGCTATTCGCATGACCGCCTATGCCGAACTCGCGACCGCGACCAATTTTTCCTTCCTGCGCGGGGCCTCGCAGGCCAAGGACCTGGTGCTGAAGGCGATCGCGCTCGGCCATGCCGGCATCGGCATTGCCGACCGCAATACGGTGGCCGGCGTGGTCCGGGCCTATGCGGCGTTGAATGTCGTGAAGGAGGCCGTCGCCAAGAAACACGGCCCTGAAGCTCTGGCCGGTTTCAAGCTGGCGGTCGGCGCGCGACTGGTCTTCACCGACGGCTCGCCCGACATCATTGCCTATCCCGCCGACCGGGACGGCTGGGGGCGGCTCTGCCGGCTGCTCACGCTCGGCAACCGCAAGGCCAAAAAGGGCGAGTGCCTCCTTGTCCTCGACGACCTCCTGGCCGATACCCGCGGGCTGTTGCTGATCGTCATGCCGGAGCGCAGCCTCGACGGCCTGCCGGCGGCGCTGGCGCGGGTCGCCGAGGCGGCCGCCGGCGCGGTCTGGCTTGGCGCCGCCATGCACCGGCGCGGCGACGACCGGCGCCGGCTTGCCCGCCTGTTCCGGATCGGGGACACCGCCGGCGTCGCCCTCATCGCGGTCAATGACGTGCTTTACCACGCACCCGAGCAGCGCGACCTGCAGGACGTCATGTCCTGCATTCGCGAGGGTACGACCATCGAGGCCGCCGGCCGCATGCTCGAGGTCAATGCCGACCGGCACCTGAAGGAGCCACGCGAAATGGCGCGGCTGTTCCGCGATTGCCCCGAGGCGATCGAGGAGACCCAGCACCTGCTCGGCCGGGTCGAATTCTCGCTCAAACAGCTCAGATATGAATATCCCGAGGAACCGGTGCCGCCGGGTCGGACACCGCAAAGCTGGCTCGAAGAATTGACCTGGCGACGAGCCGATTTGCGTTACCCCGAAGGCGTCCCGGCCAAGGTCGTCGGCCTGATCGAGGAGGAGCTGAAGCTTATCGAGAGGCTCGATTACGCCCGCTATTTCCTGACCATCTACGACATTGTCCAGGTGGCTGAGAACAAAGGCATTCTCTGTCAGGGCCGGGGTTCGGCGGCCAATTCCGCCGTCTGCTACGCACTTGGCATCACCGCCGTCGATCCGAACGAACACGATCTCCTGTTCGCCCGTTTCATCTCGAGCGAACGCCGGGAACCGCCCGATATCGATGTCGATTTCGAGCATGAGCGGCGCGAGGAGGTGATCCAGCATATCTACAATCGTTATGGCCGCGATCGGGCCGGCATTGCCGCCACCGTCATCAGCTATCGGCCGCGCAGCGCCATCCGGGATGTCGGCAAGGCCATGGGGCTGACCGAGGACATCACGGCGCGCCTCGCCGGCATGATCTGGGGCAGCTGGGGCGAGGGCATCAGCGACGATCAGATCCGCCAGGCGGGTCTCGATCCCGCGAACGCCACCGTGCGCCGGGCGGTCGATCTGGCCGTGCGCCTGCTCGGTTTTCCGCGCCATCTCTCCCAGCATGTCGGTGGTTTCGTCCTGGCGCGCGGGCGGCTCGACGAAATGGTGCCGATCGGCAATGCCGCCATGGCCGAGCGCACCTTCATCGAATGGGACAAGGACGACATCGACGAACTGGAACTGATGAAGGTCGATGTGCTGGCGCTCGGCATGCTCACCTGCATCCGCAAGGCCTTCGATCTCTTGCGGGAACACGAGAAGAAGGATCTCGGCCTCGCCGATATCCCGCCTAACAACGAGCCAGTCTATGCCATGTTGCAGAAAGGCGATTCCATTGGCGTGTTCCAGGTGGAGAGCCGGGCGCAGATGAACATGCTGCCCCGGCTGAGGCCGAAAAATCTCTATGACTTGGTCATCCAGGTGGCGATCGTCCGGCCCGGGCCGATCCAGGGCAATATGGTGCATCCCTATCTGCGCCGGCGGAATGATCAGGAAAAGGTGTCCTATCCTTCGCCGTCGCCGGAGCATGGGCCGGCCGATGAACTGGTGGAGGTCCTGGAGAAAACCAAGGGCGTTCCGTTGTTCCAGGAACAGGCGATGAGACTCGCCATGGTGGCGGCCAAATTCTCCGCCGACGAGGCTAATGGCCTACGCAAGGCCATGGCGACCTTCCGCAACCCCGGCACGATCCAGAATTTCGAAGAGATGATGGTCGGGCGCATGGTGGCGCGCGGTTATCAGCACGATTTCGCCCAGCGCTGTTTCGAGCAGATCAAGGGCTTCGGCAGCTATGGCTTTCCCGAAAGCCATGCGGCTTCCTTCGCCAAGCTCGTCTACATCTCCTCCTGGATCAAATGCCATTACCCAGCGGCCTTTGCCTGTGCGCTGCTGAACTCCCAACCCATGGGCTTCTACGCGCCGGCGCAGATCGTCCGCGATGCCCGGGATCACGGCGTCGAGGCCCGCCCGGTCGATATCAACGAAAGCCGGTGGGACAATCACCTGCAGCGCAGGCCGGACGATACGCTGGCCTTGAGGCTCGGCTTTCGCCAGGTCGACGGTTTCCATGAAGACTGGGCCGAGGCCATGAGGCTGACGCGAGGCACGGGCTACGCCAGCGTCGAGGAGCTCGCGGTGCGCGCCCGCCTGCCGAACCGGGCCATGCATGTGCTGGCCGATGCCGACGCCTTCCGCTCGATCGGGCTCGACCGGCGCGAGGCGCTCTGGGCGGTGCGCCGGCTGCCGGATGATCAGCCGCTGCCGCTCTTCGCCGCGGCCGATGCCCGCGAGCTCGGCGAGGAGGCGGATGTCGGCCTGCCGGTCATGCCGCTCGCCGAACATGTCGCGGCCGATTACCAGACCGTCAGGCTGTCGCTGAAGGCCCACCCGATGGACATTCTGCGCGCGCGCTTCCAGGGCGAAGGGGTGACCAGCTGCGCCGACACCAACGCCAAGCCCGACGGTGCCTTCGCCAAGGTCGCCGGCGTCGTGCTGGTGCGCCAGCGGCCGGGCAATGGCAATGCCATTTTCATCACGCTGGAGGACGAAACCGGCATCACCAATATCGTGCTCTGGGCGCGCAAGTTCGAACAGTTCCGCCGCCAGGTGATGGGGGCCCGCCTGCTGCTGATCGAGGGCCTGGTCCAGAAGAGCCCGGAAAACGTCGTCCACCTGATGGCCGAGCGCATCATCGACCGCTCCGAGGAGCTCAAGCACCTCTCCGACACCCACAAGACGGAGCCGGTGATCGGCCGCGCCGACGAGGCGCTGCATCCGCAATATCCACGCATTTCAGGCCACCCACGCAATGTCCGCATCCTGCCGAAGTCGCGGGATTTTCATTGAGGGGGTGGGCAGGGTGGTTGCGCCTTCGGCGGACACAGGTCTCACGGAGAAAAGCGCCGATGAATCAACCCTCTCCCAAAGGGAGAGGGTGGCGCCGTCAGGCGTCGGGTGAGGGGCGTAGGCTCCCAGGACTGGTGCCGACGCTCACGCCGCATACCGCCCTATCCGGAAATGGACGACCCCTCACCCGGCAGCTGACGCTGCCACCCTCTCCCTTTGGGAGAGGGTTGATTCGACTGCGCTTTTCGCCTTGAGGCCGGCCGCAACCCAAGCAGCCGACCGACGCGCAGTCCACAGCTCCCACCCTCACGCCTTGAAATAGGCGATCTGCTGGCTGGTCGCGAGCAGGCGGCCGGAGGGCGACCAGAGTTCGGCGGTCTGGTCGGCATAGGATTTGTGGAAGACATGGGCGTCGGCGACGCCGAGCAGTCCGGTGATGGCTTCGGCCGCGAGATCCGCGGCATCGACGTGGAAATAGGTGGTCATCGACACCGTGCCGAAGGGCACGATGGCGCCCCGGACATGGAAGATGCGGCCGAAAAAGGCATCCGCCATGGCGGACAGCGACAAGGCATCGACCTGGCGCGGGGGGCTGTCTGCGAGCCAGACGGCGGAGCGTGCGTCCGCGGCCTCCTCGTTCAGCGTGGCGGCGAAGTGCGGGCCGCCCGAGGCGAAACGGAAATCATATTGCCGGGGCCAGCCCGAAAATCTGTCGCTCGGCAAGGACGGCAGTTGTTCGGCCGGCGTCACGTCAGGCATGGCCTCGGGCTGATGCGACCAGGACGGCCGGCGTTCCGCGAAGACGGCGGTGGCGGTCGCCACCACGCCTTCGTCGCCCTGGACCAGCTCGATCGACCAATGCTGCGACGACCGGTTGGCGCGCACCAGCCGGACATGGATGTCGAAGCCGCCGCGCGCGATGGGCGCGCAATAATTGACGGTCAAGGCGAGCGGCTCGCCGCGCCGCTCGCCATGCTGCAACGCCGCCCGGAGCATGGTGGCCGCGGTCGCCCCGCCGAACGGCCCGACAAAGGCCCAATAGAGATCGCTGGTCTCGCCGGTCAGGCGGGAGCCTTCGGCCATGACGCGGGTCGCCTGGTCGAAGGGATGAAGATCAATGGGATCGGATGGCACGGCTGGGCTCCTGCGGCGGATGGCGCCGGCAGGGTCGGATGCTTCGCCGGTCATTTCAATGACCGGCGAGGTCAGCGGCTTCAGCCGTTCGGAGGAGGGCTGGAAGCGCTCGTGCTCCGCTCCGCTCGCTCAGACCTCGCGATTGTCGAACAGGAACATGTCGACGCCACCGGTCGCGAAGGTCTGGACGTCGGCGGCGGCCGCCCTCCCCTCGGGGCTCGCAAAAGCCTTCTGGATCGCCGCGACGTCCTGGAAGTGCAAGGTCGCGATCAGGTGGAAGCCGGAGGCGCCTGCAGGTGTCCCGACGGGGCCCTGGCTGACCTCGTATTTGCCGAGGCCGGGGATCTTCTTGGCGATCGGCACGTGCTTCTCGAAGTAATAGGTGTCGAAAGCGGCCGTGTCCTTCGGCGTCTTGTACATCACCACCAGGCGCGCCATGGCATTCCTCCCGCGATCAGGGTTGTCGAGATGGTCCGGCTCTCGCCGCCGCCGGATGAGTGACGCATAACGGACGCCGCGTGTCACTACGGCCGTGCATCTCGGGCGCCACTCGTGCCCGTCGCCCGGCGGCCGCCATCCTGTTTGAGGAAGTCGAAGGCCGTCTTGCCGGGCTCGGCGCGGAAGCGTTCGTCGAGAATGGTCAGGTCGGTCATGCGGTCCAGCCGGAACACCCGGAAGGCGTCGCGGTCTTCGCACCAGCCGGCGAGCACCCATACCGGACCGTAAAAGGCCATGACCAGCGGCCGCACCAGCCGTTCGGAGACACGCCCGCCGGCGTCGCGATAGCCGAAGCGGATCTTGCGCTGGTCGCGCATGGCTCGGCGCAGGCCGGCTTGGTCGATCGCGATGGGTTCGCGATGGTGATCGGCGGGCGCCCATAGGGTCAGCGCATCCATGCGCCGCCCGAGCGCGTCCGGCAGGACCTGCCGCACCTTGGCGATCACGTCGGCGGCCGCCTCGGCGAGTTCCGGATCGGCCCAGGATTGCACGATGCGCGCACCCAACAGCAGGGCTTCGACCTGTTCCTCGTTGAACATCAGCGGCGGCAGGTCGAAGCCCGGCCGCAGGATATAGCCGACGCCGGCCTCGCCTTCGATGGGAACGCCCCTGGCGATCATGTCGCTGATATCCCGATAGATCGTCCGCGGCGAAACCTCCAGGATTTCGGCGATATCGGCGGCTCTCGCCGTCTTGCGCCGGCGCAGGATCTGCAGGATTTCGAACAGGCGGTCGGCGCGGCGCATGACGCGAGATCCTAAGCCAAGCTCCCGGCTGTTGACAGTCTCCTGACATAACGCTGGCAAGGGGCCCCGGCTAAGGTCGCCGCCACGGCAAAGAGGAATGGCGGCAATGGCGGCGGACAGGACGAAGCTGGTCGATCGGCTCTGGCGGGGCGAGGCGGCGATGGAGCAATGGACCGCGGCGGTCGCGGGCGGCGTGATCCATGAGATCGCCGATGACGTCATTGCCGTCTCGACCGGCTATCTCTTCGGCAATGTGACGGCCATCCGCACCCCTGACGGACTGGTCATGGTCGATACCGGCAGCCGCGAAACGGCGGCTGAGACGCTCGCCGCCATCCGCCGCTGGGATGCCGGTCCGGTCCACACCGTCATCTATACCCATGGCCATATCGACCACATCTGGGGCGCGCGGCTCATCGACCAGGAGGCCGACGCGAAAGGCCTGCCGCGCCCACGCATCATCGCGCACCGCAACGTGCTGGGGCGGCTGGCGCGCTATGACGAAACCCACGGCCTGAACTCGATCGTCATGGGACGGCAGTTCAACACGCCGGGCTACAGCTTCCCGAGCGATCATCGGCGCCCGGACGAGGTCTATGACGACAGGCTCGACCTCACCGTCGGCGACGTCGAGCTCTCCCTTGTCCATGGCCGCGGCGAGACCGACGACGCGACCTTCGTCTGGCTGCCGCGGAAGCGCATTCTCGTGAGCGGCGATTTCGTCATCTGGGTGTTCCCGAATGCGGGCAATCCGCGCAAGGTCCAGCGCTACGCTCCGGATTGGGCGGTCGCGCTTCGCCGCATGCAGGCGCTTGGCGCGGAGATCCTCGTGCCCGGCCACGGTCCGGTGGTTTCGGGCGCGGCCCGCGTTGCCGATATGCTCGGCGACGGCGCCGCCATCCTGGAAAGCCTGGTCGGCCAGACGCGCGACCTGATGAACCAGGGCCGATCACTCGACGACATCCTGCACCAGGTCCGGGCGCCGCGAGAGCTCCTGGCGAAACCCTATCTCCTGCCGAAATATGACGACCCGGAATTCGTGGTTCGCGGCATCTGGCATCTCTATGCCGGCTGGCACGACGGCGATCCCGCCCATCTGAAGCCGGCCCCGGCAGCCGAACTCGCCGCTGAGATCGCGGCGCTCGCGGGCGGGGCCGAGACGCTCGGCCGGCGTGCCGAGGTGCTCGCCGAGGCCGGAAACCTTCGGCTTGCGGTTCATCTGATCGAATGGGCCGCGACGGCCGCGCCGGCAAGCCGCGCGCTACAGCGGCAACGCCAAAACATCTATGCCCGCTGTGTCGAGACGGAACCCTCGCTGATCGGCAAGGCGCTGTTCGCGGTGGCCCGGCGCGATGCGGAGACGCGCGCCGCGCCGTAGCGGCGGCATGGCCGGCAAGGATTAATCGGCGCCGGATCAGCTCATTCACCATGCGGCTTTACCGCATTTCAATCCTGCTCGGGTCCTCTGGCGGCCTCATCCCTCAAGCGCCCGGCCGACCGGCCTGGCCGAGGAGCCGCGCCCATGTCGCCGCCCGCCCTGGTTCTTTCGCGCCTCGTCAAGGCTTTCGACCGCCCGGCGGTCGACGGCCTCGATCTCACCGTGCGCGCCGGCGAGTTCTATGCCCTGCTCGGGCCGAACGGCGCCGGCAAGACGACGACGCTGCGCATGGTGGCGGGGCTGTTGCGGCCGGATGCCGGCGCCATCTCGGTCTTCGGCATCGATGCGCTGGCCGATCCGGTGGCGGCCAAGCGGCTGATCGCCTGGGTCGCCGACGAGCCGATGATCTATGACAAGCTGACCCCACTCGAATATCTCGCCTTCGTCGCGGGGTTGTGGGGCAGCCCGCCCGCCGGCGCCGAGCGGCAGGCGCGTGCGCTGATCGATCTCCTCGGCCTCGGCCCCCATGCCAACGAACGGTGCGAGGGCTTCTCCAAGGGCATGCGCCAGAAAGTGGCGCTGGCCGGCGCCCTGGTGCACGAGCCGCGCCTGATCATCCTGGACGAACCGCTGACCGGGCTCGATGCCGGCTCGGCGCGCCTGGTCAAGGATGTGCTGATCGCCCGCGTCGCCGCCGGCGCGACGGTGATCCTGACCACCCATATCCTGGAAGTGGCGGAGCGCATGGCCGAGCGGATCGGCGTGATCGCCCGGGGACGGCTGGTCGCCGAGGGCACGCTGGAGGAGCTGGCGCGCCATGCGGGGCGCCGTTCGGGCCGTTCCGGCGGATCGCTGGAGGATGTCTTCCTCGACCTGGTGGCCGCCGATGATCCGGGGATCGCGGCGTGACCAGCGCCTCGCTGCCCTGGTTCGCCCGCCACGAGCTGCGTCTCGCCTGGCGTGAATGGCTGTGGTGGCTGCGCGGCAAGCGCCATGGCGCCCTGCGCGCCGGGCTGATCGCCGCCGTCGCGCTTGCCGGCCTGCACCTGGTCGCCGGCGTCAGCGTCACGCCGCTGGCGCGGCTCGACGCCGGCGCCGATCCGGCGGGCCTGCTCATGCTGACGGCCGCGGCCGCCATGGCCTGGATGCTGATGCTGTCCCAGGCGATGGAATCGGTCACCCGGGTGCTCTATGCCCGCGGCGACATCGACCTGATCCTGTCCTCGCCCGCACCGGCCCGCACCGTTTTCGCCCTGCGCCTCGGCAGCATCGCCGCGGGCAGCACGGCCATGGCGCTGCTGCTGATCGGCCCCTTCGTCAACATGCTGGCGATCGAGGGCGGCGCGCGCTGGCTCTGGGCCTATGGCCTGCTGGTGGCGATGGGCAGCTCGGCTGCGGCGCTGGCCATTCTCGCCACATTGGGGTTGTTCCGGGTCGTCGGGCCGAAGCGCACGCGTTTCGCGGCCCAGGTCATGGCCGCCATTGTCGGCGCGGCCATCGTCATCGGCCTGCAGGTCGCCGCCATTATCGGGCATCAGGGGCTCGGGCGTTTCGCTTTCCTGGGCAGCGCGGCGGTGACCGGCGCGTTGCCGGCGGCCGACAGCCGGCTGTGGTGGCCGGCGCGCGCGGCCATGGGCGAGGTCGGCCTGATGGCCGGCCTGCTCGTCCTGGCGCTGGCTCTGCTCGCGCTGGTGATCGTCCTGGCCTCGCGCCGCTTCGCCAGCCTGGTCATCGCGGCGGCGAGCACGGCGCGGACGGTGCCGGGCGCCCAGGCCCGGCCGGTGCGTTTCGTCGCCGTCAGCCCGGTGCGTGCGCTGCGCGCCAAGGAGCTGAAACTGCTTGCCCGCGACCCCTGGCTGATGTCGCAGACCTTGATGCAGATGCTCTATCTGCTGCCGCCGGCCTTGCTCCTCTGGCAGAGCTTCGGCGAGGGCGGCAATCCGGCGCCGCTGATCGTGCCGGTGCTGGTGATGGCGGCGGGGCAGCTTGCCGGCGGGCTCGCCTGGCTCGCCATTTCGGGTGAAGACGCCCCGGACCTGGTCGCGACCGCGCCGCTCACGGCGCGCACCATGCTGAGTGCCAAGATCCAGGCGGTGCTGATCGCCGTGGCTCTGCCCATGGCGCCGCTGCTGTTCGCCGTCGCCTTGCTGTCGCCGGCCGCCGCCGCGGTCGGGGCGATCGGGATCCTGCTGGCCGCCGCCAGCGCCACGGCCATCCAGCTCATGTTCCGGACCACGGCGAAACGCTCGGCCTTCCGTCGCCGCCAGACCGCCTCGCGGGCGGCCACCTTCGCCGAGGCCTTCGCCTCGATCGCCTGGGCGGCCGCCGCAGGGCTTGCGGCAGTCGGCTCGCCGATCGCCCTGGTGCCGGCGGTGGCGGCGATCGTGGTCCTGGCCATTGCCAAGGCGATGGCGCCTGGCCGGGCCTGAAGGCCGCGGCGGGCCTTGCGCTTCGCCGCGCGGGCCTGTTTGGTCGCCACGTCGCATGAGGAGCGAGGGACCGACGCATGACCGAAGGCATTGATCCGGCCATCACGCTTTCCACCGTCAAGGCCAATGGCATCACCATCCGTTATGCCGAGGCAGGCCGGGGCCCGCTGGTGCTGTTCTGCCATGGCTGGCCGGAGGGGTGGGCCTCCTGGCGCCACCAGTTGAAGGCGGTGGCCGCTGCCGGCTACCGGGCCGTCGCCCCGGACATGCGCGGTTATGGCGGCACCGATGCGCCCGCGGAAATCGAGCGCTACACCTTGCTCGACCTGGTCGCCGACCAGGTCGGCCTGGTCAAGGCGCTGGGCGAGACCCAGGCCGTTGTCGTCGGCCATGACTGGGGCGCGCCGGTCGCCTGGCATTGTGCATTGATCCGGCCGGATGTCTTTCCGGCGGTGGCCGGCATGAGCGTGCCCTGGACGCCGCCCGGCCATGTCGACTTCCTGACCGCGCTGGAAAAGCTCGATATCCGCGACTTCTACATTCAGTATTTCCAGGCGCCGGGCGTCGCCGAAGCCGAGCTGGACCGCGATCCGGAAAACAGCCTGCGCCGGCTCTATTTCACCGGTTCGGGCAACCAGCGCGACCGGACCAAGGGCATGACCCATGTCGGGTCAGGCGGCGTGCTCGACAACACGGTGGACCCCGAGGTGCTGCCGGACTGGCTGCCTGCGGCGCATCTCGCCCATATGGCCGGCGAGTTCCACAGGGCGGGCTTTCGCGGCGGGCTCAACTGGTACCGCAACCTGACGCGCAATTTCCACCTGACCGCGCCCTGGCGCGGCGAGCCGATCCGCCAGCCCTCGCTGTTCATCGTCGGCGCCAAGGACGGCGTGATGCGCTTTCCGGCGTCGAAAGCGCAGGTCGAGGCCTTTCCGCGCACCTTGCCCGGCCTGCGCGGCCTGCATGTGCTCGACATGGCCGGTCACTGGATCCAGCAGGAGCGGCCGGACGAGGTGAGCGCGCTGGTGGTGGAGTTTCTGCGCGGACTTTGAGGGGGGAGGGATGACCGACGGAAGGTCACCGGCGTCGTTTGCATAGACTTCCGTCATCCCCGGCGAGCGAAGCGAGGGAAGGGGATCCAGGGGTTGCAGAGCTCCTCCGGCAACACCGCGAAACCACCTTGACGCATGGGCCGCCGGCGCGGTCCGTCGGCTCCTGGATCGCCTTCCCCTCGCCTCCGCAGAAGCAAGAGCTTCTGCTCGGGCTCGCCGGGGATGACGTCGAGGTTCAAATGCGCGACCGTTCCGATCGTGCCCGGCGCCTTTTCGACGTCCTCACCCCCTGACCATCTCGGCCTCGGCGATCTCCGCAATGCTCCGGCAGCCGGTCAGCGCCATGGTGATGTCGAGCTCGGCGATCATGTTCTGGATCACCTCGGCGACGCCCTGTTCGCCCGCCACCGCCAGGCCATAGACATAGGGCCGGCCGAGCAGCACGGCGCGCGCGCCGAGCGACAGCGCCTTGAACATGTCGGCGCCCGAACGGATGCCGGAATCGAACAGCACCGGCGTCGTGCCGGCCGCGGCGACCACGCCGGGCAGGGCGTCGAGCGAGCCGATGGCGCCGTCGACCTGGCGGCCGCCATGGTTCGACACGACGATGCCGTCGACGCCGCGCGCGACGGCCTCTTTAGCGTCGGCGGCGCTCTGGATGCCCTTCAGCAGCACGGGCAGCCGGGTCATCTCCTTCAGCCGGGAGACGTCGTCCCAGACGAGGTCCGGGCGCGAATAGGTCTGGGTGAAGCGGGCGACCGCCGAGCGCGCGGTGGCAAGGCTGATGCCGAAACGGCGGGACGCACCGAGGAGGTCGATCAGCGCCGTGACCAGGTCGAGCCCCGAGGGCTTGATCGGCGAGGCCGGCGGTGTCGGCGGCAGCTTGGCCAGGAAGACCGGGTCGGTGAGATATTGCGCCAGCCCCTGGCCGCGCAGGAAGGGCAGGGAGGCGAGATCGAGATCGCGCGGCCGCCAGCCGAGAATGGTCGTGTCGAGGGTCAGCACGATCGCCTCGCAGCCGGACTTTTCGGCGCGCGCCACCAGCGAGCGGGTCAGGTCGTCATCGGTGCTCCAATAGAGCTGGAACCAGCGCGGCGTGTCGCCGAGCGTGGCGGCCACCTCTTCCATGGCGACGGAGGCCTGGTTGGAGAAGACCATGCCGATGCCTTCGGCCTTGGCCGCGCGGGCGACCGCGCGTTCGGCCTGTTTGTGCGCCATCTCCAAAACGCCGATCGGCGCCAGCATGAAGGGCGCCTTGTGGGTGCGGCCGAACAGCGACACCTGGAGATCCCGGCGCGAGGCGTCGGCCAGCATGCGCGGCACGATGGCGAGCCGGTCGAGGGCCGCCCGGTTGGCCGCCATGGTCCGTTCCATGCCCGCGCCGCCGGCGACATAACCGAAGGCGTTCCTGGTCATGGCGCGGCCGGCGGCCTCTTCGAGGGCGGCCGCGGCCACCGGCACCGCCGGCAATGTGCCGCCGAGGCCACGCAGATAGATCGCGGTCTGGCGTGTCCGGCCGGGGCCGGGGGGCGGGGGGCTACCGGCCATGTCGGTCATGCCTTCGGTCCTGGTTCTGCCGTCGGTCGATGGTTCAGCGGGCCGGGATCAGCCGTTCCTTGCCGACCCCCTCGGTGCCGGCGACGCTCCAGGTGCCGTCCAGCACGCCCTTGTCGCCGAGCCGGTAGATCACCAGGCCGAGGGCATTGCCGAGCCGATAGGCCGCGGCCACCACATCGCCCTGGCGCATGCAGAAGCCCTGGCTCGGCGGCGTATTGACCAGTGTCCAGCGAATGGCGCAATTGCCGCCGGCCGTGCCGGAGATCTCGGCAATGCCGGAATAATTGCCGCCATTGGGGTTTTCACCCTGCACCTGGTAGCGGCCGCCGACCTCCTGGGCCTGGACGGGGGCGAGCCCGGCAAGGCCGGCGACGGCGATCGATGCTGCGGCAAGCAAGAGCTTCATGACGGTTCTCCCTCGGGCCCGGGACGCCACGGCCCCGGCTTCGGAGCCAGTCTCGCCTCATCATGTCGCAACGTCACCTCAGGAAATTTCCGGTGTTGCGCCTTGCGCCAGGGGGGAGGGTGACGTTATCTGCGCCCCAAATCCTATCACCGCTAAAGTCCGACAGGACGCGAGACCCCATGGCCCGTCAATTCGCCTATCACATGTCCGGCCTGACCAAGGCCTATCCGAACGGCAAGAAGGTTCTGGAGAACGTCCACCTGTCGTTCTATCCGGACGCCAAGATCGGCGTGCTCGGCGTCAACGGCGCGGGTAAATCGACGCTGCTGCGCATCATGGCCGGCATCGACAAGGAATATACCGGCGAGGCCTGGGCCGCCGATGGCGTGCGCGTCGGCTACCTCTCGCAGGAGCCGCAGCTCGATGCGAGCCTCACCGTGCGCGAGAACGTCATGCTTGGCGTCGCCGCCAAGAAGGCGATCCTCGACCGCTACAACGAACTCGCCATGAACTATTCGGACGAGACCGCCGACGAGATGGCCAAGCTGCAGGACGAGATCGAGGCCAAGGGCCTGTGGGATCTCGACAGCCAGGTCGACCAGGCCATGGACGCCTTGATCTGCCCGCCCGACGACTGGGCGGTGGACAAGCTCTCGGGTGGTGAAAAGCGCCGCGTGGCGCTGTGCAAGCTCTTGCTCGACCAGCCGGAAGTGCTGCTGCTCGACGAACCGACCAACCATCTCGACGCCGAGACGACCGCCTGGCTCGAAGGCCATCTGCGCAGCTATCCCGGCGCCATCCTGATCGTCACCCACGATCGCTACTTCCTGGACAATGTCACCGGCTGGATCCTCGAGCTCGATCGCGGCCGCGGCCTGCCCTATGAGGGCAATTATTCCTCCTGGCTCGCCCAGAAGCAGAAGCGGCTGGTCCAGGAAGGCCGCGAGGAGGAGACGCGCCTGAAGGCGCTCGCCCGCGAGCAGGAGTGGATGGGCGCTTCGCCCAAGGCCCGCCAAGCCAAGAACAAGGCGCGTATCCAGCGCTATGACGAACTGGTCAAGAAGGCCGCCGAGGCCGGCCCGACCACCGCCCAGATCATCATCCCGATCGCCGAGCGGCTCGGCCAGAACGTCATCGAGTTCAACGACCTGTCCAAGGCCTATGGCGACAAGCTCTTGATCGACGGCCTGTCGTTCCGGCTGCCACCCGGCGGCATTGTCGGCATTATCGGGCCGAACGGCGCCGGCAAGACCACGCTGTTCCGCATGATCGCGGGGCTCGAACAGCCCGACCGGGGCGAGATCCTGATCGGCGAGACCGTCAAGCTCGGTTATGTCGACCAGTCGCGCGACGCGCTCGCCGCCGACAAGACGGTCTACGAGGAAATTTCCGGCGGCAACGAGATCCTCTATCTCGGCAAGCGCGAGATCAATGCGCGGGCCTATTGCGGCGCCTTCAACTTCAAGGGCGGCGACCAGCAGAAGAAGGTCGGCCAGATCTCGGGTGGTGAGCGCAACCGTGTCCACCTCGCCAAGATCCTGCAGCGCGGCGCCAATGTCCTGCTGCTCGACGAACCGACCAACGATCTCGACGTCGATACCCTGCGCGCGCTCGAGGAGGCGCTCGAGGACTATGCCGGCTGCGCCGTGGTGATCAGCCACGACCGCATGTTCCTCGACCGCATCGCCACCCATATCCTGGCCTTCGAAGGCGACAGCCATGTCGAGTGGTTCGAGGGCAATTTCCAGGATTACGAAGAAGACAAGAAGCGGCGCCTCGGCATCGATTCGACCATTCCGAAGCGCATCCAGTACAAGAAGTTCTCGCGCTGAGAGACAGTCCATGGCGGGTGACGCGCTCGATATCCGGCTTTGCACCCCTGAGGACCATGCCGACATCGCCTTGATGAACCAGGCGATGGACCGGCACTACAATCCGCAACTGGAGCCCAGCCCGGTCGAGGAGGTCACCGACCTGCTCGACCGGATCGAGCGCGATCGGCGCTTCGGCAGCCAGTTCGCGCTCGCTCGCCAGGGCGCCCGGCCGGTCGGCCTCGCCGCTTTCGCCGTGATCCATCCGGGACGGCGGCTCAAGGGCCTGATCTTCCTGAAGGATCTGTTCGTCGTGCCGGAGGCGCGGGGCTCGAGCGTCGGCGAGGCGCTGATGCGCTTTCTTGCCCGCTTCGCGCTCGACAACGGCATCGGCCGGATCGACCTGACCGCCGAGCCGCACAATGACGGCGCCATTCGCTTCTACGAGCGCCTGGGCATGACGGTCCGGCCGGCGATCTTCTACCGGCTGGACGGCGAGGGGCTGGACAGGTTGGCTGAGGAAAAAGGCTTATGAATCAACCCTCTCCCAGAGGGAGAGGGTGGCATCGGCAGAAGCAATTGCTTCTGCTTGACGTCAGCTGCCGGGTGAGGGGTCGTTCATTTCCGGCGGGGCTCCATGCGCGACGAGCGCCGGCACCAGTTTTGATCGCTCACGCCCCTCACCCGGCGCCTGACGGCGCCACCCTCTCCCTATGGGAGAGGGTTGGTTCAGCGGCGCTTTTTCGCTACGCGCAGCGGTCTGTCCCGATCCTCCGCGGAGCTTCTACCCCCGCCGCGCCAGGCTCTCGGCGGTCAGCCAGAACACCTCGCCCTCGCTCTCCTCGGTATCGATCCAGAGGAAGGGCAGGTGCGGAAACTCGGCTTCCAGGATATCGCGGCCGGTGCCGATCTCGCAGAGCAGGCCGCCATCGGCGGTCAGGTAGCGGCCAGCCTCGCCGAGAATGCGCCTGACGATGTCGAGCCCGTCGGGGCCGCCGAGATGGGCCATCACCGGCTCGCTCGCATATTCCGGCGGGAAGGCCGCCACCTCCGCCTGCGCGACATAGGGCGGGTTGGTGACGATCAGGTCGTAGCGCCGGCCGGCAAGCGGGCCGAACAGGTCGCCCTGGTGCAATTTCACGTGATCGCCGGCCTCGTGGTCGGCGACATTGAGCTTGGCGACCTCCAGCGCATCGGCCGATAGGTCGACGGCGTCGACCGCGGCGGCGGGGAAGTTCATCGCGGCGAGGATGGCCAGGCAGCCGGAGCCGGTGCACAGGTCCAGCACGGTCTCGACCGCGAAGGGATCGGCGATCAGGCCCAGGCCTTCCTGGAACAGCGCGCCGCCGACGATCAATTCGCCGAGATAGGAGCGCGGGATGATCACCCGCTCGTCGACACGGAAGCCGATGCCCTGGATATAGGCCTTGCCGACCAGGTAGGGCGCGGGTTTGCGGGTGGTGATACGGGCTTCGAACAGATCCAGCAGCCGCTGGCGCTCTGCCAGCGTCAGGCGTGCGTCCAGCCACGGATTGAGATCGTCGATCGGCAGGCTCAGGCTCTCCAGAACCAGGAAGGCGGCTTCGTCCAGCGCGGTCGTGGTGCCATGGCCGTAGCTCAGCCGGGCGGCGCCGAATCGGCTGACCGCATAACGGATGAGATCGCGGACGGTCAGGAGCTCTTCGGCAGGCGAAGGCGAGGCGGAGGCCATGGTGCGGTGGTCCCGGAGATGTGCTAAAAAGGACATGGATATCAGGTGCTAGCGGCTCCCACGGCGCGGTTCAAGCGCTGCCTCATATTCGGGCGCCGCGCCGGCGATCCTGCCTTGGCATCGCCGCAGTCGGGCACCATGGTCGCCTTGCGGATCACGGTCTTCCTAGGCATTGTGGTCCGATCAACGGCTGCGCCGGCCGACCTGTTCCGTATGCCGTGCGGCCCTCCCGGCCGGGATGACGAGAGAGCGATAGTGACCTTGAGAACTCTGTTTCGAGCGCTCGTGCTCGCCGCGGGCGTGGCAGCGGCTTCCTTCCCGGGCAGTGGGGCACATGCTGCCGCCAATGTCGTCGAGCCGCTCGGGCCGACACCGACATTTCGTGAAGCCCTGCGGGTCACGGTTTATGGCAATGTCCTGGCCGCGCGCCTGGCCGCGACTGTCCGCGACACTGCCGCCGCCTCGGTCTACTGGCGGGCGGCGCTGCGCCAGGACCCGCGCAACAACGAGATTCTCGAACGCGCCTTCGTCACGACGCTCGCCGACGGCAATGTCGAAGAGGCGCTGCCGCTGGCCGAGCGGTTGATCCTGGTCGACCGCCAGCACCGGCTGGCGCGGCTGGCGCTCGCCGTGCGCGCCATGAAGGCGCGCCAGTTCCAGACCGCACGTTCGCATCTGAACGCCGCGCCGCGGGCCAATGCCGACCTGACCTCGGCGCTGTTGACCGGCTGGGCCTTTCTCGGTTCGGGCGATGCCCCGGCCGGTGTCGCCGCCGTCGACCGGCTGACCGGGGCCGACTGGTTCCAGCTGTTCAAGCAATTCCATGCCGGCCTGATTCTCGATGCCGCCGGCCGCCGCGCCGATGCCGGCCGCCGGCTCGAAGAGGCCTACAAGCAGGATCCGACGATCCTGCGCATCGTCGATGCCTATGGCCGCTGGTCGTCGCGGGCGCGCAATCTCGACGAGGCCCGCCAGGTCTATGCCGCCTTCGACAAGGTCGTGCCGAACCATCCGATGGTCGAGGACGCCCAGCGCCGCCTGCGCGAGGCGCAAACCTTGCCGCCGCTGGTCCGCAATGCCCAGGGCGGGGCTGCCGAAGTGCTCTACGGCCTCGGCTCGGCGCTGTCGCGCCAGGGCGGCGAGGATCTGGCGCTGATCTACCTGCAGCTCGCCCGCTGGCTGGACCCGGAGCATGAGCTGGCGACCCTGTCGCTGGCCGACCTCTACGAATTCCTTAAGCTGCCGCAGCGGGCCATCGCGGTCTATGACGATATCCCGCAGACCTCGCCGCTCTACCGCAACGCCCAGATCCAGCGCGCGCTCAACCTCGACCTGCTCGACAAGACCGACGATGCCCGCAAGGTGCTGCAGGACCTGATCGCCAAGAAGCCGAACGATCTGGAGGCGCTGCAGGCGCTCGGCAATGTGCTGCGCACGCGCAAGATTTTCGCCGAAGCGGCGGAGGTCTACACCAAGGCGATCGCGCTGATCCCCAATCCGGACCGCCAGCACTGGGTCTATTTCTACTTCCGCGGCATTTCCTACGAGCGTTCGCAGCAATGGGCCAAGGCCGAGGCCGACCTGAAGCGGGCGATGGAGCTGGTTCCCGACGGCAATACCCGCGGTCGCGCCCAGGTGCTCAACTATCTCGGCTATTCCTGGGTCGACCAGGGCATCAATCTCGACGAGGGCCTTCGCCTGGTGCGCCGTGCGGTCGAGCTGACGCCGGAAGACGGCTATATCGTCGACAGCCTCGGCTGGGCCTATTACCGCATGGGCCGCTTCGACGACGCGGTGACCGAACTGGAACGGGCCATCGAGCTGAAGCCGGAAGATCCCGTGGTCAACGACCATCTGGGCGATGCCTATTGGCGGGTCGGCCGGCAGATCGAGGCCTATTTCCAGTGGAACCATGCCCGCGATCTGAAGCCCGAGCCGGACGATCTGCCGCGCATCCTCAACAAGATCGCCAATGGCCTGCGCGACGATGCCGGCCCGGCCGGCCGGACCACCGGCCAGGCCGCGCAGACGCAGACCGCGCCGAACTGACCGGCGCGGCGGCCGGCGGGATCGAACCCTCCAAGCCCGGCCTGTGCTGCGCCGGGCTTTCCGGCGCGCCAATACCAGCCTTGTGATCCCCGTTCCGTCATGGCTTTCGTCGATCGCGCGCCCGCCAAGGTGAACCTGACGCTCGCGGTGCGGCGGCGTCGGGCCGACGGCTATCACGATCTGGAAAGCCTGGTGGTGTTCGCCGCCATAGGCGACGAATTGCGCTTCGCGCCCAGCGGCGTGGGCCATTGGCTCGACGTGAAAGGCCGCACGGCTGCGCAGGCCGGGCCGGTCGGCGACAATCTCGTGCTGAAGGCGGCGGGGCTCCTGGCCGCGCGGGTGCCCGGCCTGCCCGGCGGCCGCTTCACGCTGATCAAGCGGCTGCCGGTGGCGGCGGGCCTCGGCGGCGGGTCGTCGGATGCGGCGGCGGCGCTGCGCCTGCTCGCCGCCGCGGCAGGACTGCCGGCCGGCGACGCTCGCCTTGCCGAGGCCGCCCGGCTGACCGGATCGGACGTTCCGGTCTGCCTCGCCGGCAAGCCCTGTATCATGCGCGGCACCGGCGCCGAACTCGGGCCCGCACTCACCGTGCCGCGGTTGCCGGCTTTGCTGGTCAATCCGGGCATCGCGGTGGCGACGCCGGCGGTGTTCGGCCGGCTCGGCCTTGCGCCGGGCACAGAGCGCGAACCCGATCCGGCGGCGCTGCTGGAGGAGGGTGGGGGCAACCGGTCGCGGGACGCCCGGGCGGCGCTTATTGCCTTGCTTCACACCGCACGCAACGACCTGGAGGCGCCGGCCATGGCGCTGGCGCCCGGGATCGGGGAGGCGCTCGGCCAAGTCGAAGCAACCGAGGGCTGCCGGCTCGCCCGCATGTCCGGGTCGGGAGCGACCGTTTTCGGGCTCTACGACACGTGCCGGGCCGCGGCCGCCGCTGCCAAGGCCATCAAGGCGAGGGAGCCGGGCTGGTGGGTTAAGCCGACCATGCTCGGCTGAGGTTGCGGCTTCGAGTGGCGCTATCCTGAGCGTTGCACGTCGCTAAGCCGTCCTTCGAGGCTCGCTTCGCTCGCACCTCAGGATGAGGGGAGTAGAGTGTTGCAGTAGTGGCAGTGACGAATGCGCTGTATGCTCGACGCTTCATGAACAACGCTGATGCAATGCCCCACAACCCTCATCCTGAGGTGCGAGCTCTTGCGAGCCTCGAAGGACGGCTAACCGGATTGCAATTCGCCCGCGTCAGCCCCGAACGATACGTCCCTCAAACCGCCGCAGCGACGAAGCGGCGATAGCCCTCGGCGCGCAGCTGGCAGGCCGGGCAGGTGCCGCAGCCGAAACCCCATGCATGATGATGGGTGCGGTCGCCGAGATAGCAGGAATGCGACTGTTCGCGGATCAGGTCGATCAGCGGCTGGCCGCCGAGCTTTTTGGTCAGCGCCCAGGTCTCGGCCTTGTCGATCCACATCAGCGGCGTGTGCAGCACGAAGCGCTTGTCCATGCCGAGATTGAGCGCCACCTGCAGCGCCTTGATGGTGTCGTCGCGGCAGTCGGGGTAACCGGAATAGTCGGTCTCGCACATGCCGGCGACGATGTGCTTCAGGCCACGCCGATAGGCCAGCGTCGCCGCGAAGGTCAGGAAGATCAGGTTGCGGCCGGGCACGAAGGTGTTCGGCAGGCCGCCTTCGGTCATCTCGATGGCGACGTCGCGGGTCAGCGAGGTGTTGGAGATCTCGCCGAGCGCGGCGAGGCTGACCGTGTGGTCCGGTCCAAGCTTGCCGGCCCAGCCGGCGTCGAGCGCGCTCAGCCCCCGGCGCAGGGCGTCGCGGCATTCCAGCTCGACCCGGTGGCGCTGGCCATAGTCGAAGCCGAGCGTCTCCACCGTGCCGAAGCGGTCGAGCGCCCAGGCCAGGCAGGTCGAGGAATCCTGGCCGCCGGAGAACAGCACCAGGGCGCCCGCCTTGGCGGCCGCTCCGGCCTGTTCGCTTTCGAGGGTGTCCATGGCTCAATAGGCCCGGGAAATGCAGAAGGCGACGGCCTCCATCAGCGCATGTTTCATCGCGCCGTCGGGGAACAGGGCGAGCGCATCATTGGCCTTGTCGCCATAGTGGCGGGCGCGCTCCACGGTATCGGCGAGCGCGCCGTGCTTGGTCATCAGGCCAATGGCGGTTTCCAGGTCGCCATCGGCGATCTGGCCTTCGACCAGGGTGCGCTTCCAGAAGGCGCGGTCCTCTTCCGGGCCGCGGCGGAAGGCGAGCACCACCGGCAAGGTGATCTTGCCCTCGCGGAAGTCGTCGCCGACATTCTTGCCGAGCTTCTGGGCCTTGCCGCCATAATCGAGCGCATCGTCGATGAGCTGGAAGGCGATGCCGAGATTCATGCCATAGGCGCGGGCGGCGGCCTGCTCGGCCTTGGGCCGCTCGGCAATTACCGGGCCGACCTCGCAGGCCGCGGCGAACAGCTCGGCGGTCTTGCCGCTGATGACAGCGAGATATTCGTCCTCGGTGGTGGCGGTGTTCTTGGCGGCGGCGAGCTGCATCACCTCGCCCTCGGCGATCACCGCGGCGGCCGTCGACAGGATGTCGAGCGCGCGCAGCGAGCCGACCTCGACCATCATCTTGAAGGCCTGGCCGAGCAGGAAGTCGCCGACCAGCACGGAGGCCTCGTTGCCCCAGACCATGCGGGCGGCCGGCTTGCCGCGGCGCATGTCGCTCTCGTCGACCACGTCGTCATGCAGCAGGGTGGCCGTGTGCATGAACTCGACGGCGGCGGCAAGGCGCACATGGCCGTCGCCGCGATAGCCCGAGAGCGCCGCCGTCGCCAGCGTCAGCATGGGCCTCAGCCGCTTGCCGCCCGACGAGATCAGGTGGTTCGCCACTTCCGGAATCATGGTCACGTCGGATCCGGTGCGCGACAGGATCATCGCGTTCACCCGCTCCATGTCGGCCTTGGTCGCACGGACCATGGCGTCAATGGAGGCATTGACCTTCTCGAAGGGGACGACGACTGCCACGCCATGCTCCGGGTTCGATTGCATTTCGCCGGACCATAGAAAGAAGGTGCTACCATCTCAAGTCGTTCTGACTACACGAAAAGTCGCATGGGCTTCGGCTGGGGGTAACGTGGAAGAGATCATTCGCACGCCGGATCCGGTTCTGGTCACGGCCATCGAGGTGCTGCTCGGCAGCGCCGGCATCGCGATTTTCGTGGCGGACCGGCATATTTCCGCGATCGAGGCGCGAATTAGCGCCTTTCCG
Source organism: Hyphomicrobiales bacterium (assembly GCA_017304475.1). GTDB lineage: Bacteria > Pseudomonadota > Alphaproteobacteria > Rhizobiales > Phreatobacteraceae > Phreatobacter. Next base: position 41,235 of record JAFKKV010000015.1, on the reverse strand, counting down.
ATGCGTATTCTGGTGCCGAGCGACGTCGCGCGCCGGGCACGCCGGCTGATCGAAGAGGCGGGGCTCGGCGACGAATTGCGCCCGAGCACGCCGTCCCCTTGAGGCCGGGTGACGCCCGATCGCGTCAAATAGGACGCGACGCTGGATGGGCGCGGCGGCCGTTCCATGGCACCTATGCGGCATGGAACCGATCATCACAACACCGGACAGCGTGACCAGCGACACCGTGCTCGGCGGCAAGGTGCGGCTGATCCAGCCGCAGCGGGGCCACCGCGCCGGCCATGACGCGGTGCTGCTGGCGGCGGCGGTTCCGGCGCTCGCGGGCGACCGGGTGCTGGATCTCGGCTGTGGCGTCGGCACGGCGGCCTTTTGCCTGGCGGCACGCGTCGCCGTCGGCTTCCTGACCCTGGTCGAGATCGATCCGGATCTCGCGGCTCTGGCGGAGCGCAATGCCGCGGCCAACGGCCTGACGCACAAGACCCGGGTCATCGTCGCCGATGCGCGGGCGCGCGGCGCCATGCGCGAGCGGGCCGGCCTGCTGCTCGGCCAGATCGATTGCGTGATGACCAATCCGCCGTTCCACGACGCGCCGCGCCATCGCGGCTCGCCCTCGGTGCCGAAGCGACTGGCCCACCAGGCCGAGGAGGGGCTGCTCGCCGCCTTCCTGCGCACCGCGGTGGCGGTTCTACGCCCGGGCGGCACGCTGACCATGATCCACCGGGCCGACCAGCCGGAGGCCCTGCTCGCCGCCATGGCCGGCCGCTTCGGCGGGGTCACGCTCAGGCCGGTCCATTCCAAGCCGGACATGGCCGCCGGGCGGCTTCTGGTGACCGGCATCAAGGGCTCGCGCGCGCCGGTCGGCATCCTGCGCGGCCTTGTGCTGGCCGACCGGGACGGGCGGCCGACGGCGGAAGCCGAAGCGGTGCTGCGCGGCGGCGAGGGGCTGGCGGCGGCGGGGTGAGGGGAAAGCTCAACACAATCAACCCTCTCCCAGAGGGAGAGGGTGGCAGCGTCAGCTGCCGGGTGAGGGGCGTAACTCCCCAGAACGGATGCCGGCGCTCGTCGAGCAAGGGACCTTTTCGGAGAGGGACGACCCCTCACCCGGCGCCTGACGGCGCCACCCTCTCCCTTTGGGAGAGGGTTGGTTCGTTGGCGCCTTTTGGCGGGATTTGGCGATTTTAGCGCGATGCTTTCCCCGCCCGCCGGCGCCAGACCATGATCCCGGCGAACCAGGCCAGTCCGGCCAGCGAGATCCAGCGTGCCATGGCATAGATCTCGGCGGAGCGCTCGGCGGCCTGCCGGTAGCGCGCCGCCATGGCCGGCGGCATGTCCTGCGCCGGCCAGAGCGGATCGAACCAGATGAAACCAACGGGAAAGAGGATGAGACCGAGGGCCAGGGGCGCAAGATGCGCCCATAGCGGCAAGGTGGATCGGCCGCCCGGATGGGTCGGCATGGCCTCGCTCATTCCGCTCACTCGTTCAGCGTATAGCGGCCCAGGCGGCAGACATTGATCCGGCGCTTCTCGACCACGTCGCCATCGGCGAACTTGAACTTGAAGTCGTAGACGCAATCCGGGCGTCCGTCGGACATGTTGATGCTCATGGTCCGGCCGGCGCCCAGCGTCTGGTCACCGAGAATGTCGTTTTCCCAGTTGTTGACGCTCGGCGGCGAAGCCCAGAACGATTCGAGCTCGACGCCGGTATTGTTGAACAGCTGGAACGAACAGACTTCGTCGCCACGGTCACAGGCCTGGGCGGCGCCGGCGCCGAGCATCAGGGCGGTGCCGGCGGCAAGGGCCAGGATGAGCTTCTTCATGGTGGTCTCCTCGGTACAGGCACGTGAAAGAGAGTTTCGGCCGGATGTCGCCACAAGGACAATCCGGCAAAGCGACTAGCTTGGCGCTTATCGCCAGCCATTGTTTCCGGTTGATGTCGAAATTCCCGGTCGCAGCGACACGCGGCTGCGGTTTTGCCGTGACCACGCCCGGGAGGTGATTCCGGTCTCGACCCCGCGTGTCGGGCCTTCAGCCGGGAAGACGGCTGCCGAGCTCGGCGGTCAGGCGACGGGCCGCTTCCGCCACCAGCTTGTCGTGGCTCTGCTCGAAGCGCTCGCTCGGCATGGTCAGGGCGATGGCGCCGACCAAGGCATTGCCGACCCCGAAGACCGGCGCGGCGATGCTGGCGATTTCCGGCACCCGGTCGCCGACGATGGCGACCAGGCGATCGCGGCGGATCTGGTCGTAAATGGCCCCGGGCTCGCCGGAAAAGGCCAGCAGGACCCGGCCGCTGGAGCCGCGATCGAGCGGCAGGAGGGCGCCGGCCTGCATATGGTCGCGCACCGGCTGGGGCGAATCGACCCGGCACAGGCAGAGCCGCTGGGTGCCCCGGCGCACATAGAAGGCCGCGCTTTCCTGGGTGCCCGCGACGAGATCGCGCAGCACCGGCATCACCACCGCTTCGATGGCGAAGGAGGCAGCATAGATGTGCTGCAGGCGTGCGACCTCGGAGGCCAGCGCATAGCGCCCGTCGTTGAGCCGGCGGACCAGCCCGGCATGTTCGAGCGAGGCCAGGAGCCGCAGGATGGTGCTCTTGTAGAGCCGGGTCTGGTCGGCCAGTTCGGCAAGATTGGGCATGGGCCGCTCGATGGAGAAGGCGGCCAGCAACGACAGCGCGCGGTCCACCGCCGCGACGCCCCCCTCGGCGGCGTTCAGGTCGGAAACCGAGGCTTGGGCCGATTTTCTGGGCACGACGATCTCTCCCCGATGCGATGCCTGGCCAATGCGGATTGACAGGCCTCCATCCTCTGTGATCTTTTAATAGAATGAAATTCTATTAGATAGAATTTCATGACATTTCCAGCTCTGTCCACATCCAAATCGCCCGCCAGAGGTGAGCCATGGGAGAAACGACCATGCGACGACTGATCATCGGGACCCTTTGCGCGGGGCTTATGGCGCTTGGCGCGGGCGCCGCGGCGGCGCAGACCTTTCCGTCGCGGCCGGTCACCGTTCTCGTGCCCTTCGCGCCCGGCGGGTCGACCGATATCGTGGCGCGCATCGTCGCCCAGCAGCTGAATGCCGGCTATACGACGATCACCGAGAACCGGACCGGCGGCGGCGGCATTTCCGGCTGGAACGCCGCGGCGAAGTCACCGCCCGACGGCCATACGATCCTGACCACGGAGCTCTCCTTCACCATCGCCGCCGGCCTCATCCCGAGCTTGCCCTTCGATCCGCGCCGCGACTTCACGCAGGTCGCGACCGTCGTCTCGGTGCCGCATGTTCTGGTGGTCGCGCCGTCGCTCGAGGTTGCCAGCGTGCAGGACTTCATCGCCCATGCGAAGGCCAATCCGGGCAAGCTGCTCTACGGCTCGGGCGGCAACGGCACCAATACGCATCTCGCCTTCGAGCTGTTCAAGTCGGTGACCGGCACCGACGTGATGCATATTCCCTATCGCGGCGCCGGGCCGGTGCTGCAGGACCTGATGGCCGGCCGGGTCCAGGCGCTCATCACCTCGCTGCCGACTGCTCTCCAGCTCATCCAGTCCGGGCGCGTGAAAGCCCTGATGGTGACCAGCCAGCGCCGCTCGGAGGTTCTGCCCGACGTGCCCTCGGCGGCCGAGGTCGGATTGCCGCAGCTCGACGTCCAGTTCTGGGTCGGCTTTTCGGTGCCGAGCGCCACGCCGCAGCCGATCGTCGAACGGCTGAACCGCGACATCGTCGCGACGCTGGCTCTGCCCGACACGGTGGCGCGCTTCAAGGAACTCGGCTTCGAGCGGGTCGGCAACAGGCCGGCGGAAGCGGCGGCGCTGGTCAATGCCGAAATCGATCGTTGGTCGGCGGTCATCCGCGCGGCCGGTATCAAGGCCGAATGAGGCGAGCGAGGCGGGCCGGCCAATGTGAAGCCCGGCCCTTTGCCCCTATGATCACGGCGCGCCTCTCGCGCGCGACCTTCAGCCCATCCGGTGACCCTCCATGTGGAACCTCGCCTTCGAGCCGCCCGTCATCATCAAGGCGCGCGAACTGACGCGGCTGCCGGCCGCGTTCCGGCAGCCCAGGATCAGCGAATGGTCGGCGGCGAACAAGCCGGGGCAGGCCATCGACAGTTTCCTGGAGGGGCCGAGCTTCGACCGCGACGGCAATCTCTATCTCACCGACATTCCCTTCGGGCGGATCTTCAAGGTCGCGCCCGACAACCAGTGGACGCTGGTCGCCGAATATGACGGGTGGCCGAACGGCCTGGCGCTGCACCGCGACGGCGCCTTATGGATCGCCGATTACCGGAGCGGCCTGCTGAAGCTCGATCCGACATCGGGGGCGATGACGCCGATCCTCGCGACGCGCAATTCGGAGGGCTTCAAGGGCCTCAACGACCTGACCTTCGACGCCCGCGGTCAGCTCTATTTCACCGACCAGGGCCAGACCGGCCTGCACGATCCGACCGGCTGCGTCTATCGGCTCGCCTCCGACGGCCGGCTCGACCGGCTGATCGACAACGCGCCGAGCCCGAACGGCGTGGCGCTCGACCGGGACGGGCGCTTCCTGTTCGTGGCGGTGACGCGCGCCAATGCGGTCTGGCGCGGCCCGCTCCTGGCCGACGGGTCGGTGTCCAAGGTCGGCGCGTTCAGGACCTTTTTCGGGGCGAGCGGTCCGGACGGGCTGGCGGTCGACCAGGACAACCGGCTGGTCGTGGCCCATGCGAGCCTGGACGCCGCCTTCGTGCTGAACAGCCGCGGCGAAGTCACCCATGTCGTCCGGGCGCCGGCCGACAGCACCATCACCAACGTGGCGTTCCGGCCCGGCACAAGTCAGCTGGTGCTGACCGCGTCGAACAGCGGCGTGGTCCTGCAAGCCGAATTGCCGGCACCCGGCGCGCGGCTTTTTTCGCATCTTTGAGGTAGGGTGTGGCGAGGTAGGGGCAGGGGCGCCTCGTCGTCGTCGTCGGTCGTCGCCGCTGCTCTTACGTCACCCCCGGCCGAGCGCAGCGAGGGGAAGGGGGTCCAGGAGTTGCCGGGCTCGACCTCAACGCCGGGAAACCTTCGCATTGTCATGCACTTCGAGCGCAGGCGAGGCCGCCCTGGACCCCCTTCCCCTCGCTGCGCTCGGCCGGGGGTGACGTAGAGGCTCCGGCGCTCATCGTCGGCCCGGGCTGCTGCCTTGAAAGGAAGGCCTTGCCGCCTTCTCTCGAACCGCGTCGCCCCGCCCCGCGCCGCCTCAGCCCTCGATGCGCGAGAAGTCCGCCACCGCGGCGGTGGCCGTGCGCAGTTCGGCGAGCAGCCTCAGGCGGTTGGCGCGCACCGCCGGATCCTCGGCATTGACGGTCACCTTGTCGAAGAAGGCATCGACCGCCGGGCGAAGCTCGGCCAGCACTTTCATGGCGCCGGAGAAATCCTCGCGCGCGACATGGTCGCGGGCATGGCCGGCGGCCGACTGCAGCAAGCCGAACAGCGCCCGCTCCTCGGGCAGGCCCTTGTCATGGATCAGGCCCGCATCGGGGGTGCCGACATAGCTGATGCCGTCCTTCTTCTCCTCGATGCGCAGGATATTGGCGGCGCGCTTGGTGCCGGCGAGCAGGTTCCGGCCATCCTCGGTCGCCAGCAGGGCGGCCAGCGCCTCGACGCGGCGGACGATCGCCAGGAGGTCGTCATTGCTGTCGCCGGACGCAAGCACGGCATCGACCAGGTCGTGACGCTGGCCCTGGTCGCGCAGCGAGACCTTCAGGCGATCATGGAAGAAGGCGAGCAGGTCGGCGTTGAAGCCGGCGATGTGGCCGAGCGGGAATTTCAGGTTGTTCTCGACGATCAGCCTGATGACGCCGAGCGCGGCGCGGCGCAGCGCGAAGGGGTCCTTCGAGCCGGTCGGCTTTTCGTCGATCCGCCAGAAGCCGGTCAAGGTATCGAGCTTGTCGGCGAGTGCGACCGTGACCGCCACCGGATCGGTCGGCACGCGGTCGTTCGGCCCCTGCGGGCGATAATGGTCCTCGATCGCCACGCCGACGCTTTCGGCCTCGCCCTGAAGCAGTGCGTATTTGCGGCCCATCAGACCCTGGACCTCGGGGAATTCGCCGACCACCTCGGTCATCAGGTCGGCCTTGGCGAGTTCGGCGGCGCGCTCGGCGAGCGCCGCGTCGGCGCCGACCATGGGCGCGATATGCCGCGCCAGCGCCTTGATGCGGTCGACCCGCTCGCCCTGGGTGCCGAGCTTTTCATGGAACACCACGTTGAGCGCGCGCAGCTTGGCCATGCGCTGGTCGAGCGGCTTGCCCCGGTCTTCGAAGTCGGGCAGCGGCCCCTGGTCGGTCCGGTAGAAATAGAGCGCGTCGGAGAGGCGGGCGCGGATCACCCGCTCATTGCCGGCGATGATCGCCTTGCCGCCGTCGGTCGCCTCCAGATTGGCCGTCAGCATGAAGCGATTGGCGAGCCGGCCGGTTTTCGGATCGCGCACCACGAAGCATTTCTGGTTGGCGCGAATGGTGGCCCGGATCACTTCGTCGGGGATCGCCAGGAAGGCCTCCTCGAACGATCCCATCAGCACGACGGGCCATTCGACCAGCCCGGCGACCTCGTTCAGCAGGCCCTCGTCCTCGACCAGCTCGAACCCTTGCGCAAAACACAGGGTCTGGGCATCGGCGAGGATGCGGCGCTTGCGGTCCTCCGGATCGGCGATCACCTTGGCGGCGTCGAGCTTGGCGACATAGTCGTCGAGCCGCTTCACCTTGATCGGGCCGCCGGCCATGAAGCGATGGCCGCGGGTGACGTCGCCGGAGACGATGCCGTCGATGTCGAAGCCGATGACGTCGGGATCCTCGGTTTCCGGGCCGAAGGTGCAGATGATCGAATGCAGCGGCCGGACCCAGCGTAGCGACGCGGTCGAGACCGAGGCCGGGCCCCAGCGCATGGATTTCGGCCAGGGAAAGGAGCGGACGATGGCCGGCACGATCTCGGCGATCACATCGGCCGTCGGCCGGCCCGGCTTGTCGATGACGGCGACATAGAACTCGCCCTTTTTCGGGTCGCTTTCGATCTTCGCCTGGTCGATCGAGGTCAGGCCCGCGGCCTTCAGGAAGCCCTGGATGGCGCCGTCGGGCGAACCGACGCGCGGCCCCTTGCGCTCTTCCTTGACGTCGGGGGTGGAGACCGGCAGGCCATGGACCGACAGCGCCAGGCGGCGCGGCGTCACCAGGACCTTGGCGCCGTCATAGAGGCAACCGCGCTCGACCAGGGCATTGGTGACCGCCTTCTGGAGATGGGCGGCGGCGTCGGCCTGCATGCGGGCCGGAATTTCTTCGCCGAAAAGTTCGAGCAGGAGGTCGGGCATTGCAAACGCCTGGCTGGCTTTGAGCTTCGCCTTTGCGGGCGAAGCTCGGGTGTCGGCATGACGCGCGGACGCGCATCGTCTCTCGGCAGGGGTGATAGAGCGTCTGCCACACTCCGTCGAGAGCTTCCGAAACGACCAGGACCGCCAATCTGCCTTCGGCCGCCTATTCGCGCCGCTGCAGGGTGCGCGAGATCGGCTCGCCGCCCTGGTGCTGGATCTCGTCGACCAGCCATTTGCCGTTTTCCAGCACCAGGCTGTAGGTCGCCTCGCGCTCCTCGAAATTCTTGAACTTGACGGTGACGCGGGCGGTCCGCTCGGTGCGCGCGGCCATGGCGTAGCGCAGCGTCTGCTTCCAGTTGTCCTCCTCTTCCTGGCAGTTGCAGCGGAAGTCGAAGTCGAGACCCGGCAGGGGGCCGTCGGCGCGGCGGGCGCGCTGGCGCTGGGTGGCGAACAGGCGCTTCAGGCGGGCGGACAGGAAGGCCGCCTCGCGGGCCTCCTGGGTGGTGGCCAGCAGCGCCTTGACGGTGTCGATCGGGTCCGTCGCGCTCTGGGCAAGCAGTGGCGACGCCGCGGCGAGCGCGGTGCAAAGGCCGGAGGCGGAAAGGGCCAGCACCTGCCGGCGGGAAAGAGGCTCTGTCATCTCGATGTTTCCTTAAGATTACCAATCCGCCTGGAGCAGCTGCGACATCGGCTGGCTGTTGTCGGGCGCGATATCGTCGATCAGCCAGCGGCCGTTCTCGAAGATCAGGCTGAAGGTGGTCCGGCGTGGCGCCGCATTGGTGAAGCGCGCGACCACCTGGGCCGTCCGGTTCACGCGGCGGCCCTCGTCGTAGCGCAAGGTCCGGCGCCAATTGCCTTCGTCGTCCCGGAGAAGGCTGAGATAGTTGAAGCCGAGACCGGGCATAGGGGTGCCACGCGCCGCGGCACGCCCGCGCTGGGCGGCGAACAGTTCGCGCAGGCGCGCCGACATATAGGGAGCGTCGGGCGCTTGCCTGGCCTTGGCATAGAGGGCCCTGACGGTGTCGAGCGGGTTGATGGCGCTTTGGGCGGTGGCCGTGTGCGGCATGAACGATCCAGCGGCGAGGACAAGCGCCAGGATGTGCCGGCGCGGCAGGCGGGACGTCATGCGGATCTTCCTCGCTGGGCAATGCAGGAGGGGGTCTTGAGGGGCCGAGGTTTCAGTTTCGCGTCGCCACGGCGCGCCGTATTTGTCGATCCGGCGGCTGCTGGGATGCCGGGCGCCAGGGACCGCGGCGATGATCCCCGAGGGCGGCTGTTTCCGGCCTCAGTGCATCCTGAGCAGGCGTGACATGACCCAGTCATGGCCGGGGCCCGCGCTGCCGGCGATGTCGTCGATCAGCCATTTGCCGTTCTCGCGGATCAGGCTGTAGGCGACCTCGTGGCTGGCGCCGAAGAGCGCGAACTTCGCCGTCACGGTCGCGCTGCGCGCCGTGCGGTTCGTCTCGGCATAGGTCAGCGACTGCTTGAAGGCGTCGTCATAGTCCTGGCAGCTGCAGGCATAATCGAAATCCAGGCCGGCCATGGCATCGCCGGTCCGGCGGCCGCGCACCCGTTGGGCGGCGAACAGCCGTTTCAGGCGAGCGGACAGGAAGGGGGTGTCGGCGAAGCTCTGGGGCCTGCCGTAAAGCGCCTTCACCGTATCGACCGGTTCGGCGGCGCTCGGGCCGAAATGGGTGGTCTCGGCGCCAGCCATGCCGAAAGGCAGTGTCGCAACGGCAAGGCTGGCGAGGCTGAATGCGAGCAGCCGCCGGCGCGTGAGGTCAGGCGTCATGGAGGTCTTCCCCGCGTGAGCGCAGGACCATGTCATGACGCATGCAGGTTTCAGTTTCGCGTCGTCAGGCGGCGAGGCCGCCGCCTTCGGTTTTCAGCCAGGCCTCGCCACAGGCCTTCGAGAGGTCGCGGACGCGCAGGATATAGCTCTGCCGCTCGGTGACCGAAATGACGCCGCGGGCATCGAGCAGATTGAAGGTGTGGCTCGCCTTGATGCACTGGTCGTAGGCCGGCAGCACCATGGTGTGGCGCCGGTCATTGCCGCCGGCGGCCGGTGCGCCCGCCGCGAGATATTTCTGGCAGGCCTTTTCGGCCATCTTGAACTGCTCGAACAGCATGGCGGTATCGGCATGTTCGAAATTGTGCCGGGAATATTCCTGCTCGGCCTGCAGGAAGATGTCGCCATAGGTCACCTTGTCGGCGCCTTCGCGGCCATTGAAATTCAGGTCGTAGACCCGCTCGACGCCCTGCACATACATGGCGAGCCGTTCCAGGCCATAAGTGAGCTCGCCGGCGACCGGCGCGCATTCGAAACCGGCGACCTGCTGGAAGTAGGTGAACTGCGAGACTTCCATGCCGTCGCACCAGCATTCCCAGCCGAGCCCCCAGGCGCCGAGCGTCGGGCTCTCCCAGTCGTCCTCGACGAAGCGCACGTCATGGACGCGCGGATCGAGGCCGATGGCTTCGAGCGAGGCGAGATAGAGCTCCTGGAGGTCCGGCGGGTTCGGCTTCAGGATCACCTGAAACTGATAATAGTGCTGCATGCGATTGGGGTTTTCGCCGTAGCGGCCGTCCTTCGGGCGGCGGGACGGCTGGACATAGGCGGCCTTCCAGGGCTTGGGGCCCAGCGCGCGCAGCGTCGTCGCAGGATGGAAGGTCCCGGCGCCGACTTCCATGTCATAGGGCTGCAGGATGGCGCAACCCTTGTCGGCCCAGAAGCTCTGCAGCGTCAGGATCAGGCCCTGGAACGAACGTTCGGGCCGCATATGGTCGGGCAGGTCGGAAAGGGACATCGGTCAACGGCTTTGCTTGAGGGCAAGGCGAGCAATAAGGACCGATGCCTGGAGGGTCAACCGCCCGGGCACGCGCTCGGGCGCGCATTTGGCCACGGACCGTCAATTCGTCATGGCAGGGCCGGATGCTCCCTTGCGGGCCCGGCCCTCGGCGACGCTCAATAGGGGCGATATTCGCCGGTGACCGGATCACGCCTGAGGCGGCGGATCGGCGCCTGCGCGCGAACCGGCCGTGGCTCAAGAGCGGCCAAGCTCTTGCGCATCAGCGCATAGGCGGCAATCGCAATGGCCGCCAATGCGGCCCCGATCAGAAATGGCGGCATGTGTGTCTCCATCGCATGGTTCATCAAGTCTTAACATTCCGGCGAAAGCGGGGCGCTGGCGCAACATCATCCGGGCGATCACGCACAGGAGGGCAGCGCCAGACGCACGCCCTGAAACAGCCCCTTCACCTCCGGCGAGCGGTCGAGGCCGAAATCGTCGGGCGCGAGCGCACCGCGCTCGGCGAGGTCGACCGCGGCACGGCGCACCATGCTCGGCTCGGGGCGGGTCCAGAACGCTGCATTGGCGGGGGCCTCGGTCTTGATCGGTGTCCTCGGCGAGAAATAAGCAGCGATGAAGAGATTGATATTGGCTGCGGCGACATAACGCAGATGCTGGTCGCAGGGGGTGTTGGCCAGCATCCTGAGCGCGGTGGCGAGGCTCGAGGCATGGTCCAGCATGCGGCGGGACGTGCCGGTCGGCGGCGGCATCAGGCGCGGGCCGTCGATCTGGACGAGGCTGGTCTGGGTGCGCAAGACCACCGGTCCGGCCGGGACATAGCTGAAAGCGAGCTCCTGCGGGCCGGAGGGCAGAATGCCCGTGGGCTTTTCCAGCGCGGTTTCCCGCACGCCGGGCACGACCGAGATGATGCGCGGCCCGGCAAACTTGGCCGGAGGCGTGGCCGCGGCCGGCAGGCTCGGCGCGGCGACCGCCCTGACCAGGCTGGTGCCGGCGCCCCTGCCGAAAGCGTTGAGCAGGTTCGGGCCCGATGTCAGGGCGCTGAACAGGCCGAAGCCGATCGCGCCGGCGGCCAGGCCGAGCAGCCAGAGCGGCGGTCCGCCCCGGCCCGATGCGCCCGTCGATGGTACCGCCTTGGTCTTGCGAAAAGTGATGGCGAAATCGTCGGCCATGGGCTCCGGGCGAAGTCTGTCGCGTCAGTCGAATATCTCAGCCCGCCATCATGACCAACGAGATGTAAGAAGCGGTTTATGGAAATCGCTTGCTTGCAAGACAAAGACGTTACCGATGGTTCACCACGATATCGGGCGGCTGGAGCCATTCTCCGCCCGCGGGCAGGGCGCTTCAGCCACATGCACCGCGCTTTTTCGTCTTGGCCGGCCTTGGGCCGGCCAACCACGCATGGCCGTGACAGGCACGGCCATGACGAATGGGGCGGTAAAGGCTCGGAGGACGCGGCGACCGGCGATGTGCTTCAGGCCAATGTCCAGTCGAGCGTGATCTCGGCGGTGAACAGCTTCGAGATCGGGCAGCCGGCCTTGGCGGCGGCGGCGATCTCGCCGAACTTCTCCTTGGTCACGCCGGGCACGGTGGCCGAAAGCGTCAGTGCCGATTTCGACACCTTGAAGCCCGCGCCATCCTTGTCGAGCGTCACCGCGCAGCCCGTCTTGAGTTCGGTCGGGGTGAGGCCGGCGGCCTGCAGGGCGAAGGCCAGCGCCATGGTGAAGCAGCCGGCATGGGCGGCGGCGACCAGCTCTTCGGGATTGGTGCCCTTCTCGTTCTCGAACCGGGTGGTGAAGGAATAGGGGCTTTTGTCGAGCACGCCGGACTGGGTGGTGATCGAGCCTTTGCCGTCACGGCCGGTGCCGTTCCAGACGGCTGTTGCGGTGCGGATCATGGTGGGCCTCCTCGGGATGGGGACTGGGACGATAGGGCAGACCCAGGCATCAGGCGAGAGGCCGGGGTTTCACCCCGGCGTGATCGGCCGCCACCCGCGAGACGGACCGCCGAAGAGGCGGCCGCCGCGCGGGATGCGCAACGCTTGCGAGATGGGCCGTCTCACGCTTTCGGCTGGTCCATGGCCGCGACCAGCGCCTTGAAGCCGACCCAGCCCCAATAGACCCGATGATGAACGATCAGGCCGTCGGCGATATCCATGACTTCGACGAGGTCGATCTGATCCCCGTCGGGCGCCGCGCGCGGATATTCCCAGACCAGCTGTCGGCCATTGGCGAAGAACGTGCCGGTCCGGTACCAGCGGGCGAGCCCGCCCGGGAGCTTGCTCAAGCCGGCATTGCCGGTGAAGAACGACCGGATCTCGGCGCTGCCCTTGAGGACGCCATGGCTCCGGCCGGGCAGGGCGACGACGACCAGCGGCGTCTCGAAAATGGCGTCCTCGGCGTAAAGCGCCATCAGGCCGTCAATATCGCGGGTGCGGATCGTTTCGTGCCAGCGTTCGTAGATGTGGCGGATGGCGGCATCGTTCGTGTCGGTCATGGTCCGGTTTCCCTGTGAACTCAATCGGACCGTAACCTGCCGACACGGGCCGATGTTTCGATCCGGGTCGAAGCATCCGGCCGCTCATCGGCTTAGTCTGGGCAGGTGTCGCAGGAGGTCCGGGCCATGGATTCGCAACAGAGCGTCGCCGCCGCCGCTTTCCTGATCGGCGACCCCGCGCGTGCCGCCATGCTCACCGCGCTGGTCGACGGACGGGCACGTCCCGCCGGCGAGCTGGCCTATGCGGCCGGCATCACCGCGCAGACCGCCAGTTCGCATCTCGGCAAGCTGCTCGCGGGCGGCCTGCTGGCGGTCGAAACCGAAGGGCGGCACCGCTATTACCGGCTGGCCGGCGCCCATGTCGCGCAGGTACTTGAAAGTCTCGCTTCGATCGCACCGGCAGCCCCGGTGCGCCGCAGGCCCTTGGGGGCCGAAGCCCAGAGATTGCATTTCGCCCGCTGCTGCTACGACCATCTGGCCGGCTGGGTCGGGTGCGCCGTGACCCACGGCCTGCAGCAGCGAGGCTTCCTGGTCGCGGCTCCGGACAAGCGGTTCGAGGTGACGCCGGCAGGCGTTGCGTGGTTCGGCGGCCTGGGATTGGAGGTCGGCGGGCTGAAGCCGGGCCGCCACGGCCTGGCGCGGCAATGCCTCGACTGGACCGAGCGGGAGCACCATCTGGCCGGCCCGCTCGGAACCCAGTTCATGGCCGTCCTCTGTTCCAACGGCTGGCTGCGCCGTTCCAGGCTGTCGCGTGCCGTCCAGGTCACGCCGAGGGGCTGGCTCGGGCTCAAGGAGCAGCTCGGCATCGCGCCGCGGTCGTTTCGACCGGCGGCCTGACGCCGGGGCACCAAGCGGCCCCGCCACGCTTGCGCCGGCCGATCTCCCATGACAAGCGATGAGGCCCATCAGGGAACAGGATCGCATCCGCGCCGGCGTCGCCGGCCGTTGCGGGACGGAGCGGGCTGAATGACGGAAGCGGTGGTCCAGCGGGAGGCGGTTCGCGCGATATTGCTGACACCTGCCGGCGAAGTGCTGCTGATCCGGCTGGTGCTCGATCACGTGGGGCCGTTCTGGATCGCGCCCGGCGGCGGTGTCGAGGCCGGCGAAAGCCACGAGCAGGCCATGCGGCGCGAACTGCGGGAAGAGGTCGGCCTCGACCGGTTCGAAATGGGGCCGCTGCTCTGGCGGCGGCAGCATACCTTCACCTATGGCGGCCGGCGGCTGTGCCAGAAGGAAGATTATTTCGCCGTCCATGTCGAACGCTTCGATCCCGTCATGACCGACGCGGTCGAGGTCAAGGTGCTCGATTGCTTCCGCTGGTGGACATTGGCGGAGCTCGGCGCGGCCGGCGAGCGGCTGACCCCATTGTCGCTGGCCGACATTGTCGCGCGCTACCTGCGGAACGGTCCGCCGCGGTCGTTGCCGGAGGTCGAGGTTCTCGTGGATTGAGGCTCGGCGCACCGGATTCAGGCGACAGACGGGCTAGCGTCCGCCGACGGTGATCACGGGATGGCCGGCATCGGCGATGCCGGTCGTGACATGGCCGCCGCAGAACCGGCCGATGAGATCGACGGCATCGGCGACCGCTGCCTCGAGATCGCCGGCGCCATTGGTCTGGATGGTCAGCACGGCGCGGCGGGTTGCCGGCGTGATGATCGAGCGCGCGTCCTGGCGCCAGTTCCAGCGCCGGCACAGCACGTGGCGTTCGTCGGCATAAACGACCTCGCCGTCCTTCGGCGGGTCGTTGGGGTCTTCGCCCGCCTCCGCGCCCATGTCGACAAAGGTGTCGGTGGGCCGCGCGAAGCGGAAGGCGAGCGGCGGCGCGATGCGCTCGAGATCGTCGGCGCCGATACAGGCGACCGCGCCGAGCGAGACGGCGTTATAGGCGTCGACGAAGCCGTTGATGCGCGGCAGGGGCCGTTCGGCCAGCGCATTCTTCATCAGGCGCTCGACCGAGCAGCGATAGCTGGTCTTCTTGATGCCGAAGCCCTTATAGGCCGCACGCCAGGCGGCAATACCCGCGATATCGGCAAGCTCGGTGCCGCCATGGGCCGCGCGCGCCGCCTGTTCGCGTTCGCTGACCAGCGCGTCGAGGGCGGCCGGCCGCTCGGCGGGAATGGTGAGATCGTCGCAGACGAGAAGGGCGGCGCGGAAATCGGGGAAACGCTCGACGAGTTCGGCGATCGTCAGGCTGACGGGCATGGTACGGCCTTGGCATGATCGTGGTTGCGGGTTCCCGCTTAAGCTGTCGCCCCGGCTCCCGGCAAGGCCGGGTTCGTCGCGGTCGCGCTGCGGGCATCGACAGGATAGGCTCGGGCCATCACGGATTCGCCGCAAGGCCGCGCCAGGTTGACCTCATGATCATTCGTTCCAAGTGTCTTGCCGCTTGTCTTGCCGTCGCGACCGCGCTTGCGCTCCCGGCCGCTCCTGCACTCGCCCAGCAGGGCGGGACGCTCCGCGCGGCCGATTTCTCCGGCCAATGGGCCGCCCGGCCGGGAGGCGCGGCGACGGTCGAAATGCGCGTCCGCGGCGACCGGGTCGAGGCGCGCGAACTGTTCACCACCCCCGGGCAGGACAACTGCGGCACGCAGGGCCGCGGCCGGGCGCAGGGCGCGACCGCGCGCATGCAGTTCCAGGGCCGCTGCGCCAATGGACGGACGACGCCCGCGACCCAGTGCACGGTGACCCTGGAGAACCGCGATCGGGCACGCACCCGCTGCCAGAACGGCCACCAGGCGGTGATGCATCGGGTCGGGCGCTAAGCCGCTGACGGTTTCGCCCAGCCGGCGGCTGCGGCCGCGAAATCCCGGTTTTCGAGAATGCGCTTCGATGAGCCGTGCCTGGCCAGCGCGATCATCGCCCGGCCGATTTCCTGCGTCGTCGTGACATAGGCGGGAAACAGCCGGCGGAGCAGCGGCGCCAATGGCGCCAGCAGCGTGTAGAGCACCTGATAGGCCGGCGTCCGCGAGCGGATGCCGCCGAGCGGCTGGACCGCCAGGGGACGCACCACGAAAGTCTTGATCGGCAGGCGGAACAGGTCGTTTTCGGTCCTGCCCCTGACGCGCGCCCACATCCGGCTGCCCTGTTCGGTCGAGTCGGTGCCGGCCGCCGAGACATAAACGAAGGTCATGCCGGGATTGAGCCGGGCCAGCGTTTCGGCGGCGGCCAGGGTCAGGTCATGGGTGATCCGGGCATAACCTTTTTCGTCCATGCCGACCGAGGTGGTGCCGAGGCAGAACAGACAGGCGTCGATGCCGGTGAGCCTGTCCTCGATTGTGGCATAGTTCCAGAGATCGCCGTGAACGAGGTCGGTGAGCTTCGGATGGCTGGTGCCGCTCGGCCCGCGGCCGATCGCGATCACGCTGCCGATGCCGGGATCGTCGAGACATTCGCGCAGGGCGCCCTGGCCGATCATGCCGGTCGCGCCGAAAATCAGCACCCTCATGCCCCGCTGTCCTTGTGCGTCCGTCGGTTCATCCATCGCGATCCCCCTGCGCCCGCCGCCCAACGAAAAGGGCGCCTTCCGGCGCCCTCGCTTTCGTCACATGCCCGGATAGTTCGGGCCGCCGCCACCCTCGGGCGTCACCCAGTTGATGTTCTGGGCGGGGTCCTTGATGTCGCAGGTTTTGCAGTGGACGCAGTTCTGCGCGTTGATGACGAATTTCGGATCGGTCTTGGCGGCGGCGTCCGCATAGACCACCTCATAGACGCCCGCCGGGCAATAGAGCCGGGCCGGCTCGCCATAGACCGGCAGGTTCTTGGCGATCGGGACGCTCGGGTCCTTCAGGGTCAGGTGGACCGGCTGGTCTTCCTCGTGGTTGGTGTTCGAGATGAACACGCTCGACAGCTTGTCGAAGGAAATGACCCCGTCGGGCTTGGGATAGACGATCGGCTTGACCTCGGCGATCGGCTTCAGCGTGGCATGGTCCGGCTTGCCGTGCTTGAGCGTGCCGAACAGCGAGAACTTGAACAGCTCGTTGGTCCACATGTCGATGCCGCCGAGCACGACCCCGCCGATCGTGCCGAATTTCGACCAGAGCGGCTTGACGTTGCGCACCTTGTGGAGGTCCTGGCCGATGGCGCTCGAGCGCCAGGCGAGCTCATAGGCGCGCGGCTCGTCATTGGCACGGGCGTCCGCGATGGCGTCCGCGACATGTTCGGCGGCCAGCATGCCGGACAGGATGGCGTTGTGCGATCCCTTGATGCGCGGCACGTTGACGAGGCCCGCGGCGCAGCCGATCAGCGCGCCGCCCGGGAAGGTCAGTTTCGGCACCGACTGGTAGCCGCCCTCGGTGATGGCGCGGGCGCCGTAGCTCAGCCGCTTGCCGCCTTCGAGCACAGGGCGGATCATGGGGTGCTGCTTGAAGCGCTGGAACTCGTCGAAGGGCGACAGCGTCGGATTGCTGTAGTTCAGGTGGACGACGAAGCCGACATAAACCAGGCCGCCGTCGGCGTGATAGAGGAACGAGCCGCCGCCGGTCTTCATGTCGAGCGGCCAGCCGAAGGAGTGCTGGACCAGGCCGGGCTTGTGGTTCTCCGGCTTGACCTGCCAGATTTCCTTCAGGCCGATGCCGAATTTCGGTGGCTCCTTGCCCTCGTCCAGCTTGAAGCGGGCGATCAGCTGCTTGGTCAGGCTGCCCCGCGCGCCCTCGGCGAACAGGGTATATTTGCCGCGCAGCTCCATGCCGCGGGTGAAGCGGTCGGTGATCTCGCCGTCCTTGGCGATGCCCATGTCGCCGGTGGCGATGCCGAGCACCTCACCCTGGGCGCCGTAGAGCACTTCGGCCGCCGCGAAGCCCGGATAGATCTCGACGCCGAGCGCCTCGGCCTGGGCCGCCATCCACTTCGCCACATTGCCCAGCGAGCCAATGAAATTGCCGTGGTTGCTCATCAGCTTGGGCATGCCGAAATTGGGCAGCCGGAGCGCGCCGGAATGACCCAGGAAATAGAACCGGTCGTCGGTCACCTCCTGCTTCAGCGGCCGGTCCGGATCCTTGCGCCAGTCCGGCAGCAGCTTGTCGAGGCCGACGGGGTCGATCACCGCGCCTGACAGGATATGGGCGCCGACCTCCGAGCCCTTCTCGACCACCACGACGGTCAGGTCGGCATTGACCTGTTTCAGCCGGATCGCCGCGGCAAGGCCGGCGGGGCCGCCGCCGACGATGACCACGTCGTAATCCATGGCTTCCCGGGCGGGCAGTTCGATCTCAGCGGCGGTTGCTTCGGCGGCCATCCGGGTCCCTTCCGACATCCTCGCGCGGTCCAGGCGCGTGTTCGACTTTCGTCAGGTTCTAAAGCACGGCCCCG
The DNA here is from genome assembly GCA_017304475.1 of Hyphomicrobiales bacterium. GTDB lineage: Bacteria > Pseudomonadota > Alphaproteobacteria > Rhizobiales > Phreatobacteraceae > Phreatobacter. The sequence goes on along the minus strand of JAFKKV010000015.1, from coordinate 23,312 downwards.
CGCGGATGACAACGCGGCCGGCCGGCGGATGAGCGGCCGGTGGCAAGCCGGCTCAATGTTAACGATTGAACGGGCCGCGTTAACGATTTGGTAACACCCGTTAACGATGTCTTAACATCGCGCTTGAGCGAAATGGTGAACAATGGATTAATGGCCGTGGGTCGCAGGGCAGTCATCGTTGGGTTTCGGGGGTTTTTTCACCCATGCGTCGCGTTGCGTCCTGTTTGTTCTTGCTTGCGTTTTCCACCTTGTGGGCTGGTCCGTTCGGCTTCGACGAAGCCCGGGCCGAACCTCAGGCACAGCGTCGCACCGCGTCGCTTGCCGGCGGTGCCGTGACGTCGGCGCCGATCGGCTGGGTGCAGTTCTGCACCGAAAATCCGGCTGATTGCCGCCAGCGCTCGCCGCAGGCGCGCAGCCTGACGATGACGCCGGCCGCCTTTTCGCAGCTGGTCCGGATCAATCTCCAGGTCAACCGGGAGATCGAGCAGGTCAGCGACCTCGAACATTTCGGTGTCGAGGAATACTGGACCTATCCGGTCGACGGCAAAGGCGATTGCGAGGATCTGGTGCTTGAGAAGAAGCGCCGGCTGATCGCGCTCGGCGTTCCCCGGGAGGCGCTGCTGATCACGGTCGTGCGCGATCTCAACGGTGACGGCCACGCCATTCTGACCGTGGTGACCGATCGCGGCGACTACGTGCTCGACAACTTCTCCAACGAGGTGAAGCTCTGGCACGAGACCGGCTATCGCTTCATCAAGCGCCAGGCCCAGACCGACGCCAACCAATGGGTGACGCTGAACGGCGGCGGCTCGAGCCCGGTGCAGGTGGCCATGCCGCGCCGCTGAGCGAGGCCGAGCGGCTAAAGGGTTTCTCCCCCGGTCGCAGGGGGTTGAGGACGGAGGCCGGGACGAGTCGCAGCGTCCCGGCCTTTCGCCTATGATGGCGTCATGGTTCAGCAGCTCACCCCCGACGCCATCGAGGCGTTGCTCGTCTTTTATCGGGACGCCGGCGTCGACATGGCGCTGAGCGAGGAGGCGGTCGACCGCTTCGCCGAGGGCGAGGCGGAACTGGCGGCGCGCCAGGCTGCGATGAGCGCGCAGCGTTCGGCGTCGCGGGACGAGCCGGGCAACGGGCGGTCCCCGGCGGCAGCCGCCCGACCAGTCCCGGTCAGCGCGGTGGGATCGCCGCCGGCGCCGGACGCGGCCGTCTATGCCGCGCGCGAGGCGGCCCGCTCGGCCGCCGATCTCGACGAACTCAAGCGCATTCTCGAATCGTTCGACGGCTGCGCGCTCAAGGCGACCGCTTCGCGCACCGTGTTCGAGGACGGCGCGCGCGACGCACGGGTGATGTTCGTCGGCGAGGCGCCGGGCCGCGACGAGGACCTCGCCGGCAAGCCCTTTGTCGGCCGCTCCGGGCAATTGCTCGACCGGATGCTGGCGGCGATCGGGCTGGACCGCAAGACCAATGCCTATATCGCCAATATCATTCCGTGGCGGCCGCCGGGCAATCGCACGCCGACGCCCCAGGAAATCGCCATTTGCGAGCCGTTCATCCGCCGCCAGATCGAGCTGAAGGCGCCCGACCTGCTGGTCTGCGTCGGCGGCCCCTCGACGGAAACGCTGATGGGGCTGAAGGGCATCATGAAATCGCGCGGCCGGCTGCAGCCCTTCGCCGTCGGCGACCGCCAGATCCAGGTGATCGCGACCTTGCATCCGGCCTATCTGCTGCGCAGCCCGATCGCCAAGCGGCAGGCCTGGCGTGACCTTTTGACCATTAAGGCGGTGCTGGGGCTCTAAGGGGCGGCCGTCAAGGCCATGCCGGTTGCGGCCTCCTCATCTTGCTCGATCGCGGCAATTCGTGGGTGGCCGGCCCAAGGCCGGCCAGGACGACAACGCACGGCGCTTGCGTCCAAGCCGTCTCGGCCGTCCGTTCGTCGCGACGCGTCGAGGTTGGCGTCGAAACAGCCACCGACCCATCCGTCATGGCCGTGCTTGTCACGGCCATCCACGTCTTCCCTGGGCAAGGCAATTCGTGGATGGCCGGCCCAAGGCCGGCCAAGACGACGACGCACGGCTCTTGCGTCCAAGCCGTCTGAGCCGTCCGTTCGTCGCGACCCGGCCCGAGCCGCGTGACGCAGGGACGCCCCTTTCGTCTCCATTGAAGCCCGATGCGGGGATCGTGTCTCCGACTGCCCCGACACAGGACCAACGAGCAGGCGAAGCGCGGGCGCAACAGAGGCGCGCTAACGGTCTTCGTGGCGACAGGCGGAGAGCTTCATCATGGCGCGGCTGGCGCTGACTTGGGCAGGCGCGATGCGCGTGCTGGCGATCCTGGCTACCGCCGGGCTGGTCGCCGGCGCCGTGTCATTCCGGCTGGCGCAACGCAAGACGGCCCTCGAGCGTTTGCCCGAGGCGCTCGGCGTCGAGGCGATCCTCGCCCAGGGCACAGGCACCCTCCTGGATTGCGACAGCGTCATCTTTCGCCTCGACGCGGCCATGCGCGAGACGCTGCGGCGCGACGGCATGCAGGCTTTGGCGGAGGCGGGCCGGCCGCGGGGCGTGACGTCCTGGCAATATGGGCCATGGCAGGCGACGCCGGTTGATTCCGAGGCGCGGGAGAGCTGGAGCGTCAGCGGCTATGTCTGGCCGGCGCTTGGCTGTGGCCTGCCGCCGGATTGGCGGGAGGTCAGCCGTGCCGCCGCGACCCGACCGGGCAGCTTTTATGCCTTTGGCCGGCGCATCCTGCTCCTGGTCGATCCGGCGCGTGGGCTCGCGATCTATGTCCATCGGGGCTGAGCGAGCCGACGGACGCCCCGGCGATCGGGACGACGATTTCGTTTCACGGGCCTGACGGCCGGGGCGGGGTCGCATGTCTTATGCGTTTTTCTCATTGAAATTTGATCTAGGTGAATTTGACTCATGACGACAATTATTGTCATCACTTTGCAAGGATTGAGACTCGACCCCCACGACATCTGGAACAGGACGATCGCCACCTGGCCGCAATCGCGGCGCGGTGGCGGTTGCGCAGAAGGGCGGAAGCGGCCGAGCGTGGCTTCCCGGCATTGATCAGCATGACTTCGAACGGAACAAGGGCGCGGGACCGGGCGGTTGCGGGGATTTCGGCATTGCTGCCCCGGAGGCTGGGGGCAGGGCACGACCAGGGGGGCGCTCCCTCCCGTGCCGGCCTGCGCGCCCTGGCTCTTGCCGGCTGCTCGATCCTGGCTCTGGGACTGGGCAGCCTCGACCGGGCAGGCGCGCAAAGCGTCAGCATATCGGGCGAAGTCGACCCGGGCGCGCCAACCTCGCCTGTCTGGACCGTTTCCGGCCCGCTCGTTTTCGGCAACGGTTCGATGACGATCGCCGGCGGCGGCCGTGTCTTCTCGGACGGTTCTCTTCTCGCTTATTATGACCCGGGCTCGACCAGCGCCGTGACCGTCACCGGCGCGGGCTCGACCTGGACCGACTCGAACGAGATCATGGTCGGCATCTGGGGACGCGCCAGCGTGACCGTTTCGGCGGGCGCGACCGTCATCAGCGACGCGGCGAGCATCGGTGTCTATGGCGGTTCGGTCGGCGCCGTGACGGTGACCGGTCCCGGCTCGACATGGACCATCGCCAACTTCTTCATGATCGCTCCGAGTGGCGACAGCACGCTCGCGATCACCCATGGCGGTGCCGTTTCGAGCGGCGATACCAGCGTCGGCGACAATGGCGCTACCGGCACGGTCGTTGTCAGTGGCGCGGGGGCGACGCTGACGGCCAGGACGCTTGCTATCGGCGGCTCGGGGACCGGTATCCTGACCATTGCCGACGGCGGCAAGGTGTCGGTCGGTGTCGGCGGTTCGGGCATCGTGACCCTTGGTTCCCATGGGGGGACCGGCACGGTGAATATCGGCGCGGCGGCGGGCTCTGCTGCCGTCGCGGCCGGCACGCTGGAGGCCGCGGGGCTGCGATTTGCCGGGGGCACCGGCACGCTCAATTTCAACCACACGGGCGGTGCCTATGTCTTCGCGCCGAAAATCACTGGCGCGGGCACCATCGAACAGCGTTCCGGCACGACCATCCTGAGTGGCGACAGCTCCGGCTTTTCCGGCCGGACCCTGGTGACCGGCGGCAAGCTGGTGGTCAATGGGTCGCTCGGCGGCACATTGACGCTCGATACCGGTGCGACGCTGGGTGGCGGCGGCACGGTGTCGGGTGTGACGGTCGGCTCCGGCGCCACCGTGGCGCCGGGCAATTCGATCGGCACGCTTGGTGTCGCGGGCAATGTGGCCTTTGCCGCCGGCTCGCACTATCAGGTCGAGATCGATACGGCCGGGCGGAGCGACAAGATCGCCGCGACCGGCAGCGCGGCGCTGGCCGGCGGCACGGTCGATGTCGTCAAGGCGCCCGGCGCCTATCTGCCGGGCACGCGCTACACCATCCTGACCGCCACGGGCGGGGTGACGGGCAGTTTCGCCGGTGTCACCCACGACCTGCTCTTCCTGACCCTCGGCCTGAACTACGACCTGAATAACGTCTATCTCGACATCGGCCGCAATCCGCTGGCCTTTGCCTCGGTCGGCGTCACGCGCAACCAGATCGCGGCGGCGGGCGCGGTCGAGGCGCGCGGCACGGGCAACAGCCTCTACGACGCGGTGCTCCAGCAGGCGAGCGCCGCCGGTGCCCGCGCCGCCTTCGACGGCCTGTCCGGCGAGATCCATGCCAGCGCCAAGGGCGTGCTCATCGACGACAGCCGGTTCGTGCGCGACGCCGCGATGGGCCGCCTGCGCGCGGCCTTCGGGGCCGCCGGCGCGGGGCGTGGCCAGGTGACCGCCTATGCCGCCGACGGGCCGGCGAGCGCGCCCGCCACCACCGACCGCTTCGCGCTCTGGGGCCAGGGCTTCGGCTCCTGGGGGCGGACCAATGGCGACGGCAATGCCGCCCGTCTCAACCGCTCGACCGGCGGTTTCCTGATCGGCGCCGATGGCCTCGTTCTCGACGCCTGGCGCCTCGGCCTCGTGGCCGGCTACAGCCGTTCGAGCTTCAGCACGCGGGAGCGTGCCTCGTCGGGGGCGAGCGACAATATCCATCTCGGCCTCTATGGCGGCGGCCAATGGGGCGCGCTCGCGCTCCGCGCCGGTGCCGCCTATACGTGGCACGACGTCACAACGAGCCGCACGGTTGCCTTCGCGGGTTTCGGCGACAGCCTGAAGGGCGGCTATAAAGCCGCCACGACCCAGGCCTTCGGTGAGCTCGGTTACGGTATTCGCGTCGGACCAACACCGGTCGGCCGCCTGGCTTTCGAGCCCTTCGCCAATCTCGCCTATGTCAATGTGTCGACCGACGGTTTCAGCGAGAAGGGCGGCGCTGCCGCCTTGACCGGCCGCGGCGAGGCGAGCGGCGTCACCTTCACGACGCTCGGCCTGCGCGCCGCGTCGGAATTCATGCTCGGCGCGATGGGCGTGACCGCGCGCGGCACGCTCGGCTGGCGCCACGCTTTCGGCGATACCGTGCCGGCGGCGAGCCTCGCTTTCGCAGGCGGCGGCGCGTTCTCGGTCTCCGGGGCGCCGATCGCCAGGAATGCCGCGGTCGTCGAGGCCGGCATCGATGTCATGCTGACTCCGGCGGCGACGCTCGGGCTCTCCTATGGCGGCCAGTTCGGCTCCGGTGTCACCGACCAGACGGTGAAGGGGACCTTCGGCCTCCGGTTCTGACGCGGCTGAGGTCCGAGGTCCGGAGGTCTGAGGGCGAAGCGCTGCGCTTCTTCGTCCCGGCCGGCGGTCGGCCGGCTCGTCGCGAATTGCCTTGCCCACAGAAGACGTGGATGGCCGTGACAAGCACGGCCATGACGGAGGGGGCGGTGGCCGGTTCGACGAAAGGCCTCGGGGCGTCGGGCTGAACGGCCAGGTCGAATGGCCTGGACGCAAGCGCTGCGCTTCTTCGTCTTGGCCGGCCTTGGGCCGGCCATCCACGAATTGCCTAACCCGAGAAAGACGTGGATGGCCGTGACAAGCACGGCCATGACGGAAGGGGCGGTGGCCGGTGCGGCGAAGGGCCTCGGCACGTCGCGGAGAAGGGCGGTCCCTGCCGCGGGGCAAGGGCCTCGGTGAAAGACCTCACGCCGCGGCACGGACCTCCGGCGGCCGGTAGCGCAGCCGCACGATGCCGGCGCCCAGCACCTTGGAGCTGACCAGGTCGAGGCGGGCGCGTGCGGCAAGGCCCCGGCCGAGTGGGACGCCGCTGCCGAGCAGCATGGGAATGACGAAGATGTCGAGCTGGTCGATGCCGCCGGCAGCGATCAAGGCGTTCTGCAGGCAGGGGCCGCCGGCGATCCAGGCCGGGCGGGTGGAAGCCGCCGTCGCCCGCAAATGCCGGATCAGGGCCGGCACGCCGGAGGTCCAGGCCGCGACGCGCGGCTGCGCGCCGGTGAGCGGGGCGGAGGTCACGACCAGCACGTCGTGGCGGGCAAAGGGGAAGCCGCCCGCCAAAGCGAGGCTGCGCTCATAGGTCGCACGGCCCATGACCACGGTGCCGACGCCGGCGAGGAACCGGCCGTGGCCCGGGTCGGGCGTTTCGAATGGCCGGGGCCAGTCGCCGCCATTGTCGGCGACGAAGCCGTCGAGGCTGACATTCATCGAACCGAGGATCTGCGGCAAGGGAGGCTGGTCGGCCGGCATGGTCATCGCTTCCTGAGGCTCCCGAAGGTCATGCGGTGATGGGCGGTCGGCCCATGCGCCGCGATCGCTTCGCGGTGGATGCGCGTGCCGTAACCCTTGTGCACTTCGAAGCGATAGGCGGGGTGGGTTGCACCAACATGGCGCATGAGCCGGTCGCGGTGCACCTTGGCGATGATCGAGGCGGCCGCGATCGAGACCACCAGGGCATCGCCGTCGACGATCGCTTCGCCCGATATGCCGAGCGGCAGGGCGGGCAGGTCGCGGCCGTCGACCAGCACGTGGCGGGCCGCGACGCCGAGCCGGCAGACCGCTTCGGCCATGGCGTGGAGCGTCGCCTTGCGGATATCGGTGCGGTCGATCCGGCCGGGCGAGGCCGAGGCGATGGCGACCGCGCGGGCGGTGGCCATGACGGCGGAATAGAGTTCCTCGCGCGCGGCTTCGTCGAGCTGCTTGGAATCGGCGAGGCCGTCGGGAATCCGGTCAGGATCGAGAATGACGGCGGCGGCGACCACCGGTCCGGCGAGCGGCCCGCGGCCGGCTTCGTCGACACCGGCGACCGGCACGAAGCCCTGGGCGATGGCGCGCCGCTCGATCGAAAAGGACGGGATCTGGATGGCCATGCGGGGCTCGAATTTCAGGCGTGTTGACATGCCGGATGAAGCGGCCGGCAGCCGGCAGGCGACTGCCCGGTCCCTTGCCGGATTGCTTGAGCTTTGCGGCCGAAGCCTCGTCCGATCAAGCCGTTGAGTCGAAGAATTCAGAAAATGATTCGGGCCGTTTTCCGGCGGAGATTAAGCTTCAACGGCTTCAGAGGTCGATTCAAGGTCCGCGCCTGGCGTGGCCTCGCGCCTTGCGGCATGCACAACCGGCTGTCGCGGCCGAGGCTCAGCCGCTTGTCAGAACAGGCTCAGCTGCTTGGCGGCCGCGGGTCCTTTTCGCTCGGGAGGTGTGAACAATTCGGTTACGAGCCGTAACCGGCGCCGGTCGAATCCGATGCGGCGCGCGGCCAGCTCGAAGCGGCGGCCGATCATCCAGGCGAAAGGGCCTTCGCCTTTTTGCCTGACGTGGAAGGTCGCGTCGTAATCCTTGCCGCCCCTGACATCGCGGATCAGCGACAGGACATGGCGGGCGGCATCCGGCCGGTTGGCCACCAGCCACTCGCGGAACAGGTCGCGGATCTCCAGCGGCAGGCGCAGCATCACATAACCGGCCTCCCGCGCTCCCATGTGGTAGCAGGCGTCCAGGATGCGCTCGATCTCGGCATCGTTGACCGCCGGGATGATCGGCGCCACCAGCACGGCGGTCGGAATGCCGGCCTCCGACAGCAGCCGGATCGCCTCCAGCCGCTTTGCCGGGGTGGCGGCGCGCGGCTCCATCGAGCGGGCGAGCTTGCGGTCCAGCGTGGTCACCGACAGCGCCACCTTGGCCAGGCCCTTGGCGGCCATGCGGGAGAGGATGTCGATATCACGGGTCACCAGATGGCTCTTGGTGACGATGCCAACCGGATGATTGGTCCGCTCCAGCACCTCCAGGATGCGGCGGGTCAGCATCCAACGCTTTTCGATCGGCTGATAGGGATCGGTATTGGTGCCCATCGCAATGGTGCGCGGCTGGTAGCCCTGCTCGGCCAGCTCCTTTTCCAGGAGCTCGGGCGCATTCGGCTTGACGAACAGGCGGGTCTCGAAATCGAGGCCGGGCGACAGGCCCATATAGGCGTGGGTCGGCCGGGCGAAGCAATAGGTGCAGCCGTGCTCGCAGCCGCGATAGGGGTTGATCGAGCGGTCGAAGGACAGGTCCGGGCTGTCGTTGCGGGTGATGATCCGGCGCGCCTTCTCCTCCTGGACGGTGGTGGCGAGCTCCGGCAGTTCGTCGAGCGTGCCCCAGCCGTCGTCATAGGCCTCGCGTTCCTGCTTCTCGAAGCGGCCGCTGGCATTGGTGAGCGTGCCCCGGCCGCGCCGCCGGTCCTCGCCGACCGCCGGGCCGGAGGAGAGGTCGAGCGCGCGCGCCGTGCGCGGGCCGAACAGGGCCGCCGCGGCGGCCTCCATGCCGCCCGCGTTCAGCTTGTCCGCGAGGCTGGGGTCCAAGCGTGCGGAGTTACGTGCCGAGCTGCTTGCCGATGTGCGTCCCATGCTCCGACAGGTAACATTCGTTAACGGCCAAAACAAGAACAAAGAGTGATCAAATGGGAATTTGCTCCTGTCGAAAAGGCCGCCTTCGCGAAAGCCTCTTGTCAGTTTCGCGATAACGGCATAAAGATATCTTTATATGTGAGTGACGCCCGTGCCGAAGCCTCCCAGCGCCGCTATCCGAGCCCATCCCTTCGATGACGCCGTCGCCGTTCTGCGGGCGGTGGGCGAGCCGACGCGCCTGCGGCTCCTGGCGCTCGCAGCCGAAGCCGAGCTCACGGTCACCGATATGGTGGATATTCTCGGCCAGTCCCAGCCGCGCATTTCGCGCCACCTGAAGCTGCTTCTCGAAGCCGGTCTGGTCGAACGTGTCAAGGAAGGCTCCTGGGCTTTTTTCCGGGCGAGCGGCGAGGGCGCCGGCGCCCGGGCGGTGGAAGCCCTGGTGACGCTGGTCGACCCGGCCGATCCGATCCTGGCCAGCGACCGCGAGCGGCTGGCGGAGGTGCGCGCCAAGCGGTCCGAGGAGGCCCAGGCCTTCTTCCGCCGCCATGCCGCCGAATGGGGCAAGCTGCGCGCGCTGCATGTCGCCGAGGAGCGGGTCGAGCGGGCCGTCAAGGATGCGCTGTCGGGCCGGCCGGTCCGGGCGCTCCTGGATCTCGGCACCGGCACCGGACGCATGCTGGAGCTGTTCGCGCCGGAGATCGAGCGCGGCCTCGGCATCGACGCCAATCCGGAAATGCTGACGCTGGCGCGCGCCGCGCTCGATCGCGCCGGCATCCGCCATTGTTCGGTCCGGGCCGGCGACATCTATGCGCTGGCCTTGCCGCGCGACGCCTATGACGCGGTCATCATTCACCAGGTGCTGCATTTCCTCGACGACGGCGCCCGCGCCGTGCGCGAGGCGGCGCGCGTGCTGCGCCCCGGCGGCCGGCTGGTGATCGTCGATTTCGCGCCCCATGACGTCGAATTCCTGCGCGAGACCCAGGCGCACCGGCGCCTCGGCTTCGGCCGCGACGTGGTCGAGGGCTGGATGAGCGCGGCCGGCCTGGAGCCGACGGCGTTCCGGAGCCTCGCGCCCGATCACAAGGGCGACGACCAGCTCACCGTTTCCATCTGGGTCGCCCGCGACCCGCGTCTTGTGACCGATGCCCCGGCGCTGCCGGGCGTTCCAGCCGTCGAGGTCGTCTGATGTCCACCTCCTCCTACAGGCCCAGCCGCTACGTTTCGCGCTCCAGGCTCAAGGTCTCCTTCGAGTTCTTCCCGCCGAAGAACGATGAGATGGAGGCGACGCTGTGGGAATCGATCGAACGGCTGGCGCCGCTCGCGCCCTCCTTCGTCTCGGTGACCTATGGCGCCGGCGGCTCGACGCGCGAGCGCACCCATTCGACGGTTCAGCGGATCATCAAGGAGACCGCGCTGAAGCCGGCGGCGCACCTGACCTGCGTCGCCGCCACCAGGACCCAAGTCGACGAGGTCATCCGCGACTATTGGGCGGCCGGCGTGCGCCATATCGTGGCGCTGCGCGGCGATCCCGCCGGCGGCCTCGGCACGGCCTATGCCTCCCATCCGGGCGGCTATGAGGGCTCGCCCGAGCTGGTCGCCGGCATCCGCGCCATCGGCGATTTCGAGATCTCGGTCTCGGCCTATCCGGAGAAGCACCCGGAAAGCGGCTCGATCGACACCGATATCGAGATGCTGAAGCGCAAGGTCGATGCCGGCGCGACCCGGGCGATCACCCAGTTCTTCTTCGATAACGAGGTCTATCTGCGTTATCTCGACCGGGCGCGCGCCGCCGGCATCGCCATTCCCATCGTGCCGGGCATCGTGCCGGTGCAGAACTTCAAGCAGACCGCCGGTTTTGCCGCGCGCACCGGCGCCAGCGTGCCGGACTGGCTGGCCCGCCGCTTCGAGGGGCTGGAGAACGATGTCGCGACGCGCAAGCTGATCGCCGCGGCGGTGGCCGCCGAGCAGGTGCTCGACCTGGTCGATCGCGGCGTCACCGAGTTCCACTTCTACACGATGAACCGCGCCGATCTCGTCTATGCGGTCTGCCATCTGCTCGGGCTTCGCCCCGAGGCCGAGGCGGACCGCGCCGCGGCCGCCGCCTGACCGGCGCCTCGCGCCTCCCCGTCCTGCCAGCCTTCTAGTGCCTCCAGAGCTTCGAGTGCCCGCTATGACCCAGTTTCCGCCGCGCCATGCCAACGGACCCGACGTGCTGGCCGCCCTGACCAAGGCGGCCGCCGAACGTATCCTGGTGCTCGACGGCGCCATGGGCACGATGATCCAGCGCTACAAGTTCGACGAGGCGGATTTCCGCGGCGAGCGCTTCGCCCACTGGAACCATGACCTGAAGGGCAATAACGACCTTCTGATCCTGACCAAGCCCGACGTCGTGGAGGCGATCCACCTCGAATATTTCGAGGCCGGCTCCGACATGGTCGAGACCAATACCTTCTCCTCGACCTCGATCGCCCAGGCCGATTACGGCATGGAAGATCTGGCCTATGAGCTGAACTACGAGGGCGCCCGTCTCGCCAAGTCGGCGGCCAGGACCGCCGAGAGCCGGGACGGCCGGCGCCGCTTCGTCGCAGGCGCCCTCGGGCCGACCAATCGCACCGCCTCGATCTCGCCCGACGTCAACAATCCCGGCTTCCGGGCGGTGACCTTCGACGGCCTGCGCGACGCCTATGCCGAGCAGACCCGCGGCCTGATCGACGGCGGCGCCGACATCATCCTGATCGAGACCATTTTCGACACGCTGAACGCCAAGGCGGCGCTGGTGGCGGTCGACGAGGTGTTCGAGGAAAAGGGCGTCAAGCTGCCGGTGATGATCTCCGGCACCATTACCGACCTCTCCGGGCGCACGCTGTCGGGGCAGACCACGGATGCCTTCTGGTATTCGCTGCGCCACGCCAAGCCGTTCTCGATCGGGCTCAATTGCGCGCTCGGCGCCAAGGAAATGCGCGCCCATATCCACGCCCTGTCGAAGGTCGCGGACACGCTGGTCTGCGCCTATCCCAATGCTGGCCTGCCCAATGAATTCGGTCTCTATGACGAGAGCCCCGAGGCCATGGCCGAACTGGTCGGCGAATTCGCCACCTCCGGCTTCGTCAATATTGTCGGCGGCTGCTGCGGCTCGACGCCCGACCATATCGCGGCCATCGCCAAGGCGGTGAAGGGTCTGAAGACCCGCGCCATCCCGGCCATCGAGCCGCGGCTCAGGCTCTCGGGCCTCGAGCCCTTCGTGCTGACGCCGGAAATCCCCTTCGTCAATATCGGCGAGCGCACCAACGTCACCGGCTCCGCCCGGTTCCGCAAGCTGATCACCAATGGCGACTACAATGCCGCACTCGCGGTCGCCCTCGACCAGGTGCAGAGCGGCGCCCAGATCATCGACGTCAACATGGACGAGGGCCTGCTCGATTCCGAGAAGGCGATGATCGACTTCCTCAACCTGATCGCCTCCGAGCCCGACATCGCCAAGGTGCCGGTCATGGTCGATTCCTCGAAATTCGGGGTGATCGAGCAGGGCCTGAAGCGGCTGCAGGGCAAGGGCATCGTCAATTCGATCTCGCTCAAGGAAGGCCGCGAGAAGTTCATCGCCGATGCCAGGACCGTGCTGCGCTATGGCGCGGCCGTCGTGGTCATGGCCTTCGACGAGCAAGGCCAGGCCGACACGTTCAAGCGCAAGACCGAGATCTGCAAGCGCGCCTACGACATCCTGGTCGACGAGGTGGGTTTCCCGCCCGAGGACATCATCTTCGATCCCAACGTGTTCGCGATCGCCACCGGCATCGAGGAGCACGACAATTACGGCAACGACTTCATCGAAGCGACCGAGTGGATCCGCAAGAACCTGCCGCATGCCCATATTTCGGGCGGCGTGTCGAACCTGTCCTTCTCGTTCCGCGGCAACGAACCGGTGCGCGAGGCCATGCACTCGGTGTTCCTCTTCCACGCCATCCGGCGCGGCATGGATATGGGCATCGTCAATGCCGGCCAGATGCAGGTCTATGAGAACCTCGACGGCGAGCTGCGCGACGCCTGCGAGGACGTGGTTCTCAACCGTCGCAAGGACGCCACCGAGCGCATGCTGGCGGTGGCCGAGAAGTTCCGCGGCCACGGCAAGGGCGAGGCCAAGGTGGTCGATCTCGCCTGGCGGGAAAAGCCGGTCGGCGAGCGGCTGACCCATGCGCTGGTCAACGGCATCACCGAGTTCATCGAGCAGGATACCGAGGAGGCGCGCCAGCAGGCGGCCCGGCCGCTGCACGTCATCGAAGGGCCGCTGATGGACGGCATGAACCATGTCGGCGACCTGTTCGGCGCCGGCAAGATGTTCCTGCCGCAGGTGGTCAAGTCGGCGCGCGTGATGAAGCAGTCGGTGGCCTATCTCCAGCCCTTCCTGGAGCAGGAGAAGCGCGACCTCGGCCTGGTCGACAAGCCGGCCGCCGGCAAGATCCTGATGGCGACGGTGAAGGGCGATGTCCACGACATCGGCAAGAACATCGTCGGCGTCGTGCTCCAGTGCAACAATTACGAGGTCATCGATCTCGGCGTGATGGTGCCGGCGCAGCGCATCCTGGACGAGGCGAAAAAGCATCAGGTCGACATTATCGGCCTGTCCGGCCTGATCACGCCCTCGCTCGACGAGATGTGCCATGTCGCGGCCGAGATGGAGCGCCAGGGCTACGAGGTGCCGCTGTTGATCGGCGGCGCCACCACCTCGCGCGTCCATACCGCGGTGAAGATCCATCCGAACTATGCACGCGGCCAGACGGTCTATGTGGCCGATGCCTCGCGCGCGGTGGGCGTCGCTTCGACCTTGCTGTCGAGCGACAACAAGCCGAAATTCGTCGCCGATATCCGGGCCGAATACGCCAAGATCGCCGATGCCCATTTGCGCGGCGAGCAGACCAAGCAGCGCCTGGCGCTCGGCGATGCGCGCGCCAACGGCCTGAAGCTCGACTGGGCGAACTACCAGCCGCCCAAGCCGAGCTTCACCGGCACCAAGGTGTTCGACGACTACGATCTCGCCGACCTGGTCGCGGCGATCGACTGGACACCGTTCTTCCAGACCTGGGAGCTGAAGGGGCGCTATCCCGCCATTCTCGACGACGAGAAGCAGGGCGAGGCGGCGCGCGGGCTGTTCAAGGACGCGCAGGTCATGCTGCAGCGCATCGTCGGCGAGAAGTGGTTCACGGCGCGGGCCGTGGTCGGCTTCTGGCCGGCCAATGCGGTCGGCGACGACGTGGCCGTGTTCACCGACGAAACCCGCACCGTCTCGCACGCGACCTTCCACACGCTGCGCCAGCAGATCGCCCGGCGCGAGGGCCGCGAGCGCGCCCATATCGCGCTTGCCGACTATTTCGCGCCGAAGGGCAGCAAGCCCGACTGGATCGGCGGCTTCGTGGTCACCTCCGGCATCGGCGAGGAGGAGGTCTCCAAGCGCTTCGAGGCGGCCAAGGACGATTATTCATCGATCCTGGCCAAGGCCCTCGCCGACCGGCTGGCGGAAGCCTTCGCCGAGCGCATGCACCAGCTGGTCCGCAGGGAATTGTGGGGCTATGTGCCGGACGAGGCGTTGTCCAACGAGGAACTGATCCTCGAGCAGTATCGCGGCATCCGGCCGGCGCCGGGCTATCCGGCCCAGCCCGACCATACCGAGAAGGACACGCTGTTCCGCCTGCTCGACGCGGAAAAGGCGATCGGCGTGCAACTGACCGAAAGCCGCGCCATGTGGCCGGGCTCGTCGGTGTCGGGCCTCTACGTCTCGCATCCGGACAGCGAATATTTCGGCGTCGGCAAGGTCGAGCGCGACCAGGTCGTCGACTATGCCGCGCGCAAGGGCTGGACGGTGGAAGAGGCCGAGCGCTGGCTGGCGCCGGTGCTCAACTACGATCCCGGCCTGATGCGCTCGATGAGCCAGGCGGCTGAATAGGCGGTTTCGGGTTCTGGGTTTTTGAGGGAGTTCGACCGGCCGGGACATCTTGAATGATGTCCCGGCCGGTTCCGTTTGCGCCCGCCGGCTCTTTCCAGGGAGTGCCCCGGCGGACACGCACGATGGGGGCACGGAGAAAGTATATGCGAATGGTTTTCATTTGCATATAGGACGCAAGGGCATCGCGCGATAACCCTCTCCCATAGGGAGAGGGTGGCAGCGTCAGCTGCCGGGTGAGGGGCGTGAGCGTTGAGAATTGCAGCTGAAGTGTCGTGAGCTCAGGGGATGAGTACCCAGGCGCGAGGCCCCATCCGGAGATGGACGACCCCTCACCCGGCGCCTGACGGCGCCACCCTCTCCCTCTGGGAGAGGGTCAGTTTGCGTCGCGTGCGCTCCCTTCGGGAGAGGCTTAATCCTCACACCCTCAGATCGTCACCTGCGTGCCGACCTCCACCACCCGCCCGGTGGGCAGGTGGAAATAGTCGGTCGCGGAGTTGGCGTTCACCGCCATGCCGATGAACACATAGTCCTGCCAGAGCGGCATGCCGAGCTTGCCGGAGGCCTTCAGGTGGCGCCTCGACAGGAAGAAGGAGGTCGACATCATGTCGAACTTCACGCCGATCTTCTTGCAGGCGATCAGCGCCTTCGGCACATGCGGGGTTTCCATATAGCCGAACTTGATGACAAGCTTGGAGAAGCTGTCATTGAGCTTCTCGTAGGAGACGCGCTGGGCATCCGGCACGCGCGGCAGGCCGACGCTCTTCACCGCCAGGAACACGTTGTGCTCGTGCAGCACCTTGTTGTGCTTGAGGTTGTGCAGGAGCGAGGCCGGGGCATAGGCGTGCTCCGAGGTCAGGAACACCGCGGTGCCCGGCACCCGGTGGGGCGGGCGCTTCTCGAAGCTCTTCATCAGGTCGGCGAGCGGCACCTCGATGCGCCGGGTCTTGTCGGCGAGGATCCGGGTGCCCATGCGCCAGGTCAGCATCAGGAACATGATCGAGCCGCCGAACATCAGCGGCACCCAGCCGCCCTCGAGCACCTTCAGGAGGTTGGCGCCGAGGAACACCCATTCGATGACCAGGAAGGGCACGATCAGGCTGGCGGTAGCGAGCAGGCTCCACTTCCAGACATGGCGGATCACCACGAAGGCCATGATCGAGGTGACCACCATGGTGCCGCTGACCGCGATGCCATAGGCGGAGGCCAGGTGCGACGAGGTCTTGAACGACAGGACCAGGATGAGCACGGCGACCAGCAGCATCCAGTTGATGAAGGGCAGGTAGATCTGCCCGGCATGTTCCTCGGAGGTGTACATCACCTTCAGGCGCGGCAGCAGGCCGAGCTGGATCGCCTGGCGCGACAGCGAGAAGGCGCCGGTCAGCACCGCCTGGCTGGCGATGATGGTGGCCAGCGTCGCCAGGATGACCATGGGCAGGAGGCCCCAGCTCGGCACCAGCAGGAAGAACGGGTTCTCGACGGTGGTGGGGTCGGCCAGCACCATGGCGCCCTGGCCGAGATAATTGAGCGTCAGCGACGGAAAGACCACGCCGAGCCAGGCGTTCTGGATCGGCCGGCGGCCGAAATGGCCGAGATCGGCGAACAGCGCCTCGCAGCCGGAGACCGCCAGGAACACCGCGCCGAGCGCCACCAGGCCAAGCGTGCCGTGGGTCAGGAGGAAATGCACGCCGTGGACCGGGTTGAAGGCCCAGAACACGCCGAGGTCGTCGCGGATATGGATCAGGCCGGCGAGCCCGATGCAGATGAACCAGGTCATCATGATCGGCCCGAAGAAGCGCGCGACATGGGCGGTGCCATGGCTCTGGACCGCGAAGAACAGCACGATCACCACGGTGGTGATCGGCAGGATATAGGGGTCGAAGACCGGGGTCACGAGCTTCAGGCCTTCGAGCGCCGACAGCACGGAAATGGCCGGCGTGATGGCGGCGTCGCCATAGAACAGCGCCGCGCCGATCACGCCCATGACCACGATGAAGGTGCGGCCGCGGCCGAGCGCCTTCTGGGCGAGCGCCATCAAGGTCAGCGTGCCGCCTTCGCCTTCGTTGTCGGCGCGCAGCAGGATCAGCACATATTTGACGGTGACCAGGATGATCAGCGCCCAGAGGATCAGCGAGAGCACGCCGAGCACGGTCTCGCGCGGGATGGCGCCGGCCATCCGGCCGTGGCCGAGCGCGCCGCCGAGCGCTTCGCGAAACGCATAGAGCGGGCTGGTGCCGATGTCGCCATAGACGACGCCGATCGAGCCGACGAACAGCGCGGCGAAACTCGCCTGCGGCACGTGACCGGAGGTTTCGGTTCCACCGCCGTTGATCGCCTCGGGCGCCTTTGCCGGGTTGCCGGCATCCGCCGGAACCATGCTGCCGGCTGCCGCCGTTTCGTTTGCCATGGATAAGACCTTGAGACGGTCGGATGTTTCATCCGGCCCCGTATGACACAGGCTTCAAGCGCGGATCGAGGTCCCCGTGGTTCACCTTTCGCCGATCCATCGATCGGCTGTCGCGCTGCCTCGTTGCGGCGCGCCTCATACAGCATTGCACGGTTGGTGATCAACTGGCCATCGCAGAAAAGCCGCAAATCGCCGCAGGCCCGGCTCGAATTGGGCATTGTCGCCCGCCGGCGCAAGGGCACGAAAGGCCTATCCCGCGCGCCTTGGCGGGCAGGGCAGGGCGGACGCATCCGGGCGGTCCCGCCCGGCCTGCCTTTTCCTAGCGAATGCTGGTGTCGGTGCGCCGGCTGATGTCGAGAATCCGCACGCCCTCGGTCGAGGTGGTGCCGGCCGAGAGCGGCAGCGAGGCCGCGGCATCGGCCATGCCGGCGCGCCGCGCCGCGGTGCCGCCGGCATGGCCTTGGATGCGGGCGACGGGCGCCACGGCGCCGGTGTCGCGGGCATGGATGCCGGCCTGGATCTCGATCACCCGGCGTCGCATGTCGGCCGGCAGCCGGCCATAGGACCGGGCATCGACGAAGTCGGCCTGGCGATAGGGGAAGCGCGAAGACCCGGCGAAGACCCGGACACCGTTGTCGGTGACCACGACATCGCCGGCCCGCAGCGTGAAATCATGGGTGATCGGCAGGCGGGCGAGCCCATTGGTCGCCAGGCCAGAACAGGTGCAGGTGGCATCCGCCTTCTCGCGATAGCGGAAGGCGGTGGCGAGCCGCGCATAGGTCTGGCCGCGCGGTCCGCTGGCCTCTTCGATGGTGCCGCCGCCGCGGACCGAATAGAGCGCCACCTCGGCGCCCGGGCAAAGGCTGTTGCAGGTCGCCTGCTGGCCGGCATGGCCGTCGCCGCTGCCGGCCGGAGCCGGGAAGAAAAAGCCGTCGCAGAGCCTGACGCAATAGGCGCGCGTGCCGCCCGGCATGCGGAAATTGCCGCCCTGGCCCGGTCGCTGGCCGGCGGAGGCCTGGCCGGGCCGGCCCGCGCCGTCATGCGGGCGCACCGTGATCTCGGGCACGTCGCGGCGGGCGCCGAACAGCGCGAAACCGGGCAGGGCGAAGTTGCGCGGGGCGGACTGGCCGGTTTCACCGCGCCGCGCCGCGCGCAATTCGGCGTCGCGCCGGATCACCGCGTAGATCTGGTCGTTGTCCTGGGCCACGGCCGGCGAGGGGGCGGTCGCGAACAGAAGACAGCCCGACAGTGCCGTCGCGATCCAGGAAACCCGAGCCATCATGAAACCCTACCTCAGCACCTGGTCCGTCGGTCGGCATCGATCTCTTGCAGGGGAAACGTCCTGAAAAGTCAGGTCGCCATTTCGCATGGTGGCATGTCGCATAGGACTGTTGCAGTCCGATGTCGTCAATTGTGAAATTTCGACCGAATTCGCCAAAAGGTTGTAACGCGCTCCCTGTAAACGCCGCCTTGTCGCGACGGCTCGACCGGGGCGCGGCCAAGAAAAAGCCGGGCGGGTGCCCGGCGGGAGTTGGATCGAGCAAGCCATGTTGCGTCGCTGGCGGCGCATACGCCTGACCCAAGGTGAGCCGGATCAGAAGGCGCCGAACAGAATGGCTCCGAAAAACGCGAATGCGGCACAGACGGCGACGACGTTCACCTGTCGGACGAGTTCCACGGCTGACCTCCCATTCAGGAACCGCGAAAAACGAGGCTAGACAATCCGCGCAAGCTTTGAAAAGCGGATTTTATGCGGGTTTCGCGGGCCGCGGCGGCATTTGCCGCGGACCGCTTTGACAAGTCAGGCGAATTTACCTGGCGGGGCTGTGGATGATAGGTGAAGCGTCCTGTCCTATCAGGTGTCCTATGGGTTACCATGGTACGGCGCGGCCCGACCAGTCGTGGAACGAGCAGGGCTCGCCCACGGCCATGCGGTCGATCAGCCCGACCAGTCCCGCGGCGCTGTCGGCCGGTGCGACGGCGGCCGCCTGGCCACCCATGTCGGTACGGACCCAGCCGGGATGGGCGACGGCCACCGCGATGCCCTGCGGCGCCAGGTCGGTGCCGAGCCCCTGCATCAGCTTGTTCACCGCGGCCTTGGAGGTGCGATAGGCGATCCGGTCCGAGGTCGTGTGGCTCATCGAGCCCATGGCGCTGGTAATCGTCAGGATCTTGGCATCGCGGCCGGCCTTCAGGAGCGGCAGCACGGCCTGGACCACCCGCAGCGGCCCGAGCGTATTGATCGCGAGCGTTTCGGCGAAGCCGTCGAAATCCATGTCCAGGGTCGACTGGCGCGCCGGGCCGATGATGCCGGCATTGTTGACCAGCACGTCGAGCGCGGTCACCCCCGCTCCGGTCAGCCGCCCGGCGAGGCCGGCGACCGAGGCCGGGTTCGCGACATCGAGCGCGACCACGGCGAGCCGCTCCGGCGCCTGGGCGGCCTTGGCGTTGAGTTCGGCGGCCTTGGCCGGATCGCGGGCGGTGGCGACGACCCGGTCGCCCCGGTCGAGAAAGGCCTGGACCAAAGCCAGGCCGATGCCACGGTTGCCGCCAGTGACGAGAACGGCGCGCATGATGATGTCCTTCCGGAGGTCTGTGGGAATCGCGAGGCGGGCCATCAGGGGCCGCCGGCGGCCGTAAGCCAAGTCACAAAATTTTCAGGCGTCATGTCCTTGGCATTTCGAGGCCGCGATCCACGCCCGGTGCCTTGACCGGCCCGCCGTCAAATGTCACGGCTATTCACATGGCCTCCCGTCCTCCCGTTTCCAACCTCGCCGCGCGGCGCGGCTATCATCACGGCAATCTCAGGGAAGCGCTGATCGAGGCGGCGCGGCGGCTGATCGCCGAGCGTGGGCCGGCTGGCTTCACCCTGTCGGACGCGGCCAAGCTCGCCGGTGTTTCGCCTGCGGCGCCCTACCGGCATTTCAAGGACCGCCAGAGCCTGCTGCGCGAGGTCGCGCATCTCGGTTTCGCGGCGCTCGGCGAGCGGCTGGGCACGGCCGCGGCCGGCGGCGGGGTGTCCGGGTTCAACGCCATGGGACGGGCCTATCTCGCCTTCGCCCGCGAAGAGCCGGCCTATTATGCCGCCATGTTCAATACCGGCATGGCGGCGGAGGAGGCGACATCGACGGCCGAGGACCCGGGCTTCGCCATGCTGCGCAAGGCGGTCGGCCGGGCGCTGGGCGTCGACGACCCGGAGACGGTACGCACCGCGGCCATCCTGGTCTTCGCGCTGACCCATGGCCTCGCCGGCCTGTCCGCACCGGGTTCCGTCGCCCGCCCGCGGGACCTCGTCGATGCCGAGCGAATGCTCGATCTCGGCGTCGGCGCCATGCTGCGCGGACTGCCGGCCGCAATGGGTGGGGGTAAGCGTTGAGCTTGGATTGGGCACCGAGAGTTTCGGGGTGCACGTGAACCTCTACGTCACCCCCGGCGAGCGAAGCGAGGGAAGGGGGTCCAGGGGTTGCGGGGCAAATCGTTTGACGCGGCGAAATCAGCGCGACGCCATGCGCTCAGATCGCGGCCAAGCGACTCCTGGACCCCCTTCCCTCGCCTCCGCAGAAGCAAGGGCTTCTGCTCTGGCTCGCCGGGGGTGACGTATCGTGGTTCGCGAGCGTGCTCCATCGTGTCGGAGCCCTCGCGCCGGTCTCTTGCTCCTCGCCTCTCACTCCGGCGGCTGGCCGAGCGCGGGGCGGGCGAGGCCGAGGAGCAGGCTGGTGACGGCGCTGGCGGCGATGAGCGCGAATTTCAGCGACGAGGCCCAGGGCACGAGGGCGCTGGTATCGACGAACCGGGCATAGGCGAGCGCCAGCAGCGCGTCCTCGACGAGGTCGGTCGCGGCGAAAGCGAGCGGCAGCAGGAACAGCAGGCGGAAGGTGCGCGCCGACAGCGGCAGGCCGCGGGCGGCCATGCCGGCGCCGGTCAGCAGCGCGGTCGCCAGCGCCGCGATCAGCGGCAGGTCGGCGAGGAGCGCCCACAGCGCCTGGCCGCGCAAGGGGCCGATCTGGCCGAGGAAGACGCGGAAATCCTCCGCGGTATAGCCGGCCTGGCGCGTCTCGGGCCGGGATTGCGACAGGCATTCGATCAGGCTGCAGGCGTGCCCGCGCAGCAGATGTTCGATATCGGCGTTGACATAGGCGTTCACGATGAAGGCCATGAGCGTTGCCGCGAGCGCCAGCGCCAGCCGCATGGGCGTCGCGGCCAGGGCGAAGCGCTCGATCGCCGCATAGGCGCTCACGGCTGCCGCCCGTGGCGAGGGGAGAGGTCACGGCCGGCATATGCGCCCGGCGAGGCTCGGAGAGGCATGCGGCGAGGTTCCTGCGGCGGCCGGCGCGACAGATACCAGTTCGCCGGGTGCCATGTCGCCGGAAAACCGCCCGCGTCAGAGCGTCTCGGCGTCGCGGTCGTTCATCTGGCGCAGCAGCTTCTTGTTCTGCGCCGCCAGCGCCTTGAGCTTCTCGTTGATCGCGGTGACCTCGCCGACGGCCTGCTCGGCGATGAAATGGGCGCCGATCTCGTTGCCGCGCCGCCAGGCGACCTGACATTTGAACGAGGCGCCACGCTGCGGGATCTTCAGTTCGAAATGGTCGGGAATATCGAGCGTCGAGCCGCAGTCGAGCCGCGCGCCGGTCTCGGAGAAATTGCGGACGGTGCATTCGACCGAGCGCAAGCCGCCGGGGAACAGGATCGTTCCCTTCCAGAATGTGCGGGATCGCGGTGCGATACGGCGTTCACTCATGGTTGGCCAGGTCGAAGCGGTCCGAGACGAAAACGTCCGACAGGAGCCTTTTCCCGCCGGACCCGTTTAGGCTCCATGTTCTATGCGCTGACACTTAACGGCGCGTTGACAGCGGCGCTTCGTCGGCCGTGGTCGCCGTGGTTTTTTTCGCCCGCGGCGCGGCGTAACCGCCGATCTTCGACGTCCTGAGGCCAAGTGAAACCAGCCCTTCGGCCAGTTTCACCGCCGCCGCGACGCCGTCGACGACCGGCAGGCCGTGCTCCTCGGCGAGGCTCCGCGCGAGATCCGCCATGCCGGCGCAGCCGAGCACGATGGCCTCGGCGCGATCCTCGGCGACGGCCCTGGCGATCTCGGTCGAAATCTTGGCGCGGGCACCCGAGGCCGGGTCCTCCAGCGCCAGGACCGGCACCTCGCAGGCGCGCACCCGCGCGCAGCGATGGGCGAAGCCGTATTTCAGCACATTGTGCTCGAGCGCCGGCACCGACACGGCGAGCGTGGTGACCACGGTGAACCTGCCGGCCACCAGCATGGCCATGTGTATGGCCGCCTCGCCGATGCCGATCACCGGCACCGGCACGAGCGAGCGCGCGGCATCGAGCCCGGTATCGTCGAAACAGGCAATGATGAAGGCGTCGGCGTCGGGTGCCTTCCGCATCTCGCCGAGCAGGCCCGGCACCGACAGGGCCTCGTCGTAATAGCCCTCGATCGAGGCGGGGCCGTGCTCGGGATTGACCGCCTCGATCAGCGTGCCGGGCGCCGCCGCGGCGCGGGCGGCCGCGCCGATGGCGCGGGTCATCGAGGCCGTGGTGTTCGGATTGACGATGGTCAGGCGCATGGCGGCTCGGCAGGGCTGGGCGGGCGGTGGTTCGGCCGGTGGTCGGGAGAAGAGCCGCGCGGCTGAGGCGGCTCAGCGGCCCTTATGGTCGGGTCCGCCGAGATGGCTCGTGTAATTCTTCTCGCGTTCCTCTTTCTGCTTCAGCAGATCCTCATAGGCCTTCTTGGCCTCGGCGGACAAAGTCACATTGCGCACCGGCTCCTTCTTGCGCGGCACCTTCTTCTTGAACTGCATGTCCATGGGCGTCGGCCTTCCTGGCTGTCGGGTTGCGCGCGGCTGACCCGGGCGATGGTGGGGAAGCGAGCCGCGCCACAGGGGCAGGCTCGCGCGGCGCCGTGGTCCCGGCGATCACGGCACGCAGCCGCGACCCGCCGAGGCGGATGACGGGACCATAGCGCATGTCGGGAGGCTTGAGGACGCGGAGGGGAGAAAAAACGTGAGAAGGCACCGAAATAACCCTCTCCCAGAGGGAGAGGGTGCCGGCGTAGCCGGCGGGTGAGGGGTCGTCCATCTCCTGAGAGGGCTCTTTGCTCGACGAGCATTGCGATCAGTTCTGAGGGCCTACGCCCCTCACCCGGCGCCTGACGGCGCCACCCTCTCCCTCTGGGAG
>JAFKKV010000049.1 GCA_017304475.1 Hyphomicrobiales bacterium | reverse complement strand
TCACCACCGAGAAGGGCGCGCCCGGGACCGGGCGGCGAGTGTCGAGATCGACAATCTGGACCGTCGCATAGGGATGCACGGATGCGTCCCGCGTGCCGGATTCCCGAAAGGCGAAATAGCGGCCGTCCCGCGAGAAGCCGAGGCTCTCGACGACCGCGAAGTCGCCGGCAAAAGCCGGAGCGGCAACTCCGCATGTCACGCAGATGGTGATCAGAACCGCGGCTAACCAATGCACTTGGCCGTCCTCCCTTGGTCGCGTCCTTCGTCCGGGCATGTTGGATACCGCCTCCCCGGGCCGGAAATGAGACGGGACAGCAAAAGCCCGCACGGCTGACGCGAGTCCTTACTTTCCCCTCGATCTTTTCCCTCATGGAACAAGTGCTCGTCGCTCCCATCCATTCTTGCAAAGGCGCCGATCGGCTAGATTGGCACTCGAAACGGGCGGGAGGCCCGGACGCAACGGAGGACCTGCATCATGACCACGGCCAAGACAATCGAGAGCGCCCTGCCCGGTGTCGTCCTCAAGGCCCCGATGGGACCGCGCTTCGACGAAATCCTGACGCCCGAGGCCCTCGGCTTCGTCGTCGAGCTGCAGCGCAAGTTCAACGAGACCCGCAAGCGGCTCCTGAAGCTGCGTGCCGAGCGCCAGAAGCAGTTCGACGCCGGCGCCCTGCCGGACTTCCTGCCCGAGACCAAGCATATCCGCGACGGCGCCTGGACGGTCGCGCCGATCCCGGCCGACCTGCAGGATCGCCGCGTCGAGATCACCGGTCCGGTCGACCGCAAGATGGTGATCAACGCGCTGAACTCGGGCGCCAAGTGCTACATGGCCGATTTCGAGGACGCCAATTCGCCGACCTGGGACAACCAGATCGAAGGCCAGGTCAATCTCCGGGATCGCTGGGCCGGAACGCTGGCTTTCACCGACCCGAAGAGCGGCAAGTCCTATTCGGTCAACGACAAGGTGGCGGTGATCATCCCCCGGCCGCGTGGCTGGCACCTGCCCGAGGTCCATGTCGAGGTCGACGGCGAGGCGATGTCCGGCGCGCTGTTCGATTTCGGCCTCTACATGTTCCACAACGCCAAGAACGCGATCGCCCAGGGCTCGGGCCCCTATTTCTACCTGCCCAAGATGGAGAGCCATCTGGAGGCCCGGCTGTGGAACGACGTGTTCGTCCATGCCCAGGACAAGCTCGGCATCGCCAAGGGCACGATCAAGGCGACCGTGCTGATCGAGACCCTGCCCGCTGCCTTCGAGATGGACGAGATCCTGTTCGAGCTGCGCGATCACATGGCCGGCCTGAATGCCGGCCGCTGGGACTACATCTTCTCGTTCATCAAGAAGCTGGCCAAGAACCAGAACTATGTGCTGCCCGACCGCAGCCAGGTGGTGATGAGCAAAGCCTTCCTGAAGGCCTATGCCGAACTCCTGGTGAAGACCTGCCACAAGCGCAACGCCTTCGCGATGGGCGGCATGGCGGCGCAGATCCCGATCAAGAACAATCCGGACGCCAATGCGGCGGCCTTCGCCAAGGTCAAGGCCGACAAGGAACGCGAGGCGACCATCGGCCATGACGGCACCTGGGTCGCCCATCCCGACCTGGTGCCGGTCGCCATGGAAGCCTTCGACCGCCTGATGCCCACCCCGAATCAGGTGGCCAAGCAGCGTGACGACGTCACCGCCGGGCAGAAGGAGCTCCTGACCATCCATGAGGGCGCCAGGACGGATGCGGGCTATCGCGAGAATATCCGCGTCGGCGTGCAATATATCGAAGCCTGGCTGCGCGGCCGCGGCGCGGTGCCGATCTACAACCTGATGGAAGATGCCGCCACCGCCGAGATCTCGCGGGCGCAGATCTGGCAATGGACCAAATATGGCGTGGCGCTGGAGGGCGGCATCACCTGCACGCCGGCCTATTTCGAAAAGGCCCTGCCGGAAGAGATGGACAAGGTGAAAAGCGAGGTCGGCGCCGAGGCTTTTGCCAATGGCCGCTTCCCGGAAGCCATTGCCTTGTTCAAGACCCTGTCGCTGGCCGCCGAGTTCGAGGAATTCCTGACCTTGCCGGCCTATAAGATGCTGGTCTGAGCCGCGACCCGAGCTGACATTCGGCTGACGGGAAGCTGACGCCTCGATGACATCCAACGGCTGTGGCGGATCCGCCACAGCCGTTTTCGTTTCGCCCAAATTGCACCACATTTGGGCAAACGCACCTGGACATGCCAACTTTATAATCTTGCCGAAAACCGGCGAAACGTGTGCTCTCAACTGGAGTTTTCAAGGTGAATCCGACGAATTCGAAGTTCTGTCGGATCCTTTCAAGAATGCCGATGGGAGAACAATACATGGCGCGCATGACCATCCTGGCCGGCCTGATGGCGATGACCTTCGCGGGCCCGGCCCTCGCCGCCGATGCCGCGGCCCCGGCCGTGCCCGCGGCTCCGGCCGCGACCTCGCCCTGGGATTTCGCCTTCGGCGGCAAGGTGATGACCGACGACAATTTCCGCGGCATTTCGCAATCGGCGCGCGGACCCTCGTTCAACGCCTATGGCGAGCTTCGCTACAACTGGCTCTATGCCGGCGCGTCCTACTGGTACACCAAGCTGCCGACGGCTCCGATCGGCGAGATCGATCTCTACGGCGGCATCCGGCCGGTCTTCGGCAACCTGACCCTCGACCTCGGCTTCATGTATTATCTCTATACGCCCCAGACCCAGTTCCGCACCGATATCGTCACGCCGCCGGGCGCGCTTTCCGGCGTCTGGTCGCCGCGCAATTTCAGCTTCTGGGAATTCTACGGCAAGGCCGGCTACGACTTCACGCCGCAGCTCAATGTCGGCGCCGCTCTCTATTATGCGCCGAGCTGGCTCGGCACCGGCGCATCGGGCACCTATGGCGAGCTGAACGCCAAGTACAAGCTGCCGAACGATTTCGCGATTTCCGGCGCCCTCGGCCACTACTGGTTCGGCACGACCAGCGTGTTCGGCCCGGGCAACGACTTCAAGATCAAGGACTATCTCTACTGGAATGCCGGCGTGTCCTGGACCTACAACGAAACGGTCACGCTCGACCTGCGCTATCACGGCACCAACCTGAGCCCCGGCAACTGCTTCGTGACGACGGGCGACCCGCGCGGCGTCTTCACCGGCACGCCGAAATCCAGCTGGTGCGGACATTCCATCGTCGCCACGCTGTCGGTCGATCTGCAGTGGTCGAAGCTGCCGATGCGCTGACGCGCCGCGGCTCCCAAGAGACGAAGAGAGGCCGGGCTTTGCCCCGGCCTTTTTTTGTGGCGCGGCCGGACACCGGCCCCGCCGGCACGATGCGACTTCACGCCGCGCCCATGGAGCCCCTGGAATATCGCCGCGTCCCGTCCCATCTTCAGCGGGCAGTGGGTCCGCCTTGGTCTTGTC
Source organism: Hyphomicrobiales bacterium (assembly GCA_017304475.1). GTDB lineage: Bacteria > Pseudomonadota > Alphaproteobacteria > Rhizobiales > Phreatobacteraceae > Phreatobacter. The sequence goes on along the minus strand of JAFKKV010000049.1, from coordinate 37,794 downwards.
ACGACCGGATGATGTTGTGACATCACCCGGCAATATGACGGTGCGAAACCGACTGCCGATGCGGGGCTCCCCCGCCACGAATGGTCTTCCGGAGGATCTTTCCCCATGAATGAACAAGAGCGCGACATTCTCGCCGGCCTGTTCGACCGCCTGCGGTCAGCCGAGGGCCAGCAGCGCGACCCACAGGTCGACGCCTTCATCCGAGACCGTCTGACCCAGCAGCCCGGCGCCGTCTACGCCATGCTCCAGTCGATCTACGTCTCCGACCAGACCATCGCCGAGATCTCGCGACAGAACGAAGACCTGCAGGGTCAGCTGCGCCAGGCGCAGGTCCAGGTGCAGCAGCTGCAGCATCAGGCCCAGCAGGCCCAGGCCGCGCCGCAGCCGGCTTCCGGCGGTGGTTTCCTGTCGGGCATTTTCGGCTCCAAGCCGTCGGTTCCCCCCTCGCCGCCGCGTCCGATGGGCGCGCCGCAGGGCGGCCCCTGGGGCCAGCCGCAGCCGGGCCCGCAGGGTGGCGGCTATGGCGCGCCGCCCCCCGGAGCCTTCGGCGCACCGCCTCCCGGCGCTTATGGCGCCCCGCCGCCCCAGGCCATGGGCCAGCAGCCCGGCGGTTGGGGTGGGCAGCAGCAGCCCGGCCCCTGGGGCGGACAGCAGCAGCCGCAGCAGCAGCCTCAACGTCAAGGCGGCGGCTTCCTCGCCACCGCCGCGACCGCGGCGGTCGGCGTGGCCGGCGGCATGCTGGCGGCCAATGCCATTTCCAGCATGATGGGCGGCGGCTCGCGCGCGGCCCAGGCGCTGGGCGGCACGCCGGCAACGCCTGCGGCCGGTGCGACACCGGCCTCGACGCCGGCGGCCGGTTCGACCCAGGCTTCCGCCGACGACAAGGCCGCCAGCTCACAGGACAGCATGACCGGCAGCGATGGCGGTTATGACAAGAGCGGCAACCAGAATGCCGACTATGGCTCCGACAGGAATTACGACAACGCCTCCTATGACGACGGCTCCTACGACAACGCCTCCTATGACGACGGTGGCGATTTCGGCGGCGACAGCGAAGACGTCTGATCGTCGGCGCCAAATCGCATCCGCGTTCAAGCCATGCAGCGGCCGCCCATCGGGCGGCCGTTTGCCTGTGTGCAGTGCGCCATACTGGACAAGCCCCCTGACGGGTGGCATGAACCAGCGCGAATGACGAACCAAAAGCGGACGGGCGATGAAGACCTTCTTCCTCAAGTTCTTCACCTGGTGGAACAGCCAGACCTTCGGCACGCAATACACCATCTGGCGCTATGGCGTGTTTGTCGGTGAAGACGAGGCCGGCAATCGATATTATCGTTCGCGCTACGCCAAGGATCCGGCGCTTGGGCACGAGCGGCGCTGGGTGGTCTACAAGGACCAGGCCGAGGCATCCGCCATTCCGCCGGGATGGTGGGGCTGGATGCATCACAAGAGCGAGAAGCCGCCGACCGAAGAAGCCTATGAGGCGCGGTCGTGGCAGAAACCGCACCTGCAGAACATGACCGGCACCGCGCTGGCCTATCGGCCGCCCGGTTCGACACTGGCCGGCGGCAAGCGGCCGCAGGCGACCGGCGACTACGAGGCCTGGACCCCCGGCCGCTGACCGGGGGCGAGGCGCCGTGGCCGGCGGGCCGCGGTTGACATCCACACCCGAAAGCACGGCCGAAATCCGCGACTTGGGCTTGGTTCCGCCATGATCGGCGTGATAGTTCCAGGCCCACACCGGGCGCCAGCGCCCTTGTTTTCATGCCGCCGCATGGGCCCCCGAAGGGGACCCGCTGCCCGCGCGGCGTAGCAGAGACGGTAGTCCCGCTTGGCGATGCCCCTTGTCCCGCGCTTCGCGCTCCTGACCGCCGGTCTTGCCGCCCTGCCCCTGTTCGCGACGGGCGCCCTGGCGCAATTGCAGCTCGGACCGCCGCCCCAGCAGCAACAGCAGCGCCCGGCGCAGCCCGGCCAGCCCGGCCAGCCGCAGCAGTTGAACCCGGGCGCGCCGCGCCCGCCGCAGCAGGCCCGGCCCGCGCGGCCCGCCACTCCCTCCGACACGCCGCCTTCGAGCCAGCCCGATCCCTCGCGTGACCAGCGCCGTCGCGCCCTGCCGGGCGAAACCGTGGCGCCGGCGCCGGACGAAACCGTGATCGCGCCGCCGCGCCAGCGCATCACCAATCCGACCGCCGTGTTTTCCGGCCTCGACAAGATCACCGGACGCATCATCGCCTTCGACGTGGCGATCGACGAAACCGTGCAATTCGGCGCGCTGCAGGTGACCCCGCGCGTCTGCTACACCCGCCCGCCGACCGAAACGCCGCAGACCACGACCTTCGTCGAAGTCGACGAGGTGACGCTCAGCGGCGAGGTCCGGCGGATCTATTCGGGCTGGATGTTCGCGGCGAGCCCCGGCCTGTCCGGCGTCGAGCATGCCGTCTATGACGTCTGGCTCACCGACTGCAAACAGAGCGCGCCGCTGATCCCGGGCCAGGCGCAGAGCCGGCCGCCGGCAACACGCTGAGCGCCGCCGAGACCGGCCGCGTTCCGGTCATCGCCATCCCGTTCGATCCCTGCCAATCACTGCCCGGATCCTGGGTGAAGCCTTCGGGCTCGGCCCGGGTCCGCATCGCGGCAGGGCCGCCGAATTGTGGGTTGAAACCACTGACGATGCGAGGTGAATAGGGGACCCCACGCCCGGGGCCGGATGACCAGGTGCCGCCTGCATGACCATGCGCTCTATTGCCCTCGATACGCTGCCCGATGACCGTGTCTACAAGATCCTCTGCTCGCTGGTGATCCCGCGGCCGATCGCGCTGGTCTCGTCGATCAGCGCCAAGGGTGAGGTCAATGCCGCGCCCTTCTCCTTCTTCAACGTCTTCTCCGAGGCCCCGCCGCTGGTGGTGCTCGGCCTGCAGCACAAGCCGGATCATTCCGCCAAGGACACCACGGTCAATATCCAGGAAACCGGCGAGTTCGTGGTCAACCTGGTCGACGAGGCCCTGGCCGAGGCGATGAACATCTGCGCCACCGATTTTCCGGCCGAGACGTCGGAGATCGCGGCGGCCGGGCTGAGCACGGCGGCCTCGACCCTGGTCCGGCCGCCACGGATCGCCGAGGCACCGGCGGCGCTCGAATGCCGCCGCGAGGTCTCGCTGTCCTTCGGCCCGCAGCGCGAATTGCTGGTCGGCCGCGTCGTGCACGTGCATGTGCGCGAGGACGTGATGAACGAGCGTTTCGACGTCGATATCGAGGCCTACAAGCCGATCGGCCGGCTCTACGGCAATCTCTATACCCGCCAGCGCGACGTCTTCGCGCTGAACCGCGTCAGCTATGCCGACTGGCAGGCGGGCCAGGCCGGCAAGAAGACCGGCTGAGCCCCGGCGGGCGCCGGCGATCAGGGAACGTCGTCATCGGCGGCGCGCCCGCCCTCGCCTTCCCAGCGGCCGATCTGGCGCGTCTCGAGCCGGGTGAATTTCAACCTGACCCCGGCGCCCAGCCCGTCTTCCGGAATGAATACGGCGCCGGCCCGCTCCAGCGCCGCCCGCACCGCCGCGATCGCCTCGGCGGGGCCGACGGCCGTGCCGCTCGCCGCCTCGATCCGTCGCAGCGTCTCCACGCTGGTCCCGGCCTCCGCCGCGAGCTCCGCCTTGCTCAGGCCGACGAGTGCGCGGGCGGCCGCGATCTGGCGACCCAAGACATGATCCTCAGCCTGTGCCATGCGCTTTCCGTCGCTCCCGCTCGTTTCGACCGATCGATAGCATAACGGCGAAACGCTGCCGCCGCGACCTGGCCGCATGATCGCGGACAGGGGCGCGGCCCCGTCAGATCAGCGGCGCCCGGCGGGTCAGGCGGATCCGGAGCACGGTCCGGCGCAGGCCATGTTCCAGCAACAGGGCGAACAGCGCGAAGCCGCAGCCGAGCGCGGTATCGGCAATGCGCGCCTCCAGCAGCGGCAGGGCCTGGCCGGAGGAGATCGCCGTGATCTCGATGGTCAGCATGACGAAGGCGGTCATCGAGGCGACGCCGAGAATGCCGTGCTGCTGCTGCGCCGGCCAGCGCAGCAGCGCGACCAGGATGAGCGCCGGCATCATGGCGCTGTGGGACGGCGCGACATAGGCGAGCGCGCCGGCGGCCACCACGCCCAGCAAGGTGCCGATGAAGCGGTCCAGCATCTGCCGGCGGCTCGACAGGAAGTCGACACGCAGCACCAGGACCAAGGTGAGCATGGTCCAATAGGGCTTTTGCAGGCCGAGCGCCGTGCTGGCGAGAAAGGCGAGCGGAATGCTGACGGCTGTGGCCACCGCGAAGGTGATCCGCTTCAGCTCGCGGGCATGCAGCGCCCGCAGCACCTCGGTCCAGTGCGGCACGGTGGAAGCGCGCCAACGGCCCCCGGCCAGGTCCCAGGCGACCGAGATGGCCCAGGCGAGCAGCGTGACGCCCACCAGGACGGCAAGATCGAACAGGCGGAGCGGCGCCTGCAACGCGCTGAGCGCCAGGGCGAAACAGGCGAAGCGCGACATGGTGAGCGCGATGGCGTGAGCGATCTCGGTGAGGGCGTAGAGAATGCCGGCCAGCGCGAAGGCGAAACAGAGCAGCAGCGGCGAGCCCTGAACCCAGGTGCCGATGGCGCCGCCGACGGCCAGCGCGCCGCCCGCGGCCGCCATCCAGGCCAGGCGCGGCCAAGGCCTGCCGCCGGTATCGCCGCTGAAGGCGACGATCGCCGTCAGCATGCCATAGGGCAGCCAAGCGCCGCCGCCGGCCGACAGGCCGACCGTGACCGGCACCAGAATGGTCGCGGTGAAGCGCAGCGACCTCGCCCAGAGCGGATCGCTCGCTGCCGGCGGCGCTGTCGGCCGCGTGGTGGCGTCGTCCCGCGTGGTCATTCCGAGGCAACCGGCTTCGGCTCGTCGACGTCGAAATCACCCTTCTGCGGCCTGGCGAGCGGTGTGAACAGGCCGCGATCGGGCTTCAGGTCGATCAGCGGCGTGCCGTCGAGGCAGTCGAGGCCGCGCACCGACAAAGTGCCCCCCTCCACGCCGACAAGCGTGACGACGGCCGTGCCGATCGGATTGGGGCGGGCCGGCGAGCGCAGGGCGAAAGTGCCGCGCGTGACACCGTCATCGGCGGGGCTCTGGCGCACCAGGTCGCGGCGCGACAGGTGCATCCAGTAGAGCACTTCCAGCCGCTCGAAGGCGGCGACGCCGTCGAGCGCGCCGATCCAGGGTTCGAACAGCTCGATGCGGCAGACCGGGCCGTCGGGGCGGCCGAGCCGCGGACATTCCAGCCGCGAGGTCCAGGGCGTGCGGATACGGCCGATGAAGACCAGCCCGGCATCGGTCGGCGGCGGCGCCTCGACGGTCACCTCGCCTGCGCGGATTTCATTGAGCCTGACCATGGTGCCGCCGATCCTTCCGATGCGATGCGCCGTCCTCGGCCCGATCGCGCGGACAGCCCCATGGAGGAATGACCGGCCCAGGCGAACGCGCCATGGCCAGACTAGTCCAAAACGGCGGGCGTGAAACGCATGGTCGCATCGCCGCGCCGATGGCGCGGCGGCGAATATGGCCGAGGCCGGAACGATGCCGGCCGGGCGCGCCGGGCCATGGGCCCGGACGCGCGCCGATCAGACCTTGAAGCCGTTCATGACGCCGCTCGCCGCGAGCCGCCCGACCGCCGCCTCCACCGTCTGGATCCGCGTCTTGTATTTCGGCCAGCCGAGCTCCTTGAGCCGGCCCTCCGGGTCACCTGAGGCAAGGGCCGCGGTCATTTCGCCGAAGCTGCCACGGCCTTGGTGCATGATGTCCATGATCCAGAGCGAAATGCGCCAGTCGTCACCGGTAAAGCCGTCCACCTTGGTCTTGGCGAGATCGAATCGCGCCTTGGCGTGATCGATGAAGACGCTGATCTGCAGCTCCTTGGCCTTTGGGTCGATCCGCAGCCAGTTCATCAGGCGCGCGGAGGTCGACAGTTCGGCGGCGTCGATGGAGGTCGGCGACGGGTTGAGATAGGCCATCAGCCGCGCCAGCTGCCGTTCCTTCTTGCCGTTCGGGCGTTCGACGATGATCACCTGTTCCAGATCCTCGAAGCCGCCGCCATCGGCCCGGTGGACCGTCGTCCGGCCCGCCGCATTCTTGCGCAGCGAGAGCTCGGGAAAATGCTTGTCGGCATCGGCGAGGCCGAGCAGCCTTTGCAGATAGACGATGAAATTCTCGCCCGGCGTATGGGCCGCGAGCTGCGGCGCGCCGAAGGTGAAGGCCGCGCGATCATAGGTGTTGAGCGTCGCGAAACGGCCGCCGCCTTCCGCCGTCAGCGTCGGCTCGATGAAATGCGCCCATTGCCCGAAAGCGGGGCTGTAGTCGGCGGTCTTGTAGGCGCCGAATTTCAGGCTGTCCTTGATCGCCGTCTTGTCCTGGTACAAGCCGGTCCGGTTCATGTCGTCGGTGAACTGGGTCGTGGCCGCGATGATGAAACCGAAGCCCGATGCGGTCTTCGCACTGAAGGTCTTGCCGCTCTGCGCGATATCGACGATGGCATCGAGCGCCGCCGCCCCCTGCGGCAGCTTGATCGAAACGGGCCCCTTGGGCGTCCGCGCGTCCCGGTAGATCTGTTCGTCCTCGGCGTTCGGCACGACCGGAAAGGCAAGCCCGAGCGCACCCGCCGTATTGGGGCCGACCACGCCGTCGACCTCCAGCCCCTTGACCAGCTGGAACGAGATGACCGCCGCATTCGTCATCGGCCCGTATTCGCCGTCGAACGGCCCGGGATCGATGGCCTTGGCCTTCAGCGCCCGTTGGAGCGCGACGATGGCCGCCCCTTTGAAATTGGGCGTCTTCAGCCAGAAATAGCCCGGCGGCAGGGCCGGCGACTTGTCGGCCGGCGGCTCCAGCACCGGCGGCTTCAGACCATTGGCATAGTCCACCCCGGGCAGCAGGCAGCCGATGCTCCAGGAGCGGCCGGCCGCGCCCTTGAAGATGCCGACCCCGAAGGCCGCGCCCCGGGCCTCCAGCGTCCGGTCATTGTCGCCGAGCGCGAAGGCGACATGACCGATCTTGCCGGGCGCCGGCGCCCGGATCAGCACGGCTCCGGGGATCTTGAGCGCCTCCGCCGGGCTGATGACCAGGGCCTTCTTGCGGGCCTCGGCATACCAGTAGCCGGAATAGGGTTCCGCCTTGGCCACCTTGGTGACATTGCCCGCCCCGAAGATCATTCCATAGGCCTGGTAGGCGCACCAGGAGGTGAATTCGGCGCAATCCCAAGGCCCCTGCCAATTGGGATTGTCGAGCGGCACATGCGCACCCAGCACATATTGCTGCTTCAGCCGCGTCGACCCGATATCGATGACGTCCTGACCAAGCAATGCCATGTTCGCCTCCTCCATCTGCGGCACCATGACGACCGGTGCCGGAACGACCTCTCTCTCGTGCTGACGGAGCCTGGAGATCCCGACCAGCCGCTTCGCCGGCTGGTTCGCCGACGCGCTGCGGCGGAGCATGGGTGGGCGAGCGTGATCCGAGCGTGAAAGTCGTCGATGCACGCAGTCCGCGTGTCGCGAATGCGCGCCGGCCGCGGCGGCGCGATCCGATGGTCCGCGGCCGCCGCGTTTTCATCGGCATGATGGTGGCTTCGATGCTTGCCTCATCCGGGAGCGGCGGCCCGCCGCGATGCGTGCCCGGCTGAACGCCGCCCGGCCCTACGAGGCGGCCGGTCCTTCCAGCACGCCGAGGCGGCGGCCGACCCGCAATGTCAGCGTGGTGCCGGCCATCAGCGCGGCGAGATAGACCCAGCCGGACACCGCGCCCGCCATGATGCCGGAGAGCAGCGTGCCGACGGTGCAGCCGAGCCCGATCATGGCGCCGAAACCGAGCAGAACTCCTCCCAGCAATCCGCGCACGACATGGCCCGGTCGCGGGCGGGCCGGCCGGAAGGCGCCGGACAGGAGCGCGGCGACGAAAGACGCAGCGACGAGACCGACGATGAACAGGCCGTTCGGCGTCCAGATCGCGTCGCGCACCACAGTGGCGCAGCCGCGCAGGGTATCGAGCCCCTCCAGGCGCGCCGGCAGCAGCCCCGCCGCATCGGCCGCCTGACGCATGCGCGAGCCGATTTCGGCGGTGACGCCGAGCGGGCTGAGACGGAGATAGGCAGCGATCGCGATGGCGCCGACCGCAAGGCCGCCGATCCAGGCCGGCCAGCGCTGGATGAAAACGGCCTTGATCGGATCGATCGCCGTCGGCGGCGTCGCGCTCGGCGGCAGCCGCCGGATCAGGAGGATCGCCTCCGCCGCCGCGACACCGATGCCGAGCGTGAGAGCGCCGGCATAACCGAGATGGCGCGGCAGCCAGAGAACCGGTGCCGCCGCGATGGTTTCGAGATAAAGCCAGTTCCAGCTGAGAAATCCGAGAACGAAGCCGAAGCCGGCCCCGATCAGGGCGAAAGGCGCGGTCGGCGAGCCTTCGCCGAGACGGTAGAGATGGGCGCTGATGCAGGAGCCGGAAATGGCCATGCCGGCGCCGAAGATCAGGCCGCCGAGAATGAGCGCCGGCCCGACCGGGCCGATATGGGCTGTCGGCGGCAAACGGATTCCACCGGGATCCGGCAGCCAGGCGCCGTAGACCAGCGTGTAGCCGGCAAGTCCGACGCCAAGGGCGGCGAGCACGCCCAGCAGACCGCGCGGATCGCGCCGGTCGAGCCAGTCGCGCCAGATGCAGAGGAAGCAGAAGCGCGATCGCTGCAGGACGAAGCCGAAGGCCGCGCCCAGGATCAAGGAGAGCTGCAATTGCGGCCCCGGGCCCGGCTGCCCGCCGAGCCAATGGGCGGCCGCGATCACGGCCAGGCCGGCCATCGCCGCCGCGCCGTAACGCAGGACGGCGGACGGCGCCAACGCGCCACCCGCCCGTTTTGTCTGAACCGTCGACGTCATGCCTGCGTGGCCCAGCGCCCGAAAAGATCGACGCCGCTCACTTGCCACCCCAGACGGTGCCGGCCGGATTGGCGATGGGAACCCCGACCAGGTTGCCATATTCGGTCCAGGAGCCGTCATAGTTCGCCACCTGATAGCCGAGCAGCCGGGACAGGATGAACCAGGTATGGCTGGAGCGCTCGCCGATCCGGCAGGTCGTGATGATCGGCTTGGTGCCGTCGATGCCGACCTCGGCATAGAGCTTGCGCAACTCCTCGATCGGCTTGATCGTGCCGTCTGCGGCATTCACCGCCCGGGCCCAGGGCACATTGACCGCGCCCGGGATGTGACCGGCACGGATCGCCAGTTCCGGCACGCCCGACGGCGCGATGATCTTGCCGCTGAACTCATCCGGCGAGCGGATGTCGAGGATGCGGGCCTCCGAACGCTTCTCCACCACGTTCAGCACGTCGGTGATGCGCGCGCGGAGCGACCGGTTGGGTTCGGCGAGCGTGATCGTGCTCGCGACGACCGGCGCGACATTGGTCGCGTAGGGGCGGCGCTCCAGCTCCCATTTCCGGCGGCCGCCATCCAGGAGCTTCACGTTGTCGCGCAGGCCATAGATGTCGAACACCCAGGCGCCCCAGGCGGCGAACCAATTGTTGTTGTCGCCATAAAGGACGACGGTCGTGTCCTTGTCGATGCCGAGCCGGCGCAGCAGTGCCTGGAACTTCTCGCGGCTGGCGATATCGCGATTGACCGTCTCGACCAGGTCGGTGTGCCAGACCACGTTCTGGGCGCCCGGGACATGGCCGCGCTCGAACAGGCCCGGCTCGACGCTGACCTCGATCACCCTGACCTTCGGATTGGCGAGATTCTGCTCGAGCCAGTCGGTGGTGACGAGCGGGCCCGAATTCGCGAGCGCGGTCAGCGCGCTGGCAACGACAAGGGTCGTGCTGACGATGACGACGGCCAGCGCCAGCATGAGGCGCCTGAGCTGCGGAATGATAGACATGATCGACCCTCCAATCTTCACCCGGGGCAGATGCGTCTCACCTTGCCGGGGATGGGGGTTTATCTTCGCGGACGTCTCATTCTTGCCAAGGCGATCAATTGTTTTTTGTTCACGACCTGTCTGGATCAGATCTATCGCGAGGGAAGGCGCAAGGAGAATGCGCCCTCACCTTGCGGTTATTTTTGGAGTGACGTGAGAAATCGTGGTGCGCTTGATCTGACGGCCATCGGCAATCGCGCATTCATCTGGTTCATGGCGTCGCTGAAGCCGATCTTGGCGGCCGGGTCGGCGAAGCCGATGGTGCCGCCGACGCCATGATGGGTCCGGTTCATGCCTGCCATCTCGTCTCGACGGGGCAAGACCGGCCACTGCGGCTCAGGCTGCGGACACCGCCTTCATCATCGCAATGGCCAATTGCGTCAGCCCGGCGTCAACCGGCAGGGCCTGCGACGATAGCCGGACGGCGACCGTTTCCGACTGCCGGTCGATCCACACGCATTGTCCGAAGATGCCCAGGCCGGCCAGCGCGCCGGTGCCGGTTTCATACCAGTAGGCGCGATAGCTTCCGCCCGGATAGAGCAATTTCTGGCTCCCCTCAGCCCAGACGCCGCGGTCGCCGCCACTCCAGAGCCGCTCGACGAATTCAGCCGGCACGATACCCTTGCCGCCCAGCCGGACGAGCTCTCCGAGACGGGCGAGGTCGCGTGCGGTGACGGAAATACCGCCGGAAGAGCGCGGGGAACCGGCGCGATCGAGGGTGATGAACGCGTCGCTATGGGCGCCCATGGGCTGCCACAGGAGCTCGCTCAGCAGATCGGCGTAGCGCTTGCCCGAGGCTGCCTCGAGCACGAGGCCGGCCATATCCGAATTGGGCGAGCGATAAGCATGGGCCGTGCCGTGCGGATGGGCCGCCTTGGGCAGCGAGCACAAAAACTGTCTCATTGTCGGCGTCGGCTCGTCGGCGCGGTCGGGTTTCCACAACATGGCCCGGCGATAGCGATCGAAACCGCCCGTGGTGTCGAGATAGCTTTCCTCGAAATCGAGGCTGACGGTCATGTTGAGCAGGTCACGCACCGTGACATCGCCATAGGCCGAGCCCAAGGCGTCTGGGATATAGGCGGATACCAGCCGGTCGAGCGACAGCAACCCCTTGGCCTCGAGCATGCCGGCGAGCAGCCCGGTGACCGATTTGGAGATCGAGAAAATCAGGTGCGGCCTGAATGGATCGCAATGCGGCGCATACCATTCCGCAACGACCTCGCCGCGGCGCATGATGACGAGGGCGTCACTGTCCATGCCCCGCAGGAAATCAGCGAGCGCGACCTCGTTGTCGGCCTGGTCCTTGACCATGACGGCGGCAAACCGGCCGAGGTCCAGCGGAGCCGCTTCCGGCTTGCGCGCGCCGCGCACCTGCGCCGACGGCACGAATTCCGCAACGTTCTGGAATGCCCAGGTCGAGTATGGCCGGTCGCGCCAGTTGCCGAGATTGATATCGGACCGCTTGAAGATCGCAGACGTCATTTGTTCCCGCCTCATATAACCGAGCACCATGGCGCAGAGCCGCCGCCACAGGCCGCAGCCTCTCATCGACGCGCTTCGCGCCTCCCGACAGACCTCGATCCCGCCTTGCTCGAAGACGAATATCGCGGCTGTCGAGCCGTCTATAGAATGCGATCGCAGATCGCACAATTGCCGTCTCGCATTTTTTCTGCCATGAAATTTTCAGAATGCCTGAAGACCAATAGACATAAGGGTTTCAGAATTTTTCAAGCGACGAACTGGAGCCACTTACGTCTCCAAGAAGTGTCAGGAAACTGGCAAAATCCGAACTCTTGATTCGATCCCGCTCGGCCGTCGGCCAAATCGTGCCGGCATGCAGGCTGCGCAGACACGCCCCCTTACGCCCCACCGAACGCTCCGCGGCCATTTTCCACGCAGTTTCCGCCCAAGGATTTGTCGCTTCGACACCTGGGGTGGCGGCATGGCAATGCGCAGTTGTGGAAAATATTCGAGAATAAACAATGGGATATACCGAACGACCAGGCGCGTTGGCTGCCGGCCAAAAAACATACGCTGCCATCATTGTGCGATCGTCGATCGCAAGTTAGAGTTCCGACAAGGCTCGACTTGTCGACGAAACCCAACAGGAAGATCGGGGTCGGCGCTCGCGGCGCGACCGTTTCGCGGAGCACCGAGGAGAGCGCATCGGCGGCGATGCCACTATAAATAAGATAATCGAGAGGGGCTTTAGATCAAAATGCCGATAAAATTCTTCCTTGCGACGCTATTCGCTATCGCCTTCCTGCTGAACCCTGCCTCTGCCGAAGAACCGCGCCGCGGCGGCACGCTGCGCATAACCCTGACTGCGGATATTCGCAGCATCGACGGCAGCCGCAATGATGCGAATACGGATGCGGTTCTCCACCATATCTTCGAGACGCTGATCGCGCTGAAGAACGATATGACCATCGGGCCGGCACTGGCGGACAGCTGGCAGGTGCCCGCGGACGGCAAATCCTACACCTTCAGACTGAGGGAAGGCGCGACCTATCACAATGGCGACAGAGTGCTGGCCGCCGACATCAAATGGCTTTGGGAACGTCGCATGGGCGGCGCCGCAGGTCCGTGGCTCTGCAAGGCGTCGTTCGACGGCTCCCGCGGGCTGAAGGTCGAAGCGGTCGAGGCGCTGGACGAGCGCACCGTCGTGTTCAGGATCGACGCCCCCAACACGCTGTTCCTGACCCGGCTCGCCGACCCCATCTGCAATTTCTGGGCGGCGAGCCCCAAGAATGTCGGCCCCGACGGCAACTGGATCGCCAACTCGGCGATCGGCAGCGGCCCGTTCAAATTCAAGGAGTGGCGCAAGGAGCAATATATCGCGCTGGAGCGCTTCGCTGGATATGTCCCCTCCCGGGAAAAGCGCGACGGCTATAGCGGCGACCGCACAGCCTATGTGGACGAGGTGCGCTTCGTGATCATTCCGGACAAGACGACCGCCGAAACGGCGCTCATCGCCGGCCAGATCGATGTGGTGTCCACGCTGCAGGCTTCGCGCATGGAGGACATCAGGAAACGTGGCGTCAGCATCCTCTCCGCACCCGGCCTGTCGCTGTCCGCGATCCTGATCCAGACCAACGATCCGCTGCTCTCCAATGTCAAATTGCGGCTGGCTATGGCGCACGCGCTCGATCTTGCCTTGATCGCGGAGGTCAAGACGGACGGGATGAGCCAGCACAACCCCTCCGGCGTGCCCCAGGCGAGCGCCTATTTCGAACCCTCGTTCCAGACCAGCTGGCCCGCCTATGATCCAGAACTGGCCAAGCGGCTGGTGGCCGAATCCGGATATCGGGGCCAGGTGATCAAGCTGCAGACCAACAAGCGCTATATCGGCATGTACGAGAATGCCGTGCTGGTGCAGTCGATGCTCACCGCCGTGGGAATCAAGGTGGAACTGGACGTGATCGACTGGGCCGCGCAGCTGGAGAACTATTTCAGCGGCAAGTTCCAACTGCAATCATTCGGCTACGGCTCGCGCGCCGACCCCATGGTCATCTACGGAATGCTGATCGGCCAGAAGGCCACGACGCCCAATGCCCAGTGGGACAACCCAGACGTCTATGCGCTCTATCTCAGAGCCTTGGCCGCCACCGAATTCGACGAGCGCCGGGCCCTGCTTCGCCAACTCCAGACCATGATGGCGGAACAGGTGCCGATCCTCGGCCTGTATTACTACCCGGTCATCGAGGCGGTTTCGCCGAAACTGGTCGGTTATGAATCCTGGGCCCTCGACAAGCCGCGCGCCTGGGGGGTGTGGCGAAGGGCGTAGTCTCTCTCGTCGGTTTCCTTTTGCGGGAAATGGCCTGCGCATGGATTGCGCGGGTCCGGCGCCAGCCTGGTCTTGCGGAAGACGATGGCCTTGCTCAATGGGGTGATCGATATCGGACGCGCAGATGGCCAAGGGCCTCGCCCGGCTCAAGGCGTCGGTCGCGCTTGGAGATCAAGCCGTTTTCGTCGCCATGGGGGAACGGGTCTGCATCGCAGATCCGGAAGCCCGTTTCGCGCCCGCTCGCGCCCGCGCGCGCCCGCGCGCGCCGTGGCTCGCAGGTGAACAATTCCAGGAAAGCCGGCTAATGACATGTCTGCCGGCCTGGATCTCTTTTTGACGAGTGGATGGTGACGTGAAAACATCGGAATTGGAAACACGACTTCAAGGCCTGTCGAGCGACCGGGGCTTCGAGGTCTACTGGCATGTTCGGCTGGCGGCGACCGGCGAAGAACTGACGCGCGGCGGTGATGCGGTTTTGCCCTCGGCAAGCGTTCGCAAGATATCGATCATGATGGCGGCGCTTCACGCTGCCGCCGAGGGGCGTCTCGACCTCGATCAGCCCGTCACGATCGAGAAGGAATTGCAGGAAGGGATCCTCTCCGGCGTCTGTCAATACATGACTCCCGGCCTGACCTTCCCGATGCGGGACGCCATCCTGCAGATGATCATCACCAGTGACAATATCTGCACTTATGAAGTGATGAAGGGTTTCGAGATCCCCGAATTCACCGACTATTGCCGCCGCATTGGAATGGACCGGACAACGCACCGCACCCGGTTGCCGCCGGTCGGACTGGCGACCGGCCATTCGCTCGATGCGGTCACGACGACGACGGCACGCGACCAGGTGTTGCTGCTGCAGCTGATTCTTGCCGGCGCGAAGGGGGACCCGGCCGCAATCGAGCGCCTGGGCGTCGACGCCACGATGTGCGCCACCGCACTGCGCTTCCTCACCTGGCAGCGCTTTCGCAGCATGATTCCCGGGCATCTGCCAACAATGACCACGGTCGCCAACAAGAACGGCTGGGGCGAGCGCGGATGGATGGACGCAGGCATCGTTTTCAAAGGCGAGACGCCGCTCTACATCATGAGCGTGACGACCGACGAAGTGCCGAAGACCATGCCCGACGGCATGCCGGGCCGTGTCGCCGCGACCGGTCTGATCGCGGAACTTTCTCGCGCCTGCTGGGATGCCCTGAGCTGAGAGCCGGCGATCGGCCGGCGGGTCGAGATGCCTCCACAGGGCTCTTGATCGCTTGTCCGCGCGCACAAGGATCCCGCTCCCTGGGCTGCCGAGATCATGGCGACCTGGTCTCGGCTGCGCGCTTGCAGGCCTTCTACGGTAAGCCAAAGGCCGGCGCTGGGCTGCCCATCGCGATTTCGGAGCACGCTGATCATCACGCCCAGAACCGCATGACCGCAGGGCGTGCCGAGGCCGGCGCGGGAATTGTGGCGGCGAATGCCTGCGCTCGACCTCCCGCATCCTCGACCATCGCGTCCAAGACCGGGGCCGCCGACCAAGCGCCGCGATGTCGGCGGCATCGGCCGCCGTGGCGATCACATGGGCGGCGCCGCGTTCCAGCAGTGCGCACGGGGACAGCGTCTCGGTCGGTGTATCGTCAGGCGTTGCTGCCCGGAGGCCGGCATTGGCGATGATGGCGCTGCCGACCGTGGCCCGAGACGGGCACCGGCACCCGAACACGGCGCGCAAGGACAATGACAGCAACCGCACGTTCTCCCGGTTCGGGCAATGCGCGCCAATCCGACGACGCTGCCGTCTCTCACCCAGATGGCATTGCATAAACCGAAAATGCCCGCCTGCCGCAGGACATGGGCAGGCCGCGCGTCATCCCAGGCACGATCGATCCGCGTGGACACGGATAAAGGGCACAGTCATCTACCGAACTGGTAGAACAAAAAATTGCCAATCTCTTGCTGCCGCAAATCGACCTGCATAACCTCAAGACTTGATTTTCAATAGAAATCCTATGGATCAGGTTATGCCCGTAGAATTTATTAGCGCAAGCTATGCCAATAGCGCGACAGATCTGGATCCAAAACCAGGATCGCCAATCGATCCGGCATATTTCGCACGCTATTCGCGAACCCTGGATGAGGCCGGTTTCGATTACACACTCCTGCCTTACCATTCCTCGTCGTTTGATCCCTTCACGCTGGGCGCGACCGTCATTGCTCACACGAAATCTGTTCGTCCGATCATCGCGCTCCGCCCCAATACCGTCTATCCGACCGTCGCGGCCAGGGCCCTTGCCACGCTGGACCAGTTGAGCGGCGGCCGCGTGGTGGTTCACTTCATCGCCGGCGGCGATGCCGTCGAGCAGGCGCGCGAAGGCGATTTCCTGACCAAGGAAGAGCGTTACGAGCGCACAGAGGAATATATCCGCATCCTGCGGCGGGCCTGGCAATCGTCCGAACCCTTCGATTTCAACGGCAAATATTACGAGTTCAAGGGCTTCAGCAACGCGGTGCTGCCGGTGAACGGAAGCATTCCGGTTTCGCTCGGCGGCTCGTCCGAGGACGCCTACCGGGTGGGCGGTTCGCTCGCCGACATTTTCGGCCTGTGGGGCGAGCCGCTCAAGGAGACGAAGGAACAGATCGACCGCATCCACGCCGCGGCGGCCAAGGCCGGCCGCAAGGATCGCCCGCGCATCTGGGTGACCTTCCGGCCGATCATCGCCGAAACCGACGATCTCGCCTGGGCCAAAGCGCATCGGGTGCTGGAGAAGCTCAAGACGAATTTCGCCCATGGCGCGCCGACGCGGGCGCTGTCCAACGGGCCACCGCAGAATGTCGGCTCGCAGCGCCTTCTCGCGATCGCCGCGCGCGGCGAGGTGCAGGACCGGGCGCTCTGGTATCCGACGGTGACGGCGACCAATGCGCGCGGCGCCTCCACCGCCCTGGTCGGTTCCCCGCAGACGATCGCGGATTCCATCCTCGATTATGTCGATCTCGGCGCCGACCTGATCTCGATCCGCGGCTACGACAATCTCAACGACGCCATCGACTATGGCCGCTACGTGCTGCCGCTGGTCCGGACGGAAATCGCGCGACGCGCCGTCAGGGAGCGCGCCCGTGCCTGATCCCGAAGGCCGGACCGAACTCGATGTCGCGGGGATCGACCTTTCCGGCGTGGTTGAAAAGCTCGCCAACGCAGCCCCCGCCGCGGATGCTTCCGCCAGCTTTCCCTGGGACGGCATCAGGGCCGTTCACGACGCCGGCCTGCTCGAACTGACGGTCGCGGCGCGCCATGGCGGACGCGAGATCGGCCTGGGGGACCTGGTCCGATTAATGGCCGCGCTTGGTCGCGGAGATCCGTCAGTCGCGCTCATCAGCCTGATGACGCTGTTCGCCCACCGGCACCAGGCCCAACGCGGCTTTTGGCCGGAGGAGCTTTATCTCCGCCTGCTGGCCGAAGCCCGCAAGGGACCGGTCCTGCTCAACGCCGCGCGCGGCGAGCCGGATCTCGGCTCTCCCGCGCGGGGCGGCCTCCCGCAAACGCTTGCGCGCCGCACCACCGGCGGATGGTCGATCAGCGGCACGAAGCGTTTCGTCACCGGCTCCACGGGATTGTCCTATTTCCTTGTCTGGGCGAGCACCGACGAGACGCCGCAGCGGGTCGGCACTTTCGTCGTTCTCGCCCGCGCTCCGGGTATTCGCATCATCGAGAACTGGAAAAGCCTGGGCATGCGGGCGACCGTGTCTCACGACGTGGAATTTGCCGATGTGGCGGTCGACCGCGACGACGTGCTTGCCCTGACGGGCACTGAAATCGCCGAGCAGGACAATCGCGCCACCGCCGAAGGCACGCTCGTGCTCACCGGCATCTATCTCGGTGTCGCCGAGGCGGCCCGAGACGCATTCCTGGCCTTCGCCGCGGGCCGCGTTCCCGCCAATCTCGGCTTTCCGATCTCTCGAACCGAGCGCATCGTCGCGCTTGCCGGCGAGATCGACCTGCTGGTCCAGGGCGCGCGCCAGCTCATTTTCGATGCCGTCGATCATGCCGCGCATGAGCCGGACAAGCTGTTGCGCGCCCGGCTGCTGGCCGGACGGCAATTGCGGCAGGCGGTGCAGGTCGCCGTCACGGCGCTCGGAAATCCGGGCTTGAGCAGCGATGGCGGCCTGGAGCGGCATTTCCGCGACATTCAGTCGGTGCTGGTCCATGCCCCGCAGGAGGACACGGTGATCTCGCTTCTCGGGCGAGCGGCCTTTGCCGCCCGGGCCGGCCGGCCGCCGCGTCGGGAACCGACGGCCACGCCGGCCCGGCTGCCGCTCCAGGCCAGACAGTGATCACGCGGCGATCGCTTCGCTCACCGCGGACGATGCGCCAGCCAAACAGACAATCAGGATTTCGTCATGACCGAACGCTTTTCCTCGCCTTCCCTTTCGCGGCGGCGCTTGCTGATGACCACTGCCGGGCTTGCGATCACAGCTCCTGTCGTCGGCGCCGCAGCGAGCGCCAGCACCGTCCGCGCCGGCGGCAGCATCACCTTCCTCATCGACTCGCTCGGCGACAGCTGGATCCCCAATAACAGCGCGATTTCCAGCTTCCAGGGCCACATATGGGGCCATGTGACCGACAAGCTCGTTTATGTCGACGCGGACGGCAAGGTCAGCCCCTGGATCGCCGAGCATTGGCAGCAGAACGACAACGCCACCGAATTTACCCTCAAACTCAAGAGCGGCGTGACCTTTTCCGACGGCACGCCGCTCGACGCCGCGGCCGTCGTCGCCAATCTCGACATCTGGTACGCCGGCCGCCGGAGCGACCGCATCAACCCGATCGGTCTCTTCCCGAAGACCTATGACCGCGCCGAGGCGGTCGATGCGGCCACGGTGAAGGTCTTCTTCAAGGCGCCGACGCTCGGCTTCATCCCCACGCTCGGATATCACGGCTCGATCCTGATCTCGCCGAAGACCATCGCCCAGCCCTCGGCACGGCAGGCCGATCTCGGCAAGACCTCCGGCAGCGGACCGTTCCTGGTCGAGGCCTGGAAGGAGGGCGACTTCGTCAGGCTCGTCAAGCGCAAGGACTACAATTGGGGGCCTCCGGCCGTCGGCCATACCGGACCGGCCTTCCTCGATTCGATCACCTACAAACTGGTGTCGGAACCCTCGCTGCGTGTCTCGGCCGTCCAGGCCGGCCAGGCCGACGTCGCCTACAATGCTTCGCCCCAGGAGCTGGTCTCCCTGAAGGCGGCGGGCTTCACGATCGCGACGCCGCGCTATCTCGGCTTCGTCAACGGCCTGGCGATCAACACCAGGCTGGAGCCCTATAACGACGTGAAGGTGCGTCAGGCCCTCCAGGCCGGCATCAATCGCCGGGAGATCATCGACACCGTCTATACGCCCGACTGGAAGCTGGCGACGTCCTTCATCCAGAGCAACGTCCCCGGAGCGACCGACCACAGCGCCCTTTTGGCCTATGACCCCGCCAAGGCCGAGAAGCTGCTCGACGCGGCGGGCTGGGCCAAGGGCGCCGACGGCATCCGCGCCAAGGGCGGCAAGCAACTGGTGCTGACGCTGCACTCCAATCCCTATCTCGGAACAGCCAAGGCGATCGACGAACTCATCGCCCAGCAGCTCGGCAAGATCGGCTGGAGGGTCATCATCCGCTCCTATGACGTCGTCACCTATGGCGAAAGGGTCAAGTTCGGCGGCCCGGCCGTTCCGGCCTATGAGGTGACGCGCAGCTTCATCGATGCCGGCACGGTGGCCAGCATCCTCACCGACGCCAACAATGGCGAGAACTGGTTCGCCCTCGGCGAGAGCGACCCGAAGATCAACGCCCTGCGCGACAAGATCGCCACCGCCGGCACCGCCGAGATCCGCGCGCCTCTTCTCGACGAACTGCAGAAATACGTTCTTGAACAGGGCTATTTCATTCCGCGAACGCAGATCGTTCAGCGGATCTACGTCCAGTCTCCGAAGATCAAGGGCGAGATATACAATGGCATTGCCTATGCCAGCTATTACACCGCCACCAAAAGCCAGTAACTCCGCGCGGAAAACGCGCAAGACGAGCAGGTGACCGGCATGCAAAACGCCTATCTCAATTACGCCGTGAAGCGCCTGGCCCAGGCCGTCATCGTCATCCTGCTCGCCTATGTCTTCACATTCGTCGTCGTCAGCATCCTGCCCGGCGACCCCATCACCAATGTCCTGCGCGACCCGCAGAACGGGTTCACCGAGGACCAGATCCGGGAGATCATCGCCGCCCAGGGCCTGGACCAGCCGATCGCGGTCCAGCTATGGGCCTCCCTGTCCGGCTTCCTCACCGGCGATCTGGGCCTCTCCATGCGGTCCAGCCGGCCCGTGGCGACCCTGATCGCCGAGGTGCTTCCCTCGACGCTGATCCTTGCGTCCACCGCGCTCGCCGTCGCGCTGCTGCTGGCCGTCGTGATCGCCTACGCAACCCAGTTCGTTCCGAAACGGTTCGGCCAGGGCATTCTGCGCGGCTTCCCGTCCTTGTTCCTGTCGGTGCCCAATTTCGTGATCGGCCTCGTGCTGATCCACCTCTTCGGCTTCCAGCTCGGCCTGTTCCGCGTGCTCGAGCCGAACAGCTTCTGGGCGACGCTTTTCGCGGCGATGGCGCTCGGCATCCCCGTCTCGGCGAAGATCGCGGAAGTGCTCATCGCGAACCTCGACAACGAGTCGCGGCAGGACTATGCGGCCGTCGCGCGCGGCCGCGGCCTCGGGCAGGCGCGCCTCTTCGCCAGGCATCTGCTCAAGCCGTCCTCGCTGCCGGTCGTCACCGTCATCGCACTCGCCATCGGCGAACTGCTCGGCGGTTCGCTGATCACGGAAACGGTGTTCGGCCGCACCGGCATCGGCAGCCTGGTGCAGCGTTCGGTGAGCACGCAGGACCTGCCCGTCCTGCAGGCGGTCGTCTCGCTGGCGGCGGTTGTCTTCGTGCTCGTCAACCTGATCGCCGATCTCGTCTATCCGCTGCTCGACCCACGCGTGAAGCTCCTGGGCGGTCGCAAAGGCCGGCCGACACACGCCGACGAAAGCACTGCGGACACGGCCCAGGCGGCGACGCCATGAGCCTGACCTCCGCCTCTTCCGCCTCTTCCGCCCCGCGCGCCACGACACTTAGCTGGCTGATGACCCTTCGGGTACCACCGAGTGTCGCGCTCTCGTTTGCGGTCATCGCACTGGTGATCGCCTGGTCGCTCGCGCCGGGCCTGTTCACGGGCCAGAGCCCGGTCAACGGCATTCCCGCCGACAAGCTGCTCGGCCCCAGCGCGGAGCACTGGTTCGGTACCGACCATCTGGGCCGTGACCTCTACAGCCGCATCGTCCATGGCACGGCCTCCTCGGTGACGAGCGCGCTCGTCGCCGTCGTCATCGGCGTCGTCGCCGGCGGCCTGATCGGCCTGCTGGCCGGCTTCCTGGGCGGCTGGGTCGACGTCGTTCTCGCCCGCCTGGTCGATGTCCTGCTGGCCATCCCGAACTTCCTGCTGGCCGTCATCGTCGTCACTGCGATCGGTTTCGACACCACCAACGCCGCCATCGCCACCGGCGTCTCGGCGGTCGCGGTCTTCGCCCGGGTAATGCGCGCCGAGGTCATCAAGACCCGGCAGGCGACATTCGTCGAGGCGTCCTTCCTGCTGGGCGGTTCGCGCTGGCACATCCTGTCGCGGCACGTGCTGCCCAATGCGTCGCGCTCGGTGCTGCCGCTCGCTGTGCTGCAGTTCGGCCTGTCGATCCTGGTGATCGCCGGCCTTGCCTTCCTTGGCTATGGCGACCCGCCTCCGGCCTCCGACTGGGGCCTGCTGATCTCGATCGGCAAGAACTACCTCAATTGGCCGTGGCTGATCTACGCGCCGGCCTTCGTCACGATCGCGACCGTTCTCTCCGTGAACAGAATCAGCCGATGGCTCCGCAAGACAGACTGATGTCCCCTCTCATCCGCACCGACACCACCGCGCCGACGCGGCAGCGGCCGGCCGCCTTGCTCCGGGTCGAGGACCTCTCGGTCTCCTACGGACCGCAGCAGGTGGTGACCAATGTCGCCTTCGAACTCGGCCGCGGCGAGAGCCTCGCCCTCATCGGGGAATCCGGCTCGGGCAAGTCGACCATCGCGCGCGCGGTGCTGCGGCTCCTGCCTGGCGGAGGGCACGCCACCGGCCGTGTCGTGTTCGACGGCCAGGAGGTGCTCGGGCTCCCCGAGCGCCGGTTCCGGCCGCTTCGGGGGCGGGCCATCGGCTTCATCCCGCAGGATCCCGGCAGCGCGCTCAATCCGGTGCGGACGATCGGTGCGCAGGCGATGGAGGCGGCGGCCCTGCTCGACGAGCCCGACAAGGCGGTCCGCAAGGCACTCATCCTGGAGGCCTTTGCCGAGGTCGGGCTCGACAATCCCCGGCGCGTCTACGATTCCTATCCACACCAGCTGTCCGGCGGCATGCTGCAGCGTGTGCTGATCGGCCTAGCGGTTCTGCCGCGGCCGGCGCTGCTGGTTGCCGATGAGCCCACCTCCGCGCTCGACGTCACGATCCAGAAGCGGATCCTCGACCTGCTGTCGCGCTTGCAGCACGAGCTGAATATCAGCCTGCTCCTGATCACCCACGACTTGGCGATCGCCGCCGAGCGGGCGAATGCGCTGGTGGTCCTGAAGGACGGCATCGTCCAGGAGACGGGCCGGACCGCGGCGGTCTTTTCAGCGCCTGCCTCAGCCTATACCAGGAAGCTGCACGCCGACGTGCCGGCCCTCAACCCCGACCGCTATGCCGCGCTGCGCGACCCCGGCTTCCGTCATCTCGAGACCGGCACCCGGGCAGCGGCGAAGATCGAGGTCAGCGCCGTCTCGAAGACCTTCACGGTCGACGGCAAGCGGCTGACGGCCGTGGACGACGTGTCGTTCAGTGTGCCGGCCGGGACCACCCACGCGCTGGTCGGGGAATCGGGCTCGGGCAAGACGACGGCGATCCGGCTGCTGCTCGGGCTCGAGGAGCCCGATACCGGGACCATCGCGGTCGCCGGCGAACAGGTCTCCGGCCGCTCGCACATATCGCTGCGCACGGTCTGGCGCCATCTTCAGCTCGTCTACCAGAACCCGTTCACCTCGCTCGACCCGACCTGGACGGTCGAAGAGCTGGTGCGCGAGCCGCTCGACCGGTTCAGGATCGGAACGGCCAAGGAGCGGGCGGAGCGCGTCCGCGAGGCGCTGGTCAATGTCGGGCTCGGCGAACACCTGCTTGCCCGCAAGCCCGCGGCCCTGTCGGGCGGCCAGCGCCAGCGCGTGGCGATCGCCCGGGCCCTGGTCCTGAAACCGGATGTGATCGTGCTCGACGAGCCGACCTCCGCGCTCGACGTCAGCGTCCAGGCCGACATCATCCAGGTGCTGCTCTCGCTGCAGGTCAGTCTCGGACTGACCTATGTGTTCGTCTCCCACGACCTGGCTCTGGTGCGCCAGCTCGCCCATACCGTCTCGGTGATGCATCGCGGGCGCATCGTCGAACACGGGACCGTCGCCGACATCTTCGACAATCCCAGGCAGCCTTTCACGGTGGCGCTATTGGACTCGATCCCCGCGAGCGGCACCGCCCGGGCGCCGCATCTGCGGCCCCGGCAGATCATCAACGAAAAAGAGATCGCATGACCTTCACGCCGGCCAGCACCGCGTCCGCAACGTTCCGCCGCAAGCAGCGGATCGGCTTCAACACCCGGGTGTCCTTCAGCGACGACACGGGGCCGGCGCAGGGACTGCGCGACGGGATCGCGCTGTTCGAGGCCGCCGAGCGGCTGGGTTACCAGTCCGGCTGGGCCTATCAGCGGCACTTCGACCACTATCTGTCGTCACCGCTGCCGTTCTTCGCCGCGGCGGGCCAGCACACCCGGCATATCACGCTCGGCTCGGCGGTCATCCCGATGCGCTACCAGGACCCGATCCTGCTCGCCGAGGCCGCCGGCACGACCGACCTGCTGATCGGCGGCCGGCTGGCGCTGGCCATCTCGACCGGCGCCAATGCGGCCTTCGACGCCGTCTTCGGTGCGGTCGACACCGATGCCCGAACGGAAGCCAGGCGCCGCCAGGCGCGCTTCCTCGCCGCGCTCTCGGGCGAGGTCCTTCACACCGTCACCGGAGCGGGCCAGGGCGTCCCGGAGGGCACCGCGCTGCGCGTGACGCCGCACAGCCCCGCCTTGCGTTCCCGGATCCGACAGGGATCGGCGAGCCTCGGCTCCGCCGTGCAGGCGGCCGAGCTCGGCATCGGCCTCATCTCCGGCACGGTGCACCACGACCACGCCGAGGGCGAGACCTTCGGACAATATCAGGCCCGCAGCATCGAAGCCTTCCGCTCGGCCTGGCGTGAAAAATGGGGCACCGAGCCGCCGCCAGTCGCCGTCGCCGCCTCGATCCTGGTCGGCCCCACCGCCGAGCTGCGCGAGACCTATGCCGCCTACGACCTCGAACGGCGCACCCAAGGCATTGCCGCCTCCCGCCCCAAGGGCGCCCTCAAGCCGACCGCATCGGCCAATCAGCCGCCCGGCTCCCGGATCTCCCCGGTCTTCCACGGCACACCCGACCAGGTGACCGCGGCGGTGCTCGCCGATCCGGGCCTCGCCGCCGCGGACGAGATCGTGCTGTTCCTGCCGCCCGCCTTCGGCCTTGCCGAGAATGTCCGCCTGCTGGCCGACCTCGCGGAAACGGTGGCGCCGAACCTCGGCTGGTCGCGCGACTGGTGATCGCGGACGATCGATGCCGTCTCGCGTGAGACCGGTCCTGCTCCGGGTCGCGGCGTTCTGTCGCTCTCGCGCCATCTCAATTCCGACACGGAGCGACGGCGTGATGGCGCCGCCCTTCTGTCCGGAAGACCATGACGACAATCGACGGCAGTTCCCCTCCCCGGCCGCTCCTGTCCCGCCTCATGAAGCGGCTCGGCCTCGCCTTCCTGATCCTGTTCCTGGCGCCCATCTGCGTTTCCGCCGGCCTCTATCTCACGGGCGAGGCGACGCGCGACTGGCGCAGCGCCGACCGGTCCAGCGCCGGCCTGCTGCCGGCAGCCGACAGCAACCGGCAGGCCGTCATTCGCGTTTTCGCTGCGCGCACGGTGCGGTGGCGCGGGATCTTCGCCACCCATTGCTGGATCGTGGTGAAGGAGGAAGGCGCCTCGACCTATGAACGCTACGACTACACGGCATGGGGCGGCCCGATCCGCGTCAACGGCTTTCCACCCGACGGCCGCTGGTTCGGCCGCGCGCCGGAGATCGTGCTGGCGGTGGACGGTGCCGACGCCGCCGCCGCCATCCCGAGGATCAAGGCGGCCATCGCCACCTACCGCTATCGCGGCATGGGCGACTATCAGGCGTGGCCGGGGCCGAACAGCAACACCTTCGTCGCCCAAGTGATGGCGGCGGCCCCGGAGCTCGGCCTGAAGCTGCCGACCACGGCCATCGGCAAAGACTACCCTGCCGACGGCCGCTGGCTGGCGCTGACGCCGTCGGGTACCGGCATTCGGCTCAATCTCGGCGGCTATGGCGGCTTCACTTTCGGGTGGCTGGAAGGGATCGAGGTCAATGTGTTCGGCGCAGTGGCGGGCATGGAGTTCCGCCGTCCAGCGATCAACCTGCCGGGTCTGGGCCGGTTTGGCATGAAGGATGGTTAGTATCGCCGCACTGTTGCCATGACGGGTTGATTGCCGCGACCAGATGAATGCCGGGATAGCCGGGGCAAGTCCGGGCGAGACGATGTGGTGTGAGCCGGAGATCGGGTCCAGGCGCCGGATGACGGTCGTGCTCGCGGTATCGAGACGCGGGCACGACCGCCGGAAGGCGCTTCAGGTTGTTCGTGTCATAGCGGCCACCTGGCGCGGCGCGGAGGGTGCCGGCGCCGGCGCGGTTTCCTCAGCAAAGCTTTTCGGCATGCGACTGTGCAGGATGGCGACCGAAACGATGCTCAGCACCGCCATGCCGGCAATGTACCAGCCGATCGAATGCGAGCCATAACGGGCGGCCATGTCGGTGGCGATGATCGGCGCGAGGGCACCGCCAAAGATGCCGCCGAGGCTATAGGCCAGTGCTGCGCCGGTATAGCGCACGTTCGGCCTGAACAGTTCCGGCAGGTAGGCGCCCATGGGGCCGTAGACGCCGCCCATGATGGCCAGGGTGGCCGACATCGCCAGGGCGATGATCAGGGGATTGCGCGTGTCGAGCAGCGGGAAGAAGAACATGGCCCAGATCGCGGCGACGGCGGCCGAAATCATGATCACCCGCGATCGCCCGTACCGGTCGCTGAGCATGCCGCAGAGCAGCGTCGAGACCCCCATGGCGATCACGGCGACCATTGTCAGCGCCAGCATGTGCGGCCTGGAGAGCCCCAACGTGTCCACGCCATAACTCAGGCCGAAAGTGCCGGTCGTGAAGAACAGCACATAGGTAATGGCGGTCGACAGGCCGCCGAGCACGACCTGGAGGAAGTCGGACCTGAGAACGTCGACCATTGGCGCCTTGGACTGCTGCTCCTTCTCGATGACCTTCTGGAAGACGGGCGTCTCGGCAATGGTCAGGCGGATATAGAGGCCGAAGATGATCAGGACGGCGCTGAGCAGGAAGGGAATGCGCCAGCCCCAGTCCAGGAACTGAGCTTCCGACAGCATCATGCTGAGGAACAGGAAAATGCCGTTGGACAGCAGGAAGCCCGGCGCGCTGCCGAGCTGCGGAAGCGCGCCGAACAGGCCGCGTCGTCCCGGGGGAGCATATTCGGTGGCCAGCAGCGCCGCACCGCCCCATTCGCCGCCGAGCCCGAACCCCTGGGCGAAGCGCAGGACGCAGAGGGCAATGGGCGCCGCGATGCCGATGGATGAATAGGTCGGCAAGAGCCCGATGAACACGGTCGCCACACCCATGGTCAGCAGCGAAGCGACCAGCATGGCCTTGCGGCCGATCCGGTCGCCGAAATGACCGAAGACAATGGCGCCCAGCGGCCGCGAAACGAACCCGACGGCGAAAGTGGCAAAGGCCGCGATCGTACCGGTGACGGGATCCAACGTCGGAAAGAAAACGGTCTTGAACACCAGCGCGGCGGCAATGCCATAGATGTAGAAATCGTAGAACTCGATCGTCGTGCCGACCAGGCTTGCTACGGCGACTTTCGTTCTCGATACGTCGCTTGAGTTCGTCCTCATCACTTTGTCCTCTCGGTTCCCGTCTGGATTTTCTGCGTTTTTGCAGACACTCGATCTTTTCGATCGAAGTATTGTTGGTGTCGTCGCAAGGCCCTGATGCCCGGGCAGTGCGTTGTCGGCGTACTCGCAAGGGCCTCCGAAACCTTTGCCGCGCAGAGCGCGAAGGCCGCGGGCGGCGGCGCGGCCGTGCCTGTCGACACAGGCCGGCCGGGATCAGAAGGTGACGACAGAACGGATCGACTTGCCGTCCCGCATCAGGTCGAATGCCGTGTTGATATCGTCGAGCGGCATGGTGTGAGTGATCAGGTCATCGATGTTGATCTTGCCCTCCATGTACCAATCGACGATTTGAGGGACGTCGGTCCGGCCTCTCGCCCCGCCGAACGCCGTGCCCT
Source organism: Hyphomicrobiales bacterium (assembly GCA_017304475.1). GTDB lineage: Bacteria > Pseudomonadota > Alphaproteobacteria > Rhizobiales > Phreatobacteraceae > Phreatobacter. Next base: position 10,511 of record JAFKKV010000049.1, on the reverse strand, counting down.
TCCAGGTGCGTCCGGTGACCAGTTGAAACGGCCGCGTCGAAATCTCGGCCCCCGACGGTGCGACGCCGATCACGATGCTGGTGCCCCAGCCGCGGTGGCAGGCTTCCAGCGCCTGCCGCATGACAGCGACATTGCCGGTGCAATCGAAGGTGAAGTCGGCGCCGCCGCCGGTCAGGTCCTGGATGGCGGCGACGACCCTGTCGGTGCCGACCTCCCGCGGGTTGACGAAGTCGGTCATGCCGAACGCCTCGGCCACGGCGCGCTTGTCCGGATTGAGGTCGACGCCGACGATCCGGTCGGCGCCGACCATACGGGCCCCCTGAATGACATTGAGGCCTATGCCGCCGAGGCCGAAGACCGCGATATTGGCGCCGGGCCAGACCTTGGCCGTATGGATCACGGCGCCGATGCCCGTGGTCACGCCGCAGCCGACATAGCAGATCTTGTCGAAAGGGGCGTCCCGGCGAACCTTGGCCAGCGCGATGTCCGGCAGGACGGTGAAATTCGAGAAGGTCGAGCAGCCCATATAATGGAAGATCTCGCCGCCATCGCAGGAGAAGCGGCTGGTGCCGTCCGGCATCACGCCCTGGCCCTGGCTGGAACGGATCGCCGTGCAGAGGTTCGAGCGCTGCGACAGGCAGGTTTTGCAGGCGCGGCACTCGGGCGTGTAGAGCGGAATGACGTGATCGCCGGGCGCCAGGCTCGTCACGCCGGCCCCGACCTCCCGGACGATGCCGGCGCCCTCATGGCCCAGGATCGCCGGAAACCGACCCTCGGCGTCGAGGCCGGACAGCGTATAGGCATCGGTATGGCAGACCCCGGTCGCCATGATCTCGACCAGCACCTCGCCGGCCCTGGGGCCGCCGACATCGATGGTCTCGATGGTCAGAGGGCTATCCGCCTTCCAGGCGACGGCTGCACGCGATTTCATGGATGTCCCCTCACAGATCGAGCACGAGCAGGTCGGATTCGGCACGCGAGACGCAGGTCAGGATCACCGCACCCGAGGCACGTTCGGCATCGCTGAGGACGTCGTCGTTATGCTCAGGAGTGCCGGCGAGAACCTTGACGAGACAGGTGCCGCATATGCCCGCCCTGCAGGAATTGGTGACTTTCTGGCCCGCATCTTCCAGCACGGCGAGCAGGCTGCGCCGGGCGGGCACGGTGAGCCTTTGCCCGGAACGCGCGAGATGGACCTCGAAAGATCCCGGTTCGCGCGCCGGCCTGGCGCTGGGCGCGAACTGCTCGCGATGCAACGCCCCGGCAGGCCAGGTCCGGCAGACGTCCTCGACGGCGTCGATGAGCGGCCCCGGGCCGCAGCAATAGACCGCCGTATCGGTCAGGCAGGCACCGAGAAAGGCCGGCAGATCGAGAAGACCGCATTCGTCCTGCGGGACGATATGGGCCTCGCCGCCGGCCAGGCCGTCGATCTCCGCCAGGAAGGCCATGGAAGCGCGCTTGCGGCCGCCATAGAGCAGTCGCCACGGCTTGCCGTCCCGGGCGGCCTGCCGGATCATCGGCAGGATCGGCGTGATCCCGATCCCACCGGCGACGAAGAGATAGCGGTCGGCCCCGCACAATTCGAAATTGTTCCGGGGCGTCGCGACCTGGAGACGATCGCCCGGCCGGACCACGTCATGAATGAACCGCGATCCGCCACGACTGGATGGCTCACGCAGCACGCCGATCCGCCACCTGTCCGCGCACCCGGGCTCGCCGCACAACGAGTACTGCCTGATCAATCCGCCCGGCAGGATCACGTCGATATGGGCCCCGGGTGTCCAGGCCGGCAGCGGCCCGCCCGTGACGGCACCCAATTCCAGGGACAGGACCGCCTCCGCCTCGACGTTCACCGAGATCACCTCGACGTCGAAGACGGCCTGGGCCAGCCCCGTGGGGAGCGATCGGCCTGACGCCATGTCGTTCATCACCTTGAACCTTTCCGAGCGGATCATCGAAAGCACGGGGCCGCGCCATGGCGAGGCCCGGCATGGCGAGGCCCCGGCGCGTCAGCCGGCGGCGCGCCGGGCTCCGGCCACGGATTCGGGCGTGAAGGTCTTCCAGGCGATATCGCGCATGCCTCTCATCGCCCGCAGGATCTCGTCGCGGTCGTGATCGGTCCGGGCATAGGCGGACAGGATCTGGCGGCCGAGCCCGACATGGAATTTCTCGTCGATTTCGATCTGCTTGTAGATCCGGACGACCTCATCAAACCCGTGCCGCTCGCCGGCCAGGAATGTCGGCTCGAAACTGCCCGAGGCCGAGGTCTCCGAGGTGTTCCAGGCCGCGATCGCGGCCAGCGGATGACGCTCGAGGCAGTCCCACAGGAACTCGCTCCAAGGCCGGGCCTCCGGCGGCACGGAGGTCGGCACGGTCCCACCCAGCGATTCAATCGCCTTGCCGACCGCCTCGTAATGCTCGGCCTCTTGAAACGACTGCTTGGCGAGCAGCGTGATATGGCTGCGCGAAAAGCCCATCCCATAACGGCGGATCTGCTCATTGAGCAGAAAGACATAGTCTATTTCCCGCCAGGCGCGTGGCTCCAGCCAAGCCGCCAATATTTTCGGGTCCGGATTCTTGTCATAGGACGCGAAGAACGATTCCGTCGCACGCCGGGTCGATTGAAAGACCGAATCCAGGATCTGATCGACCTCGTCGCTAATTCCATCGAGCCCGTTTCCACCCCGAACTCTTCTGACATCCACCATGTTTCCCTCCAAAATTCGCCGATACGCGCTCGGCGCTTGATCTCTACTTGGAGCATGATGGTAGGTCGGGCACTGGGGCGGACACAGCGTTTAGAATTGTCTTCTGTTTTAGAAATACTAAAATAAGGAAACGCCGCGCAGGAGGACGGATTGGCCAAGCTGCCACCATTGAAGGCCCTGCAGGCCTTTGAGGCCTTCGGGCGGCTGGGCAGCGTCACCGATGCCGCCGCCGAACTCGGCGTCACGCCGGGCGCCGTCAGCCAGCAATTGCGCAAGGCGGAGGAAGCGCTGGGCCTGCATCTTTTGGAGCGGCGCGGCAAAAGCGTCGAACTGACCTCATGGGGCCGGCACTATCACGGCCAGGTCGCCCAGGGCTTCGACAAGCTCCGGAGCGCCCAGGACGACCTCTCGCGCCTGCGCGCCAAGAGCGGCCTGGTGTTGAGCTGCCTGCCGTCGCTGGCGAACAAATGGGTGGGACCTCGCCTGGTCGACTGGCAATTGTCCCATCCCGACGCGAATGTCCGGCTGCTTGGAACGGGATCGGAGCCGCAGCTCGGCGACGGCGCGATCGACTTCCGGATATCCTATGGCAACCGTATCCGGGCCTTCGACCACTATGTCGTGCTGTTCACCGACTGGGTCGTCCCGGCCTGTTCGCCGGCCTTCCTCGACCGGCATCCGCTGGACGGCCCCCTGGATATCCTGGACCTGCCGCTCCTGGGCATCGAATGGGACGGCGATCACAAGGCCGCTCCCAACTGGTCCGACTGGGCGGAGAGCATCGGCGCAAAGCCGCGCGGCCCCCACGGCGAATTGACCTTTTCCTTGTCGAGCTCGGCCATCGACGCCGCCATGAACGGCCGCGGCTTCGTGCTGGCACAACTCTCCATGGTCGCTGACGATCTCGACGCCGGCCGTCTCGTGGTCCCCTTCGACCGGCGCCTGAAACTGGCCGAACCCTATTTCCTGGCCTGGGATCGCTCCACGCTGGCCAAGCCTTTCGGACCCGACCTGCGGGCCTGGATCGTCTCGATCGCCAGGAACCAGAGCGCCCTCTCGGCAGGCCCGCGGCCCGTCGGCGAGACGGCTTGAACGCCGAAGCAGGGTTCGGCGGCCCGGGCGGTACAAAGAAGTCTCAGCGAGCCGAAAGGGCGGGTCGTTTCTGCGGCCCCGGCCGACCCGTTGCACGCTGCATTTGCCGGCACGCGGCGCACGCGCCGATAGTCAGCACAATCAGGGCGGCATCCCGATGACAGATATCAGAGCACGATGCTGACGTTCATCGCCGACGCAGGAAAGCTGCCCGCAACGCGAACAGAAGCAGCCGAATTGTCGGAATGACAAGCTTATCCGCGTTGGAATGGCGCCGGCTGGTAGCGGCTAAGCCTTTGAGAAATTTGGTGGGTGATGAAGGACTCGAACCTTCGACCCGCTGATTAAGAGTCAGATTTTTTTCGTTCCCGCCAAGTCCTGGGACCCCCCACGCTTTCCTTAAGCCATTGATTTAGCTGGACATCGACTTCCCACGTCGTCTAGGCCTTTCATTGCTGTTCCAGCCCTGGTGGACAGCATGTGGACCGCAAAATGGGGATGGGATCGATGACAGGCAGTTCGGGCGCGGTTCGCATCACCAAGCGGGTGCTCGACCAAGCTGACCTTAGCCGAGGTCGGCACCAGATCTGGGATAGCGAACTAAAGGGCTTTGGCGTCCAGGTCGAGGCGAGCGGGACCAAGACCTACATGGTACGCTACCGACCGAAGGGGTTAGGGCGTGACGGACCGCGGCGGTTCTTCAAGATTGGGCGTCACGGCGACCTGACGGCGGATGAGGCGCGCCTTCAGGCAAAGGCGATATTGGGTCGTGTCGCTTCTGGCGAAGATCCAGCTGCGAAACAGGTCGAGGCTCGGGCGGATCATGTTCGTCGAAAGGAGGCGCTGACGTTTAAGGCGCTTGGCGAGCGCTTTTTAAGGGAACACGTTGAGGCAAAGCGCAAGGGTCGCACCCTTGCAAGCTACACGACCCTTCTCATTCATCATGCCTATCCCGTTGTCGGCGATGAACCGGCGGCCGCCATCACCCGCGCAGACCTCAGCCAGCTTCACCTTGCCATGCGCGAGCTGCCGCACAGCGGCAACCGGTTGATGGCCGTGGTTGGCAGCATGTATGCCTTCGGCGCGAAACAGGGGTTGGTTCCGGAAGGATGCAATCCGGCCCGGGGCATCGAGAAATATCGGGAGCAAGCGCGCGAGCGATATCTGAACGGCGACGAGCTTCAGCGGCTCGGCGCGGCGCTGGCCGAAGGCGAGACCGTTGGCATTCCCTGGGACCTGGACCTCGACCATCCGATGGCCAAGCACGTGCCGAAAGCCTGGAAGGGGCGATGCGAGAAGCTTGATCCTCATGCGGCCGCAGCGCTGCGCCTGCTGCTGCTGACGGGGGCACGGCTCCGTGAGATTCTAGACCTGCGCTGGCGCGAGGTCGACCTCGAGCGTGGCTTGTTGTTGCTTCCTGATTCCAAGACCGGTCGAAAGACGATCGTCTTGAGCGACGCCGCGCTGGCCGTGATTCGAAGCCTGATACCCTCGAACGGACTTTCTGCCGCCGAGCGCGAGGGCGGTTACGTGATCAAGGGCCTGATCGAGGGCAAGCCGCGCGCCGATCTGAAAAAGCCTTGGGCTGCAATTCAGCGGCACGCGCAACTCGAAGGCGTTCGCCTGCACGACCTTCGACACACCTTCGCATCGATCGGTGCGGGCGCCAGCCTGGGTCTGCCGATCGTCGGCAAGCTTCTCGGGCATTCACAGCCCCAGACAACAGCTCGATATGCGCACCTCGATGCCGATCCGCTGCGGCGCGCGACGAATCTCATTGGCGAGCATTTACGCGGGGCGCTACAAGCCAAGACCTGAGCTCGGCTCGCGATGCCAGACGGCGGGACACGGCGCCATTGGACGCCAGCGTGACATAGAACCCCTGTTCAGGCCTTCGCCTGCCCACCGGCCGACCAGCCAATCGCCCGATTTGGCGGAAATTGGCTAAGAGCAAGTCGTTCCAGTCACCATTGACACTAATCTTTTCGCCGACAGGGGTCGATAACTTGATATGTTCATCGACACAAGCCGTGAATCTGGGGGTCGCAGATTCGAATACCTTCGGTGCGCCATTCTTCTCAAGCGCTCAGATCAGTCAACTTTGCATGCCCTACGTGCTCCCGACGCCTTGCCCTGCATCAGTTCGGGAACCTCTGGGATCAAGAGGGGCGGCCAAACCGCCCCTCCCCCGCACCGGGTGGCTGCCCTCAGCGCATGGTCTTCGACGGGCGCACGAGGACGATTGACCGACGATGCTGACCGTCCGGCCAGCGGGAGCCCCTGATGGCCCAGTCGCTGCCTTTGAGGACCGCCGTACCGGTCTTGCTGTTTCTGGGGCTGAGAAGCTTATGGTCGCTCAGATAGCGCAGTGCCGCCTCCACCGCGTCGTTGCGCTGCCCGAACCATGACCGAAAGGCGGTAGCTTTGACGGTGTAGCGCCTTCCGTCCTCCGTCCTTTGCACAAAGCCCTCAACTTTGTCCGAAGAGTAGTCGACCTTCGCGCCGGCCGTGACGATGCGGGACGAATTGACGTGTCGCGCAATGACTTGAGTTACGATTTCCTCGGGCCGCTGAAACAGCGCGATCGTGGAAATTGAGCGTTTGAAGGTATCTTGCAGAAGCTCGAACAGATCGCCTTCTTTGATCGGCAGAAGGTCGGCCTCGATCGCGAGCGCCCCACCCGCAGCCAGCAGCCCGAAATTGCGTGCCATGTGCTGAAGTGCACCATCCAAGGACTGGAACTCGATACCCTTCAAGAAGGCTTTCTCTGCCTTCTCGATCCGAAGGTTGAGCTTCTCTCGGTACCCCAAAAGATGTTCGATATAGGCCGGAAGCGCAATTCCGTGCTGGGCTAGACAGGCCCTTCTCAGCTCGATGACCTGCTTGCGCGCCCAGGCCGCCCGGTCCTCCTTCGACATCTTGGTGGGGCATCGATCCATGATCGTCCGGGTACCATCGACGCTGGCGCGAATGTCGAGACACCGAGCATATTCGCCGGCATCGCGCTTCTCGCGAGCGTCACTGGCGTACTGATCGAACGACTGCTCCGAGTTCGAAACGAAGATGGTGTGGTACTCCGCCAAGCGCGCTGCCGTGGCGTATTTGGACTGACTGTGCCGCGTGGCGTCTCGGCCTTCGCTCACCTGATAGATGAGTTCCCGAATCAGGCTGTACGCAGCGGATTTTTTGCCCGCCAAGAGCCCCACCTCGTTGAGCGGCAACATCTGGTCATTGAACCCCTTACAGAGTTCGCCGCGGGCGGCCGCACTCGACCGGAAGTTCGGTAGGCGGCTCTCGCTTCCTATCCCACCGACCGATGCGCCGGCGAGCAGGGCCGCGGTCTTGCCCGCCTTCGAGATCCCATAGATGTTGATCCCGAATGACGCCATTCCGCGACGCGCCAGCAGCGGCGCGGCAAATGCGGCACAAAGGACGATGGTTGCGGTCGACGAATGCAGACACCGCTCTGCGACCTGCCGAACCCACGCACGTCGATTCCCTTTGCGAGCCTGCATGACGGCCTGGCGATCGTTCATCCAGGATGGCAAGGCCAACTCCCTGTTGCCGCAGTCTCCTACAGGCCCCGTGGCGGCCAGAAACCCTTTGCGCTTGTTCTGCCACCCCATTCGACGTGCTTGAACGATGAGGCTGAGCGGCTGCATATCGATAGCGGCCATAACGAGCTGTTCCCGCTCGCTCCTGTCCGCGGGAAGGAGCGCGTTTTTGTCGAGCAGGATCCCGACCGCTCTGTCGATCGACAAGAGGTCGCTTCGCTTAATGAAGGCGTGTCCATATCGCCGACCGACCTTCCTGAACTTGAACTGCTCAACGGCATCGCCCGTTGCGAGATCCTCGACGTTCGCGACCTTGACGACGCTGTAAGGTGATTTTTTAGACATGGTTTTCTCCGGCCAGCGCTCGACCTGTGCGACGCGCGGCAATCTGTTGATGTGACGGGGTTGGGCAGACGCCCTTACGCGGACGTCATCGGTGCGATGGGCTGACACGCCTGACACGCGTGACACGCTGTCTTCGACGCAGGGCCGCCGAGGCCGCTCGGAGGTGCAGTTCCTACATTCCCTTAACAAAGGGGGTCCGGAGCCTGCCTTTTTGACCTCCGAGCAGGATGCCGCATCCACGGGACACGACATCTTTCACCTGCAGCCGGATGGGGAGCCGCAGACCGACTAGATCACTTCGATCGAGGGGCCATTCTCGGTAAGAACGAGGCGGCACCGGACGAACACGAGACGACCGTTCAGGCCGAGTTGATCGAGATAGATCAGCTGGTCCAGTCGCTCCTCCACACACAGAGCGACCGCCCGGGTGGTGTCCATAACTGATCGGGTTTCAGCGCGATGCTTCCGGTAGGTCTCTCGCCGCCCGTGACGCTGGGGCTCGAAGAGCCGTTTCAGCAGATAGGCGTCGGCTGACGGACTGGCGTCGAGGACTTTTCTTACCACCGGCCGAGAGATCAGCTTCTGGCGAGGGAATTCCGTCTTCAGGGCATACTCCACCTGGTCGAAGCTCCCCTCTGTCATGATCACCTGGAGGTGTGGTCGCCAGTGCGTGGAGAACGTTGGTCCGTCGAATTTCAGCTCGCCCGGTATCCGTGCGTCCTTGTTCAGACTCAGGTCGACCCCTCCATACGCGCGATGCCCGTCGCCCTTGTTCAACACCCTTTCCAGCCGTTCCTTGAGTTGACCCGTTTTGGCCATGCGCTCATCCGGTATTAGGTTGACGCCATACCGGACGCCTTTGGCCACGATGGTCACTGCGACGCAGGCACGATTGTCTGCCTGAAGCTCTTCGCGGCGGTTTCTGCTCGCTTCGACCATGATCCGTTGCATTCCGCCGGAGCAACTCGGACACGCTCCGCTGAGGCACCGCTGGCCCGTTTTGCACTGGGCCACGCGCGCCGCCAGATTGACCGCCTCTGGTCGGTCGAACCGCTTTCCGTTCCTGTTCAGCCAGCGGATGCCTTTGCGCCGTGTCTGATTAAGCTCCGAAGCCGTCGGAGGCACTTTGTCGGCCGGCCCTTCAGTCCAGGGCAGGCGCGGGGTTTCAGACGACAGGGCCAAGTCGATCAGGCTCTGCAGTTCGCCCGGGAGAAGTTCACTCGCCATGACGGCCTCCCTTGTCGGAGGTCGACTGGCGAAGGTGTGCGGCCTGCCAGCGATCAAGTTCGCTGACCGGGTAAAGGACCTTGCCCTTTGCGCGGTTCTGGAACCACAAAGGTCCATTACCTTGAACCCTCCAATTCGCCAATGTTTTCTCTGCGTATCCAAGATAGATCGCCGCGCTTTTTGCACTAAGGCAGATTTGCCCGGGTGAAAAATGCGCTCCTTCGACACCGGTCGGAGCTTTCCCTGCGATCAGCTCAGTCTTTCTATTTTCACTCATTTGCGCTTGGTTTCCTTTTCCTCTTTGAAAATCCAATTTTCCGACGAACCGGATTGGATCTGCGGTTAAGAAAACCAAATATTCTCAGCGGCGACTATTGGTGGGGCACCTCCGAGGGGTGCGCCATTTTCTCCTTTTAAAACAATGCGTTACTCGGCAATGCAATAAGCAGCTAACTCGAATCGGCAGATTTGTAATCCTTGAGTGCCTCGTAGACCCACTGCTCCGGGGGCTCGGGCCTCAGTTCGAGATCGGCATTGAGGCTCTTCGGGAATCTCGGAAAGCCGAAGAAGGAGCGGACCGACCGCCGTCCTATCGCTCGGCTTGCATTTTTGGGCGAGCGCCTTGGCATGTGTCCTTGGAGGCGCCTCTCTAACCGTTCTGCGATCAACTTTGCGGTCGCCAGAAACTCATGGAGGTGGGCGGGGTTGGCAGCCAACTCGTCCAATTTGCGCACATAGTCACGCTCAAACGGGTTCAGAAATATGCCTTGAAAATCTCGATCTTGCCGAAGATAAAAGAATGGGACAGATGGGCGCAAATCTTTCACCCAGCGCCATGCCGTCTCCCTCGATATCTTCCAATATTTTTCGTTTCCCCTATGGCACGCGATAAATATCGCCTTGCTGATCGATGCGTTCTTATCGCTATCAACCCAAAGAAGGTACTGGACTATTTCTGAGAGAAAGGCGTATTTTTCGAAACTCTGATCGATCGGGTCTGATTTACCGTTTTCATCCCTCAATTTCTCTGACGTGTTTCCTTGTAACGACGGAAATGCATCGGTTTCGGCAGCAGCCGCCTTGGCCAGCCAGCCGATATCGATCGTGCGGTCTAGTAGCTTGCGAAACCTGGGTTGAAGATCCCCCAACGTCGTTCCTGACCGCTTGGCGCAATACCTGAGCGCGGCCGTTGAGATGGCCGCCGTCCTCGTGTTCTCATCAGATGGATAGCGCGCCCACATGCCAAGCCGAATGATGAGTTCATGCCGATATAGTGGATGTAACTTTGGCGAACTCGATACGAGATCCCGGATCACTTTGTCGATGTGCATCTGCCGCCCTCGAATCAGCTAGCCACCAATCTCCTTTTCCGTGCAGCAATCGATGAAAAACCGATAGAGGGCCTGGGTTGGGCTGAACACTATCATGGGCAATCGAAGGTCGTGTCCCCTAGCGTGGTGTAGCAGGCGCAAGGCCCCGCGATCACCGGCATAGGCCGGACTGGTCAGGCTGCCACGGCAGGCAGGCTGACGATGGGATCATCGCTCAGGCCGGTCATGGTTTCCAGCGTCATGTAGCGAGCACG
>JAFKKV010000048.1 GCA_017304475.1 Hyphomicrobiales bacterium | reverse complement strand
GGGGAACCGGCGCGACCTCACGAGAAGCCGATCCGAATTGGGTCAATGCTGTGATGCGGGGGCCTGCAATGCCGAACCCCCGAGGGGATGCGGCCGATGGCGACCGCCGGGACGCGGCGAGCGTCCCGGCGCTGCTTCGGCCGCTCCGATCTCAGCCCGGGACGAGGTCGAAGAAGCCGACCACCGAGGCGAGCCGACCATCGGCCGAAACGCGGCCGATATCGGTGCCCTTGACCACTGCCGGGCCGTCGCCCGCGGCGAGCTGCCAGGACAGCCTGACATGGTTGCCGAAGCCGTCGGGCTTTCCGACGAGGCTGAAGCGGAGGCCGGCGAATTGCTGCTGCACCCCGGCCAGCACGGCGTCGATCTGGTCGTGGCCGCGGCCCTCGGCGACCGGATCGGCGAAATGGGCATCGGCGGCCCAGATCTCGCCGACGAGCGCACGGCGCTTGCCGGCGTCGGTTTCGTTCCACATGGCGATGTAGCGGGCGGCGAGTTCGGTCGGGTTGGTCATGTCAGTCTCCGTGCGTGTTTGACGGAGCGATCATGGCGGTTCGGCAAACCGATCCAATTACCTGCAAGGTCATCGCGGCGGAGCGTCGCGCCGGCGGCCACGGTCTCATCCGGCGGTCTACGAGGCGATGGGCTCGTCGATGTCCGGCCGGGCGCGCTGCGCCTGGCCGCGTGGCACCTTGGCGGGTGCGACCGGCATGGCGAGCGGCAGGACCCTGTCGGTCGTCGTGGTCAGATGATCGCGCATGCGCGCGGCGAGGCCGGCCACATCCCGTGCAAGCGCTGCCTCCATCAGGCCCCGGTGTTCCGTGTCCAGGTCGCGCTCATGGGGAACCGCCGGCACCGAGAGCCGCCGGTAGCGTTCGCTCTGGTCGTAGAGGATGGCCCTGAGCCTGAGGCGCCACGGGCTGCCGCAGGCTGCGACCAGCGCTGCATGAAATGCCTTGTGCGCGGCGGCCCAGTCTTCGCTGACCGCCATTGGATCGCCTTCGACCCGTTCCGGCGTCCGTGACAGGCGGTGATAGGCGGCGACGATGGCGGTTTCCCATTCGACATCGCCCTGTTCGATGGCCCGCTTCAGGCAAACCAGTTCGAGTTCGATGCGCGTGCTGGTGAGGTCGATCAGATCGTCCTGCGACACCGGCGCGACATTGAAGCCGCGCTGGGCCTCGGCAACCACCAGCCCCTCGGCGGTGAGCCGCGACAAGGCCTCCCTGATGGCGCCGAGACTGACGCCCCGGGAGGCGCAGATGTCATTAATCTTGATCTTCTCGCCGGGCGCGAGACGGCAGGCCAGGATATCGGCGCGCAAGGCCAGATAGGCCGCTTCCGTCAGGCTTTTGGTGCTCGCCCGATGTCCGATCAAGACAATTCTCCTCAGAGCGCGCCGCGCGGGCGGATCGGGCCCCTGTCGACGATTCAGCGCCAACGAATAGGGCGAAATACGTCGGATCGCAAGAATATATATTTTCGTTGACATATCTATTTTCTGATGTCTGATCTATCGCAACAACAATCGAGGAGCGTCTGAAAATGCGGTTTGCGGCTTTTCGCCAGGATGGTTTGCGCGGTCTCGCGGTGGCGGCCGGTGCAGCCGGCTATGTCGGCCTGACAAGCAATGATGCCGCCTATCCCGGTGATCTCGACGACCTGATCGCCAAGGGCGAGGGCGCGCTTGCCAGTGCGCATCGGGCGCTGTCGGCCGGCCGGCCGATCGACCTCGGCGCGGTGTCGCTGCTGCCGCCGCTGTCCAATCCCGGCAAGATCATCTGCGTCGGGCTCAACTACGTCGACCATTCCGCGGAGAGCGGCTTCAAGCAGCCTGACTATCCAACGCTGTTTTCGCGTTTCGCCTCGAGTCTGATCGGGTCGGGCGCGCCGATCATCCGTCCCACCGTCTCCGAGCAGCTCGATTACGAAGGTGAGCTCGTGGCGGTGATCGGCCGTGGCGGCCGCCATATCCCGCAAGCCCAGGCGCTCGATCACGTCATCGGCTATTCGATCTTCAACGACGCCTCGATCCGCGACTATCAGTTCAAGGCGCCGCAATGGACGGTCGGCAAGAATTTCGACGATACCGGCGCCTTCGGCCCGATCTTCGTCACGGCCGATGAGCTGCCGCCCGGCTGCAAGGGCCTGAAACTTGAAACGCGCCTCAACGGCCAGACGGTCCAGAGCGCCTCGATCGACGCCATGGTCTTCGATGTCGCGACCCAGATCGCCATCATCAGCGAGGCGATCACATTGTCGCCCGGCGACATCCTCGTCACGGGCACGCCCTCGGGCGTCGGCCTTGCGCGCAAGCCGCCGCTCTGGATGAAGCATGGCGATATCTGCGAGGTCGAGATCGAGGGCATCGGCATCCTGAGCAATCCGGTGGCGAACGAACTGCGCTGAACGGCTGTCGACTTGCGTAGCCGGCCCGATGGGCATGGGGGCCTCGGGCCGGCGCTTCCTCACCACCCTGAAGGAAGATCCGGATGTTTTTTTCGCGCCGTCGATTTGTCGTGGGAGCTGCCGCCATCGGCGCTCTCTCCAGTTTGCCCGCGGCTCGGGCCCAGCCTGCTTTTCCGAACCAGCCGCTGCGCATCATCGTGCCCTTCGCGGCCGGCGGCACGACCGACATGCTGGCCCGGCAATTCGGGCAAAGGATGCAGGAGGCCCTTGGCCAGCCTGTCGTCATCGAGAATATCGGCGGGGCGGGTGGCTCGATCGGCGCCGAGCGCGTCGCCCGGTCGCCGGCCGACGGCCATACGCTGCTGTTCCACAACCTGACATTCTCGGCGACCACCTCGGCCCTGCAAGCCGCCGGGCGGTCGCCGCATGATATCGAGAAGGATTTCGCCGCCGTATCGCTCGCCGCCAATGTCCCGATGGTGATCATGGCGGGCACCGTCGTGCCGGCCAAGGACCTGCGGGAATTCGTCGCCTATGCCAAGGCCTCGTCGGCGCCGCTGTTCTACGGTTCGACCGGCCCGGGCAGCGTGATGCATCTGGTTTCGGAAGTGCTGAAACGCGACGCCGGCATCCGCATGGAGCATGTGCCGTTCCGTGGCGCCGCGCCCCTGATGCAGGAGATGATCGCCGGCCGCGTGCAGTTCGGCGGCGACCAGTTGTCGACCTCGCTCGAATTCATTCGCGCCGGGTCGGTCAAGCCGCTGGCGACGCTCGCGGCCGACCGCATGCAGGTCTTCCCGGATGTGCCGACGGTCAGCGAGCTGGGCTTTCCCAATATGGAGCTGCGCGGCTGGAACGGCTTCTTCGCCCCGAAGGCGACGCCGGCCGCCGTCATCCAGCGCCTGCAGAGCGTGATCCAGGCCGCCGCAGCGGATCCGGAACTCAAGCGGCGGCTGAGCGAGGTCGGCGCCGAAGCGGTCGGATCGTCCGCCGCTGACCTCGACAAGGTCGTCAGCGAGCAGGTCGGCAAGGTCCGCCCCTTGGTCGCGGAGCTGAAGCTGCTGACATAGCCGATGGGGTGATCGGCCGCCCGGCGGCCGAGGGATGGTGGGGCGGGACACCGGCAGCATAAGCCGGGCGCAAAAACACATCGATGGAGGAGACTGCGATGACGCAGATCAGAGGTTATGTCGGCCCGACGCGCCGTCCCGGCGAACTCGGCATCCATTCGCTCGATCACTTCAACCTGGTCGTGCCGGACCTGAAGGTGGCCGAGACGTTCTACACGTCCTTCGGCCTCGACATGCGTGCTTTCGGCAACAGCCTGGGGTTCCACACCGACGGCCATGCGCACCGCTGGGGAACCGTGACCGAAGGCGACCGCAAGCAGCTGTCACACCTCTCCTTCGGCTGTTTCGACGACGACCTGCCGCGTTTTCGCGATCGCTTGCAGGAGCTCGGCATCGCCCAGCTGGATCCGCCCCCGGGTTTTGAATCGAACGGCCTGTGGTTCCGCGATCCCGACGGTTCGCTGGTCGAGATCCGGGTCGCCGAAAAGAGTTCTCCGAACGAAAAATCCATCTCGAACAATGCCTCCGGGCCGGCGGGCACCCAGACTTCGCCCAATCGCAGCGCCGCGCCGGCGGTCAGGCCGCGCCGCCTGGCGCATATCCTGATCTTCACCGCCGACGTCGCGCGCGCCATCGCCTTCTATTCGCGCGTCCTCGGCCTCAGGCTGTCCGACCGCTCGGGCGACGGCATCGCCTTCATGCATGGCATCCACGGCAGCGACCACCATTTGATCGCGCTCGCCAAATCCGAAGGGCCGGGCCTGCACCACCTGAGCTGGGATGTCGGCTCGATCCACGAGATCGGCCTCGGCGCCATGCAGATGGCCGACAAGGGCTTTTCGGCGGGCTGGGGCTTGGGCCGCCATGTGCTCGGATCGAACTTCTTCCACTATGTGCGCGATCCCTGGGGGAGCTATTCCGAATATTCCTCCGACATCGACTACATCCCCTCGAATTTCGACTGGGAAGCCGGCGATCACCCCGGCCACGACGCCTTCTATGTCTGGGGGCCGACGCCGCCGGATGATTTCGCCTTCAACTACGAAGCAGCAAAAAGCTGAACGTCATAAAATCCGGGAGGACGTGGCATGACAGGTGTCACCAGGAGAGCCATCGGCACGATGGCGGTTGCCGCAACGGCAGCGGCCGCGGGTTTCACGCCCGGTGCGCGTGGCCAGACAGCGGCGCCTTCGGGCAATCCGATCCGCATCGGCTATTCCATGGCGATGACCGGCGGCCTCGCCGGCAATGGCCGCCCGGCGCAACTGGCGCATCAGATCTGGGCGCAGAGCGTCAATGAGACAGGCGGCCTGCTCGGGCGGCCGGTCCAGCTGGTCTATTACGACGACCAGAGCAGCGCCTCGCAGGTGCCGGCGATCTATACCAAGCTCCTGGAGGTCGACAAGGTCGACCTCGTCGTCTCGAGCTATGCGACGGCGAACATTGCGCCCGCCATGCCGGTCATCATGCAGCGGGAAATGGCTTTCGTGACGCTGCTGGGATCGGCGACCAACGAGGCCTTCCAATATGACCGCTGCGTCAATATCAGCCCGACCGGCGGCGACATGCAGGAAGACTTCGCCAAGGGCTTCTTCGCGATTGCCGCCAAGGCCGAGCCGAAACCGCAGACCATCGCCATAGCGGGGCTCGATTCCGATTTCCCCCAGCGGGCCATGGAAAGCGCCCGCCGCCAGGCCAAGAAATCAGGCATTCGCATCGTCTATGACCGGGCCTACCCGCCGAGCACGGTGGATTTCTCGCCGATTATCCGGTCGATCCAGTCGGCGCGGGCCGACCTCGTCTTCTTCGCGTCCTATCCGCCCGACTCGTCCGGGCTGTTGCGCGCGGCGACCGAACTGAAGCTGCGCGCCACCTTGCTCGGCGGCGGCATGATCGGGCCGCAGGTCACCGGCATCAAGGCACAGCTCGGCCCGGTGCTGAACAACCTGGTCTGCTGGGATGTCTATGCGCCCGAGCCGACCATGGACTTCCCCGGCGTGAAGGCTTTCCTCAGGCGCTACCGCGAGGTTGCCGAGCGCGAAAAGGTCGATCCGCTCGGGCTTTACGCGCCGCCGCTCGCCTATGCCCAGATGCAGGTGCTGGAACAGGCTGTCCGGCGCGTCGGCAAGCTCGACCAGGCGGCGATCGGCGCGGATTTCCACGCCAACGAGTTCCAGACCATCATCGGCAACACCCGCTTCGACAAGCTCGGTGAATGGACCGAGGAGCGCAATCTCTACGTCCAGTACCAGGGCATCCAGGGCAACGACCTCGAGCAGTTCAAGCGGGCGGGCACCCAGGTCATCCTGCATCCCGAACGGTACCGGTCGGGCACCCTGAGAACGCCCTATCCGGCGGGCTGACGGCCGCCAGATAGCCGCGTCCCGCGTCGACCGCGATGACCGAGGCGTCGGGCGCGACGACGTCAATCCAGCAGCACGGGCGTCGGCCCCCGGCGACCGCGGTCGCCAACCGAAACACGAAGGATCGACCATGAGCACCGGCAAGGTCTCCGCGCAGGATATCGTCGAGGTCAGCAAGTCCCGGGGCTTCCTGGCCAAGCAGCTCTACGTGATCTTCACCAGGCCGACCGACGGCATGGGGCCGGTCATGGCCAATCTTCCCGTTCATCTCGACTACCAGGAGAGCCTGGAAAAGCGCGGCATCATGTTCGCCGCCGGGCCGCACTGGACCGACGACGAGCAGTCCTGGGAAGGCGAGGGCATGGTCGTCGTCAGGGCGGCCTCGCTCGCCGAGGCCAATGAGATCGCCGCCGCCGACCCCATGCATCGGAGCGGCGCGCGCAGCTACCGGGTCCGGCCCTGGCTGGTCAACGAGGGCGGCCTGACGATCCGCCTGGGTTTCGCCACCGGACGTTTCGAACTCACCTGAACCGTGGCCGGGGCGCTGCGAGGGGAGCACCATGGATTTCGACTTTGCGCTGGTCCTGAACGGGGTCACCTCCGGACTGCTGCTCGGCTGCCTCTATGCGATCGCCGCGGTCGGCGTGGCGATTTCGTTCGGCATGCTGGATGTGGTCAATATCGCCCAGCCAGCGATCATGGTGCTCGGCGCCTTCGCGGTGGTGGTGCTCACCGGCTTGACCGGGCTCGATCCGCTGCTCCTGTCGGTTCTGATGGCGCCGCTGTTCTGGGCCGGCGGCGCGTTGCTCTATGCGGGTTATCACCGCTTCTTCGAGAGCCGTGGCGACGAGGCGATCCAGGGCCTCGCCTTCTTTTTCGGCATCATGTTCATCATCGAAGTCGGGCTGGTCATGACCTTCGGGCCGGACCAGCACTGGGTCGAGGTGCCCTATGCGTCGCAGACGCTGCGGCTCGGCATCATCGACCTGCCCCTGCGCATGCTGGTGCCGGCGCTCGTATCGCTGGCCGCGATTGGCGTGCTGCTCATCTTCCTGAAGCGGACCTTCACCGGCCATGCCATTGCCGCGGTCGCGCAGGACAAGGAAGCCCTGCGCTTCCTGGCGATCGACCCGGTCAGGATCAAGCGGATCGCCTTCGGGCTCTCGACCGTTTTCGCAGGCGTCGCCGGCGGCGCGCTGGTCGTCGTCCAGCCGGTCGATGCCATATCCGGTCACCTGTTCATCGGGCGCGTCTTCGCCATCGTGATCATGGGCGGCATGGGCAGCCTTTCGGGCTGCGTCATCGCGGCCCTGCTGTTCGGTGTCATCGAGAATGTCACCGCGACGCTCTACGGCCCGTCCTGGTCGCCGGCGGTGGCTTTCGGCCTGCTGCTGCTGGTTCTCGCTTTCCGGCCCCAGGGCCTGTTCGGGAGCGCATCATGACGATCCTCGCTCTCGACGCTCCGGCGCCGCGCGATCTCGCACGCTTTGCGCTCGCGACCTGCGCGACGCTGCTGGTGATCATGGTCGCGCTCAGGCTGGTCGGCAATGACTACGCCTATTTCGCCGGCTATGTCGTGTTGCAATATGTGGTTCTCGCCATTGGCTGGAATGTCCTTGGCGGTTATGCCGGCTACGTCAATTTCGGCGCGGCCGCCTTCTTCGCGGCCGGTGCCTATACCACCGTCGCGCTGCGCAAGGCGCTGGGCCTCGATCTGATCTCGTGCATCATTGCCGGCGGCCTCGTCAGCGGCCTGCTCGGCCTCGCCACCGGCTATCTGACCTTGCGGCTGCGCGGCGTCTATTTCTCGATCGCAACGCTGAGCCTCGCCGTCGTGCTGCAGACGCTGATCGTCAACTGGCCCTATGTCGGCGGCTCGCGCGGCGCCTATATGGTCAAGCCCAGGACCATCGCGCCCTTCGCCAGCTATGGCGAATATCTCTTCCTGCTGATGCTGCTGATCGCGGTCTTCGCGATCGTCGTGGCCCGCTCGATCGAGAGATCGCGGCTCGGCCTCGGCCTGGCGGCGATCCGTGACGACGAGCGGGCGGCGGAGGCGGCCGGCGTCCCGACCCTCAGGCTGAAGCTGGTGGCGACCACGATCAGCGGAGCGCTGATGGGCATGGCCGGGGCGCCGCTGCCCTATTACACCTCCTATCTCAATCCGGAATCGGCCTTCGCCCTCGGCTATACGGTCAATGCCATGGCCATGCCGCTGATCGGCGGCACGCAGAGCTGGATCGGTCCGGTCATCGGCGCGGTGCTGCTCGGGACGCTGCAGCAGGCGGTCACGGTGACCATCTCGTCCTCGATCAACCTCTTGATCGTCGGTTTCGTGCTGGTCGGCTTCGTCACCATGGCGCCCAACGGCATTCTCGGCCTCTTGAAGACGGCCAAGCGCAGGGGCGGGGCATGACCGCGTCGCATCAGCCGCTTCTCACCGTCAGGGGGCTCGGCAAGCGCTTCGGCGGCTTCACCGCGCTTGATGGCATCGATATCGACCTCCGAGCCGGCGAGCGGCTCGGCCTGATTGGCCCGAACGGTTCGGGCAAGAGCACCTTCGTCAATTGCCTCGCCGGTGACATTTCGGGGCATTCCGGCAGCGTGACCTTCGACGGCGCGTCATTTGCCGGACTGGCGCCGCATCGGCGGACCTGGAACGGCCTGTCGCGGACCTTCCAGCTGCCGCGGCCTTTCGCCAGCCTCAGCGTGTTCGAAAACGTCACGGTTCCCTTGCGCTTCGCCGGCAAGGGTGGGGCTCCCAGGGGAGCGGTCGACGAGCGCGCCAGGGAATGCCTGGAGCTGGTCGGCCTCGCCGCAAAGGCCGGGAAATCGCCACGCGACCTGACCCAGGTCGATCTGCGCAAGCTGGAACTTGCCCGCGCGCTGGCGCCGCGGCCGCGCCTGCTGGTCTCGGACGAGGCCATGGCGGGCCTGTCCAATTCGGAGGTCGACCAGATCCTCGCACTGCTGATGCAGGTCAATGCGACCGGCACGGCGATCATCATGATCGAGCACATCATGCGCGCCGTGACGGCCTTTTCCGAGCGGCTGGTCGTCTTCGTGGCGGGGCGCAAGATCGCCGACGGCGAACCGCGGGCGGTGCTCGCGACCCCCGAAGTGGAGGCGGCCTACCTTGGCAACTAGTTCTCTCCTGATCGCGGGTCTGCAGGCCGGCTATGGCGCGGTGCGCGTGCTGGAGCATGTCTCGCTCGAGGTCCGCCCGGGTGAGATCGTCGCCCTGCTCGGCACCAACGGCAATGGCAAGACCACGCTGATGCGGTGCATCCTCGGGCTCTTGAAACCGTCCGAGGGGACGGTGGTCGCCGAGATCGACGGCCAGCGTTTCGATCTCGTCGGCCGCTCTCCCGAAGAGATCGTCGATCTCGGCATCGTCCTGGTGCCGGAGGGCCGGCGGCTGTTTCCGCAGCTCTCGGTCGAGGACAATCTCGTGCTCGGCGCCTATCGGCCGAAGGCGCGCGCCGCGCTCAAGGCGAACCTGGCCTTCTGCTACGAAAGCTTTCCGCGGCTTTTGGAGCGTCGCCATCAGCGGGTCGGCAGCATGAGCGGCGGCGAGCAGCAGATGGTGGCGATCGCCCGCGCCATCATGTCCGCCCCGCGCATCCTGCTGGTCGACGAACCCTCGGTCGGGCTGGCGCCGATCATGGTCAAGCAGACCATCGACCAGATCGGGTCCCTGAAGACCCGCCTCGGCCTGACCGTGCTGATGGCGGAGCAGAACTTCACCCAGGCGATCCGCATCGCCGACCGCGGTTACGTCATGGTTCACGGCGAGATCGCCTTCCAGGGCAATTCCGCGGCCGAACTCAACGACAATCACCTAATCCGCCAGTTCTATCTGGGCTTGTGACCATCCAGGGGAATTTCGTCATGCATTTCATGCTTCACGGGCTCGACAAGCCGGACGCGCTGCCGGTGCGGCTGGCGCATTACGACGCCCATCGCGCCTATATCGCGGCCGCCCCGGTCAAGATCATCGTCTCCGGTCCGCTGGTTTCCGATGACGGCACGCGCATGATCGGCAGCTTCATCCTGATGGAAGCGGAGAGCCGGGATCAGGTCGTCGCCTTCAACCGCGCTGATCCGTTCTACCAGGCCGGGGTCTGGGAGAGGGTCGATATCCATCGCTGCGAAAAGCGCGTCGACAACCGTGCCTGAGCCGCGGGCAGAGGAGGAGCAGGCCATGGCGGAGCGTCCGCAGATCGGCTGGATCGGGCTCGGCAATATGGGCAGCCGGATGGCGCCCAACCTGATCAAGGCCGGCTATGACGTGACGGTCTTCGACGTCGATCCCGCCAGGATGGCGGAGCTGGTCGCCGCGGGCGCCAAGACGGCAGCCTCGCCGGGCGAACTCGGCGCTGGCTGCGATGTCGTCGTCTCGATGATCCCGAACGACAAGGTGCTGTTCGACATCGTCGCGGGGGCGGATGGATTGCAGCACAGGCTCCGGCCAGGGGCCTGTTTCATCGACATGAGCACGGTCTCGCCGGGCATGTCGAAGCAGGTCGCCGAGCGGCTTGCGGCGCACGGCCTGTCCTATCTGCGCGCGCCGGTATCCGGCTCGACGGCGCTTGCCGCAGCCGGCACGCTGGCGATCTTCGTGTCCGGTGACCGCGAGGCATTCGACCGGCACCGGCCGATCCTCCATGCGCTCGGCCGCAAGGTCACCTATCTCGGCGCCGGCGAAGAGGCGCGGGTGACCAAGCTGATGATCAACCTGATCGTCGGTTCGATCAACGGCGCGCTGGCGGAAGCGCTGAACTTCGGCCAGCGCAACGGCCTCGACTGGGCGACCATGATCGATACGATTGCCGACAGCGTGGTGGCCTCGCCCTATATCGCCTCGAAAGTCGACAAGCTGAAGCAGCGGGACTGGACCGCCGCGGCGCCGATCAGCCTGATCGCCAAGGACGCCGACCTGGCGCTCGATCTCGGCCGGATCTCGGGCGCCTTCATGCCGATGACGGCGATCGTCCGGCAGACGCTGTCGGCCATGGAGGGCAGGGGCGACGGGCATCTCGATATGGCGGCGGTCGTCGAGCTGTTCGATGCCGGGTGACGCTTGGTGGCGGACTGCCGGCGTCGCCGTCGTTAGCCGCGCCAGCCCGTCGGCAAGGGCTACAGGATTTACATGAGTCCGAAATGCCCAAGTGTTCAGTCGCCTGCGCGAAAGTTGGTCGCCCTTTGAGATTTCTAGCGAGAACCACCACTCTTCACCTCTCCCCGGCGGGGAGAGGTCGGCGCCGTAGCGAGTGCGGACGCATCTCGCGTTCGCTCGATGCTATGGCGCCGGGAGAGGGGGAATTGTAGCTTCAGGATAGTGCCTTGCACGTTTCGCATGGTGGCATTTCGTCAAGCGCCCCGCCCCCTCTCCCGACCACTCGCTACGCTCGCAGTCGATCTCTCCCCGCCGGGGAGAGGTGAGGGCAGTGGTTCCCGTGCGAGATTTCCAAAGGGAACAAAACTGGGGCGCCGCGCCGAAAATGCAGCTTCGCGCGATGTGTGAATTCGGCCGTGTGCCCGCGCAGCCTTGGCCTCTCAGCCGTGACCCTGGTGGAAGCGCTCCAGAAAGCTCGCGAGCCGCGGGTTGCGTGGCTTGCGGATGACCTCGTCGGGCGAGCCGATCTCGGCCATCACACCCTCGTTCATGAAACCGACGCGGTTGGAGACGTCGGCGGCGAAGGCCATTTCGTGGGTGACCAGGATCATGGTCATGCCTTCGGCGGCAAGATTGCGGATGACCGCCAGGACTTCGGCTACCAGTTCCGGGTCGAGCGCCGAGGTGACCTCGTCGAACAGCATGACGTCCGGTTTCATGGCCAGCGCCCGGGCGATGGCGACGCGCTGCTTCTGGCCGCCCGAGAGCCGGCTCGGAAAGGCATCGGCCTTGTCGGCGAGCCCGACCTTGGCGAGCAGGTCGCGGCCGAGCTCATTGGCTTCCGCCTTGGCCATGCCTTTCACCTGCACCGGTCCCTCGGTCACATTGGCCAGCACGCTCATATGCGGGAACAGATTGAAGTGCTGGAACACCATGCCGACGTCGCGGCGCAGCAGCGCCAGCTGCGCGTCGTCGGGCACCTTGCGCCCCTTGCCGAATTCGAACCGATGGTCGCCGGCGGCGAGCGTGCCGGCCTGCGGCAGCTCCAGGAGGTTGAGGCAGCGCAGGAAGGTCGACTTGCCGGAGCCGCTGGCGCCGATCAGGGTGACGACCTCGCCGCGGGCAACGTCGAGCGATACGCCCTTCAGCACCTGGTGGCTGCCGAAGGCCTTGTGGATACCTTGGGCGGAAAGGGTGGGGCTTACCTCGATCACCGGTGGGCTCCCAAGCGTTGTTCGACCCGGTCTGCGACGAGGGTGAGCGGAAACAGCACGACGAAATAGAGCAGCGCGATCAGCGAATAGACCTCCAGCGGCCGATAGCTCGCAGCGGTGATGACCGAACCTTGATAGAGCAGGTCGGCCACCGCCACCGTCGAGACCAGCGAGGTGTTTTTCAGCTGCAGGATGGTCTGGTTGATGAAGGAGGGGATCATCACCTGGATCGCCTGGGGCAGCACGATGCGCCGGAAGATCCGGCCCCGGCGCATGCCGATGGCGCGGCCGGCTTCCCACTGGCCGCGATCGATCGCCTCGATGCCACCGCGGAAGATCTCCGCGTAGAACGAGCCGGCGTAAAGCGACAAGGTCAGGAAACAGGCCATGGCCGCCGACATGTCCACGCCGATCAGCACGGGCAAGGCGTAATAGACCCAGACCAGCTGCACCAGCAGCGGCGTGCAGCGGAACACCTCGATATAGCCCCGCAAGGGAATCGACAGCCATCGCGGGGCATTGGTGCGCAGGATGCCGGTGACGAGGCCGATGACGACGCCGGCCGCGACCGTCGTCACGGTATAGAGGACGGTGACGAGAAGGCCTTGGCCGATCAGGCCCCAATAGGGCCGGAGCGCCCCGAAATCCCACGCATATTGCATCGAGCGGCCTCCGTCAGAACTGCACTTCGGAGGGGATGTCGTCGATGGTCAATCCAACCGCGCCGAAGCCCTTGATCATCCAGTCGCGGGTCTGGCCCATCGAGCGGTTATAGTCGGCCCAGGCGGAGAGGAAGTCCTTGTAGCGCCGGTCGCTCTCGGCGCGGATGCCCATATTGGTGGGCAGGCTGAGCAGCGGGCGAGGAATGACGAACTCGCCGAGATTGGGGTTCTTCTTGAGCGTCGAGATCGCCAGCACCGCCAGAACGCAGGTGCAGTCGGCACGTCCGGTGGCGACCGCCAGCACCGCCTCGTCGCGGTTCTTGAAGCCGAGAATGGTCGCCTTCGGGCAATAACGCCGGGCGATCATCTCGTGGGTCGAGCCGATATCGACCGCGATCTTGATCTCCGGCTTGTTGATCTCTTCCCAGGCCTGCGGCTTGGCCATGCCCTTCTTGGTGATGATCGAGAAGGCGTGGACCAGGATCGGCGTGGAGAAATCGATCACCAGCGCGCGCTCAGGGGTCGGATTGACGGCGAAGGCGAGGTCCACCTTGTCGCCCTGCAGGTCGAGGATCTGGTTGCCCCAGGTCGACTCGACCGTCTGCACCTTGGCATTCAGCTTGGAGGCGATGTCATTGGCCATGTCGATGCAGGCGCCCGACCACGCGCCGGTCGGCAGGTCCTTATGAAAATAGGGCTCCTGGCCGACGATCACCGCGACCCGCAGGATGCCGGTGCGCTTGATCCGGTCGAGCGTGGACGTGGCGTTCTGGGCCGCGGCCGGTTCCGGCGCGGCAGTGGCGGCGATGGCAGCGCCGGCAAGCGCGACCGCGGTGAAAGCGTCCCTGCGATTCATCTCGAAACCCTCTGTTGCTGATCTCTGTCTCCGGGGCTCAGGCCCTCCGAGGCTTGCGGCACTGTTTCTGTATTCAGGTCGAAATGCAATATGGTATTTTACTGGAATGGCTGATTGGACATCATTTGTTCCGCTTGCCTCATTGGTGGGCAGACGCTTGGCGGCCGGCCCGTGGAGGCGCGCGAAACAGGGGCTTGCCAATGGAATTCAAATCTGAATACAAGTCTGGGCGCAGTTTTTGGATGGGTCAAGGGCCGCGAGCCTCAGCCTTCCGGCCGGGGGCTGAAGGCGGCCCGCGTCCGGCGCGCACGAGCATTCACGAGTGAGGAGATTTCAGGTGCGTGCTGTTTTCGTCGATGCGAATGACACTCTGGCAGCCGTGACCGAGAGGCTGGTGCGGACCGACGATCCGACGGTCACGATCAACCGCAATCCCCAGGTGAAATCGGAGGAATTGCCCGCTGTCCTTGGCGGCGCCGAGATCGCCATCATCGACCACACGCATCTTCCGACCGCTCTGGCCCGGCAATGCCAGGGCCTGAAGCATGTCGTGTTCCTGGGCACCGGCGCGCGCAGCTACATGAACCCGGAAGAGCTCGCCACGCTCGGCATCTCCGTGCATATCATCAAGGGCTACGGCGACACGGCCGTGGCGGAATGTGCGTTCGCCCTGATGTGGGCTTCCGCCAAGGGCTTTGCCCGCATGGACGGTCAGATGCGCGCCGGCAACTGGCTGCGCACTGACGGTGTGCAGCTCACCGGCAAGACGCTTGGCCTGATCGGTTTCGGCGGTATCGCGGCGGAAGTCGCGAGGCTGGCGTCGGGCGCCGGCATGAAGGTGATCGCCTGGAACCGCTCGCCGAAATCCCATCCGGGCGTCGAATTCGTCTCGCTCGAGCGGCTCATGGCCGAGAGTCATGTCGTGTCGCTGCACCTCTTGCTCAATGATGACACCAAGAACTTCCTGTCGCGCGAGCGCATCGGTCAGCTTCGTCCGGGCGTCATCCTGATCAACACGGCGCGCGGCGCCGTCGTCGACGAGGACGCCATGGTCGAGGCCCTGCGTTCCCGCCATATCGGCCATGCCGGCCTCGACGTCTTCACGATCGAGCCGCTGCCGGTAGGCCATGTGCTGACCACCTTGCCCAATGTCACGCTCTCGGCCCATTCGGCCTTCCGCACACCCGAGGCGAGCGACAATCTGATCGGCGCCGCGCTCGACCATTGCCGGCGCATCGTCGCCACCGGCCACTGACGCGCATCCATCAGAGAAGGAAATCCCGATGTCCGCGATTACCCGCATCGACCAGAATGCCCGGCGCAGCCGCGCTTCCGTGTTCGGCGACCTGGTCTTCCTTGCCGGCCAGGTGGCCGATGACAAGTCGGGCGATATCGCCAGCCAGACCCGCCAGGCTCTCGCCAAGGTCGACGACATGCTGTCACGCGCCGGCACCGACAAGTCACGCCTGCTCAGCGTGCAGATCTGGCTCAAGTCGATGGCGGATTTCGACGCCATGAACGCCGTCTATGATGCCTGGGTCGTTCCGGGCGATGCGCCGACGCGCGCCTGTGGCCGGGTCGAACTTGCCGATCCCGGCTATCTCGTCGAAATCATCGCGGTCGCGGCCCGCTGAGCGGGTTCGCTCAGGGCCCTTTTGGTGCTGAAGAGGACATGATGACGTCAATGGCTTCGCCGGAGACCGGCTTTCGCTCCGCCAGGCGCATCGGCGCCATCGGTGTCTCGGAGATCCTGAAGATCGGCGCTGTCGCCGCCCGCCTGAAGCGCGAGGGCCGGCCGGTCATCGTGCTGGGCGCCGGCGAGCCCGATTTCGACACGCCCGACCACGTCAAGGCGGCGGCCGAAAAGGCGATCCGCGCGGGTCAGACCAAATATACCACGCTCGACGGCACCACCGAGCTGAAGGTAGCGATCGCGGACAAGTTCCGCCGCGAGAACGGCCTGGTCTATGCCGCCGACGAGATCACGGTGGGCGCCGGCGCCAAGCAGGTGATCCACAACGCCTTCATGGCGACGCTCGACCCCGGCGACGAGGTGATCCTCGCCGCGCCCTATTGGACGAGCTATGCCGACATGGTGCAGATCGCCGAAGGGCAGCCGGTCAATGTTGTCTGCCGCGAGGATAACGGCTTTCGTTTCGACGCGGCCGATCTCGAGCGGGCGATCACGCCGCGCACCCGCTGGCTGCTGCTGAACTCGCCGTCCAATCCGACCGGCTCGGCCTATTCGCAGGCCCAACTCCAGCCGATCCTCGACGTGCTGAAGCGGCATCCCCATGTCTGGCTGATCGCCGACGACATCTACGAGCACCTGATCTATGACGGCCTGCCCTTCGTCACGGCCGCCCAGATCGAACCCGGTCTGAAGAGCCGCACGCTCACCGTCAACGGCGTCTCCAAGGCCTATGCCATGACTGGCTGGCGCATCGGTTATGCCGGTGGCCCGAAGGAGCTGATCGCGGCAATCGCGGTGGTGCAGAGCCAGAGCACGACCAATCCGTCATCGGTCAGCCAGGCCGCCGCAGTGGAAGCCCTGACCGGTCCGCAGGACCTGCTGGCCGAGCGCCGCGCCGCCTTCCAGCGCCGCCGCGACCTGGTGGTCGATGCGCTCAACGCGATCGACGGCGTCACCTGCCGCCGCCCTGAAGGCGCCTTCTACACCTTTGCCAACTGCGCCGGGCTGATCGGCCGGCGCGCCCCTGACGGCACCCTGATCGACAGCGATAGCGCCTTCTGCCGCTATCTCCTGGAACAGCACGATGTCGCTGTGGTGCCGGGCAGTTGCTTCGGTCTCGCTCCCTATTTCCGCATTTCCTACGCGGCCTCCGAGGCAAGCCTCGCGGAGGCCACCGGCCGGATTGCCAAAGCGTGCAAGGTATTGTCATGACCAAGACCCAGACCAACGCCCGGACCGGCGGCCAGATCCTCGTCGACCAGCTCGTCGCCCAGGGCATCGAGCGGGTGACCTGCGTGCCGGGCGAGAGCTATCTCGCCGCGCTCGATGCGCTGCATGACAGCGCCATCGATGTCGTGGTCTGCCGTGCCGAAGGCGGTGCGGCCATGATGGCGGAGGCCTATGGCAAGCTGACCGGCCGGCCGGGCATCTGCTTCGTCACCCGCGGCCCGGGCGCCACCAATGCCAGCCACGGCGTGCATATCGCCATGCAGGATTCGACGCCGATGATCCTGTTCATCGGCCAGGTCGATACCGGCATGCGCGAGCGCGAGGCCTTCCAGGAGGTCGACTACAAGGCGGTGTTCGGCACCATGGCCAAATGGGTGGTCGAGATCGACCGGCCGGAACGGGTTCCCGAACTGGTGGCACGCGCCTTCCGGATCGCCATGCAGGGCCGCCCCGGCCCGGTGGTGATTTCGCTGCCCGAAGACATGCTGGTCGAGGTTGCGGCCGTTGCCGACGCGCCGCGCGTCGAGCCGGCGAAGAGCTGGCCGGCGCCGGCCGATATGACGCGCCTCGGTGCCATGCTTGCCGAAGCCAAGCGCCCCATCGTCATCCTGGGCGGCTCGGCCTGGGACGCGCAAGCCGTCGGCGCGATCGCCCGCTTCGCCGAAGATTTCGACCTGCCGGTCGCGACCTCGTTCCGCCGCGCGGCGCTGTTTCCGGCCGATCACCCGAACTATGCCGGCGATCTCGGCATCGGTCCCGATGCCCGCCTGAAGGCCCGCGTCACCGGTGCCGACCTGATCCTGCTGATCGGCGGCCGCATGTCGGAAATGCCGTCCTCCTCCTACACGCTGATCGACGTGCCGGTGCCGCAGCAAAGGCTCGTTCACGTCCATCCCGGCGCCGAAGAGCTCGGCCGTGTCTATCAGCCGGAACTGGCCATTCAGGCCGCGCCGGCAAGCTTCGCGGCGGCGCTCGAGGGGCTGAAACCCGCAGGCGCACCAGCCTGGACGGGCGAGGCGGCCAAGGCCCATGCCGATTATGTGGCCTGGACCGAGACGCCGCGTGAACTGCCGGGCGCCTTCCAATATGGCCAAGTGGTCGCCTGGCTGCGCGACCGCCTGCCCAAGGATGCGATCCTCTGCAACGGCGCCGGCAATTATGCCGGCTGGCTGCACCGTCATCTTCGCTTCCATGAATTCGCGACCCAGCTCGCGCCGACCTCCGGCTCCATGGGCTATGGCGTTCCCGCGGCGGTGCTGGCCAAGCGCCAGCATCCCGAGCGCACGGTCGTGGCCTTTGCCGGCGACGGCTGCTTCCTGATGAACGGCCAGGAATTCGCCACCGCCGTGCAATATGGCGCCGCCATCATCGCCATCGTCATCGACAACGGTCAGTACGGCACCATCCGCATGCACCAGGAGCGCGACTATCCCGGCCGCGTGGTGGCGACGCAGTTGCAGAACCCGGACTTCGCGCTTTATGCCAAGGCCTTCGGCGGCCATGGCGAAAGGGTCGAACGAACAGAGGATTTCGCGCCGGCTTTCGAGCGGGCGCTTGCCTCCGGCAAGCCCGCCATCCTGCATTGCCTGCTTGATCCGCGCGCCCAGTCGCACGGCAAGGATTTCGTCCCGAGCGAGAAGGTTTCCGCATGAGCGAACAGACCGGCCGTCACGTCGCCATCATCGGAGCCGGCGCCATTGGCGTCATCAGCGCCATCGAGGCGCTGCGTGACGGCCATCGCGTCACGATCATCGAGCCGGCGACCCCGGGCGATGTCCAGGCGGCGAGTTATGGCAATGCCGGCTGGCTGTCGTCGCATTCGGTCATCCCGCCGGCCGAACCGGGCGTCTGGAAAAAGGTGCCGAAATTCCTGATGGATCCGCTGGGCCCGCTGGCGATCCGCTGGAGCTATTTGCCCCGGGCCTTGCCCTGGCTGGTCAAATATCTCTGGTCGGGCTGGACCGCGGCCAAGGTCGAGGAAACCGCGATAGCCTTGCGCGCCCTCCTGAAGGACGCGCCGGCCCTGCACAAGAAGCTCGCCGACGAGGCCGGTCTCGGCCACCTGATCGAGCGCCAGGGCGTCATGCATGTCTATCCCTCGCGTGCGCCTTTCGACGCCGACAAGCTCGCCTGGACCATTCGCAAGCGCGTCGGCATCGACTGGCTGGAGCTCTCGGCCGACGAATTGCGCCAGCGCGAGCCGGAACTGCATCCGCGCTACCAGTTCGGCGTGCTGGTCGAGGAGGCCGGCCGCTGCCGCGATCCCGGCGCCTATGTCGCGGGTCTCGCCGAGCACGCCCGTTCGCTGGGCGCCGAATTCGTCCAGGCCAAGGCCAGGAAGCTCAGGCTCGCGGGAGGCAAGCTGGTCGCCGTCGTCACCGATGGCGGCGAGATCGCCTGTGATGCCGCGGTGATTGCAGCGGGCGCCCGCTCCAAGCCGCTCGCCGCCTCGATCGGCGACAGCCTGCCGCTCGAAACCGAGCGCGGCTATCACGTCATGATCGAGAACCCCGAGGCCGGGCCACGTTCGTCCTTCATGGCCTCCGACGCCAAGATGGTGATCAACTGGACCGACAAGGGACTGCGCGCCGCCGGCCAGGTGGAGATCGCCGGGCTCGATGCCGCGCCCGATTGGCGGCGCGCCGAAATCCTGCGCGATCACCTGATCGGCATGTTTCCGAAGCTGCCGAGGGAACTCGCCACCAGCGTGGCCGGTGCCCGCGTCAAGGCGTGGCTGGGCCACCGCCCGAGCATGCCCGACGGGCGCCCTTGCCTCGGCTATTCGCGGGCGAGCCGCGATGTCGTCTACGCCTTCGGCCACGGCCATGTCGGCCTGGTCGGCTCGGCACGGACCGGCCGGGTGGTCGCCCAGCTCATCGGCGGCCGCGAGCCGGAGATCCCGGTCGGCCCGTTCGATCCCGCCCGCTATCTCTGATCGCCGTCTTCAAGATCTCCTGCCGCCTTCGAAAGGACCAGGCTCATGACCGCTCATTCCGCGACTGCTCCCGCGCCCCGGATCGCCCGCGGCGGCAAGGCCATCTATGGCGCGCCGCTCGGCATCCTCATGCTCGAGGCGCGCTTTCCCCGCATTCCCGGCGACATGGGCAACGGTACGACCTGGCCTTTCCCGGTGCTCTACCGGGTGGTGTCGGGCGCGAGCCCGGAAAAGGTCGTGCTGAAGGGGGCGGCCGGCCTGCTGCCGGACTTCATCGACGCCGCCAAGGATCTGGTCCGGCTCGGCGCCGAGGGGATCACCACCAATTGCGGCTTCCTCTCGCTGT
Source organism: Hyphomicrobiales bacterium (assembly GCA_017304475.1). Taxonomy (GTDB): domain Bacteria; phylum Pseudomonadota; class Alphaproteobacteria; order Rhizobiales; family Phreatobacteraceae; genus Phreatobacter. Next base: position 21,803 of record JAFKKV010000048.1, on the reverse strand, counting down.
TCCAGAAGGAAATCGCGGCGGCGGTCGGCGTGCCGGTCGCGACCTCCTCGCTGATGCAGGTGCCCTGGGTGCAGGCGACCTTGCCGCCGGGCAAGCGCGTCGGCCTGGTGACGGTGTCGGGCTCGACCTTGACGCCCGCCCATCTGGAGGGCGCCGGCGTGCCGCTCGACACGCCCATGGTCGGCACAGAAAACGGCAAGGAATTCTTCCGTGTGCTGATCAAGGCGGAGAAGGACGACATGGATGTGGCGCTCGCCGAACAGGATGTCGTGGAGGCCGGCAAGGCCCTGGTCGCCGGGAATCCCGATATCGGCGCCATCGTGCTGGAATGCACCAACATGCCGCCTTATGCGGCCGCCCTTCAGGCGGCAGTTGGCATTCCCGTCTACGACATCTATTCGATGATCACCTGGTTCCACGCGGGCCTGCGCCCCCGCGTGTTTGCCTGATCCTCCCATTCGGCCGCAACGGGACCATGAGATCCCCTCTCATGGTGACGACGTGACTGACGACAGCCTGATTCAAGACAGCCTCATCAACGATCTTCGCTCGCTGGTCGGCGAGCGCGGCATTCTCACCGCCCAGTCGGATATCGAGCCCTACCTCTCCGACTGGCGCGGCCTCTATCGCGGCCGCGCGCCCTGCGTGCTACGGCCGGCCGATACGCAACAGCTCGCGGGAGCGATGAGGCTCTTGTCGTCCAGGGGCGTCGCGGTCGTGCCGCAAGGCGGCAATACCTCGATGGTCGGCGGCGCCATGCCGGATGAAAGCGGCCGCCAGGTCGTACTGTCGCTCGCCCGGATGAACCGCATTCGCGATATCGACCCGGTCGACATGACCATGGTCGCCGAGGCCGGGGTCATCCTGAAGACCGCGCAGGACGCCGCGGCCGAAGCCGGCTGCCTGTTCCCGCTGTCGCTCGGCGCCGAGGGCTCGGCCACCATTGGCGGCGTGCTCTCCACCAATGCCGGCGGCAATACCACGGTGCGCTACGGCAATGCCCGCGAACTGATGCTGGGTCTCGAAGTGGTGCTGCCGGACGGCCAGATCTGGAATGGCCTGCGGCGCCTGCGCAAGGACAATACCGGTTACGCCCTGCGCCAGCTCTTCGTCGGCGCCGAGGGCACGCTCGGCATTGTCACCGCCGCGGTGCTGCGCCTGTTCGCCCGGCCGAAGGCGCAGGAGGTCGCATTCTGCGCGGTGCCCGATCTCGCCGCGGCGCTCGCCCTGTTCCGCCGCTTCCGCGACCGCGACGAGGCCAGCCTGCAGGCCTTCGAATATATGTCGGGCACGGGCGTCGGCCTCGTGCTGAAACATATTTCGGGGGCGTCTCTGCCGCTGGCCGAAGCCGCCGACCATTATGTGCTGGTGGAACTTGCTTCGCCGCGCCCGGATGTGGGCCTGCGTGCGCTCGTCGAGACCGTGCTCGGCGAGGCCTTCGAGGCAGGCGAGGTCATCGATGCGGCGATCGCCGAAAGCGCGGCCCAGGCCCAGGCGCTCTGGCGGCTGCGCGAGGAACATTCCGAATCCCAGAAACTCGCCGGTGCCAGCGTGAAGAACGACGTCTCCGTGCCGGTCTCGCGCGTGCCCGACCTGATCCGGCTCGCCACGGAAGCCGGCGAGCGGCTGATCCCCGGCATTCGCGCCGTGCCCTTCGGCCATATGGGCGATGGCAATATCCACATGAACTTCGTTCAACCGGAGGCGATGGCCGGCAGCGAATTCCTCGCGCGCAGCCACGACCTGATGGATGCCGTCAACGCGGTGGTGCGCGCGCTCGACGGCAGTTTCTCGGCCGAGCACGGCATTGGCCGGCTGAAACCGGACATGCTGGCGGATTGGCGCGCCGGCCCGGAATTCGAGCTGATGCAGCGGATCAAGGCCGCGATCGATCCGGCGGGGCTGATGAACCCGGGCAAGGTTTTCGAAAGTCCCTGATCGTCCCCGATCGACCGCTTCCGGAGGCGCGAACAGGCCGGAAATGCCCGGTTTGGCGATTGCCAGCGCTCCGCCGGGGCCGGTATATTGAAGTGTGTTCGGCAATGCATTCAGCTAAGGAAAGCCACGTGGAGATCATCTCCGACAGCGTTGTCGATCGGGTCTACGAACAGCTCAAGGCCATGGCCGTGAGCTATGAGTTCAAGCCGGGCGAGCGGCTCAACGAAGGAGACATCGCCAAGCGTCTCGGCGTCAGCCGGACGCCGCTGCGCGAGGCGCTGAACCGCCTGAACACCGAGGGTTTTCTGCGTTTCACGCCGGGCAAGGGCTTCTTCTGCCGCGAGCTCGACGCCCATGAGATCTTCGACCTCTATGAATTGCGCAAGTCGATCGAGCTTGCGTCCGCGCGGCTGGCGATCCGGCGTGCCAAGGACAGCGATATCGATGCGCTGCTGGCCTTTCTCGACGCGACCGGTCCTGACCCGGGCGAGCGCACGGCGATCGAGCTCGTCGAGTTGGACGAGGCCTTTCACGAGCGGCTGATGGCCATGTCGAACAATGCCGAGATGCTGCGGGTGCTGCGCAACGTCAATGCCCGCATCCGCTTCGTGCGCTGGATCGACATGGATCGCATCAACCGCTCGAACACGCAGGCCGAGCATCGCGCCGTGTTGATGGCGGTCAAGGCGCGCGACGAGGCGGCCTGCGTCTCGGTGCTGGAGAAACATATCGATCGCCGGCTCGACCAGATTACCTCGGCGATCAAGGAAGGCTATGCCCAGATCTACATGGCGACGGCCCGCGCGGTGACCGGCTGAGGATCTGCCTGGCCGAGCCGCGCGCTCATCCGGCCGCAGACATTACGGGACAACGGAGGCGCCGGGCTGTCCTTGCCGCTCCGGCCGGCCGCAACATGAAGGCCCCGCCATGAACGGGGCCTTTGACGTTGAGGGGCTTCAGGCCCGTCAGGCCGTCCAGAGCGCGGCGCTCATCGCACTGAGCTGTCGGTCGGAACGAGGCTCCAGAACTGGCCGGTAAAATTGCCGCATGCACGAAGCTCGGGCTGGTTGGTCGACGGCTCGACGTCCAGACACATCGCGGTTCCGCGAAACTGTGTGGTCAAGCGAAAGCCACCCTGAGCGCGCGTGAGCCGCCAAAGCTGTCCGGAGAAATTGCCACAGGGACGCAATTCCGGCTGGTTTGGTCCTGGATCGATATCAAGGCACATATTCGGCCCGCGAAACTGCGTCGTGAGCCGGTAGAACCCGCCATCCTCGCGCACGAAACGCCAGAATTGTCCGCTGACATTGTCGGCGCGGCGCAATTGAACCTTGTTGTTGCTGGGGCCGCCATTGAATACGTCCAGCGGCATGTTGCGACCACGAAATTGCGTCGTCAGCTTGTAATAGACGTTCGAGTCGATCGCTTGATCCTGCCCATAGGCGGCTTCATTGACGGCGAGACAGCCAGCGACGAGTGCCGAGGCCAAAGCCATCGACTTTGCGATACGATTCATGGTCACTTCCCCGAGCCTCCCCACATTGAGGCCCGGCCTAGATAGGGCAACTATGCCCTTGCGTCACGTACCCGAATGATCGATCGCCGGCTTTCCGTCGTGCCTCTTCCATTCAATCCCGGTGCGGCAGCAACGACCCACACAACCCGTCTTGTGGCGCGGACCTCCGGCCCGATGCGGGGATCAATTTTCCAATGATCTGACGGCTTACCGGTCTAGGATCGCTTGGAACTGCTCCCCACCCAGACGGGGGCGTCGCTTTTGAGCGCCCGCTCGTAGGCTTCGTCCCAGACCGGCAGTGGATAGACCACGCGGAAGCAGTCGAAGCCGCGCAACATGATCTTGGCGCTTTCCGGCTGGCGCGTCGCCATGTCGAGGATCAATTGCTTGATCTGGCCGACGCGCGACGTATTGGCGGCCGCGCGCATGACCGCCAGGCGCATGCCGTCATGCTGGATATCGCGTTCCTCGCTGATCGGCAGCGCCGCCTGGGCGACGAGTGCGGTCAGTTGCTCGAACAGATAATCCGCGCCGATGAGGCCGAGGCCGTTATCCGTCTCGGCGAGCCGGCCGCGCACGGCGGCAACCGCGAAACAGGCGGGCGTCAGGGGGGCGTAATGGCCCTCGGCAGCGGTCTGATGGTCGCCACTGTCCCAAAGCGACCTGAGGAGCGCCGCTTCCTCGGCGGGCAGGTGGTTCGCGAGCCTGAGGCCGGTCTCGACCCGGTGCTCCTGATACCACTCGATCGCGCGCATGATCTCACGGGCGAGCGCCAGGCTCTGCGGCTTCGGCGCGCGACGGTTGGAGATGAATTTCCAGCCGCGCCAGCCATGGATATCGGCGAAGACATCGACCACCCGGCTGTCGAGCTCGTCGAACACGGCCTGGGCGGCGGCGGAATGGCGGCATTCCGACGGGACAAGCGCGATGCTCATGACGCCCTCCGCAGTGGTCGGTGCCACAGGCCAGAGCCCGGCTTGAAGGGCTGGCCGTGCAGGGAGGCGGTCGGCATGATCGGGCGCAATGAGAGACTCCGGCGATTCTCTGGTCAGAGATTGCTGGAAGCCTTCCATGGCTGGCGGGGATCTGCCTCCCCCGAACGGGGGAAAGGCGGGGGCGCCGCGAGATCAACTGCTCGTGTGAGATATCGGTGCACGGCCGCCAATCCCTCATCCTTGCCGATGCAGGGCCGGCAGGGAAGACCCGCGCCCCGAGGCTGGGCCTGACGGGCTGCCGTGCCTATGGCTCTTCGGCGAGCCAGGTCCTGACCGCCCGCGCGTCGTCATCGGTCAGGGCGTGGCCTGCGGCGAGACGCTGTCGCGAGAGCCGCGCGCCCGCGTTCCTCAAAAGCTCGTCCAGGCCATCGGCATCGGCTGCGAACGGATCGGACGTTCCGGTGACCGTCAGGACGGCTGTTCCCGAAAGGTCGGCCGGGGGCGCCGCATCCAGCACACGGACCGGTCGCAGCAAGGCGGCGGTGCGGATGATGCCGGGATGCAGCAGCATGACGGCGGCCGCGAAATTGGCGCCGTTGGAATAGCCCAGCACGGTCGTCCGGCCGGGGTCGAGGCCGTGGGCCGCCAGGGCCTCAGGCAGCGTCTCGGCGAAGGCCGCGGCTTCGGCGGTGATATCGGTCTGGTCGAAGGTGGACGCGTCGAACCGTCGGAACCATCGCAACACGCCTTCCTCGGTGCTGCGGCCGCGAAAACCGAGAAGCGCGGCGCGCGGCGCGATCCGACGGGCCAGAGGCATCAGGTCGGTCTCGTTGCCGCCGGTGCCGTGCAGCACGACGATGGTGCTGCCGTCAGGGTCCGCCGGCCGCTTCAGCCTGTAGATGAAAGGCAGTTCGACCCGCCGATCGCGCGGTTCGCCGGGCAGGGCGATGTCGGGCAGTTGCAGCTTGACCTCTTCGGCCGTTTCCGGCGGCACGAACAGCATCTCGCCGAGATGGTCCGGGTTTTCGTCGAAGGCCATGCCGGGCCCGTCCGTCGCTCGTTCGCACAGGGCGCCTGCCGGTTCGCGCCAGTAGATCGAGGTGAAATAGCGCCGATCCTTGATCTCGCTGGTCTCGCGGCCCTGATCCTGCAACAGCCGATGCGCCCGGCGCAGGCCGTCGAGATCCGGTGTGCGAAACGCCAGGTGGTCGATCGTGCCGGGGCCGCCGACGCCCGGCCAGAAACCGGTGGCGTCGCGCAGGTCGATGGTATCGCCGGCCGGCGAAGTCAGCCGGATCAGGCCGTCCTGGCGCGCGGTCTCGGCATAAGCCAGATGTTCGGCGAGGGCGGCCTGGGTCTCCCTTGCCTGGTCCGACAGGACGGTGGCGCCGCGCAGGCGGCGGATCGCATGTTCAGCCGGTATCGCCCCATCCACGAGCGGCGCCGCCGCGGCGAGCGTGTCGACCCCGACGAGCTTGACGGTCGCGCCGTCCGGATCGGTCAGGCGCAGAACCGGCTCGCCGAATTCGCGCGAGGGGCCGGCGACCTTGATGCCCTGGCTCATCGCCCGCGTCAGCCAGAAGCCGATGCTGGCGGAAGGGATCGCGAGGGCGAGGTCGCTGAACTGGCCGAGACCGACCCGGCCGGGCTGGCCGTCTTCCCATACCAGGAAGGTGACGAGCGAGCCCGGCGAACCGGCCGCGTCGCCGTAGAGCAGATGCAGTTGGGTTGCGTCCTCGAAGCCGCCGGTGCGCTTGACCAGCCGGAGGCCGAGAAAGCCCACGTAAAAGTCGACATTGGCCTGGGCGTGTCCGGTGACCAGCGTGACGTGATGCAGACCATGCGACATGGGATATCCTGGGGCGCGCCCGGCCGCCGCGCCGTCCCGTCAGCGCAGCAGGGCGGCGGTGCGATCGAGAGCCGAGGCTAGTCCCTTCAGCGAGATCGACAAGACGGTCTCGCGGCCGTCATCGGTGGTGACCTTGGCTTTGACGGCGGTGCCGCGGCGAAGCGTCGCCAGCATCCGCGCGTCGAAGGACAGCGGCACCAGACAGCCGGCCGGCAAGCAGGTGCGGAACCTGAGCGGCTGGCCGACCGGGCCGTCATCGATCTGCAGCGTCACGCCCTTGTCGAGCGCCAGTCCGAACGGCAGCACGAGCACGCCTTCCGCCTTGTCCCCGACCGTCGTCAGTTCGATCGCCATCACGCGCTGCCGGCTTTGCGGGTCGGCCTGCTGCTGGGTCAGCGCGCAGCGCTTGCCGGCGCCTTGCTGCAGGCAGGCGACCTGCCAGTCCTGATAGGTCTCCTGCAGCGATGAGGCCCCGCCCGGCAAGGTGGAGGCAGGTGGCGCAGCGGCCGGGGCCGCCGCGGGAGGGGCGGCCTGCGCCAGGACGGGGACGGGATTGAGCGTGGCGGCGCCGACGACCGTCGCAACGGTCAGGGCGAAGGCGACAAGGGACTTGTTCATACCGGCACATCCAGGGGTTGCTGGAGGAGCGTTGTGGCCCAAACGGCCCGTCGCGACAAGGCCCGGCACGGTGGAAAGCCGCGCCGGGGCCGGAACATGTGGGGGTGCGGGATCGCCCCAAGGCTCAATCGGCGTGGCCGGTCTCGTCCTCGATCTGGATCGTCGAAAGATGCAGGTCGTAACGCTTTTCCAGCAGCGTCTCGACCCGCTTGCGCAAGGCCACCATCCCATCCGCGCTCACCTTGGTGACGATATGGGCGGTGACGACGTTGCGGTCGCTGGTCAGCGACCAGACATGCAGGTCATGGACGCCGGCGACACCTTCGATCGCCAGGAGATCTTGCTCGACCGCTGCCACGTCGATGCCGGCCGGGGCGGCCTGCAGCAGCACATCGATGCTTTCGCGCAGCAGGATCCAGGTGCGCGGCAGCACCCACAGGCCGATCAGGACCGCGACGGCGGTATCGACCCAGGTCCAGTTGGTCAGCCAGATGATCAGACCGCCGAGGATGACACCGACCGAACCGAGAAAGTCGCTCCACACTTCGAGATAGGCGCCCTTGATGTTCAGGCTGGCATCCTTGCCGCCGGCGAGCAGGCGCATGCTGATGATGTTGACGATCAGGCCGAGCACCGCAATGACCAGCATGGGCAAGGACTGGACTTCGGGCGGCGTGGCGAAGCGCTTCCAGGCTTCATAGAGAATGTAGAGCGCCACCAGGAACAGCAGCACGGCGTTGAAGGCCGCCGCCAGGATCTCGAACCGGTAATAGCCGTAGGTCCGCCGCCGGTCCGGCGGCCGGCGCGCGATGTGCACCGCCACCAATGCGATCGTCAGGCCCACCGCATCGGTGAACATATGCGCGGCATCCGACAGCAGCGCGAGGCTGTTGGTCAGGAGGCCGCCAACCACCTCGGCGACCAGAAAGGTCGAGGTGAGGGCGAGCGCCGCGGTCAGCCTTGTCTGGTTCTGCGTACGGGCGCCATGGTCGTGGCCGGTCCCCATGGAATGTCTCCTCGCGTTTTGAACGATCAGGAAGTACCGAGACGCGGCTGCACCGAGGTGACATTGCCGCGCGCGATGAATTGTCGCCAGGGCCCTCAGGCGGCCGTCCCGCAATTCGGGCAGAATTTCGCGGAGGCCGGCCGTTCCGCCGAGCAGGCGCCGCAGATGCGGGCGCCGAGCCCGGTGCCGCATTGGCCGCAGAAGCGGCTGCCGGCGAGATTGGCGGCGGCGCAGGACGGGCAGGACAGCGCGGGCGCCGTCGGTTGAGATTGATCACGATAGGGCAGGCCACCGCCATGGTGGCCGCCTCGGCCATCGCCCTGGCGGTTCTGATGGCCGTTGCGCATGAGATCCTTGAAGAAGCTCATCGGATGTCTCCGTTCCTGGTAGCCTCGGGTGGACCGGCCGATCCGGGAGCGCGGCAGGCCGAGGCGAAGGGCCTGGCCGATGTCGCGCGCGCCCTGGAAAGGCGGCCCGACATCCTCTATGCAAGCTCTAGCGACTAGAGCTTCAAGCGGTTTTTTGGCCATGACGGAAAAAAAGCGAAAGGCGGGGCTGACGATCGGCGGCCTGGCCCGTCGCGCCGCGACGAAGGTGCCGACGATCCGCTATTACGAGACGATCGGCCTGATGCCGGAGCCGTTCCGGTCGGATGGCAATCAGCGGCTCTACGATCCCGACCAGGCGGACCGGCTGATGTTCATCCGGCATGCGCGGGAACTCGGCTTTTCAGTCGATGCCATCAGGTCGTTGCTGGCCCTGTCGGATCGGCCCGATCGATCCTGCGAGGAAGCCGACCGGCTGGCCAGCGAGCAGCTTGCCGGCGTGCGCAGCAGGATGCTGAGGCTTCGCGCGCTGGAAGTGGAGCTCGAGCGCATGATCCAGAGCTGCCGCCACGGCGATGTCGCCGCCTGCCGGGTCATCGAGGTTCTCGGCGATCACGCGCTCTGTGCCGAGGATCATCCGGTCGATCGGGAGGGCGCGCTCGCGCGCTAGCGTGCGCGCGACTCCTTAAAGTCCAAATTTCACTCTCATCAGCCACGGCCCGGTTTGGGTGCGTCATCGAAGCCGCATCGGGGCAGGGCGGCATGTCTCCGTGGATATCTCTGCCTGGGACGTGTCGCGCTTGGGGTTTGCGGCACGCGCGGGCGGCCGGGAGCAGCCTTGTGGGGGATTGCCCGTTTTCCTGGATATGTGCGTCAGTGCATTTATGTGATGGCTGAAATGCTTTGTAACATGCATTTTCTCATTTTCGTGATTGGCAAGTGATCGGATGGGCGCCTATCTCAGCCCTGTCGGCGGCGGACACCTCCCACCGACACCGAACAAACATCCCGGATCAGGCGTGTCCCTCCCACCACCGGGTTTTCCAATGGAGACTGTCATGAAGAAGCTCATCCTTGCCGCCGCCCTGCTGGCCCCTCTCGGCCTCGCTGCTCCGGCTCTCGCCGATGATGCCGCCGGTTTCGTCGAGACCCCCGCGGTCACCACCTATGCGCCGGCCCAGCCGCGCGAGTTCACCGCCCGCTACGACCGCGTGTCGGGTGCCGACCAGAGCCTGATCAACCGCGAAGCGGTGCCGTCCTCGGCTTTCTCGTCGTCGAACTAACCACCGGCGCCTTTGGCGCCGCCCTCTCCGTCACCATCCCGGCCTGAAGCGCTCCGCGCCGGCCGAAACCGAAAAAGAGACCTGTCATGAAGAAGTTCATCCTCGCTGCCGCTCTGCTCGCCCCGCTCGGCCTCGCCGCTCCGGCTCTCGCCGATGACGCTGCCGGCTTCATCGAGACCCCGGCCGTCACCACCTATGCGCCGGCCCAGCCGCGCGAGTTCACCGCCCGCTACGACCGCGTGTCGAATGCGGACCAGAGCCTGATCAATCGCGAAGCCGTGCCGTCCTCGGCCTTCTCTTCGTCGAACTGATCTCGACGTGCATGCCGGCGGCAGCCGGTCCTATCCAAGATCAACGCCGGGGCTCCTCCACCCCGGCGTTTTTCATTTGAAAAAGCGCCCGGCGTTTTTCGTTTGAGGGTGGCTCGCGCCTTGTTCGTCTGCGGGTGCATCGATCGCGATGTCGCGTCTGAGCGGGATAGGCGTCTGCCGGGAGTCATGGCGCGCAATTGGCCGGGACGGGCCGGCAGGCGCGGCGGGGCCTCAATTGTCAAAAATGCGACAATGCATTCAATGAATGCCTGTCGTGCATATTTGATTGCGTTTTCTCAATTTCGTGACTGGCGATTTCGTTGGGCTGCACCTATCTCAGCCTTGTCGGCGGCGGACACCTCCCGCCGGCACCGAAGCAAGCAGCCCGGATCAGGCGTGTCCCTCCCACCACCGGGTTTTCCAATGGAGACTGTCATGAAGAAGCTCATCCTCGCCGCTGCCCTGCTGGCCCCGCTTGCCGTCGCTGCTCCGGCTCTTGCCGACGATGCGGCCGGTTTCATCGAGACCCCCTCGGTCACCACCTATGCGCCGACCCAGCCCCGTGAGTTCACGGCGCGCCATGGACGCGCATCGGCGGCCGACCAGAGCCTGATGAACCGCGAGGCGGTGCCGTCCTCGGCCTTCTCGTCGTCGAACTGATCCGGGTCGCACCCGTCGCCGGCGGTCTTGTCGCCGGCGCCCTGTCCAACATCCCGGCGTGAAGCGCTTTGCGCCAGCCGGGATAATCAAAAGAGATCCATCATGAAGAAGCTCATTCTCGCCGCCGCCCTGCTCGCTCCGCTCGGCCTCGCCGCGCCGGCCCTCGCTCAGGGTTCTGGTGACGCCGCCGGCTTCATCGAGACCCCGGCGATCACCACCTATGCACCGAACCAGCCGCGCGAGTTCAGCGCCCATCATGTGCGCGGCGGCCAGGTCGGTGGTCTGACCGATCTCGAGCGCAGCCTGATCGACCGCGAAGTGGTCACCTCCTCGGGCATCACCGCACATTGAAGAGTGCTGCAGGCCGGCCATGGGCCGGCTCTGTTCAAGATCAACGCCGGGGCGCCGCCCCGGCGTTTTCTTTTGTATCGGGCTGTCCGATCTCACCAGCCCTGGCATTTTCGATGATTGCGCTTGTGCAATTCATAATGTGCATACCGCGCACCGATTCCCCCGATGGCGCACGATCGGCATATTGGCTCCGATCGCGGCGCGTCTGGCTGCAAGGGCGGGCGCGGGCATTCGTCCGCCGGCGGCCCGACGGGACGTTCCGTACCGACCTCCTGCGATTGCTCTGCTGGTCTGCTTGACCAAGGTCATGATCGATGTGTCGCCATTTCCCGTCATCGTATTGTATTCGTTTCGATAATCGATGTGACGGGACGTCGGGCCGCGTTATTGTCGGCCGCCAATTTTCGCGCGAGTCCTAGGGCTTCGTAGCGGGTCGATCGCAAAGGGGTGAGCGGAGAGTTGCCACCAAAGCGCGATCAATCTTCCCCTGATGCCAATTGTAAGAAATGCGACAATGCAATTTAATGAAAATAAAAATGCTTCTTGATGTGCATTTTCTCAATTTCGTGATTGGCAATTTGGCGGCGCAGCGCCTATGTTGAGGATGTCGGCGGCGGACACCTCCTGCCGACACCGAAGCAAACATCCCGGATCTGGCGTGTCCCTCCCACCACCGGGTTTTCCAATGGAGACTGTCATGAAGAAGTTCATCCTCGCCGCGACCCTGCTCGCGCCCCTCGCCGTCGCCGCTCCCGCTTTCGCCCAGGGTGCTGGTGATTCAGCCGGTTTCATCGAAACCCCTTCGGTCACCACCTATGCGCCGGTGCAGCCTCGCGAATTCTCGGCCCGCCAGATGATGCGCGGCCAGTCGCTGTCCACCGCGCCGAGCCTGGTCGATCGCGAAGCGGTGCCGTCTTCGGCTTTCTCTTCGTCCAACTGAATGAGGATCGGCCGGCACCCGCCGGTCCTGTCCAAGACCAACGCCGGGGTTCGCACCCCGGCGTTTTCTTTGTCTGGGACTACGCAGCCCTTGGCTTGTCCTGAGCGCTGCCGCGCGGAAGCGGGCCTGCTTGTCAGTCAGTCGGGCTTCCGGCCGAGTTCGCGCATCATCGTGGCGGTTTGCCGTGCCACGGGATCATCACTGTCCTGGAGCTCGGCGATGACGCCCGCCCGGTCCGCCGGCGTCTTGTCCTGGTTCAGCTTGAGCTTGCCCTCGAGGCGGTCGATGTCGATCTCCACGGCGACGATCGCCTTCAGCCGTGGTGCGATCGCCGTTTCGGGCATATCCTCGAAACGCCATGGCCCGCCGAGCGGCGTGTCGTAGCGGGCAATGACCCGCTTCAACAGGGCGCGCAGCACCTCCGGGTCGTCGTTGCAAACGGGCCGGCCATAGGCATGAATGGCCGTATAGTTCCAGGTCGGGAAGGTCTCGCGGTTGTCGTACCAGCTCGGCGAGATGAAGGCATGCGGCCCTTGAAACACCACCAGGGCCTCGCCGCCGCCGGCGAGTTGGGCACATTGCGGATTGGCGCGGGCCAGATGCGTGATGAGCCGGCCCTGGCCGCCATTGTCGTCGAGCAGAAACGGCAATTGCGTGGCCAGGATTCCCTGGGGGCCCGATGTGATCAGGGTCGCGAAGCTCCATTGCCGCATCAGATCGTGCAGCACCTCGATCCGGTCTTCGCGATAGGCTGGCGGCGTGTACATGGGCGCCTCACGGGTTCCGGGATGCGACCTGGCGCTTCAGCCAGTCCGCAGTCTCGGCAATGGCCCTGACGCTGACATCGGCGATCGACATGGCCTCCAGGAAGGAATGCACGGTGCCCTTGTAGACATGGGCTTCGACCGGCACGCCGGCGGCCTTCAGCGCCTGTTCCATGGCGATGTTCTGGTCGTGGAGCACGTCCAGCTCGGTGATCGCCATGAAGGCCGGGGGCAGCCCCTCGAGCCGGGCGTGAAGCGGGCTCATCAGCGGGTTCTTCGCATCCTCCGGCGTGCGCATATATTGATGGAAGAACCACAGCATCATGTGGGTCGTCAGCAGATAGTCGCCGCCGCCATATCGCAGAACCGAACCGGCGAGAAAGTCGACTTCGTAGCAGCCGTAGTTCAGCACCATGCCCGTGATCAGGGGCTCGCCCGCCTCACGCAGGGCCAAGGCCGCCGCGACGGTCAGATTGCCGCCGGCGGAATCGCCGCCGACCACCAGGGTCGAGATATCCAGGCCGAGCGCCGAACTTTCCCGGCCGAGCCAGCGGAGGGTGTCGATGGTTTCCTCGAGCGGTCGGGGAAAACGGGCTTCGGGCGCGCGGGTATAGTCAATGCCGACCACCGCCATGCCGGCCTTCACCGCATATTCGCGCATCAGCCGGTCATGGGTGTCGATGCTGAACAGGGTCCAGCCGCCGCCGTGAATATAAAAGAACACCGGCAGCGGCCGTTTCGTCTCGGGATAATAGATCCGGATGCGCACCGGGCCATGGCGCGTCGGCACGAGGTGCTCGACCGTCTCGGCCATGACGGGACCGCCCTCGGTCCAGGGTCTGCGCACGATCTCGGCGACCTCGCGGGCGCGCGAAACCGGCATGGACTCGCGCGGCGGATGCTTGGCTGAATCCGCCCGCATCCGGGTGACGAACTGGGCGATCTGCGGATCGAGCGGCGGCAAAGGCACGACGACATCGGACATCTGGGTTTCCTCGATCGGTTCTTGTCGGATCAGGCGGTCAGCGCCGCGACCGGCGCGGCGCCGCCGGGGCCGGCGAACAGGCGGCGGCCGGGGATCGCTTCGAGCAGCTCGCGGGTATAGGCGTGCCGCGGGTTGACGAAGACGGAGCGCGTTTCGCCCTGTTCGACGATCTCGCCGCGGCGCATCACGACGATCCGGTCGGCGATCTCGGCCGCGACCCTGAGGTCGTGGGTGATGAAGATCATCGCGAGATCCATCTCCTCGCGAAGCTCGGCCAGCAGCGCCAGGATATGCGCCTGCACGGAGACATCGAGCGCCGAGACCGCCTCGTCGGCGACCAGCACACGCGGCTTCAGGGCCAAGGCCCTGGCGATGCAGATGCGCTGACGCTGCCCGCCGGAGAATTCGTGGGGATAGCGATCGGCCGCGCTTTCATGCAGGCCGACCCGGGCCAGCAGGCGCCGGGCCTCGGCCATGGCCTCGCGTGCCGGCGTGCCATAGGCCATAGGCCCGCGCGCCACGGCGTCGCCGACCTTCTGGCGCGGGTCGAGGGCGGCGAAGGGGTCCTGGAAGACGATCTGGATCTTGCGCCTGACGGCCCGCAGGGCCGCGCCGCGCAGTTTCAGCAGATCGCCGCCGTCGAAGGCGATCGAGCCCTGATCCGGCTCGATCAGGCGCATGATCATCCGCCCCAGCGTCGACTTGCCGGAACCGGATTCACCGACCACGGCCACCGTCTCGCGGGGCCGGAGCGCCAGCGCGACGTCATGCACCGCCGCCACCCGCCGCGGCGGGCGCAGCAGGCCCTGGCGCGTGACGAAGGTCTTGCCGAGGCCGGCCGCCTTCAACAACGGCTCGGCGCCGAGCTTGCGGTCGGGGCGGGTCAAGGGGCGGGCGCCGGGGACGGCGGCGATCAGCGCCTTGGTGTAGCTGTCCTGCGGCCGGCGCAGCACGTCGTCGACGCTGCCTTCCTCGACGACCCGGCCGTGGCGCATGACGACGACCCGGTCGGCGACGTCGGCGACCACGCCGAAATCGTGGGTGATGAGCAGGACGCCCATGCCGCGTTCGGTCTGCAACTGGCGGATCAGCGCCAGGATCTGCCGCTGCGTCGTCACGTCGAGCGCTGTCGTCGGCTCGTCGGCGAGCAGCAGGGCGGGGTTGTTGGCCATGGCCATGGCGATCATGACGCGCTGGCGCTGGCCGCCGGAGAGCTGGAACGGGAAACTGCGCGCCAGCGTCAGCGGTTCGGGCAGGCCGACCGCGGCGATCAGCTCCAGGACGCGAGCATCCACCGCCGCGCGGGCCGGCAACGGGCGGCAATGGGTGACGATCGCCTCGGCGATCTGATCACCAACCCGGGTCAGCGGATTGAGCGCGCTGAGCGGCTCCTGGAAGATCATCGAGATCTCGCCGCCACGGAGCGTCCGCATGACAGCCTCGTCGGCCCGCGCGATGTCGGCTCCCTTGAAGCGGATGGCGCCCGAGGCGATGCCGACATTGTCGGGCAGCAGGCGCAGCGCGGCATGGGCGGTCATCGATTTGCCCGAGCCGGATTCGCCGACCAGGCAGACGATCTCGTTCCGCCGGACGGTCAGCGACACCTGTTCGATGGCGAAGGCGCGGTCGGCGCCGCGCGGCAGGGCAATCGACAGCTGGTCGAGGAAGAGCAGGGCGTCATCGGCCATCAGTGCCGTCCTCCGCGGGAAATGCGCGGGTTCAAGGTGTCGTTGAGACCTTCGCCGAGGAGATTGATGGCGAGCACGGTCAGCAGGATCGCCACGCCGGGAAACACGCTCATCCACCAGGCCTGCCGGATGACGGTGCGCGAGGCGCCGACCATGAAACCCCAGGACATCAGATTGGGATCGCCGAGGCCCATGAAGCTCAGCGCGCTCTCGATCAGGATGGCGGTCGCGATGGTCAGCGATCCCGTCACGATGATCGGCGAGATGGCGTTGGGCAGGATATGGCGCAGCACCACCGCCAGCGGCGACTGGCCCTGGCAGGCGGCGGCCTGGACGAATTCGCGGTTGCGCAGCCTGAGGAATTCGGCGCGCGTCAGCCGGGCCAGCGGCGGCCAGCTGACGATGCCGATGGCGAAGATCACATGGCTGAGCGAGGGGCCGAGGGTCGCCACCAGCAGGATGGCCAGGATGAAGCCCGGAATGGTCTGGAACAGTTCGGTGACGCGCATCATGGCGTCGTCGATCATGCCGCCGCAATAACCCGAGATCGCGCCGATCAGCACGCCGATGAAGACCGCCGCCAGTGTCGACGCGACGCCGATGGTCATCGATACGCGCGTGCCGTGGACGATGCCGGCGGCGACGTCGCGGCCGAGCGTGTCGGAGCCGAGCAGGAAACCATCGGTGAGGGGCGGTGCGAAGGGTCGCCCGATCATGTCCCAGGGGTCGTCGGGATAGAGCAGGGGCGCCAGCACGGCGAGGGTCACGATCACCAGGAGGATGACCAGGCCGACCATGCCGCTGGGGTGGCGAATGAAAGCTTTGAGCGTGTCCATGACGCGGGATCTCCGTTCAGGACGCCGAACGCGTGGTGACGCGCGGGTCGACGAGGCGATAGATCGCGTCGGTCGCGAGGTTGAGCACGATGACCAGCACCGACATGACCAGGAAGATGCCGAGCAGCACGGGATAATCGCGCTGCAGCACCGCGTCATAGGTGAGCCGCCCGAGGCCGGGCCAGGCGAAGACGGTCTCGATCACGACGGCGCCGCCGACCAAGGCACCGGCCTGCATGCCGGCGACGGTGACCACCGGCAGGATGGCGTTGCGCAGGATGTGGCGGGCGATGATGCGGCCTTGGGCGAGACCCTTGGCGCGGGCCGTCTTGATGAAGTCCTGATGCATGACCTCGATGACCGAGGAGCGCATGAGCCGCGCATAGATGGCGAGATAGACCGCGGCGAGCGACAGGGCCGGCAAGGTGAGATGCGCGGCGATGTCGAGAGCGCGCCGGAGCGGCGACATCTCCACGCCGATGGTGACGTAGCCGAAGGCCGGCAGCCAATCGAGCTGCACCGAGAACAGCAGCACCAGCATCAGGCCGAGCCAGAATACCGGCATGGCGTAGAGCAGCAGCGAGACGACCGTCAGCAGCGTGTCGGACCATCGGCCGGCGCGAATGCCGGCGAGCGTGCCGAGCACGATGCCGGCGACCAGCGCGACCAGAAAGGCCGTGCCGGTGAGCAGCAGCGTGGCCGGCATGCGTTCCGCCAGCAGGCTCAGCACCGGCCTTTGCTGGCGATAGGAATAGCCGAGGTCGAGGGTCAGCACCCGTTTCAGGTGGCTGCCGAGCTGCACGATATAGGGCTTGTCCAGCCCATATTCCTGGCGGAGCTGGGCGAGCATCTGCTCGTCGGCGGCCCCGGTCTGGCCGGCCATGACCTGGGCCGGATCGCCCGGCGCCGCCCGCACGATGATGAAGCTGAACGTGGCGATGACCAGCACCACCGCGACGAACTTCACCGCCCAGGCCAGGACGGCGAGGGCGGTCGCGAAACCGCGCCCGCCGCCCACCTTCAGTGTCGCCATGCTCATCCGAGCGACACCGTGCCGAAGGTGTCGTGCACGCCGATCCCCGTGGTGACGACGTTCTTCAGGCGCTTGTCCACGAAGTTCGGGAAGTCCTGCTCGATCAGCCAGGCGAGCGGGCAGTCTTCCACGACGATCTTCTGGACCTGGGAATAGAGTTCCCGGCGCTTGGATTCGTCGGTCGCGACGGCGGCCTCTTCGAACAGCCGGTCGACCTCCGGATTGGAGTAGCCGGCCATGTTGGAGAACAGCACGCCCTTGCGGATATTGGTCGACACATAGCTGCGCGACACGCCGAGCGCCGGATCGCCCAGCTGGTAGAGCAGGTTGACCGTCATCTCATATTCCCAGTTCGACACCCGTTCGGCCCAGCCGGCGAGGTCGAGGCCCTGGAGCACGATGTCGATGCCGACGCGGCCGAGCGACTGGCGGATGAATTCGCCGATGCGCTGCCAGATCTCGCCATAGGGCGGCACCAGGAAGTTGATGGTGACGCGTTTGCCGCCGGCGCCGGGCTTGAGGCCCATCTCATCGAGCAGGGCCTTGGCCTTGTCGAGCGAGTAGTCATATTGCTTGACGTTCTTCTCGTAGAACGGGGTCTTCGAGGAGACCGGCCCGGTTGCTTCCTTGCCGAGGCCGAAGAACACCCGGTTCTTCATCGCCGTGCGGTCGATGGCATGCGAGCAGGCCTGGCGGAAGCGCTTGTCGTTCATCGGCGCGACACGGTTGTTCATGTCGAGCCAGAGATGCGGCGCGAAGAACTCGTAGCCCTTGGTGGTCATCTCCAGGTTGGGCAGCTTCTGCAGGCGCGCCACGTCGAAGAACTCGACATCGGTCCATTGGGTGAGCTGGACGATGCCCTTCTCGAGCGCGACCGACCGCGAGGCCGCATCCGGAATGACCCGGTAGTAGATCTCGTCGAGAAATGGCTCGCCCTGGCGATAATAGCCCTCGTGCCGGACGAGGTGGATATGCGAACCGCGCACCCATTCCTTCAGCTTGAACGGGCCGGTGCCGATCGCCTGGGCATTGGCCGGGTTCTTGCGGATGTCGGTGCCCTCATAGATGTGCTTCGGCACGATCGGCGCCGTGGTGCAGTCGAACGAGCTCAGGAACGGCGCGAAGGGCTGTTTCAGCGTGAACACCACGGTCAGCGGATCCGGCGCCTCGGCCTTTTCGATGCGCTGGAAGGTGCCGCGGGCGCGCGGATGGGTGTCGATCAGCACGGTCATCACCGAGAACACCACGTCGGCCGAGGTCATCGGCTTGCCGTCATGGAAGGTGATGTTGGGGAACAGCTTGAAAGTATATTTCAGGCCGTCCGGCGAGACCTCCCAGGACTGGGCGAGGCCCGGCATCGGCTTCAGGTCGAAGCTGTAGCGCAACAGGCTCTCATAGATCTTGCCGCCGAGAGTGAGGGTCGGCTGCTGCTGGTTGATGGCGGTGACCAGAATCGGCGGTTCCGGCTGGATGATGGTGTTGAGCGTGCCGCCGCGGGTCTGGCCGGCGGCGCGGCTGAGCCCCCAGGAAATCTCGGTACCGCCGGCAACGCCTGCGGCAGCCATGAGCTTGGCGAATTCGCGTCTGTTCATCACGGGTTCCCCTGTCTGATCGGCCGGGTCGGCCCCGGGCTCTGTTCGTCCCGGATGTTCTCGCCCGCGCGCGGCGCACGCCGCCGCCAACGGGCCGAGTACTGTCGCGATCGGGCCGCATGACGCGGCGCGGCGGTCGCCTCGGGTCAATAGCCGCGCGCCGGATCGGCCCGGTTGAGCAGCGGCTCGCCGGCTTTCAGGCGGCGGATGTTCTCGGCGATCTGCTCGGCGATGACCCGCGGCTTGGCGAGACCCGCCATATGGGGCGTCACCAGCACGCCGGGTTCGCGCCACAGCGGATGATCAGGAGGCAGCGGCTCGTGATCGAACACGTCGAGTATCGCGCCGCGCAGGTGCCCCGAGCGGATCAGCCCGACGAGGTCGTCGACCACCAGATGCTCGCCGCGGCTGACCAGGATCAGGGCCGCGCCCTTGGGCAGGCGGGCCAGTCGTTCGGCATTGAGAAGGCGCGATGTCGCCGGTGTCAGCGGCAGCAGGCAGACCAGGATATCGGCCTGGTCGAGAAATCCGTCGAGCGTCGCCTCGCCGGCATGCACCGTCACGCCGTCCACCTGCCGCGGCGAGCGCGACCAGCCCGAGACCTGGTAGCCGACCTGGCTCAGCAGGCGCGCGGCCCGTTCGCCCATGGCGCCGAGGCCGAGAATGCCGACCCGCTTGTCGCCGGCCGCCATCTGCTCCAGGCGGTGCCAGTGGCCGGCCCGGGCATTGGCGGTGACCTCGTCGAAGCGGCGGTGGAAGTAGAGTGTGCCCCACAGGATGAATTCCGCCATGGCGGCGGCGAGCTTGGGATCGACCACCCGGCAGACGGGCAGGTCCGGCAAAGCGGGGTCCGACAGGATATTGTCGACGCCCGCGCCGATCGAATGGATCAGCCGGAGGTTCGGCATGCTGGCGAGCGCGCCCTTGGGCGGAGCCCAGCAGACGGCGATCTCCGCATCGGCCGCGCCCGGCTCGGACCAGTGCCTGAAGGTCGCGCCGGGGAGGGCGCTTTCGAGCTGGGCGGTGAGGAAGGAGAGAACGCCGCGTTCGCTCATCAAGGTAATGCTGGTCATGCGGTTGCTTGGGGCCCTGTTTGGCGTCTTGGCACGGCACGTGCTTTGAAATTCGTCGGGGATTGGTCAATGATGAGACCAAGGCTCTCGGCCACGAGGGTACGAGGTCAGCGGGCCAACGCTGTCTGTTCAGGGTCAGGAATTGTCGCGGATGGGCCATATGCTTCCCCAATCGCCGGGGCGTCCCCGCCATGAAGCGGGCGTGCAGACGGTCACCTGCTTTGCCGGTTTCGAGGCGAGCGGCCGGCGCGCCGACATGCTGCAGAATGCCGGGCGACCGGTCGCGGCCATGGCGGCCGAATATGCTTCGGGGACCGTCGGCACGCGCCACAGCCACCGCCGCGCCCAGTTGCTGCATGCGCTGAGCGGCGTGATGACCGTCATCACCGAGGCCGGCAGTTGGGCGGTGCCGCCGCAGCATGCGCTGTGGCTGCCATCGGGCGTGATCCACCAGAGCCGCTGCTGGGGCGACGTGCAGTTGCGCACGCTCTATGTCGAGCCGGAGGCAGCGGCGAACCTGCCGAGGGCCTGCCGGCTGTTCGAGGTCTCGCCGCTGCTTCGCGCGCTGATCAACGAGGCGGTGACCCTGCCGGTCGAATATGACGAGCATGGCCGCGACGGGCAGGTGGTGGCGCTGATGCTCGCGGAGATCGGCCGCATGCCGGCTTTGCCGCTGAGCGCCCCCATGCCGCGCGACCGGCGGCTCGCCCGCATCTGCGAGGCGATCCTGCGGGATCCGAGCAATGACCAGGACCTGGAACATTGGGCGCGTGTCGGCGGCCTCGGCCGGCGCACGCTGACCCGCCTGTTCCGCCAGGAAACCGACATGAGCTTCGCCGAATGGCGCCAGCAGGTACGGTTGATGGAGGCGCTGACCCGCCTGACCTCGGGCGAGCCGGTGACCAATGTGGCGCTCGACCTCGGTTATGACAGTCCGAGCGCCTTCAGCGCCATGTTCCGGCGGATCATGGGCATTTCGCCACGCGAATATCTGCGCTGGACCGAGCCGAGCGAGCCGGACTTCCGGGCCGCCGAACCGCCGGCCGGCCCGCGCGGCGCCTGAAAACCGGGGCGGGGGCCTCGGCTGGACAGTCCTCGGCGGTCTCGACTATAGGTTTTGTCGATAATCGGACGACACGCGCCGATGACCATCGTGTCGATGCCGACACGGTCTCGAACACGTCAGCCATTCTGTTTCCGGGCTTTCCCGGCGACCGGAACCGACCTTCCACAAGGTCCGCCCGACATGGCTTTCGCTGTTCTCGACCGGTCGGCGGGGGTCATCGCGCTGTCGATCTTGCGGGACATTCGCGGGGGCGAATGGGGTTGTCTGGTCCGCACCGGTCCGAGCGTCGTGTCGAGCTGCGCCGATCTCGGTCTCACCAGGCCGGGCTCAAGACTGTCAAACCCAGGACGGAATGCCTCACATGAAATGGATCATCCTCTTGACGCTGGCCCTGGCGTCCCTTGCGGGCGCGCCGGCCCAAGTCCAAGCCCAAACCCAGGCCATCTCCGATTGCCCCGACGATTTTTCCGCCTTTGCGGGGTCGACGGAAGCGCTCGTCTGCACTTGCAATGCCCAAGCCGCCGATCGCGGCTCGGTCTGGGGCATGGACGTCTATACGGGCGACAGTTCGATCTGCAAGGCGGCGGTCCATGCCGGCGCGATCAGCCGGCGCGGCGGCCAGGTGACGGTGACGCCGGAAGCCGGCAGGCCGGCCTATGCAGGCCTGACCCGCAATGGTGTCAGTTCGTCGAATTACGGCGCCTATGCCTCGAGCTTCCGCTTTGCGGCGGCGGGCGCGGCCAATACCGCCGGCGGCGGCAAATCCGGTGACGGCAAGGCGGGGCCTGGCGGCGCGGCCGCCGAAACCGCGGCGATCTCGGAATGTCCCGACGATTTCTCCGCCTTTGCGGATACGACCCAGGCGCTGACCTGCACCTGCAGTCCGCAGGCCGCCGATCGCGGCTCGGTCTGGGGCATGGACGTCTATACGGGCGACAGTTCGGTCTGCAAGGCGGCGGTCCATGCCGGCGTGATCAACCGGCGCGGCGGCCAGGTGACGGTGACCCCGGAGGCCGGCCAGGCGACCTATGCC